>JAUQWO010000035.1 GCA_030835135.1 Bacteroidota bacterium
GCGGTCCACGTACTCCGCCGCCACATTGAGCGGCCCGATCACCGAGTCCAGCGTGTCGTTCACCCCCTGCACGATCTTCCGGAAGTCGCCCTGGTGCTTCGATGCATCGGCACGCGTGGCGAGCTTCCCTTCCACCGCCGCGCGCGAGAGCATATGGGCATCGGCCACGAGCATGCTCACCGCGTCGATCGCCTGGTTCAGGTTGTTCTTGATCTCGTTGAAGTCGCCGTTGTAGTTGTCGGTGATCTTCGCCGGGATATCGCCCTTGGCAATGCGGTCCACATACTCCGCCGCCACGTTCAGCGGTCCGATCACCGAATCCAGCGTGTCGTTCACGCCCTGCACGATCGTGCGGAAATCGCCGCCGTGCTTCGACGCATCGGCGCGCGTGGCGAGTTTGCCCTCCACGGCCGCCTTCGACAGCATGCCGGCATCGGCCACGAGCAAGCTCACCGCGTCGATCGCCTGGTTCAGATTGTTCTTGATCTCGTTGAAGTCGCCGTTGTAGGTGTCGGTGATCTTCGCCGGGATGTCGCCCTTGGCAATGCGGTCCACGTACTCCGCGGCCACATTGAGAGGACCGATCACCGCATCCAGCGTATCGTTCACGCCCTGCACGATCTCGCGGTAGCCGCCCTGGAACCTCTCCGCGTTGCCGCGCGTGGCCAGCTTCCCGTCCACCGCCGCTTTCGACAGCATCACGGCTTCGGCCACCAGGCCGCGCAGCGCGTCGGTCATCTGTTTGAGCGCGGGCGAGATCTCGTCCTGGTTGTCCTTCGGCGTGATGTTCGTGCTCAGATCGCCCTTCGCGATCTTTTGCATTGTCCCGATCACGTTCGCCTGGAGGTCATCCGCGAACTCGTCCATCGTTCTGGCGAGGACGCCGACCTCATCCCTGGTCTCGATCTTCAGGCGTGCGCCCAGATGCCCCTTCCCGATCTCCTGCATCATCGCCACCCCGCGGTTGAGCGGTTTGGTGATGATCCTGGCGATGAACACGCCAAGTGCGATGGCAAGCGCCATGCCGGCGAGCACGGTCACGAACATCGTCGTGATGGTGGACTGCACCTCCTCATCCGTCTGGCGGTCAAGTTCTCCGGCAATGCGCGCATTGATGGCTATCAGATCCATCAATCCCTTGCGGGAGGCGGTCAATTGTTCGCGGGTCTTGCCGTCGAGCACTGCGATCGACTCATCGATACGTCCCTCTTCAAAGAGACGCACGCCGGCATTCCGCGCTTCGGAGTACTGTGCCCAGTGCTCCCTGAAGGCCTTGAGGGTTTCCACCTCTTCCGGGACGAGATAGGTGGCTGCGTACTTCTCAACATGCTCATCGACCTTCGCTGACTGCTCTTTGACGCTTTTCAGCCACTTCTGCTTGTCTGCGGGGGTCTTCGACGCAAGCATATTCCGGATGTCGCCACGGGCAGCGAGAAGGGCGGCGTTCGCATACCCGAGATCCTCGATGGGGACGAGGCGGTCTTTGTAGAGTTCATCCTGATACCCGGCGATCTTCGCGATGCCGGAATACCCGAGGTAGCCAACACCCCCGGCGATCAGCGCCACAATGGTGAAGGCAACGATGAGTTTGGTTCCTACCTTCAGGTCCAGGAATGTGTGCACGGGAGGCTCCTTCGGGATCGTTCATGATTCAGACTTCCCCCGGTCCGGCCCCCCGGCTCGGCTCCTCAAGTCTGTGGTGTCTCAATTCACAGGTAAGTCAAACGGCGTGCCACTCCGGATGGCACGGCCCTGTGCCTCGCCGCGATGAATTGGGACCTTTTGGGACTGGATCAACGGTGTGCTGAGGGATGGTGAACAATACTGAACAGTCATGGTCAAGGAAGAGCACCATGGCATCCATGCAGGCTGGGGAAGCAGCGGTCGGCAGAGACGGTCGTCAGACTTCCTGAGACCGTCTCCGCCACAATTCCTCGTGTGCAACTCATCCCGCTCTGCGGGATGATCTCTGAATTTGTTATCCGGCCATCATGACATCGGACTCACGCATTGCCACTCCCGCGCGGATCCCCTCCGCGCGCGACAGTTTGAAGTCGCCGATGAGCCTCTGCAGGTTCTCCGTCAGCCGGTTCAGGTCCTCCGCCGCACGCGCGATCTGCTGCGTCCCCTGCGCCGTCTCCCCCGTCACCTTGCTGATGCCCTCGACGTTCTTCGAGATCTGCTCG
>JAUQWO010000036.1 GCA_030835135.1 Bacteroidota bacterium
CACCGCCCCTACAAAGGCCAGGTACACATATTCGATCCAATCACACCGCCCGTCCGTGAGGTCCACGCCTTTCAGGTCATTCCAGTGATCAGGTGTAGGGGCGGTGCATGCACCGCCCCTACAAAGGCCAGGTACACACAGTCGAAGCATTCAGACCGGCCCTACAAAGGCCAGGTACACATAGTCGAAGTATTCAGTCCGCCCCTACGAATGCCACCTCCGCACATTCGAAGGGTTCACATCCCCCCCCCGTCCGTGCGGTTCATTCATTTCGGGTCAATCCGGGTCTTCTGGTGCATGGCACTACCGGAGAAGAAGAAGTTTTCGTGACGCCGTGAAATTCTCCGGAGCACCGGTGCCGGCACTCAAACCGATCGCCTGTATCCGGTAGATGTACACGCCCGACGCCAATCCCCGCCCGTCGAACGTGATCGTATACCTGCCCGCCTGTTGTTCGGTATTCACCAGCTTCGTCACTTCCTGTCCGAGCATCGTGTACACCACGAGCGACACACGACTCGCCATCGGGAGATCGTACCCGATCGTGGTGGTGGGATTGAACGGGTTCGGGTAGTTCTGGGTGAGTGCGTACTCTTTCGGCAGATCGTTCTGTTCACCTGGTGCGGCAAGGACCGTTGATGATGTGCGGAATGTTGCCGTATCCGATGAAACCACCGCGTGTCCGTCCGTCGCCTCGACCCACCAGCTGTACACCTGCTCCGGTGACATGAGTCCCATGAGCCAGAGTGTGACGGTGGTATCCGGCGTCCACCTGTCTGCCGACGCCCCGAGGTTCCCCCCGCGCAGGTGGAAGGTGTAGCTCAGCGTGTCCCATCCGTCCCGGTCGAATGCTTCATGCCATGAGAAGACCACGGGCGGTCCGGGTTCAAGCAGCTGGAGCACACCGCCGGGCGCAGGCGCAACGAGTGATGCGGGGCGGGGAGCGCGGTTGACGAATGTGGAATCCGGGCCGATATGAACGGCGGGTACCGCCCGGAATTCCAGCGCATTGTCGGAGTGGTCAGTGGCAAGGACGCGCAAAGAGATGAATGCGTCATCCCGCGTGAACGCCGGCAAGGTGCCCTGATAACGTCCATCCTGGAGGGTCAACGGGACGTCTGTCCACACATGACTCGTATCCGTGTGATAGGAGAGGGTCACCGAGCGCAGACCGGTTTCTGCGTCCGTGACACCGAACCCGACCCTGCCGGTCTCTCCTGGCTGGAGCATATCCGTGAAGTTGCTATCCGCGCCGGTGATCGTGAAGCTGGTCATTGCAGGAGGATTCGGATCAGCGAGACGCGTGTCCGCCGTCAGATTGACGACCGCTGCACCGTTCAATGAGAGAACGTGGCTCGAGGGATCCCTCAGTTGCAGCGTATACCGTCCGGCCACGGGCAGGTTCACATTCAACGATCCGCTCCAATCGCTGATGTATTCAGGCCAGAGTTGCGACGACTGTTTCATCATATGGCCTGCAGAGTCGCGCAATGCGAGCCTGAGGTTGAGCGGTTCGGCATCCATGGTCTGGTTCAGGAAGAGGGGGACGGATGATTCGACCGGCGCGAAATAGAAGATCCGCGAGACCTCGTCCGAGTTTACCCTGACACGGATGGACGTCCTGCTGGCCGACCCCTGGTTCTCCATCCGTCCGAAATAATGCTTCGGCCCGAGTCCGTACACGAGCCGCTTCCCCCCGTATCGTTGCAGGATCGTATCCCTGCCGAAGAACCCCGTGCCGAGCGCGCCGTCCGTACCAGGGATCTGATCGGGCGTAAGAAGCACCGCTGCGTTCACCCTCGAATCGAATACCGAATCCTTTGAGCCGTCATACCAGAACAGGTGGTTGATGAACTGGCCGAACCGGGGGAAGCGGCCCCCGGGGAACCCGTGGGAATACCATATCTGGTGGAAGGGACGCACGAGCGGAGGGGTGTCGGTGAACCCGAAGTATGACCATCCGTTGCCGTTGGAAAAAGGGAACGGCTGCAGGCATTTCAATGATGGTATCACGGAGGGGAGGTGGTACTCGATGTCGCGTCGTACGACCTCCGACGGCGCGACGTCGGTCACCCGGTCCGCCATGACCGTTGAGGTCTGGCCTGCGTAGGAATGGATCCGCGGTTGTTCCGGACCTGTCATATAGAAATGATCGAAGACGTAGTTGGACGAGAGCGGTGAGACGCGGTCCATGTCCCACATGGTTGGCGGTATGCCGATGATGCCTATGGAGAATCCGATGCCGGACCGCAGTGAAGAGAGCTGGGAAGCATAGGTCATGAGATAGGTTGAATCCAGCGCCACGCCACTCTCATCCTTCAGTGCCGAACCCACGCGGAAGAGCTGATCGTGATCCGACAGAAGAAGTGTCGCGACCGGCTCGACGCGCACTGAATCGTGCACGAACCAGGTCAGTCCGTACGTCGACCATTGCAGTGCTAGGAGCATGACATCATAGGATCCGCGCGGAATGACCGTGCGGTTATGCCATGTCGTCATGCCATTCTTCGCGAACGAATCGGACGTGATGGCACCTCGGCCGGACCGTGGCATGAGGAGCATGGTAAAGGGCGTCATATCTTCCGGCAGGGCGATCTGGAGTTCGATATACGGTGCGACGACCAGAGCCCAGGGGAAATGCAGCGTGTCGACGGGGGAGATAAGCGCGATGCTGCCTGTCACGCCACTCAGGGTTCCGGCGCTGACGGATGGAAGGGTGTTGTCCACATCGCACGACACCGCAAGCTGTGCTGATCCATGCGCGGGCACCGTGATCGCGGGAAGGTCCGCTGTGATGGCGACGCCGGCCGGCACGCCCGCAGATGGTTCGACAAGGAACGTCACGCTCGTATCGGACTCATTCCACACGGTGACCGTGTCGGACCGTTGCCATCGTGATGCCGCAAGATCATCCAGGCCGAATGAGAGCATCTGCGGTGCAGCCACGAACCGTGCACGCATTGCGCTCAGCACGTCGAGTGTCCCCTTTCCCTGCGTCCACGGGTCGAGCCCGAGGTTCTTCGCACTGCCCATCAGCACGCCTTTGAGCATCACCGGTGTCCATGATGGATGCAGCTGATGCACGAGCGCCGCAGCACCTGCGACGTGCGGGGTCGCCATGGAGGTGCCGCTCTTGCGATCGTATGTTCCCCCTGTCAGTGTCGACATGATCTCGTATCCGGGAGCAAGAACATCCGGCTTGATCGTATACAGGTAGTTCGCGGGTCCGCGGCTGCTGAAGTACGCAATACGTGAAGTACTATCGCAGGCACCGACGGTCAGTGCACCGGACGCGCATCCCGGTGACGTGATCGAGAGGCCGGAGGGACCGCCGTTGCCCGCAGCGACCACGCACAATACTCCGGCGGCCGTGGCATTATCGATCGCCTGACTGAGCGCGTCGGTCGGGTCACCCATGCCGCCGATGGACATGTTGATGATGTCCAGATGGTCATCCGTTCCGGCGTTCCCGTCCGGATCGACGGCACGTTCCAAACCGGACATGATCCAGGACGTATACCCCCACCCTTCACCTGAAAGGACTTTCAGTGCATAGAGCGTGGCATCCGGTGCCACGCCCTGCAGGTGCGGACCGTCTGCCGCGATGATGCCTGCCACGTGGGTCCCATGGCCGTGGTCATCCATCGGGCTGAGGACATCATCGACGAAGCTCCAGCCGGCGGCGACCTTGAATCCGGGCCCGATGCCTCCTCCCAGATCCGGGTGCATATAGTCGATGCCGGTGTCCAATACACCCACCCTTGTACCGCTGCCGGTCAGGCCATAGCGAGACCATACGCTGTCCGCCCCGATCTGCTGATTGCTCGTGGAGTCGACGGCGTGCACGCGGAGGTCCGATGTGATGGAACGAACATACGGCAGCGACCGGAGCCGTTCCACCAGCCAGCGCCGCGATCGCAGGGCTGCACCGTTGAACACCGTCCGGTACTCCGCGCTCATGCGGCTATCGGATCGTTTCAGGGTTCGTCCTATGGCGGTAGTGCTGGTGACCGCCGAGCCCAGTCGGAGCAGATCCGAGCGGAAGCTTGCGTGATCGCGTTCGATCTGGCTCTGGGCCGCGCTCAGCGTCGTGCCGGCGGGGGGATTCATGGCGTGCGTGTGGCGCAGAGAACTCAATGGTGGGCTCACGAACTGCACGATCACCTGCACCTCTTCGTTCAGATCGAGGACCTGGCTGTCCAGTACCGAATCTCCGTGTGTGATCGTGGAGGTGATCATCCCGGGGGCGGTCACGATCCTTGAAGGCGGGCGACCTGCGGTGCTTGCAGGATACATGGCCTGGGCCAGTAGGCCGGGCGCGAGCACAAGCGTGATCACGGCAAGCTGCACGGCACGGACGATCAGGGAACGAATGGATTGAAAGGTGAGGTCAACGGAAGGACGCACGAACGCATGGTGTTGCATACCGCCCCCGGGGATGTTGAGATGAATGGCGCATTCACGCTGTGAACAACAAGCTGGTAACGAACGTGAAGTGCGCCCCCTTTCCCCTATGGCCGCGGGTGAGAATATCGGTATTGCAGCTGCATCAGAACACAATTGAAGATACACCGCGTTTACCCCATTGTCAACGTGCAATCACCGGTCAGCGCTCTGCGGCAAGTCATTCCTTGTTTTCCGGGGTAGGGGCGGTGCATGCACCGCCCCTACAAAAGCCAGGTACACACAGTCGAAGCATTCAGACCGCCCCATACAAATGCCACCTCCGCACATTCGATCCATTCACACGACCCGTCCGTGCGATCCATCCGTTTCAGATCATTCCGGTGGTCCGTTGTAGGGGCGGTGCATGCACCGCCCCTACAAAGGCCAGGTACACATATTCGATCCGGTCACACCGCCCGTCCGTGCGATCCACCCTTTCAGGTCATTCTGGTGGTCCGGTGTAGG
>JAUQWO010000037.1 GCA_030835135.1 Bacteroidota bacterium
ACCGTGGGGCCGGTGCCCCCCGGTCACGCCGGGTGTCATCGAAACTCCCTGACCGCCTCGAACATCGCCACGAGATTCTCCGGCGGCACGTCGGCCAGGGCATTGTGCACCTGCTGGAATACGAACCCGCCGTTGTGATGCAGGGCCGCGATCTGCTCCGCGACATGCCGTTTCACCTGCGCCGGCGTTCCCCGGCTCAGCACCTCACGCGTGTCGCACCCGCCACCCCAGAACGTCAGCCGTGATCCGAAATCCGTCTTCAGTCCGTGCGCTTCCATCCCCCGGCAGGTCACCTGCACAGGATTGATCGCATCGAGCCCCGCCTCGATCATGTCGGGCAGCAACTCCCGCACGCCACCGCAGCAATGGAGCATCACCTTCACATCGGCAAGCTCCTTCGCGCGGTTCCACAGGATCGCATGGCGCGGCTTGAAGAATTCGCGGTACATGGCAGGCGACATCTGCGGGCCGGTCTGCATCCCGAGGTCGTCGCCGAAGACGATGACATCGATGGAGGGTCCGACCCGCCGCAGGTACGTTTCGAGGTTCTTCAGGTGGTACGCAACGACGTGGTCCAGGAAATCGTGGGCCTTCTCCGGTTCACCGGCAAGCATCATGAAGAAGGTGTCGTTCCGGTACAGGAACTGTCCGACCTCGAGGAGGTTCCCGCCGAACAACCCGAGGATGGCACGGTCGGTGGACTCCCGCAGGCGGCGCGCGCCTTCGATGAATATGCGCTCACCGTCGGGTCCATCGATCAGCGGGCCGGGAGGTGAAGCGAAGCCGGTCCACATGGATTCGGTGAAGGCGGTCCCGAGGTCGTCGAAATCTTCCTTGCCCTCCATGAACACGTAATAGGTCTGCTCGAAGTAGAGCGCCCCGTCCGGCATCTGGGCGAGGATGCGGCCCGAGGGCGAACGGAGGACCCACCGCGTGCCGTCGCGTTCCGGCTTGATCCAGATGGGGACCTGACAGGGCGTGCCGTCCGGCAGGACCCAATCGTGCCAGTGCTTGTCTTCGAGCGCGAACCCGCGTCCCAGTTCAATGGTGTCAACGCCGAACAAGTCGAGCACATCGGAGTCGACGACGGCCATCTGCTGGATGATATCGTACACCCGGAGCGGGCGTGGCGGCAGGCCGAGATGTTTCCTCAACCGTGCGTACGCGATCGCATGGATCCCGGAGGACCGGTGCCCTGAGAGGTCCAGGGGCACACGGTCGGGCGTACGATGGTTCAGTGCGGCGAGGACACGCTCGCGGGATGTCATTTGCTGCGTTCCTTCAGGACGCGTTTCTCAAACGTTGGCTGGTTCCCCGCCATGTTCAGGAACACATCCAGCGGTACGACCTCGAACTCCGGTCCGAGCTGGTCCAGGATGGTCTTCACACGCTTCACATCGCTGTACTCGCGCACGTGCACAAGCAGAAAATACGGACGCCGGGTATTCAGCGTAGCGAGCTCTTTGAGGTCTGCAACGGCGTCCGCCTCCGGTTTGTGCGGACCGAGATAGTAATCGAACGACATGAACGGACGGCCGTTCCTGATGGTGTGCGTATATCCTGCGCCATACCCGTTCACGAACCCGATCGCCTCCGGCATGCCGTCGTAATACATGTCGATGATGCTCTGGGGAAGATCAGTGTTGCCTTCGGTCTCGTCGCCTTCCGACCAATCCATCGTTTCAAACACACGCAGGTCGAGGACCTTCATCTGTTCGCGCGCCATGGCGATGAGTTTCTTCAGATACTCAGGCGGCACGGCTTTCGGATAGAGATACCCGGGGCCGGAGAGGCACCCGATCAGGTAGTCGTTCGGGGTTGCGGTGCTGTAGAAGTACTCGGCCATGCCGGGGGCCATCCAGGTGTAGTTCATCAGGCATTCCCAGGCATAGGGGATCTCACCCCGGCCCGGCTTGAGCCATGCGCCCAGCCCCATGCCGTCGGTCTGCAGACAGGTGACGTACACCTTCTCCTTCGGCTGGATCTTCTCGCCGGGTTTCACATGGTGGTTGTTCTTGAAGACGAACCCCGGCGAGGTCGGGATCTGTGCGCTGAAGCTGAGGTTCGGCAGGGAGTTCAGCCCTTCCACCCGGTGCCCGAAGCTCGACGTGAGCGCCACATGTTCTTCTTCCAGGTCCTTCTTGTAAGAATGCCATCCCATGACCATGGACATCGGCTTCATCTCGGAGAGTACCCGGCGTGCGAGTGAATATTCCGCGATGTCGGTCTTGCGCGTGGACAGGTCGTTGAAGAACACCCGCTGCTTGATCCCCCAGTCGGCCACCGCGGGCTTCATCATCGTTCCATGCTCACCGCCGAGCCAGATGATGTACTCCCGGCTGCAGCGCGCCCAGTATTTGTCATAGGCCCACTGGTAGATCTGGATATCCGACTGTCCGGTGAACTTGCCGCGGAAGTCCTCCACGGGTTTGAGTCCGGCTGCTTCGACGAGCGGGATCTCATCCTTGCTGACGACCACCGCCTGCTCGAGGCCTGCCACCGTGAACGCGACGATCAGCGATGTGCGGACCTCTTTGTCCCAGACCACATAGCCCTTCGCGAACTTCGCGAGCACTTTCAGAGCGTCAGCGGCCGTCCGGAGTTCCGTGAACGTCCAGAAGCGCTTGTCCTTGTAGAAGTCGAAGACGGAGTTCACGTACGTGAACGGCCAATCCGCGGGATAGAGCAGATACACGTTGGGTGCGCTGATGTTGGCCAGTCCCTGGAGGGAGATCATCATCGCATTGTTGGACAGATCGCCCGGGATGGTGAAGTCGTCCTTCAGCCGGATCACATATCCCTGCCGGGTTCCCGCCTTCTTGAATGTGTACTTCATCGGGAGACCGGTCTTCCGGGTCGAGCGGGAGATCGTGTACTCCAGCATGTCCTGTTCCTTCGTCAGGGCATACCGGTGCTCGATCGTCACGGGCTTCGCTCCCTGAGAACCCTCATGCTGGAGTCTTTCGGTGATGATCAGCGTGCGGCCGCCGTCTTCGTAGCGTGCCGCCATGTGCCGGGTGCCCCCTTCGGGCCGGCGCATACCCATGTACACATTCGGGGGGTTCACCCAACCCGGTACGGGCAGGGTCACTTCCTTTGCACCGGGGACCAGCGTGACGGAGTCGCGATGGACCTGGCGAGCGCGCCAGACCTGCACCACGGTCACGGGCTGGCCCGCCGTACGGATCGTCAGCGCGAACGTGCGGAAGTGATCCATGTCCTGACTGTGCGCCGGGATCAGTTCCCAGGAACCATCGAGCGAAGGCGCCGTCTGGGCGTGCAGCATGAGCGGGAGAATGAGAACGATGGCAGCGGACGCGATGATGCGAAGGAACGCTTTCATGGATCGTGGTCCTGAGTGGGATGAAGGGATGAAGGAAAGGAACAAACCGGAGAACGCGCGGAGCGGTCTCACGCCGGGTCAGTGGAACAGCATACGCTCTGCTCCGGCGTTCTCCGATGGAACAGCGAAGGTCAGCGGAGCAGAAGCATCTTCACGGATGCAGTTCCGGTGACCGAGGTGACCCTGCAGATGAACGTACCGCTTGTGAGTGACTGTCCGGCATCGTCCCTGCCGTCCCACGATGCCTGGTACCGGCCCGCCTCCAGCACGCCGTTCACCAGCGTACGGATCTTCTGTCCGAGGACCGTATAGATCTCCACCGTGACCGGCGACCGTTCTGAGACCCCGTACCGGATCACGGTCTCGGGATTGAACGGATTCGGATAGTTCTGGACGAGTGTGGGATCGATCGGGATCTCCACGTCGTTGAGTCCGGTGACCGTGGCGGTGACGCTGACCACCGGCGAATACCAGACCGTGCCGTTGAGGTCCTGCTGCTTCAACCGGTACTCATAGCTTCCAGGGGCCGGGATGGTCCGGTCGATGAACGCATACGTGCGTGGTTCGGAGGTGGTGCCGGCGCCCGCAAGGAATGCGTCGTTCAACGCCGTGAACTCACCGGTGCCTGTCGCGCGGCGTTCCACCGTGAAGCCGTAGTTGTTGATCTCACTGAGGGTCCGCCATGTGAGCGACACCCCGACGGCGTCCGTGAGAGGTGTCCCGGTGAAGGACGACAGTGTGATGGGGAGAGGCATGTCGTCCGGCGGGATGAAATCGCCCGCGGCGGTATACGCCACCTCGTACGACGGTTGCGTACCCGGGCTGTTCAGCCGGAACACGTACGGTGATGACCAGGCGAATTGTGCCGGCTCTGACTCGCTCAGGATCTCAAAGCGGATCGCACCGATCTTTTTCAGCGACGTCGCGGGGACGAGCATGCCGCTGTAGTCCACGCCACCCACGAACTGGGTGTGAAGCTCCACGATGCCGCCGTCGTGCAGGATGAGCGTCATGTTCGCATAGTCCTGGTCCGTCTGCTGGTCCCAGGGGCCGTCATCAACAAGGAGCTTGGTCGGGCAGCCGACAGCGAACGTATTGTAGGCTAACTTGAAACCTGCCGTTCCCAGAACGAATTCGGGGGCAGCATTGCCGATCCAGAAGGTCAACGTCAGGGTATTGCTTGTGGCGACTTGCGTCACGCTTACCTGGTAGCCGGGTTGAGCAACGACACACTGGCACGCGATGAGCATGAGCAGGGCCAACGCGTATACACTGTGACGAAATGACATACAGAATCCTCCTGTGGTGTGAGGAATGAGAGGCGTCGTGCGAGTGACGCCGGAACGCGGGGAGGTGGTGGGGATCCCCGCCGATCCCTAAGTGCTATAATATCCCTTTGATGCCGGCAAAAGTCAAGCGGACCTGGTTTGGTAAAGGAACGCGTCCCTTTCGATCCCCGGTACTCACAAGAAGTCCCACCCTGCCAAGGGGGACCACGATCGGGGATCCGGGATCGTGCGTGCCATTCTCCTGAAATCCTGCGATCGGGGGCGCAATCAGCGTTTCGGGGGTGGATCCTTTACCGCAACAATGCCCCGAATGTACAGACCGGATGTGGAGGTTCCAGGAGGTGAGAGGTCCTGACAGTCGGAAACCTGTCCGCACCCGGGTAGTACACATGGTGATACACGAGGGGAGCAGTTTCCGCGACAGGGAACATATCACTGACCCTATGAGTGAGGCATGCAATGCGGAACATGGTGATGATCCTTCTGCTCGGTATGAGCATTCCTGCGACCGGACAGGTGCGCATCAGTCAGATCTACGGCGGTGGCGGGAACAGTGGATCGGTCTGGACGCATGATTTCGTGGAACTGGTGAACATCGGACCGGTCGCGGTGGATCTCTCCGGGTGGAGTATCCGGTATGCATCGGGGGCCGGAACGACGTGGCAATCAACGCCCCTGTCCGGCAGCATCCAGGCGATGCACTACTATCTTGTGCAGGAGGCCGCGGGTGGCGGGGGCACTTCGCCCTTGCCCACCCCCGATGTCGTGGGCACGATCGCGATGAGTGCCACGGCCGGAAAGATCCTGCTCATGGCAACGCTGGCACCGGTCGCCGGAAGTTGTCCTGGCGGATCCGACATCGTGGACCTCGTGGGGTTCGGGTCATCGGCGACGTGTTGTGAAGGGGATTCTGCGGCGCCGGCGGCTGGCGCGAAGACGGCGCTCCTCCGCAAGGGTGGGGGGATGATCGATGCGAACAACAACGGCACCGACTTCGAGACGGGAACGCCGGTGCCACGGACGTCGGCCTTCGCACCGCTCGCGGTTCGCTCCGCCGGGGCCGGGGTGTTGCCGTACGCGGACGCACGGGTCGCATGTTATCCGTCCCCCTTCAACGGTACCGCGCGTGTGCGGGTGACCTTTCCACGTGAAGGGGTCTATGCTGTCACGGTCATGAATGTGCTGGGAGAAGAGGTTCAGGTGCTCGCGCGCGGACATCAGCATCCGGGTACCGTGGAACTCACCTTGCTCGCAGGCTCGATGCCGACGGGGGTATACTTCTGCATGGTGCAGGGGGAAGGGATCCGCATGGCTGAGCGTATCCTTCTTCTGCGGTGATCGGCATCCTGATGTGGCAATGAAACTCCTCGGCGGGCGCGTGTTCCCGCAGGTCGTGCGGTGCTCTGCAAGGAGCGAGGATGGTCGGCACCGGAAGTCCTCTACGCCGGACCCCGGTGTGTAAGGGGGAACTCCATGATGAATCCCGTGCCGATGCCGCGGTCGAGGGTCACTGTCCCGTCGAGCTGATGGGCGAGTCCGAGCACGAGTGTGATCCCCATGGAGCGGATGTCCTCGAGATCTCTGTCAGGCGGAAAGCCGATGCCGTCATCCCGGACCACGAGACGTACCATCGCCGATCCGCAGGTGTGCAGCGACACGGTGATCGTGCCGCGGCGGCCGCCGGGGAAGGCATGTTTCAGGGCATTCGAGATGAGTTCGCTTACGATCAATCCGCACGGGATGGCCGAATCGATCGCCAGATGGATGTCGTCCGCATCGATGGTCAACGCGATGTCGGTCCGGCCGTAGGAGAACAGCAGATCCTTGCCGACGGCGGGGAGGTAATCGCGGAAGTTGATACCCGAGAAGTCTCCGGATTGATAGAGCCGTTCATGGACGAGCGCCATGGACCGGACGCGGGTCTGGCTTTCCTGGAAGACCATCTGGGTATGCGGGTCGGTGGATTCGGCGGCCTGCATGTGCAGGAGGCTCGAGATCACCTGAAGATTGTTCTTCACGCGATGGTGGACCTCCCGTAACAATGCTTCCTTCTCACGGAGCGATGTCCGCAGCTGGAGTTCGGCGCGGTGACGGTCGGTGACGTCCCGCGCTATGACAAGGAGGAAGCGGCTGCCCTGCAGTCCCACGGTGTTGATCGTAAACTCCAGGACGATCTCCGACCGATCGGCGAGTACCCGATGGAGAGTGATCGTCTGGGTGGCGTCCTCGGCCGGGGCCTCTTCCCCGATCAGGCCGACGAGCAGTTCCCGGTGCGCTGGCGGAAAGTGGTCCGGAAAGTGCGTGTGCAGGAAGTCATCGATCTGGTACCCGAAGAAACCGGCGCCGACCCTGTTCGCGTCGATGATAGTGCCGCTGAGTCCCTCGATCAGATACAGGCCTTCGCGCGTATGGTCGAAGAGCATGCGAAAACGTTCCAGCCTCTGGAGTTGGGTCTGAAGCTGGGGGAAGTAGCTCTTGCGGAACGACCGCTCTCCCAGTCCGATGATGCGATCGCGGAGGGCGGAGCGTTCCTCATCGCTGTCATCGGGCGTCTTCATAGATGACCTCAAGATCGCGTTTCAGGGCGCGCCGCGGATTGGTGACCAGACAGGGATCCTTCACCGCCTTCTCGGCGAGCACCGGGATGTCGGCGCTTTTCAGTCCGCGCCCGGCGAGCGAACCGGCGATCCGCGCGGTCGTTCGCATCTCATTGATGCGTGCACGGATCGACGCGCGTACCGTTGACGGTCCGGTGAGACCGGGAGGGATGCCAAGTGCCGTGGCGATCGCTGCGTACCGTTCGGGCGCGGCATCGTAATTGAACGCGACGACGTGCTCCAGCAGGAGGGCATTGCATTCGCCATGGGGCATGTCGAGATAGCCGCCCAGGCTGTGGGCCATGGCATGCACGGCGCCGAGGCTCGCGTTGGAGAAGGCAAGCCCCGCCTCGAGGCTGCCGAGCATCATGCCGGCCCGTGCGTCAAGATCGTCCGGCTGTTCGATCGCGGTCTGAAGGTGCCTGGTGATCAGGCGGATCGCTTCCAGCGCATGCAGATCGTAGACGGGAGAATGGGCCTCGGAGACGTACGCTTCGATCGCATGCACGAGGGCGTCCATGCCGGTGCACGCCGTCAGGTAGGGATCCATGGTCACGGTGGTCAGCGGGTCCACCAGCGCAACGTCCGGCACGACCGTCTTGCTGATGATGGCGAACTTCAACCGTTCCTGCATGTCCGCAATGATGGCGAACTGCGAGACATCTGCGGACGTGCCTGCGGTGGTGGGGATGGCGATGAGCGGCGGGCCCGGTTCGGGGACATTGTCCACCCCTTCGAACGTCCGGACCGTCTGGTGATTCGTGCTGACGATCCCCAACCCTTTCGCGCAGTCGATCACGCTTCCCCCGCCGACGGCCACAATGACATCACATCCTTCCGTCAGGAACACCTCCGCGCCGTGCATGACCTCTTCCACGCGGGGATTCGGGGAGACACGATCGAAGACCACGTAGGGAATAGTGCTGGCGGTGAGGCTTTCGGCGACCCGGCTGAGCCAGCCGGCGGCGGTCACACCGGGGTCGGTGACGATCAGGGCCTTGCGGATGTGAAGGTTGCTGGCATACCGTCCCGCCAGATCGAGCGCGCCGGTCCCGAAGACGAACTCAGGCGCCACAAATTTCCTCAACGCGATCGTCTTCGAGTTGGCCACGTGTGCCTCTCCGGTGTGTGATCCCGTCGGCTGTTCCCCTTCGATGTGAAACGTACGGAACCCACAGGGGAAAAGCAAAAGGATACCCGGCCATGCGATGCGACCGGGGGAGGGGTTCCCTTCCGGATGGATTCCCTGCATCCGGGGCTTGGTTTCATCGATCCGTTTGTCTACCTTACTGCCACCAGAGGGAATATGTGAAGTGTGCCATGGGTGAAACCATGATGCCCTCGCCGGATTCTCTATCGTTGCACCCTGCCAGTAACAGTCTCAGAAGCTCACGGACCGTTGTCGATGAAAACACTGAGTGCCCCGGTACATGCACGACTGAAGAAGGGAGGGGTGTGGATCCCGAGCCCCCTCGCCCTGGACGATGACAGGCGTCCTGCCGAACGATGGCAGAGACTGCTGACGTTGTACTACATCCGGGCCGGTGCGCGGACGATCGTCCCCGGCGCCCACACAGGAGAGTTCTCGGGCGGCGACATCGGGATCTACACGTACTGGCTCCGTCTGATCAAAGAGATGGTGCAGGAGTATGGGTCGAAGGATATGTTCCTGATGTCCGCCGTGAGCGGCCCGCACTACATGCAGCAGGCGGAAGCCGCGGCCGCCAATGGATACGACATTGTGATGCTTGCACCGACGGCATTCACGGACCGCTCCGACGACGAGGTCGTGCGCATCTTCCGGGATGTTGCGAGCATCATTCCGGTGTTCGGGTTCGAGCTCCAGAAACTCGTGCCCGGAAGCCGCGAGTTCAACGCCCCGCTCTGGGAGCGCATCTTCGAGATCGTGTACGGTGCGAAAGCGGCGCCGTTCAACACGTACCGCGCACAGGTGATGCTCGAAGCCGCAGCCCACAGCGAACGCAGGAAACACCTCGTGCTGGTGACGGGGAACGACGACAGGATCGTCGCCGATCTCGGGGGGAGCTTTCCGTTCAAGATCGGGCGCCGGACGGTCACGATGGGCTACGCCGGCGGATTGCTCGGGCATTTTGCCACCGATACGCATGCGGCCGTACGCTGGGCGGGTGCGGTGCTGGCAGCGAAGGAAGGTAAGCGCTGGCGGCTGGACGTCTCAGAAAAGCAGTTGGCCCATATCGTGAACATGTGCAACGGGGCGCTCTTCGACGCGCGGATGGATTTTGCCAACTCCGTGTGGGGGGTGAAGTACCGGCTGACCTCCCTGGGATTGCTCCCCGGTCCCACGTGTTTCCACGAGACCGGCAGGGCCGGCCTGGCGGAGGAGATCGATCGTGCGTACAGCTTCCATCCCGTGATCAGTGACCGGGCATACGTGGCGGAAACGCTTGCATCCATGAAAAGAGAGGTAGGGCTCCTCCCGTGACCCTTGCGCAGATCTCGACCAGCGCGCAGCTGCGCGAGTACATGACCACGCCGACCCCGGGAGTGATCGAGTGTGTCCGGAATATCGCCGGCGACCTGCTCATCCTCGGCGGCAGCGGCAAGATGGGGCCGGAACTGACCGAGATGATCGTCCGTGCGGATGCGATCGCCGGCACATCCCGGAAGATCACCGTCGCGTCCACATTCAGCAATCCGCGCGAACGTACCGCGGAATTGTTCGCAGAGCTGGGCGTGCAGGTGATGAAGGGAGAGCTCACGGACCCGACATTCCTCGGCACACTCCCTGTGATGCCGAACGTGATCTATATGCCCGGGTTCAAGTTCGGCTCGTCCGACAACTGGGAGAAGGCGGTGCATGTGAATTGCATCCTCCCGTATCTGGTCGGCGAACGCTTTCCGGGATCGCGCATCGTGGTGTTCTCCTCCGCCAATCCGTACGCGTTCACGACGTTCGCTTCGGGGGGCGCCCGTGAGGGAGACCCGCTCGATCCGAAGGGGATCTATGGATGGAGCATCGTGGCACGCGAGAACGCTTTTGCGATCACCGCGCGCAGGCATCCCGGGCAACGGTCGTGTTATTACCGGCTTGCGTATGCCCAACACCTTGCCTATGGTGTCGTGGTCGACCTCGCGCGGTCGATCCTTGAAGGAAAAGAGATCTCGCTCGCGGTCCCCTACGTGAATCTGGTGTCGCAGCGCGATGCTAACGACCGCGCGATCCGCGCACTGGAGATCTGCGAAAACCCACCCTCCCTGCTGAACGTTTCCGGCCGTCCGTACGCGGTGCGGGAGATCGCGTCGCGCCTTGCTGCGATGCTGGGGAAGGATCCGGTCCTGGTCGGCGACGAGCCGGAATACTCCCAGGTGGTCAACGACGACTTCTGCGTGCGCAGGTTCGGGCCATACATGGACGCGGTGGACGATATCCTGGCCGCTGCCGTCCGTTGGGTGAAGAACGAAGGGACGTACTGGGGGAAACCGACGAAGTTCGGCGAGGTCAAGCGGGAATACTGATCCTTGCCGCCGCATGCGCAGTGCTCCCGACCGTGACACAGCCCGACCACCTGTCCGGAACAGCCTGATACACAACAACGTGGATCCCCACCACCCTCAAGGAGAGACATTGCTATGCGACCCACCCTCCCCGCCGCGAACCGGCGGCATTTCCTTGGCAGCCTCGCGGCAACCGCCGCCGCTGCGCTCCTTCCGGTCCGCTCGCTGATGGCAGCCGTGAAAGGCCCGGCACCCCGTCCTGTCACACCGTTCTCGATGCGGTATGCACCCCCGCTCGGCATGTTCGAAGGCAATGCGGGCAAGGACCCGCTCGATCAGATCCGGTTCATGGCCGATCAGGGCTTCCGCGCCATGTTCGATAACGGACTGATGAACCGTCCCGTTGCGGAGCAGGAAGCCATCGCAGCGGAGACCACCCGCCGCGGCATGGAGATCGGACCGTTCGTCACGTATGCGGATTTCTCCGTGACGTCGTTCGTGAACCGGGATCCCGCGGTGCGCGATATGATGAAGGGCAAACTCGGGACAGCGATCGAGACGGCGCAACGGACGAACGTGCGGACGACGCTGGTCGTTCCGGGACGCTACGACCAGCGGATGGACTGGGAGTATCAGACCGCGAATGTGATCGAGAACCTGAAATGGTGCGCGGGGATCTGTGAGCGTGCAGGCATTGTGATGGTGATCGAGCCGTTGAATCCGAAGGACCATCCGGGGTTGTTCCTGACGAAGATGGCGCAGGCCTATCAGATCGTGCAGGCCGTGAACAGTCCTTCGTGCAAGATCGTCATGGACATCTATCATCAGCAGATCACCGAGGGGAACATCATCCCGAACATCGATGCGTGTTGGGATGCCATCGGGGCCTTCCATCTTGGCGATACCCCGGGACGGAAGGAACCCGGGACGGGCGAGTTGAACTACACACAGATCTTCCGGCATATCCGCACGAAGGGGTATACCGGGGTGCTGTGCATGGAACACGGAAGGAGTAAAGCGGGGAACGAGGGCGAACTCGCCGTGATCGAGGCCTACCGTTCCTGTGATGCGCTCTGAACCAGATCATACCGCACGATCCAAAGGAAGAACGACCATGAACACTGAGAATTCCGGATACAGCAGACGCGACTTCATCCGCACCGCATCCGTCGTGGCGATGGGATCCTATCTGTATGGCGGTGATGTGCTTCATGCGGGGGAGAAGGACCCGATCCGTGTCGGGCTCATCGGTTGTGGCGGACGGGGGACGGGTGCCGCGGTCGATTGCGTGACCGCCTCGAGTGATGTCGTCATCACGGCCATGGGTGACCTGTTCAGCGACTGTCTGGATGCGTCGTTGAAGTCCCTGAAGGAGAGGCTCCCCGCCCGGAACATGGCGGTGACCGCGGAGCGCTGCTTCACCGGCTGGGATGCGTACAAGAACGTGATGGCATGCGATATCGATCTCGTCATCCTCGCTGCGCCACCGTTCTTCCGGCCACAGCATCTGGCCGAGGCGGTGCGCGCCGGCAGGCATGTTTTCATGGAGAAACCCGTTGCGGTCGATCCGGCCGGCGTGCGTTCCGTGATCGCGAGCGCCGCGCTCGCGAAGCAGAAGTCGCTGGGCATCGTGGCCGGCACGCAACGGCGTCATCAGACCCATTATGTGGAGGTCATGAAACGCATCCACCGCGGCGATATCGGCGAGATCGTTGCCGGACAGTGTTACTGGGATATGGGAGAACTGTGGCTGGATCGTGCGGCGCAGAACTGGGCGAACCGGAGCGCGAAGAACTGGTCGGACATGGAGTGGCAGATCAGGAACTGGTTGTTCACGGTCTGGTGCAGCGGCGACCATATCGTGGAGCAGCACGTGCACAATCTGGATGTCATGAACTGGGCGATGGGAAGTCATCCCGTGAAGTGCGTGGGTGTGGGTGGACGTGCGGCGCGCACCGATCGGATATTCGGCAACGTCTTTGACCACTTTGCCGTGGAGTATGAGTATCCGAACGGAGCCCGGGTATCGAGCATGTGCCGCCAGACGGCGGGCGTGATGGGCAACGTATGCGAACGGGTGATCGGGACGAAGGGCCATGCCTATACCGATTCGGCGGATGGGTACATCAAAGGGACAACGCCGTACAGCACGGCGACGCCCTCGCCAAACCCCTACGTCCAGGAGCATGCGGATCTGATCGCAAGCATCAAAGCCGGAGCGCCGCTGAACGAGGGGCACCAGGTGGCGGAGAGCACCCTCACCGCCATCATGGGTCGCATGAGCGCATATACGGGCCAGCCCGTGTCATGGGAGTGGCTGCTGAAGGGATCGCAACTCGACCTCACGCCCCCGCACTTCGACTGGAAAGAGCTCCCTGCCCTCGAGGTTGCGGTGCCGGGGGTGACCAAACGGGTGTAAGCCCCCTCCGCGTCCATATGTGATAGCCGTCACAGAGGCCCCCCGGGGGCCTCTGTGCGTTCCCACACGGGAACTTCGCTCCCCGTTCGCAGGTTCTGACCAATACTCGCACACTGTTCATTCCAACACCATACCTCCCGGAGGACCTGCATGCGTCTTCGTCCCATCGTGCTGTTCGTTGTCGCCCTCGCGGCATTCCATGCCGGTGCTTCAGCCCAACTCTTCTGGAACAGGGCCGCCCACTTTGCGGGAACGGCCTCCAGTTATCTTGCCGTGCCACCCGACCCGACCCTGGACCTGACCGGGAGCTACACGATCGAGTTCTGGATCCGCCCCGAGCGAGCCATCGACGGGTCCGCCGAAACACTGGTGGAGCGCAGGAACGGTTCTGCAGGCGAGGGATACACGGTGTACCTTGGGCCGGATGGGAAGATCGCCCTCCGGAACAACAACCTCACGTACCTGATCAGTACCCGGTCGCTCACCGATGGCGTATGGACGCATATCGCAGCCCGGTATGATTCCGCTGCGCAGACCGCCAGCATCTACTTCAACGGTTCGCTCGACACATCGTCGGCGGCAACGCTCGGGGACCCGAACCCCAGTGCCGATTCGGTGACCATCGGGACGGGCTTCAACGGTCCATTCAAAGGCGACCTGGACGATGTACGGATCTGGCGTGGCGGACAGGTCGCGACGGAGATCCGTCAATACCGTTTCACGGCCCTTGGCGCCTCGACGGGCGTCTACAGCGACCTCATGCTTTCGGTGACATTCCAGGACGATGATTCCGCGGGCGATCCGTTCAGCGTGTTCGATTGGTCCGGCAGGGGCAACACACCCATCAACCACGGTGTGACGGCGGTGGACATGGGGCCAGGGCCGTACGTGACGCAATCGTACAACGAAGCGGTCCGGTTCGATGGATCCAATGACTACCTGGCGGGTGCGCATGCTTCAGCCGTGCAGCCAACGACGGCCCTGACACTGGAAGCCTGGGTCCACCCGCTCGTGACCGGCACGCAGACGATCCTGGCAAAGGGCCCGGGCATCACGCCGAACTTCAGTTTCCTGCTGAGCGGCTCCAACAACACTCTCCGCACGACCATCAACGGCACGTTCGTTACGGCATCGAAGAACATCGAGGTGGGGCGGTGGACGCATGTCGCGTTCACGTACAATGCCGCGGATAGTGTGTTTGTGTTCTATGTCGATGGTGAGCAGGTCAGGACCGGGATATGGCCGGTGGGTGCGCTGCCGGCCAACTCCGATTCGCTGACGATCGGTGGCGGATTCGCCCTTGCCGGATTCAACGGGTACATCGACGAGGTGCGTATCGCGAAATATATCAAGACGCCCGAAGAGATACGCGAGTACCTGTATCAATCGATCGAGAATGGGAACGAACCGAATTCCGGGCTGGTGAATGTGTCGTACAACCTGGATGGGACGTTGACGGACAACTGTGCCGATGGAGGCCCGATGCTCGTGTGCCGGGGCAATGCGCGGTTCACACACGGCGGCGGCGAGTTCGATATGCCGGTGTCGCCCCTCCTGCGATCGACAGGCGTTGCCTTCCCGTCGGGATTCGCGATCAAGTCCTCGATCCGGATGATCCCCGCAACCGGTATGTTCGGGGACATGGTCCCGGATACGCTCATGATCGGTGAGAATGTGACCATCCGCGACGTGAACCTGTTCGTGGCGCTCGATCACATGGGTGAACCTGATCTGGACATGGCCCTGGAGGGACCGGATGGGACGATGCATTGGTTCTATCAGGACTGGCTTCTGGAAGACAATGCGGATGGCGTGACCACCATCTTCGATGAGAGTGCCGACTCTTCCATGGCGATCGGTGTGCACACGACCTTTGCGCCACGGATCAGGCCGGATGGTGCGTTTGCCAAGACGTTCGGCGGGAAGAGTTCGCAGGGCCGGTGGATCCTGCACGCCACCGACGACCAGGATTTCAATACAGGCCGACTCACCGCCTGGGGTCTGCAGTTCAACAACGCAACGGTGACCGGCGTATCTGAGACGGGATCCGGACAACCCGATGCCTTCCGGCTGGACCAGAATTTCCCGAATCCGTTCAATCCTTCCACGCAGATCGCCTATCAGGTGCCCGTGGCTGCGAATGTGCGGCTTGCCGTCTTCGATCTGCTCGGGCGTGAGGTCGCCGTGCTGGTCGATGGCGTCCGGCCTGCCGGAGCCCATCGTGTCACGTGGAATGCAGCAGGGAGGGCCTCTGGCGTGTATTTCTATCGTATCGATGTGCGCGCGGCGAACGGAAGCTTTACGGACGTGAAGCGGATGGTCCTCGTGCGGTGACCGTACGGACAGCGCAGCAGGGCGCGGGCCGGGCGCGCCGGAGCCGGCACCCAACGATGCGCAGCGCGGACATCCGGCTTCCGCGCTGCGTACCATTTCACATGACATGGGCTACCATGCAGCTGTTCACACGTGACACCCGGCTTGCGGATGCCATCCACGCGAACTACCTCCTCATCCCCGTGGTGAACCGGTTCGGGATCCCTCTGGGGTTTGGTGAGCGAACCATCAGGGAGGTGTGCCGGGTGCACCGCATCGACGTGGCATTCTTCCTGGCCATCCTCAATGTCTTCAGTCATCCGGCATACTTCCCCGAGAAGGCACTGCTGACGTTCGATCCGTTGACCATCCTCTCGTACCTGCAGAAGACCCACGCGTACTATCGGGATGTGCAGATCCCGGTGATCGAGCGCCAGCTCCGTCAAATGATCCGGCGGGCCGGAAAGGGGAAAAGCGACCTCCTGGTGGTGCGCCGGTTCTTCCTGGAATACAAGAAGGAACTCCTCGCGCATCTGCATCGTGAAGAGACCGTCACCTTCCCGTATGTCCGCACGGTGCACCGCCTGCATCAGCGACGGCGGTCCTCGCACCACCGGGGCAAGGGCCTGACGTACTCGATGGCAGCGTACGAGAAAGAGCACAACAACGTCGACGAGAAGCTCTGGGACCTGAAGAACATCCTGATCAAGTACCTCCCGGGGAGCGTGGATGCGGTCCTCCGGAATGCCATGATCTATGAGATCTTCCGTCTCGAGCAGGACATCAGGGACCATACGCGGATCGAAGAGACCATCCTCATGCCGCGGATCGCGCAGTTGGAGCGTGGTCTCGGGTCGGGAACGAGGTAGCGTATGCTCCATGGCAGCAAGGTCCTGATCGCGACCGCGGATCGTCTGACGGGCATCGGCCTCCGGTCGGTCCTGGAATCGTATTTTGCCCCCGCGGCCGTTCACGTGACGCCAGCCGTGGATGCGGATCGCCTCGGCCGCTATGACTACATCTTTCTGTCCGTCGACGCCTACCTGCGCTGCCATGGGGTGTTGACAGCGACGAAAGCACCCATCATCGTGCTGTCTCAGGACGATCTCCGGAATGACACCCATCGGTATCCGCTGGTGCTCTGGACGCGACAGGAAGAAGCCGGGATCATCGAGGACCTCGAACGGTTCCAGAAACGGTCCCGACCCTCGGTGCATGTGCAAGCCAGCACCCTGTCTTCCCGCGAGATCGAGGTCCTGAAGCTTGTTGCGAAAGGGGAGATCAACAAGCACATCGCCGATGTGTTGTCCATCAGTCTCCATACGGTGATCTCCCACCGGAAGAACATCACGACGAAACTGGGGATCAAGACGGTCTCCGGACTGACGATGTATGCGGTGCTGAACGGGCTGGTGTCATCGAAGGATATTGGCTGACATTCCGGCGATCTGACCTCCCGCGGTACACTCCCTCCTGCTGTGCCTCTCACGACGATCGTATCCCCACAAATGGGGATTGTTTCGGCCACTCCGGGTTTCCTAGATTCACCACAGCGAATTCACTGAACAGGATCCATCGTGGAGGGTGCGATGCGTGGTGATGGGAGAAGAACATTGCGGGGTGGCAGGTTCGGTCGTATGATGCGGACCGTGGCATGCGGCTGTCTGGTGGTAGTGCTTGGTCAGAGTATGGGCGCGGCGAATGAACGGCGGTTCGCATACACATACGAGACGCCGGTGCTGTCGCCGGGTGCGAGGGAATTGGAGATCTGGAACACCTATCGGAGCGGCAGACCGTACTACTTCCGCCGCCTGGACCAGAGAATGGAACTGGAGTTTGGCGTGGCCGACCGGTTGATGACGGCGTTCTATCTGAACTATTCGTGGAGGGCCCGGGATGGGAATGGTGTGGGGGAGGGGGGCGGACTGGTGACGGGCCAGACGGCGAGCATTGCGAACGAATGGAAGTACAAGCTCGCAGACCGTGTCGCCGATCCGCTCGGGGTGGCGCTGTACGGGGAATACACGCTGGGATTGGACGAACAGGAGGTGGAGTTCAAGGTGATCCTCGACAAACAGATGGGGCAGGTCCTTCTGGCGGGTAACATCATCGCCGAGCATGAATGGAAGGATGATCTCGTGGACGGGGTCGTGCACACGGAGAAAGAGCTCAAGCTCGGACTCAGCGGAGGGCTCTCCTACGCCATGTCGAACCGGTTCTCGTTCGGGCTCGAAGTGGTGGAACAGAACATCGTCGTGGAGGGGCGCGTCGAACATGCATCGCTGTTCGCCGGTCCGGTGCTTTCCTATGCCACCGAAGAGTGGTGGGCCACGCTCTCGGTGTTGCCCCAGGTGACGGCGTTCAAGGGGGCGAGTGCCGGCGGCCTGGACCTCGAGGAGTTCGAGCGGGCGCAGGTCCGGCTGCTGCTCTCTTTCCATTTGTGATGAAGGAGGGACGGACCATGAAGCGGTTCTGGTGTGCGCTGCTTGTCGTCCTCGCCGGGTGCTCGTCGATGCTGCCGGTGGTCGTGGAAGATGATGTGCGCCGGGCGGAAGGGCGTTGGCCCGGCACCACGCGGGGGGTGCTGGAAGAAGGGCGGCAGAAGTACATCGACCGGTGCGGAGCGTGTCACAGCCTGCATCTCCCGTCGGCATTCACGGAATCCGAATGGAAGCAGGCGGTCGAGACGATGCAGGTCAGGGCGAAGGTGGGCGAGGATGAGAAGGAGAAGATCCTGAAGTACCTGTATGTGGGGAGGGGGCGCTAGCCTCCCGGCGCCATCGCGTGCTGGATCGGCTGCGTCGACGATGGTGTCCACACCCCGTGCGTCACGCGGTGAGTGTCGGTTCTTACCCTTTCTTCCGCCGCCGGTACATGGTTGGTGACATGGTCATCACTTTCGTGAAGACCCGGGAGAAATACAGCGGGTCGCTGAACCCGAGCTTGCCACTGATCTCCTTGACCTCCATGGTAGTATGGTCGAGCAGCTGGCAGGCGCGTTGGATCCTCAAGTGTGTGTAGTACTGCATCGGTGAATATCCGGTGGCCTTCCGGAACCGGGCGGACAGGTATGACCGGGAAAGACCGGCAACCTTCGTCAACGCGTTCAGATCAAGGTCCTCGGAGAGATTCTTCTTCATGACGTTGATGAGTGTGTCGATGGCGGACTCTTCATCGGTGGTCCTGATCAGCGCAAACTGGCCAGGGAAGATGAAACTCCCGAGGAAGTGCCAGAGGCACGTGTTCACGTACAGTAGGTTCTCCCGGCCGTAGCCCATCGAGAGGACCTCGAACATATCATCGAACAGTCTGATCCGCTCCGGGAGGAACGCGATCGTGTGTGGCTGCTCCACCGCATGGTCGCGTACCATGGCGAACTCCCGGGATCGGTCCCCGGCAAAGTGCACCCAGTAGATCGTCCAGGGGTCGCCTTCGTCTGCGCCATAGCTGTGACGTACCCCTTCCGGAAGGACGATGAACTGGTCCTTCCGTACTGCGTGGCGTTCCCCTGAGAGTTCATACCACCCCCCGCCCTCGACACAATAGATCAGGATATTTTCCGGTGCCCCGTTCTTCCGTTCGCGGAAATGATACCGCGCCCGCGGATAGCACCCGATGCAGGACAGGAACAATGCATCCGCAAGGGGTGTGCGGGAGAGCTCAGTGGTGACCGGCCCGGGGAGGACGATCGATCGTTCGCCGGAGAAACCGCTTGCTTTCACAAGACCCATGGGCCCATCCAGAGGGTTTCGGACAGAGGACAATTGTCCATATGACAATCCGTATTGTCCATTCCATGTTGGCGAAACCCGATGTAATATTCAAGCAGCGATCTCGTGGCGGGCACGCATGCCCGCTCCATTTGTCCATCCCCGGTTCCGGAGATCCCATGAACATCCTTCGCATGACGCTGCTTCCCCTCCTGCTCCTCCTGACCTGGAGTATTTCCTGGTGCCAACGCGACACGATCGACCTCAACGGCACGTGGTCCTTCTCGGTCGATAGTCTGCGTGCCGGCATCCCGCACCGCTGGTTCGCGAACGGCCTCCCGCCGGGCGCCCGGCAACCCGTCACGGTACCGCATACCTGGAACACCATGTCCGGACTGGAAACGTATGCGGGGATGGGGTGGTATGAACGAACGGTTTCCATCCCGCGGTCATGGGGAGAGAAGGCCATCTTCCTTCACTTCTCCGCCGTGTATCATGACGCCACCGTGTGGGTGAACGGAACGATAGCCGGAGAGCATCGGGGCTCCGGGTTCACACCCTTCCGGCTCGACGTAACGAAGCTCATTCGCCCCGGAGCGGCAAATGTTGTCCGCGTGGCCGCGGATAATGCATACAGCAGAGTCTCCATACCATTCGACCGTTCATTCGACTGGCCGAACGATGGCGGCCTGATCAGATCGGTGATGGCGCTGGCGCTCCCTCCTTCCGGGATCGAGAAGCTGCAGGTGTCGGGGGTTCCGCGTACGACGCCGCAGGGCATTGAAGGTACACTTCATGTCTCCTTCGGTCTCCGCCGCGCCACCACGACGGGTCTCACCTACCAGATCACCGTCCACAAAGACAGGCAGGAGGGAGAACCACCCGTCGTGCAGATGGGCTTTCCGGTCGACCGGGTGAATGGTTCGTGCAGTCAGACGATCACGCTCCCGCGTGTGCAACCTTGGAATGTTGATACGCCAGCACTCTATACGTGCGAGGTCCGGTTGCTGAACCACGGCACACTCGTGGACCGGCTGGCATGTACCTTCGGGTTCCGGGAGATCCGCACGGAAGGGACACAGATCATCCTGAATGATCAGCCCGTGCGTCTGATGGGTGTGGAGTGGATGCCGGGATCGAGCCTGCCGGGGGGGATGGCGGAGAGCCGCGAACAGATGATCGGGATGCTCCAGAAGATGCGCGGGGTGAATGCGGTCTTCACGCGGTTCCACTGGCAGCAGGACGACGCGGTCTACGACTGGTGCGACCGGCACGGGATCCTGGTACAGGAGGAGGTTCCGCTGTGGGGTGGCGCAACGCCGCTCAACGATACGATCCTGACGCTTGCCCGCGGCCATCTCGATGAGATGATCGCTGCGCACTACAATCACCCGAGTATCGTCATGTGGGGAGTGGGGAACGAGCTGGCGTCGAAGGAGCCCGCGATCGTCACAGGCGTGAGGGATCTGTATCGGTACGCGAAGGCACTGGATCCGACGCGCCTGGTGAACTATGTGAGCAACAAGGCCGCATTCTCCGGCGGCCGCGATGCCATCGGCCAGGGCGACGTGCTGATGTTCAATGAGTATCAGGATACATGGTATCAGGGCGATCCGGCACGTGTGGGCGGCATGCTCGACACGCTGCATCTGGATTACCCGGGGAAGCCCGTCGTGATCTCGGAGTATGGCGTGTGCGAACCGGCGTTCCAGGGAGGTGATGAACGTCGCACCCTCGACATGGTCTATCATACCGCGGTCTATGAAAGCAAACCGTACGTGGCCGGAGCGATCTATTTTTGTTTGAACGACTACCGGACGCATGTCGGTGAGGCAGGCGAGGGCGTGCTCAAGCGCCGCGTGCATGGCGTGTACGACATGGAGGGGAACGCCAAGCGCTCGGTCCAGGTCCTCCGGCGCATGAGCTCGCCGCTCAAGGTGATCAATGTGCCCTGGAAGGGGAAGCATCTGCTCGAACTCAAGATCGTGGGGGGTGGCGGCTTGCCAAGCTATCTCTGCTCGGGATATACGCTGTATTGGTCTGCACCCGGGCAGCCGTATCAGGGAGGACAGAGAGTGGCATTGCCGGATCTCCGGGCGAATGGATCGGTGAACGTCGGTCTCGATGACTTCGCCGGCAATACCGTCGTCGTGACGATCGTCCGGCCAACGGGCGAAGTGGTCGATACCTGGGACTTTGCAGTGGACCACGCGCAGTGAACGCACCAGTGACGGGAGAGAAACGATGAGTGTCCGGGTCTGGCAGGAAGATGTTGTCATCCCGACCTATGGCGTCGGGAAACCCGAGAAGAACCCGATGTTCCTGGAGAAGCGCGTGTACCAGGGGAGCAGCGGCGTGGTCTATCCGCTGCCGATCATCGAAAAGATCCTGGATGAAAAGGTGGACAGGACATATGCCGCCTGCTTCCTGGAGAACGAGTACCTGAGGATCATGATCCTGCCCGAACTCGGTGGGCGTGTCCAGACCGCATTCGACAAGATCAAGCAGCGGCACTTCATCTACCGGCAGGACGTCATCAAGCCGGCGCTCGTCGGGCTGACCGGCCCGTGGATCTCGGGGGGCATCGAGTTCAACTGGCCCCAGCATCACCGTCCGAGCACATGCGACCCCATCGACTGGCGTCTGGAGGAGAATGCGGATGGGAGCGCCACCGTCTGGTGCAGTGAGGTGGAACGGATGTTCCGCACCAAAGGAATGACAGGATTCACGGTGTATCCGGGTGTGGCCTACCTGGAGATCAAGGTGCGGCTGTACAACCGGACCCCGCATCCGCAGACGTTCCTGTGGTGGGCGAATCCCGCGGTGCACGTGAATGATGCCTATCAGTCGGTCTTTCCACCCGATGTTCACGCCGTGTTCGATCACGGGCGGCGGGATGTGTCGGAGTTTCCCATTGCCCGGGGGACGTACTACAAGGTGGACTACTCGGCGGGGGTCGACATCTCACGGTACAGGAACATTCCGGTGCCCACATCGTTCATGGCCGCGGAATCGAAGTATGATTTCATCGGCGGGTATGAACACGATACGGGTGGCGGCATGCTGCACGTTGCCGATCATCATGTTGCTCCGGGGAAGAAGCAGTGGACGTGGGGGAATGGGGACTTCGGGCGGGCGTGGGACCGTAACCTCACGGATACCGGCGGTCCGTACATCGAGCTCATGTGCGGTGTCTTCACGGACAACCAGCCTGATTTCTCGTGGATCATGCCGTACGAAGAGAGGGCATTCGAGCAGTACTTCATGCCGTACCGAGATCTCGGCGTGGTGAAGAATGCCACGAAGGATGCGGCGCTCGATCTGGAGACCGGTGACGGGACCGTGGAGTTGAAGATCGGCGTGACGCGCCGCTTCGGGAAAGCCACCGTGGAGCTGCGTGATGGCGATGCCATGTGCCTGCAGGAATCATGCGACCTCTCCCCGGAGACGACGTTTATGCGATCGGTCCGGAGGAGGTTGGCTGGCGGCGTTGAGGACCTCTCGGTGCGGGTCCTCCGGGCTGACGGGAAGGAGATCATCTCCTGGCGTCCGCCGAAGAATGATCGGCACCGTATCCCGGAGCCGGCGAAGCCGGCCCGTGTGCCCGAGGAGATCGCGGAGAACGAGCAGCTCTATCTTACGGGCCTTCATCTTGAACAGTACCGGCACGCAACGTTCGATCCCACGGCGTACTATGGCGAGGCACTCCGGCGCGATCCGGGGGATGTGCGGTGCAATAATGCCATGGGACTCTGGTACCTCCGCAGGGCGCGGCCCGCAAAAGCCGAACCGTACTTCCGTACGGCCGTCGCGACCCTGACGGCCCGCGATCCGAACCCATATGATGGTGAGCCGTACTACAACCTCGGTCTCTCACTGATGCAGTTGGACCGTCTCGACGAGGCATATGATGCGTTCTTCAAAGCAGTATGGAACGCCGCCTGGCAGGATGCCGGATATTTCTACCTTGCGCAGATCGCATCGCGCCGGGGTGACTTCGAGAAGGCGCTCGGGTTTGCGGAGCGTTCGTTGGTGCGCAACTGGCACAATCATCGCTGCCGCCATCTCATGACCGCACTACTGCGCATGCTCGGGGAGACTGCGAAAGCAGCTGCGTTTGCCGCGGACTCTCTGGTGCTTGATCATTTCAATGTGGGGTGTCTGTTCGAGCAGGTGCTCCTTGCGGAGCAGGAGAGTGATGCCGCACATCAGGATGCCCGGCAGCGGATGCTCGCGATCAGCCGTGGCGATGTGCACACGCATATCGAGTATGCGCTCGACTATGCTGCCGCGGGATTCACGCGCGAGGCAGGCGCACTGCTCTCGGCGAGTGCACCGCATGGTGGCTCCGGATATCCGATGATGCACTATTGCCTGGGGCACTTCGCTGCCATGGGTGGAGAGCCCGACATTGCCCGGGGACACTATGAACGCGCGATGGGTACAGCTCCTGATCGGTGTTTCCCCAACCGGTGCGAAGAGCGCATTGTCCTCCAGGCCGCACTGGCTGTCAACCCGGAAGACGCCAGGGCGCCGTATTATCTCGGGAACCTCTGGTATGGTTTCCGGCAGTATGACGAAGCCATCGCGTGCTGGGAACGGTCTGTGGCGTTGGACGGTTCATTCCCGACCGCGTGGAGGAATCTCGCGTTGGCCTACTACAATAAGCGGCGCGATCCCCGCCGGGCACGCGAAGCCATGGAGAGGGCCTTCGCGCTCGATCCGACCGATGGACGTGTGCTCATGGAGCTCGATCAGCTGCACAAGCGCACGGGTCGCACCCCGGCCGAACGACTGGAGGTCCTCGAACAGCATCTCCCGCTGGTCGAGGACCGCGACGATCTATTTCTGGAGAGGATCACGCTTCTCGATCTGATCGGACGATACGGGCGCGCACGCGATCTCGTCCTGAACAGGAAATTCCATCCGTGGGAGGGGGGCGAGGGAGGCGTGACCGGTCAATATGTGATGTGTCACCGTGAACTGGCGAAGGAGGCGTTGGTTGCGCATCGGTATGCTGAGGCGCTGGGTCTGCTCGCGGTAGCACGGATCTTTCCGGAGAATCTCGGGGAGGGGAGACTGCCCGGGAGGCTGGAGAACGACCTCGACTATTATATGGGCTGCGCCCACGAAGGCATGGGTTCCCGTGATCGGGCGTCCGAATGCTTCCGGAAAGCGTCGGTCGGTTTGAAGGAGCCGGCACAGGCGTATTACTACAACGACCAGAGTCCCGACACGATCTTCTATCAAGGGCTGGCGTTGCGCAAGCTCGGGGACGAGAAGGGTGCGCAGGACAGGTTTCAGGCGCTCATCGCCTTTGCCGAGCGACATATGGACGATGCAGTGACCCCGGATTACTTTGCGGTCTCTCTGCCCGATGTGCTGATCTGGGATGACGACCTCACCGCCCGGAACCGGATGCACTGCCGGTATCTGAGATCGCTCGGTCTCCTCGGTCTCGGGCGATTCGAGGAAGCCGCGGCGCTTCTGCACGCCGTGTTGAGCGCGGATGCGAGTCATATCGGGGCTACGGTGCATCTGGGGATGGCGAAGGCGGGGGGAAAGGGGGACCTGCCGGCAGCGGGCTGATCTGGCCCAATGTGGCCATTGGCCACTTGAAAATGACGAACGATTCCCGTACTATTATAATAGTACTCCGCCGGTTAGATCGGATTACGGCGGGTTGCTGGTGGATAGGCGGTGCACGTTGACGAGGGATCCGCGTAAACCACCGTGGTGTATGATGTACCGACTGCGGGAGTAATTCAGTGGTAGAATGCCAGCGTCCCAAGCTGGACGTCGCGGGTTCGAGTCCCGTCTCCCGCTCGAAGGAAAGACCATAGTCTGGAACGCAAAG
>JAUQWO010000038.1 GCA_030835135.1 Bacteroidota bacterium
TCAGCGAGCTGCCCTTGCCTCAGGAATGGTTGTCCTCGTGCTCCTCCTACTGCAATTCGGTTTTGCCATGTACGTCGAGTCCCGTACAGCAGAGGCGACCGAATCTAGCCTTGAGATCGAAGCCTCGGCGCGAGATGTCGCAGCACGGGACGCTCAGGTCAGGGTCCTGGAGGAACAGCTCGCGAGCGTCAAAGCCGGCGCTCACCGGAGCCAACTTGCCCGCTCGCTTCATGACCTTGCCTCGTCTGTCACGCCCGGCGTGCGTTTTCACGAACTTGATATCACCTCGCCGGCCGCTGGGGCGCAGGTCTTTACGGTGAAAGGCAGCGCAGGCGCCCACGCCCATCTTGCCGCGTGGCTTGCCGCTCTTGACTCAGTGCATTTCGCACGTGGTGCCCAGCTCGTGCGCTCCGGCAAACCAGAGGAAGTATCACCTAATGAGAGTGACATGCAGCGAGGCGGAGGAATTGGTTTTGAGGTGAGGGGAGAACTCTCAAGGTGAAGAAACAGCAGTACATGATGCTCATTGGAGCCATAGTCCTCGCAGCTGTGTATATCCTCTCGACTGAGGTAGCTGGCCGCTGGAGCGAGACCCTAAGCGCATATAACGAACTCAGGGTACGGGAATCGCTCATCGCCGCTCCCGAATCACTTGCAGTGAGGAGGGCCCAGCTCAGGCGAAAGGAGGCATTACTTCGCCGGGAACTTGCCGAAGCAGCAGGCGAGTACAGCCGTTCGTTCTCGGGGTTTCTGTCACTAGCAAGCAAGGAGGGGACTTCTTCCCGCGTTACTCTCACCGGAGCTTCTCCGCTTGCCGGCCCTCAAGGGGGAAAACAGACACGGGAAGAACGCTTCCGCCTTCAGCTCAAGGGTGAGTTTCACGCGATTGCTCTGTACGTCAACCGTCTGGAAAACGGTCCGCTCGAGATCCAGTGCGGACGGATTCTCCTCAAGCGATCATCGGGACGGGGCCCCGAACTCGATGCCACACTCGAGGGATCATTCCCCGCTGGAGAATAGTCCCCCATGGCTGGACTTCCGCAGAAGCCTCTCACGCGCGTCCTCATGATTCTCCTCCTCATGATCTGGGGTGCCGTCGCCTACCAAATCGTCGATGCTGTCTCCCGCATGGATGCCCCTCCGGAGCCGGCATCCGCACTTGCTATACCTGAGAAACGGCAGCCATTCGTATACAAAGCCGATGTACCAGATCCTTTCACCGGCAGACAAGCACAAGCTGACAGCACAGCGCAAAGGATGAGAAAGAAGCCGAAACCCCTACCCTGGATGCCGCCACCACTAGCGCTTACCGGGATCCTAACGCAGAAGAAGAAGGCAACGGCCGTTCTCCAGGCAACTGATGGTACGACGTTCTTCCTGGCCCGCGGGGATACCCTGCGCGGCGTGCGGATACTCAGGATAGAACCCAAGATCGTATCGTACAGCTACAGCGGGAAGAAGGCGCAGTGGGTGCTCGAATGAGGAGCGTGTCCAACGAAGAGGGCTTTGCGCTTCCATCAGTGCTTATGCTGATGCTCATCCTTACGCTTCTGGCAATGTCCGTGCTTCTCATGCAACACCTCCGCCGCATGCAGGCGGTGATGGATGTTGCGCGCGTTCGGGCCGACCTGGCTGCGCAGAGCGGTATAGCCAGGGCCCTGAGTGAGCCATCTTCGGGGAGGGGAATTCGGACTTACCAGTTTGCTGATAGCAGCGTTGCAGTTGTCCGTACGCGGCCGTGGGGGCTCCTCACCCTTGCCGAGTCGGAAGGACGGGCTAGCCGCGCGCATGCATCACGAACTGCGCTCCTCGGCGCGTCACCACCGGAGTGCTACCGGTACGCCCTCACGTTTGCCAATCCCTCACGCCAGCTTATTTTGACCGGTAGTGCCACGATCGCAGGTGACCTCGCGCTGGGATCAATGGGGGCCACTGTCGGCACACTGCCGGGAGAACGCCAGCCGCGCCAGCTTCCGGTTGCCGGGAGTGTCCATCGGGGATCCGCCTCATTCCTCCCGCCATTCGAAGCCCGGGCGATGGGATCAGCGTTCGCCTCATTCGACGTTTTCTTGGGGGGTCAGCTACCCGCGTCAGTATCGGGCAACAGCGCTGTACACACCGTTGATCTAAACGCCATCGCTGATTCCGTGGAGATTGCGTTCATGCAGGGGGACGTCCACATATCACAGAGACTGATCCGAAGACAGCATCCTCTTGAGGTCTATGTCCAGGGAGACCTTGATATCGTGGGAGGCTCAGTCATCGAAGGACTTGTGGCATTCTATGTGACCGGATCGGCGAGAGTATCTTGTGGCGCGCTCTCCGAGAACATTGTTCTCATGTGCGGCGGTTCTGCTACAATCGATAGCGGAGTGGTTATGAGGGGACAAGTGATCGCCCCCTCGATCACGGTAGGCCCGGATGCAAAGCTCCGGTATCCTTCGGCGCTCTGCTCGCGCGAAATCGCGGGTGTCCGCTCTCCACGGAAGATCGACCTTTTGCGCCGTTCCCGTACTGAGGGCATGGTGATCCTCCTTCGAAGCCGGAGCGGAACTGCCTCCATGGATATTGTGGCGGTGGACCGCGAAGCAACGGTCTTTGGAGCGATCCACGCCGAAGGGGCAGTGACGCTCGATGGGGAAGTGGAAGGTACCGCACTCTTTGAAGACCTCTTCTTCTATCAAGCCCCGACATCCTATCATGGTTGGATGCGATCAGGGAGGATTGACCGGAGTTCGCTTCCGGAGGGGTTTGCCGTGCCTCCTGCCCTGTCGCCCGGAAAGGGGGAGGTGATGCTGTGGCTTTAGGATACTCGATCCTGGTTGTGCCGCTGGCGAAGAGCGCCATTCTCAAAACCTTCCGGAAGGCCATCGGAGAAGCGAAATCGATCGTTCAAGATGAATCCGGTCACACGCTTGCCGAGACTCTCGTGGCCCTAACGCTCTTTACCGCGGTGCTTATACCTCTCCTTACTGCTATCGGTAGTCTCACGATAGATGATAAGGCTGAGCGGACACAAGAAGCGCTCCGGATTGCTCAAGCCGAGCTGGCATCTTCTGGCGCGCCAGGCGCAAGTGAAGGAGATACCCAGCACACGGAGCACGGCCTTCAGGTTTTCCGGCGCATCACGAGGCATGGGGAGCTCATTGAAACCGAGGTCATCGTTGCAGACACGAGGAAGGGAGGGCGCACGATTGTCCATCTCGCGCGGACATCCGTTCAGGCTCGCTCTCGCTGACGAGTCAGGCTTCACCATCAACGAGCTCATCGTCGCAATGGTCGTCGGCTCGATACTCGTTGGCTACGCCTTTGAGCTCTATGTCTTCGCAAGCCGCATCATCACCTCATGGCGGGCCAGGACGGAGATCGCCGCGGCCGCCGAAGGAGTGCTCAACCGGATGACACTTGATATTCAGCGCTCATCAGAACTCATCCAGGAGGGCGATTCGGTGTTCGTGATGATCTCCGACAACCGGGAGATAGCGTCGTACCATGTGTCCAAAGGTATGGTCTCGCGAGGCGGGATTGCGATGCACTCGGAGGAAAAGGTCCAGGTCGGCGTGCGAGCCGTCCGGGCAGGCAGGATTGTGGACCTCGACGTTCACGCAGCTTCAGGGAAAGGCGAAGTTCTCATCCATGGGTCGGCAGTTCTCCAGCTGAGTTCCACGTCACGTGTAGTAGGCACGGGGAGGGGGGGAGAGAACGGCTATGGCATTCGCTGATTTGCGTTCCCGGATCACGGGCGCCGACATCGCAACATTTGCCACCCAGCTTTCCGTGATGCTCGAATCGAGGGTCTCCCTGCAGCGCTCGCTTGAGGTCCTTCTCGTCCAGACCCGCAATGAGCGGCTCCGCGACGTCATTGCCGATATCGGCCGCTCGGTCAGGCACGGGAATCCGCTCCATGAGGCCCTCGCCAGGCATCCGCGGGTTTTCGATCCGCTCTTTGTCGTGACCGTCGAGGTTGGGCAGGAAACGGGACGCCTGGCGGAGGTCCTGGCTCACCTGGCGGAATACCTCGAGAAGATGGCCGCGCTCAAACGAAAGATCACGCAGGCGATGACCTATCCTCTCCTGGTCGCTCTCGTAGCCCTCGGATCGATTCTCTTCCTCCTTGTGTTCATCGTGCCATCGTTCGGCGAAATGTTCGCGAGTTTCCAGAAGGAGCTGCCGCCGGTCACGCAGATCGTTGTTGACGTGAGCCATCTCGTGACCGGGTATGGTTGGTATGCGGCAGGGGTGCTCGCCCTCGGGGCTGCCGGTCTCGGAATAGGCGTGGATCGTCAGCAACTTGCCAGAAGAAGCGCGCTCTTTGCCCTAAGGCTTCCTGTTGCAGGGGACATTCTTGTGAAGACGCAGGTGGCGAGATTCTGCCGAACGCTCGCAACGCTCCTCGGCGCGCAGGTCTCGCTGGTGAAGGCCCTGGAGGTGACGCAGCGGGGGATCTGGATCGAAGGGATGCGCGATGAGGTTGGGCGCATTCTCCGCTCGGTGAAGCACGGCCGGTCGATCGCCGCGCCGCTCGAGTCATCATCATTCTTTCCGCCGATGGTCAGTCAGATGATCGCCGTTGGTGAGGAGACGAGCGAGCTCGACCGGATGCTCTTCAAAGTTGCGGCCTTCCACGAGCGCGAACTTGATGTCCGGATCGATGCGCTCTCCTCATTAATAGAACCAGTTGTCGTCCTCCTCCTTGGGTTTGTCGTGGCAGGGATCCTGATCGCGATGTACCTTCCGATGTTTGAGCTTGTGGGGGCGTTTGGAGGGGGGTGAACCCGGCTCGTCGGCATGGAGAGAACCGCGTCTCCCCACCTTGACTTTGGAATGATTCCGTGGGATATTATGTTTGCTTCTGTAGTGTCCGGTTGGGTAACGCCGGCCCCCGGCTTCCTGCGTGAACCATTGCTCCGAACGACTCATAGGTCCTGATGGAACGGTTATGTGCGGTTGAGAAGGCGGATGATATCCCGGCACCGTACCGCGGCACCCCGATCGGGGACATGCTGGAGTACCACAATCTGGACCGGCCGTACCAGACCTACACGAGCTCCCAGCTCCTCATCGGGATGTGCATGGATAACCGGAAGCATCTGCATATCCCCGACAACTTCGCGTACATCATCCGCTCCGGCGGGGCGAACCTGCGCTACAGCGAGTTCAAGGTATCGTATGCGATCGGCGTCGGGGGGGTGCGGTGCATCGCGCTGGTGGGACACGATCAGTGCGGGATGGTGAACCTCGTTGCGCGAAGGCAACTTTTCGTTTCTGGCCTCATTGAACATGCAGGATGGACGCTCCAGGCCGCGGAAGAACACTTCAATACGTTCGCACCGATGTTCGAGCTGACCAACGAGGTGGACTTCATCGTGAGCGAGGTGCAGCGGCTCCGCTCCCGGTACCCGGCGATCATCGTGGCACCGATGATCTACAGGATGGAAGATAACAGGCTCTACATGATCCGCGAGAGTTGAGAGGCTGGAACGGCGCATATCACCATACGAAGGAGAGACAGTGAGCGGGACGACAGGCGAAGAGAAAGACCAGAGCAAACGGCCGAAGGGTGCCGGACTTGCGCTCGGCGTGGGCATCGGCGTAGGCCTTGGTTCGGCCGTGGGCGCGATAACCGACAATATGGGGCTCTGGCTCGGCGTCGGCATCGCCATCGGTGTGGCCATCGGGACCAGCATCGACGCCCGGACCGGCCGTTCAGCACAGAAATAGAACGATCCATGACAGAGGTGGTACCATGACACAGTTCAGACGCAGTATGCTGGTTATGCTGATAGGAGGGAGTATCATGTCCGCTGGTCTCCAGCAGTCAGGTGCGCAGGTCAGGGTGGATACGGGATTCCTCAACCGCACGGTGGATGTGAAGGGTACGACATACAAATACCAGGTCTATGTGCCGTCGGACTACGTGACGTCGCAGAAGTGGCCGGTGATCCTGTTCCTGCACGGCGCAGGCGAACGCGGCAAGGATGGGCTGCTGCAAACGCAGGTCGGGCTTCCGTCCGTGATCCGCGGGGATGTGAAGAAATATCCCGCGATCGTTGTGATGCCCCAGGTGCCGCCGGATTCGATGTGGACCGGTGACCCCGCGCAGGCGGCGATGCTGGCGCTGGAACGCACGATGAAAGAGTACGCCGCCGACCCGGACCGGGTGTACCTCACCGGGCTGTCGATGGGCGGGAACGGTTCATTCTATCTCGGCTACCGCCATGCGGAGACATTCGCGGCGGTGGTCCCGATCTGCGGCTGGATCACTCCTTGGACCGAGCGTTGGCGTCCCGCGGATGTGGTGGCGCCCGGCGACGACGCAACGGCCTTCGAGCGCACGGCACAGAAACTGGCGAAGACACCGGTATGGATCTTCCATGGCGAGATGGACAACGTGGTGCCGGTGGAGCAGTCGCGCAAGGCGGCGGAGGCGCTGATGAAGGTCAACCCGCAGGCGAAGTATACGGAGGTCGCAGGGACCGGGCACAACTCCTGGGACAATACCTACAATTCGGCATCATTCATTTCGTGGCTGTTCGCACAGAAGAAGCACTGACGCTCCGGAGGAACGACCGATGTTCTCATCACTGAAGACACCACTCATCGCATTCACGGTCCTGGTCCTGTGCTCGCTCGTCGTGGCAGGGTGCTTCCCGGGAGGACAAACATTCTCCGAACAGGAGCCGGCGGGATTCTTTTCCGGCATCTGGCACGGATGGATCGCACCCATCTCGCTGATCGTGGGATTCTTCGACAGCAGCATCCACATCTACGAAGTGCGGAATACCGGGTGGTGGTACGAACTCGGGTTCTACATCGCGGTGATCTCGGGGTTCGGCGGGATCGCGCTGACGCGCCGGAAGAAAAAGCAGTCGCACCAGTAGCGCTGTCCATGCATTGATCCATCGGTGAGAGCACAGAGACAGCAGGGCCCGCACGTCTCGCGACGGCGGGCCCTGACTGTTCATTCCGGTGCGGTGCTACTTCTTCCCGGCCTCTGCCGGCGCCGGTTCGGGCATCTGCGGCATCGTATCGTTGTTCCACGTCTCCGCTTTGATCTTCAGCGTGCCGTCCGCGCCGCGTTCGTAAATGTTGATGTACTTCCCCTTGTCCGTCATCGATCCCATGCCCGGGATGTCCATCGTCATCTCGTACGTGCCGACGTCATACACGTACTTCCCGCCGGCGTTCACATCGACACTCGTGAACTTCACGCTCGTGAACTTGATCCCCATGGCCATCATCTGGCCAAAGAACTCCTTGATCGCGGCCTTGCCGTGAAGCATCGGACCGTTGTTCGGGAGTGAATACGGATCATCGGCATACTGGGCCATGGTCGTATCCATCGTCCCGGCAGTCATGTCCGACGCTGCCTTCGCGAGGAACGAGTCGATCTCGGCCTTGATCTTGGTGTGGTCCGGTTCCTGCGAACAGGATGCGACAAGCAGGGCGGTGAGGGTGAGGAGAACCAGAGTTCTCATGGAGCCTCCAGGAGATGTGTGGTTGAGAGTGGTAGAAACAGGAGCACGTGCGAGCGTGCGTGTGGCTTACTGCCAGACACCCGGGATCGCCCGGTGGCAATCGGGACAGGTGCCGTTCTGCATGCGGTTCGCCCGTATCCGGAAGCCGGTCCGCTCGATGAGTGTGGCGTTGCAGCCCGGACAGCGGGTGTCCTCCAAACGTGCGGTGCGCCCCGGAAGGTTCCCGGCATAGACGAAATGCAGCCCCGCATTCCGGCCGATCTCCGCGGCGCGGATAAGCGCCGCCGCGGCCGTTGATGGCCGGTCTGCCATTTTGTAGTCCTCGTGGAACGCCGTGACATGCCAGGGGATGTCCTTCGAAACCGAGGCCAGAAATCCGGCGATTTCGCCCAATTCCTCATCCGTGTCGTTGAAGCCGGGAACGACGAGCGTGACCACTTCCACCCAGATCCTCATCTGCTCCAAGCGCCGGATGGTATCCAGGACGGTCTCGAGTTTGCCCCCCAGTTGCTGGTAGTTCTTCTGCCGGAAGCTCTTGAGATCGACCTTGTAACAGCTCACATACGGTGCGAGATACTCCAGGACCTCCGGCGTTGCATTGCCGTTGGATACATAGGAACACCGGATGCCATGCCGCTGTGCGAGCCGGAAGACCTCCACGGCCCATTCCGTTGTGATGAGCGGCTCATTGTAGGTGCTGGTGATGATGGGGATGCGGTTCTCGAGGGCGATCCCGACGATCTCGTCGGCGGTTATGTCGCGCCGAGGTGCGCCGGCCTCCGGATCGCGGAGGGTCTGCGACGTGAACCAGTTCTGGCAATACGCGCAATGATAATCGCACCCGAGCATCCCGAAGCTGAGTGCGCCGGCACCCGGGAGGACGTGGAAGAAGGGCTTCTTCTCGATCGGATCGATCTGGAGTCCGGCGACATAGCCATGCGGCACCATCAGCACGCCGTTGTCGTTGAAGCGGACCCTGCAAATGCCATCACGTCCGGGCGCGATGCGGCACCGGTGGCCGCAGGCGGTGCATGTTACCCACCCGTTGTCGCCGCGGTGGAACAGTTCGCCGGGGCGGGTAAGGTGGGCGAGAGCGGTCCGTGTGGATGTGTCAGAGGTCGCAGATTCCATGATGGATCATATCATCGATCAACGATCGTAGGGGCGGTGCATGCACC
>JAUQWO010000039.1 GCA_030835135.1 Bacteroidota bacterium
CAACCGACGATCCGCCGCCGCCCCATATTCCGCCTTGAATATGGTAGCTTGCCCCCAACTTAGTCTGGTGGGCCGGCTGCATCTCCATCGCTCTCGGTCTGGCTGCGATGGGATCTACAAATCGAGCAACGAACCGCCCCCGGGCCCCCTATCCATTTGAGCCGCGGGGCCACGCTTTCTCTGGATGTCGCGCGTGCATCGCACGCGCACCCTAACGGATCGCGGCTCACCTGCGCCGCGAAGTGACTGCTGAATTGGAAACGCTGTTGGTTGCTTCTAGTCGCGAACCCCCGTGTGACGAAGTGCCCAACCCCGTTGGCCCTGGCGCGGCGTCAGGTGCAGCCGCTGGTTAGGCCGCGCTGTTGCCAATACCGCTCCTTGAGCTTACTGTCTTCCATGACATTGTAGAGAATCTCGCAGTCGCAATATGCCCCTTGGTCCATGAGGACATGGAAGACATCAAAGAACTCATCCTCAGGCCGCCCACAATCGGATAGAATCTTCTTTGCCATCGAGAAATCCCCGGCGCAGCGAGGTGCACCTGCTTGTTCAGCAACTGCGCACATGGTTGCATCCATTTTCTCGAAGAAGCCACAATGGTGAAGAACCCGAAGTACATCAGGAGTGATATCCATTACCAATTGATCGTCTGGAAATAGCAAATCGGCGGGATCCTCCCCTGGAGCACATTCAAACCAGACGGCATCCCTCATTTGATCTACGCAGAACTCCTCCGGAATCAGATGCTGAATACGGTGGTACCGCTGCAAAGGATAGAGATTCCGGAAGCGCTCTTCAATGAAGCAAATCTCACGCCTGCCAGACCCATCGTTTGCCAATGTGACTGCGATACTCATGTCGGGGTACACCCGACTCACGAAGCCTTTCAGTGCAACCGCAATGTCGGAGTCAGTCATGTAAGTCTCATGGTAAGCGGCCTAACGGCTCGCGGCTCACCCGCGCCGCGAAACGACTGCTGATTATGGAAACGCTGTTGGTTGCTTCTAACCGCAAACCCCCGTGTGACGAAGTACCCAACCCCTGTGCACCCGGCGCGGCGCCGGGTGCAGCCGCTTGTTAGGGGGCGCCACATTCCGATACGTGTGCACGCTATGGCTCTACTACTATCAAGAATCGCATTACTCGATGCGGGGGGACATTCTTCATCCATGGTTGATGCTCGAACAGACATACTGCACACTGACCTGGTCTTGTTGTGCTGAAATGTATTGTCTTTATCGATGGTCCGCCCACGGGTCTTGGTGGCGGCAAAGGTTCATATTTGTATGTCATACTATCAATCCGAATCACGGCTGAGTCGCTCAGCTCACATTCCCACAAGAGGCCCGCGCAAGCGTCCTCCTCAAGCACAACGTCAAATGCAGCCCCAGACGGATACCACAGTGATCTGCCATTCACTGTCTCATCGTGTATCGGAAGGCCGCGTTCGAGTGGTTCACCGAGCTCACCGCATCCCACGGTGAGAAGTCCGAGCACTACCGCGAATCGCACGAGGATCTGCATTGCTCCTCCCGTTCCAGGTGGCGCCCCCCTAACGGATCGCGGCTCACCTGCGCCGCGAAACGACTGCTGAATTGGAAACGCTGTTGGTTGCTTCTAGTCGCGAACCCCCGTGTGACGAAGTACCCAACCCCTGTGCACCCGGCGCGGCGCCGGGTGCAGCCGCTTGTTAGGTTGCGCTGTTCGTGAGATCGAAGCATCAACTGATTTCGCTTCAACGCCCGCTCGACACCACGCCGCGGAACCTCACTGGCCTCAGTTGTACGGTGTGCCCCAAAATGTTGACGATCCCGGCCACCCGGCCTTGGATGCCACATGATTCTACTTGGACGCTGGCATTTCGCCTGCCAACTTAGTCTTGTGGGTCGGCAGCATGTTCATCCGTCTCGGCCTGGCTGCGATTGGGTCAATGAAGCGAGTGACGAGCTGCCCCCGGAAAACACAAATGCCTCCCATCCACAAGACTCCGGACAAGAGGCACACGGTTTTCGCATCATTCCCCCAAAGTAGTACTGAAACAAGATACGCTGCAATTCGAGGATTGTCAATCCGATGGCTCATTCACCGCCGGATTCACCGCCGGATTGCCCCTCCACAGAATGTCCCGCGAGCCTATCGAGTCACCCATGTGGCTGCGGAGTGCGGGACAGCTCCGAATGATGCGCGTGCACTCGCACGCGCAACCTAACAATATATATACTGCACATTCCCCGGAAAAGCCGTACAATCCGGGTAATAGAATTGTATGAAGTAAGTAAATATCCGCTCACTTAGTCGGCCAAAAGCACTGAAGTCCACACGCCCAGGGCGCTGTGCTGCGAAGGGCCAGATCGGAGATTGCTGCAGTGTCTACTCCCAAACTCCTCGACCAACTCCGCACCGCCGCCGCCCTCCGACACTTCAGCCCCCGTACCGTCGAGGCCTACTCCCATTGGGTCAAACGCTATGTCATTTTCCACAAAACCCAACATCCATCAACTCTCTCCGCACCCCACGTCCAGCAATTCCTCGCCTACCTCGCCGAATCCCTTAAGGTCTCCTCCTCTACCCAGAACCAGGCCCTCAATGCCATCGTCTTCCTCTACCGCCATGTCCTCTATATCGATCTCGGCGACGTCGGCACCTTCCCCCATGCCATCCGCCCGAAACGCCTCCCCGTCGTCTTTTCACCCTCCGAGGTCCGCAAGGTCCTCTCCTACCTCCACGGTACAGATCTCCTCATGGCAAGCATCCTCTACGGCACCGGCCTCCGACTGTCCGAGTGTATCTCCCTCCGCATCAAAGACATCGACTTCAACGAACGCCTCGTCTACGTCCGCCAGGGAAAAGGCGGCAAAGACCGCGTCACCATGCTCCCCCAATCCATCATCCCCCGCCTGCAACGACAGATCGAACAGGTCCGCGACCTCCACAAGAAAGACCTACGCGAACACTACGGCGGCACTACCCTCCCCGATGCTCTCCAGCGGAAATATCCCAACGCACCAAAGGAATTCGCCTGGCAGTTCCTCTTCCCCGCGTCACGCCGCTGGCCCGACCCCCTCTCCCATACGGAACGGCGCCACCACATCGACGAAACCGTCCTGCAACGCGCCGTCAAAACCGCGGTCCTCAAGTCAGGGATCACAAAGAACGGAAGCTGCCATACCTTTCGTCACTCGTTCGCTACCAGACTCCTCGAACAAGGTTACGATATCCGCACGGTCCAGGAACTGCTCGGCCATACCAACGTCCGGACAACGATGATCTATACTCACGTCCTGACGAAAGGCGGCCTGGCTGTCCGCAGCCCGCTCGATGAACCGTAGGAGGTTCGGAATGGTGTTAAGGAAGGTCCCCCCCGGGTGATGAGATTGGACTGCAACCGGATGTGCGCTCCGGACTCCAATAATCCAATATAGTAAGGTCAAAAGGAGTTGTCAAGGAAGATGACTCCAAAACGAGGGTGATCCCCAAACGAGCATGATCCTCATCTGCGTGCCACAAACTACACTCATGGTCCACCCTTCCACTTCGATGCATCAGCACTCGCAGATCGCTGATTCCGTCAGCTCAGGATCCGCATCAAGCACGCTCAAGTCCGGATTCTCCACCGATGCACGCCGCGCCTCCAAACCCAGACATGCCCCATTCGATTCCTGCACATCATGGCCGCAACACGCCTTCAGAAACCCCCGCCCCGGAATAGACATCGTTCCTATGCTGAAACGGAGAGTGTACTGCTTTTTCATTCCGTTCTTTGCGTTTCTCCCCCGTTCCAAGTATCTTGCTGCATAACGATCCCGTCTGCAACGAGTCCCCGGTTCTTCCATGTATCACAACCCTCGATCTCTTCACGTCCGGCGTCTCCTGACCCCGTCTTCAACAGATGCCCGGGGGTCCTTGTGCCACACCCGGTCGTACACCGGGAACAAACACGCCACGCCCGGTGTGCGCCGTCACTCCCCCACAGGAACACGTTCCGGAATGATCAGCATACGCTGTGACCCAACCGCCGATCTTCTCAACAAAGGAATTCATCATGCCGCCAGCTAAAGTCTCACCGCGCACGCTGTCCATGATTGCGCTGTGTCTGCTGTCCCCTCTTTCCGTTGTGGCAGAAACCAATGATCAAGGAGCCGTCAGAATGGATGCAAAGCAAAAGGTGATCTTCACCTGTCCTACGTACAGTATCGAGGAGTTCCGTCGTTTCGCCACTCAGGCGGCCGAGCTGGGCGCCACGCATGTGTCGATCAGCGACCTCCCCAAAAGCCGGTGGCAGTGGGAACTGGATATGAACGATCCCTATCCGAATTGGGGGATGATGGTCACGTCACTCTTCAAGGTGATCGTGCCGGAAGAACTGAAACCCTTCCTTCCCGCGGACTACGCGAAAAAGAATCTGCAGATCGTGAAAGACCGCTGCGCCATACTGAAACAGTTGGGACTGAAAGCTGCGTTCTTCGGCAAAGAGCCGGCATGGCTGCCTGAAGCGGTCTACCAGGCCCACCCGGACTGGCGCGGCCCACGCTGCGAACATCCGCGCCGCGCACGCCATACCTACTACGCCCCCTGCATCGATCAACCGGAAGTGCTGGCCATGTACCGCAAGGCGGTCGCGGAATTGTGCCGCCAGGCACCGATCGAGGTCTTCTCCCTCCTGACCAACGATTCGGGCGGCGGCATCTGCTGGAGCGTCAGTCTGTACCCCGGCCCCAACGGTCCCTCCTCGTGCGAGAAACGATCGTACGCCGAACGAGTCGTCAGCTTCATGTCGACCATCCAGGACGGCGCCCGGGATGCCGGCCTCCAGGCCGAGGTCTCGATGAATTACGGCGCTGGCCTGATCTCCCAGGCCGAAGTGGGAGGGGTGATCCCCATGCTGAAACCCGGCCAGGCACTCAACTTCAAGACCAGGGATGAGTCGGTGCCGACCCGCTTCATCGGCTACAACTTCTACGACAATGGCGTGGGCCCCGTCCTCGGCATCCCGCACGTCTTCCTGGTCGCCGAACAGCTGCAGGATGCATCGGCTGACCACACGACCAACCGGACCTTCATGATCGATGAAGCGAACGTGCCGGAGTACTTCGAACTGGTCCGCCAGTTCCGCGCGAATCCGGCGACGACCATGATCGGCCGCATGCAGAATATCCTCCGTACGGCGGAACATTTCGCCGGACCCGAGGACGCCCATTACGTGATGCATGCATGGGACAAGATCAGCCGGGCGGCATTGACCATCCAGAAGCTCTCCGGCGATCCGGTCATGCTCGTCGGCCTCGTCAACCAGCGCTGGATCACCCGTCCCCTGGTGCCCTTCCCGATGGAACTCACCCCGGAAGAGAAGGACTACTACCGCAAGTACCAGTTCCAGGCGAACTCGGAGGAAGAAGCAGCGGATCTGATGAACCTGCAGGGGTTCGAAGTGATCAACGGATTCTCCGGATCGATGATCAGCGGGACCCAGTTCAACATTGCGATCACGCTGCTCCAGTCGGCCATCGACGACCTCGCAAAGGTGACGAAGTCGCCGGACGATCAATGGGCTCTGCTGCAGCACCGGCTGCGGGTTCTGATCTGCTTCTATCGCAATGTGCTCTATACGGTCCAGTACCAGGACATCCTCGACCGGTCAGACTACGCGAAGCCGCCGGTGGAAGAGAACATCTACCCCATGGATGGCGATCAGAAGCTGCGTGAGATCCAGATCGTGACCCGTCACGATATCGACAACACCATCGAGTTGATCCGCCTGCTGGAATCCAGTACGGTCCCGATGGTGTTCACGGCACCGACCAAGAATGAGGAGGACATCTTCACACTGGGTCCGGATCTCATCGATCAACTGAAGAAGAAAGTGGCGATCACGCTGAAGCACCAGCTCGACGTGCATCGACTGTACCACCGCCGGCAGGGGTAGAGAAAGAGGAACGCAACCCGCTCACACCTCCTGAGTGCGAAGGGGGGCACGGCGGCGATCGCAGGGGACAACAGCCAGGCATCTGCCACGCCCCCCGTAAGACAGGAACGCCTGAGGACATCACCTCAGGCGTTTCTATTTCCCCCACCACACCCCCAACATGCACCGCGAACGAGACATCACCCGCGCCTACGACCTCCACAAACCCGGGGCCTTCGGTATCCGGCAACGGCGTCTCCGGACCGGAGGGTGCATCCCCGCATCCGCCGGGGTCAGGTGCGCGACCCATCACCGGGCTCGTCGAATTCGGTGATCAGCCCCCCAAGGTGTTCGATGGGGATATCGAAACGCTTCTTGTTCTCAGCGTGAATGGCGATCAGCGATATCACCACCCAGAACACGAACATTCCGGACGCGGCGATCGGGTGACCGGTGAGACCTTCACGGACGAAGAGTGTGAATGTCACAAACACGATGACCGCACAGCTCACGGGAACCCCGAACCAGTCCAGACGCTTCTTGAAACGATAGAAATCGACGAGGCGGGACCGACGATCGATGACCACGGCTCTGATCCCTGCCCCATCGGGGGCGGCCCCGCGGATGGTCCCATACAATGCCCCCGTCCTGCGGACGAGTGCCACGGTGATCGGCATGCAAAACGCCACGCCGGTGACGCAGAGGGCAACGACCTCGGATTCACCCCAATGCCGTGCGACCGTGTGCGCGAGGAATGCGTACAGGATCACCTGATGGAGGATTGATGCCCACACGAACTCACCGACCCGTACGAACTCCTGGCGGACCCGGGATGCGATGATCGCATGCATGTTCTCCTCCGTCAGCGAGGTACCCACGGGGCGCCATCCAGTCGCTTCCTGCCAGCATCGTTCAAGGTCCATGGTTCTTCCTCCAGATTAACGATTCTTTTCAATGCGGTCTCTGAGGACGCGCTTGAGCCTGACGAGACGGACGCTCACATTCATTGCCGTGAGGCCGATGACGGAGGCGATCTCGTCATACGTGTGACCCTCCAGATGGAGGAGCGCGATCGCCTTGTCGACGGCAGACAGTGAAGCGATCGCGTCATAGAGCCGCGCAACTTCTTCTTGACGTGTGATCTGATCCTCAGTGCTCGGTGCTACCGCGGAGTCTTCAGTCAACTCTTCATTGGCTTGTTCGCGCGCGGTCCGACGGATGTGCGTGATCGCCGTGTGCAGTGCTACGCTGTACATCCAGGTGGAGAACTTGGCATGCCGCTGGAAACGGGGGTAACCCTTCCATAACTGATACAAGATCTCCTGTTTGACGTCTTCACGCTCGAGGGGGTCAGAAGGGAAGTAAACCCAGCAGACCCTGTGCACAATGCCCAGGTTCTCATTGAGTTCGCCAAGAAATGAAGCCTCGATCGTCGATGTCATCCAGCCATCCGTTGGTCTGTTCGATATATAAGTAGCAGAAGACCCGGAAAAACTACAGGCAGAAGACCGCGGCTGGGACGCGATACTGTCGTGGTCGGAGATCTGCCGCCCCCGTGGCAGGGCGCGATCACGTGATGACGATCGCACCCACCATCCCATTGCTTTCCACAGACGCACTTCGTACCGGTTCCTTCCCCACCAGCCCCACTTCGTCAAGGTCAGCCAGGAATTCGCCGCACAGGTCACCCCCGTGAACACGGTACGGACCACCCATCAATTCGATCCGCCACCACAAAGAAGAAGCGCGCGATGATATCTCA
>JAUQWO010000040.1 GCA_030835135.1 Bacteroidota bacterium
CATCCCTCCCATGGGTTCGTCCCGAGATCTTCGCACGAGACGAGGAAGAACATCAGCGCGAGGATTGGGAGACTGGAAAGTCTAGTTGTGCTCATGCTGCCCCCTAACGGATCGCGGCTCACCTGCGCCGCGAAACGAATGCTGATTGTGAAAACCTCAACCAACACTATAAATGACTAAGGTCAATACCCCGAGCCCGTGGCGCGGCGTCAGGTGCAGCCGCTGGTTAGGTGGCACGGTCATATTTCCTGAAGGTCTCTCCGAGTGGCGGTGACTGCCTCAGCGGCATCGTAGATTATGTCGTCGTCGGGATAGAAATATATCCCGTCTGCGACGTGCGCCAACGCGGCGGCAGCGGCAATTGCCGCCCCGCACTCCATCATGTCGCCGCCCCAACGGAACGTCGCACACTGATCGCGACTTCCGACTCGCGGCGCGATGTGCGTGTAACTGTCGAGGATGTCCGCCGCTGGCTCAAGGTAGAACTCGAATCCCGTGGACTTGCCTCTGAAGCTCGTGGGACTGAAGCCGGTGTCGTTGCGGACATCGAGAGATGCGACGAGGACCGCGGGGAAACCCAACTGATCAATCGCCTTCTGCCAAATCTCTCGATTCGGCACTCGCGAGTCCTGCATGAAGATGTGGAGTTCGATTGCCATGAGTATGTGATTCCTCTCGTGCCACCTAACGGATCGCGGCTCACCCGCGCCGCGAAGTGACTGCTGAATTGGAAACGCTGTTGGTTGCTTCTAACCACATACTTCCGTGTAACGAAGTACCCACCCCCGAGCACCCGGCGCGGCGCCGGGTGCAGCCGCTGGTTAGGCGGTTCCACCTACTCAAAACTCGCTTCGATTGGTTCATATGAATTCCAATTCCCAGTCACTCCATCCACTACGAGCGGAACAACAAATATCATATCCAAGAAGAACCATGCCGCCTTGATCTTCCCAAAAGCCTGGACCCGCCGTTCCTGGGCACCGGACCTCAGAATGAGAACCGGGTCGAGGTTTGACCGCAATTGAATGAAAGTCGCCGGTCGCGATTCCCATGTGTTGCTGTCCGGTGCAGTGCGTACCCGAATCGTACTTCTCTCAACTGGAATCTCCACCCCCTGTGAAGTGCAGACCCTCAGACTATCAGGAGGGTTCACCAATTCAACTCGGTCATAGTAGCCTTCGAAGACGGTAGCACATCCCTGGAGAAGAAACGCCAACGTCGCAAGTGCGAATGTCTGCGAGTACTTCATGCACGCTCCCGTGAATATTTGTCGGAACCGCCTAACGGATCGCGGCTCACCTGCGCCGCGAAACGACTGCTTATTTTGAAAGCCTCAACCAACACTATAAATGACTAAGGTCAATACCCCGATACCCGTGGCGCGGCGTCAGGTGCAGCCGCTTGTTAGGGCGTGCCCAGACTATCAGGCTCGACGCTAGTGTGTACTACCGTCTCTTCTCGGAACTGATACACGTGGACCATGCCCTGGCTCACTCCGTAGACAGTCCCCACAAATGCCCCAATGCTGGCCCCAAAGACAGCGAAGACCACCGTGCCAATTCCCGTCCGTTCATTTCGTGCTGCACTGATCAGAGCACCCACTCCAGCGCCAGCAAGAAAGCCTCCGGCAGTTCCGCCGAAAAGGCCCCCGAGAAGTCCTCCGACTCGGTCGGTGTGCTCGATGCGCTGAATCGCCTTGCTGGGAATCGCGACCACACTCTTCGAATGCTTTTCAATTATGAAGACCGAATCCGCCTTGACTTGATCGATGTCCCCAAACATTTGCTTTCCGTCGGTGAGATACACGCGACCTGAGTGCGTTCTCAACCTCCTATGGGTCTCACCATATGTCAGCGTATCGTTGCGCGATACTGTAGCGTCTTGTCCAACAAACCGTGTCGATGTGCATGAGGAAACCACACATCCCAATATCAGTACGAACAAAAGGGTCCTCAACTGCGCCTCTATCAATGATGCATTACCCGGGCGTGGGCACGCCCTAACGGATCGCGGCTCACCTGCGCCGCGAACGACTGCCGAATTGGAAACGTCAACCAACACTATAAATGACGAAGGTCGATACCCCGAGCCCATGGCGCGGCGTCAGGTGCAGCCGCTGGTTAGGCGGGCCCCCTGTTCCTTTGATTCACACAGGAGACCGTACGTCACTTATCTGCTTGGTTCATTCTACATACAACCACGGGATGCCGAACAGCCCTTCCTTCACATCGATGTTGACCGGGCTGCCGATTGCGATCTCTCGGTAGCGCGCTGATGTCACCCGGAGATCTTCAGACTGATTATATTGTCCCCAAGGATTTACCGTAACGTAGTATGAGATCCTCCCACGAGAGGTATGAACGTCTTTACCGATGACCTCTGTCTGATACACTTTTGGCTCGGAGCTGTCATACACGCAGTTCATACCGTATGTCGCAGCGTAACTGTAGATGGTCACGTTAAGTATGAGAGAGACGTAGATCCAAGCTTTCCTTCGTCTGGACACACCCTCGACTGATTTATGTGTTCCGAACAGAAATACAATCATTAGAATACACGCAACACTTCCCGGAATAAGGAGACTCTGCCACTTCTCGAATTGGAAATCCATCAAGACGCGTAAGAGAAGTACGATTGCGGGCACGTCTAGGAAGTCTGCCACATCATAGGCATCATGCCCATTTCTGTCAGTCTTTACGCGGACCAGAGTAGCAATGCTGGGACGACCAGATAGTCCACATATTAGGAGTCCGACGATTGGAATCACAAGGACCATTGAAAAGAACACAATATAGGGCTGTGGGAAGAAGAGGAACCAGCCACCAACAACCAAAGCCATGATCTCAAGCCAATCAAGCTTGTGAAAAGTCAGGGCTGCCAGATAGTCCCTCTGACCTCGACGACGCTTAACCATCTCTGAATACGTCCTTCGCGGAATTATTGGGGCCCCGCCTAACGGCTCGCGGCTCACCTGCGCCGCGAAACGACTGCTGATTTGGAAACGCTGTTGGTTGCTTCTAACCACATACTTCCGTGTAACGAAGTACCCAACCCCGAGCACCCGGCGCGGCGCCGGGTGCAGCCGCTTGTTAGGCAGCGCCGATTGTGGGATCGGAGCCTCAATCCACATCGTGCCACCGCAGGCTCGACACCGCGTCGCGGAACTTCACCACCCACAGTTGTACGGTGTGCCCCAAAATGTTGACGATCCCGGCCACCCG
>JAUQWO010000041.1 GCA_030835135.1 Bacteroidota bacterium
GGGAACGCACCTGGCCGGACGGCTTCGCCCTGATGCGATTTCCCGATCTCAAAAAGGGCCTGGCGGTCCTGCAGATCGGCGAACCCGCACGTGCGGTATCGGCACCCGCGGCCGGCCGCCAGGTGACCGCGGACATCGACCGCGTGATAACATTCCTCAAGACGGAAGGAGGCGTGGTCGCTGATGGTCGTTAGCATCGGCATGCGGTTGCAGGATGGTCCGTGGGGTGGGGGAAACCAGTTCGGTTCCTCGCTCGCGGCATTCCTGCGCGCCCGGGGCAATGAGGTGATCTTCGATCTGCAGCATCCCGCGATCGACGTGATCCTGTTGACCGAGCCGCGCGGGGACCTGCGCACTTCCGCATACACCGATGACGACATCGAACGGTTTCAGACCGCTACCGGCCGCCGCGCCGTGGTCGTCCACCGCATCAACGAATGCGACGAACGCAAAGGGACCACCGGCGTGAACGCCCGGCTCCGTCACGCGAATCGCGTCGCGGATGCGACCGTGTTCATCTCCACGTGGCTCAGGGATCTCCATCGCGGTCAGGGGATGCATGCGCACGTGCCGGTCGTGATCCTGAACGGGGCCGATGCGTCGGTGTTCCACCCCCGTGGACACATCGCATGGCGGGGCGAGGGGCCGTTGCGTCTGGTGACCCACCATTGGGGCGCGAACCGCCAGAAAGGGATGGACACGTATCTCCAGATCGACGCGATGCTGGACGATCCTGCCCTGGCGCAACGGCTTGCGTTCACCTATATCGGTAATCTGCCGGACGATGTCCGCTTCCGCCACGCTACGGTGCTGGCCCCGCTGCATGGACATGCACTCGCCGATGCTTTGCGCTCGCAGCATGTGTACGTCACGGGGTCGGTGTGCGAACCCGCCGGCATGCACCACATCGAAGGGGCCGCCTGTGGACTGCCCGTGCTGTACCGGAACAGTGGCGCACTTCCTGAATATTGTGCCGACTTCGGCGAAGGATTCGATGGACCCGATCTTCTCGCTGCACTCCGCCGCCTCGTCGGCGCGTACCATGTGTGGGCGGACCGGATCATGACGTACCCGCACTCGGCCGACCGTATGTGCGGACGATACCTCGATCTCTTCGTGTCGCTTCTCGGACAACGGAGATCCACCGTCGTACACACGTTCCCGGAGGCGGGATGATGGATGCCATGACCGCCATGCGGGGGGAGCGCGTGCCGATGAAGACATGGGTGTGGAATGTGGTGGACGGCCTGCCGCGATTCCTGGCGCAGCTGCGCGTCTCCGGGACGGCGGCACGGTATCTCCCTGCGACCGCAGGTGTTCTGCCCAGCGGGGCAGCGATCGGACTCGGCTATACGGCGCTGGCCGTGAAACTCCACGTCCTCCTGGGGACGTGGAGCTCGATGACCGCAGGTGAACAGCAGGCGCACGTGGAAGGGATACGTTCATTTCAGACCGATGTGCCGTCGCCGGATACCTATTGGGGCCGTGGAGCATTTGTGGATGCTCCGTTGATCGACGCGCTCGTCCGGACCACATCGCTGTCGCCGAGTCCCGTGCAACAGGTGAGCACGATACGCAATGTCATCCGGGCAGAAAGCAAACAGGCGATCGCATCGCTGATCCAGGTCGGCGCTTCGCCACGGTACCGGTACATGGACCTTCCGGATTCCGTGGAAAGCGTCCGGCTCTTCCTCGAGAGCTTTGATTGGGGGCAACCGTGGAGCGCGGGGGGACAGACGTCGGCACTCGCGATGCTCCTGGCAACGGGGCACGGTGAGGCACCACGTGAGGCGGAAGAGCAGCTTCTCGGGACCATCCACCGGTTCTTCTGCGCGCTCCTCGATCCGGTCACGGGTGCCTACTTCAGCGGATCGATGCCAGAGCACGGCAATCTGGTGAATGGGGCCATGAAGGTCCTGACCGCACTCGACTGGCTCGGAGAACCCGTGCATGCGCCGGAGCGGCTGATCGATACCTGTCTGGCCGCATTGCCCTCGCATGAAGGATGTCACCTCGTGGACGCCGCATACGTTCTGCACCAGTGCCGGCGCACAACGGATCATCGCGCCGTGGAGGTGCGGGACTACGCGCGGGCACTGCTGGAAATGATCAGGTTGCACCACAATCCGGATGGCGGATTTTCATACTGGATCGGGAAAAGCCAGACGTCCTACTATGGCGTCCCGATCACATCGGGGATGCCGGTGAGCGACATCCATGGAACACTCCTTCTGACCTGGGCACTGGCGATGGTCTTCCGGCTCATCGGTGATGACGCCGCCCCGGTCCTGGGAGCGATACGACCGTGAAGGGATCATGATCACTCAATTCCATACCGACGTGCCGTACTCGCGCCTCTACCTGGTGGGCGACAATGCCCCGTGGGTCCTGTCCGAAGAGGTGCGCTCGGTGCATGCCGTGGCCACGCGGCTCGGCATCCGCGCCGAGGTCGCCACCGATGTCACGGCCATCCGGAAACAGAGCATCTTCTTCATCAGCCGGTATGCGATGCTCCAGTCGATCGAACGCGACAGGGATAACCGGCTGGCGTTCGCGTACTTCCACGGCACTCCCGGCACCGGGTATCCCGAATTCGACGATATGTTCCAGCGGTTGTCCTTCTGGCATCCGCGCATCAGCAGGGTGCAGGTGAGCTACTCCGCGATGGAAGATGTGATGGCGCGAACGGGAATGGACCGGGCGAAGATCCACCGCATCCCGCTGGCGATCGAGCTGGCAATGTTCCGGATGCGTACGCCGGCCGACCGCGCGGAAGCACGCGCCGCCCTCGGCATCCCGCAGGATGCATTCGTGGTGGGATCATTCCAGAAGGATGGCAATGGCTGGGGTGAGGGACTCGAACCGAAGCTCATCAAGGGACCGGATGTCTTCCTCCGCGTCATCGATGGCGTCCGCGACCGGATCCCGGGATTGATGGTGCTGCTCACGGGTCCGGCACGCGGTTATGTGAAGCGCGGGCTCGAACAGCTGCGGGTACCGTACCGGCACGTCCAGCTCGACCGCTACGAGGATGTTGCACAATGCTATCACGCGATCGATACGTATGTCGTGGCATCGCGGCAGGAGGGGGGACCCAAAGCGATCCTGGAATCGATGGCCAGCGGCGTGCCGCTGGTCACGACACATGTCGGCCAGGCGATCGATCTGGTGCAGCACTGTGTCAACGGATGGACCAGCCCGGTCGAAGACGCGGCCAATCTTGCCGCCGGTGTGCTGGACATCCATGGGAATCCCCGCGCATGGACGGAGATCGCGCTGAACGCGCGCGGAACCGCTGAGGCACATTCCTATGAACGCCAGACGCATCTCTGGCGCCGGTTCTTCGATGGCTTCGTCGTGCCGGATCCCCGGCGCCCGGAACCGGTGAGACATGGTCAGATCCCGAACGGCAACGGGAGGATGTCGTGAGCCAGCATCCCCGATCACGCCGACAGGTCCGGAAGGTCGAGCACGGGAGGCTCGCGTATTATCTGGAGCCCGCGACGGCCGAATTCTGGGACCATCACTGGTCCGGCACACTGGACCGTTCGTCGTATGCGGAGGCGGAAGCCGGTCATCTGGCCTGGTTCGAAGAACCGTTCACGCGGTATCTGCCAGCGTCAGGAACGATCCTCGAGGCAGGATGCGGGATCGGACAGTATGTTGTTGCGCTCCGCAGGCGCGGGTACAATGTCGTGGGCGTCGAGTGGGCGGCCCGCACGGTCGAACGTGTCCGGACTATCTTCCCCGGTATACCCGTGACGGCGGGTGATGTGACGGCCCTGGATGTGCCGGATGGCACATACGCCGGCTATGTATCCCTGGGCGTGATGGAACACCGGCGCGAAGGTCCGGAGCCCTTCCTGCGCGAAGCGATGCGCGTGCTTGCTCCCGGCGGGATCGCCATGATCTCCGTTCCCCACTTCCATCTGCTCCGTCGCGCGAAAGGATCTGCGGGGATGTTTGGCGGCGACAGTGCGGACCTCGGCTTCTATCAATATGCATTCAGCGAACAGGAGTTCGCCACGTTCATTCGTGACGCCGGTTTTGACATCATCGAGGTGCGCGCATACGACGGGGTCAAAGGTGTCAAGGACGAACTGGGATTCGTCAGATCGTTGCTTGCCCATCCGCGCCACGGAGCTGCCGTGCGCCGGTTCCTCGGATCGAGCCGCGTCATCGAGAAGACATTCGGACACATGATGCTGTTCGTGTGCCGCAAACCGGACCGTGCGGTAGCAGAACCGGCGCCGGTCCCGGCCGGGCCTGAGCCATCCCGCGTGTCCGCCGGTCTGCATCTCGCCGTCTTCCTGACGCGCGGCATGTCGTTGGCCGGGTGGGATGAGGTGGGTATGCTGGAACGCGAAATGGCCCTGTACCGCCGCCTGGTCTCGCTCGGCGTGAAGGTCACGCTGGTGAGCTACGGGGGAGCAGCGGAGATGTCATACGCTGCGCGGTTCTCCGGCATCGGGATCTGTGCGAATACCGGCGGGCTGCCCGCCGATGAGTACGAGCGGTCCCTCGAACGGCTCCATGAAGGCGTTCTGTCGAGCGTCGATGTCTTCCGGTCCAATCAGACCAACGGAGCCGATGTTGCCCTCCGCGTTGCCCGTCATTTCGGTCGTCCCATGATCGCACGCTGCGGCTACCTCTGGTCGGCGTTCGCTGCGCGCGAGCATGGTCCGGATTCTCCGGCTGCACGTCACGCACGGGCGGTCGAAGAGATGGTCTTCATGGGAGCGGAGCGCATCGTGGTCACGACCCCCGCCATGGCGGCCGGTGTGGCCGGACGGCTGCCCCAGGCGGCGGGGAAGCTCATCGTGACCCCGAACTACGTCGATACCGAACGTTTCGCGCCGGCTCCCGGTGTGGAAAAAACATGGGATGTGCTGTTCATCGGACGGCTCACCGATCAGAAGAACGTGCCGCTGCTGCTCGACGTGGTTCACGCCCTTCCGATCCGTGCAGCGATCGTCGGTCAGGGCCCGATGGAGGCTGCATTGCGCGCACACCCCGCCTCCGTCAGCGGAAAGGTGGAATGGCTCGGCCGGATACCATCGGAACAATTGCCGGCCGTGATGCATCGGAGCAAGGTCTTCGTCCTGCCGTCGCGCTATGAAGGTCATCCGAAAGCTCTCCTCGAAGCGATGGCCGCAGGGATGGCGGTCGTCGGGACGGACGTTCCCGGTATCGCGGATGTGGTCGGCCATGAACAGACCGGCCTTCTTGCTGCACCAGAGGTCGTTGCTCTTGCGACCGCGATCGTGCGCCTGCTGAGCGATGCATCCCTGGCGCGACGGCTCGGAGATGCTGCCCGCGCTGCCATGCTCGAAGAGTGCAGCCTCACCACGATCGCGCGCCGTGAAGTGGAACTCCTCACCGGCATGCTGCAGGATACGACCGTTCCGGAACCGGCCGGGGACCTGCAGGCGGTCATGGCCCGGGCATTGGACCGTCTGGATGATGCGGCATGCATGGATGCGATCGGGGGGTACCTCGCGCGCCGTGCACGTGGACTGGCTCCCGATGCCGGTCTCCGGCTGCTGTTCGGCGTGGAAGACCGGTTGTACCCGGTCGAAGGAGAATTGGCAGTGACGTATGGCGGCGGCGTGCACACCAAGCACCGTCACATGCGGTACCACGACTTCTTTGTGGACCGCGTGCACAAGGGCGAGAGCGTCCTTGATGTGGGGTGCGGCATCGGGGCGGTGGCATATGACGTTGCGGAACGGAGCGGCGCAACGGTCACCGGCATCGATCTCAGCGAAACGAATATCGCGACCGCACGCGTGCGCTATCCGCACCCGCGGGTCACGTATGTGGCAGGGGATGCCCTGCAGTTGCGGTCGACCGGTGCCGTGGACGTGATCATACTCTCGAACGTGCTGGAGCATATCGCCGGTCGTCCGGGATTCCTTCGCGCCGTGGTCCGTCTGGCCACGCCGCGCCGGGTGTTGATCCGTGTGCCGTTGTTCGAGCGCGACTGGCGGATCCCGTTGCGCAAAGAGCTTCAGGTGGAGTACCGTCTGGACCCGACGCATGAGACCGAGTACACACTGGAATCGTTCGCGGCCGAGATGCATGACGCCGGACTGCGGGTCACGCACCAGGAAGTGCGGTGGGGCGAAGTGTGGGCGGAATGTGAACCGGTGGCTGCCGCTGTGGCCCCGCGTGTGAGCGTGGTGATGTCCACCCGCAACAACGCCGCGTTCCTTCCCCTGGCACTGGAAAGCATCGCCCAGCAGACCTTCACGGACTTCGAGTTGATCGTGGTGGATGATGGCTCGACGGATGAGACCCCGGCGATCCTGGCCCGGTATACGGACCCGCGCATGAGGACGATCGTGCACACGGAGCGGCAGGGACTGACGCGCTCGCTCAATGAAGCGATCGCGCGGTGCCGTGGCATCTACATCGCCCGGATGGACGGCGATGATGTGGCCCTGCCCGAGCGCCTGGCACGCCAGGTGGCATTTCTGGATGCACATCACGCGGTGGGGCTGCTGGGAACGGGATTCATGTATATCGACGGGAGCAACGCAGTGCAGGGTGTTGAACCCGTGTTCGCCACGGATGCTGAGATCAGGGCGCGGCTGCTGATCCATAACTGCTTCGGTCATGGCACGGTCATGGTGCGCCGCACCGTACTGGACAGTGTCGGCGGGTATGATGAGGGGTACCGGTTCGCTCAGGACTATGATCTGTGGCTGCGGATCGCGGAGCGGTACGAGGTGGCGAACCTTCCGGAGTTCCTGTACTGCTGGCGGAAGAGCGGAGTGAGCGTCAGTGCAGTGCATGGCGGAGAGCAGGAGCAGTACGCGGCCCGGGCGAAGGCGCAGGCCATCGCACGGGGCATCCTGCCGGTACCCGCCATCACGCCGTCCACGGTCGAGCATTCTGTCGCGGGGGTGCCGCAATGATCGATCAGAGACATCCGGATTTCAAGGATACGCCGGTCGCGCCGGGTCGCCCGTCCATGCACTATGTTCCCGCCGGATCCGGAGAGCCGCCGCAGGTCTCGATCGTGACGCCGTTCTTCAACACGGGCAGCGAGTTCCCTGAGACGGCACGGTCGGTGGTCGGTCAATCCTTCCAGCAATGGGAATGGATCATCGTGAACGATGGGTCCACGGACCCGGCGTCGTTGGCGATGCTGGACGGTTTCCGGAAACGTGATGAACGCATCCGGGTGATCGATCACGGGGAGAACCGCGGGTTGAGTGCGGCACGCAATACGGGCTGGCGTGCGGCGCGATCGGAGTTCATTGTCCTGCTGGACAGCGATGACCTGCTGGAACCGACGGCGGTGGAGAAATGGTACTGGCACCTTGCCACGTTCCCGGAGCATGCGTTCGTCAAGGGATTCGGCGTTGGATTCGGTGAGCAGGAGTATCTCTGGCAGCGCGGTTTCCATGAGCACGAGGCATTCCTCGAAGAGAACCTCGTCGATGCGACATCCATGATACGGCGTGTGGTGCTCGAGCATGTCGGTGGTTTCGACGAGTCCACACGCGAGGGTCTGGAGGATTGGGATCTCTGGTTGCACGCGGCCGCCCTGGGATACTGGGGAGGCACGGTGCCCGAGTTCCTGAACTGGTACAGGCGCCGGGCCGAGCACACGGATCGCTGGTCCAACCTGTCCGCGTCGGCCCGCGCAGCATTCCGGGACACCCTGCGCTCGCGGTATCCGCTTCTCTGGGAGCAGGGTTTCCCGAAGGCCCAACCGGCAACCGAGGGTGCCTACGCGCCGATGCACGATGCGTTCCCCGCGGCGAACCGGCTGGCGAAGCGTGGCCGCAGGTTGCTCATGATCGTTCCCTGGTTCGCCATGGGCGGCGCAGACAAGTTCAACTGTGATGTGATCGGTGAGGTGCGGAAGCATGGCTGGGAGGTGACGGTCGCGAGCACGATGGAAGGGGACCACTCCTGGCTCGCCGCATTCGCCCGGCTGACCCCGGACGTCTTTCCGCTGGAGCACTTCCTCCGGCTGGCGGACTATCCTCGTTTCCTGGCGTACCTCATCGCATCGAGGGACATCGACACGGTGATGATCACGAACTCGGAGCTCGGATACAAACTTGTGCCGTATCTCCGGTCGCGCTTCCCCGGCGTGGCGTTCGTGGACTACTGCCATATGGAGGATGATGCATGGAACAATGGCGGCTACCCGCGCCAGGCAGTGCAGATGCAGGATGTGCTCGATCTGAACATCACATCGTCGGCGTATTTGCGTGAGTGGGAGATACGCCGCGGGGGCGATCCGTCACGCATCGAGGTCTGCACGACCAATATCGACACGGAGCTGTGGCGCCCCGATCCGTCGGTGCGGGCCCGCCAGCGTGCGGCCCTTGGGATCGACGACAACCTCCCCCTGATCCTGTTCTCCGGCCGGATCGTGGCGCAGAAACAACCGGCGGTACTGGTGGAGGCCGTACGGATGCTCGATGCCAGAGGCGTGCGATCCCTGACCCTTGTCGCCGGCGATGGCGTCGATCGTGAAGCACTCGAGGCACGCGCTGCATCCCTGCATCTCGGACACGCTCTCCGGTTCCTGGGGGCGGTTCCGAACGACAGGATCCGGGAATTGATGCTGAGCGCCGACATCCTGTTCCTCCCCTCGGCGTGGGAGGGGATCGCGCTGACCGTGTATGAGGCGATGGCTGCAGGATGCGTGGTGGTAGGGGCTGTTGTCGGAGGCCAGGCGGAACTGGTGACAGAAGGGACCGGGGTCCTTATCCAGCGCTCGACGCCGGCACAGGAGGCACAGGAGTACGCTGCGATCCTCGAACGGTTGATCGCTGATCCGGCATTGCGGTCACAGCTGGGCGGATCGGCCCGCGCACGGGTGCATCAGCACTTCTCCCTCGGCCGCATGGGGGAACGCATGATCGCCCTCTTCGATCAGGCACGTCATCTGCATGCAACGCAGCCCAGGACCCCGGTGTCGATCGGGCTCGGGCGCTCCACTGCCCTCGAGGCATTGGAAAGCCATCGCAACCGGCCGAACCGGTGGTGGTATACCGGCGTCACCGACGCCGCCGAAGAGGTGATCCGGATGGTGAAGGATGCTCTCGGGATGAAGGATCACGCGACTGCGCTGATCCTTCTTCGTGGCGTGCGGGCGATGTTCGTGCGCGCGGAGGACAGGGACCGTGTGGCGATGATCGATACCCGGATCGCCGAGATCGAAGGACTGCTCGCTGCAGCGCCGGTGCACCCGGAGGAAGCGCCATTGGTGTCCGTGATCATCCCCTGCTATGCCCAGGCGCAGTACCTCCGGGAAGCGATGGACAGCGTTCTCGCGCAGACATACGGCCGGTGGGAGATGATCGTCGTGAATGATGGAAGTCCGGACGACGCCTCAGATGTGGTGCGTGGATTCATGAACGACCATCCGGGATCGCCTGTGCGTCTTCTCGAGGGACCCAACCATGGTGTCTCTCACGCCCGCAATGCCGGCGCCCGTGCAGCGAAGGGCGAGTTCATCGTGCCACTCGATGCTGATGATCGCATCGCACCGGCGTTCATCGCAACCTGCCTCGCGGCATTGCGCGCGGAGCCGGCGGCCGGTTTCGCCTATACCCACATCAGGCGCTTCGGACTCGTCAATGAGGTGTTCGTCCTGCCGCCATTCGACGCCCATACCGTCGTCCACGAGGACAATACGATCGCGGTCTGCGCCGTGATCCGCCGCGAGGTCTGGGAACAGGTCGGCGGCTACAACGAGTCCATGCGTGCAGGGTACGAGGACTGGGATTTCTGGGTGGGATGCATTGCCCTGGGATGGCGCGGCATACGCATCCCGGAAGCGCTCTTCGAATACCGCATCAAGCCGACGGGAGCGAACACCAGCGCCAATGAACGGAGGATGGACCTCATCGCGCGCATCGTGATGAACCATCCATCGCTGTATGAACGATCGACACGAACGTGGGCGGAACAGCACGTACGCGGAGAGAGTATGGATCGACCCGGGGACTCCCGGCACTTCAGGATCGTTTACCTGATCCACAATATCCAGGGTGTGACGGGGGGCAACCAGACCCTGCTGCATCACGCGAATGCCCTGGTGGCGCTGGGGCACACGGTCACCATCGTGACCTATTCGGAACCCCCGGACTGGATCACGGTGCACGCGCACATCGTCCGCGTCCCCGTCACCATGCCACTGGCGAGCGGAGTGCCGGACGCGGATGCCGTGATCGCAACGTACTTCCTGAACGCCTTTGAGTTGGAGCGCGTGTCCGCACCGGTGAAGATCTACTTTGCCCAGGGGGACCAATTCGTTTTCGGGGATACCCCGGGGGCGAACGGAGGCCCGGCGGCTGACCAGATCAGGACGATGGCCGGGATGTCGGCGGCCTCCTATCGTCTCTCCGGGGTGCAGGTGGTGGCGAATTCCCGGACACTCCAGCGGAAGATCAGGGAGCAGGGCGGGCAGACAGCGGACGGGATCATTCCGGTGTGCGTCGATGGTGCGGTCTTCCATCCGATCCCCCGTGCGGCTGACCAACACCTCCCGCGGATCCTGATCGTCGGTCCGGACAGCAGGGGGACGGCACTCGAGCCTCTGACGTTCAAGGGGGTCGGCGACATCCGCGAGGCCCTGATGACGCTGCGCACTCAGGGTGAACGTTTTGAGATCGTGCGGATCTCCAATACGCCGCCGGAGATCTTCAGAGACGTAGCATGTGAATTTCATCAGGCACCGCCGGACGAGGAGAAGACCCGGCTCTTCGGGACCGCGGACATTCTGGTGTATGCATCGCACTATGATTCCTGTCCACGCCCGCCGCTGGAAGGCATGGCGGCAGGACTGGCGGTGGTCTGTACCTCCACCGACGGCGCAGCTGAATACTGCGTCCACGGAGAGAACGCATTGCTTGTTCCGCCTGCGCGTCCGGATCAACTCGCCGCGGCGGTGCGCACACTGTTGCACGACGGCGATCTCCGCCGGCGTTTGCGGGAAGGGGGACGCCGGACCGCGGACGAACGGCCGGCCGACAAAGAATGGTTGACAATGGTTTCCGTGATCGCACGGGCACTCCCTGTGTCGGCGGTGCGCGCCACCGGAGGCGGGGACGCACTCCCGGAAGAGGGAATGCGTTGCGTGATGGTGCCGCGTGCCGTGACGGATGGCAGCTCGTATGCGCGCTTGGTGAACCGTGCATGGCGCGAGACCGGTGCAAGCACGGTGTGTGTGGTCCTGGAAGGCGTCGCGGGTGCCATGGGATGGCAGGAGAAGCTGACCGCCGCCCTGCAGGCCGACGCCGCATGCGCAGCGGTTGCGCCCTCGATCCTTCCGGCAGCAGAGGACCTGAGCCCGGAGGCACGGCGATCCTACGAGGAACTGGCCGCAGGGCGGAGGGTGCCACTCAGCACGCTTCCGTCCCACGCATGGATGGTCCGTGCGAGTCTCATCGCGCAGGTCGGGTTGCTGGATGAAACACTGTCATCGGTGGATGCCGTGCTTGACGATCTTTCCTACCGCGTGTTGCTCACCGGAGGGAGCATTCGCGCGATCGGAGAGTGTGTCGTGACTGTCGATGCGGAGCCGGCCGCCGTGAGTGTTCGCGTGAACCCTCTCCCGGTGCGATCGCATCAGGGGAGTGATCCGTTCGACGCTGCCCGCCGGGAGGTTGTGCGGGCCTGTACGCTTGCCGGGGTCCTGGAGGAGGCCGAGCGCCACGAGGAAGCGGTGACGGTCCTGGATGAGGCCATCGCCAGGGTGCCGGAGAGTCCGCGATTGCATGCTGAACGGGCGTGGCTTCTGTTACGGCTCGGCGCATATGAACGCATGTCGAACCTGCTCATCCCCACACCCGACAGCGTCAAACGCGACCCTGTCTGGCTGGAGGTCGCAGGATTTGCGATGCAGGGGATGGGAGAAACGGTGCTTGCGCGGCAGTGCGCGGACAAGGCGCTCACGCTCGATGCGCGCTGTGCGCGTGCGCTTGTGCTCCGGGGGATGCTCGCCGTGGATGAGGGTGATGCGGCGGGGGCGGCCGCGGCATTCAGAGAGGCTCTGGCCGCTGACCCTGCATCGGCGATGGCACTGGCGCACCTCGGTGCGTTGCTCTGGGTCACCGGCGAACGGACGGAGGCCGGCAAAGCGATCGAACGGGCGTTTGTGCTCGATCCCACGCATCCGGCGATCCTGGTGAGCTACCGTGATATGGTCCATGAGTATGGCGGGTATGATGCTGCGCTGCCTGTCGTGAGTGACGCCTGCACGTATCATCCTCATCACCGGACATTGGCGGTGGTGCTTGCCGAGGTCTTGAGTGGCGCCGGCCAGGGTGCGGCGGCGCTCGAGGTGCTTGTGCGCGTGATCGCCGAGCACGGGCCTGCGCAGGATCTGCTGGACATGGCGGTGGCGCTTCGCCACCAGGTGGGTCCACCCGGGCCTCCTGCCGCGGATGGCGTTTCCCTCTGCATGATCGTCAGGAATGAAGAGGCCATGCTCGCACGCTGCCTGGCCGACGCACGAGCGTTCGTGGATGAGATCATCGTTGTGGATACGGGATCCACCGATCGCACCGTGCAGGTGGCAACAGCCTGTGGAGCACAGGTCCATGCCGTGCCATGGGACAATGACTATGCCGCGGCACGGAACGCCGCACTGTCCCACGCTCACGGGGGCTGGATCCTTTCGCTGGACGCAGATGAACGATTGTCCACCGCCGACCGCGCAGCGTTCACAGCGCTGATGCATGACCTGCGCCGTTCACCGTCCGGCGTCGTCTTCACGACGCGAAACTACGTGACGGGAGCGGGGGTCGAAGGGTGGCGGAGGAATGACGGGGTGTACGCCGAAGAGGCGGGGTCGGGTTGGATCCCGAGTGACAAGGTGCGGCTCTTCCCGCGTGATGCGCGCGTGGTGTACGAAGAGCCGGTGCACGAGATCGTCGAAGCATCGCTGCAGCGGTGCGGGTATCCGCTTGTCCGCACCAGCATTCCGGTCCATCACTATGGCCGCCTGGATGCGGCGCGGACGCGGGAAAAGGCCGTCCGGTACGTGGAGATCGGACGGAGAAAACTTGCCCGGGGAGCTGGGAATGACGTCCGGGCCGTCCGGGAACTGGCCGCGCAGGAGCAGGAGCTGGGCAACCATGCCGCGGCGATCCCCCTCTGGGAGCAGGTGGTGCGGTGCGATCCGAAGGATGCCCGTGCATTCCTCGGACTGGGCGTGAGTCTGGCGGAGGAACGGGACTATCCGGCGGCACGGAAAGCGCTGGCACGGGCGATGGCCCTGGACCCCGCGATGCCGGAGGCTCCCGTGAAGTACGCTCTGGTGGCGATGGAGGTTGGTGATGTGGCAGGCGCGATCCGGACGCTGGAAGCGGCGCGCCGGACGATGCCGGAATACCCCTTTGCGATCGCAGCACACGCGGCAGCGCTTGCGTGCAGTGGCGATCGTCAGGGAGCGCACGCGTCGATGGACGACCTGCGCCGCAGGGGGATCGATGGCCGGGGGTTCTTCGCGCAGGTGGTCCAGGATCTCACGGGCGCGGGACAGGATGCCCTCGCGCGCACTCTTATGATGGTTCTTCAGTCAACAGAAGGGATGGCGGTCGCACAATGAACTCACTTTCCCAGCCGAATCCGCAGAAACAGCAGGCGCGCGTCATGCTTGCGTATGTATACTATCCCGTGACCACGGCGGTGTACTTCGAACGTGCATTGCGGACGGATCATCAGGTCGTCACGATCGGACCGAAGATGGATGAGGGTCTGATCCAGGCGTGGAACCTGCAAGCGATGCGCCAGCCGATCAGGGACCAGCAGATCCCCACGGACTATGAACCGGACCTCGCGGCCCTGTTCCGGAGAATGCCCACGTCCATGTACCCCGATCTCTATCTGTGGGTGGAGTCGGTGAACGGGCACTTCCCGCGCAACCTGGAATCGGTCCCGGTGCCGAAGGCCTGCTACCTCATCGACAGCCATCTGAACCTCGGATGGCACGTGCAGTGGGCGAAGCAGTTCGATCACGTCTTCGTTGCGCAGCGTGAGTACCTCCCTGCATTCCGCGAAGCGGGCAGCAAGCACGTGCACTGGCTCCCCCTGGGGGCCGATCCCGAGATCCACCGGCGTGCAACGGAGGTCAAGAAGCACAGTATCGGATTCGTCGGTTCGCTCAATACCGAACGCCGTGTCCGTCTGCTCAATGCCCTGGAGCACCACCACAAGGTCACCTATCAGCGTTGCTTCTGGACGGACATGGCGGACTTCTTTGCGGAAAGCCGGATCGTCTTCAATAACGCGATCAAGAACGATCTGAACATGCGGCTGTTCGAGGTGATGTCCACGGGGACATTCCTGTTGACCGACAATGCCGCGAACAGCGGACAGGATGAGATGTTCCGTGGCGGTGAGGACCTCGGACTCTACACGGACGACGTGCTCGTGGAGATGGCGAAGTACTATCTCGAGCACGACGACGAGCGCGAGACCATCGCCGCACGTGGTCGCCGGCTGATCCACCGTGCACACACCTACGCACACAGGATCGACGATCTGCTGCAGGTGGCCATCGGCGGGAAGGCGGACACATTCTCTGCGCAGGGATTGCGGGAGCGGTCCGTTGTGGGGGAGGCGGGCCCGGTGTCCTCCGCCCGCCCGCTCGTGGTGCCGGCCACCACACCCGCCCCGGCGGAACGGAGCTTCGTGATCCCGGTCCTCGACATGTCTCCCGCAAGTCCGTACAACATCATGACACTGCTGGAGGACCTTCGGACCATCCCCGGGGATGTGATCGTGGTGTGCAACAGTCCCGCCATGGCCGACACGCTCCGGGGCCATCCGCGGATCGATTATATGGCGTCGATGAGTCACAATGTGGGCGTGGCCCGGGCATGGAACATCGGGTTGGCGATGTCGCAGACCCCGGTCGCGTTCATCCTGAATGCCGATCTTCACGTCACGGAGGAAGTGTTCACCACGCTCGAGCGTGCGCTGCGGGAGTTGCCGGATGCGGCGGTGGTCGGGCCACAGGGGAGCTTCTTCGATTTTGCCACGGCGCAGGATATGCAGTATTTCCAGCGGGGATCGTTCTCCGCACCCATCACGGTCGATGCGGTCTCCGGATTCCTGTTCGGCGTCCGTACGAATGTCTTCGGTCCCGGTGGCCTGCAATTCGAGAACAAGTATACACCGTGCTACTTCGAGGAATGGGACCTCGGTCTGCAATGCCGCCTGATGGGGCTCAAGTGCTACATCGTTCCCACGGCCGGCTACGATCACGAGTGGAGCGGATCGATACGTGCGCTGCGGACCATCAAGTACTTCCGCACGGAAGCAACGTCGCGGGAAATTCTGGAACGCAACCGGGTGATCTTCCTGGAGAAATGGAAACGGATCGCCCGGCATGCGGGGTCGACGGGATTCCTCGAGTCGTTGTGGACAGAGAACAACGCCGCACGTCAGGCAGCGGCGGTATCACCGGCGATGGGATAGGGAACGCGCATGACACCAGGACAGACATATTCGCCGTTGCTTGCACGCTATGCGGAGAAGTACGAGGACCGTCCCCGGATGGAACTCCTGGGGCTGCTGGATGTCCCGTTCCGGACCGTCCTGGAGATCGGGTGCGGCGGTGGGGCGACCGGCAAGATGATCAAGGACAGGTTTCCGGACACAACGTATATCGGCATCGAGATCGACCGCGAAGCGGCAGGTGACGCCCGCAAGGTGCTGGACCATGTGGTGACGTGCGACGTGGAGCGTTTCTCCCTGGAAGATGCCGGTATCCCGCTGCAGGAGATCGATCTGGTGATCCTGGCGGATGTGCTGGAGCATCTGTACGACCCCTGGAAGGTGCTCCGCTCCCTCCATGCGCACCTCAGGCCGGAGGGGGCGGTGATCGCGAGCATCCCGAATTCGCAGAACGTCCGTCTGCTGCAGAATCTCGTCAATGGATTCTGGACGTATGGCAACCAGGGACTTCTCGATGCCACGCACATCCGGTTCTTCACGATGATCGAGATCGGACGCATGTTCACCGGGAGCGGGTATGTGATCGATCAACTGATCAGCAGTTGTGATGCGGACATGCCGGCCGACGGCAGCTGGCCGCGGGACCTGCACCTCGGCAAGGTGACCCTGCATGACGTCACCCAGGAGGATATGCAACAGCTGTACACGTTCCAGTATCTTGTCCGGGCGCGGCGCCAGTTGCCGAACGGACCAGGAGGGCAGCCATGATGTACGCGGTCTTGCCCACGGGCAGTTTTCATGGTTGGGGTGTATGTGGCAAGTACATCGCCAAGGAGCTTTCGCGGATCACTCCGGTGGGTCTCATCACGGAGGGGTTTGACCAGGCCGCCATTCAGGATGTGTTCGACCATCGCCTGTTGCGGGGGTTGCTGGTGCCGGAGCATGAGCAGCAGCAACTGCGGGCGGGCGCAGCGGTGACGGTGGATGTGCCGGTCCTGCAGAACATCGTGGACAAGACGCTCCGGCCGGCGCTCCCGGCATTCCGCGGATCATGGAACGCCGGCTACACCTTTTTCGAGGACAACGTGCTGCACCCGTCCTTCATCGAGAACGGCCGCCGCTTCTACGATGTCGTGGTCACGGGGTCGTACTGGTGTGAAGAAGTGCTTCGCGGGTACGGACTCACCAATGTCACGACGATCATTCAGGGGATCGATCCCACGATCTTCAATCCCGGCCACGCGGAGAAGGAGTATCTGCAGGACGCGTTCGTGATCTTTTCCGGGGGAAAGTTCGAGCTCCGCAAGGGGCAGGACCTGGTGGTGCGCGCCTTCAAGGTCTTGCAGGACCGTTACCCGGATGTCCTCCTGGTGAACAGCTGGTACAACCATTGGGCGGCCAGCATGCAGACCATGACGGCGTCGCCGCATATCCGTTTCACCCCGCAGTCGGGCGACTACATGGCGCTGATGGAACGGATGTTCGTCGACAATGGGATCGACCCTGCACGGGTGATCACGCTGCCGCCGCTCCCCAACATCATGATGACGCGGATCTACCGGAATACGGACATCGGGGTATTCCCGAACCGGTGTGAGGGTGGAACGAACCTCGTCCTCATGGAGTACATGGCGTGCGGGAAACCGGTGATCGCGTCGTTCTCGTCCGGACATCGGGACGTCTTGACCGACCGGAACAGCATGCCGCTCCGCGCATTGCGGCCCATTGCGATCTCCCAGAACGGCGAACAGGTCGCGGTCTGGGATGACCCGCAACTCGATGAACTTATTGAGCGGCTCGACTGGGCGTACCATCATCGCGGGGAGATGCGTGCGATCGGACAGGAGGCGGGTCAGTTCATGGCACCGTTGACCTGGGAGCGCACCGCGCGGCAATTCCATGGTGTCTTGAACAAGCAACCGGTGTCCCACAACGTGCCGACGCATCAGTATGCCTGATGCCGTGGCACCGGGGAGTCTGTAATGCACGAGACAGTTGTCTGTGTCGCAACTTCGGAACGGACGTGGCGCACGCTCGGGCGGTACTGCTTCAATGCCCCGTTCATCGCGAACCGTCAGAAATTCGACCTTGCGATCGGGTTCAACGGCAATGATCCCGAGGGGAGGCGGTATCTCGATACGCTGACCCCCGAGTATGTTCTGATGCGGCCGAACACCGGTCACGATCTGGCGAACTTTGACAATATCCTGAAGAACATCCCGGGATATCACCACTACATCCTGTTGCATGATGATCACTGGTTCTATGATGACATGTGGTTCGAGCGGCTGGAGCAACTGCACGGATCCTCTCCCGAGGTCGGCGTGTTCGGCAATCTCGCGCGGTTCGATCTTTCGGGTGACTTCAAGGAGTATCATGACCGGGTGTGCAGCTCCATGGGATATACGGAAGTGATCGGGAGGCCCTACCCGCATTTCGTCCAGGGCCTGGCAGGGTCGTACACGGGGCCGGTCATTCGTGCGATCCTCGAGCAGGATGGGATCCCCCATGTTCACCGGAGTGTGCAGGCGGCAGCGCAGGTATTCGAGCGGGTCTTCAGCGGATTGATGCTCAACCAGGGTGTCCGGTTCGGGCAGATCCCTCCCGGGTTCGAGATGTACCTGGTCCATCGCGATCATAGCTTTGTGAAGATCAAACTCCAGCAGGCGGCGCACCATATCGCCGGTGGGAACCGGGAGAGCGCGGAGGAGATCTTTCTGATGCTGCACCGGCTGAGACCTGACGACCCGACGGTGACCATCCGTATCGATGCAGTGCGCTCGGGGCAGGCCGATCCTGCCCGGAATCCCGTGGAGGCATGACACAGACCATGACACAGCCCGTGGCCACATTCCAGGCGACCGTGAAGCGGAATCCTTCATCGCCCGATGCCTGGTTCAATCTCGGGAAGGCCCTTGCCGATGCCGGGGCATTCGCCGGTGCCGTTCTTGCGTACCGCCGGTCGGCCGAACTGGGGCCCGGGGATGCGTCGATCCACTACAATCTTGGCAATACGCTCCGGCGGGCAGGGGATACAGAGGCCGCCATCGAGGCGTACCGCAGCGCCATCGCATGGGATCGCAACGATGCCGCGATCCATCTGAATCTGGGATCCGCGTTGGATGAAACCGGAGACCTCGACGGCGCGGTGGAAGCCTACAAGGAAGCGCTCCGCTGTGACCCGCGCTCGGCGCGGGCATTCAACAATCTTGGCAACGTGTATGACAAGCGGCAGCAGCGATCGCGCGCGGAAGAGGCGTACCGCAGTGCATTGCGGCTCCAGCCGGATCTGCCCGATGCATGGTACAATCTTGCCGGCGTGCTCGCACGCCAGGACCGGCCCAAAGAGGCCGAAGCAGCATACCGCGGGGCACTCCGTCTGCGCCCGGAATTCGTCGAAGCTGTCATCAATCTTGCCGGTGTCGTCCAGGATATGGGCCGCTTCACCGAGGCGATCGAGCTGCTCCGGCATGCTGTCAGTCTGCAACCTGCGTCCGCGGAGGCGCACTTCAACCTGGGCCTGGCCTTGCTGCAGAGCGGCGCGTGGGATGAGGGATGGAGAGAGTTTGCATGGCGGCACAAGACCGTGGAAGCGCTGACGCATGCACGCGGGAACGCCACTCCCCTGTGGGACGGCGTCGTCCGGTCCGGGGAAACCCTGCTGGTGCGCGCGGAACAGGGCTATGGCGACACCCTGCAGTGTGCCCGCTTCATCCCGTTCCTGCTCGCGGAGAATGTACGTGTGATCTTCGAATGCCGGTCCGAACTCCTGCCGATGTTCGACGGATGGCGGGAACGCGTGGAGGTGACCACCCCCGACCGTCCGGCATCAGGCGTGACGCGGGAGATCGGATTGCTTTCCTTGCCGGCACTACTCAACGTTTCGCCGGACACGATCCCGTCCCGCGTTCCGTATCTGCGCGCGCCGGCGGATCGTTCAGCGGCATGGCGGACGCGGTTGAGCGCCGGTCGCCGGGCATTGCATGTCGGGATCGTAGCCTCCGGCAATCCTGCCCACAAGAATGACCGGAAGCGTTCCCTCCCGCAGCAGGATCTTCTTCCGGTGTTCGGCGTACAGGGTGTGGTGTGGCACACGCTCCTCTCGCCTTCGGCTATCCAGGCCGCGGCATTCCCTCCGGGTCTGCCCGTCGTCCACCACGGCGACGAGATCAAGGACTTTGGTGACTCGGCCGCCCTGATAGAGAACCTTGATCTCCTCCTCAGCGTGGACACGGCCCCGGCGCATCTCGCGGGCGCGCTCGGGCGTCCGGTATGGGTGATGCTCCCATACAATCCGGATTGGCGCTGGCTTCTCATACGGAACGACACGCCCTGGTATCCGACGGCGAAGCTGTTCCGGCAACCGGCGCCGGGCGCCTGGAACGCCGTGGTGGAACAGGTCAGGGATGCCCTGGCGCGTCTCACGATGACCGCACTCCCGGAGGAGGGGGCATGAGCGTCGTGGCGGAACACGTGCAGGCAGGTCTCGCGTATCATCGCGCCGGGAAGCTCGATGATGCGGCCCGGGAGTACGGCTATGTGCTCACGGTGGACCCGTCCAATGTGGCCGTCCTCCGGCTGATGGGCATCCTCCACACGCACCGCGGCGACCATGATCAGGCGATCATGGTGCTGCAGGCTGCTGCCTCGCTGGAACCCGCTGCTGCGGAGATCTTCAATGATCTCGGCGTGGCAATGCGGGCGAAAGGCGACGCCCACGCGGCCCTCGATGCATTCAATGATGCCCTCCGGCTCCACCCGATGTTCGCTGCCGCGCATTTCAACAAGGGGGTGACCTTGGAGGCGATGGGTGCACGTACCCAGGCCCTGGATGCGTATACGCTTGCCCTCGAGGCCGATGCGGCATTGCATGCCGCACGATTCAACCGCGCCGCCATCTACTTTGCGTCGGGCCAGTATGCCCGGGCCGCGGAGGATGCGGGCGCGGTCCGCATCGCTGATCCTTCGCTCATCGAAGCGCATCTGCTCTTCGGGCGGGCATCGCTGGAACTCCGCCGGCTCGCCGATGCAAAGAAGGCCTTCCGGGCCGTGATCGCGAGGGCTCCCCATTCCGCCACAGCCCATACATTGCTCGGGTCCGTGTACACGATCGAACACAAGTTCGAGGATGCCGAGGCTGCGCTCACGGAAGCGCTCCGTCTCGATCCCGCCGATGTGCAGGCAACGTATCTGCTGGGACTCGTGCGGCTGCATCAGTACGATCTTTCCGCGGCACACGATCTGTTCGACCGTGCCCGGCTCGCTCAGCCGTCACGCCCCGAGGTCACCACGGCCCTTGCCCTGACCGCGCGGCGTGCCGGCCGTCTTGACGACGCCCGGATGTATCTGCGCGCCGCCCTCGACGCCGATCCGTCGTACGCCGATGCGCATTGGCACCTTGCAGATCTCCATCTGCTCCTCGGTGAGTACGAACAGGGGTGGGAGGAATTTGAATGGCGCTGGAACCATGAGGGATTCCTGACGCCGGGGTGGGACCCCTCGATGCGCGCGTGGCAGGGCGAACCGGTCGGGGGGAAGACCGTCCTCCTGTATCCCGAGCAGGGATTCGGCGATACGCTCCAGTTCGTGCGCTATGCGCCGCTGCTTGCGGAGCGTGGCGCGCGCGTGTTCGTCGGATCACCACCCGAACTCGCGGAGCTTCTTGCAGACATGCCCGGCGTCAGCGGCATCGTGACCTCCCATGCGGCGGCACCTCCGGTGGACGTGATCTGCCCCCTGATGTCCCTTCCGCGCTTGTTCCGCACGCGCACCGACAGCGTTCCGGCCACCGTGCCGTACCTGTTCGCCAATCCGGAGAAGACCCGCGCCTGGAGCGCACGATTCCCGGATGACGGCGTGCTGCGCGTCGGGATCATCTGGTCCGGCAATCCGATGCAGGAGAATAATCGTCATCGGGCATGCCGTCTGCGTGACCTGCTCCCGCTCCTGGACCGCGGCCCCATGCATGTATACAGCCTGCAGAAGGGCGAGCCGTCCCGCGAGCTCGCCGGGAATCCCGATACCGCGTCCATCATCGACCTTGCGCCGGCGCTCACCTCGTTCGCCGAGACCGCCGCCGTCCTCAATGCCATCGATATCCTCATCAGCACGGACACCGGCAGCGTGCACCTTGCCGGTGCCCTCGGACGCCCCGTGTGGCTTCTGGTCTCCGCCATTCCGGATTGGCGCTGGGGAGTGCAGGGCACAACAACGCCGTGGTATCCCGGCGTTACGATGTTCCGTCAGCATGTGCGCGGCGACTGGAGCGGTGCGGTACGGGCCGTTGGCGAGGCACTCGATGACCTGCTCCGGTCGCGGCGATCTGTCAATCACCATAGCAAGGAAGAATAGGCGTATGCCCACGCGTGATGATGTCCTGCCGATCCCGGCGGGGGGGTTGGAGCGGTTCGCCGACTTCCTTGCGATGACCGTGGACCAGACGTATCCCGAAACACCATCGGAGCCTCACACAAGCGTCACCGGGATCATGCTGGAGAAGGTCCTGGCGCTGAGCGGACTGCGCAGATCCGGGCGGATCCTGGATGTGGGGTGCGGACAGGGGCCCGCGCTCGATGTGATCCGTGAGCGGGGATATCATGCCGTCGGTATCACGGTGAATGATGAGGATCTGCGTGTGTGCCGGGAGAAGGGGCACGAGGTATACAAGATGGAGCAATCGTTCCTCGATTTCCCGCCCGCGAGCTTCGATCTGGTCTGGGCCCGCCATTGTGTGGAGCATAGCGTGATGCCGTTCTTCACCCTGTTCGGGTTCGCCACGATCCTGCAGGAGGGAGGGTTCCTGTATCTCGAGGTGCCGGCTCCCGATACAGCGTGTCATCATGAGATGAACGTGAACCACTACAGCGTGCTGACCAAGAGTTCGTGGAAGTCGTTGCTGCAGCGCTGCGGCTTCGCGATCATCTGGGAGAATGATTTTGAATTCAAGGTGCCGGCCGGTCCGGATGCTTACCTGATGTTCGTGTGCCAGAAGAAGGCGCCGGTGAAGGGATGAGTGCGCTGGTCTCCATAGAGCATGCTCTCGAAAAGCACCGTCGCGGGGATCTCGCCGGTGCGCGGGAGGACTATGGACGGATCCTGGAAGGACATCCGGAGGACGTGGCAGCGCTCCACCTGATGGGCGTCGTGTGCAGCCAGCGCCGCGAATGGGCCGACGCAGAATCCTGGTTCCGCCGGTCCATCGCCCTGGCGCCGTCGTTTGCGCCGGCACACGGGAACCTCGGTCTCGTGCTGGCAGATATGGGTCGACTTGAAGAAGCGGTGCGATCGCTGGACCGATCGCTCGCGCTCGATCCCGGGCAGGCCGGCGTGTGGAACAATCTTGGTATGGTCCTGGTCCGGTGTGCACGGTACGCCGGCGCCGTGCAGGCGTGCCGGACCGCGCTCGATCTTGCGCCGGGTTCGGCGGATGCATGGTGCAATCTCGCCAATGCCCTTCGCGGCATGGGCGATCTGCCCGGCGCTCTCGAGGCCGCAACGCATGCGACGGAGCTCCGTCCCGATCTGCCCGAAGCGTTCAACAGCAGGGGCAATATCCTTGCTGATCTGGACCGGAGCGGCGAGGCGATGGAAGCATATGCACGTGCGCTTGAACTCCGGCCAACCTATCTCAGCCCCCTGAACAATTGTGCGAAGCTCCACCGTGAGCGCGGTGATCTTGCACGGGCCCGCATGCTCTATGACCGGGCACTCGGGATCGATCCATCGTCGGCCGAGGCCCACTGGGGGTCCTCGTTCGTTCACCTGCTGGCGGGAGAATTCGCTGAGGGATGGGATGACTATGCCTGGCGCTGGCAACTCCCCATCGTTCCCGATGCCCGGGTCTTCCCGTCCCCCCGATGGGATGGCAATGTCCGCCGTGGGATGACGCTGCTGCTCGTCTGCGAGCAGGGTCTCGGTGATGCGATACAGTTCATCCGGTATGCATCGATCCTTGCGGCACGGGGGGTACACGTTCTCGTGGAAGCTCCCGAAGCACTCGTCCGCCTGCTGGGTCCGGTCGACGGCGTGGAGCAGGTCGTGGTGCGGGGCTCCGCTCTTCCGGCGCACGGTGCGCATTGCCCGCTCCTGGATCTGCCCCGTCACTGCGGCACCACCCTGACGACGATCCCTGCCACGGTGCCATACCTGCATGTGGATCCAGCCTCGTCTCCGTGGAACGAGCGCATCCGGCGCGATGGCGCAGGTCTCAGGGTTGGGCTCGTGTGGGCCGGGAGCGCGGGGCATATGGACGACCGGCGGCGCTCGTGCGGGGCCGGACTGATGAGCCGTATCGCGGATGTCCCGGGTGTGCGGGTGTACAACCTGCAGCAATGTGCGGATCCGGACAGCATCCCTGACGACCTCCGGCGCGCATGGGTGGATCACAGTGACGCATTTCATGACGTCATGGATACGGCCGGACTCGTAGCACATCTCGATCTGGTGATCACGGTCGATACCATGGTGGCCCATCTTGCGGGAGCGATGGGCATCCCCGTGTGGCTGCTGTTGCCGTTCGCACCCGACTGGCGGTGGATGCTCGGGCGCGACGACTCTCCATGGTATCCGACGATGCGGCTCTTCCGGCAGCCGGAACCGGGAGCGTGGGCACAGGTCGTGGATCGTGTGCGCGATGAGTTGATGAGATCCGTTGCGAACCGTGTCCCCGCGACCGGCCAACTGGAGTCCGCAACGACGATAGGGGACGCGCTGCGCCTCCATGAGTCCGGCGACCTGGCCGCGGCCAGCGAGGCCTACCGCGCCATCCTGCGTGCCGTGCCCGACGATCCGGATGCGTTGTATCTGCTTTCGGTCCTCGGCCATCAGACAGGTCGTCCGGATGAGGGGCTCCGGAGCGTCAGGCGTTTGCTGGCATTGCAGCCGAACCATCCGGAGGGATGGAATAGTCTGGGCAATCTGCTGCACGATTCGGGGGATCTGTGCGGAGCGGAGGAGGCCTTCCGTCATGCGCTCCGGATCAGGCCTGACTACGGTGATGTCGTGTACAATCTGGGCCGTGTGCTGTGCGATCAATGGCAGCTTGATGAAGCGCTCGTCTGTTGTGAACGGGCCCGGGCACTCGGCGTGCGTGAGACGCTTGCACGCAATAACGCCGGCCTCGTGCTCTACCGCCAGGGGAAGATCAGTGAAGCGATCGCAGAGTATCGCACGGCCCTGGCGATCGATCCGTCATTCGCGGATGCGCACTGGAACCTTGCCCACGCGCTGCTCCACACCGGAGCATTCGCCGAGGGGTGGAAGGAATATGAATGGCGCTGGGCCCGCCCGGAGTTCCGCGGGATGCTCGCCGGACACACGAAGCCTCTGTGGGATGGGACGCCCATGCACGGGAAGACGATACTCCTCTGGGCGGAGCAGGGCTTTGGCGATCTGATCCATTGTCTGCGCTACCTGCGCACTGTTGCCGGCCGCGGCCTGCGGATCGTGATGGAGGTCCCCGTGCCGATGGTACGTCTTGTCGCGGCCCTGCCCGAGGTTGCGGAGGTCGTTCCCCGCGGCGCACTGCCGCCTCACGATGTGCAGCTGCCGATCATGAGCCTCCCCGGTGTCCTGGGATCTCCGGAGGGGGCCGAACCCACAGGTCCGTTCATCACCGCCGATGCCCCGGCACGTGCACGATGGGAGGAGCGCTTCGTCCACATCGGGTCAGCGCTCCGTGTGGGTATCGTGTGGACCGGGAGCCGTACCAATACTGCCGGCCGGTACCGGTCGGTACCGATCGATGCGCTCGCCCCGCTTGCGGAATTGCCGGGCATATTCTTCGTCGACCTGCAGAAGGACGACGCAGATGATGGATTTGCCGGCTCACCCCTTGCCGCGTCGGGCGCGGATTGGACACACGAGCTGAACGACTTTGCCGACACTGCCGCGCTCATCGCTGTCCTGGATGTGGTTGTTACGATCGACACCGCCGTGGCGCATCTTGCCGGTGCCCTGGGCAAGGACGTGGTGCTCCTCCTGTCCCGGCACCATGATTGGCGGTGGGGAAACGAAGGTGACACGACCCGCTGGTACGGATCATTCCGGCTGCTCCGCCAAACGCGGCAGGGCGATTGGCAGGATGTGATCGCGCGATGCCGCGCGCTCCTGGAGCATCGAACGGGTTTTGAACCGTCCGTGAATGCGGGTGTGGCGCACCTCTATGATGGGAACCCCGGACACGCCATGCGCGATCTTGAGCGCGCCGTGGCGCTTGTCCCGGACCACGCCGCTGCACATTTCAATCTGGCCCTTGCACTCCTTGCTACCGGTGACTGGGTGCGTGGGTTCGCGGAGTACGAATGGCGCCTTCAAATGGAGGGCGCACATGCCTCACGGCGTCCGTACCCGCAGCCACGGTGGCGCGGAGAGTCGCTGCAGGGGAAGACCGTGTTCGTGTATGCGGAACAGGGATTCGGCGACGCGATCCAGTTCGTCCGGTATGCCACGGTTCTGCGCGACAGAGGCGCCCGGGTCATCGTTGAATGCCGGCGCGAACTCACAACGCTCGTGCGCTGTGCTGCCGGTGTCGATGAGGTGATCACGCGCGGTGATGAGCCTCCGGCATTCGACCTGCATGTGCCGATGGCGAGCATTCCGGGGATCGTTGGTACGACACCGCACAACGTGCCTGCGCACATCCCATACATCCTGCTTCCGGCGGACCTGCGGAGGCGTCGGCCGGCCTTCCTCGCGGACGCCGGGCCGGGGCCTGTGATCGGCGTGGTATGGTCGGGGAACAGCGTATCGGCCATTGACAGTGAGCGGTCGCTCGCGCGGCAGCAGATGATGGCATTCCTCCCCGCGGAGGGCGTGACATACGTGAGCCTGCAGCCCGGGCGGACAGGCGAGGCGACCGGGCAGGAGGGTGATCATCGCATCCTCGATGCTGCGCCGGTGATACGGGACTTTCTTGATACCGCGCACATCATCAGTCATTGTGCCATGGTCGTCAGCGTCGACACTGCGGTCGCCCATCTTGCCGGAGCACTCGGCATACCGGTCGTGAACCTGATACCGGTGCATGCGGACTGGCGATGGCTTGCCGGGGGTGAGCGGACGGTGTGGTACCCATCGATGTACCTGCGCAGGCAGACGCACCGTGGCGTCTGGGATGATGTGTTGCGTGCGGTAGCCAACGATATACAGCGGATACGAGAGCACTATGATCATCAGCAATGACAGGCAATCAGCCTCTGACAAAGACGCTGCGATCCGGCGGACATCCAAGGCCGAAGCGCTGAACGTTCTCGGGATGAGGGCGGTCCAGCGTGGGGACTACGCTGAAGCCGTGGCGTTGTTCGGTCAGGCCGTCGCGACGGATCCGGCGTCCGCGGACGCGCAGTACAATCTTGCGCGGGCGCTGAAGGATGCGGGTCGGACCATCGAGGCCCGGGACGCGTTTCGGAAGGTCGTGGCGCTCCACCCTGCCGATGCTGATGCCTGGTACACGATGGGGAATACCTGCGCGATGCTGGGCGATCACGTGGGAGCGGAGCGGGCCTACCGGCAGGCCCTGGAGCTTCGCCCGGAAGACGTGCGCATGTACAACAACCTTGCCGTGGCCTTGCAGACGCTCGGGCGTCTGGATGAGGCAGATGCCGTTGCCTGTGTCGGTCTTGCCATCGATCCTGGGTACGCAGACCTGCATTACAACCACGCTCTCGTGTTGTTGCTGCAGGGACGGTTTACGGAGGGATGGCGAGAATTCGAATACCGCTTCGACACCAGCGATCATGCCAACCCATCGCGCACGGGCCTGCACCGGCGCTGGTCGGGTGATGCCCTGGACGGGAAGACGCTCCTGCTCACATCCGAACAGGGCCTTGGCGACACGATCCAGTTCGTTCGTTTCGCCCGGCATCTGAAGGACCGGGGGGCGACGGTGATCGTGGAGTGTGCCGAGGAACTGGCCGCGTTGTTGCTTTCTGCACCCGGCGTGGACTCGGTGGTCCCCCGCGGCAGTGCCATCCCCCCGTACGATCACTGGACGCCCATGCTGAGCGTACCGGGGCTCACCGGCATGGACAATGAGCACGTTTTTGGTCTCACGGTGCCGTACCTGTTCCCCGATCAGGCAAAGACCGGCATGTGGCGTACGCGCCTCCAGGAGTTCCCCGCCGGCGTGCGTGTCGGTTGTGTGTGGTCCGGCAATCCCCGGCACCGCAACGATCAGGCCCGCTCGTGCCCCCCGGGAGAATTCACGGCGTTGGCTGCGATCCCCGGCATCCAGTTCTTCAGTCTTCAGGTCCGCACGGACACCGCGGCATCCCGAGCTCTGTTTCCCATGTGTCATGATCTCACGGACGGGATCCGCGATCTCAGTGACACGGCGGCGTTCATCAGTGCACTCGATCTCGTCATCACGGTCGACACCGCCGTGGCACATCTGGCGGGCGCAATGGGGAAACCTGTCTGGCTTCTGCTGCCGCACGCTCCCGACTGGCGCTGGATGCTCAGGCGGAAGGACAGTCCCTGGTATCCCTCCATGACGATCCATCGCCAGGAGCGCGCGGGAGACTGGTCGGGCGTCTTCGCGAACGTGGCGGGGGAATTGCGCAGGATGGCATCGATGCCCCATCAGGTTCCTCGATCCACCGCGGGCGGCACGCCGGCGCGCAGTCCGCTTCTCCGTGGTGCGCCGCCGCGTCGTGATGTACGCGCACTCCTGGATCCTGCGCCCTTGCTCACCTATGCGGATGCGCTGACGCAGGCGGGGAACCGCCGGCATGCGATCGATACGTACCGCCGGTTGCTGGCATTCCACCCGGCGATCGCGCCGGCATGGAACAACCTGGGTGTCTGTCTTCAGCAGGAGGGCGATCTCTCCGATGCGATCGCCGCCTTTGAGCGGGCTGCGAAGATCGATCCGACGAACGCGGCTGTTCTGAACAACTTCGGATTCGCCCTGAGCGAGTATGGAGTTCGTGCCCGTGCGGCCGAGGTGCTTCGTTCTGCGATCATGCTTGATCCCACTCTGGCGGAGGCGCACAACAATCTCGGCAACATCCTCAGGGCCGAGGATGACCGGACCGGTGCCCGGCACGCCTATGAAACCGCGATCCGTTGCAGGGGAGATTTTCCCGAGCCGCATTGGAATCTCGCGCAATTGCTCTTGCAGGACGGTGAGTTTGAGCAGGGGTGGGCGGAATACGAGTGGCGGTGGCGGCGGGCGGATTTCACGAGCCCACGCCGCCCATTCTCCCAACCGGTCTGGAATGGCGAAGACGTGCGGGGGAAGACGATCCTCGTGCATGCCGAGCAGGGATACGGCGACACGATCCAGTTCATACGCTATCTGACGCTCGTGCACGGTCGCGGGGCGCGCATCATCCTGGAGTGCCAGCCCGCGCTGGTCCGGCTCTTCCTCGGTCTGCCGATGGTGCACGCGGTGGTGGGGACCGGTTCTCCGCTCCCCGCATTCGACATGCATGTGCCACTCATGTCGCTGCCGCGCATCTTCGGGACAACGATGAGGACCATTCCGAAGCAGACCCCCTATCTGAACGTCCATGGTGCCGACGTGCGGCAATGGCGTTCCATCATTGCCGGCGATGGGCCGGCGGTCGGCGTGGTCTGGTCGGGCGCACAACAAGTGAAAGCGCTGCGCAACCGCACCTGTCCACTTCCCCTGATGGCGCCGCTGTTCTCGATCGCCGGGCTGCGCATGTACAGTCTGCAGGTAGGAGATGCGGCCGCGGAGCTCGACAAAGTACCCACCGGATTCCGCCCGGTGGACCTCGGGCCGCACCTGCGTGACTTTGCGGACACCGCGGCCGCCGTGAGTATGCTCGACGTGGTGATCAGCATCGATACGGCCGTGGCACATCTTGCGGGCGCTCTGGGCCGGCGGGTATGGTTGCTTCTTCCCGAGGATGCCGACTGGCGGTGGATGCGTGATCGTGACGATTCTCCCTGGTATCCGGAGATGTCTCTCTATCGTGAGCGGCGGGGTGAGGGGTGGTCGCCTGTGATCGCCCGCGTGGGTGAGGCGCTGCGGGGACTGGTGGACAGGCATCGGGGCCGATGATGAGTGCCCGGTGGGACATACCCATGTCGGAGGGGCAACCCGCGGTGACGTTGAGCGCGGTGCGTGAAGCGCGCCGCCGCGGTGACCTGGCGTTCGTGCGCTCGGGATATGAGCATCTGTCTGCGGGCCGGGATGCATCCTGGGAAGTCTTCATCGAGTGGGCGGAGTTCCTCAGTGGCACGGGGTCGTTCGAGGAGGCCGTGACGGCACTCCGCGATGCAGCGGGACGGTTTCCGAACAACCCCGCAGTGCTCAACAGTCTAGGCCTTGCGCTGCAAAGCACGGGAGACCATGGAGGAGCGGCGCATGCGTTCGAGCAGGGTCTCCGGGCAACCCCGGGGGCCGGGGCGATCGCCTACAACCTGGCCAATGCCCGCCGTGACCTGGGTGATATCCCCGGCGCCATGTCCGCGTATGTGAAGGCGTTGGAACTCGGTCCGCCGGTCCCCGAGATGTTCAACAATCTCGGACTGTTGTTTCAAGAGACCGGCGATGTGGCGCATGCTGCCACGGCGTACCGATCGGCGTTGGACCTCGACGCTGCGTTTCTGCCCGCGGCACTCAATCTGGGGTATCTCCACATTCAAGAGCGCGACCCTGTCCGTGCGGTCGCCGTCTTCGAGGCTGCGCTCCGTCATCACCCCCATCATCCCGATGTACACTGGTTGTTGTCGCATGCCCTGCTGGTGATGGGCGAGTATCCGCGCGGATGGAAGGAATATGAGTGGCGCTGGGAGAAGATGCGGGGTGCCTCGTACCGCAGGAAGGATGCGTCGCTGCAGTGGGCAGGTGAGCCGCTGGGGGGGAGGCGCATCCTGTTGTATGCCGAACAGGGTTTGGGCGATGCGATCCAGTGTGCCAGGTATATCCCGATGGTGGCGGCAGCGGGCGGGGAGGTGATCGTCGAATGTCAGCCGGAGCTCGTCGCATTGATGCGTACGGTGTCCGGGGTGGCGGAGGTTGTTGCGCGCGGCGCACAGGTCCCCCCGCATGACCTCGCCTGTCCCCTGATGTCGTTGCCCGGGGTCTTCGGGACCACGCTGGAGACGATCCCCCGTGTGGTACCGTATGTGTACGCCGAACCCGGGAAGGTGGCGGCATGGGAGGAGTGGTCGCGTGGTGGTGCACCCGGGCGCCGTGTCGGGGTGGTGTGGGCGGGGAACCCGTCGCACCGCAACGATGCGCGGCGGTCGATGCCGTCGTCGCACCTTGTGCAGCTCACCGGGGTGGAGGGTGTGCGGTGGGTGAGTCTGCAGAAGGGTGAGCGGGGGGATGGTGGTGACCGTGTGCCGGCGGGGGTGGGGATCGAGGATGTTGGTTCGCGGTTGCACGATCTTGCGGACACGGCGGCGCTCGTGATGCACTGCGATCTGGTGATCGCGGTGGACACGGCGGTAGCGCATCTGGCGGGGGCGTTGGGGAAGCCGGTCTGGGTGATGGTGCCGTACGCTCCGGACTGGCGGTGGTTATTGGAGGGTGAGGGGACGGGGTGGTATCCGACGGCGCGGTTGTACCGTCAGCCTTCCCCCGGGAATTGGGATGCCGTTATTGCGCATATCGGTGCCGACCTCCGGGCGTTGCCCTGACCCAGCCGGACGTGCATCCGTTTGCGCTGCCGGCCGAGAACATCACCCGCTGCCCCCTAAACTTTTCCTCAGAGTGTCCGATACTGTCGGTGCGGACGACCCCTCATGTCACCTGCTGTGCTCCCGAAAAAATCTCCCCGAAGCTCTAAAGTCCTCCCGCAGGGTGCCGATAATATTCTCAGAAGGTGAAGAGAGACAAGAAGTTACAGAAGACACCACCACTTGTAGATCCAAACATCAACCACCACCCAGAAAGGGGGCAGTAGAATGGCACAGCAGATATCCCTCACCTCCGCGATGCGCGCGAACCTGCTCAGTTTGCAGAACACGGTTTCGTTGCTGAATCGCACCCAGGATCGGCTTTCGTCCGGGAAAAAGGTCAACAGCGCTCTGGACAGCCCGACCAACTACTTCGCGGCGAAGGCGCACGTGAACCGTGCGAACGACATCGCTGGCCGGAAGGACAGTATGGGCGAAGCGATCCAGACGGTGAAGACGGCAAGCAGCGGCATCGAGTCGATCAACACCCTGATCGAATCGGCGAAAGGTATCGCGCAGGCCGCACTGGCCACGAGCGACACCACGCAGCGCGCGCAGTATGTGACGCAGTACAACGCGGTGATCAGCCAGATCAACACGATGGCCAGTGACTCTGGCTATCGCGGGACGAACCTCCTTGTGGCGAACACCCTTGGTGTGAAGTTCAATGAGGATGGTGCGAGCTCGCTGAGCATCGAAGGTTTCAAGGCCACGGCCACCGGTCTGACGGTCGGCATCGTGGGACAGGCCACCGGCGGTATCGCCGCGTCCTGGTCCGATGCCACCAATGGCGTTGGCTCGATCAACTCGGCATTGACGCAGCTGTCGGATGCCCTGAGCACCCTGCGCGTGAAGGCCTCGGCGCTGTCGTCGAGCCTGAGCATCGTGCAGACCCGCGCGGACTGGGCGGATCAGATGATCGCGACCCTGAATTCCGGCGCCGGCTCGCTCACGGATGCCGACATGAACGAAGAAGGTGCGAACATGCTGATGCTGCAGACCCGGCAGTCACTGGGTACCACAGCCCTCAGTCTGTCGGCCCAGAACGCTCAGTCGGTGCTCCGTCTGTTCTAGTCGTAGCCCGCGGCGCGGGAGGGAGGCACGGTGCCTCCCTCCCGGTCGCACTGTACCAGAAGCAACGCCGTCCATACGAGAACGTTCAGTAAAGGATACCAGGTCATGCACGCGAGTCAGGCAGAGGTCTACAGTCGGAATCAGGTTGCAGCACTCGGCGATCGGGAAGCGGAAGCGGCGGTGCTGATGAAGGCGGCGGCCTTGATGAAGCATGTGCAAACGCATTGGGCGGCCACGGACCGTGACCGGAGTCTGGAGAAGGCGTTGCGGTACAATCAGCGTCTGTGGACATTCTTCCAGGTGGCGTTGCTGGACGACAAGAATCCGTTGCCGCAGGGGATCAAGGAGAACGTGCTCCGTTTGAGTGCATTCATCGATCGGCGGATCTTCGATACCCTGGCGTTCCCGGCACCGGAGAAGCTGGACATCCTTATTAATATCAACACGAACATCGCGGCAGGCCTGAAGGGGTCTGCGCAGTAAACGACCGAATCCAGGAGTGTGGGTCATGACGATCTCGACCATCATCAGCAATGCGGCGCCGGTCAGCTCCATGCGGGGCGGCCGGGTGGGGGAGGAGCGGCGCGGTGCGGTGGCAGCACACGAGACGATCCGGGACCGGGTGAGTGTTTCCGGCCGGGCCCTGGCCCTGAACGCAGCGGACGATGCGCGGAAACTGGATGTGATCCGGGAGCGTGTCCGCCGCGGGTATTACCTGGATGGATATGTGACGGAGCAGGTTGTGGATAGTGTTGCCCGGGAGATCGAAGCAGCCCTGGGCCGCTGACGGCAAGAGGTCCCCGCCTACGTTTCTAAGTCGTTTCCCCATAACGACTTACGCCAATCAAAAAATATTTCTTCATTTCGGCTAAAGATTTGAGATCCCCGGCCGATAATAGGGTTAGGTACAGCCTCAGAAGAGGCTGCCATTTCCATACACACCCTAGAAAGGGGATCATCAATGGCACAGAGCATTTCGTTGACGGGCGCGATGCGGGCAAACCTTCTCAGCCTGCAGAACACGGTCACGCTGATGAACCGGACCCAGGATCGTCTGTCCACCGGCAAAAAGGTGAACAGCGCACTGGACAGCCCGACCAACTACTTTGCGGCCAAGGCGCACCTCAATCGCGCCAACGATATCACTGCGCGCAAGGATAGCATGAACGAAGCTATCCAGACGGTGAAGACCGCGAGCAGCGGTATCGAGTCGATCAACACGTTGATCGAATCGGCGAAAGGTATTGCTCAGGCCGCATTGGCCACGAGCGACACCACGCAGCGTGCGCAGTACGTCACGCAGTACAATTCGGTGATCAGCCAGATCAACACGATGGCCAGCGACTCCGGCTATCGCGGCACGAACCTCCTCGTGAGCAACACGATGACCGTGAAGTTCAATGAGGACGGTGCGAGCTCGCTGAGCATCGAAGGTTTCAAAGCGACGGCCACGGGTCTGACGGTCGGTATCGTCGGGCAGGCGACGGGCGGTATCGCCACGTCCTGGTCCGATGCGACCAACGGCACGTTGTCCATCAACTCCGCTCTCACCCAGCTGTCCAGCGCTCTGGATACACTCCGCGTGAAGGCATCGGCCCTGTCGTCGAGCCTCAGCGTGGTGCAGACGCGTGCTGACTGGGCGGATACGATGGTGGCCACGCTCCAGGGTGGTGCCGGCGCTCTGACAGATGCCGACATGAACGAAGAGGGTGCGAACATGCTGATGCTGCAGACCCGTCAGTCGCTGGGTACCACAGCATTGAGCCTGTCGGCACAGAACGCCCAGTCCGTCCTGCGGCTCTTCTAACCCGGATAACGACAAGGATTGCCAGAAGGGGAGGAGGGAGTAGCCCTCCTCCCACTCGCTGGCAGTGAGGTGACCATGTCAATCAACACTATCGGGTTCGATCAAGCCCCTCAGGGCATGGGCCGATCCCAGGATAGGCTTGATAGACTTGCCTCTCAAGCGGGATCCGCGGCACAGTCTGGAGGAGTTACGTCTGAGAAGGCCGGTCAGGTGATCATCGCGCGGACAGCGCCGGAGTTTCAGCGGTTGACGGCGCTGCACGAGCGGTCGAACGCGGTTGCTGCCACCATCAGGACGATGGATCAGGCCATGGAGGCCGCTGGCACAACGATCGACGCTATGAAGAAGGAACTGGAGGTGGTGACGAAGAGTTACCCGCCGTTCCCTCATGGTAGCGAAGAGCGCGCACGGCGTTTGCGGAGCTATGCTGCTCTGCGGACGATGATCGATAAACTGACCATCCCTCCGGAAGAGGACGCACGGACGCGCTCGGACAATGAACGGACGTCGGTTCAGGCCACGATGGATGAATGGACGGTCGCGATCGGTCCGAATGGAATCGCCAGGACGGTACAGACAGAACAAGTGCAAACGGGTCCTCTGGGGCTACGTCTGCCGGAACTGACACCGCCGGACACCGTGAGTGATCAGGACATCGCCAGCGCCGTGCAACAGCTGGATGATGCCACGACCGCTCTGAGTAGCCGGCGTGTACGCCTCCGGGAACACACCTATGACGCACCCGGTTCTACGTTCGACCGGGGTATGTCGGAGGCGGCGGCTGAAGGGAACAGCGGGATGGTACGGCGGATGCTCGCCGAACAGACCGTTGGGCTCTCCGGCAGCGGCACAGCGCAGCTCGAGCAATTACTGGGATAAAGGATCATGGCTCTGAAGTTGTCTTTGAAAGCCAGTGAACGGGTCATTGCCGGTGGCGCGGTCTTGCGCAACGCCACCGGCAAGACCATTGAACTGATGGTCGAAAATGAGGTCCCGCTCCTCCGTGAAAAGGAGATCCTGAGTGAGGCCAAGGCCGATACGCCGTGCAAGCGGGTGTATTTTGTCATCCAGCTGATGTATATTGATGGCAAGAACCTGCCGAAGTACCAGGAACTGTACTGGGACCTCGCACGCGATATCATCAACGCCGCACCCAGCACGACCGGGATGTTCAAGATCATCAGCGAAGCCATCTACAACGGCAAGTATTACCAGGCGCTGAAAGAGACCCGGAAGTTGATGCAGTACGAAGAAAAGGCAATGTCGCATGCGATCAGGTCAGGCAGAAGCGTACAGTAAGGCACAGTGCGCATCGTTGACGGACCGCGAACTCGAGGCGGCCGTCCTCATGAAGGCAGCAGCCCTCCTGCGCCATGCCCAGACTCAGTGGGCGTCCGCGCAACGGGACTCGCTCCTTGATGAAGCCCTCCGGTTCAACCAGCGCATCTGGACGTTCTTCCAGGTGTCGCTGTCCGATCCGGAGAACCGATTGCCGAACGAGATCAAGGCACAGGTACTGACGCTCAGTGCGTACGTGGACCGGCGGATCTTCGAGGTCATGGCGTTCCCGGAACCGGACAAACTGTCGGTGCTCATTGCCATCAATACCAATCTCGCAGCCGGACTCAAGGGGTCCGCTGCGTCAGTGTGACCGAAAGGTCGGGACGTATGGCCATTCAAGAGATCCTGAACACGTCGGGCGCGATCGACCCGGTCAAGGGTGGGAACCGCGCCGGCACCGGCGCCAAGACCCCGGTCCGCGCCAAAGAAAAGACCGAGAGCGATGAACGGTCCGATCGCATCGAACTGTCGGAAGAGGCACGGGCAATGTACGAGTCGCAGCAGTCCAGCCGCTTCGAAGCCATCCGTGAACGGATCCGGGACGGCTTCTATTTCCAGAAGGATGTGACGGAGAAGGTGGTCGACGCGATGCTGAAGGATATCAAGAACGCGCCCCCCGAGCCCTGACGCATGACGGGGGCATGCCGTCCCCGTCACGCCGTTCCAGCTCCCATCCTGCGTCCCGGGGCGATCGAATGCCCCCTCTCGCACCATTCGCCACCACTCATGCCACTCCCCGGCAGCGGGATTGACACTAGCGTTGCAATAGCGTACATTCCTCCACCCCGGGGATAGTGATCCGTTGTCCATCATCCACTATCGATCATCCATTATCTGCTCGCGGACGTGAAGACCAGACCCATCGGTGTGCTTGTAGCCGACGACCACACGATCGTGCGTCGCGGACTCATCTCGCTCCTCTCTCTTGACGAGGGGATCGAGGTCGTGGGCGAGGCCACGGATGGACGCGTTGCCGCTGAACGGGCGACGGAGCTTGACCCCGATGTCGTGCTCATGGACATCAGCATGCCGGGGCTCAACGGGCTTGAAGCCACCCGGCTGATCAAGAAGCAGATGCCGCATATCAAGGTGCTTGTTCTTTCGGCCCACGACAAGGACGAGTACATACGGCAGGTCGTTCGCTCCGGGGCCAATGGCTACCTCCTCAAGAACACGTCCGCTGAAGACCTCTACGCCGCCATCCGGGCCGTCCATGCCGGACACGCGTTCTTCAGTCCCTCTGTTTCGAAGGTCATTCTGGATTCCTATATGGATGGGGGGAAAGGCGATCCGGCAGGCGAGACCGGGGCCGAACCCACGACCCGGCTGACCCCCCGTGAGCGTGAGATCCTCCAACTCATCGCTGAAGGAAAGACCCACCAGGAAACCGCGACCGTGCTCCACATCAGCGTTCGGACGGTGGATACCCATTGTGTCAACATCATGAAAAAGCTCGATATCCACGAGAGTGCAGGCCTGGTCCGATACGCCATTACCAATGGCATCGTGATTCTTCCGCAGTAGTTGTTCTTCCGCCATCTACCCGGGATTTAGCCAGAATTAGCTAATTTTCGCCACCTGATCCGCTTTGAATGCCGGGATTTGACCAACTACGTCCCTCCCCTCCCCGGAAATACGTTGATATGCGTATTGCAACCATTTGGCCAATATTGGTACCTTGGTCACGATTCCTCCGTATGATCCCTTTTGACCATGCAGATCGATCTGTCTATGACGATACCATCGGAACACACTTCGCGCCCACCGGGCGACACGCGGACCCTGAAGGTTCTCCTGGTCGACGACATTCACGAGAACCTCGAACTTCTGGAAGACGTGCTGTCGGAGAATGGGTACCGCCCGATCATGGCCCGCAATGGCGTCGAGGCGTTGCACCTCCTCAAGGCCGAGACCGTCCACATGATCGTGGCTGATGCCATGATGCCGAAGATGGATGGGTTCCAGCTGTGCAAGGAGGTGCGGACGCTCCCGGCCTGTTCAACCCTCCCGTTCATCATCTATACCGGGAATTACGTCGATGCCGGCGATCAGGAATTCGCCCGGAGCATCGGGGTCGACAAGTATGTGGTCAAGTATGCCGGACTCGGTGCGCTGGTCCAGGCCATCAACGAACTTGCGCAACAGCACTATGGCCGCATGCCGGAAGAACCGGCGCCCGCCCTGGAGCAACTGGACGATCAGGAGTTCCTCGAGAAACACCGTGCGATCGTCATCAAGAAGCTTGAAGAGAAGATGGCGGAGCTGGAGATGTACGCGGATACCCTGATCAAGAAGAACCGCGAGATCCAGGCATCGGAGGACCGGTACCGGACACTCTTCGATCATGCGAGCATCGCGATCTTCGTTGTCGACCGTGAGACGGGCCGTGTCGTGGACGTGAACCGGGCCGGTCTGGAAATGCTCGGATACGAGCGTGAGGAACTTCTCGCGATGGCCCACCTGCCATTCGCCGCCGGAGAGTTCACCTCCACCATGCTCGACACGATGCACTTTGCGTCGGGGGAGACCACCATCACGCGCAAAGGCGGCGATTCGGTCCAGGTCGATATCGGCGTCGGGCCGGTGACGCGGCCGCAGGACACCCGTGTCCTGCTGTATGTGCGCGACATCAGTGAACAGAAGAAGATGCGTGAGCAGTTGATCCAGGCGGACAAGATGACGCTGATGGGCCGTCTCGCCGCAGGGATCGCCCATGAGATCCGCAATCCTCTCTCCGCGATCGCGCTCAACCTCCAGTATCTTGTCTTCAAGACCCAGACGCACACGGAGTTGTGCGACCCGCTCAAGGATGCGCTGGAGGGGACCCGCAGGATCGAGGCGGTGATCGAGAACACCCTGAACCTTGCGCGTGTCACCCCGCCCGTCCTCAAGGAGGAGGCGATCAATGATCTTGCCCGGCAGGTCCTCGGCTTCATCAAGATCTCCGTGCAGCAGAAGGACATTCACTTTGCGACGCACCTCGCCGATGGCCTCCCGCCGGTGATGATCGATGTGAAACAGATGCAGCAGGTCGTGCTGAACGTCGTGCAGAATGCCATCGATGCATCGCCGGATGGTGCGACGGTCGAATTGACCACCGGCATCGCCGCCGGACAGGCGGGCGGTCCCGGCATGGTGGAGCTTGCCGTGCGCGATCTCGGGCCCGGCATCTCGGCGGAACAGCGGAAGCATCTCTTCGAACAATTCTACACCACCAAGTCCGGCGGGACGGGTCTCGGCCTCTCGATCTCGAAGCAGATCATCGAGAAGCACAAGGGCGAGATCCGGATCGATCCGGCCGAAGGTGGCGGCACCATCGTTCGCATTTCGTTACCAACTCACAGCTAAGAAAAGGACTTCGCCATGGCGAAAGCGCGGATACTGGTGGCTGATGATGAACCCATCCTCGGGAACACCCTGAAGAAGATCCTGGGTGAACTCGGATATGTCGTGGCGCTGTGCGACCGCGGGGAAGAGTTCTTTCAGTTCCTGGATGATCAGAAGCCGGATATCGTGCTGCTGGACATCTATCTCGGGAGTGTGAACGGCATCCAGCTCCTGAACCGCATGCGGCAGGAGGGGTGGCAGACCCCGGTGATCATGATGACCGCGCATTCGGATGTGTCGCTCGCCGTGCGGGCGATGAAGGAGGGCGCTGCCGATTTTGTGGTCAAGCCCTTCGACCTGAACCACCTGGGGGTGCTGATCGACAAGAACCTCGATCATGCCCGGCTGCAGACCCAGGTGAAGCTGCTCCAGGAGGAACTCGAAGGCGAGCGTTCGCGTTCCGGCATCATCGGGAAGAGCATCGCGCTGCGGCGCGCGCTGGAGACCGCGGAGAAGCTGGCCCAGGGGGAGAACACCACCGTCCTCATCGAAGGTGAGAGCGGCACCGGCAAGGAACTCATGGCCCGGTTCGTGCACCAGCAGAGTTCGCGGCGGGACAAACCCTTCGTGACGCTCAACTGTGGCGCGATCCCGAAGGAGCTGGCGGAAAGCGAATTCTTCGGCTACGAGAAGGGCGCGTTCACCGGCGCGACGGAGAAAATGAAGCAGGGCAAGTTCGAACTTGCGGATGGCGGCACGATCCTGCTGGATGAGATCAGGGAGTTGTCGCTGGACATGCAGGTGAAGCTCCTGCGCGTCCTTGAAGAGAAGCGGTTCTACCGGCTGGGCGGCACGAAAGAGATCAGCGTCGATGTGCGCGTGATCGCGGCCTCGAACAAGGAGCTGAACAGGGAGGTGGAGGAGGGGCGGTTCCGCGAGGACCTGTACTACCGTCTCAATGTTGCGTCGGTCCGCATTCCACCGTTGCGCAACCGGAAAGAAGATATCGGTGAACTCGCCAAGGCCTTCCTTGCGGAGTTCTGCCGTCGCTTCAACCGCTCAGTTCCGGCCATCAGCCCCGAAGCACTGCAATGGCTCGAGCAGCTCGCATGGAAGGGGAATGTCCGGGAGCTGCGCAATGCGATGGAACGCGTAGTGCTGTTGAACAACGTCCCGTCGTTGACCGCCGAGCATTTCGGGTTCCTCCGTTCCAGTGGCACCGCGGTCGGTGCTACCTCGGGCAATGGAAAGGCCTTCGTGCTCGATATTCCGCCCCAGGGGATCCGGATGAATGAGGTCATGAAGGACCTGATCCTCAAGACGCTGGACATTGTCGGTGGCAATCAGGTCCAGGCGGCGAAGGTGCTGGGCCTCACCCGTTCCAAGCTGCGCTACAGGATGGAACAACTCGGGATCAGACCGGAACAGAGGACCTACAGGACGAGCGTCTGATCATGCCCGTGCGCCGGAAGAAGGGAAGTGGACGCACCCTGCGGAAGACGGTCCGCTCCCGGTCGGCGATCGGGGACGGCGGCCATTTCGCGGACCACATTCCCGGCATGACGTTCGTGCTCGATGGGTCGGGCGCTCTCGTGGGCGCGAACGCGCAGGCGTTGGCGTTCACCGGCACCACCGTGCGGCAGACACGTGGGCGCCTCTGGCACCGGCTTCTCCATGAGGACGACCGGCCCGCTGCCGTCCGCGCGATCGACGCGGCCGTCATGGCCCGGCAGCACTTTCAGATCGAGTGTCGTGTGCGAACCGCGGAGGAGGACTTCCGCTGGTGCGTGCTCGCTGCCCGTCACCATCAGCTCTCACCCCGCACAGGGGAATACATCCTGGTGATCACCGATATCACCCCGCGCCGTACGGCGGAAGTGATCGCGGGCCGCGCGTCCTCCCGGCTGCAGGCCATCATCGGCACGCTGGAAGAGGTATGCATCGGTCTCGGTCCTGATGCGGAGGTCGTCTTCTGGAACAAGGCGGCCGAGCGTCATACCGGGATCTCCCCCACCGAGACGATCGGCAGGCCGATCGATACCTTGCTGACGGATGAGAGTCTCAGCAGGATACGGGTCCTGTTGCGCCGCATCCGCACGACCCTGGGCGGCCCCGCGACCGACGAGATCGTTTTCGCGGCGCAGCCGCTCCGTCCTCTGCGATGCAGGGTCGTCGTGTCGGGCGACACCACGATCTTCGTGGCGATGCCGCAGGACCACGTTCTCCCGCAGGCCTCGAGTGACGGGCACGTGCGGATCCCGACCGGCGAGGAATATCTGCACTCACTGCTCGAGTGCACCGAAGATATCATCGTCATGCAGGATACGGAAGGTCGGTATCTGTACTACAACGGGCCGTTCCGCTTCGGTGTGCGCATGGAACAGCTCCAGGGAAGACTCCCCGAGGAGGTGCACGAATCCGGTTTTGCCCGTCAGATCCGCGACCGGATCAGGCGGGTCGTCGAGACCGGTCAGGGGTTCACGGACGAGACACGGATGATGTGGGATGGCCAGCTCTTCTGGTTCCTGGACCAGGTATCGCCGATGAAGGACCCGTCGGGGAATGTGTCCGCGGTGGTGACCATCTCACGGAACATCACCGAACGGAAGAAGGCGGAAGAGTGGCTGCGCGAAAGCGAAGAACGGTACCGGACCTTCGTGGAGAACAGTTCGGAGGGCATCTGGCGGATCGAAACCCTGGAACCGATACCGGTGGACCTGCCGCCCGCCCGCCAGCTGGAGCTCCTCATCGAGCGCAGCTATCTCGCAGAATGCAACATGCCGTTCGCCCGGCTCTGCGGGTACGAGCACCCGCGGGAACTCATCGGGAGCACGTTGACGCATATCTTCACGAACACCCGGTTCGAGGACCGGCAAACGGTGGAAGAGTTCATCCGATCGGGATACCGGTTGACCGCCTTTGAATCCGTCCTGTCGCCGCCCTCCGGACCGGTGCGTGAAGTGCTGCACAGTGTCACCGGCACGGTCGAAGCCGGCCATCTGGTGCGCGTCTGGGGGAGTGTCAGTGACATCACCGAGCGGAAGGAAGCCGAGCGGCGGCTGCGGCTTCTGGCGCACACGATCACGAGCGCACGCGATTGCGTCACGATCACCGATCTGGAAGACCGGGTGTTGTTCGTGAACGATGCGTTCCTCGAGACCTATGGCTACACCGAGGATGAGATCCTCGGACAGAATATCGCCATGGTGCGGGTGGGCACCACGGCAGCCGAGGAGATGGGTGAGATCCGGGCCGCGACCCTGGCGGGCTCCTGGTACGGGGAGGTGCTGAATCACCGGGCGGATGGATCGATCTTCCCGGTGGAGTTGTGGACCTCGATCGTGCGTAACGACAACGACGAACCGGTGGCCATGGTCGGCGTGGCGCGCGATATCACGGCGCGCAAGCGCGCCGAGGAAGAACTCAGGACCTCGCTCCGGGAGAAGGAGGTCCTGCTGAAGGAGATCCATCACCGGGTCAAGAACAATCTCCAGGTGATCTCCAGCCTCCTCAGCCTGCAGTCCGAGTACCTCAAGGACGAGGCGATGATCAAGATCTTCAAGGAGAGCCAGAACCGCGTGAAATCGATGGCCCTCATTCACGAAAAGCTGTATCAGTCGGCGAACCTCGCGGAGATCGATTTCTCCGACTACCTGCGCGAACTCACGACCCAGCTGTTCCGGTCGTACGGGATCGGCGCGCACGGGGTATCGCTCAATGTCCATGCCTCGCAGGTGCTTCTCGCGGTCGACCGCGCGATCCCCTGCGGGATCATCGTCAATGAGTTGGTGACGAACGCACTGAAATATGCGTTCCCGGATGGGATGGGCGGGCGTATCGACATCGACCTGCATCCCGTGAGCGATGACCGGGTGCGGATGGCGGTGCGGGACAACGGGGTCGGGTTCCCCGCGGATGTGGACTTTGAGACATCGGACAGCCTCGGACTGACGCTCGTGCGCATGCTTGCGGATCAGGTACAGGGTGAGGTGGCGATGCAGGAAGCGGAGCGGGGGGCAGAATTCATCATGACATTCCGGAAATAGCGAGGGGGTATGGGCAGCACGAACATCATGGTAGTGGAAGACGAGCTCATCGTCGCGGAAGACCTGACGCGCTGGCTCGTGACGCTCGGCTACACGATCGCGGCACGCGCAGCCGCCGGCCGCGACGCCGTGCAGCGGTGCGAAGCCGCGCGGCCCGACCTTGTCCTCATGGACATCCTCCTGCCGGGCGACATGGACGGCATCCAGGCAGCAGAAGAGATCCGGCGGCGGTTCGATATCCCCGTCGTGTTCATCACCGCTTCGTCGGATGAGGCGACGCTCGCGCGCGCGAAGGTTTCCGAGCCGTTCGGGTACATCCTGAAGCCGTTCGACGAACGCGGACTCTACTCCACGATCGAGATGGCGCTCTACAAGCACCAGTCCGAGAAGCGGATGCGTGAGAGCGAGGAGCGCTTCCGCCTGATGTTCGAGAATGCTCCCATCCCGTTCCATTCTCTGGATGCGGACGGCCATATCCTCCGCGTGAACAAGGCGTGGCTGGAGATGTTCGGGTATGCACAGGACGAGGTGATCGGGAGATGGTTCGGAGAGTTCCTTGCATCGGGTAGCGTTGACCGATTCGTGTCGACGTTCACACGATTCAAGAGCTCGCCTGTCCTGGAGACCGTCATCCTGGAAGTGGTCCTCAAGGATGGGACGCTCCGGACAGGAGCTTTCAAAGGGAGTATTGCCGTGGATCAGCGGGGGCGGTTCGAGATGACGCTCTGCGTTCTCGAGAGCCGGCTCCATGCCGTCGTGCAGGAGTCCGCAGCGGTGCCGCCTGCGGCAAGTGCGATCGTCAGGGCCGATGGTGTGGTGCTCGCGGTGACCCCGGCCTTTGAGACCCTGACGCACTGGGGGGCACCGGAGGTGTGCGGACGTCCGTTGAAAGACCTGTTCGGCACGCCGCGCGAGGGAGAAGAGATCCTTGATCATCTCTCCACCGCGGTATCCATGGACAGCCGGCCATTCCATCTGCGTGGCAAGGGGATCGGGCCGATCGACGTGCTGATCTCCGGCATCGCCTATCGCGGCCCTTCCAACAGAACGGAGACGATGTGCATCTTCATCCGACAGCGGTGAACGATCCCACCCCGTGGGAGAGGCTGGTGGTGTCGTTGCAGCGGCGGCCGTGGATCGCCTTCCTGGTCGTGGCGACCGTGATCGCGCTGGGTGTCTCCGGCAGTCTCGCGACATCCATTTCCACTCCCCGGCTCGCGCCGGTGTGGTTCCCCGCGGGCATCGCACTGGCGTCGATCGTGATCTTCGGCCCCCGCATCCTTCCGGCGCTGTTCACCGGATCGCTCGTGGTGATGATCATGACCGGCATGGCCCCGTGGATCGCGATCATCGCTGCGATGAGCGTGGTCCTTGAAGGCGCTGCCGCGGTGTACCTTCTCCGGAATGCCTCGGATCTCCGGCCCGGATTGCGGCGGGTGAATGACATCCTGGCGTTCCTGCTCTTTGCTGTGGGCATCGCGCCGATGATCGGAGCGACTGCCGGCACGCTGGCGCTCTGTGGCGGCGGTGTGGTGTTGTGGCGTGACGCCGGGTATCTCTGGCGCTTCTGGTGGCTGGGTGATGCCCTGGGCACGCTGGTGATCGGGGCGCTCGCGCTTGCCTGGTCGCACCGCGAAGAACACTGGCTCTCGTCCGCACGCATCGGCGAAGGGTTCGTGATGTTCGTGCTGCTGATCTCGGGGGTGACCATCGTGCACGCCGGGGTCTTTGCGCCGGACCTCGTCGCGCCCCTGTCGTTCGTCGCCTTCCCGTTCGTGATCTGGGCTGCGTTGCGGTTCGGGCAGAAGGGTGCGACGGCTGTCACGGCTGTTGCGGTCGCCTTTGCGCTGTGGGGCGTATTGCACGGCGAGGGGCCGTTCGCGGAACCGCGCTTCGCTGTCGGGTTGGTCTTCTTCTATGGCTACACTGCGTCACTGGGGCTGACCGGTCTGCTGCTGGCGGCATCCGCCACCGAACGTCGGCAGTCGGCGGAGGAACTGCGCCGCATCGGGCAGGACCTCGATATCCGGGTACGGGAGCGCACCGCGGACCTGCAGGAAGAACTTGTCCGTCGCCGTCGGGCCCAGGAGGAATTGCAGGGCGCACTCCAGAGCGTGAAGACCCTCAGTGGTCTGTTGCCGATCTGTGCGTCGTGCAAGAAGATCAGGGATGACAGCGGGTACTGGACCCAGGTGGAGCGCTATCTGACCGAGCACACACAGGCGCAGTTCAGTCATGGGCTGTGTCCGGACTGTTTCTCCCATCTCTACCCGGAGATCGCGGACAAGTACGAGCAGGACACGCACGGACCGCGGGGGCCGGACGGGTCCACACCATCGAATGGAGCATAGCAGGATGACCCAGGCATCTATCCTTGTCGTTGAGGACGAGCATATCGTCGCAAAGGATATCGCAGCGCGCCTGACCCGCCGTGGCTACTCGGTCGTTGCCATCGCATCGACCGCGGCAGAGGCCATCGCCGAGGCGGGGCGCCACCGGCCGCACCTGGTGCTGATGGATATCATGTTGAAGGGGGATGTTGACGGCATCACCGCCGCGGACCGGATCCGCGAACTGTACGGTCTGCCGATCGTCTTCCTGACCGCGTATGCCGACGATAACACCCTGCAACGCGCCAAGGTCACGGATGCGTTCGGCTACATCCTGAAACCCTTTGAAGAGCGCGAGCTCTCGATCACCATCGAGATGGCGCTGTACAAGCACCGCATCGAAGCGCGCCTCCGGGAAAGCGAACGATGGCTCGCAACGACGCTCCGGAGCATCGGGGATGCGATCATCGCGGCCGATACCGCCGGGGCGATCACCTTCATGAACCCCATCGCGGAGCGTCTGACGGGATGGACGGCAGAGGATGCGGCCGGACGGCAGCTGGCGGACGTCTTCAAGACGGCATTCGAGCATACGGAGGGGCACGAGGCCGGCGCGACGGTCCTCGTGAGCAGATCCGGAGCCAATATCCCCATCGAAGAGAGCGCCGCGCCGATCAAGAATGACCGCGCGGAAACTACGGGGATCGTGGTGGTCTTCCGCGATGTGACCGAGCAGCGGGCGGCAGAGGAATCGCTGCGCATCAGTGAAGCCCGGATGACCGGGATCATCCAGTCGGCGATGGATGCCATTGTCACCGTGACGAGCCGCTACGAGATCGTGCTGTTCAATGCGGCAGCAGAACAGATGTTCCGGTGCAGCGCAGCGACCGCGATCGGTACCTCGTTCGGCGTGCTCATCCCGGGCCGTCTCCGCGAATCCACGCTCCGCACATTCGATGAGATCGCCCGGTCCGGCGGGGCCCAGGCCCGGATCGGCGATGCGGACGCCGTCATCGGGCTCCGCGCGGACGGGACGGAATTCCCTCTGGAAGTGTCCGTCTCCCAGGTCGAGGCCCGTGGCGAGCGATTGATCACCCTGGTCCTCCGCGACATCACCGAGCGGCGGAAGGCGGAGAACGACCTCCGCGAAAGCGAGGAACGGTACCGGCGGTTCTTCGAGGACGATCTCACGGGCGATTTCAGCGCGAAGGTCGACGGGACGCTGCTGGATGCGAACCCGGCGTTCGCCCGCATCCTCGGGTTCCCATCGGTCGTGAGCGCCATGCAATGCAACGTTCTGTCGCTCTTCTCCTCCCCGGAGGTTCGCGATTCGATCTTCGACCTTCTGCGGGCGCGGGGCCGCGTGGAAGAGTTCGAACTCGATCTGGTGCGTCCCGACGGGCAGTTGATCCATGTGGTCATGAATGCCATCGCCATCACGGAGCCCGACGGCAGTTTCGGCGAGTTCAAGGGCTACATGTACGATATCACCGAACGGAAGAAACTGGAAGAACAGGTCCGCCAGTCGCACAAGATGGAGAGCATCGGGACGCTTGCGAGCGGCATCGCGCACGACTTCAACAACATCCTGAACAACGTCATCGGGTTCGTCCTGCAGATCAAGAAGCACGCGCAGGAACCCGAAAAGGTCCTGAAGTACACCGCGACCATCGAGAAGTCCGCCACGCGCGGCGCGGAATTGTCCGCACAACTACTGTCCTTTGCGCGGAAAGCGAAGCGGGAGAGTGTGACGGTGAATGTGGCGCAGATCGTGGACGAGGTATTCAGTCTGTGCGGTGAGACCTTCCCGAGGACGATCAGCGTGACCAGGCATTGCGACGACGGTCTGCGTTCGATCCTCGGCGACCACGGCGAGGTGTATCAGGTCCTCTTGAACCTCTGCGTGAACGCCCGTGATGCGGTCGCCTCGCGAAGTCAGGGTGGCGCCGGCGCCATCAGTATCGGTGCCTTCAACGGAAAGGTGGGCGAGCGGATCAGCGCCTCCATGCTCGGGGTTCCCTCCGAGAACTATGTCGAGATCCGTGTCAGTGACGACGGCATCGGCATCCCGGCCGAGATCCGCGAGCGGATCTTCGATCCGTTCTTCACCACGAAGGAGCGGGGGCGGGGGACGGGGCTCGGGTTGTCGGTGGTGTACAGCATCGTGCGCAATCATCATGGGACCATCGTGGTGGACAGCGAAGAAGGAGAGGGGACGACGTTCCACGTCTACTTCCCGGCGGTCCCTTCCGCGTCGCCACACCCTGTTGTGGCTGCGCCCTCCGCACCGGCACGGGGCAAGAACGAGACGGTCCTGATCGTGGACGATGAAGAGTCGATGCAGGAACTGGGATGTGAGCTGCTGGAGGACGAGGGGTACCGGGTCCTGATCGCCAGCACGGGACAGGAGGCGGTGGAAGTGTACCGTCGTCACCGGGACAAGATCCAGCTGGTGGTGCTCGATCTGGTCATGCCCGGAATGGATGGCGGACAGACGTATCTCGAATTGAAGAAGATCGATCCCGATCTCAAGGCGTTCTTCTGCACGGGCTACATGCCGGACCAGGTCATCTCGGCATTGCTGGAGGAAGAGCACCTGCAGGCGATACAGAAACCGTTCAATCCGGAGGCCTTCATCCAGCTGGTGCGGGATGTGCTGGACGGCCGCCGCTGATCTGCGCAGGTGACCATGATGACGTTCGTGGTGATGCTGTCGATCGGCCTGCAGCTGGCTGCCGCCGCATGGGCGATCCGGCTGATGCGGTACACCGGCAAACGGGTGGCGTGGTTCCTCATCTCTTCCGCGCTCCTTCTGATGGCCCTCCGCCGTGTCATTGCACTCATCGGCATCATGAACAGGGGGAACCTCCCGTGGATCGACGTCAATGAGTTCGTCGGACTCGCGATCTCGCTCCTGATGGTTGCCGGCGTCGTGCTGATCGAAGGATACTTCCGGCACAGCCACCAGGCGGACCTCGAGGTCAGAGAGCGGGAACATCTGTTCCGGCTCCTCTTCGAACGGGGTGGTGAAGGCAACCTGTTGATCGATGGTGGCGTCTTCATCGACTGCAATGCCCGCGCGCTGGAGCTTCTCGGCCTGCCTGCAAAAGAGGACCTCATTGGCCGGGAGCCATCGTCCGTCTCCCCGCCGATGCAACCCGATGGCGAACCATCCGACCGCAAGGCCGCGGCAATGATCAAACGCGGACTGCGCGACGGGAGTGTCCATTTTGAATGGATGCACAGCCGTGCCGATGGTTCGCTCCTTCCCGTGGATGTGGTCCTGACCGCCATTCCGTTGCACGGGCGGACGATCCTGCATACATCATGGCGCGACATCTCCGCGCGCAGGCGGGCGGAGCAGGCATTGCAGGAGAGCCTGCAGACATCGGAAGATATCATCCGCTCGATGCCCATGGGGATCTTCATCTATCACTACACGCCCGCCAACGACCGGTTCGTCCTGATCGGTGGCAATGGCGAGGCCGAGCGGCTGACCGGACACTCGTTGCCGGAGGTGCGCGGGCGATCACTGGACGATCTCTGGCGCACCTGGTATGACGGCGAAGGGGTGCATGACCGGTTGATGCAGGTGCTCCAGGAGGGAACCGTCTATCATGTGGATGATCTGGACTACGATGACGGCACCGTGCACGGGACATTCCGTCTGTCCATCTTCCGCCTGCCTGCATCCCGGCTCGTTGTGGCATTCGAGGATATCACCAGCCAGCGGCAGCGCGAGGATGCCATCCGGTTGTCGGAGGAGCGGCACAGGGATCTTGTCGCGACGATGGCGCAGGGTGTCGTCTATCAGGCAAGCGATGGAAGGATCCTGTCGACCAACCCGGCAGGAGAGCGGATCCTGGGCATCACCTTCGACCAGATGGTGGGACGCACGTCGCTCGATCCGCGCTGGCGAGCGCTCCAGGAGGATGGGTCCGAACTTCCCGGCGCTGCCCATCCGGCGATGGTGGCGCTGGAGACGGGGAAGCCGGTCCATGACTTCATGATGGGAGTGTATAATCCCTCGACCGATGAGCAGCGCTGGATCATCGTGGATGCCGTACCGCTGTTTCGCACGGGGGAGGATCGGCCCTATCAGGTGTACACGACCTTCACCGACATCTCGGCACTCAAGAAGGCCGAGGAGGAGAACCGGCGGCTGAACGCGGAACTCGAAGACCGGGTGAAAGAGCGGACCGCGGAACTGGAATTCACGAACCAGGAGCTGGAAGCGTTCACGTACAGCATCTCGCACGATCTGCAGGCTCCCGTGCGGGCCATCGATGGATTTTCCCAGGCGCTGATGGACCGGTGCGGGGAACAGCTTTCGCCGGATGGCAGGCGGTATCTGGACTATCTGAAGGTCAGTGCCGGCAAGATGCAGGATCTTATCGGGGCGCTGCTGAGCCTCTCCCGGACAGGGCGTTCGCCCGTGCGGATGATGCCGGTCGACCCGACCACGCTTGTCCGCGATGTCCTGGACGTGCTCCAGCCCGAGCTCGAAGGAAGGGTCGTCGACATACAGATCGATCCGCTTCCACCGTTCCGCGGCGACCCCACGCTGATGAAGCAGGTCTATCACAACCTCCTGGCGAACGCCGTGAAGTTCACGTCGCGTTGCGACCGTGCGGCGATCCACGTCGGTTGCACGGGTACCGGTCCGGCCCGCGTGTACTTCGTCCGCGACAATGGCGTGGGGTTCGATCCGGCCCATGCTGAACGGCTGTTCGGTGTGTTCCAGAGGCTTCATCGCGATGAGGATTTCAAGGGGACGGGTGTGGGGCTGGCGATCGCGCAGCGCATCATCCGCCGCCACCGTGGGTGGATCTGGGCTGAAGCGAGGCCGGGCACGGGCGCGACATTCTTCTTCCATCTGCATTCGGCCGAACCGGACGTGGAGGTGGCCGCATGAGCACAGCGCCCCTGCGGATCCTCTGTCTCGAGGATAACAAGCTGGATGCAGAGCTCATCGCGCTCCGTCTTCAGAACGACGGCGTCGACCACACGATCGATCGTGTCGACACCCGCGAGAGCTACGAGTCCGCGCTCGCCACCGGGTCCTATGATCTGATCCTGGCAGACTACGCCCTTCCCGCGTTCGATGGTCTGACCGCCCTGCGTCTCGTCCGTGCCATCCATCCCGACCTCCCCTTCATCTTCGTGTCCGGTGCCTCGGGCGAGGATATCGCCATCGAGGCAGTGAAGAGCGGTGCTACGGACTATGTCCTGAAGCAGCGCCTGACACGGCTGACACCCGTCGTGCGGCGGGCCATCAGGGAGCTGCGGGAGCGGGAGGACCGGCAGGAGACCGAGCGCACGCTCCACGAGACCGAACGCCGGCAACGCCTGATGGTGCAGTACCTCCGGGGCATCGCGATCGTGTTCCTCGATCCCGCCGGACATATTGCCAGTTGGAATGCCGGCGCCGGGGTGATCACGGGCTACAGCGAGCCGGAGATCCTCGGGCAGCATGTGAGTGCCCTCATTCCGGAACTGGCGGATGGCAGCGGGTCGGCAGGTGACTGGCTGCTGAGCGCGGGAGCAGGCGAGGAAGTGCAGGTTGAGGTATGGCATACCCGGCCGAACGGTTCGTCGTTCTGGGCCGAGATCCTTGTCGCCTCGGTCCGCGATGCCGGGCACTCGGTCGAAGGATTCGTGATGATCATCCGGGACGTCACCGAACGCCACGAAGCGCAGGAACGCGCGCTCATCGCACGGCGGATGGAAAGCACGGCGACCGTGATGGGCGGTATCGCACATGAATTCAGCAATATCCTGAACAATGTGCTCGGGTTCGCGACCCTGATCAAGAAGTACATCCACGACCATGGCCGCGTGCTGAAGTACAGCCAGGCCATCGAGCAGTCCGTCCAGCGCGCCGACGAGGTGACGCAGCGGCTGCTTGCGTTCGCCCGCGTGGAAGAACGGTCCACGGAGTCTGTTGCGATCGGCCCGCTCATGGATGAGGTCACGGAGGTGCTGCGGAATGAATGTCCGGAGACCATCTCGATCCATAAGCGATGTGAACCATCCCTGCCCCACGTGACCGGAGTGCAGGGCGAACTCCGCCAGGCGTTGATGAATCTCGGTCTCAATGCACGCGATGCCATCCAGGCGCATGCGGCCACGGGCGGCCGCGGCACGATCACACTTGAGGCGATGCGTACGCGTGTCACTGAGACGGTGGCACCTGCGCTCGCCCTCCCTGTCGGGGATGACTGCATCCTGCTCCGTGTCACCGATACGGGGATCGGGATCCGCCAGGAGATCGCCGGCAGGATCTTCGACCCGTTCTTCACGACGAAGGAATCCGGCCGCGGGGCAGGGCTCGGACTTTCGATCGTGTACACGGTGATCCGCGGGCACCGGGGGGTTGTGCTCGTCGACTCCTCCCCCGGCCACGGCAGCACCTTTTCCGTGTATCTGCCTCTGGCCGATGCCCACCGCAAGGAAGGCGCGCGGAACGGCGATGAGGCCGTGCCACGCGCCGAACTCATCCTGCTTGTCGATGATGAGCAGGGGATGCTGGAATTCGGACACGACATTCTCGTCGAACACGGCTATCGCGTCCTCACGGCCCGCGACGGGAATGAAGCGCTTGCGATGTATAAGGACCGTTCGGACGAGATCTCGCTGGTGATCCTTGATCTCATTCTCCCGGGGATGGATGGCGGTCAGACCTACCTGGCGATGAAGCACATCAACAAGAACCTCAAAGCGATGTTCTGTTCCGGGTTCACATCGGATCAGCTCATCTCCTCACTCCTTCAGGAAGAACACCTGCGCGCGGTCCGGAAGCCATTCCGGATCGACGAGTTCCTCGGCGCCGTGCGCGAGTGCCTGGACGCTCCGCGCAGCTAAGCACTCATGTCCCACACACCGCAGGCACGTGGCTGATATTCGGCACGCATGTGCTGTCACGTTCGTCCCCTGACCGCATCCAATGGCGAAATCGCGCCGGTTCCAGCATTTCCTGTCCGTCGTCCGGCTGGCATGGGTTTTGGGTATCTCTGTCGTGAGGGATGGAGATGGGGGATCAACAATTCGACGGGATGCCAAAGCGCATGCGGACGGTTCTGATCGTGGAAGATGATCATCTCTTCCGAAAGGCCCTGACGACGTTCCTGTCGTCGCTGGGATTTGAGACATACGGTGTTGCCACGGCCGAAGAAGCGTTGCGTGAGGCCTCGTGGTCGAACGTGGATCTTGTGCTGATCGACTACTATCTCCCGGGCATGAACGGGATCGAGCTGGCGCGGGCGCTGCAGGAGCGGCACCTGCGGGCCAGGATGTTCCTCATGTCGGGATACCTTCCGGAGGCGGTCCGTCAGGAGGCACGCGCTGCAGCGATCGAACTTGTACTGTGCAAACCGCACGATATGGCGTCGTTGCACAAGGCACTTGAACAGGCACTTGCGAGTGAGGAGGACAAGCATGCGCATCACGTACCGATGGCCTGACACACCGGCGCATGAGCGTTGCCCGGAATGTGGCGAAGAAGCGATCCCGGGTGGACCGGATCATCGTCCGGACTGCAGGTTCTTCGTCTTTGAAGATGAACACAGTGACGAGCCTGTGACGGTGGAAGACTGGATCCGGGCATCGACGGGCTGGCGCGATCACGACGGATTCCAGTTGCGTCCCCCTGTTGCTGCGTAGATTCTACAACTTGCCATTCGCCCCCTCCTGAAGATCGCGTTTCGGCTTACGCTTTCGCCATGTTGCGCATGGCATCGGTTTTGGGTCTCTGTGTGTCGGACATGTGAACCGACATCGGAGACCGTGATATGCTACTGCGCACATTCATCATCCTGACCACGTTGTTCGTCGTTGGTAGTCCGGCATCGGCCGGCGATCAGTCGCAACGCGAGGGCAAGGATTCCGTGGCCCTCATGGCCACAGCCTCAGCCAACCCCGCCCCAACGGCGACCCCGACGACGGCCTCATCCGCATTGGCCCTGCATCAACCATCCGGATTCGCCTCGTGGCCGACGATCACCGGCACCTGGGGAGGGACCCGTCCGCAACTCGAAGCGGCCGGGCTTTCTGTGAGCGCCATGTACCGCACCGATCAGATGTCGACCCTGAGCGGCGGCATCGAATCCCGTGGCGGGTCGATCAATCAATTCGATCTCCAGCTTGCCATCGATGCCGATGCGGCGTTCGGAGTTCACGGGCTGTCATTCTTTGCGCACGCCATCGCCAACAATGGCGGGTCCGTGAGCAGGTATGTGGGCGACGCGCAGATCGTCAGCAATATCGAATCGACACGGCTGACCAAGCTGTACCAACTCTGGATGCGGCAGTCATTCTTCGACGATCAGATCTCCGTTCTTGCCGGATTGTATGATCTGAACGCCGAATTCTACGTGACCGACGCGGCGGTGCTCTTCCTCAACTCCTCCTTTGGTGTCGGGAAGGAGCTTGCGCAGACCGGTCCGAATGGCCCGGGGATCTTTCCAAATCCGGCGCTCACCCTGCGTCTGCGCGGCGAATTCAATGCCGTGTATGCACAGGCCGCTCTGATCGACGGTCATCCGGGTACCGCGGACGACCCGTTCACACCATCGTTCTCCTGGACGAAGGAACAGGGCGTCCTCGTGATCGCCGAAGGTGGTATCGTGAGCGGTGGCGAGGATGGCGGCGCGCGGTCCAAGTTCGCGGTGGGCGCATGGTGGTATCCTCCGTCCACCGAGATGCCTCTGCCCAACGGCGGCGCCTATCTTCTTGCCGAACAGCAGGTCCTTCGTGAGGATGGCGGTGATGAAGGCCTCAGCCTCTTCACCCGCATCGGCTTCGCGGACTTGCGGCTCAACCGGTACCGTGCGAATTTCTCGGGCGGGGGAGTATATACCGGATTGATCCCGGGACGTGACGAGGACCGGCTTGGACTCGGCGTGACATTCGCACAGAGGAACACATTGCTTGATCCGGCGGACCAGGAAGGACTTCCCGATCGTAGCGGCGAAGTCAGTATCGAGCTGGCGTACCGGATCCAGTTGCTTTCGTCGATCTCCGTGCAGCCTGACTTTCAATACGTGATCGGGCCGGCGTGTTCGCATCTGGTCGGGAATGCATCGGTGTTTGGCGTGCGCTTCGAGGGCCATTTCTAGCCGACGGGCCTGGTCCCGGTGATGGTGATAGTTCTGCAGTAGTGGATTTATGGTCAGTGCGTGATATCGAGAATGTTGAATTCTGCAACTTCCGAAGGCCCATAGCCCTCATTGTCAGATATCGAATGAGGGATGTGGGCCCTCCTTTTTCCGCACTGTGGTATGGTCCTTGCGTGTGCGCCCTGTGTAGCGTTGTGCTATCGCGGCACAATGACACCAACGACATCATGCAGGCATACCATGAAATGGTTCAATGACCTCAGCATCGCGACGAAACTGATCGGCAGCTATGTATTCGTCGCTCTCATCGCGGCCCTCGTCGGGTACTTCGGCTACCAGGGGATCAGCGTGCTCGCAGACAATCAGGACGAATTGTACCAACAGCGCCTTCTTCCCATTGCTGACCTGGGAGCCGCCAACGCCGCGCTCCTCACGGCCCGGGGAGATGTGCGGAATGTCTTCATGTCCAGGACCCCGGAAGCCCGAACGAAATACATCGGGATCGTCAGAGCGGAATCGAAAAAGGTGGATGATCTGGTTGCGAAGTATGCCAGCGGGCATTTGACACCGGAGGAGACGGGTATCCTGGAGTCGTTCCATGCCCATTGGAAGACCTACAGCGGCGTGCGCGACCGTGCGCTGGAGATGGCGATGAATGGGGAAGAGGTGAAGGCTCTTGCGATGATCGATGGGCCGGCACGCGAAGAGCTCACGGCGAGCCGGAAAGCCCTGACCACCCTGGTCGAGGTCAATACGAGGATGGCCGATGAGGTCGACAAAGCCACCGATGTTCAGGTCCGATCCAGTGAGACGCTCCTTCTCATCGTCATCATTCTCGCCATGGCGATCGCACTCGGCCTCGGTGTCTTCCTTGCCCGCGTGATCGGACTCCCGATCAAGCGCACGGCTGAAGCCGCCGCGAAACTCGCAACGGGAGATGTGGATCTTCAGATCCCCAACGGCACATCGAAGGATGAGATCGGCATGCTCGGCAAGGCGTTCACGACACTGGTGGCGAACACCAAAGAACAAGCCGCGGCGGCGCATCAGATCTCAGAGGGGAACCTCTCCGTTGAGATCACGCCCCGATCGCGGGAGGATGTGCTCGGCACTGCCCTCCGGCAGGCGGTCGTCGCACTGCGCGGCCTGGTGACCGAAGCCGGGATGCTGTCGAAGGCGGCGGTGGACGGGAAGCTGGCCACGCGCGGCAACGCAGAGAAGTTCCAGGGCGGCTACCGCGAGATCGTGCAGGGCGTGAACGATACGCTGGATGCG
>JAUQWO010000042.1 GCA_030835135.1 Bacteroidota bacterium
TTCCAGCGGGCTGGATGCGCGTTCTATGCCCGGAATTCCTGTTGGAGGAGCACCCCACGGGACCCCCGCCGATGACTTTGAAGCAAGGATGTCGTTGCCACGGCCCGGGGTGGTATTCCCCTCCCGGAAATCCGAACCCAACGCGCATCCAGCCACCGGATTTCCGTCCGGGGAACACCCCCCCGGGCCGCCACCGGGCTGTTTGTCCCCCGGTGTTACCGCTGCACTGGTGACGCGGGCTGCTTGTCCCCCGGTGTTACCGCTGCACTGGTGACCCGGGCAGCTTGCCCCCTGGCAGTGTCACGGTCATGGTCGATGCAATCATACGTGTGACGCACATACGCTACAACAGGAGACGCACATGAAGCACAAGCCATCCACCTCGCGGCGCGACTTCCTCCGGAAGGCCGGTCTCGCCGCCGTCGGCGCCATCGGCGCGCCGATGATCCTGCCATCGACGGTCTTCGCCCGCAACGGCATGATCACCCCCGGCTCGAAGATCACCATGGCCTGCATCGGCATCGGCAACATGGGCACGTACAACATGAACGCGTTCCTGCAGAAACAGGACGTGCAGATCGTTGCCGTGTGCGATGTCGACGCACAGCGGCTCGAAGAAGGGCGCGCGGCGGTGGACAAGCATTACGGGACGAAGGGGTGCGCGGTGTACAGCGACTTCCGCGAACTCCTCATGCGCACCGATCTCGATGCGGTCAGCATCGCCACGCCCGACCACTGGCATGCGCTCCTGGCCGTCGCCGCCATGAAGGCGGGGCTGGATGTGTACGGCGAGAAGCCGCTCGGGTTCTCCATTCCCGAAGGGCGCGCCATCGTGGATGCGACTGAACGCTACGGTGCCATCTGGCAGACCGGCAGCTGGCAGCGGTCGGAGAAGAACTTCCGGTACGCCTGCGAACTCGTGCGCAACGGCCGCATCGGCACGGTGCACAGTGTGCGTGTGGGTCTCCCCGACGGGTTCAGCATCAACGACAACGGCGGCTATCACGTCACCGCGCCGCCGCCCGGCTTCGACTATGACATGTGGCTCGGCCCCGCGCCGAAGACCCCGTACATCCCCAACCGGTGCCATTGGAACTTCCGCTGGATCAGCGATTACGGCGGGGGACAGCTCACCGACTGGGCCGGCCATCACTGCGACATCGCGCAGTGGGGCATGGGCACCGAACTGACCGCGCCCGTGGAGATCGAAGGGGTCGCGGAGTACACGAACGTTGCGGACGGGCTGTTCGATACGCCGACGAAGTATGCCTTCACCTGCAGGTACGCCGAAGGATTCACGATGATCGTTGCGGACCGTACGAAGCAGCCGAAAGGCATGGGCGTGCAGTTCGAAGGGACTGAAGGGTGGATCTGGGTGGATCGCGGCGGCGTGCTGGAATCGTCGGTCCCCGGCGTCACCACCTCGGTGATCGGTCCGAACGAGATCCACCTGTACAAGAGCGAGGACCATCACCAGAACTTCCTGGATTGCGTCCGCAGCCGCCGGAAGACCATCACGCCGGCCGAAGTGGCACACCGGTCGATCATGATCGGGCACCTCGGACTCATCGCCATGAAGCTCGGGAAGAAAGTACACTGGAACCCGGCCACGGAACGGTTCGTGAACGACCCCGAGGCCGACCGGCTTCTCGACCGCCCCATGCGCGGCCCCTGGCATCTGTGATCCACCGATCTGACAAGGACGACACGCAATGACCACCACCATCTTCACCCAGCTGTGCATCATCGCGGTGCTGCTGTTCACGGCCACGGGCATTTCGCGGGCCGACATCCCTGCGGCGGACCTCCAGCGCATGGAAGCTGCCGCGCCGGAACGGACGACAGTGAAGCCCGCAAAGCCCCACAAGCTGCTGGTCTTCACCCTCTCACAGGGCTACCAGCATACGTCCATCGAACGCGCCACCGCGATGCTGAAGATCCTCGCGAAGAAGACCGGTGCCTTCGAGCCGACGTTCAGCGCCGACACCACCATCTTCCTGCCCGCATCACTCAAGCAGTTCGACGGCATCCTCTTCAATAATACCACGTGGCTGTTGCTGTCCGACCCGGCGGTCCGCCAGAGCATCATGGACTTCACCCGGAACGGCGGCGGCATCATGGGCATCCATGCCGCGGTGGACAACTTCTATTCCTGGCCCGAAGCACAGGAGCTGTTCGGGGGGTGGTTCGATGGCCATCCGTGGACCGGCGACGGCACCTGGGCCGTGGTGCTCGAAGACCCCGGCCATCCGTTGATGAGGTCGTTCGGCGGGATGAACTTCACCATCCATGATGAGCTCTACCGTATCGCGCCGGTGAAGCTGCGCGACAACTGCCGCGTGCTGATGCGCATCGACTCCAACGATCCGCACAACCGCACCGCCGCCGGCATGCGCCCGTCGGACCGCGACCTTCCGATCAGCTGGATCCGCACATTCGGGAAGGGGCGCGTGTTCTACTGCTCGCTCGGACACAACGACGAGGTCTACTGGAACCCGTCGGTGTTGCAGCACTATCTCGACGGCATCCAGTATGCCCTCGGCGATCTGCAGGCCGATGCAACGCCGCGGGCCTTCGATCCGATGATCATGCTCGATACGGATTCGCTGCGCATCTCCCTCGCAGGGATCGCCGCGTATGAAGCGGGGACGAGCCGCTCTCCGATGATCGTGTTCGACAGGGTCGTCCGTCGCGCCGGGAACGCACCGGCCGTCCGTACGAAGATCGAGCAGGCAATGCTGACGACGCTGCAGGGACAAACGACGGCAGAAGGGAAGCGCTTCCTCTGCACGCGCCTGGCGGAATTCGGGACCGATGCCGCGGTACCCGTGCTCGCGGCGATGCTCAGGAGTACGGAAACTTTCGATGTCGCGAAATACGCCCTCCAGGCCATCCCCGGCACCGTGTCGGAGAAGGTCATTCTGGATGCGATGGACAGGGCGACTGGTGACCAGCTCATCGCACTCGTGAACGCCGTGGGGAGCAGGCGCATCAACGCGGCAGTCCCGAAACTCACGTCGCTTCTGGCCTCGTCTGATGCCGCGCTGGCATCAACCGCAGTCTCGTCGCTCGGTCAGATCGGCTCGGTGCAGTCGCTGGATGCCCTCGGCTCTGCACGCCGCTCCACTGCCGGAGCGTCACAACTAAACGTTCTGGAGAGTATGGCGCTGGCGGCAGACCTCCTTGCCGCGCGGGGAGACCGCCTTGCTGCCCAGGCCGTGTATAAGGATCTCCTGAGTGCTGATGTCCCCGCGCCTCTCAGGAAACGTGCCGTGCGCGGTATGGTGCACGGCGGTGAGCCGGGCATGACGGATGCCGTGATGGGCATTCTCGCCGGGAAGGATGAGGTCGCGCGCTCGACCGTGCTCGCGGCGGTAGCACAGATGCCGTCCGGCGAGACCGTCGGTCGCATTGCAGGTATGTTCCCGCAGCTCTCCGTTGTGGAAAGGGTGCAACTCGTCTCCGCACTCGCGAAGCACCCTGAACCGGCCATCCGTGATATCGTTACCGGAGCACTCAGAGACAGGTCCGCCGATGTCCGTGTCGCGGCGCTGAAGACCCTGCGCGTGATCGGGACCGCGGCGGCCGTGCGCCCTCTGGCCGCTGTCGCTATTGCATCCAAAGGTGAAGAGCAGCGTGAGGCACGCGAGAGTCTCGCGGCGCTCGCCGCGCCGGGCACGGACGATACCCTCGTCGTGCTCCTTCGTGGGACGCAGAACGACCTCAAGGCCGAAGCGGTAAAGGCGATGCGTGAGCGCCGCGTGCCCGCCTCCGCGGGACCGCTGGTGGTCGCGCTCCAGGACCGCACCCCGAAGGTCCGCCTGGAAGCTGCGCTCGCACTGCGCGTGATCGCACAGGACGGCGATATCCCCGAGATGCTGAGTGCGCTCACGCCGGAGAAGACCGACGCCGTGCGGAGGGAACTCGAGAACAGCATCGTGGCCACTGCGCTCCGCATCAACGATCCCGTGCATCGCGATCCGCTCGTCATAGCGGCGTTCGGGACCGCGAAGGACCGTGACAACAGGTCGTCGCTCATCCGCATCCTCGGCAGGATCGGAACGGCGGACGGCCTCTCGGCGATCGTGCCGGCGCTGAAGGACCGCGACAAGGAGGTCCGGATGACCACGGTCCGGGCGCTCTCGGAATGGCCGACACCGGCAGCGTACAACGATCTTCACGCGCTCGCAACGACCTCCACCGACCGAACGGTGCGGACGCTGGCCGTGCGCGGCGTCGTCCGTACGACGGGGTTGGATGCCTCGCTCTCCCATGAAGCAGCGGTGGCCCGTTACCGTGAGGCGTTCGCGTTGGCGCAGGATGCCGACGAGAAGAAACAGCTGCTGGGTCTGATGGGAGCGGCCCCATCGCCCGCAGCGTTCACCATGGCGGCGGAGTGCGCGAAGGATCCCGCACTGAGGGCCGATGCGGAGATCACGCTCGTGACCATTGCCGAACCCATCGTGAAACAGCATCACGCGACGATCAAGGCAACCCTGGAGCAACTCATGTCCTCCACGAACCCGACGGTCGTAGAGAAGAGCAAGGACCTGCTGGCCCGCATCGCACGGTTCACCGGCGCAAAGTGATCGAACACTGACCATCACAGCACAGACGACGCTGAAAGGAAAACCATGAATCTTCACAAGATCCTGCAGACAGCTCTTCCGGTGGCCCTGGCGCTCGGATTCGCTGCCTGTGCCACGACGAAGGACATCCCCGCGGCCGGAGCCGCGGTGGGCGATGCGCTCATGGGCGACTGGCAGGGGTACCGCGTGCTGCCGTCCGGTACCGTCCTTCCGCTGGCGGTACAGCTGGTCACCTATGGCGACGACCTGTACGATGCTACCGTATTGGCGAGTTTCGAGCAGCGCGATCCGGACCGGTTCGTCGTTCCGTTGCGGAAGGACGGCGATGCACTCTCGACCTCCTCGGATCCGGGGTTCCGCGCCACGGTCAAGGATGGCCTGATCACCGGTTCTTCTCCGCGCGGCAACATCGCGAGCTTCACCCTGCGCAAAGTGCAGCGGTTGTCGCCGACGCTCGGCGCGCAGCCGCCGGCGGGTGCGGTCGTGCTGTTCGACGGCAAGGACATGTCGGCGTGGAAGGTGGCAGGCAAAGAGGAGCGTCCCGCGGCATGGAAGCTGGTCGACGGCGCTATGGAGGTCGCACCGAACGGCGGCACGATCGTGACGAAGCGCCAGTTCGGCGATTGCGATCTGCATCTCGAATTCCGCACCCCGTTCATGCCCACGAAACGCGGCCAGGAGCGAGGGAACAGCGGCGTGTACATGCAGGGCCGGTATGAGATCCAGGTGCTGGACAGCTACGGTCTCACGGGTGAGGACAATGAATGCGGCGGCATCTACAAGGTGGCTCCGCCCCGGGTGAACATGTGCGCTCCTCCGGGCCAGTGGCAGACGTACGACATCAGCTTCCGCGCGCCGCGATTCGATGCGAACGGGAACAAGATCGCGTCGGCGAGCGTGACCGTCCGCCACAACGGCGTGGTCATCCATCAGAACCTCGCCATCCCCGGCCCGACGGGCGGTGCCGTCGATGAACGTGTCACCGAACCCGGCGGGTTGTGCCTGCAGGACCACGGGAATCCGGTGCAGTACCGGAACATCTGGCTTGTCGAACCTGCCGGTACCACCGGACGCTGAACGAAGGAGCGAGCATGAGTGATCTGCGTGTCATCGTCATAGGATGCGGGAACATGGGCTCGTCCCATGCCCGCGCCTATGCGGCGGTAGATGGGTTCGCGCTGGTGGGACTCGTCGACCGCGACGCCGGGCGGGCGCAGCGCCTGGCGGCGGAGACCGGCAACCCGGCGGTATTCACGGACATGGACGTGGCGATGGAGCAGGCGCGTCCGGATGTCGTGTGCATCTGCACGTATCCCGATACCCACCACGCCCTGGTCATGAAGTGCCTGAAGGCCGGGAAGCATGTGTTCGTGGAGAAGCCGCTGGCCCAGACCGTGGCGCAGGCAGAAGAGATCGCGCGCACGGCGCGGGAGCGGAAGCTGAAGGTCGTCGTCGGTTATATCCTCCGGCACCATCCGGCGTGGACGCGGTTCATCGCCGAGGCGCAGACGCTCGGCACGCCGCTGGTCATGCGCATGAACCTGAACCAGCAGAGTTCGGGGAGCGAGTGGGAGGTGCACAAGCGCCTCATGACCGCCATGTCGCCGATCGTGGATTGCGGCGTGCACTATGTGGACATCATGTGCCTCATGACGCGTTCGGAGCCCGTGCGCGTCACCGCCATCGGCGCGCGGCTCAGCGATGAGATCGCAAAGGACATGTACAACTATGGTCAGCTGCAGGTCGTATTCGCCGATGGCTCGGTGGGGTGGTATGAAGCGGGGTGGGGGCCGATGATGAGCGAGACCGCGTATTTCGTGAAGGACGTGATCGGTCCGCGCGGTTCGGTGAGCATCGCCGACCGGCACGAGGGTGACTCCGCGGACATCGATGCGCACACGAAGACCAGCCGCCTGTTGAAACATGATGCGGCATCGGGAGAGGATATTGCCATCGATACGGGCGAGGACCCCGGGCATCAGGGGCTGTGCAATGCAGAGCAGCGGTACGTGCTCCGGGCCGTGCGTGAGGACCTCGATTTGACCGCTCATCTGAACGATGCCGTGAACAGTCTGCGGATCGTCCTTGCCGCCGATGAATCCGTCCGCACCGGAGCAGTCGTACATTTGAATACAAAGGAGCGATAATGAAAAGCGCGAACTTCCTGCGTCTCAGCGGGATGATGTTCCTGGAGTTCTTCGTCTGGGGTGCGTGGTACGTTACCGTCGGCAACTATATGGCAGCCGTCGGGATGACCGATGCCATCTACTGGGCGTACACCGTCGGGCCGATCGGCGCGATCGTGTCGCCGTTCTTCCTTGGGATGGTGGCCGACCGCTTCTTCTCCACGGAGAAGGTGCTCGGCGTCCTGCACATCATCGGCGGCATCGCCATGCTGCTGGCGCCCATCGCCGCGAACGCGGGTGAAGCCGGCATCTTCATCATCCTGCTGCTCGTGCACATGCTGTGCTACATGCCCACCGTCGGACTGGCCAACGCGCTCGCGTTCCACCATATCTCCGATCAGGAGAAGCAGTTCCCGGTCGTGCGCGTGTTCGGGACCATCGGCTGGATCGTGGCGGGGGTGCTCGTGAGCATGGTGCTCGGCGCCGACAAGACCGACGTGCCGCTGCGCGTGGCGGGCGTCGCCGGACTCGTGATGGGCGTGTATGCGTTCTTCCTCCCCCACACCCCGCCCACTCCGAAGAAGGCCGTCTCCTTCCGCGAGATCGCAGGTATCGATGCCCTTGGCAAGCTCTGGAGCCCGTCGTTCCTCGTCTTCATCGTCGGGTCGTTCCTCATCTGCATCCCGCTGTCCGCGTACTATGCCTATGCGCCGGTCTATGTGGCTACGAGCGGCGTGGAGAACCCTGCGTTCCGGATGTCGTTCGGACAGATGTCCGAAGCGCTGTTCATCCTCGCGCTGCCGCTGTTCTTCCGGTGGATGGGCATCAAATGGGTGCTCGTGATCGGGATGCTGGCGTGGGTGGTGCGCTATGTGCTCTTCGCGCTCGCGGCCCCGGCCAGCATCGTGTGGATGATCATGGGCGGGATCCTTCTGCACGGCATCTGCTACGATTTCTTCTTTGTGGCCGGACAGATCTACGTGGACAAGATCTCCACCTCCGCCATCCGCGGACAGGCGCAGGGGTTCCTGGTGCTCATGACGTACGGCATCGGGATGCTCATCGGCGCGTTGATCTCCGGATGGATCCACAACGCCATGATCACCGAGACCGGCGGCATGCCGCAGTGGCAGAACTTCTGGGCCATCCCCGCGGTGATCGCCGGGGTGATCCTCATCGTCTTCACGATGTTCTTCAAGAACGCGGAGCCGGCGGCTGCCGGCGCAACGAAGGGATAGGTGCACCATGGGATCCTCACGCCGTACATTCCTCAAGCAGGCGGCCGCGGCCGGACTCTTCACGATCGTTCCCCGGCACGTGCTGGGCGGACAGGGGTTCACCGCGCCAAGCGACCAGATCACGAAAGGCATCATCGGCATCGGCGGAATGGGCCGGTGGCATCTCGGTGAAACGGGCGACCGTCTGATCGCCGTGTGTGACGTGGATGCGAACCATCTGCAGCACGGCCTCACCCGCGGGGGTCCGGACGTGAAGGGGTACCACGATTTCCGCGAGTTCCTCGAGAACAAGGACATCGACGTGGTGCACATCGCCACCCCGCCCCACTGGCACGGACTCATGGCCATTGCCGCGGCGCGGGCCGGCAAGGACATCTGGTGCGAGAAGCCCATGACGCGCACTGTGGCCGAAGGCGAGAAGCTCGTCGAGGCCGTGCAGACCCATGGACGCATGCTGCGCGTGAACACCTGGTTCCGGTACTCCAACGAGAACTTCTATGACAGCGGCATGATGGTGAAGGATATGAAGAAGGTCGTGGAGAGCGGCATTCTCGGCACCCCGCTCCGCGCTACGATCAGTGGCGCCACGGGCTTCGCCTGGAAGTTCTATTGGTGCGGCAAGACCGACCTCACGCCGGAATGGATCCCGGAGGATCTGGACTATGACCTCTGGCTCGGTCCTGCGCCATACAAGCCGTATCATCACCACCGCGTGCATGCCACGTTCCGCGGCTACTGGGATTACGACGGCGGCGGGCTGGGCGACATGGGGCAGCACTACATCGATCCGGTGCAGTACCTCCTGGGCAAGGATGACGAGAGTCCGGTGGAGATCATTCCCGATGCCGATCAACAGCACCCCGATGCCGCAGGGTCGTTCCGCACCATCACCATCCGTTATGCGGACGGCACCGAGATCGTGCTGGACGGCGTGAACAACACCGGCGACGGCGCATTCCTGGAAGGGCCGAAGGGTGCGTTGTACAAGAACATGCGCTGCACCGTACCGGGTGTGAAGGAAGCGGTGGCATCCATGCCCGAGCGCGAGCCGCCGATCACCGATTTCATGGTGTCGGTGCGCACGCGCGAGAAATTTCCGTTGAACGAACGCAACGCGCATCGCTCGGCCTCCCTGGTCAACCTCGCAAAGGTCGCCTGGCAGCTCGGCCGGCCGATCCACTTCGATCCGGTCACCCAGCGGTGTCCGGGCGATGAGGCCGCGAACCGCCTCATCGATCAACCGATGCGCGCTCCCTGGTCACTGGTATGATGGAGAATGCCCCCATGAAACATCTCAGTATCGTAGTCCTCTGTGCGGGCATCGCGGCGGGCATTGCCGGCTGCGGCTCCACAACGAAACTTCCCCAGACCGCTGCGCCACAGTTCACGGTCCATGAATTGCTCGGACGTCTTCCGGCACGCGACTCGCTGGAGGCGCGGTGGATCTCCGGCGGCCTCATCGCCGCCGGAGCGGATGCCGTGCAGGAACTGTGCGCGAAGGTCGCCGATCGCGACAGTGCCACATCCCTGCGTGCTGTGTATGCGGTCAGCGGATTGACGTCGTACGTGAACGGCCGCGGCCGCGAAGCAGACCGGTTGCTGTTCGTGGGTGCGGTCACCCGTGCCCTGCAGAAGCCCGCATCGCCCGGGCACGCCGTGTTCCTGATCGAGCAGCTGCGGTATGCCGGCCGGGGCGAATCGCTCCAGCCCCTGATGAAGTATCTGGGTGACGACCGGTTGTGTGAACCGGCCGCCCTCGCCATGCAGGCCATCGGCGGGGATGCGGGGAGCAGATTCCTCGAAGCGTTGCCGGCGACAGCAGGCAAGCCGCGGCTCACGGTCATCCGCGCACTCGGTGCAACGAAGACCGTCGGTGCAGTACCGGCGCTGATCGAGGAAGCGAAGAACACCGATCCGTCGCGTGCCGGCGCCGCATTGCAGGCCCTCGCGGCCATCGGCGATCCGCGCGCGGAAGAGACCCTGCGGGCTGCGCTTGTACAACCCGCCGGCAGCCGAGCGGTTGCGATGCACCGGTTGCTGGTATACGCCGACAGGCGTGCGGCGGCGGGTGATGCAGCAGGCGCAGCGAGGATCGGCACGGATGTCCTTGCCACTACCACATCACCGGATGAGCACGGGTTCCATGTTGCCGCGCTCGAACTGCTGACGCGGGTGAACGGCGACAGAGCGATCGATCAGCTCTTTGCGGCGCTCGCTGACACCGCCGCCGATCTGCAGGGCGGGGTCCTGAACCTGCTGAACCGGTATCCCGCGGCGGACGTCACGTCGCGCATCACTGCCATGATGCCACAGGCTTCCGCACCCGTGCGCCCGAGGATCCTGAATGCCCTGTCCGAGAGAATGGACGCCGCGGCTGCTCCCACCGCGGTGGCTGCGATGCAGGATGCCGACCCCCTGGTGCGCACCGCCGCCATCAACGCCGCGGTGAAGCTGGACCCGCAACGCGCCATCCCCGCGTTGCTGGACCGGCTCACGAAGAGCGACGAGCAGGCGGATGTGCAGGCTGTGCGCGACGCTCTCGCGCGTATCCCCGCGGCACAGACGGCTGCTCCCGTCGCCGCGTCGCTGGCGAAGGCAGGTCCGCGCGGCACCGTGGCGATGCTGGACCTGCTCGGGTCCATGAAGGCCCAGGTACCATCGGCACCGGTGCTTGCGCTCACGACCGATGACCGTGCGCCGGTGCGCGGCGCGTCCATCAAGGCCCTCGGGACGATCCTCGCGCCGCAGGAGGCCGGTCCACTCGTCGACCTGGTGGCAAAAGGCAGGTCCGATGCGGAACGCTCCCTCGCGGCAAAGAGCCTCGCCATGGTCGCAGAGCGGAACCCCGACCGTGAAGCGCGGGCCGTTCCCGTGATCGAGCGGCTTGCGACGGCCACCGCTGCCGAGCGTCCGGAACTACTGAAAGCACTGGCCCGCATCGGCGGCAGTCGTGCCCTGCGCACTGTTGCCGAAGAGGGACGCAGCAAGGATGCCGATACCAGGGATGCGGCGCTACGTGCGCTCACCGAGTGGCAATCACTCGAAGCATTCGATAGTCTCATCGTGCTGGCGCGCAGCAAGGAGAAGCTTCCGGTGCGCGTCCTTGCGCTCCGCTCGTGCGTGCGTCTCGTCGAAGCATCGCCCTGCAGCGCCGTTACGGCCGTGCGGTATCACGAACGCACGCTCGCGGCCGCCGAACGCATCGAAGAGAAGCGTCTCGTGCTGGGTGCACTGGCGAACCTGAACTCCCCGGACGCGTTGCGGTTGCTGGAGCCCTCCATCGGTGATGACTCGCTCGGACTCGAAGCGGCGGTGGCGTCGTGGAAGATCGCGAAGTCGCAGAACGATCCACGTTCGGCGGACGCCGTGCGCCGGCTCATCGAGCCGCGCCTCAAGCCGCATTTCCGCGCTCAGGCCGTTCGCATCTTCGATGCGCGCGAAGGTCTCAACGATCCGCCGGAAGGCTTTCGTCCGCTGTTCAACGGCAGGGACCTCTCCGGGTGGAAGGGTCTCGTGGAGAACCCCGTCGTCCGCGCCAGGATGACCCCGGTGGAACTTGCCGCCGCGCAGGCGAAGGCGGATTCCAGCATGCGGGCGCACTGGAGCGTGGTGGATGGTATCCTGGTCTTCGACGGCAAGGGCGAGAGCCTGTGCACCCTGAAGGACTACGCCGACTTCGAGATGCTCGTGGACTGGAAGATCGAGAAGCTCGGTGACAGCGGCATTTATCTGCGCGGGAGCCCGCAGGTGCAGATCTGGGACCCGGCGCAGTGGCCCGAGGGGTCGGGTGGACTCTATAATAATCAGCGCGGCCCGTCGCATCCGCTGGTCATCGCCGACAAACCCATCGGCGAGTGGAATACCTTCCGGATCATCATGATCGGTGACCGGGTGAGCGTGTGGCTGAACAACGTGCTCGTGGTGGACAACGTGCAGATGGAGAACTACTGGGACCGTTCGATCCCGATCTTCCCGTCCGGACAGATCGAGCTGCAATCGCACAACAGTCCGCTGTACTTCCGCAACGTGTTCATCCGCGAGATCCCGCGGAAGAGAACGGTCTCCGGCGAGACCATCCCGCTCCTGAATGGGAAAGACCTCACCGGGTGGGAGGTGATCGAAGGGAAGCCGGAGTCGTGGGGCGTGCGTGATGGCATCCTGTTTACCACCGGCGAGCATGGTGGCTGGCTATCCACGGTGAAAGAGTACGACAACTTCCAGCTCGACCTCGACTTCAAGGTCGTGGCAGGCGGGAACAGCGGCGTCTTCCTCCGCTCGCCGCGCAAAGGCGACCCTGCGTACGTGGGCATGGAGATCCAGGTGCTCGACGACTACGCGTCCGTGTATGCCACGCTGAAACCCTGGCAGTATACCGGCAGCATCTACGCCGTGCAGGCGCCGTCCACGCGTGCTACGAAGCACGCCGACGAATGGCAGCACATGCAGATCACCGCGCAGGACACCCATGTGAAGGTCGTTGTCAATGGGACGGTCACCATCGACACGGATCTGCTGCTGCACATGGATAAGGAAAAGGAGCACCCCGGACTCAAGCGGCGCCGCGGTTTCATCGGGCTGCAGAACCACAGCACCCGGGTGGAGTACAGGAACATCACGATCCGAGAACTGGAGTAGAGAGCTGACGATGACGGATATGCAACGACGGAGTTTCCTGCGCTATGCGGCGGCTGCGGGCGCGGGATTGCTGCTTGCCTCACACGACCGGGCCCTCGGCGGCGAACAATCGTCCGGTTCCGATGATCTGCAGATCGCCCTGATCGGTGCGGGTGCACAGGGACAGGTGCTGATGAATGCCTGCCTCAAGATCCCGAACGTGCGTTTCCGCGCGGTCGTGGACGTCTGGGAGGCGTACAACCTCCGCCGTGCCCACCGCATGCTGCAGAAGTTCGGGCACAACGCGAACGCATACATCGACTACCGCGAGATGCTGGCGAAGGAGAAGGGGCTGGACGCGGTGCTCATCGCCACGCCGGATCACTGGCATGCCGAGCAGACCGTGGAATGCCTGAAGGCCGGACTGCACGTGTACTGCGAGAAGGAGATGTCCAATACCCTCGAGGGCGCGCGCAGGATGGTGCTCGCGGCACGGCAGACGAAGAAGCTTCTGCAGATCGGGCATCAGCGCCGGAGCAATCCCCGCTATCTCCATTGCTACAAGAAGCTCATCCAGGACGCGAAGCTCCTCGGCCGTATCACGGCGATCAACGGACAGTGGAACCGCTCCGTGCAGCCGGACAACGGCTGGCCGAAGGACGCGGTGATCCCGCCGGCCGTGCTGCAGCGGTTCGGGTTCAAGTCCATGCATCAGTTCCGCAACTGGCGCTGGTACAAAGGGCTGGGCGGAGGCCCCATCGTGGACCTCGGGTCGCACCAGATCGACATCTACTCGTGGTTCCTCAACGCCAATCCGCACACGATCGTTGCCAGCGGGGGGACGGACTACTACGACAAGGCCACGCACGAATGGTACGACACCGTGCTGGCCACGCTGGAGTACAACACCCCGGGGGGCAAGGTACGCGCGTTCTACCAAACGCTCTCCACCAACAGCAACCAGGGGTACTTCGAGACGTTCATGGGCGACCAGGGGACGCTTGCCATCTCCGAGTCGGGCGGGCGTGGTGGGGTGTACCGCGAACCAGCCGCGCCGGAGTGGGAGAAGTGGGTATCGAGAGGATATCTTAAAGCCCCTGCGCCCGAACCGAAGAAGGCGGCCAGTGAAGCGGTGCTGGATGTGCGTGAGACGCTCGCGCCGCCGGCGCATGAGATCCCGGTGAAGTTCGACGACCCGTATCACAAGCCGCACCTGGAGAACTTCTTCAACGCAGTGCGCGGGAAGGAAGCGTTGAACTGTCCGGCCGAGATCGGGTACGAGACCGCCGTCACCGTGCTGCGCATCAACGATGCCATCGAGCGGGGGGCGAAAGTGACCCTCGATCCGTCGGCGTTCAGGATCTGACGGGATGCACACCATGAACCTACGATCGGTATTCCTGTTGTGCATCGCCGCGGCGGCCCCCGCACTCGCGCAGAAACCGGACTTCATCGGTGACGCGCCGGACGGTACGCGCTACGCGCCGGTGCATCTTATCCGGATCTATGACGAGAACGGCGTGTTGATCGCGCCGGGCGACACGCCGGCGATGCCGTACTCGCCGCGCGTCACATGCGGCAAGTGCCATGACTATGCGAAGATCCGTCACGGATGGCACTTCAATGCAGCGGACTCGGGGGCGGCCACGGGCCGGGCCGGTGAACCGTGGATCCTCGTGGACCGCGGTGCGGGGGTGCAGGTACCGTTGTCGTACAGGCCGTGGAAGGGAACGTTTCAGCCGGAGCAGTTCGGACTCACCACGCTGGGCTTCCTGAAGACGTTCGGGCGCCATCTCCCCGGCGGCGGCGTGGGCGAGATGGAGAACAGGCGCGATCGGGACGATTACATGCGGTGGGAGATCTCGGGATCGCTGGATGTGAACTGCCAGAGCTGTCATAATGCCGATCCGGCGCAGCATCCGGCGGAGTACGGCGTGCAGGTGCTGAGGCAGAACTTCCGCTGGGCGCCCACTGCCGCGAGCGGGTTTGCGATGGTGCAGGGGTCGGCGGGTGACATGCCGGACAATTTCGACATGTACTCGAGTGTCCCTCCCGAAGCGTCAGACAAAGTGCCGCCCGGCGTCCGGTATAACGGCGCGAAGTTCGACGCGACGGGCAAAGTCCTGTTCCAGGCCGTGCGTTCCATCCCGCCGTCGCAATGCTACTTCTGCCATTCGTCGAAGGTCGTGGATGGCGGCGCGAAGGAGCGGTGGCAGAAAGACGGCGATGTGCATATCAGTGCGGGCATGATCTGCGTGGACTGTCACCGCAACGGGCTCGATCATCAGATGGTGCGCGGGTATGAAGGCGAAGCCGTGCAGGGAACGCACGCGTCGCTCACCTGTCGGGGGTGTCATCTTGGCGACGCAGAGACGGGCGGACGGCGGCGAGCGCCGCGGCCGGAGCACAAAGGCATCCCGCCCGTGCATTTCGAGAAACTCTCGTGCACCACATGTCATGCGGGCCCGATGCCGGCCGACGCCACCACGCTGGTGAAGACCTCACGCGCGCATGCGCTCGGGATCCCGAAGGCCTCGCGCGACGACGACGCGTTGCCGCACATCACCACGCCCGTGTTTGCGAAGGACGGCGATGGCGTGTATGAGCCATCGAACCTCGTGTGGCCATCGTACTGGGCATTCGCAACAGACAGCGCAATGGTGCCGGTACTCCCCGATCGCGTGAAGCCGCTGATCGCCGCACTCCATGCCGGCGACACCACCTATGTGCCGGGTCGGTGGCCGCACTTCAGCAGCGATGACGTGGCGGCGGTCTTGCGGGGCCTGGCGGCGATGGACAGCACGGCGGGCGATCCGGTGTACATCAGCGGCGGGCGGCTTTTCCGGATGTCGCGCGAGGGGCGGCTGCTCAGCCGGTCGCATGATGCCGCGCAGCCGTACCTCTGGCCCATCGCGCATGATGTGCGGCCGAAGGACCAGTCGCTTGGCGCGGGCGGGTGCGACGATTGTCACGCCCCCGGCGGACCATTCTTTGCCGGCACCGTGCGCACGATGTCGCCCTTCTTCGCGGGCGACGACACCACGGCAAGCATGACCGCGTTCCAGGACCAGGGGCCGGTGTATCCGTGGGTGCTGTCCACCTCGTTCTATTTCCGTCCGCTGTTGAAAGGGCTCATCATCCTCGCATTCCTCATCATCGGTGCGGTCGTCGCGCTGCACGTCATGCGCGGCGTCGGGTACATCGTGCGCACGCTCGGCAAGGGAGGTGCGTGATGCTCTTCCAGATCCTCAGCATCCTGGTGATCGGCGGGACAAAGGCGCTCATCGCGCGTGACGCCAAGCGGCGGTTCGGGTCATGGAAGGCAGCGGGACAGGTCATCGTTGCCGCGATCCGGACGGGCTTCAGCAACGGCGTAGCTCCCGGGAGCGGGTGGTGGCCCCGGACGGTCGGCGGTCTGCGCCGGTCCGTGTATCTGCTCGCGATCGTGCTCGTATGTGTCCTCGGACTCACCGGGTTCCTGCAGGTGGTGTTCACCGGCGGACATCCGTCCGGTGTGCTGCTGCTCGTGCATATGATCGCGGCGCCGTTGTTCGCGCTCACGCTTGCGGCAGCATCGCTCCTCTGGTCACACGACCAGCGGGTGCGTGAAGAAGATCTCCCTCTCCTGGCGCAGGTGGTACGGACGGGCACGCTCTACGGCGCATGGACGCTTGCGGCAGTGGGGCGTGCGTTGTACTGGATCATCCTCGTGCTTGCGTTGCCGCTGCTCCTCTCGATCATCCTATCCCTGTTCCCGTTGTTCGGGACCGACGGGGAGAACTGTTTGATCGGGCTGCACGGGTACAGCGCCATCGGACTTGTCGCCGCGGCGCTTCTTCACGGATATATTCGTATCTTACAATCGCTTTCAGGAACACAGCAAGGTTAATGGAGGAAGAACAGTGAAGAGATCAGGAGTCATCGTCATTGCACTCGTGCTGGCAACGGCACTGATGATCGTTGCATGCGGAAAGACCCCGGACAAGCAGGAGACCCCTGCTGCCGGACAGACCGACGCACCGGCGGCGGCACCCGCCGGAGAACAGCAGACAGCACCGGAGTCGCAGCCGGCCGGTACCACAGAACAGGCCGCACCACAGGCGGCTGCACCCGTGGGGAACGAGCAGCTCGTGCCCATCGACATCAAGCTGCCTAAGCCCATGTTCGTCGGGACCCCGACCAACATCGCCGTGCCCAATCTCGAGAAGCCGCTCGGCAAGGCGCGTCCGGCATTCCTTGCGCCCGCCGGGACAAAGAACGTGGCGGCCGGCAAGCCGGTCACCAGCTCCGACGAGCTGCCCACCATCGGCGAGCTTACGATGGTCACCGACGGCGACAAGGATGCCTCCGAGGGAAGTTATGTGGAACTCGGCCCGAAGCTCCAGTACGTCACCATCGATCTCAAGGCACAGCACTCCATCTATGCCGTGGTCATGTGGCACTTCCACAAGCAGGCCGTCGTGTACCATGACGTCATCGTACAGGTGGCGGACGATCCGGATTTCGTGACCAACGTGCGGACGATCTTCAACAACGACATCGACAACACGGCGGGGCGTGGTGTGGGGAAGGACATGAGCTACATCGAGACGTCCGAAGGGAAGCTCGTCGACGCGAAGGGCGTGCAGGGGCGGTACGTGCGCCTGTACAGCCGCGGCAATACGGCGAACGAGCTGAACCACTATATCGAAATTGAGGTGTACGGCAAGCCGGTCAAATGAGCCGTGGTGCGCTGATCATCCTGGCCGTGGTGCTGGCAGGCGCGCTCCTGCGCCTGCCGGACCTGGCCGTCCGTCCCATGCACACGGATGAAGCCGTGCATGCGGTGAAGTGCGGTACCCTCCTCGAATCCGGCGACTACCGGTACGACCCCCACGAGTATCACGGTCCCACGCTGAATTACCTCACGCTCATTCCTGCATGGCTGAGCGGCACGCACACGTATGCCACGCTTCAGGAGTGGCGCCTGCGCATCGTGCCCGCCGTGTGCGGCATCCTGCTTCTGGCGCTCTTCCTGCTCTTCGATCCACACCGTGCACGCTGGCCGCTCTGGGCGGCGCTGCTGGCAGCGGTCTCGCCGGCGATGGTGTTCTATAGCCGCTACTACATCCAGGAAATGCTGCTTGTGTTGTTCACTCTCTGGTTCGTCGCAGGGATCTATCGTTTCATGCAGGCGCGCACGTGGGGGTGGGCGGCGTTCTCGGGCGTCGGTGCCGGACTCATGTTCGCGACGAAAGAAACGAGCGTCATCACGTTCGGGGTGATCGGTGCTGCATGCATCGCCGTGTGGTTCATGCAGAGGCGACGGGGCGTGAAGGTGGTGCTGCCTGCTGCCGCGCACTGGTTCATTGCGGGAGCTGCCGCGGCCATCGTCAGCATAGCCTTCTTCTCCTCCTTCGGCAGGAACCCGCGGGGTGTGCTCGATGCCTTCGGCACATTCGCGGTGTATGTGGAGCGCGCGGGAACCACCGGCCGGCATCTTCATCCGTGGTATTATTACCTGCAAATGCTGGGCTGGACGCATGGGCCCGATGGGCGCTTGTGGACCGAAGCCGGGATCCTGCTGTTCGCCGGTGCGGGGTTCGTGCGGGCGTGGAAGGAGCGGTTCGTGGTGGAGGATCCGCATGCGGTGTTCCGCGTGGCAACCGCGATCGCCACGGTGCTCATGCTCGTCACTATTTCGGTGATGCCGTACAAGACACCATGGGTCGTGCTCACCGCACTCCTCGGACTCATCATCATGGCGGGGAGCGGGGTCGAGGCATTTCTGGCGGGGAACGACCGGATGCGGTTCGTGCGCGTCGTGCTCCTGGCCGGGATCGTCGTGCATCTCGGATGGGAAGGGCGGAACGCCTCGTTCGTCTACGCCGATCGTCCGGGAAATCCGTATGTGTATGCCCATCCTACCGGCGACGTCGTCGAGATCGGGAAGGCCGTGACCGCGCTCGCGGCGGCATCGCCTGCGCCGATCAGTGTGGTCGTGTGCTATCAGGAGGGCGACTACTGGCCCATGCCGTGGTATCTCCGGACGATCCCGCAGACAGGATGGTGGTCGTCGGTTCCCGACACCCTGCCGCGTGCCGATGTCGTGCTGGTCTCCCCGGAACTTGAGGTGCCGCTGACGGCAGCACTCTATGAACGCGCGCTGCCCGGCGAGCGGCCGCTCTATGTATCGCTCTTCAGCAGACCTGCCTTCGTCCGTCCGGGGCGGGAGATCCGCGTGTACACCACCCTGGCGTTGCGCGAGCTGGGGGAGCGGACCGGAGCGAAATGATGTCCGCGCCTCTCCTCCACCGGCATTCCCATCATGCCATGGCCACGCTCTTCGAGGTGTTCATCGCCGATGAAGACCCGATGTTCGCCGCGGGAGCCGCGCAGGCAGCATTCGACGAGTTCGACCGGCTGGAACAGGAGCTCAGCCGGTACCGGCCGAACAGCGACATTGCGCGCATCAACAACCTACCTCCCGGCGGCGAGACGCGCGTGAGTGCTGATACCTTCGCATGTCTGCAGCTCGCGCATCAGTACTGGCACACCACAAATGGAGCATTCGACATCACCATGGGCGCGCTCATGGATGCGTGGGTTGCGCCGGACAAGTCGCTGCGCGATCCTCATGCCGCAGAGATCGAAGATGCGGTGCGGCGGTCAGGCATGCAGTTGCTCACCCTCGACGAATCGACGTATCTTGTGGGAGTGGGTGAATACGTGCCGAAGATCGACCCGGGCGCCATCGGGAAAGGGTACGCCGTCGATGTGTGCACCGAACTGCTGCGCGACTGGGGTGTTGGTGCCGCGCTCGTGCATGGCGGTACCAGCAGTGCGGCGGGGTACGGACGGGCGTGGCCGGTAACGGCGAGCAGTTTTGCCGAGCCACGCCGGGTGTTGCGAGAGTTCGTTCTGGACGGTCTGGCGCTGAGCGGGTCTGGAGTGAAGAAGGGGAGGCATATCATCGATACGCGCACCCACCGGCCGGTGGCCGGGAGGCACGCAGCGTGGGTGTGTGTGCCGTCAGCAACCGAAAGCGATGCTCTCTCCACGGCGTTCATGGTCATGTCCGCGGAAGAGATCGCGGCGTTCTGTGCGGCACGCACGGACATGCAGGCCATCGTGATCGATGATGGTGGAGCGGCGGGAGAGCGGGTGCTCAGGTTCGGGTGGGGAAGCGGCGGTGTAGCCGGCGGATAGCGAGGAGATCCCGGATCACCTGCAGGGCGTGGCTGCGTACGTTCAGACGGCTGTCCCTGTCGCAGCTCCACGACACCGGGAACTCTGCAATGCGGTACCCTTGCTTGAGCGCCATGACGAGCACCTCGACGTCGAACAGGAAATGTTCCGTGGTGCAGCGGGAGAACAGAGCGCGGGCGACATCGCCATTGTACACTTTGAATCCGCACTGGGTGTCGGTGAGACCCGCCGGCAGAGAGAGGGTGCGGCGTAGTAACCACCGGACCATGCGGGAGAGTGTCTGGCGCCAGGGGTTCTGGGGTTTCTCGATCGTGCTCTCCGGCAGCCAGCGCGAGCCATGCGCGAGCTGGTACTGTCCGCTTTTGATGAATGCCAATCCCCGAAGCGCATCAGTGTACGGCACCGTCAGTCCCGCATCGGCGAACATCACATACGTTCCCTCCGACTTCATGACCCCTGCGCGGACCGCGGCCCCTTTGCCGGCGTGATGCTGGAGCGTGATCACCGTGAGCGCAACGCGGAATTGCAGCGTTCCCCGCAGGGCAGCATCCCCCGTCCCGTCCGTGCTGCCGTCATCCACCACGATGATCTCGCCGTCGATGCCATGATCGGCGAGGAACGCGCCGGCCGCGTCCACGTCGCGCGCGATCTTGCGTGCTTCGTCGTAGGCGGGGATGATGATCGAGAGTTCTGTCATGGGGTACAGGTGCTTCAGCGGCCGCAAGAAGTTATTGACAGAGATCCCTGTTGACCATGCGGATACGATAGGCAATGGTCATGCAAATATCAAGTTGCACTTTGGATCTGCATAACTCGCTGCAGTTATCGTGTAGCCATGCTCCGCCCGCCGAGGTCATACCCGAACGCATAGCCGATGATGGTGGTTGTTGTCGGGGGACCCCACGAGAACGTGTTGCCCGCCTCGCTCTATGCCGTCCCACGGATGTCCACCGCAAACTGGGCGGGGGGTGCTGAGCGCGCCCCCGATTTCGTAAAGCGTGGCGTACACGTGTTTTCCACAGAACTGGGAGGAGGTGATGCGCCTCATCCAGCCCACCCTTGGCCAGTTCTACTCAGGGCGGAACCGATGGTCCCGTTGCCTCACGTAAGATTCTATTCGATGATTTGACTTTGTTGCTGCCGAGCAGTATCATTAAAAATCTTGATTTGATCCATCCCAAGGGTCCGCCGCTTGTACCATCATCACGCCTCCCGGTGTTGGTGATGGAGGGGAGTGACAAGCACTGCAACCGCGCTTGACGTTCCTACCATATTCGTTCTCAATTTGAAGTCCTCATACCGAATCGTGGGCCCGTGTTCGTTCATGCGGGGCTGCCATTCGTCGCTCGGGGGGGAGCATATTCATGCCGAAACGAGATGCTTGTGCCGTACCGGATCAGAGCCAACGCTTTCGTGACCGTCTGATCACTCTGGGGATCGTGGGCTCCGACCCGGAGTTATTGAAGGCCCTGGCACTGGCAGAGAAGTATGCTGCGGACGATCTGCCTGTTCTTATCCAGGGCGAAACTGGGACCGGGAAGGAGGTCTTTGCGCGGGCGATTCATTATATGAGCGCGCGCCGCGCGCGCCCGTTCCAGGTGTTTGCTCCTGGCGCCTCCCCTGAAGAGCTTGCTATGAACGAGCTCTTCGGCCACAGCGCGGGAGCCTACACGAATGCCGACAGAGACCAGCCGGGCATAGTGGATATTGCGGCCGGCGGCACTCTCCTCTTGGATGAGGTCCAAACGCTCTCACAGAGTGATCAACTCGGGCTCATGCGATTGATTGACAAGCACGAGTATAGACCGCTCGGGGGAGGGCCGATGCGCACAGCGGACATTCGTATTGTGTGTGCCACGAACGCAGATTTGAGGGCCGCCGTAGAGGCGAATACCTTTCGCATCGATCTGTATTTCCGTATGGCAAGGGGCCGTATCGAGATCCCCCCGCTCAGGGATCGCAGGGGTGATATCCTCGTTCTTGCCGAACATTTTTTGGAAAATGCCCACAGGGGATCCGGACCCCGGAAAGTGTTTTCCCGATGCGCCGAGGAAGCCCTGCTGAGTTACTCCTGGCCGGGGAATGTCCGGGAGCTGGAATCCAACGTTCGATCGGCGGCGATCAAGTCCGAGGGCAAAGAAATCCCGGTCGAGAATCTTGATCTCTGGGGGTGCAGGGACGAGTGGCAGCTCATGCCACTCGATCAAGCATGCGTGGAAAACAATCGCCGCTTTGTCGAAAGATACCTCCGAGGATTGCTCGCGATGTACAAGGGAAACATCACCGCTGTGGCATAGAAAGCCGGGCGGGACAAAAGTAGCATTTATCGGCTGATTCGGGAACATCACATCGATCCAGATTTCTATCGTACCTCCACGCATAGGTCTTCCTCGCCCGAGAGGGGATCGAATTCCGACTCGCAACATCTCGAACTCCCGCCGCCCGTGACTCCGTAGCTGGTCTCACCTTCAGGATGCCCATGCGAGTGGTACGCCGTACCACTCGCGGCTTTTTCAGGGCCCATTTTTGCCAATGATTTTGGGGTCAGTGGTACGCCGTACCACTCTCACCGAAGACCCTCCTCTCTTCGCCCGAATTTACGAGGTTTACCAAATGGCATGCATGTTGCTTCTTCCCATGCATACAGAAGTGTCATGCTTGCCGCAGACGACCGTGAGTCTCACACCAGGTACAGGATATGGATTCTACTCTACAAGATGACCTTGCCGTTGACATTCTCGAGTACATGGTTGAAAACCCCAACGCGATGGATGAGGCCGACGGGATCCTCGCGTGGTGGTTCTCGCGCGAGAGGATCAAGGCAGGATTGGCAAGACTCGAAGTGATTCTGAGTGACCTGGTCTCAAGAGGACTAGTCGTTGCGTACCCGCTCACGGGCGAGAGGATAGCATACTCGGTGAACAAGGAAAGGATCGATGACATTGTCCGCATCATTGCATCGCACCGATAACTGCCAGGCCACAGTACCGAGCAGCCCGCGCAGACGAGCCGGGGAGGCAGGCTTTTCCCTCACCGAGCTCATGATCGTCCTCGTCATTATCGGCGTGCTGGTTCTCCTGGCACTCCCTAAACTTCTGCCCATCGTCACCAAGGCGAAGACCACCGAGGCCAAGCTCATGCTCAAGCAGGTGCACACACTGGAGCAGGCTTACAAGTATGAGCGCGACCGCTACGCACTTCAACTGACAGAGATCGGCTTTGAGCAGGAAAAGCTCGTCTCGCAAGGGGGCCAGGCGCGCTACCAGATCGAGATCCTCGGTGCGGATGAACGGAGCTTCCAGGCGCGGGCTACGTCGGTTGTCGATTTCGACAATGATGGCACATTCAACGTCTGGGTCGTTGACCAAACGGGGATGATTAGCGAAAAGGTACCTGACTAACGATGCTCCACGTCGCTATCATAGCCGGAATACTGGGTCTCGCGGTGGGGAGCTTCCTTGGCGCATGCGCATACAGGATTCCGCGGGGGATACCCCTCACAGGCCGGCGTTCGTTCTGCCCTTCCTGTGGGTCGGTCCTCAAGTGGCATGAACTCATCCCTCTCGTTGGACCGGCGTTTTCCCGCTGGCTCTGCCGCTCATGCGGGGCAAATGTCTCGCTGCGCTACTCGATCGTCGAGATCACAACTGCCGGGTGCTTTGTGATCCTGTCGCTCACAACGAGTTGGGATGCGGGTGCGTTGCTCACCACCATCTTTGCATGCACGCTCATCCCCCTCATATGGACGGATCTTGAGTTCTTCCTGATCCCGAACAGGATCCTCATCACAGGCAGCGTTGCTTCGCTCCTTGAGGCAGGAATACTTGTACCTGCTGAACTTGGAGGCCGGCTTCTGTCATCTGGAGGCGTGCTTATTGGTATTTACCTCCTCGGTAAAGCTGTGAGCACCTTTGTGAACCGGCCCGCGCTCGGACTGGGAGATGTGAAGCTCGCCGGATTCATCGCATTTCATACGGGCGCAGCTCTGTTCCTGGCAGCTCTCTGGACTGCGGCCGTTGGTGCTCTACTCTTTGTCACGGTAAGGCGTTTTCAGGATCCGTCCCCGGTTGCCCTTGCCGACTCAGGCATTCTTCACATTGCCGGGCATGATGCGATCCCATTTGGATCATTCCTCTGTGGCACATCGCTCGCTCTCATGATCTGGAAGGAGGTTCAGCCAATCCTTTTTGACCAATGGCTGACATTAATACCATAGAACCCCCTCAGTCCGTCCTCTCGCTCATCCCGAAAGCACTGGCACTGAAGATACCGGCCCTCCCTCTTGCCGTTGAAGATGGAATCTTGGTCTGCGCCGTTCCGGAAGGGATGGAAGAGGGTGCCGTCCGCGATCTTGAGTTCGTCACAGGACGCAGGGTCAGGTGCTCGCCACGGTCGAAAGCCGAGCTGGACAGCGCGATCTCCCGGGCCTACCAGGGAGGTGCCGAGCCCCCCAATCCGCACACGGGGGATGGACACCTATCGTCACCCGCTGCCCCAATCAACTCTGAAGGTTCGGCCGTTTCTCTTGCAAGTGCGCTCATTGCAGATGCTGTAAGGATGGGAGCAAGTGACATTCACGTTGAGCCGTACGAGACCTTCGTCCGCATCCGCTACCGGCTTGACGGTGTCTTAAGGGAAGTCTCGCAGCCAGGTGTAGCGCAAGGTAGAACGCTTATCTCGCGCCTCAAGATCATGGCCGATCTTGACATAGCCGAGAAGCGTCGCCCGCAGGACGGCCGGATACGCGTCCGGGAGGAGGGAAGGACGATCGATATCCGGGTCTCGACGCTCCCCACGGATTTTGGCGAAAAGGTCGTGCTTCGCATTCTCGATAAATCCCGGCTTCAGCTTGACCTTTCGCGGCTCGGCTTTGAGGATGCCGATCTCACCTCGTTTAAGAAGGCGCTCAAGCTCCCGCACGGCATGATCCTCGTGACCGGCCCTACGGGAAGCGGGAAGACGACAACGCTCTACGCTGCGCTCAACTACCTTAATCATCCCGGTGTCAACATCACCACGATTGAAGACCCGATCGAGTACAACCTGCCAGGCATCAACCAGACGCACGTCCGCGCAGATATCGGACTCACGTTTGCCGCGGCGCTCCGCTCGATCCTCCGGCAGGATCCAAATATCGTGATGGTGGGTGAGATTCGGGACGGAGAAACGGCGGAGATCGCGATTAGGGCCGCGCTTACTGGGCATCTCGTGCTCTCCACGCTCCATACCAATGATGCGCCGTCGGCGATTACGCGCCTCACGGATATGGGTATTGAACCGTTTCTTGTCGCCGCGTCAGTCAAGATGATCCTTGCGCAGAGGCTGCTTCGGAGGATCTGCGCAGAGTGTGGTGAAGAAGATCTTGAAGCTGAGAGACGCACGACCTTCGATCAGCAAATCCGAATTTCCCGCCCGCGACGCGGGAGAGGCTGCCCGCATTGTCGAGGCACCGGGTACCGAGGAAGAACGGCCGTCTACGAACTCCTGACGGTCGGAGATCGCCTCTCAGAAATGATATCCACGAAAGTAGGAGCGGAAACGCTGGTAGCGGTGGCCCGGGAAGCGGGATTTGCATCGCTCCGTGAGTCCGCGATGCGATTGGTCGAGAAGGGGATGACGACTCTTGAAGAGGTCAGTCGTGAAACCTAGAGTGGTCTGATCACAAGCCAAGTTTGCAGTAGAGTGTTTCATCATCCATGCAATTGTCAAACCATAGAGGCGAACCATGGTAGCCCAGAGTATATCACGCGTACTGCTCTTCTTCGTCGCCGTTGTTCTTTGTTTCCTTGGGGAGGCTTCGCTTGGACAGACGTATCAGCAGCCGGCCGATCCGCTTCGCCCAACGTATGAAGCATATCGCGTAGACAAGCTGGCCACTTCATCTGAGGTCTCGTCGTCTGGTGATCTGACTATTGAGATCCCTCTTCTAACAGTGCCGAACCGGCTCGGCCATGATTGGCCCCTTGTGCTACGGTACAATAGCAATGTTACTCAAAGACAACGGGCGAGTTGGGTCGGTCTTGGTTGGGAGTTCGATCTGGGTTTTGTTGAACGGACTGTCATGGGTAGATCCGATGATCAGATAAACGGCTTGCCCAATGGCCAACTCAAGGACAATGCGAACAACTTGGCGCGTGGTGAGCGTGAAGGGCGCTTTCGTGGCATACACACAACAAATGCTTCTGCGGCACAGATCGATACGTTCGATCAAGCCGACCTCTATCGGCTGAATATCGCCGGCGCTGGGACGGAGTTTCTTCCGTTCTGTGTCAACTACGAGACTGATAGGATTCAAGTAAGTAGTTCCGAGTTCCATCCAATTCAGTATAAGCCCTGGAAATTCCAGACCACAATGAGCTCCTCGCAGCAATTCGCCGGGTTCGACGTGCGGACGGAGGACGGCACGCAATACCTCTTCGGAGCCTCAGGTGACGCCGCGGTTGACACAATCCATGTCCACGGGGGGTGGGCGGCACCGTGGGCGAATCAGCATTTCACCTATCCATACCGCTGGAACCTTGGATTGGTTGTCCACCCCGATGGAGTCACGGATTCGATTATCCACCAGGCGTACTATACCTCGGCCCCGTATGCAACGACATATCGCCACCCATGGGATCATGTACAAATCGACCGGTCACGGCCGGAGGGCCCTGGGGAATTCCACACATTCGGCAAATACAGCTATGGCACCGGAATAATTGACGATGGATATGCTGACTATGGTTCATCATGGCCGAAAAAGCTCGCCACAGAGACTCACTATGCGATCTTCTATGCGTCGGTGACACCCGAGAGTATAACAGCCCGGTCCTGCAGGCTTGATTCTATCGTGCTCTTTGACAAGATGCACAATTTGCGGTTAGGAGCAGTCCATCTCACGTATGACATGAGCTGCAACAATCAGTTGACACTCAAGAGTATTCAGAGATTCGGGACGGATGGGAAATCTCTGCCTCCTCATGAATTCAAGTATAGACCAGCCTCTGCAGTCAATGCTGAGTATTTGACATCCAGATCGCGGGGTCAATCCGAGTATCCCGGTTACGAAACCGATTCTTTTCTGGATGGCGGATTTGACACCTATGCCCGTGCGTGGCATCTCGACACGCTCATCCTCCCGACAGGCGGGGAGATTGTCTACGGATATGAACCTGTCCCTTTGGTCAGCTACGATCCGGAGGGAAACGCTGCCCCGACACAGACCCTGCGTGGGTGGGGGTTCAGAATGCAGCCACGGTCTCGTCTTGTAAGCAAGACGGTCACCAACAATCTCAGTGAAAGCCGGACGTGGTCGTACGAATACGGTCCAGCGGTCTTTGACTGGCCAAGCAGATCCTACAGTTCTGCGTTCATTCCACAGGCGTTTCGCACAACAGTCCTGCCCGCCTTCAGTTCGATTGACTATTACAAGGCCTTTCGCGGGTGCCCGCTGGTTCATCGTTGGGTTAAGACGACCGCTCCCGATGGGTCTACGACGCGCACGCACTATACTTCGAGTTACTCGGCGGGAGACGCCGATCCTTCCGAGAGTCGCCCCGACATTGTTTCGACTCAGTTCCTGGATGTGACAGGCGCGACTGTTCTGACCTCACGGGCCGGTGAGAGGGGACAAGTATGGAAGGTCGTTCAGAATGAACGAGACAGTACGATTACCACGTTCCATGTTAGGACGCGTTATTCAATGGATGATCTCTTTGAGTACTATCGCTTCAATGGTCCAGGACTCAAGAATCAATTCGTAAGAAACAATTCCATTGAATGTCTCCCCGATACTATTGTCACGATGAAAGATGGTGTGCGTTCCGTCCGTATCCAGAGCTACAATGAAATCGGCTTGGTGGAAAGGGTTGAGGAAAGCGGTCCCTCATCCTGGAAGAGGACAACAACAAGCTACGCAAGTGATCAACCTGGATACTCCGCATTCCGAGATCGATGGATGCTAAGTCAGCCTTATCAATCGAAAGTAGAAGAAGACAATTCTTGCCTCAGCCTTCAGCGGATTCTTTGGGCTGAACAACTCGTCAACGTGCAGTCGCCCAGCTATGTTTACTTGCCCTCCGAAATCTGGCAATGGCGATCCTGGTCTTTGACCGATTCCCTTGATAAGGTCCGAAGTGTTCGCTTTGATATCTACGATTCCCGCGCAAATGTCACCAGGAGCATAGATGCCAACGGATCTGTCTCACAGTTCACTTTTGGTGGGACAACCCATGAGACCCAACCGACTGGAGGAGGTGACGACGAGTTCCAATCGCCAGCGCCGGATCCATCAACCCTCCCGTCTTTCCATCAGGCATTTCTCACTGAGGTATCGAGGAGCGTACCCGGTTACACCTTATTCAAGACGTTCGAGTATCAGCCTCTCGGAAAGGTGTGCCGGATGATCGATGAGAACGGATGCAGTGCGAAGTTCGAATATGAACAATTTGCCCGGCTCTCCGGGATCAGAAACGACGATTCGGTTCTGGTTAATGAGTATTTATATGACGACAATCCTCTTGACAGTGACGACGGAGATGCCAGGTTTCCTAATGTGATCGGCTACACGTACCGAAAGCAAGGAGACTATTCCGTTTCCTGGACCTATGCCGACAATCTGGGGCAGCCATTCCAGACGCGAACGAAACTTGGATCAACGTACATCGTGAATCACAGCGTTTATGATCCCCTCTGGCGTCTTCAGGCTCAGTACAAGCCCTTCGTCAGCACGAATACCACCGGACCCGAGGGCAATATCCAGTCTCAATCTACCGCCTACCAGACCTCAATAGGCGTTGACGCGGGATCGCGTCCGTACACGAGCTATGCTTATGACGCGAGTGGTCGCCCGGCCGCGGTGTGGGCGCCTGGGACGGCATTCGCTTCCCATCCTGCCACCACAAGCTACGGCACGAACACAGCAGCTGATTCAACCGGATATGCGATCGGTACCCTCTTCAAGACAACCATTCGCGACGAAAACGGGAATGTGAATCAGGAGTTCCGTGATCATCGCGGAAATCTGGTTCTTTCGCGGGTGGATTCAGCGAAGCTGCGCATGAAGACCCGCTTCCGTGTTGATGCGCTGGGCCGTGTCCTCTCCGTGATCCGTCCAGAGGGGGACAGCACGACATATCAATACGACATGCTGGGAAAACTCGCGCGAAAGTGGTCTCCCGATGAAGGAACAGTCGAATATCGTTACGACAAAGCGGGCAACCTCCGCTTCTCAAGGGATGCCAATCAGGGAACGAACCGCTTCACGTACCGAAAATACGACGCCTTGAACCGACTCATCGAGATCGGCGAACATTCTCCCTCATCCGATTTCACCCAGGCGAACGCCGATGTCGTAACATTCCCTACCACTGGTACAAATATCGTTCATGCTGTCATGTCGTACGACGGCATCGTCCTGACGGGCCAGCACAACATCCTCGGCCGCCTGTCGCGATCGATCTCCTACGGCGGGAGTGAAGCAACGTGCACAACGACGTACTCCTACGACAGAGAAGGTCGAGTCGAATGGATCGAGCGGCAACTTTCCACGTTCCAATCCATTCGAATCAGCTACAGGTATGATCTTCAGGGGAATCCCATCAGGATGGACTACGTAGACAGCGCTGTGCCCGAGAATGCACTTTCGCTCTTCTACGCCTACGACGAACTCGGCCGACTCTCCCGGGTGGACGCGGGAATCGACACGACGGGAGTCGGCGCAGTGACTCAGGCCGAGTACGCATACACTGCAACCGGCCAGGTCAAGCGTCTCCAGCTTGGGGTGGCCCAGGGGGTGGATTTCACCTACAACGTTCGAGACTGGGTGAGGAAGATCAACAATCAGAGTTTCTCTGTGCAGTCAGATCCTGGACATGATGGCGGCAATGGCATCCCGTCTGACCGCTTTGGCATGGTGATAGGCTATGATTCGATCGGTTATGCCGGAGCAGGCCTTGGCGCGACAGCCCAGTATAACGGCAACATCTCCTGGACAATGTCTAATTCGGCGTCGCTCCCATTTGCGACGATGAGGGGATCGGCTCCCCTCATGGGCTGGTCCTACAAGTACGACGGAAGCAATCGCCTGGCTCGTGCAAACAGCGGGTACTCACTTGCCACGACCGGGACAGCATGGCAGGACTCAACGTCTTTTGATCTCGACACGACCGCCTACGACCGGAACGGTAATATTCGTTCTATGAAGCGCAGGGGCAGCGGCACTTCGTTCCGCAACAACTTCTCGTACAGTTATGCATCGCTCAACAGGGTAAACAGCATTTCTGATGCTGCTGACGCGACGACATCAACATACACCTATGACGGCAACGGCAATCTTCTCACAGAAAGCAGTCCCGGCCGCACGATGTCCAACGTGAGCTACGACTACCGGAATCTCCCACTCCAGGCGACCTTGAACTCGGCTCTTGTGAAGTACCGCTACGATGCGGAGGGAAACCGCATATGGAAAGAGACTCCTTCCGGGAAGACCAGATACATCAGGGGGGCGGATGGCAGCACAGTTGCGGTCTACAAGGAGGACGGTACTCTTCTCTATTGGATCATCTCCGTAGGGGGAAAAATGCTGGGTAGACTTGATCCTTGACGCCTTGTATGAATTCTCATGCGGTGCGAAAACGACAATATCGTGTCTCCATGCTTAAGGAACAATCTCATGTCCAGGTCAAAAACTGTCCTATTCAATTACGGGGTGAAGGGATGTCTCCTTCTCATGCTTCTGGGCCTTTCGCAGGTTGCAGTTGCCGAGCAAGGCATCCTGACAACAAACGTGAATGCAACCTTCACAGTTACAGTTTCTCCATATAAGGTCCGTGGCACTCCACCTGAGGCAATAGGAATCGCCGGGAATCGGCCTCCACTTTCTCCGGACAAGGTGTTTCCGCCAACACTCGTGCTACATGAAGTTAAGGGAAGCCCCGGTACGTTTACCGGCACGATGGGATTCCCCAAGGGCACAGCAAGAGACTTGTCATTCCTGATACTCTTCCGCGTCGAGGGTCTCTGGCTCCCCGAGCCAGGAAGCATGGGGGTGTCTCATGTCGTACTTCTGGATTCAGCGAAGACCGTGCAGACGGTCTCTCTCGGGTACGATTCAGTCGCTCGCCGCTTCGTACCTCTCGCGAAAGTTGGTACCGTGGCAGATGATTTCAGCGCTGCTGCGTCACTTGCACAGTCGGCAAAACAGAGTGCAGCCGCCCGAGAGTATGACTACCGAAGCGCTGTTGCCCTTCTAAAGTCGGGGCGTGTTGCGGAGGCGCAGAGCGTTTATGCGCGCTTCCTGGCGGCCTCTCCACTGGGCGCGGCCTCGCGCGAGAGCTATGATCGCTTCCCAATTGAACGTGCCAATGCACTCATTCGTATCGGCAAACCCCAGGATGCGATTATCGCACTGCGGTCAATCCCGGCGAAGGAGGGGAGCGCAAACTACCAAGCGGAGGTCCGAATCAAGCTCGGCAAGCTTCTGGACCGAAACGGAGATGTTGAGGAGGCAAGATCGGTTCTCGCTGATGTGTCGAGGCGATCCGGAGTATCAATTGAGCTGAAGGATGAGAGCGCGATCGCTCTTGCCGTCTCCTGCGGACGGGAGACGACGCCAACCTTAAGAGAACGGGCCCGCCAGCTGCTTAAGGCCGTCACAGGGAAAACTCACGACAAACAGCGGAGGAGGCAAGCGCTCATCGCACTGGCAGACATTGAACGCCGGTCGAACAATCAGGCGGGTGTCCTTGCATCTCTCAAGGAAGCGATGAGTCTTGGCACCGTGCAGCAGCGCCTCGCGGCAACGGTCCAGTATCTTGACGCCCTGTATGCGGCAGGAGACTACTACCTGTTGCACAGGATGAGTCAGGGGCTTATCGATCGTGGAGAGCCGGGTTCGCACAAAGCACATCTTCTGTCGCTTGACGCTTTAGCACTGAAGAGACTGGGGCGTGACACAGAGAGCGCCGCCAGGTTCGCTCTCCTTGATTCGGCCTTCGCCTCAAGCCCATACACGCGATACGCCGCAATCACACTCTCGTCCATGCCGACCAACAGCATACGGCCTGATTCCCTGGCGAAAGGAGCGCAGTCGCGATGAAACGCACGCTGGCATTTGTCATCATGCTTGCCGTATATTGCATTTACGGGCATTTCTCCGCCGCCCTCGCTCAGTCGAGTGTTCTTGCCAATGGCGGCTTTGAGAGTGGTACCAGCTCTTGGTCCTGGTACAGCAGCGGGACGGCAAGTTTCGACGCGACAACGCCCGGTTATGCGGGATCGTATAAGGCCAGAGTTCAGACGGGAAGCAGCATGGGGAGCAACGTCCAACTCTATCAGTATGGCATGTCGATCAAGGCCGACACGGTCTATACGTTGTCGTTCACTGCCTATGCCAGTGCCGGGGGGAGCGTATTGGTCCAGCTCTTGAAACACACCTCACCATACACAAATTATGGTCTCTACGAGGAAGTGGCGCTCACAAGCGGATGGCAGACGTATCAGTTTACGTTTACGACGAGCGGCTTCTCAGGGACAACGACGGATGTCCGGTTCCGGTTCTGGTTCCCCGGATATGCCTCCGACAATGAAACGATCTCCATTGATGAAGTCTCGCTTGCCAAAGCCGTCGCCCTTAACCCTCCAGCAGCCCCTGCGCTTGCATCACCCTCAAACGGAGCGACAGGTGTGTCAGCGGAACCGACGCTTTCCTGGAATGGCTCCAGCGGTGCAACATCGTATGATATTGAACTGGCCCGTAGTTCATCATTTGGCGGGACGGTTGTGGCGTCACAAGCGGGAATCACCAGCACAAGTTATGACGCCTCCAGCCTGAACAACGACAGCACCTACTACTGGCACGTCCGGGCTGTGAATTCAGCCGGGTCAAGTTCGTGGTCATCGGCGTGGCACTTCACCGTGCATGTGGATACGCCTTCTGCCCCCGTGCTCATTGATCCTGCGAATGGCGCGCTTGGGGTGTCGACGAGCCCGACGTTCTCGTGGAACGCATCGCAAGGAGCCTCGTCGTACACCCTGCAAGTATCACTCTCGTCAGGGTTCTCCTCGCTCACGGTCAACGAGGCCGGGATCACTGAGACGTCGTACGGCGCCTCAGGGCTCGCGTCCGATACTGTGTACTACTGGCGTGTTCGGGCCGTCAATGCTGGTGGGTCTAGTTCGTGGAGCAGCATGAGGAGCTTCCACACGGTGGGGGCTGGGCTAAATGTGCTTCTCAACGGCAGTTTTGAGGATGGCACGAGCAACTGGTCATGGTGGGATCCGTCTTACGGGTCGTTTGACATTGGCTCACCGGCTCCAGGGGCGGGGTCTGCTGGAGCAGAGGTCGCGATCTACTCCACATCGGGGGGCAACCTCCAGCTATATCAGACTGGTTTCCCTCTGGCGCCAAACACGCAGTATACGCTCAAGTTCCAGGGGTATTCGAGCACAGGGCACGACCTGGGGGTCTATCTCCAGAAACATACATCTCCGTACACGAGCTACGGCCTCTATTCAACGCCCGATCTTAGCTCCTCTTGGCAGGAGTTCGAGATACCGTTTGAGACGCCCTCGTTCTTTGATCCACCCGATGATACGGCATCGACAACGGACGCACGATTGCGCTTCTGGTTTGCAGATGACGCGTCGAATGATGATGTGTACCACCTGGATGACGTGAGATTGAGCACCACATCCGGGGACACGACGGGGCCACTGCTTCAGGCAATAGCATCGATCGCGGGTGGCCGGACGACGGTGGCCGATGATGAAGTAATCCTTCTTGACGGCAAAGCAAGTACCGGACCGGTTGCATCTTGGGCGTGGAGTGTTGATGGTTCTGCGATCAGTGCGGATACGACGGTGGATTACAACTTCGCCCTTGCCGCGAATGAAAGGTCGAAGCTCGTTACTGTTACCCTGGTGGTAGCTGATGAAGACAGCAATGTGAATGCGACGCAGATGGCTATTCGCGTCACCAGGAGGCCGAAGACGAGTTACTATCTCACGGACCATCTGGGGACGATCCGGTCAACGGTGAAGGGAGGAAACGTTCTCCTCAAGGATGATTTCACGCTGGGACTCGCAAAATGGCATCCCTATGTCGGCACTGGGTGGACCTATAGTAGCGGTGAGCTGAGGACCCAGGGAATGTCAGCGCAAGAGCTGATCCTGGCAAACGACACGCCGGGAGAGTTTACTGACGGAATCCTCTCCGTTGATGTCAAGAGCGTAAGCGACCCGAATTACTGCGGCACTGCGGTGGTCCGATTCCAGGATGTAAACAATTTCTACTTGATCCAACCGCAGGGCTCGCAGCTCTTGATCAAGGAGAAGGTCGGCGGGTCGTTTTCGGTGCGGGCAAGTCACACGCTCCCTGGCGGGACGATCCAGACGGGCCGGTGGTACCGGCTGCAGGTGACGGCCGAGGCTGGAAAGCTCATCGCGTATTGGGATGGGGATTCGGTGATGTCGTGGACGGATACTACTCCCTGGACCAGCGGCCGGGTGGGAATGTGGTACAAGGGGACTCCTGAAGGACCCAACGGAGAAGCACGCTGGCGGAATTTCCAGGCGACGACGGGATATCCCGGACAAGTGGTCACGGCCGAGGACTTTGATCCGTGGGGATTGGTGACGAGGAGCTACGTCGCAGCCAATGCGGACCAGCGGTACAAGTTCACGGGGAAGGAGCGTGATGCAGAATCCGGGTATGACTACTTCGGGGCAAGGTATTATGATGCGAGGATTGGGAGATGGTTGAGCGTGGATCCGCTTGCAGACAAATTCATCAGCGTGAGTCCATACAATTATGGATTGAACAATCCCAATGTTTTGGTCGACTCTGATGGTAGAGATATTCTTGTAGCCATCTCGGGGTGGGGGAATATTAGCGCAGGCTCAAAAGCAAGCTCGACAACCACAGAAAAGATAATGCGTGCGGTCGAGGCGCAAGTTCAAGGTCAGGTACCGGATTATAATTCATCGGGTTGGCTAGGGGCTCTTGACAATTCTCATGTGCAAGACATGGTAGATTTCATAAAAGGGAATCTCGATACTCCAGATGAAAGGCTCGTCATCTATGGGTACAGCGCAGGAGGTGAAAACGCGATTTCCCTTGCCCGGGCGCTACAAAAGGAGAACATTAACGTGGATCTTCTGATTACGGTCGATGCGTTCGGTGGAATGAGTTCCGAAAACCCGTTCTCTGCAGGCATTCCATCAAATGTCAAAAAATGTATCAATTTCTACCAAGAGAAAGCGACAGGATTCACTTATGCAAAAGGGAAGGCTCTTGACGCGGTGAGCAATGAGACTGCGCTGTCGAACATATTGATAGGCAATACTACCCACTCAGATATTGATGAAGATGTGATGAATCGGGTGATTGACGCAATAACCAACGCATTCCTTCAAATTGAGTAGCGAGACAAAAATGCTTAGTCGCTTGATCAAATGGATTTCGTATTTGTGCACGATCTTGTTTTGCGTAAAGATAGTTAATCACCTTCTCCTTTTCTACAATGAGTACACAGATTCGCCGAGGCTAACGGCATTTCTCAACTGGCCGCTAAGCTTTCAGTGGTTCTTCTGGCCTATCAATTGGCCGGTATTCTTTGCGCCTGTTGGCTTGATAGGTCTACTGCTCTATTTGGTGGAAAAGAGTAGATCCGGAGGCGTCGCTGTTCCTGTTTTTCATGTTGCCCTACCGTTTATCTATTTTGTGGCTTGGGCACTCATATTAGTCGTTGGCGCCATTATCGAATGGTGACGTAGAAGTCAATCCCTTGATTCAAATCGAGGCAGAAGAACAGGGGGCGAACTCATGGATGAGGACCTCCTGATTGTGAGGGTTTCATCGAGTGGCCCACGGCGAGTTTTGAACCAAGCATTCTCTCCGAGGTATTGTCCGTATCTGTGTGTGAAGCGGTATCCGTTCACTCGAGCATTTGCTGTGGTCACTAGTTCAAAATTCGTGTTCATCATTGCCAATCGTCGACTAAGCCCAGAGAGACTCCAGAGCCGGCTGTCCCGATAGGGCCCGACCGCATTTGATTGACCAAGTGACTTCACTTCAAGTGAAGTGATCGCGATATCGCATTTGACTTTGTGGAACCGAGGTGGTGCGCGCGTCCAGCTGTTGGCCACAAATTGGGGCTAGGATATATTTATGACTGGGATCCTTGGATGTCGAATGAAGCGGGTGGGTATTTTATGGTTGTCTGCGATCACGATCGGTCCACTTCTGTGGTTGAGCGCGCCAGCTAAGGTTATCTCTGCAAATTCTCGAGTCGTTCATTTCTCTGAATTGATAGATGACTCCGGATCGCAGGACTCGACAACATTGAGTTTTAAAGACACCGATCTCCGTGACATCTATCGAGCGATCTCTCTGCAACACGGGGTCAACATTGTTCTTGATAACGGAGTCAACAAGCGGGTGACCATAGCCCTCAATCGCGTCCGTGTCGTCGATGCGATCACTTTCCTCGCTCATCAGAATGGGCTAGAGGTTCGCAATGAAGGCGGCATCTATCGGATCACTCAACCCATCCCGCCCTCTCCTCCTCCGCCGCCTCCACCGAGAGTTCCGGGGATTCTCTTTGAGAACGGCCTCCTCTCCGTTGACCTCAAGGGCGATGACCTGGAGAAAGTCATCCTCCTCATACAGGAAAAAACCGCAAAGAACATCCTTATCATCAGCGGCACCACAGGCACGCTTACCGGAAAGCTCATCGACATTGAGTTTGACCTCGGTTTCACGCAGCTTCTGAACAACAACGGCTTTGCCGTCCAGAAGCAGAACGGGATCTACATCGTGAGTCGGCAGGAGTACTTCGTAGGCACGCAAGGGACGGCGACCAAAGATCGCTCTGGGCCCTACTGGGTGAGCGCGAAGGATTCGCTCGTGAGCATCGATGTCACAAATGCTCCACTAGAGCGTCTCCTGCACGACATGACAGCCCAGCTTGGCGCAGACATCGTTTTCTATAGCGCGATCAGCGGAACCGTGTCAGCCCGAGCGACGAACGTCCCTCTGCTGCGCGCGCTCGATATCATCCTCCGGAACACTAACTATGCTTACAAGATCACTGAAGGCATTGTTTTCGTCGGCGAGAAGGCCAACAAGAACCTCACGATAACGAAGCTCATTCGTCTGAAATATCTCACCGCCGATCGGGCCGCCGAACTCCTCCCACAGTCTATCACTTCACTTGCGACTGTCAAACCTATCAAGGAGCAAAACGGCCTCGTGGTCGTGGGATCTGCAGATGCAGTAGACCAGGTGCGGGAGTGCCTCTCCCAGATCGACCAGCCCGTTGCCCAGGTGCTGATCGAGGCGATCGTGATCGACTACGACGTCTCGCGCGGCTCGGAACTCGGGATTCAGGCGGGGCTACTCGGCTCCAACGACACGATTTCGTATTCCCGACAGGGGATGCTCGTTCCCGGCATCGATATGAGCATGAAAGGGGACTTCATCAACCGAAAACTCAAACAGATCGGGACGATCAACCTGTTTGGAAAGGAAATCAATATCGGGCGGCTCGGCCAGCTGCCGTCAGACTTTCTCATGAGCGTTAAGGCGATGGAGCAGCACGGCCTTGCCAACGTGCGCTCCCACCCGGTCCTCGCCACCCTCAACGGCTACAAAGCGAGCCTGAGTATTGGCACAACCCAGTACTTTCTCCTCAAGACCACTACGCCGTACCGGGACCAGACCCAGGTGCTGCTGCAGGAAACGCAGGCCTTCCAGACGATCGAGGCAGACATAAAGCTCGATATCACTCCCTATGTGGGCGAGGACGGACTCATTACTCTGGAGATCAAGCCCGACTTCCGCACACCCGTCGGACAGTTTTCATCCGAGGTGCCCCCGACGATCAACAGACGAGCGATGAGCTCGACGATCATCGTGCGGGAAGGGGAGACGATCGTGCTTGGAGGACTTGTCCAGGAGTCGGAGTCCGAAACGAAAACCAGTGTGCCGATCCTGGGCTCCATCCCTATCCTCGGATCGATCTTCTCTTCAACGAACAAGGACAAGCGGAAGTCACAGCTTATGATCTATGTGACACCCCGTATCTCGTACGGTGAGGCTTTCCATAGCGCATATGCCCTGCCAGGATCAGATGAATAGTCCTCATATGGTTTCTCTCTCTGGGGGAAGAGATGTCCGTTACCTTACCATTTGAACTCGACCTTCACCAACTTGCAGGACTCTCCCGGATCCTGGAGATCAGGCTCGGCGAGTGCGAACTGCATGTAACGGAACTCTCAGTAGGCCCGCTTCTCCGGAAAAGGGGAGGAGCTGTTCGGAAGGAATGGTGGTCTGACAGTTTCGCTCTTCCCCCGGATGCAAGCAGCGATGCGGCAGGCGAGACCCTCGCGGGGCTTCTCAAGGACAAAACGTCAAAGGCCCGGCGGGCACGTATTGTCCTCCGCGCACAGGCCATCCGCACGCTGCGGGCAGATCTCCCTGAGGGAGACATCCGCATCCCCGAATGGATCGAAGACCACGCAGAGACTCTCCTTCAGTTACCTGTTACGACCGGGAGCATGGCCTTCGACTTCCGCCATATCGGGACCGTTGAGGGCACAACAACTATCGAGATCGCCTTTGCTCGGACATCGGAGATCGATAAGGCCTTGGCCTTATGCCGCGCTGCAGGGCTCAACATTGAATCTATCTCCGTTGCCTGTGAAAGCGAGCCACACGCAAGTCCGTTCGAGTTCCTCAAAGGGAAACCCTGCGAAGAAGCAGAGACTCACCTCTGGCGGTCGCTCTTTCAGCGAGCTGCCCTTGCCTCAGGAATGGTTGTCCTCGTGCTCCTCCTACTGCAATTCGGTTTTGCCATGTACGTCGAGTCCCGTACAGCAGAGGCGACCGAATCTAGCCTTGAGATCGAAGCCTCGGCGCGA
>JAUQWO010000043.1 GCA_030835135.1 Bacteroidota bacterium
CGTAGTTAGCCGATCCTTATTCGCAGGGTACGGTCAATCCCGCGTATAGCGAGACGTTCATCCCCTGCAAAAGAGGTTTACATCCTAACGGACTTCATCCCTCACGCGGCGTCGCTGCGTCAGCCTTTCGGCCATTGCGCACTCTTCCTCACTGCTGCCTCCCGTAGGAGTCTGGACCGTGTCTCAGTTCCAGTGTGGCTGATCATCCTCTCAGACCAGCTACCCATCGCAGGCTTGGTAGGCCGTTACCCTACCAACTACCTAATGGGACGCAGGCCCCTCCATCGGCACCCTTGCGGGCTTTTCAAGACACCACCATGTGATGACGTCTCAACATCGGGTATTAGTCCAGCTTTCGCTGAATTATCCCCGTCCTATGGGCAGGTTACCTACGCGTTACTCACCCGTGCGCCAGTGTACTCCGGATATTGCTACCCGTTTCCCCTTGACTTGCATGTGTTAGGCACGCCGCCAGCGTTCGTCCTGAGCCAGGATCAAACTCTCCGTTGTAAGTTTTCATTACATCGTCGAGTGATCACTTGACGTCACATTCCGCATTGCTGCGAAATGGATCGCCAAGGTCGAGCTCTCAGTATCATTGACTTAGGCTATGCACACTGTTTTTCAAAGAACAACAAGCTCTTGATGACGCTTCCGCATTCTGGGCGGGCTTTAAATATACTGCTTTTATTTCCGGAAGTCAAGTACCCGAGGGAACTTCGACAACTTTATTTTCAGCAGCCTTACTGCAGCCTACCCTGCGACCCTTTCTGAAGGGACTTTAACATACGAAGTTTGAAGCCGAATGTCAACCTCAACGACAAAAAAAATCGGAAAATCTTCACCACAAGCCCCACCCCTGCATCACCCCCCGCTGCACTTCATCCGTCAACTGATAATGCACGGGCGTCACCGATATGTATCCCGCCTGGATCGCCAACTGGTCCGTCTCCGGATCCGTGTCCGTCACATCCATCGTCCCCGTCAACCAGAAATACTCGCGCCCCGCAGGATCCCTCCTCCTGTCAAACGTGTCTGCCCACGAAGAAATTCCCTGCTTCGTCACCTTCACCCCCTTGATCTCTCCCTCCGGCACCGCAGGCACGTTCACGTTCAACAACGTCCCCGGCGGTAACCCCCTCTTCATCACCTCCAACGCCAACTTCTTCGCGAACCGCGCCGCTACACCAAAATCCCACTCCGCATACGTGGTCAACGACATCGCGATCGACGGGATACCCAACACCGTCCCCTCCGTCGCCGCCGACACCGTCCCCGAATAAATGATATTAATCGCGGTGTTCGACCCATGATTGATCCCCGAAACACACAGATCCACCGGCTCTTGCAACAAACACTTCACACCTAACTTCACGGCATCCGCCGGAGTCCCTTTCACCGCATACCCGAAAAACTCCCCGTCCTTCCGGAACTCCACCACCCGCAACGGCGATTGCATCGTTATCGCGTGTCCTACCGCACTCTGCTGACGGTCCGGCGCGATCACCGTGACCTTCGCAATGCTCTTCAGTTCCTGCGCCAGCGCGTAGATCCCCGGCGCATCGATCCCGTCATCATTACATACAAGTATATGCATGGCCTTCGTTCTTCGTTCACTCCGTCACCGGCCGCCGGCTGCCCCGGCAACCATGGTCAATAACTCTCCTCGCGCCGCGGGAACTCACCACCCTTCACATCCGCGATGTACCGCCGGAACGCCGCACGCATCCCCTCCGCCATCTCCCCGTACCTCCGCACAAACCGCGGCTTGAATTCCTCCGTCATCCCCAACATGTCATACACCACCAACACCTGACCGTCACACCCCGCCCCCGCTCCGATCCCGATCGTGGGCACCGGCACCGCGGCGGTGACCCGCCGCGCCAGCTCCGAGGGGATCTTCTCCAGCACGATCGAAAAGGCCCCGGCTTCCGCAAGCACCTTCGCATCCGCAATGAGCTCAGCCGCCTCTCCCTCCTCCGTCGCCCGCACTTCGTACGTCCCGAACTTGTTGATGGCCTGCGGCGTCAACCCCAGATGCCCCATCACCGGGATCCCGATCCTCACCAGATGCCGCACGATCTCCGCAATGTGCGCGCCACCCTCGAGCTTCACCGCCCCAACCCCGACCTCCTTCATCACCCGCCCGCAGTTCCGCACGGCATCATCCACGCTCGTCTGGTACGACATGAAGGGCATGTCCACCACGATAAGCGCATTCTTCACCGCCCGCTTCACGGCCTTGGCGTGATAGATCATGTCGTCCACGGTCACCGGCAATGTGGTCTCATGCCCCTGCACCACGTTCCCGAGCGAATCGCCCACCAGGATGATGTCGATCCCGACCTGGTCCAGCAACCGCGCGATCAGAAAATCATACCCCGTGAGCGCGGTGATCTTCTCCCCGGTCTTTTTCATGTTCATGACCGAACGGGTCGTCACGACACGGGGACGATGGTCCGCTTGTGCTGTGCTCATGGTAGCCTCCAAGTAAAAGCAATGCAGATATCATCCCGCCTGCGGGATGAATTGAATGCCCCACGCATCTTCAAACCCCCGCCGGATACACTCTTTCAAGCGCCCCAGATCGACCGGCTTCCCCGAGATCTCCGCCAGGTCAACGGTCCTCTCCCGCATCTCACGCTCGATCCGCACCCGCACAGCATCACTCCCGATCCTCAGATACTCCGCCAGCCGCCGGTGCGCCGGTCCGCACAGGATCGATCCGTGCTGCAACACCACATCCCGCTCCCCGTCCGCATACCGCCGCTGCGCACTCCCCACCAGCTTCCGCCCCTCCCATTCGATCTCGTACCGCGCGGAACTGGTGAAGCACGGGATCGAGGACTGGTCACGGTAGGCCGCGGCAAAATCGGGCTGCGACTTCTGCAGGCTGACCTCCACGCCGTACAGCGCCAGCCCCTTCACCAGGGCTTCGCTGATCGCGTTGTATACCTGCAGGATGCTCCGGCGGCCGGACAGCATGACCACACAATAGGTGAGCTCGTCATGATGCAGGATCGCACGCCCGCCCGTCGGCCTGCGCACAAGCTCGAAGCCGTCCCGCCGCAACCGCTCCTGATCGATCGTGGAGGCATCCTGATGATGCCCCAGCGAGATCGCCGGCGGCGCCCATCCGTACACCCGCACCACCTGCCCGCCCGCATCCCCCTGGCTCTGCAGCGCGCGCGCGAGCGCTTCGTCACGCTCCATATTGAAGACTCCGGCGCGGGGGCCGGAGTCCTCGTATATCCATTTATGCCCGTCCATGCACCATCAGCTGTGGAGCCGCGGTGCACCCACGATGCCACGCTTGCTCCCTTTGATGAACGACACCATGTGCTGGACCTCCGGGAAGGCCATGAGCGCAGGATCGGCCATGATCGCCGCCACGGCCTGCGAGACGTTCATCTTCGCCCGGTACAGCATCGTGTATGCCCGGTCCAGCGCCTCCAGCGTCTCACGCGAGAACCCGCGCCGCCGCAACCCGACCGCATTGAGCCCTTCGAACACCAGCGGTGCACCGCCGACCAGCGAATACGGGGGCACATCCTTGGCGACACGCAGCCCGCCACCCACCATGCTGTGACAGCCGATGCGCGTGAACTGATGCACGGGCGTGACGCCGCCGATGATCACATTGTCCTCGACCTCGGTATGCCCGGCGAGCATCGCGGCATTGGACATGATCACATTGTCGCCGACGATACAATCGTGTGCGATATGCACATACCCCATCAGGAAACAGTTCTTCCCGATGACCGTCCTCCCGCCTTCACCGGTCCCCCGGTGCAGCGTCGCATATTCACGGACCGTGGTCCCCTCACCGACCTCACAGGTCGTGGGTTCGTCCGCATATTTGAGGTCCTGCGGCCGGTGGCCGACCACGGCCCCATGATGAATGATGCAGTTCTTCGCGATGCGCGCACCCGTAGCGATGAGGGCGTGCGGGGCAACGGACGTGCCGTCGCCGATCACCGCGCCATCCTCAACGACGGCGAAGGGACCGATGGTGACGTTCTCGCCGATCTGGGCCTTCGGGCTGACGGCGGCGCGGGGGTCAAGGGAGGTGCTCATGAGACCGTCGTATTATGATTGCTGGGGTTTGGCTTCCGGACGATCGATGATCGAGGCCATGAGGTCCGCTTCCGCGACGAGCTGGCCATCCACGAAGGCCTTGCCGCTCATGGTGCAGATCCTGCTCTTCCGGTTCACCATCTTGAGCTCGAACACGAGCTGGTCGCCGGGAACGACCGGCTTCCGGAACTTGGCGTTGTTGATCGACATGAAGAACACCAGCTTATCGCCCGGGTTCTCCACGCCGTTCAGCAGCATGATGCCGCCGGTCTGCGCCATGGCCTCGATGATGAGCACGCCGGGCATGACCGGCTGGCCGGGAAAATGCCCTTCGAAGAACGGTTCATTCGTCGTGACGTTCTTCACGCCGACGACGCTTTCGTCGATCTTGAAATCCGTGATCTTATCGATCAGGAGGAACGGATACCGGTGCGGGAGGATCTTCTTGATGGCGTTGATGTCGAACACCACGCCTTCCTTCCGCTCGTGCTGGTATTTCCGGACCAGCTTCTTCTGCTGATACAGCTTCCGGATCATCCGTGCGAACTCGATGTTGCTCGCGTGTCCCGGCCGTGCGGCAAGGATCTGGGCCTTGAGCGGCACGCCGATCAGGGCCAGATCGCCCATGAGGTCGAGCAACTTGTGGCGCGCCGGTTCGTTCCGGAAGTGCAGCGATCTGTTGTTGAGCACGCCATTGGTGCCGAGGATGACCGACCCTTTGATGCCCAGTTTGCCGGTGATCCGGCCGAGCTCGTCATCGTTGAGGTCGCGGTCCACGATCACGATCGCGTTGTCCAGGTTCCCACCCTTGATGAGCCCCTGGTTATGGAGCATCTCCACTTCGTGGAGGAAGCAGAACGTGCGGCAGGGCGCGAACTCGGTGACGAATTCCTTCTCCAGATTGAAGAGGCCGGTGTGCTGGCTCCCGAGCGCCGGATTGAAATAGTCGACCATCACTGTGAGACGGTAATCATCGAGGGGCAGGGCGACGATGTCGACCTTCTTGTCCTCGTTGTGATACGTCACCGTCTGATCGATGATCAGATAGTCCTTGGGCGCACTCTGCTTCTCGACCCCGGCCTTCAGCAACGCTTCCACATACGGCTTGGCGCTGCCATCGCCGACCGGGGGTTCGTTGGCGTCGATATCGATGAGCACGTTGTCGATCTGCAGTCCCACCAGGGCCGCCATGACGTGCTCCACAGTATGGACGCGCGCATCGCCGATGCCGATGGTGGTGCCGCGGGAGATATCCACCACATGATCGACATCCGCCGGGATCTCGGGCGTGCCGCCCATGTCGATCCGACGGAAGCGGATCCCGGAATTCTCCGGGGCGGGACGGAAGGTCATGGTGGCGATGCTGCCGGTATGGAGGCCGACCCCGCTCAGGGAGACGGGCTCTTTGATGGTGTGCTGTTGGACGAGCATAATGTCCGGAGGTGGTGAGTTGGAGTTGGAATTATACGAACAACCCGGTACCTGGATCAGGCACCGGGGTCAGGGGTCGGCGGTTCCAGCTTCTCCAGACGCTTCTGGAGGTCCCGCACCGTCGCCAGCAGGTCGGGCAACTGCGGGAAGGAACCGTAGATCCGCATGGCTTCGCGCTGCGGGTAGGCAGGCGTGCCGAAATAGGTGGCGCCGGGTTTGGTCAGCGCGCGGTGGACACCGGACTGGGCGCCCACCTTCACGCCGTCCGCGATCTCGATATGGCCGGTGAACCCGACCTGCCCGGCGACCATCATATGTTTGCCGAGCTTGGTGCTGCCGGAGATGCCGCTCTGGGCAGCCATCACCGTATGTTCGCCGATGACGACGTTGTGGGCGACCTGGATGAGGTTGTCGAGCTTGACCCCCTTCTTGATCCGGGTCTCGCCGAGTGTTGCGCGGTCGACCGCGGTACACGCGCCGATCTCCACGTCATCCTCCAGCACCACGATCCCCATCTGCGGGATCTTCTCGTACGAACCGTCCGCCTGCGGGGCGAAACCGAAGCCGTCGCTCCCGATCACCGCGCCCGGCTGCACGATACAGCGGTCGCCGATGATGCACCCTTCACGCACCGAGACATTCGCGTACAACAGACAGTCGCTCCCGATCCGCACGGCGTCGCCGAGCACGGTGCACGGTGCCACGATGCTCCTGTCGCCGATCACCACGCGTTCGCCGATCACCGCATGGGCCCCGATGCGCACATCGACACCGAGGCGCGCCGATGCGGGAATGACCGCCGTCGGATGGATCCCGGGTGGCACCGGCGGCTGGGGCGGATTGAACCGCGCAAGAACGCGGACGAACCCGACATACGGATCGTCCACCTTCACCAGCGTCACCGGCGGTGCATCGGCCGGACGGTCTTCCACCACGACGTTCTTCCCGACGATGACCGCGCTGGCGCGGGTGAGTCCGAGATACTTCGCATACTTCGGGTTGGCGAGGAACGTCAGGTCGCCCGTCCCCGCCTCTTCGATCTTCGCTACCCGCCGGATCTCGACGGTGCCGTCACCTTCCACCGTTGCACCCAGCAGGGCCGCGATCTCGCTGATGGTCATGGAGGTCCTCCGGTCATTTACCGAACGACTGCATCCGTGAGATCACCAGCGATGTCAGGTCTCGCTTGTCGTTCGCGTACAGCAGGAGGATCTCCCCGCTCCGGTCGAAGATGTAGTCATACCCATCGTCGCGCGCGATCTCCTCGAGCACCTTGAAGATCTTGTTCTGGATGGGTTTCATCACTTCGTTCTGCTTCTGGAAGAGCTCGCCGTTCTGACCGAACTTCTTGGTCCGGTAGTCGGCAATGGCCTGGTCCAGGTCGCGGAGTTCCTTCTCGGCATCAGCCCGCACCTGGTCGGTGAGGATGAGCTTCTTCTTGTCGTAGTCGTCGAACTTCCGTTTCCATTCCGCCTGCATCTTCTGCAGCTCGGCCTCCCATTGCGCCACGAGCGCGTCCAGCGTCTTCTGCGCGTCGATGGCCTCCGGGAGGGCCTGCATGATGGCCTCGGAATTGATGTGGCCGATCTTGGACTGCGCGTGCACCGCGGTGGCGGCAAGCACGAGCACGAGACCAAGGATGATCCGCTTCATAATGCCATCTCCCTCTGTGGTCCGCAAGGACAGATCACTTACCGCGCTTCAGCCGATCGATGACCTTGAACGTGATGTCGTGTGCCGGATCGCCATAGAGCAGGATCTGGATCGATTCCGTCTTGTCGAACACGAAGCTGTACTTCTCTTCCTTCGCGACGGTGGTGATGGCGGCCCGGATGCGGTCGCGCAGCGGCGCAAGAAGCTTCTCGGTCTCGCGGGCGAGCTCGCCGTCATTGCCCAGCTTCTGGACACGGTATTCGTTCATGCGGCGCTCGAGGTCGATGAGTTTCTGCTGCTCGGCCTTCTTCGCAGCTTCGTTGAGGAGCGCTTCGCGCTTCTGATAGTCCTCGTAGCGCGCCTGGAGGTCGCGCTGCATGGTCTCGAGCGAATCCTGGATCGGCTTGCCGAGCGCATCGATCCGGCGCTGGGCATCCTGGGCCGCCGGCAGTTCCTGGAAGATCTTGGACGAATTCACATACCCGATCCTCTGCTGCTGGGAAAATGCCGAGGGGGCAAGCATCAGGACGGAGAGCGCGATGGTGAGAAGGAACATCCGAGTTTTCATTACTGCCTCACAGTGATTGGATGAAGGGGATCAGGTGCGATACATCATGTGCGGACGCCGCCTAGAACCCGCGTCCGAAGACAAAATGGAACTTCCACCCGTCGGGCTTGCCGTCGCGCGGATTCACATCATCAAAGCCATAGCCATAATCAAACCCGATCATGCCGATCGGATTGATCGTGATGCGGGCGCCGACGCCGGCGGACCGCTTCAGATCGAAGAAGTCGGCACGGGCCAGACTCTCAAACACATTGCCGCCTTCCAGGAACGAGACGAGGTAGATCGGGATCGGGTTGATCGACACCGCATACCGCATCTCCAGGGTCTGCTTCGCCATCGCCCGGCCACCCACGATGTCCGTGTTCTCATTCCGCGGACCCACCGCCTGATCGTCATAGCCGCGCAACGGCGTGGTGGAGATGTACCCCAGGCCGGTGCCGCCCATGAAGAAGAGGTCCACCGGCTGTACATAGCTGTCACCCGCGAACGACCCGATGTAACCGTAGGTCGACGAGAGATACAGCGCCAGCTTCTGCGAGCCGAACAGCGGCAGATACCACTCCGACGAGAAGAGCCACTTATGGAAATTCAGATTCCCGGGGAGCAACGGCCCGCCGGACATCTGGACGGAGAACGACACGCTGGACCCCGAGGTCGGGAAGATCGGGTTGTCGATGCTGTTCCGCGAGATCACCTGCGTGAGGCTGACCTGGGTCGATTTCCCCTCGCGATAGATGCCGAGACCGTCGCGCACATTGTTCACCTGCGCATCGATCATCCAGTCGCCGCGGAAGTAGTCATCCGGCCATTTGAACCGGCGTCCGACACGGACAGACCCGCCCGTACGCTCGTAATCGAACGTGTAGATCTGGCGCGAATCGAACAGGGTCACGCCGAGCAGCGTCGGGGTATCGAACAACCACGGCTCGGTGAACCCGAGGGTGAACGTCCGGTACCGCGACCCTTCGCCGAACATCCACTCGAAATTCAGGATCTGTCCCGCCCCTCCCGAGAAGGGCTCGCGGATCGAGAAATTATTGATCGTGAACCCGAGCGCACCGGTCACGCCGTAATAGCCACTGTACCCGACCGACGCGTTGATGTTGTCGCTTGATTTCTCCTCGACCTCGAAGGTCAGGTCCACGCTCCGGTCGTCTGTCAGCTGATAGTCCGGCTTGATCTTCTCCGGATTGAAATAGTTGAGCTGCGAGAGCTGGCGGATGCTGCGCACGATCGCTGAACGGCTGAAATAGTCGCCCGGGCGGCTGTAGAGCTCGCGGCGGATGACCTTCTCCTGCGTCTTCGTGTTCCCCTTGATGCTCACGTGTCCGATCTTGAACTGATTCATCTCGTACACGTTGATCGCGATATCGATGCTGTCCTCCCCGACCCGGGTCTCTTTCGGATCGAGGTTGAAGCGCAGATACCCGTTGTCCAGATAGAGCGCCGCAACGTCCGTCTGCTCCTCGTTGCCGCGGAGGTTCTGTTCGAACCGTTCGGAATTGTACACTTCGCCGGGAAGGATCTGCAGGCGCTCGTTCAGCACCCAGTCGGGATAGACCGTGTTGCCTTCCCACGTGATGGTGCGGATATGATACTGCGGCCCTTCGTGGACGCGCATCAGGATGTACATGGTCTCCTTGTCGGGCCCGTACCACATGGAGTCCGACAGGATCTGCGCATCGCGGTAGCCATGCTTCCGGTAGAACGCGATGATCCGGGTCTTGTCCTCATCATACTTCTTCTGGTCGAACTTGGCCGAGGACCAGAACTTCCACCAGCGCCGCTCGGAGGTCTCGTCCATCGCGCCGCGGAGCTGGCCGGATTCAAAGGCCCGATTGCCATCGAAGGCGATGCTTTCGACCTGGACCTCGGAGCCTTCGACGACCTGGAGGTACACGGTCTGCCGCGACGTGTTGGTGTCGGCCGGTGCGGCCGTGACGGTGACCCGGGCGAGGAGATAGCCTTCCTTCTCGTAGAGCTTCAGGACATCCCGTTCGATCTTCTTCAGTTCATGGGGTGAGAGGACCTGTCCGCGGATGAGGGTGATGGCCTTGTTGATGTCGTCGTTGTCGAGCTCATCATTCCCTTCGATCACCAGCTTGTCGAAGCGCGGGAATTCCTTCACGCTGATGAGGAGGTACACGCCATCCCCCATGCGACGGTCGATCGCGATGTCGACCGTTTCGAACAGATGCAGCGACCACAATTTGCGGACCGCCGCACCGGCCTGATCGCCCGGCACCGCGATCTCATCGCCCACCTTCAGTCCCGAATTCGCGATGATGGCTGCGGGATCGGCAAAGGTATTCCCTTCCACGGAGATACCGAGGACCTTGAGCACTTCCCGGGAGGGGGCTTGTTGAGCAAACACGTGGAGCGGAGCGGACAGGAGGATTCCGGCAACCAACAGCACCAGCACACGCTTCATCATATCACGGCCCTGCAACGCTCTTGAGGATTCGTTTGATGGCCGGCTCCTTTTTTTCAGGATCCTGCACTTGTTCGCTGACCATACCGAACCGGCGTTCACGGTTCTGATAGGCATCGATCGCTGCATAAAGGTCATTTCTTCGGAAGACCGGCCAGTAACCGGGTGTTATGTAGAGTTCGGTGTACGCGAGCTGCCAGAGGAGGAAGTTGCTCAACCGCAACTCGCCGCTCGTCCGGATCAACAGGTCCGGGTCCGGGGTGTCCGCCGTCGCAAGATGGCGGGTGATGCATTGTTCGGTGATCTCATCCGGCCGGATGGCGCCGGTCTGCACTTCGCGCGCGATGGCGCGGACCGCCTGGGTGATCTCCCACCGGCCGCTATAGCTCAGGGCCAGGGTAAGGGTTAGACCCGTATTCTCTGCCGTCCGTTGCGCGGCATCATGCAATTCTGCCTGCACTTCACCCGGAAGCGCCGTGCTGTCGCCGATCGTCCGCAAACGTACATTATTACGGTGCAGCCGGTCGGTCTCATCCCGCAATGCGGTCAGCAACAACCGCATGAGCAATGACACCTCGTCCTGCGGGCGTTTCCAATTCTCGGTCGAGAATGCATAGAGCGTGAGGTACTGAACCCCCAACTGGCCGCAGGCCTCGACGCAGTCCCGGACAGACTCGACGCCTTCGCGGTGACCGGCGATGCGGGGAAGTCCCCGCTGTTTCGCCCACCGCCCATTGCCATCCATGATGACGGCAATGTGCTTCGGGATCTCTCCCGCTGCGCGTAGTCGTTCCTGTTCACGCAGATCGGCGCCGCTTGCTTCCCGCGGACCTCGTGCCAATGGAAATAGTTCTCCCGATAAAATGACCAAACCCCGTCGGGAGGTACCACGACGGGAAAGAAAATCTAACGGTTTTTCCCCCGAAAGTCAAATTTGACTTTCCCCCCTGTTTCCGGTATATTTTTCCACACTTTCACCTCTTGAGGAGCAGTATGGCCGGCCTACCGAACATGGCAGGGATGATGAAGCAGATCCAGAAGATGCAGGAGAAGATGGCACAGGTGCAGGAGGAACTGGAGCACAAGACGGTGGTCGGCGAGGCGGGAGGCGGCATGGTCAAGGCTACGGCCAATGGCAAGCAGCGGTTGACTGCCATATCAATAGAGAAGGAAGTCGTCGTCCCCGATGACAAGGAGATGCTCGAAGACCTGGTCCTGGCAGCAGTCAATAAAGCTCTGGAGGAGTCGCAGCAACTCGCCGCCAGCGAGATGGCAAAGGTCACGAACGGGATGATGCCGAATATCCCCGGACTCAACCTCCCCGGCCTCTGAGAAACCACCGGTCCCTCTCACCAGGGCACCGTGGCACCGATCGGAGACTTCCGTTCGCCGGACCTCCCGCGCCGGCGCCTGTGCGGGAAACGTTGTACCCATAATCGTGCGCCCGAGATCCCCGGCGGAAGGTACACTCCCAGGCTATGATCTATACCTCTGAAGCATTACAACAGCTCGTCGAAGAGTTCGCCGCCCTGCCGGGTATCGGGCGAAAGACCGCTCTCCGCCTCGCCCTTCATATCCTCAAGCAACCCCGTGAGGACGTGGTGAAGATGGCCCGCGCGCTCGTGAACGTGAAGGACAAGATCAGCTGGTGCTCCGTCTGTTCGAATATCACCGAAACCGACCCGTGCGTCATCTGCTCCAGCACCAAACGCGATCCCCGGATCATCTGCGTCGTCGAAGAGCCGAGCGATGTCCTCGCCCTCGAAAAGACCAATGATTTCAAGGGTCTCTATCACGTCCTCGGCGGCGCACTGTCCCCGCTGGATGGCATCGGACCGGAAGAACTGAAGGTCGGCGAGCTTCTGAAACGTCTGCCGGGAGAAGTGACGGAAGTGATCCTCGCACTGAACCCCAACGTGGAAGGCGAAGCCACGACGATGTACCTGACCCGGCTGCTCAAGCCTCTCGGGGTTCAGGTCTCGCGTCTCGCGCGCGGACTCCCTGTCGGGGGCAATCTGGAATTCACCGACGAAGCAACGCTGTCGCGTGCGCTCGAAGGAAGGATCACCCTGTGAAACACCGTCTGCCCGGTGCGCTGATGACGGGGTTCGTGCCGGTGCTGCTCCTCGCCGGTGCGGCCGGGTGCGGCCTCTTTGAACCCCGCGATCCGGAGGAACCGAGCCAGTCGTCCCTGAACTACCGCCCCCCCACCGAACCAACGGTCGTCATCGCGAACCTCCAGAGCGCCGTCGAACAGCGGAACCAGGCGAACTACATCAGTTGCTTCAGCGATGCCGCACGCGGCGCGCAGCCGTTCGTCTTCATCCCGTCCGCCGATGCGGCAGCCTCGTATGGCGGGACCCTTGCGTTCTGGACCCTCGACGACGAACGCTCGTATTTTCAGAATCTGATCGCGCGCAGCGGCCAGCAGGCGTATGCGTCACTCTCGCTGACGCTCAAGACCACCACGGTGACGTCGGATTCGGTGGTCTCGGCGTACGACTACATCCTCGTGTTCGAGCACAACGAATCGGGATTCCCCCGCACGGCGCGGGGGAGCATGCAGTTCACCTTCCGGGAGGACGCCAGCAACTTCTGGGCGATCCAGCGGTGGGTGGATTTCAAGACCACGAATGATGTGTCGTGGAGTGACTTCAAAGGGAAGTTCAGCAATTGAACCCGCTCACCGTCATGGACGGGCACACCAGGGTGCCGGGGACGCAACGCGTGAACCGCCTCGCGATGTCCACGATCCTTGTCGCCCTTCTTGGCCTGTCCACCGTGTCGTGCATCAATCCGTTCGCACCCGGATGGGACCTCTCGCCGTCGGAGTCCACCTGTGACCCGAACACGATCGAGGGGATCTTTCAGTGTTTCCAGGCGTCGTATACCTTCCGGGACACCACCGTGTACGGCCAGCTCCTGGCCCACGATTTCGTCTTTATCTACAGGAACTACGACCTCGGCATCGATGTGACCTGGGGACGGGACGACGAGATGCGGTCCACGTACGGGCTGTTCCGGAATGCGCAGAAGCTGGACCTCATCTGGAACAACATCATCTCCACCTCCGCGGAATCCACGAATGTGAACGTGGTGCGGAGCTTCAACCTCACGCTCGTCTTCAATCCGAGCGACATCGAACGCATCGATGGCATGGCGAACCTGACACTCCAGCGGAACCGGGTCACGGATCCCTGGCGGATCGTCCGGTGGCGCGATGAATCCAATTTCTGAGAAGGCGCACGCATGAGTCTTTCGTATACGCTTCGCGAGAGCGTGTCAGGGTTCCGCCGGACCAAACTCTCCAGCCTCCTCTCGATCATCACGATCGCGATCTCCCTTCTCCTCCTCGGCATCTTCGCCGTGCTGACCATCCACGCAACGCGGTTCCTCGATGAGATCCGCGCGCGGGTGGAACTCGAGGTCTTCCTGGAGGAACCGGTCACGCGCCATGAGATCGACAGTCTGCGCGCCGTGATCGCCGGTCTCGACGGCGTGGGTACCGTCGTGTACGTCTCGAAGGCCGACGCAGCCGCGATCTTCAAGAAGGAATTCGGTGAAGACATCATGAACGTCCTGGACTTCAATCCCCTCCCCCCGTCGTACAAGATCGGGCTGGCGGAGGGATACCGGACGGCCGCCCATGCCGAGCGTCTGGAGCGCCGGCTGTCGACGCTCACGGGTGTGGAAAGCGTGAAGTACCGGAAGGAGTACCTCGAGATCATCGACGAGCGTGCCCGCATCGTTCACAATATCTCGCTCGGCCTGGGCGTGCTGGTCGGACTCTCGGCGATCGTGCTCGTGTCCAACACCATCCGTCTCGCGATCTCCGCGAAACGCCAGATCATCCGCACGATGGAGCTGGTCGGCGCCACGCGGATGTTCATCCGGATGCCCTTCCTGTTGGAAGGCATCATGCAGGGGATCCTGGGCGGCGGCATGGCGGCGGGGATCCTGTACCTCCTGCTGGCGTATGCGGTGCGGATCATCTCGCCCGATCTTCCGGGACTCCTGCGCATCGAGCCGGCGTACTATGGCGCCGTGGTCGTGGCGGGCGCGGTCCTGGGATGGGTCGGCAGCACCATCTCCGTCATGCGTTTCATCCGGCCGCAGGGCCGCTGAGGCACGTTTCCGGTTGCACTAGGAACGGATGTTTCGTAGATTCACGTCATGTGGCGTGAAGCCAACCCGACCGGATCGGCTGGTCCCACCGGCCCTGTATCCCTTGTGGACTTTCCCGTTCTTCACCCTCACCGTCGTTCCTTGCATTCACTCATAGCTGAGAGCAGTTTCTATGAGCAAACCTGTTGCGTTCCTCTCGTCCTCCGTGGGCCGGAAAATGCTGATGGCATTGTCGGGCCTGTTCCTCTGCAGCTTCCTCCTCGTCCATCTGTACATCAACCTGTTCCTGTTCAAGCAGGACCAGGGCGCGGAGTTCGAGATGTACGGCCATTTCATGGCGACCTATCCGCTGATCCGCCCGCTGGAGATCGGCCTGTTCGCGGGCTTCCTCCTCCACGGCGTCATCGGGATCTGGCTCTGGATCATGAACCGCCGCGCACGCCCCGTGCGCTACTCGGTGTCCCGGGCAGGCGACAACAGCACACTGTCGTCCCGGATCATGTGGGCGACGGGCACCGTCGTAGGGATCTTCCTGGTCATCCACGTCAACGGCTTCTTCGTCCAGTCACGCTTCATCACCCCGGAACGCCCGATGTTCGAGATCGTCCGCGAGGCGTTCACGAATCCCTGGCTCGTTGCATTCTATCTCATCGCCCTCGCGTTCCTCGCCTATCATCTGAAGCACGGCTTCCAGTCAGCGTTCCAGACCTTCGGTCTCCGGTACTCCCGGTATGAACGGCTGATCGAGTTCGTCGGCATGCTGTTCTGGCTGCTCGTCCCGCTCGGGTTCGCCGCCATGCCGCTGTATTTCCTCTGGGCTTACTAAGGGATCACCGCCATGACACTCGATGCAAAGATTCCATCCGGTCCGATCGAAAAGAAGTGGGATGCGCACCGGTTCAACATGAAGCTGGTGAACCCGGCGAACAAACGGAAGTACACCATCATCGTGGTGGGGACCGGACTGGCCGGGGCCTCGGCCGCGGCCTCGCTTGCCGAACTCGGCTACAACGTCATCTCGCTGTGCTACCATGAGTCCCCCCGCCGCGCCCATAGCATCGCGGCACAGGGCGGCATCAACGCGCCAAAGAACTACACGAACGATGGCGACAGCATCTACCGCCTGTTCTATGACACCGTCAAAGGTGGGGATTACCGCGCCCGCGAAGCCAACGTCTACCGCCTGGCCCAGGTCAGCGGCAACGTCATCGATCAGTGCGTCGCCCAGGGCGTGCCCTTCGGCCGCGAGTACGGCGGGATGCTGGACAACCGCTCATTCGGCGGCGCACAGGTGTCGCGCACGTTCTATGCCCGCGGGCAGACGGGACAGCAATTGCTGCTCGGCGCCTATTCGGCCCTCTCGCGCCAGATCAATACGGGCAAGGTGAAGTACTACGCCCGGCGCGACATGCTGGACGTGATCATTGCGGATGGCCAGGCCCGCGGCATCATCGCCCGCAACATGGTCACCGGCGAACTCGAGACCTACCTCGGTAACGCCGTGGTGCTCGCCACGGGCGGGTACGGCAACGTATTCTATCTCTCCACCAATGCCAAAGCGAGCAACGCCACCGCGATCTGGCGCGCGTACAAACGCGGCGCGGTCTTCGCCAACCCCTGCTTCACGCAGATCCACCCTACCTGCATCCCGCAGAGCGGCGACTTCCAGTCGAAACTCACGCTGATGAGCGAGAGCCTCCGGAACGACGGGCGCATCTGGGTGCCGAAGAAGAAGGGGGACACGCGCAATCCCGCCGACATCCCCGAAGAGGAGCGCGACTATTACCTCGAACGCCTCTATCCTTCCTTCGGCAACCTGGTCCCCCGTGACGTGGCCTCGCGCCGTGCGAAGGAGATGTGCGACAAGGGCTTCGGCGTAGGCAGCACGAAACTCGCGGTGTATCTCGACTTTGCCGATGCGATCAAACGGACGGGCAAGGAAACCATCGCCGAGAAGTACGGCAACCTCTTCGACATGTATCACGAGATCACTGCCGAAGACCCGTACACGACCCCGATGCGCATCTACCCCGCGGTGCACTATACCATGGGCGGCCTGTGGGTGGATTACAACCTCATGAGCAACGTTCCCGGACTCTACGTCATCGGCGAAGCGAACTTCTCGGACCACGGCGCGAACCGCCTCGGCGCGAGCGCATTGATGCAGGGACTCGCGGACGGCTATTTCATCCTCCCCTACACCATCGGCGACTACCTGGCCACCTCGCAGTTCAAGGCAGTGGCGGATGGCCATCCGGCGGTCGCGGAGGCGAAGGGGGCCACGCAGGAACGCATCGCCCGTCTCCTGGCGGTCAAAGGGAAACGCACGCCCGACGATTTCCACAAGGCCCTGGGCCATATCATGTGGAACAAGGTCGGCATGGGCAGGAACAAGAAAGGTCTCGAAGAGGCGATCCAGCAGATCGCCGCGCTGCGCGAGGAGTTCTGGAAGGATGTGAACGTGATCGGCGCCGCCGGCGATCTGAACGGTGAACTGGAACGGGCTGCGCGCATCGCGGACTTCCTCGAGCTCGGTGAGCTGCTCGCACGCGACGCGCATCACCGCGAGGAATCGTGCGGTGGCCATTTCCGCGAGGAATACCAGACCGACGAAGGTGAAGCGCAACGCAACGACAAGAAATTCTCGTATGTGGCAGCGTGGGAACACACCGGCGACGGCAAGGAACCGAAGCTCCACAAGGAGCCACTCGAATTCGAATACGTGAAACCTTCCCAGAGGAGCTACAAGTAATGAACTTCACGCTGAAGATCTGGCGCCAGAAGAACCGGACCGACAAGGGGAAGCTGGTCACGTACGCGGTCAGCAACATCCCCCCGGATGCGTCTTTCCTGGAGGTACTCGACGTCCTGAATGGCGACCTCGTCCGCAAAGGCGAGGAACCCGTCGCGTTCGACCACGATTGCCGCGAAGGCATCTGCGGCAGCTGCGGCATCATGATCGAAGGTCGTGCACACGGACCGAACCGGAAGGCCGCGACCTGTGAATTGCGCATGCGCAGCTTCCCGGACGGCGACACGCTCACGGTGGAGCCATGGCGCGCACGTCCCTTCCCCGTCATCAAAGACCTGGTCGTGGACCGCAGTGCCTTCGACCGCATCATGCAGGCAGGCGGATATGTCTCGGTGAAGACCGGACAGGCCCCCGATGCCAACGCCATCCCCGTCCCCAAGCACCATGCCGAGGAGGCCATGGACGCCGCCGCGTGTATCGGGTGCGGCGCGTGCGTGGCAACGTGTCCGAATGGTTCCGCCATGCTGTTCGTCGCCGCAAAGGTCTCCCAGCTTGCATTGTTGCCGCAGGGACATGCGGAGCGGAAGGAACGCGTGGAGCGCATGCTGGCGCAGATGGACGCGGAAGGATTCGGCTCCTGCTCCAACACCTATGCATGCGAAGCCGAGTGTCCGAAGCAGGTCTCGGTGCAGCACATCGCGCGGTTGAACAGAGAATTCGTAAGGGCAACGGCCCTGTAACAGCAGGGAACAAGGAAGAGGGAAAAAGGGAAAGCCCGGTTCAATCCTCCTTCCTTCGGGGCACATCGTCGTGCCTTCCTTCTTCCCTCATCCTTCTCGTTATGCTTCTTCATCCAGCCGACATACGCCTGCTCATTGAGAAGGCCCGCTCCCGGGGCTCGGCGGCATTCGCCGGGCTCCTCCGCGGCGGTACGAGCCGCACGGAAGCAGTGTGGGACCAGGCGGATACCTACCCGCGCCAGTGGACGTCCATCCCGCTGATCCAGGAGCGGCTGCGGACGTTGATCACCGGCTCGCCGTCCAAGAATGTCCCGGCGTACATCCGCGAACGGTACAGCACACCCGAAGCACGCTGGCACGCGCTCTCGCCCGGGTGCGGCACCGGCAGGAAGGAACTTGCCTGGGTCGCTGCCGGCGGCATCGCACTCCTCGAAGGATACGACATCTCGAAGAAACGGATCGCGGAGGCAGAACGGCTGGCTGCGTCAGCGGGGATGGCGACATCCGCGCGGTTCACGCCCACCGATGTGCGAACACTGGATCTCCCGGCTGCCTCCTTCGACCTCGTGATCCTCGACGATGCGCTCCACCACATCGCACCGCTCGCACCCTTCCTCCGCAAGGTCCACGCCTGGCTCAGACCCGGCGGGCTCCTCGTCGTGAATGAATTCGTCGGACCTTCCCGGTTCCAGTGGACCGACCGGCAGGTCGAACTTGCCAACCGGCTGTTGAACGGGATGCCTGCCCGGTTCCGAACGCGCCCCGATGGCACTCCGCGACCGCCCGTGTACCGCCCCGGGACTCTCGCCATGAGGCTGTACGACCCGTCGGAAGCCGTGGATTCCGCTTCGATCATCCCGCTGGTGCACGAACACTTTGACGTCGTGGAAGAGAAGATGTGCGGCGGCGCGCTCCTGCACCTCGTCTTCAAGGACATCGCCCACCACTTCCTTCACCCGGATGATGCTGCCCTCGGCGTGCTCACCGCCTGTCTCGCGGCCGAAGAAGAGGAAATGAAGGCCGGCCGGATCGGCAGCGACTTCGCATTCATCGTTGCGCGGTCACGCGCACGTTGACGGGGCCCAGGTGAACAGGACCGGCCTCGCGCTCATTCTCTTCCTCGTCGTTCTTTCCGGCATTCCCTTTCTCACCGCAGGCTACGGTACCGATCCCGATGCATGGCGCGTGGCAGAGGTCGGCGCAAAGCTCTGGCAGACAGGCGTGTACGAGGTATCCCGCTTCCCCGGGTATCCGCTGCATGAGTGTGTGTCGGCACCGTTTGTTGTGATCGGCGGTGCACCGCTGTCCAACGCCATCACACTCCTCTGCTCCCTTTTCCTGCTGTACATCTGGAATCGCATCGCTCTGCGCGAAGCACGCCATCCGGCGGCCCTCGTGATCATCTTCGCGTTCACGCCGCTCTTCTGGAAGAACTCTGCGGTGACGATGGACTACGCCTGGTCGCTGCTCTGCCTCCTGCTCGCCTTCGCGGCCTCCCTGCAGAGGCGTGCGCTGATGGCGGGAGTGTTCCTCGGCCTGGCCGCGGGCTTCCGTCCGGCCAATGCGATCGCGGGTGCCGCACTGCTGATCCCCTTCCTCACCGCCCCCCGTCCCGTGCGCTCGGTCGTCGTCATGGGAATGGCCGCGAGCACTGTGGCCGCAACCGCCTTCGCACCCCTCTTTCTTTCCATGGGCGTGAGCGGCTGGCTCACCGCGACGTCCGCGCAACTTACCGGGGTTCGGGCGACGCAGAACACAGGGATCAGCGCGGCGCTGTACCGCGGCGTATACACTGTTGGGCCGCTGGCGGCCGCGTTCATTGCGGTGATCGGCATCCGCGCTCTGCGCGGGTTCCGCGCAGGCAGGTTCCGCCATGATGTGACGCTGGCCACCGCCGTCGCCATGGTGCTTCTGTATGGCGCCACGTTCATTTGGCTCCCGATGGAGCGTGAGTACCTCCTCCCTGCCCTCCCCTTCCTCCTCCTGGCGGTCGACCGGATCTGCACGCGCAGGGAGATCCTCCTCGCGGGTGTCTTCCTCGTCAGTTTCGCATTCGTGAATCCGGATATCGTTGCGCATGAAGGGGTGACCGGTCACATCCACCCCGCACTACGCACCGGCATGGTGCTCGAAGACCTGGCTCGTTCGCACGACCGTGAGGTTCGACGCTCGGCCATCCTCTCCATCTCCTCATCAGACTCTCTCCTCGTCATCACCGGCTTTCCCGAGCCGTACTGGTTCGGCGATGAGCGCGTCGAGCGCATCCCTTCCGCGTTCCACGAACAACTGTTCGGGAACCATACCGCGGGAAACGCCCGGCATATCTACGCACTGACACGGTCCGAGCTTGCCCTTGCCAGGTCACAGGGGTACCGTCTGGCCGCGCAGCGTGGCGCAGAACGCCTGATCGAGCAGATCGGTGGCTTTTCCATCGCTGCCGAAGGCCTGGTCATCGTTCCCGCCCTGCCTTGAATGGGAGGGAAAATCCTCGTAGTTTGTATCATTGGAGTGGAGTGGATCATGGTTGCCTGATTCCGTAGGGGCGGTGCATGCACCGCCCCTACAACGGGCACCCGCATGATTACCGTGGTATGATCGCCGTGGCATGATTACCGTGGCATGATTACCGTGGTATGATTGCCGGGGTGTTGTAGGGGCGGTGCATGCACCGCCCTACAACGGTCGCCCGCATGATCCGTGAAGACATGCATCTGCCGCCCCGGTTCCTCCCGTACTGGATCAATGGATGATCACAAAGGCCGTAATGAGACATATCCTGTTGGCACTCGTGCTGTGCGTGATCGCCGCGCCGGCGCCCGCGCAGAACACCAAAGAGAATGCCGATTTCAAACTTGCGATCAATCTGTACAACGATAAGTTGTACGACCTCGCCCAGGAACAACTCAAACAGTTCGTCGCGGCCTACCCCACGACCTCCCAGGGTGTCGAGGCCAGGTTCTACCTCGGCCTCACCCAGCTGCAGCTGAAGGAATATGAGGATGCACGTATCACCTTCCAGACGTTCGCCCTCACCTACCAGGATAATCCCCGCGCACCCGAAGCATGGTGGAACGTGGGCGAGGCGCACGCGGCCCTCGGCTCCCTGAAGGAGGCCGCGCTCGCCTTCGAGCGCGTGAAGGTCTTCCACCCCCGGAGCAAGAATGCGCCGGATGCATTGCTGCGTGCCGCAAAACTCTTCGCACAGGCCGGGGAGCGTGACAATGCCCGCCGCACGCTCCGTGTGATCCTGCAGGAATATCCGACGAGTGCCGCGGTGAACAGCGCCCGTACGCAGCTCGGCCAGATCTACTTCGAGGAGGGCAATCTCGACCTCGCCGGCAATGAACTCAAACGGGTGATCGACGGCGACCCCTCCGCCGATGCCCGTGCCCAGGCATTGCTGATCCTCGCGAACATCCATCAGGAGATGGGCAGGTTCGATCAGGCGAAGACCGCCTACCAGGAGATCATCACCACCTACAAGACGCCCTCCGCCGTGCAGGGCGCACATCTGCACCTCGCGCGGTTGCTCACCGCCAGCGGTGCCTATCCCGAGGCCATCGACAATCTCAAGCGTGCGCTCGGACAGTCGAAGGGCGCCGATTCCACGCAGACGAAGGACGCGCTGTTCGCACTCGGCGAAGCCTATCTGGCTGCCGGCGATATGCAGAATGCCTCCTCGACCTTCGCACGCTTCGCCGACACGTACACGAAGGATGAGCGGATACCGGAGGCGTTGATGCAGCTCGCCTACGCCGCATCACGGACCAAAGACCATACACGCAGCAACGATGCCGCATCACGGCTGCTCAAGACCACAGCCCCGGAGCCTCTCCGGCGTGAGGCCCTCCTGCACCTTGCCCGCAATGCGCGCGAGGCGGGCCAGGCAGCGTCGGCCGTTCTGCACTACATGCGATACACCGAACTCTTCCCCGATGCCGTGAACACCCCGGCCGTGCTGTTCGAGACCGCCCGGGTGATCGAGGCCGATCAGCGGGACCTCCGCCGGGCCGCCGCGCTCTATGAAGTGATCACGGCGCGACACGCACGCTCGGCATACGGCGACGATGCCGCGATGGGCGCAGCCCGATGCTATGAAGGACTCAAGGAATTCACCCGCGCACTCGAACTCTACCACACGTTCATCACCATGTATCCGGCATCCGATCTCCGGGGTGATGCCGAAGAGCGGATACGCGTGGTCGAAGCCTTTGAGGCGAAGGACAAGGACGCCGGACTCGAGAAGCTCGCGTTGCTGGTCGGCGATGTGGTGCAGGGGCAGGACCGGTCCGGACTCGCGCGGCGGCTGGCAGAGATCTCCTTCCACGAATTGAAGAACTATCAGGCCGCGGCCTCACAGTTCGGCACGGCGATCGACGGCGGGCTGCAGCCGGCCGACCTGGTGAACGCGATGTTCCTCCGTGCCCGTGCACTGGAACTCCTGAGCTGGCGCTCCCCCGAGAACCGGGCGCCGGCGATCGATGCCTACCGTGCGTATCTCACCCGGTTCCCCACGGACAGCAGGAACCAGGACGCATTGCTGTCGCTCTTTGCATTGAGCGCGACATCGGCCGCCGCGGCACAACAGGCAGAGGCACTGGTCCTGTCCATCGACCCGCAGACGAAGCACCGTGCGGCCATGGATCTCCGCGTTGCGTCGTTGTTGGAGAAGGCGGACAGCACTGCTCAGGCCCTGACGTTGTATGACGCCATCGCACGGCACGCGCCGGGAGACCCGGCGGCGGAGGACGCGACATACGCCCGCATGCAACTGCTGCTCACGGCAGGACTCACGGATTCCGCCGTCGCCGTCGGCACCCCAACGCTCACGACATTCCCGAACGGCCGGCACAGTGCCGGTGTCCTGTCGGCGCTCGGTCAGCTTGCCCTGAAGCGCGGCCAGGCACCTCGCGCGGTGGAACTGCTCGACCGCCTCATCGAGGAGTTCCCGTACACCAATGCAGCGGCAGCGGCAAAGCGCGATCTTGCAGATGCCTGTCTGGCCTCCGGCAACACCGCACGCGCCATCACTCTCTATACCGCACTCCTGAACAATGAGGGCGCGCTCCCCGCACGCGGCACCGCGCCGGATCCCGGCGTCCTGCTCGCCCTCGGCAAGGCCCTGGCACAGGGTGGCGACGTGCGCGGAGCGAAAGCACGACTCTTCTCGCTCCTCGCCCGCGAACAAAAGGGCCCGCGCGCAGCCGAAGCCCTTACCACGCTCGGGATGATCTACCGGACCGAGGGTGCAACGGACCTTGCCACGTCGTACTTCCGGCAGGCCTCCGCTGCATCACCGGGCACCGCCACGTCACGCGAGATCGCCGACATCCTGTTCGATAGCGGAGAATACACCGATGCGCTGCGTCAGTACACCGCGCTCGCCGCTGCAAGCAAGGACAAGAACGAACAACGTGCCCTCGCGGCACGGATGGTCGTCACGAACCTGCGGCTCAATGCCTTCAATCCGGCGGACCGCGATATCGCTGCATTCCGCGCGGCATATCCGGATAACGATACGGAGATGGCCGAGTTCGAACTCGAACGCGGGAATGCCTTCTTCCGCCAGAAGGACTTCCCGCGCGCACTGAAGTCATTCCAGACCGTGGTCTCATCCTACGAAGAGACACCCTCCGCCCCCACGGCGATGTTCTGGATCGGAAAGGTGTACGAAGCCACCAACAAGCCACAGGAAGCTCTCTCCCAGTTCGAGCAGCTGATGAAAGAGCATCCCGATGCCCCCATCATGCAGAAGGTCCACTTCGCGCTCGGGAACATCCAGTATCAGGCGGAAAAGTGGGATGAGGCGATCCGGAATTACCGCATGGTCACGGACAATCCCGGTGCGGACCCGGCGCTGTTGCCCTATGCCATCAACAATCTGATCGAGACCTACGAGATCGCCGGCATCTTCGATGCGGCACTCACGCTCACGCGCCGGTATCTCGAGCTCTATCCCAATGCCGAGGATGCATTCGACAAACGGATCAAGATCGGCATCCTGTATCAACGGCTCGGGTACTACGACCAGTCGGTCCTGCAACTCCAGACCCTCCTCGAAGAAGCGGGCTCCGATCTCGAAGGGGAGATCCGCTACTACATCGGCGAGGCCAATTTCGGCAAGGGCGACTACCAGCAGGCGATCCTCGACTTCCTCAAGGTCCCGTATCTGGTCACCAAGAAGGGAAAAGTGGACTGGACCGCGACGTCGCTCTACATGAGCGGACAGGCGTACGAAAAGATGGGCCGGTCCGACCAGGCCCTGACGATGTACAAACAGATCATCGACCGCCCGGGCATCGACGAGACATTCAAGGCGGCGGCACGCAAGGAGATCGACAGGGTCAATGCGATCCTGAAAAAGGGGAGATGACGGAGAAGCGTTCTGTGCGCACCGGGGGGGGGTTGCAGAACGGCGGACAACGCGAACGCGGGAACGGGAGCACCGTCGCGTTCACGGACGATGGTCTCACGGCGGTGACGGAGGCGGTGAAACGAGACGATGACGGCGATCGATAGCGACGAGTTGTTGAAGAGGTTCCTGGAGTGCACCATCGGCGACGACGCGGACCTCCCGGCGGCGCGGCTGGCGCATGCGCCTCTCCCTGCCGGGGTGAAGGCCTATCTGCGTGCGCACCTCCGTGAACGTCTCGCCGACGAGCTCGGCCGCGCCCCTTCCTTCAGCCGCGTGCGCACACTCTCCCCCACCGCGGCACGCCTGCAGCACATGTTCATCGAACAGGCAGTGGACTCCTACGTGTACCCGCGCGGCGAATTCCAGGCCGATCTGGAGAACGCGGTGCACTTCACCGAGAACTATGTGTGCCGCCCGCGGTGGACGCTCTCGAGTTTCCTGTTCCACACACGGGATGTCATCCCGGTCTCCGAATTGTTCGCGAAGCTGGAATATGTGACCGACTACATCTATCTCCCCCAGCTCCTCCGCAAAACGCTTGCCGCCAGGGGGCAGGGCGAGATCGACCGCGCCACGTGCACCGAACTGATCCGCCGGATCGATGCCGCGGTCACCAAAGAACACGCACCGCGCGAACTTGCCGCGCTGGCGAAACCTCTCTTCGACTTCTTCAGCGCCGGCGAAGAGGGTGACGCACACGAGATCGCCCTCCGGCCCGTGCTCCTGTTCTTCGAGGACAAGGAGATGGTCGGGGTGAAGGAGTACATCACCGGGATCTTCCACCTTCGGAACCGTGAGACCATCACGCTCGATGACCTTGCCGCGCTGTGCGACGATTTTCTGGGCGTGAAGGACGAAGCACCCCCGGCGAATGAGGCCGAACCGGCGGTGATCGCATCCGCACCGGACCCGGTCACCACCGTGCTGTCAGAGACGGCGCCCGCACCCGCCGTGATGCCGGAGAACACGGGCGAGCCGATCGTAACGGACTCTTCTTCGGGACCGGAGGAAGGCACGCCTCCTGTTCCTGTTTCCGATGCCGCAGCAGAACCACCGGCGGAAACTGGTGACGCGCCACCCGATCAGGACGATCCGGACGGCATGGGCGATGCGGCCCGGGACATCCCGCCGCTGCCGGCCATTGTCACGCAGAATGGCCCCGGAGAAGCTGCACGCGAACTGTCGATCGGTGACCCCGGAATGGACAGCGAGGCTCCCGCCGCGAGGATACTTCCGTTCCCCGCGCCCGCGGTCCGGCAGGAACCCGAGGAGCAGCTGGAGTTGCCCCTGGCTCCATCATCGCCCGTCACGCTCCCGGACCTCACGGAGGTGATCACGCCGGAACAGAGGAAGCGTTTCGTCACTGTGCTGTGCGACCGTGATGCACAGTTCTACGATCTCATGATCGCGCGGCTGAATCAGATGGGCTCGTGGCAGGAAGCCACCGGCTACGTGCGCGAGATCTTCGAGATCAACGCCATCGATCCCTTCCAGGATGAAGCGATCGCATTCACCGATATCATCCAACAACGCTTTGCAACGGGAACAGGACCTGCCGCGTGAAATTCGTTGACCTCGTACAGATCCAGGTGCGTGCCGGTGACGGTGGCTCCGGGATCATCAGCTTCCGCCGGGAAAAATTCATCCCCAAGGGCGGACCGGACGGCGGCAGCGGCGGGCGCGGAGGATCGGTGATCCTTCGAGCCAACCGGCACATGACCACCCTGCTGGATTTCCAGTACCGCCACAAGTATACCGCGCCGGAGGGTGCCCATGGCGAAGGAGCCCAGCGCACGGGGCGCAGCGGTGAAGACATTTATATCGAGGTACCCGAAGGAACCGTTGCCCGGGACACCGCCACCCAGGAGATCGTTGCCGATCTGCTGAAGCATGGCGACGAGTTCGTCGTGGCCCGCGGCGGTCGGGGCGGACGCGGCAACTGCGAGTTCGCCACGTCGGTGGATCAGGCACCGCGCCGGTACGAACAGGGCGAGCCCGGTGAAGAACGCGACCTGGAACTCGAACTGAAGCTCCTCGCTGATGTCGGGCTTGTCGGACTCCCCAATGCCGGGAAGTCCACACTCATCTCCGTGATCTCCGCCGCCCGGCCGAAGATCGCCGACTACCCGTTCACCACCCTGGTCCCGAACCTCGGCATCGTGCGTGTGGATGAAGGTAAGAGCTTCGTCGTTGCCGACATCCCCGGGCTGATCGCCGGCGCGCATCAGGGCAAAGGCCTCGGACTCCAGTTCCTCCGTCATGTGGAGCGGACGCGCGTCCTCGTGTTCCTGCTGGACGCCACGCGCGCATCGCTCAGGGAAGATCTTGAGATCCTGACGAACGAACTGGGGCAGTACGACGCGGCCCTCCTGAAGCGCAAGTCCATGGTCGTGATCACCAAGATCGACGCCCTGGACGATGAGACGCTCGGGCTCCTGAAAAAGGAAGCCTTCGGCAGGAAGAAGGTCGCAGCGATCTCTGCCGTGGCCGGGACCGGTGTGCGTACCCTCGTCGAGGATCTCTGGCTTGCGCTCCATCCGCGTGAGAAACGTGCGTCGCGGACGACAACGAATGTGCGTCCCGCCCGCTCGGCCCGCAAGACGCGCCAGGCAGCACTAAAGAAAACGAAGAAGCGGCGATGAACCAGTTCCTTCCTGACCGGCGGTCACCTCTCACCCCTCGCCGGCTGGCGTTCATCCTCGGGGTGCTCACCGCGATCCTCGCCTCGGCTGGCCTGCTCGCACTCTCCGTCGGCAGTGTGGCGGTCCCCTTCCGCGCGGTGATCGGATCGTGTACGGGTCTCTTCCCCGTGGACAGCCTGGAACGGCTCATCGTCATCGACATTCGTCTCCCGCGCGTTCTCCTGGCATTCCTGGTCGGCGCCGGGCTCTCCGTCGCCGGTGCGGTGTTGCAGGCATTGCTGCGTAACCCGCTGGCGGAGCCGTATATCCTCGGGATCTCCAGCGGCGGCACGATGGGAACGATCCTCGCCATCGCCCTGGCATCCGGCATCGGTCACATCGTTGCACCCGCAGCATCGTTCGCAGGTTCGGCCCTGGTGATGCTCCTCGTGTACGCGCTCGCGCACCGGCGCGGACAGCTCGAGCCGTACACCCTTCTCCTGGCGGGCGTCATGGTCGGCGCATTCTTCAACGCCCTCGTTCTCCTGACCGTTGCACTGTTCAATCAGGAACTCCGCAACGCATTCCTGTGGCTTATGGGGAACCTGAGCGGGGCGAGCATGGATGCGCTGCTCATTGCCGGACCGCTCACGCTTCTCGCAACGATCCCCGCATTCGTGTTCGCCCGGCAGTACAACCTCATTGCCACCGGCGACGAGACCGCGCTGCAGCTCGGTGTGGATGTGCGTGCACTCCGCCGGCGCTCGTACGCCATCGCTTCGATCATCACCGGCGCGGTCGTGTCGGTGAGCGGTGTCGTGGGGTTCGTGGGCCTGATCATCCCGCATGTCACGCGGATGATCTTCGGCCCGGACCACCGCCTGTTGATCCCGGCCTCATTCCTGCTGGGCGGGACGTTCCTGATCCTGGCCGACACACTCGCACGTACGATCATTGCCCCGGCCGAGATACCGGTGGGAGCGGTCACCGCGGTCATCGGCGCCCCGGTGTTCATCTACCTCCTCCGTCGCCGGTAGGCAATTCAGATATCAGATATCTGAATTCTGATATCTGAATTGTCTTCTCCCTTCCTTTTTGCCCACCTTTTGCGTATTTTCCACCCAAGAGGTTTTCGTCCAAAAGCGCTCCATCCCGGGAAGTATGGCCGTTCTTACGGTTGACAACGTTTCGTTCAGCTACGTCGCAGGCATCCCGACGCTGCGCAACGTGTCCCTCGCGGTCCACCGCGGGGAATTCCTGACCCTCGTTGGTCCGAACGGGTCCGGCAAATCCACACTTCTCAAGATCCTCGACCGCATCTTCCTCCCTGACGAAGGCAACATTGCCCTCGACGGCACTCCGCTGGCGACATTCACCCGTGCAGACATCGCGCGAAAGATGGCCTACGTGCCCCAGGACCGTGAAGGGGTCTTCCCGTTCACCGTCGAAGAGATCGTGCTGATGGGACGCGCGCCGCACACCGCGGGCATGGTGTTCGAGGGAGAAGGCGACCGGGAGGTCGCACGGAAGATGATGGGGCTGACGGATATCGGTCATCTTGCATCGCACCCCGTCACCAATCTCTCGGGAGGTGAACGCCAGCGTGCGTTCATCGCCCGTGCGCTCGCCCAGCAACCGGAGGTGCTGCTGCTCGACGAGCCGACCGCCCACCTGGATATCGCCCATCAGGTCGATATCTTCCGGCTCCTCCGGAGCCTGAGCGTGGACACCGGTCTGACCGTTGTCTCCGTGACCCACGATCTGAACCTCGCCGCGATGTACAGCGACCGCATCGCCATGCTGCAATGCGGGACCATTGCGGCCGCCGGGACACCCTCCGAGGTGCTGACCGTGGACCGTATCCGTGATGTATTCCGCGCGGAGGTCGTTGTGGACCTGCATCCTGCAGCCACCGCGCCCCGCGTGACCGTACTGCGCTAAGAAAGGACTGTTGGAAGGTGAGACGTCGCATCATTCGGGAGAAAGTCGTTCAGGCACTCTATGCCCACGAGATCGCCGGAGACCCGCTGGAGCATGTGTTCGCGTGCGTCCTGACGGGCCTCGAGGACAACAAAGCCGCGCATGAGTTCGCGAAGAACCTCGTTGCTCAAACGGTGAAGCACAGTGCGGATATCGACAAGATCATCAAGGCCCGCGTGGCGAACTGGGATTTCAAGCGCATCGCGATCCTGGACCGCCTCATCCTGCGCATGGGGATCTGTGAGCTCCTGTACTTCCGGGAGATCCCGCCCAAGGTGACCATGAACGAGGCCATCGAGCTCGCCAAGCTGTTCAGCACGGAGCGAAGCGGACAGTTCGTGAACGGCGTCCTGGATGCGGTGCTCAACGACATCAAGAACGTCGGGCCCGAGCAGTTGGGCGACGGTGCCGTCACCAAGGCCGGCCGCGGGCTCTACGAAGGCGATACCGCCGATCGTCCACCCAAGACACGGAAGCCCACGACGTGAGGGAGCCGGCTCTCGTGCGGTCGTTCCGGAAGCGGTCCCGCATCATCGGCTGGACCTTCTTCGACTTCGGCAACACTGCATTCTCGGTCATCATCGTCACCGTCATCTTTCCCCGGTACTTCATCGGCCAGATCGCCGGCGGACACCGCTGGCTCTGGGGCCTCGCCGTCAGCCTGTCCATGGCGATCGCCGCACTGCTCGCTCCTCCCCTCGGCGCGGCCGCGGACTTTTCGCAGAACCGCAAACGGTTCCTCTTGATATTCACGCTCGCCTCGGTGATCTGCACGGCTCTGCTGTCCCTGACCGGCCCCGGGATGGTCGTGACCGCGATGCTCCTCTTCATCATCGCGAACGTCGGGTTCGAGGGAGGCATCGTGTTCTACGATTCCTTCCTCCCCGGCATCACGACGCGCACAAGCTACGGACGGGTCTCGGGATATGGGTATGCCATGGGCTACCTCGGCTCCCTCGCGATCCTCATCATCACCAGTCTCCTGCTCCCCGGGTCCGATGACCCGGGCTACCTGGACGCGGTGCGCTCCACGTTCCTGCTCGCCGCCGCGTTCTTCTTTGTCTTCTCCCTGCCCCTGTTCTTCGTCGTGCCGGAGCCGCCTCTGGCCGGTCCGCCGCCACCATCGCTCTATCGGGCCGGGATCCAACGGGCCGGGAAAACATTCCGGGCTCTGTTCATCGAACGTACACACCCCGCCCTCGCCCGTTTCCTCATCGCCTTCTTCATTTATAACGATGGGATCCTGACGGTCGTGGCGTTCGCGGCCGTATTCGCCCAGCAGGTCCTGGCCATGTCGGACACCGAGATCATCGGGTTCTTCGCCGTCGTGCAGACCAGTGCGGTTATCGGATCGATCGTGTTCGGCGTGATCACCGACAAGATCGGTCCCAAACGGACGATCGCGATCACGCTCGTTATCTGGATCGCTATTGTCGTTGGCGCGTACTTCGTTCAGACATCGGCGCAGTTCTATGCCGTCGCCCTGGCCGCCGGTGTCGCCATGGGCTCCTCGCAATCCGCCAGCAGGAGTCTGATGGCCCTGCTCACCCCCCGGACGCGCGAGGCGGAATTCTTCGGGTTCTTCGACGGACTCTGCGGCAAGGCCTCGGCGGTGATCGGTCCGCTCATGTTCGGCATCATGGCCGACCTGACCGGAGAACGGATCGCGGCCCTGTCGGTGGGTGTCTTCTTCGTCGCGGGACTGTGGCTGCTGCGCGGCGTCAACGAAGAGTAGGGACCCGAAGCTGGAGCCTGCGTGCTGGGCCGGGTGCTGATTCCAGCCCGGGTTTGTGCATTTTCAGGCGTGCTTTCTCCGTACGCGTAGCAGGTCCGGGCGTTCTTGCCCCCCATGGATACTTTTCCTAAATTGAAACCATGTCAGTATTTTTCATTTCCGACGTACATCTGGGGCTGGGCGACCGAAAGACGGAGCGGGAAAAAGAGGACCGCCTCCTGTCGTTCCTGTATGGGGTCCTTCCGCACGCCGGGCAACTCTGCGTCCTCGGCGATCTCTTCGATTTCTGGTTCGAATACAAGACCGTGATCCCGAAGGGATTCCACCGCACGCTCACGGCCCTGCAGGCGTTCACCGATCACGGCATTCCCGTTCATTATATGGCGGGGAACCACGACTTCTGGATGGGGGATTTCTTTCCCACCGAACTCGGCGTGAAGCTGTACCTCGATCCGTGCGAACTGGTACTCGATGGCAAAAAGGTATACCTGCATCATGGCGACGGCCTCGCAACACGCGACCTCGGCTACCGGCTCATCAAGCCGGTGCTCCGGAACCGCCTCGCGATCCGGGCATACCGATGGCTCCACCCGGATCTGGGCGTGACCCTGGCTCGCGGATCATCACGTACAAGCCGGACGTACACGTCACACAAGGACTTCGGCGAGGAAGAGGGGCTGCTCGCCTTCGCCACGGAGAGGATCGCCGCGGGGAGTGACATCGTGGTGATGGGGCACCGGCACAGGCCGCATATCGAGCAGGTCGGCACCGGCACGTATATCAACCTCGGCGACTGGATCACGTACCATACATATGCCGTCTTGCAGAACGGCACGATCACGCTTGAAACCTGGAACGGAAGCTAGGACGGCACAGGATGGGTAAGAAACGATCGGGGCCGCTGTCCCCGGAAGACATGGACCGCTACTTCAACGATCCCGAATTCCGCCGCCAGCGCGGGAACAAGAATCCGGCCGGGCCACCACGCCGCTGGCTGCGCATGCTGCTGATCGTCGGGTTGCCCACGGCGATCATCCTCGGCGTCTATACCTGGTATCTGTTCTCCGGCCTCCCGGGCCTCGAGAAGATCGAGAACCCGCGGCCGGAGCTCTCCACGCGTGTCTTCTCCTCCGACGGCGAAGTGCTGGACCAGTTCTTCATCAAGAACCGGTCGCAGGTCGCGCTGAAGGACATCCCGATCACCATTCAGAACGCGCTCATCGCCACCGAGGACAAGGATTACTACAGTCACTGGGGCGTCGACGCGATACGCTTCATCAAGGCGATGATCAAGAATGCGCTCACGCTCTTCCGCCATCCGGAAGGCGCGAGCACCATCACCCAGCAGCTCGCCCGCAACCTGTACCTGGGGCACGACGACAAGAATGCGTTCGACACCGTCACGCGCAAGATCCGCGAGTTCATCACCTCCATCCAGCTCGAGCGGAACTTCACGAAAGAAGAGATCCTCGAGTTCTATCTGAACGTCGTGTATTTCGGCCGCGGCTCCTACGGCATCGCCTCGGCATCACAGCAGTACTTCGGGAAGACCATCCAGGAGTTGACCCTGCCGGAAACGGCGATGCTCATCGCCGTGGTCAAGGGACCGGCGTACTACGATCCGATCCGCCATCCGGAGCGCGCACTGGCACGCCGGAATGTCGTCCTGGGACAGATGCTCAAGTACGACTACATCACCGAAGAGGAAGCAGAGCGCGCAAAAGCGGTCCCGATCCAGCTCAAGGCGACCGACGAGTACGCGCGCGCGGGGATCGCGCCGCATTTCGTGGAGTATATCCGTCAGCAACTTTCCGAAAAGGCGGAGAAGTACGGCTTCGACATCTATCGCGATGGGCTGTCCGTGTACACCACCCTCGACAGCCGGATGCAGCGCCACGCCAACCATGCGGTGGACGAACATCTGACCATCTACCAGGCGCTCTTCGACAAGGAATGGAACTGGTCCAGAGAACGCGAGGCGCTCAGCTTCGTCATCGACCAGGCCATCCGTACGTCGGGCATGTACCGCAATGCCGGCACGGCGCGGGCGCGCGACAGCGTGTATCAGGCGCTCAAGGCGGACCGTCCCTGGCTGGACTCGATGATGCACGTCGCCCAGCAGATCGAGATCGGGTTCGTCGCGGTCGATCCGAGTTCCGGGGGCATCATCGCGATGGTCGGTGGCGCAAACTTCAAACAGTTCAAGTATGGCCTCAACCACGTCACCCAGATCCGCCGGCAGGTCGGTTCCGCGTTCAAGCCGTTCGTGTACACCGTCGCCATCGACAACGGGTACCCGCCGACCTTCGAGTTGTGGAACCAGCCGGTCACGATCTTCATGCCGGACGGCAAGCGATGGACGCCATCGAATTCGGACATGACCTTCGGCGGGAAGAGTACGATCCGCGAAGCGATCCGCATGTCCATCAACCTTGTGGCCGTCCGGGCGGTCCAGTCCATTGCTCCGATCAACAAAGTGATCGACTACGCCAAACGGATGGGGATCACCTCGCCGCTGCCGCCGTACGAATCGCTCGCACTCGGCGCGGGCGAGGTGTCGCCGCTCGAAATGGCCTCTGCGTTCGGTGTGTATCCCAATCACGGCGTCTACGTCGAACCAACCTCCATCCTCCGCATCGAGGACAAGGACGGGAACGTGATCGAAGAGAACTTCCCGATGCAACGGGAGGTGCTGAGCGAAGAGACCGCGTTCCTGATGACCTCCATGCTCGAGGGGGTGGTGAACGGCGGTACCGGCAGTCACGTCCGCGATTTCTTCCAGCTCCCGGCAGCCGGCAAGACGGGGACAACATCGGAGTTCGCCGATGCCTGGTTCGTGGGCTTCACCCCCCAGATCAGCGCCTCGGTGTGGGTCGGCTTCGACAACAAGAGCGTGCGGTTCAAGACATGGGACGGGCAGGGCGGACGTGCCGCGGCCCCGGTGTGGGGACGGTTCATGAAATACGTCTACGAGGACCCGGATATCGCGATGCCGCTGGAATACTTCCAACGGCCGGCAGGGGTGCTGCAGGAGACGATCTGCACGGAGACCAAGAAGCTCGCGACACAGTACTGCCCGTCAACGACGACCGAGTTCTTCACCACGAAGGTGCTTCCGGGCCGGTGCGACAAGCATACGACGTCCAAGTGGAAAGAGGGGGAAGAAGGGCAGGGGACGATCAGTTTCTGACAGCGGTTCCTCGCGACCGGGAACGGGCGCCGGACAGCGTCGTACCTCTGAAAACAGAAGTGCAGAGCGGAGAGGCCGGACCTGCCCTCTCTGCGCTCTGCACAGTGCTCCTGATGCTGCTTATTGTTCTTTCAGTTCCCATTCAAAGATATCATTCGCGTCACCGGCAACCGGCATCACCGGCTTCTTCCGGTCCGCTTTGCTGTTCGCGATGATCAGGGGGATGGTGGCAACTGCGATAAGTGCGGCGACTGTCCAGATCTTCTTCATGTTCGTTCTCTCTCCCCTGTTCGTTCAGGTGTTTAGTCCAAGATACTCATACAGACCCCCGACTGCTGTGACATCGGTCACATGAATATACGAACTCAGTGAAGCCAATGTTACTTAATAATTCTTAACCATCCACTTTGCTCTCATGCGCCCGGACATCAACCAGCTGATCACCACCCTCCGTCGAGGCAAGGGTACGCACGTCCCCAACGTCGAGCTCGGCATCCATCCGGTGATCAAAGAGCGCTTCCTCGGCCGTCCGGTTGTCACGCTGGCAGATGACGTGGAGTTCTGGCACAGGGCCGGGTACGACTACATCAAACTGCAACCTGGCGTCGATTTCAACCCGGGAAAGCTCGGAACAAGCGCCAATCTGATGGCATCGGGTGATGGGACCGTCGTTCGCAAGTGGGCGTCTGAAGGGACGGGGGTCATCACATCGATGCAGGACCTGACGGCCTACGTACTCCCACGTAGCGATGAGATCTCCTACGAGCGGTTCGAGGCGGTCCGGGCACTCCTGCCGGAAGGCATGGGAGTTTGCGGTCAGTACGGCGACATCTTCACGATGACCTGGGAGATGATGGGGTTCGAGAACTTTTCGATGGCCGTCTTCGAAGACCCCGGACTTGTCGAGGAACTCAACAACCGCATCGGCGGGATCGTCGTCGGGATGTTCGAGCGGATGGCAGCGCACCCCGCGGTGGACATCCTCTGGTACAGCGACGATATCGCGTATGCCTCCGGACTGATGGTCTCCCCCGCCCTGCTCCGGAAGTACTTCTTCCCCTGGCTGAAGAAGGTCGGTGACCTTGCCCGGGCCGCCGGCAAACCGTTCATCTACCATACGGACGGGGTGCTCTGGGATGTCATGGAGGACATCATCGCCTGCGGCGTGGATGCGCTGCACCCGATCGAACCCAAAGCCATGGCCATCGCCGAGGTGAAGGCGCGGTATGGTGACCGGCTCTGCCTGATCGGGCATGTGGATGTGGATATGTTGAGCCGCGCGACGGAGGAAGAGGTCCGCGCGCAGGTCCGTCGCAACATCCAGGAAGCCGGATACAATGGCGGCTATTGCGCCGGGTCGGGGAACAGCATCCCCGACTACGTCAGCTACGCCAACTACATGGCGATGCTGGATGAAGTGCGACGGACCAACGACGACCCCGGTTGACGGATCCGCCGCATCCTTCCTATGTGCCGGGATCGTTGTAGGGGCGGTG
>JAUQWO010000044.1 GCA_030835135.1 Bacteroidota bacterium
CATGTGTCTCATGGTTCCCTGGTCCCCTGATGGCTACGTGGTCACCGCTGCACCCTCACCCGGATCTTCGCGGGCAAGGGGTCCCTTGCGTGCCATTGTTTCAGGATATTGATCGACATAACGGTCACAGCGGTCCCCGCCCTCATCAGGCACTGGTTCTCCGAATTCATGACGTCCTCGAGCAGCACCATGCCGGGCTTCAACCCGTCGATCCCCACATCGCTGGTGGACGCTTCCCCGGCCTGGCCTTCGGGCCGCTTGAGCATCCGGTTGATCAGAGCGGTGTCGAACATCGCCGGCTGTCGAAGCATCCACTCCAGCATTTCGCGTCCGCGGAACTTCTCGGTGGTCTTTCGTTCCAGCTCAACAAGGATGTGGAGCATCCGGGAGCCCAGGGGAAGCTTCTCCCCGGCGGCAAACTCATCGGTCGGGTCCCCGCTCCCGTCATAGTTCTTCCCGAGGAGCCGCAGGATACGCGCCACGTTCTCGAACCCCGGTATCTCTTTCACGAGTCCGGATGCGATCAGATGGTGGGTCCTCGCAACGGGGAATCTCTCCAGGGAACTGAATCCCTGTTTGTTGAGAGACACCTGGATCCAGGGAGGGAGAGCCGCGATCCCGAGAAAGGCAAGATCGAGGGCGAGGGTGATCTCCCGGCGTTCCTGCTCCTCCACCTCCGGCATCATTTCAAGGAGTGCGCGCCCGAGCTGCCGGACGCGCGTCGCACGCATCCCCGCATCGGGGTTCAATGTCTGGACCATGTCTCCCAGCAGCCGCACCGTGCCGGTCACCGTACCATCCAGCGCCTCCTTCAACGAGTCGTTGGCCAGTTTCAACGCTCCAAGGAGATAGGTATTTTCACCGGCAAGATTGTACCGGTGAACCGATTCTCTCACCAGCGCCTTCAGATGGCCATCGTCCCACGGTTTGGCGATATACGACGTGATCCCGCCTATGTTGATCGCGCGGAGCGTGTCGTTGTGGTCCGCAAATCCGGTGATCATCACGCGGATCGATGCGGGATGTGCTTTGGCTACGGCCTCCAGCACACCCACGCCATCCAGTCCGGGCATCCGCTGGTCCGAGAAGACCGCGGCGAACGGACCTTTCTCTGTAAGGATCTGCTCGATCTTCGTGGAATCCTGGAGCGTGGTGATCTCGACCGGCTCTTTGCGGAGCAACGCGGTGAACGCAGAGAGCAGGGCACCCTCATCATCGACGTAGAGGATACGGTTATTGCGCTGATAAGCTTCCATGATGTTCCTTCGTCCGTGACGTTATCGTGCTGCGCCCGTCCCATTCATGATCCTCTCCCTCCACTGTTCCACGAGCTCATCCACCGCCGGATCATGGGGATAGTCAGAATTTCCCCGCTCGAGGATGTCCGCGATCTGCAATATTTGCGGCATCGCCGTCCCACCCGTTCGCTTGTGATGCATGGATACCCCCGCAACGATGTCCGGCGGGAAGTTCCAGGAGTCCAGAAGAGCAGCGCCCATGGCATCGTGAGAGATCCCGAAGTGCGCGCATTCGGCATTCCCATCCATGCCGTGCAGTACCCCACGCCCTGCACGGAATGCCGCGTACTTTTCCGGATCGAAACACAGCAGTGCCGCCTGACCGATGTCCTGCAGCAACGCCGCGACGTACACGGCCTCCGGTGATGCGCAGCCATGCCACTGCTCGGCGATACGTTTTGCGATGGCGGACCTGCTCACGGCAGCATTCCACAACCGATCGATCTCCGCCGCAAACTCCGGCCGTGTGATGCACGAGAAGCCATGGAACGCCTCGATCGCGGCAACGAGCCCCGCCACGTATTCCGTGCCGATGAAGAACACGGCGTCATGGACGCTCGTGATGGATTTCCGGCTGCTATAGTACACCGAGTTCGCCACCCGGAGGAGCTTCGCGACGATCGGCGGGCTCTTTGCGATCTCGTGGGCGATGTCGGCCACAGAACTCCCGTCGCGCGCAAGTACCTCGTGGACGCGTGCGTGCATCCGGGGTGGTGCCGGCAGCGACGCCACGCTCCCCAGGATCTCGGTAAGCCTGCTCCTGCGTTGCCCGGCAAGCTGCTCGAGTGCATGGTGGATCAGTTCACGCAGGACACCGTCTTCCCACGGCTTCAGGACGTAGTGATGGGCGAGGGACCTCGACAGTGCATCCATCACCACCGCCTTGTCCTCGTACCCGCTCAGGATGATGCGCACCGCCTGCGGGTTGATACCCGAAGCACGGTCCAGAAATTCCACGCCGGTCATGACGGGCATGCGCAGATCAGAGATGATGACATCCGCCGGGACCCGGCTGATGAAATCCAGTGCATCGGGCCCGCGTTGGAACGCATGGGTCGAGTACCCTGCCCGCCGGAAAAGACTGCGCAGACTTGCCAGGATCGCCTCTTCATCATCCACCACCACCATCACCGGGGTGACCTGTGTGGTGTCGGCCTTCTCATCCGTCAATTCCCGCGTCGCGGTCATGCCGCCTCCCCTGCAGTGACGTCGTGCGAGACCGGGAGCGTGATGGTCATGGTGGTCCCGGTCCCCTCGACAGAATCGACAGCGAGCGTCCCGCCGTGCTTCTGGATGATCGTGGCGGAGATCCAGAGCCCGAGCCCCGTCCCCTTCCCGACCGCCTTGGTCGTAAAGAAAGGATCGAAGATCCGCTTGAGGTTCGCCTCCGGGATGCCGCCGCCTGTGTCGATCACCTGGATCACCACCATCCCCGCTCCTTCCTTCGTCCGCAACGTGATGGTCCCCTTGTCCTTGAGTGCCTGGGCCGCGTTCACCAGCAGGTTCACCAGCACCTGCTTGATCTCACCGACATTGCAGCTGACCCGGGGAAGCTCACCATACTCTTTGACGATCGTCGCCTTGTACTTCAGCTCGTTCCAGGTCAGGTTGATCGTATCGTCGAGCGCTGCATTGATGTCGGCATCCGCGAAGCTCTCTGTCGCCATATGCGAGAACCCCCGCAGACGGTCCACGATGCTCCGGATGCGCTCGGTGCCTTCGCTCGTATGCGTCATGAGCACCGGGAAATTCGAGACCGCGAACTCGAGATCCGCCTGCTCTTCCGCCTTCCGGACCAACGCGAGGAGTGGCTGGAATTGCGGGTCCTTCTCCAGCTCTCCCTTCACGGCATCCCATGTCTTCAGGACCCCGAGCACATCGTTGAAGTACTCACCGAACCTGTTCAGGTTGCTCGACACGAATGCCAGCGGGTTGTTGATCTCGTGCGCGATCCCGGCCGTGAGCTGTCCGATCGACGCCATCTTCTCGGATTGGATCAGTCCCTGCTGCATCTGCCGCACTTCCGCCAGGGCCTTCTCAAGGACGGCATTCCGTTCGCTGAGTTGCCTCTCCAGCCACTGTTGTGATTCTTCCTGAAGCTTCCGTTCCGTCATGTCGCGGGCCATGAGGAGCAGGCGCTCACCGGCATCATCGACGATCAGCGTGACCGATGCATCCTTGAATCGCCAGAAGCCGTCGCCGTTGCGAAGCCTGAACTCGATGCTCTGATGTCCACTTCCCCGGGCCACCATGGCCAGACAGTCGCGGACCCGGGGCACATCGCCCGGGTGGATCAGTGCGAGATAGTCCTGACCCATAAGGCTGTCCGGAGAATGACCATCCCGCAAGTGCGAGGGACTCGCGAACTCGCAGAGCCCGTCCTCATGCAAGAGCGCCAGCAGATCGGCGACGTTCTCCGTGACCAGTCGGAATCGTTCCTCGCTCTTCCGCAGCGCCTCCTGTTCCTTCATCCTCCTGGAAATGTCGCGGATCGTCGCAACAACATACTCACGGTCAAGGTGCACAACGTTCACACTCACTTCGGACGGGAAGGTGCTCCGGTCTCTGCGCCGCTGTGTCCGGCTGATGATCACGCCCCCTGTGTCCGCAAGCCTGACCAGCAGGTCTTCGTACCCCCGCCGGTCCAGGTTGCTGTCGATATCGAGGAGCGACCTCTTAAGGAATTCCTCCCGATCATACCCGAAGATCCGGAGTGCAGTGTCATTCGCATCCAGCATGCGCCCCGACTGCGGGTCGAGCACGATGATGGCATCATTCGCATGGTCGACCAGCGCGCGGAAGAGTCGCATGGAATCTTCCGCCTGATGCCGGGCCGAAATATCCCGGCCGATCCCGACAAGACCGGCAATATTCCCGGAAGGATCCCGGAATGGGACCTTGGTGGACACGACCCATCGCTGAACGCCGGCCCGGTCGACGATGGTCATTTCATGATTGAGGATCGGCCGCCCCGTGCTCAACACTTCCTGGTCCAGCCGCATGAATTCCGTGGCGAGTTCCCGGTCGTAGAATGCGAAGTCATCCTTTCCCAGGACCTCGTCTTCCGACGAACAGTGGAGATAGTCCCGGACTTCCGTGAGATTGGAGAGAAGCTTCCGCCCCTGCCGGTCCTTCGCGTACACGATATCCGGAAGACTGTCCACGACCATGCGGAGGAGTGACATCTTCTCGACGGTTTCGAACTCCCATGCCTTCCGGTCGGTCACGTCGCGCAGCACCCCCGTGTATGCGACGATCAGGCCGTTCTCCGTGATCGTGCCCGACCGGTCCTCGAGACAGATGACCGTGCCGTCCTTCCGCTTGAACCACCGTTCGTCGTCGGCGATGGTGGGGGCACCTGATGCGGATACGTCGCCCGCCAATCCGGTTGAAGTCGCGACCGAAGTACGCGTGGCCGCGTCGAATGCGCCACGCCCCCCCATGGTCCGGATCTCGTGCAGGGAATAGCCTGTCAGCGCCTCAAACGCAGGGTTGACGTAGGTATACTCCCCGGACGCGGCCTCGATGCAATACAGAGCATCCGGAAGACCATCGGCGATCCGGAGGATCCCTACTTCACCTGAATGCGCAAATGTCTGTTGAGCCACGCGTTACTCCCACCTGACCGCGAAAACCTCCATGGCATGTGGGTGGAGCGGCCGGCGATTCCTGGCCAGTTGGACAAGGAACGACAGTTTCCCGGCCACAGCGGTTTGCCGGAGCGACGATTCATCCTCGTTCAGCCCCACCACACTACCCCATAGAGTATGACGCAATTCCTGTGCCAGTGGAATACGCGGTAGTCACACCCTTCCCTTCAAGTGGCACTTGAAGTCGTGAATGGATTTTCGCGCGAGGAAATGGTATTTTGAGGCATTCACAACCATAGATGGCAGGACATGACCGCAGTGACACGTCGATCTTTCCCCTCATCCTTCATGGATCCTGTCCTGTGTGCCGTATTCTGCGTCCTGCTGACTTTCGGGTCTGCCGCGGCACAGGACGGGACATCAGGCTCGCGCTGGTTCCCCTCCGGCACGGGCTTCACGCCGTTCTTCGCCAACCACGAAGAGCCCAGGGTGGGGATCGCGCAGGAGATCGGCAACTCGCGGATGAAGGTGGCCATCGGCAATGCGCTCGATGCATATGAGCACCGGTGGGCAAGCGACACGATGCGCGTGTCCGCGCTGTTCTTCGCCTACGCCCTCGCGAACGACCACCGGGGCTACCGCCTGAAGATCGATGCCGCCGACGGGTTCTTCGGCCTGGGGGTGAGCCTGCACGGGGCTTCGCCATGGAGTTACCGCTTCCGCTTCCTCCATTTCAGTGCGCACATGGTGGACGGGCACTACTACGATGAAATGAAGATGTGGCGCGACGGGAAGGACCCGTTCCCCTTCTCGCGGAATTATGCAGAGGTCGTCGTGGCATATCAGCACCACATGGGCGCATGGCTCATCCGGCCATACGCAGGGATCACGTATGCACCGATCGTCAAGCCGGTGGCCATTCGCAAATGGACGATGCTCGCTGGGTGGGAAGTGCACGGACCGGGATCCACGCACGTCTATGGCGCTCATCATTTCACATTGATGGGAACACCGGCGGTCATCGGGAGCAATGCAGTGGAAGCGGGAGTGAAGTTCGGTCCATGGAATGGCAAGGGTGCCCGGCTCTTCCTGTCGTATCAGAATGGCTGGGACAACTTCGGCGAGTACTACAACATCCGGCGGGAAGCGGTGGCGGTGGGGTTTGCGTTCGATTGGGAGTAGATGACGTCGCCAGGTTCAGCATGAGGGCGGCCGCCGCACGCTGATCATTTCAGATGCAACCCGTACCAGAGCGGTCCCTTCCCCTCTGTAAGCTTCAACGCCGGGGCGGGATAATGGAGGGTATTGAAGACCCGTTCGACCACCAGCACATGGTCATTGCTCGTGGAGAATCCCTCCAGATTGAGATCCAGCCCGATCGCAAATTCGCGCCTCGTTGAACCCCAGCCGATCCCGTATCCCACACCCACCTGCAACCACTCCGGCCAGTGTTCGCCGACCGCACCCGGCAGCACGTTATGCATGTTGGCCGTCAACCACACCGTCATTGCGTCGTAGTCGCTGGTGAAGTTCGCGGGTGTCGTGACACCGGAACCGGGCCAGAAGCTCACTTTCAGGTTGAAGTTGGCAAGGTACGGGTAGTGCGTCTGCAGCATGCCATACCCGACACCCAGAAGGCCGAACAGGAGGTCTTGCGGATCGAATCCGTACGGGGTGAAGGCGTCGCCGAGTTCTATCTCCAGCGCGTGGAAGATCGCGATGCCTGCCGGCCACCAGTAGGAGGCTTCAGGGGAGTAGCCGCCCCAGAGCATCACCTCCCGCATCCCCTTGAACTCGAGGTACGTGCCGTACATGTGCCCGACCTTGTCGAGCCCGCGGAACGCCCCGCCGAACCAGTGGTCCGAGTAGAAAGAAAAGGGCCGCTCCGCATCCTTCCACCAGGTGAAATAGGCATCGGCGACCATCCCTACGCCGACGACGCCAACGATGCCCGTGGCGATACCCTGACGGAGGGGTGTGATGTGCTCGCGTGAGTACCCGGCGTACGGAAGAACCGTGTCCGGTTGCGCAACGGCCGGCGGGTGAAAGAGGAGCAGCACGAGTGGCAGGTACAGGATCGTTCTGCGGGTCAATGAAGTAAGAGCGCGGCGTATGGTCCCAGTCCCCTCCGCCCTTTCGTGCATCGTCACTGTTCCATCGCTTTTCTGAAATACTCCACCGTTGCCTTCAGTCCGACTGCGCGGTCCACGCGGGCCTCCCAGTGAAGAAGCGTGCGTGCGCGCGTGGTATCGGGCTGGCGGACCTTCGGATCGTCCTCAGGAAGGTCCTTGTGGATGATCCTGCTCGTGCTGTTCGTCAGCGCGATCACTTCACGCGCAAGGTCGAGCATGGTGATCTCGGCCTGGTTGCCGATGTTCACCGGGTCGGTCTGATCGGACAGCAGGAGGCGATAGATGCCTTCGATGAGATCGTCCACGTAGCACACGCTTCGGGTCTGGAGCCCGTTCCCGAACACGGTCACATCTTCACCGCGGAGCGCCTGTGAGATGAATGCCGGGATCGCCCGGCCATCGTTGATGCGCATGCGTGGTCCGTACGTGTTGAAGATGCGAACGATCCGGGTCTCGACGCCGTGGTATCGGTGATAGGCCATCGTCATCGCTTCCGCGAAGCGTTTTGCCTCATCATACACGCCGCGCAGGCCCACCGGATTGACGTTCCCCCAGTACGATTCCGGTTGCGGATGGACCAGCGGGTCCCCGTAGGTCTCGGACGTGGAAGCGAGCAGGAATCGTGCGTTCTTGGCCTTGGCCAGGCCGAGTGCCTTGTGGGTGCCGAGGGAGCCCACCTTCAACGTCTGGATCGGCAGTTTGAGATAGTCGATGGGGCTTGCGGGCGACGCGAAGTGCAGGATGTAGTCCACGGGACCGTCCACGAAGATATACTCCGTGACGTCGTGTTTGACGAACCGGAAACGGTCGTTGCCGAGGAGATGGGCGACATTCCGGACATCGCCGGTCACGAGATTATCGATCGCGGTGACCCTGCAGCCCTCGGCCAGGAGCCTGTCGCACAGATGTGATCCCAGGAATCCGGCCCCGCCGGTGACGATGGCATGCTTCACGGTGCAATTCTCCTCGTTCGATGGTCGTTCATCACTATTGCTCGTCCGCTGTGTTGTTCCCGCGTATGCCTCTCACCCCGCCGCTCATCCTGCGGAGCGGCATCCCGTTCAGTTCCCCCGCCCGATCCCATAATAGACGAATCCCTTGTCGCGCATCACCTTTGGATCGTAGATATTGCGTCCGTCGAACACGACGGGTTCGCGGAGGAGCGTCTTGATGCGGTCGAAATCCGGCCGGCGGAATTCGTTCCACTCGGTCAGCAGCACCAGGGCATCCGCGCCTTTGAGCGCCTCGTAGTTGTTATCGACCAGCTTCACGCCCTTGCCGAAGCGCTTCTTCGCTTCATCCAGCGCCGCGGGGTCGAAGGCGCGGACCTGGGCACCCTCGCGGACGAGCGCATCCACCACGGTCAGCGCCGGTGCCTCGCGCATATCATCCGTATTCGGCTTGAACGCGAGTCCCCAGAGCGCGATGACCTTGCCCTTCAGCCCGGTGCCGAAATGCTTTTTGATCTTGTTCACGATGACCAGTTTCTGGCGACGGTTGACGGCCTCCACGGCCTCGAGGATCTGCAGGTCGTACTCGTTGGTACGGGCGGTGTTGAGCAGGGCCGAGACATCCTTCGGGAAGCACGAGCCTCCGTACCCGATCCCGGCGAACAGGAACTGGGTTCCGATGCGTTCGTCGGTGCCCATGCCTTTGCGGACGAGGTCCACATCGGCGCCGAGGCGTTCACAGAGATTCGCGATCTCATTCATGAACGACACTTTCGTGGCGAGGAACGAGTTCGAGGCGTACTTGGTGAGTTCCGAACTGTGGATATCCATCACGATCAGGGGGTTGCCCGTGCGGACGAACGGTGCATACAGGTCCTGCATGATCGCGAGGGCCTTCGGGCTGCCCGTCCCGATCACGATGCGGTCCGGTTTCATGAAATCGTTCACCGCCGCGCCCTCCTTGAGGAACTCGGGGTTCGACACCACATCGAACGGGTGCTTGGTCTCATTCGCGATGATCTCGCGCACATGGTCGCCGGTGCCGACAGGCACGGTGCTCTTGTTCACGATCACCTTGTAGCCATTCATGATGCGTCCGATCTTCTTCGCGACCTCCACCACATGCTGCAGGTCCGCGGAGCCATCCTCTGCCTGGGGGGTTGGCAGGGCGAGGAAGATCACTTCGGACTTCTTCACCGCCGCATCGAGGTCGGAGGTAAAGGTCAGGCGCTTCTCTGCGATGTTCTTCTTGAGGAACTCCGTGAGTCCGGGTTCGTAGATCGGGCTCTCGCCCTTGCGCAGGGTCTTGAGTTTCTGCTCGTCGACATCCACGCAGATCACGTCGTTGCCGCTTTCCGCGAAGCATGTGCCCACGACGAGTCCGACGTAGCCGGTGCCGATCACGCTGAGTTTCATGGGGGTTCCCTCAAGAATGTATTGAGACCTTGCAAGTAGGGGCGGTGCTTGCACCGCCCCTACAAAGACCACCGACCTATTCGGGAACTGGCGGCATGCATCGCCCGCCGTCCGATCTGTTAATACGCTCCCTTGCCGAACAGAACCACGGGCACCGTCTGGGCCAGGATCTCCAGGTCGTACAGGATCGACTGGTTCTCGATGTAGTAGAGATCCAACAAGACCATTTCACGGAACCCGATGTCGCTGCGTCCGGAGATCTGCCAGAGGCCGGTCATACCGGGTTTGCACAATGTGCGCTGACGGAAGTATCCGCCCAGGGAGTCCTCTTCCTTCATGCGGCGGTAGTCCGACACCGGCAAGGGCCGTGGACCGACCAGGCTCATATCGCCGATCAGCACGTTGAAGAGCTGCGGGAGTTCGTCGATGCTGTACCGCCGGATGATCTTCCCCACCTTCGTGATGCGGGGGTCGTCACGCATCTTGAACAGGGCGCCGCTCGCCTCGTTGTGGTGGAAGAGCTTTTCTTTTTCCGCATCCGCGCCCTGGTACATGCTCCGGAACTTGAAAAAGTCGAATGGTTCGTCCACATCCGAGAGCGAACGCTTCTGGCGGAAGAATACCGGGCCACGTGATTCCACTTTGGTGGCGATCGCCACAGCGATGAAGATCGGCGACAGCGCGAGGATACATAGCGAAGACACGACGATATCGAAGGCCCGCTTGATGGCGCGCTTCGCAATGTCCACGCGATGGCGCATCGGGGTATAGATCGAGATCCCTGCGATATCGTGAAGCCCTGCCTTCGAGAAGAGGAAATCCGCTTCGGGTGAGATCACGCGCATTCCGATCCGTTCCCGTTTGCACAGCGATTCCAGGACGTCGTACGAGCCGTTCAGTTGGGCGGTCGAGATCGTGATCAGTTCGATCTGTTTGTCCTCAACGACGCGTTCGACTGTGATACGCTCGACGTGGAGATTGTTGTCGCCATTCTCGCTGAATGGCGTCGTGATCACGCCGACCACATCATAGCCGAGGTCCGGGAATCGTTCCAGGCGCCGGAGGAGGCTCCCCAGATACGGGTTGGAGCCGATGGCGAGCGTGTTCCAGCGGCCGAAGCCGCGCTTGCGAAGCCAGCGGAGGACGATGCGGGCGAAGTACCAGGCAGACAGGTACAGGAACGGATAGCTCAGGAAGAACGCAAGGAGCAGCAGCCGGGAGATGGCACTGCCATACACCAGGAGCAGGCCGGTCAGGATCACCGCGATGCTGAATACGAAGCCCTTGCCGGCCAGGTAGGCCTGACGATAGAACGATGACTGCGCAGTGGTGCGATAGACGCCGAGAGAGGTGAAGAAGAGAAGGAACACCCCGAGGATCAGCGCCAACGTCCAGGCATAGTCGGTCAGCGCATCGGCGAACGAAACCCCCTTCATCTCGACACGGACAGCAAAGAGGAACGCGACCGTAATAACCACGGCATCAAAACCGAGGGATCCGAGAGCAATGACGGTCCGCCAGTTACGCCGGATGAACGCCTGTTGTGAAGGCATAAGAAGAGCCAGAGTTCGCGAGATGCAGGATGATGGAACACTCCCCTGAGGTTCCTGCACGCTTAATAGCAAAAGATAGCGATTGGCAACGAGACATGCAACTTCACATGAACCGGCGGCGCTAACCCGGCCATTCCGCGTCTTCCGGTGAACCGTCCCCTACCGGATAAGGCTCGCCTTCTTGATCATTCTGGCGTCTCTTCCCGACGACACCAGGCCATGTACCTCGAGGACGATGATGTAGGCACCGCTGGCCAGACCCACGGGCGACCACTCCACCGTGTGGTATCCTGCCGGCAGGTCGGAGGAGACGATCGATGCGACGCGTTGACCCAGGATATTGAAGACCTCTGCTGAAACCCGGCTTGCTTCCGGCAGCCCGAACCGGATGGTTGTGGCAGGATTGAAGGGGTTCGGGTAGTTCTGGAACAACACATAGTCAGCCGGAACATCGGGGACCGCGGCGCCGCGGACAGTGATCCTGAAGCGGAGGGAATCCGCTCCCCCATCGGTGCTCATGACGATCACCAGGACGCTATCATCAGAGGCACGGGGCGGAGTCCCGCTCAGAACGCCAGACGAATCGATGCTCAACCACGCCGGGCCTTCAACACAGTAGGTCAGTCCGACGGGATCGTCGCCAGTCACATGGGCACGCACGCGGAGAGAGAACGGTTGCCCGGGGATGACGGCCGTATCTGCGATCGCCTGGATCACCGGAGCGAGCGGCGGTGGAACGACCGTCAAGAAAAGCGTGTCATAACCTACCCCTCCCTGCGGGTCGAACGCCCGTACCAGCAGAGGGAGGGTCGACCGACGGGTCTGACCAGTCGCAGTGATCGTCACATTCATCGCGCTATCGACCGCGAAGTGGAGCGACCCGACCGGGAGTGTTTTGCCGTGTTTGCCGCTCGCGACATCCGGTGGATCCGATGCTGAAGGTTCCAGGGGGCTAATGAAAGCGCGCAACGAGGCGGTCGAGTCGTCCACATCGGCGATAAACCGTGCCAGGCTGAATGTCACGACGGAATCGCCACGCACAATGAGATCAGGCAGAGTGGCTACCTCCGGCGGATCGTTCACCGGTATCACATGCACTGCAACCCGCAAGGAATCACGGAGTCCCGACCTGTCTACGACAGCGACGGTGATGCTGTCATGGCCACTCCAATTGACGGCGGGATGGATCCGGATACCCGACGTCGTCCACGCAGGATCGAGAGTTGGGTAGCCGGCGACCTGCCACACGAGGAGTGAATCCGGATCGTCCGGATCACTCACGCGGGTATTCAGGATGTCCCGCGTCAGGACCACGCTGTCATCCTCGGCCACGACGATGTCCGCGAAGCGTGCAAGGACGGGCGGGTCATTCACCGGGGTAATGCTCACACGGAGGGTATCGACGGCCCGAAGTCCGTCCGGATCGTTCATGCTGATCACGAGGGGGAGGCCGGTGCCGGTGAAATTCTTCCGGGCCTGCACATAGATGCGGGCAGCGGTCGTATCGAGGAAGATCGCCAGACTGTCATCATCCGTATGGAACGAGGGCGAATCATCGGGCGGTGCAGAGCAAAAGTGCAGGTCGGCTCCCTCTATCGACGGTTCGAGCCCCCACTGCAGGGTCTCATGCTCATCGTCGGGGTCTTGCACGAACGGCAGGAGCTCGATCATGGCCGAGGAGTCTTCCGTCAGGGTCAGGCTCAGCTGGCCCGTGAACACCGGCGGATCATTGACCTGTTCCACGGGGAGGGCGACCGTCAGGGTGGCCACCGCGGCACCGTCCGACACCTGGACGGTGAATGTCGTGTCATGGTCCTCTTCCCCCGGGGTTCCGCTGACGATGCCCGTCGCGCTATCGAAAGAAAGCCAGTGCGGGCGTGTTGTCAGGGAATATGTGAGCGAGTCGCCGAATGCATGCGAGTCGCTGTCGGTGGCGGCGCAGTTCAACGTGAAGGGTGTATCCTCCACGGCACCGGAATTCTTTCCAGGGGTGATCGCAAACACCGGCGCATGGTTCGTATGTGAGACCGTGATCGTCGTGGTCACGGCAGAGGAACCGCCCTTGCCATCGGTAACGAGCACCGCGAGCGTGGCCTCGGACAACTGACCTGCACGTGGGGTCCCGGAGAGGGATCCGGTGAGTGGATCGAGTGTCAGCCAATCCGGTTTCAGGATCGCGGTGAAGCGGAGGGTATCGCCAAATTGTGCCGCATCCACGTCTGCGGCCTCGATCCGGGCAGTGAAGAGAGAGTCCTCGATGGCCGCCAGTGCCGCCGGCAGCGAGACCGTTGGCGCATGGTTGGTGTGCCTTACCGTGAACGGAAGCACCAGGGTTGCTGATGCGCCGCTGTCGTCGTGCACGATGATGGTCATCGAGCCCGAGCCGACGTCGCCTGCTCCCGGGGTTCCCGAAGCATGGCCGGTGAGCGAATCGACCGTCAGCCAGCCCGGCCCGAATATCATCCGATAGTGAAGCCGATCGCCGACGAGTGTATCCGGGTCTGAGGCACCCACACAAGCGGTGAACCGGTAATCCTCGGTGGTTTCGACGGGAGGAATGCCCGCGAACGCTGGGGCATGATTCATGTGATGGACTCGAATAGTAAGCTCAAGCGTATCGGTAGCACCACTGTCATCGATAGCGACGACGGTGAACAGTGAATCCGCCAAGTGTCGAATGCCCGGCAACCCAGAGGCCACGCCCGTTGCAGGATCGATGTTGAGCCAAGAAGACACGGGCCGAAGACTGTATTGCACTCGATCGTGGAAAAGGGCAGAATCCTGATCGGAGGCATGCAATGAAATCGTGAAGAAACGGTCCTCGATCGCACCTCCACGTGTGATGGCTCCGAAAACCGGGGCGTGGTTCACATGCTTTACGGTCACCGGTAGTGAAACTGAAGCAGTCGCCCCGGAGTCGTCGGTTACCATGATCTCGCAGGTCGTCTCGCCCACATCAGATCCCAACGGAGTGCCGGAAATGACCCCAGCAGATGGGTCAATTGAAAGCCAGGCGGGATTGTTGACAAGCACAAATTGCAGCTTGTCTCCCACCAATGAGTCGATATCGACAGATTCACAACGGATTGAAAGTGCCACCCCCTCCACAACGACTTGCGGTCCAGGTGCGACAATTGACGGCGGATGATTCACATGCCGAATGTGGATTCTCAATTCCTCCGAGGCAGTTAGTCCAGTTCGGTCAGTCACACGGAGACTGAAGAGGGTATCCTTGAAATTGGAGACGTTAGGTGTGCCTGACAAATTCCCCGTGATAGAGTCGATATCCAGCCAGCTGTCCGCCGGCGTGAGAGAAAAGGTCAATCGATCCTCATGCAATCCTGTGTCGGGATCGGAAACAGAGACCATGCGCGAGTAGACAAGATCTTCGCGAGTGATATCCGGCGGCATGTCAGCCAGGACCGGTGGTGAGCTCTTCCAGTACAAGGCGTCGACAACCGTGGGGATCCCTTCCTGGATCGTTAACGTCTGGTTCTCCGGAGAAAAGTATCCCGGAACAGTAGCAAACCTGAGTTCCCCTTTGCCAGTTGATATCCGATTGAAGAGTCCCGGTTGCACGGCGTTTCCGTCGATGGTCGCGAGTTCGCCGGCTGCCCCGAGCTCCGCAGGCAGAATATTGAGGCGAACAAAGGAACCATTCGGCCATCGTGATTGGACTGAAAGGACTGCAGTCTCATCGATCGCAACCACGACGCTCGTATCTGCCGGTCGGGGTTTTTGAGAAAGGCTACGGAACCGGACCGTTCTCGCCATGCCCTCGGTTGAGAGGGCCCACTCCTTGAGATCACGGCCTGCTGAGACCCAAAGCGTTTCACCGGATTCGAGCCATTGCATGCCATCGACTGACCATTGCACGTCAGAGGGTGAGGAGCCATTGATATTCACCGCAAGTCTTCCCACGCGCAGGCGTTCTCCCACTGCGAGAGGGACGAGGGCCGCGTCCAAAGAATCCAATTTTGCACCTCGGACCTCGACTAAGTTGTTCCCTCCAATCGGGAAGGCTCGTGGATTGAGCAGATAAATCACTTGCACTTCTGACTCCGCGGAGTCGACTTCCACACGATGAACGTATGTGTCCCGGCTTCTGATGAGGGAAATGAGCTCAGGGGAACCGATGCGCAATCGCTGGGAATCCACCCGGACCCATCCTGCGCCCTTGATGGTGTGGAGCACCAGTGGTGCGTCCACCGTCCCCTTTGATCCGGCTGGAACTATAATTCTCGCGTTGGCGTGCGAAGGCGCATACGATGTGGAAAACGTTCCATGCACCTCGAGTTCAAACACTCCCGGCAACTGCAGCGACCCATTTGGGGGAAGGAGAAATCGAAGCTGATCACTTGAGGCTGGCGGTTCCTCACTGATCACTTCCGGATGGAGGAAATTCGCCGCATTAACAGGATCGTACGCCATTGTATTCGTAGCATCCAAACGGATGCGTGGAGAGGTCACCAGCGACGTGTCCGCATTCAGGCCTTCGATGCCGGCAATCTCCCCGGAGTCATCGAAATAGTATGACGAATACGTGGGATCATACATGACCCACTTGCCGTCGACTGACAACTCCGGAACGCTATGAGCGGGAAAACCGTATACACGGGAGACCAGACCGAGATGGGAAGCTATGCGGCTGGTCAGGAATGCATAGTCCCGGCAATACCCGTATCCCAGCGAGTTGAAGAACAGGACCGGATCATGGATCCAACTCTTGTGGGTGAGCGGGACGAAGTTGTACTTGTGATCTATCACGTATCGCCACAGTTTGCGCGGCAAGCTCTCGCCCGGAAATTGCTCAGGCATCGCTGCGATCACATTCGCAAGTTCATCCTGAGAAGCAGCGAGTCCCCCGTTGTATGCCAAGCGGAACGTGATCGTGTCACTGCCGGCGTTTCGCAGAACGAGAGATTCAACATTTGGGGCCGTGGCTGAGGTCCAGCTAATGGTCGCAACGGAGTCGCCATCCAGCCTCATAGACGGATCGGGCCCCTGTGCTCCAGCTACACCTCCCCCTCCCAGGATGGCCCAGATCAAGAGGTGAAATCCCTGCGTTCGCAGACGCTTGGTGAAGAGGGCCCAGACTTGTTGGGCTATGTGTTTCCCGTGCTCGCACATGCGACCACGTAGCACCAACTACATGCCAAACGAAATTGAGCCGAAAATACACAAATTGCGGGAATTGGCGGAGGGAGTGCGTGGTGTTTCTACAAAAGAAAACTACCGTTCAGGGCCCGAAAGGGTCATCCATGGCGCGAGGCAGACCGGGGCAAACCCAAAGGGGGGGCCACGAAGGCTAGGATTCGACTGCAACGGTGACCCCGATATGAGATTAGCCCTGCAAACACAACTCGATCTGTCGACGGTATTGTTCATAGATACGTTGCCACGACATCTCTCTTCGAATCGTCTTGCCTAGCTCCGACGAATCGAGCATGTACCGCGCCTCGTCAGCTTCAAACTGACCGATCGCGCGGGCCACATCGTCACTATTACGCTGAAACGTGATTGCCTGCAATTTCCCTGCCGGAGCTTCCACCACCTCACGATTGAACAGCGTATCGATGCAGAGGACGGGTTTTCCCAATCCCACGACGCGGACCAATGCCGGGTTAATACCTCCCAGGGAGTGTCCATGAAGATACGCCCGGGCATTCAGGATTATTTGGGTGAGCAGCGCCTGATCGCGCACGAGTCCCAAGAATGTAACGGCGTGCCCCTCACTTCGGGACTTCAACGCACGAAACCATTCGGATTCGGCAGTGTGTCCGGCCAGGACCAGGTGTTTCTTTGAACCTGAACGAATGAAGCCGTCGACCATCAGATCCGTGAGATTGTGGGGAGTCATCCGACTCATGATGAGATAGTAGCCATCGGGATATCGATCGCATAGCTCGATATGCTCTTTCGCAGGCACCTCTTCAGAGCAGCCATAGCCAACCCAGTCCATGTCAAGACCGAATTTGTTCCGATACAACTGCTGCATATGGTAAGAGTCTGTGATGGTCCGATTGGAAAACAGCACTGTGGTATAGGCACCGAGAGGAAAGAACAGCTGACGGAATCCGGATGGCCATTTGGGATCCTTCCACATGATTCCATCGACATTCGAAAGAATGTGTTTCCCGAACAATCGAGGCAGCCACATATATATACCGTTCTGGATGAAGGCACAGTAGATGACATCGCAATCTGATCGGGCAGCGGACCATGCGGATTTGATGGCTACTACGAACTGACCGGAGTACTTCCCCTTGCCGGGTGTATGAAATATGCGGCGTACTCCGTTCTGAACATCTTCTCGTATGCCCGCCGCTCTCGTCTCCGCTGTTGCCCAGGCGTGGATCGTTACCGCATCTCCGTCGTGGACAAAGCGGGGTCCCAATTCGCGGACCAGATCTTCCATCCCAGCATAACTCCATCCACGAGTACCGATCACATGGATCTTCATACTTCTCAACTCCTCAGATTCCGACAATGAGAGTATCCTTACCGGCGATAGCCCAGCAAGATTTTCACGACCGCTGTTGACACGTCCTTGCGCAGATATTCCTCCGGGATCATCCAAGAAGTGCCCAGTGCACGTACGGCCTCAACGGCAGCAAGGATCGAATCGCTCGAAACACCTGAGAGCATGTTACTCCCACCCTCCACAGTCTCCGGACGCTCTGTCACGTCGCGAAGGGTCACCGTGGGAACCCGAAAGACACAGCATTCTTCCTGAACTGTACCGGAATCTGAGAGGACACACCGCGCACTCTTTTCAAGTGCAACAAATTCGAACAGCCCCATCGGTTCAAGCCAGCGGATCCCCCCGATTGTTGTCGTGATGCCAAGCTTCTCCATCTGGGACCGGGTTCGCGGGTGGAGGCTGCACACGATCGGGATCCGGTCCCGTTGGTGCAACGCCCGGAGCGCATCCACGATCCCATGCAACCGCTTCGGGTTGTCCACATTCTCGGCCCGATGTGTGGTGACAAGGTAGTACGAGCCTGCCTTCACATTGAGCTTTTTCAGGATCCTGCTCCGACGAATGGATGACTCGTGCGACTGGAGAACTTCCAGAATCGGATTGCCGATGACGAAGATCCGTTCGCGGGGGATCCCTTCACGGACGAGGTTTTCCGCGCTGCGATGAGTGTACGGCAGAAGCACATCACTGCACTGATCAATAACCCTTCTGTTCACTTCTTCTGGAACGCGGTCATCATAGCACCTGTTCCCCGCTTCCATGTGATACACTGGAATGCCCATCCGTTTCGCTACAAACGCGCTGAGACCGCTATTCGTGTCGCCAAGGATGAGGATCCGGTCAGGCATCTCCTTCTTGAGCACGGCTTCGACACCCGAGAGGATCTCGCCCACCTGCGCCCCCATCGATCGTGTCTGAACCCCCAGGCTGTAGTCGGGCTTGCGTACGCCAAGTTCACGGAAGAAGACATCCTTCAACGATGCTGTGTAGTTTTGTCCGGTGTCAACCAGGACGTGATCGGCTGCGGCATCCAGTTTCCTGAGGATGATGCTCAGGCGGATGATTTCCGGTCGTGTGCCCAGGACGGTGACGATCTTCATCGCAGCAACTCTCCTTCCAGGCCGTTCGCATCGTCGACGTGGAGACGTTTCTTGTTCAGAAGCTTCTGCAATTCCGACATGTCCATGAGCGTATCATTCGAACTGAATTCCTTCTGCAAGGCACGCGGTTCGTTCGACTTGCCTGCCAATTCCGGCAGGATCGGTTTGATCACATAGTACTTGCCCCGTTTGACCGTCCGGTGACTCTCCTCATCAGACACGAGGATCTCATCAACTTTCTCCCCTGGACGAATACCCGTCAGGACAGTCTTGATCGGCCGGTCACCAATCAACGCCTTGGCCAGCGCAGTGACTTTTGCCGCTGGCGCGCGCGGTATGTACGTTTCCCCTTTCTTTGCTCCATGCAGAGCGGCGAAGATCGTGTCCACCGCCTCGTCCAAACTCAGAAGAAATCGCGTCATCAACTCCGTCGTTACCGTCACGGGTCCACCTGCAAGGATTTGGCTATGGAACAAGGGTATCACGGACCCGCGTGAAGCAAGCACATTGCCATAGCGGACACAGATAAAGCGGGTCTGAGGAATCCTGAGATTGGCAGTAATAAACACGCGCTCCTGAATTGCTTTCGTCATGCCCATGACGTTTACGGGTTTGCACGCCTTGTCCGTTGAGATGCCCACGACCGTATTCACTTTGTATCCATTCTCACGAATTGCCCGCACGATATTCTGGGGGCCAACAATGTTCGTCAGCACGGCTTCAAACGGAAAATACTCACACGAGGGGACCTGTTTCAACGCCGCGGTATTGAACACTATGTCTGCATCCTTGACGGCAGAGGCCACACTGTGGAAGTCGCGCACATCGCCAATTCGGTATTCAACGATCTGGTCGAAGTTGTCGTAGATGATTTCATCCGTGGCCACCCTCCGGTTACGGTACTCCAACCGCATCTCGTGTTGCTTCGCTTCATCCCTGGAAAAGATGATGATCTTCTCCGGCTTCCCCAATTCATTCGCCAATATGCGGCGCGTGAGCACTTTGCCGAGCGAGCCGGTCCCGCCCGTGATAAGAACTACTTTACCTGTTAGCTTCATGGAATTCCCTATAATATGAATGATTCACATAGTCTTCGTACATCAACTCGACCAAATGGGACCACGAAGGGGCCTCAAAGCCCGTTGCGGCCGAAAATCGCTCACCATTGAGACTCCGATCGATGCGAACGCTTTCATTCTTCGTAATGCCGATATCCAAACCGTACGCACGACGTACGATCGAAAGGAGATCCTCCTTTGAGATCGGCGCAGACGCTACATGATAGAGTCCGGAGAGCCCCCTGTGCGTCTTCAGTATACGGACCACTTCTTTTGCCAAAAACACTGTGGGGAATCCCGAGTAGATCGCATGAGCGAAGCCCTCAACCTGGGTATGCCTCCCTCCGACGAACCAATCAATCAGTGATGCATTCGGAATGATGCCGTGTCCAAGAATCGAGGTCCGGAGTGTCAGCGCCTCACCATCGGCGACTTCTCCGAGATATTTCGATTTGCCGTACACGTCTTCTGCCGTTGAACTGTCCGTCTCTGCATAGTTGCCTTTTGTGCCGTCGAACACGCAATCGGTACTGAAATGAATGAGCTTCGCCCCGATTTCCCGACAGTGCGCCTGGACCAGGTGCGGGAACAGCGCGTTCACCTCAATGGCAAGGCGACGGACTTCCGCCTCCCTCTTTTGCTTGATAATGCCGACCGCATTGATGACGACCGTGGGGTTCACTTCGTTGATGATCGCGGCCACCGAGTTCGCGTTCGTGGCATCAAGACCCGAAATGATCCGTGACGGCTCGAACACCCCGGCACGCACGAAGCGATCTGGCATCACACGTACCGCTCCATAGGTGTCCCACTCCATCGAACATACTTCGAATAGTTTGTGTCCGAGCATCCCCGTCGCTCCGAGGATGAGCACGCGTTCAGGTCGAGCATCCATCTGCACCCTCAGTGAAAGTCTCTTTGTCAAACGATCCGGCGATCTGATTGCCGTGAGCCCGGATATCCAAGCATGGAAGAATACAATTGCAGCATGGCATCAAGGTGGTCTTCCTCCGATGGCAACAGGGTAACGGACTGCGCCGCCGCCGAGCCGATCGAACGAACGCGGGCCTGATCGGAAAGCAGTTCCATAACCGTAGACCGAAATGCATCTGGTGCCGGTGGATCCACGAGGATGCCGGTCCGCCCGTGGTCAATCAGCTCAGGAATTGCTCCACGGCGTGTCGACACCACACACGCACCGGCCGCCATCGCCTCGAGCACGGCAAAACAAAACGTCTCAGGGGCCAGATACGGGAGGACGACAATAGTTCCCGGATGGAGGTTCGCGCTGATCTCGGCCCGCGATTGCCAGCCATGAATTGTTGCCTTGCCGTGACCTCCCAGCAATCGTTTGACATCCTCCAATTCCGGACCGTCCCCAAAAACCTCAACGGGGATATCAAGGCCCTGGACAGCCTGCGCGAAGATTCGCGCTCCCTTGTGGGGGACCATGCGTCCGAAGTACACCACGGACATGTGCTCTGTCTCCTTCACGACCGGCCGGGAAAGGGCGATGTTGGGGTAACGAACGTACGCGCGCTTGTCTTCCAGCTGCGCGTTTGTCCCTAGCAGGTCAAAGACATACTTCGAGGGGCAATGGTACATGCTCACGATGTCCCTGAGACCCGTCGTCTTCCACGCTTCCATCTGCACAAACGCTCCGGTGCTCGCGAACAGCGAACCACGCTTGCATCGTTCGACCACAGCGGGCATCACACTCCCATCCAGACATCGAAAGCACACATCCATCCGCCGGTCTGAAAAGAAGCCCGCGTTCCCGCAAAAGAACTTGTAGTCGTGAACGGTCGCAAGCATGGGCACGTGCGCTGTGCGAAGAATACGGGCGGCAGAGATCGTGAAGTACTGGTGGATGCCATGGATGTGGACTAGAGTTGGTCGGACCATCTCCAGAGCTTTGGCGACAGCCGACCCAGCAGTCCCCGAGTAGAAATTATGACCAAGAACACCCATCTCGACTTCGCCAAGTTCAATGGGTGTTTCCTGACCCGCAATGACCCGGTTCAGCACAAACCGTGAATTCAGGATGCTCAGCACGTCTATGGAAAGGCCGGCACCGCGCAAACCTGTGGTGAGGATGTGCGCATACAGGCCGTCGCCCCCGCTCAATTTGTCGAACCGGGGCGCGATGACCAGAATGCGCGCACTCTCAATCTTGTGTGAAGGCATGCGATGCTTCCAGTATCATGATGGAACACGGTTCACCCAGGGGTGGAGCCCAATGCCCCGTTTCCCGGTCGCCACAACACTACCTCAACTGTGCAGATCACAGCACGTCGTCTCCCTGCGTGGTGCGTGCATACCTCCTATAGAGTGCAGATTTGATCCACAGCGTGAAACTTCCCAATCCGGCGCGAATGAGCAGAGCCTGCAGCAGGTACTTTGGAATTTTCCAGGCATAGTACATCTCGAGCCGGATCCTTGAGGCAACACGATTTGCTGCTGCAATTCTGCGAAATTCCAGTAACGATGCCAATCCGTTCTGTGCGGAGTATCCGTCGATGGCGTACCTCGCTATAGGAACAGACGGGAGTCCCGCAAAGGCGGCGCCGGCATTTCTTGCCCTGAGAAACCAGTCAAAATCCATTCCAAACCGGTATTTCTTATCAAAAACTCCGATCGTTTTAAACAGCGCTCTCCTCACCAGCACCGATTGATGGCACACGAAGGGCGTCAGCACATCGACCTCAGGAAACGGGAGAGCCACCGACCGGTACAATGGCTTCCTTCGCTTGGTGCAGATAGCGTCGCCGTAGATGATATCTATCCGCTCCTGGTGCTGCACCGCAAAGACGCCCATCTGTCGCAGCGCATCGGGGACATACTCATCATCCGCATTCAGGAACGCGACAAATTCCTTCGTTGCGTACCGCAGCCCCTTGTTGAAGGCATCGGCGATGCCGTCATCGGGTTCGGAGATGAAGTGTGCAATATGAGACTGGTACGACGCCACAATGCTCCGGGTCCGGTCCGTCGAAGCACCATCGATTACAATGTACTCCAGGTCAGGATAGTGTTGCGAGACGATGCTCTGCATCGTGCCTTCGATCGTCCGTTCAGCATTCCTGCACACCGTGATCACCGAGATCCCAGGGAGAGTGGCGGTCATGGACACGGCTCCTGTGCGCTCACGAGGGTACTCACCTCGCAGGCATTGGCGGCCTGGTTGCCTGACACACTCTGTATGTCATAGGCCACCATGAGAAACAACGGGATATAGTAGAACGCCACAGACCAGGCCTGGGTGTACCAGGTGAGGATCATGGTTGCAGAAGCGAGCACCGCCAATGCCAGCCGGACCGACAGGGTGCGATACGATCCGGCCTCTTTTAGCCGCTTCAGGATCGACAGAAACAGCGATCCCATCGCAAGGCACTGGACCACACATCCGGCCAGCCCCAACTCCCCTATGGTCGCAACCATCTCTGTATCCTGCTTTTCAAAACTTGAAAGATCCACTTCCTCGGTTCCGACTTCGATCGCATCCGAGAAGTTCGTCAGTCGTTCGCCCGACACCACGTTGAGGAACTGGCCCGGTCCCACACCAAACCACCATCCCAACCCTCCCCAGGGCGCGACATCATCTATCACATTCACATAGCCCATGAGTTTCTTGAAGTCCTCGATCGTTCCTATCTTGTCGGTCACGGCCGCCAGTTGATCTTCGGGTGATCCATGGATATCCACATTCATTCCAACGTACACGGAGAAGCCAATCCATCCAACAAGGGCAAGTGCACCCATTCGGAACAGGAGAGTCCCCTTCCTGAACAGGTCCTTGCGATGCGCATAGGCGAGGGCACCGAACATGAGGGCAAACATTATGAACATGATCGCCTTCGATGACGACGTGAACGGCTGCGCGACGAAAACAATGACACCGAGCAGGTTGCGGTTTCCACCGTCCTTGCTGTAGCGGACAACGAACAGCGTCGCCACCACCACACACAGCGCCGTCAGATGCTGGCTGAATGTGACACCCAGGAGACCTGACGGCAGATCGTAATAATCGGGGACATAGCCGGCCGGCGTGACCTGCACTGGCAGGACGTATTGCTGCAGCACGCCCAGTATGGAATTGAACCCGACGATTGCGACAACCAGCGCAAAGAGCCGGCGATACTCGAGCGCCTGCAGAGGCGCTGTCAGCACAACGAGAGCGAACAGGAACCACCGGAAGTAGATCAGATAGTACTGCAGCAGGTCCATCACCACAACGCTGTTGGCGGCGGCGGATACCAAGGTCACCGCGAACCATCCCCCAACGAGCACGAAGAATGGACGAATGCTTCCCGAATGGCGCCTGGGAGCTTGTGCATAGACGATCAGCATCCCGAGCAGGATCGCCGTGCCGAGGGCCCGGATCAGGAGCGCAGACTCGCTCGGCCCAAGCAACCCGTAGTGGTATGCGCCACGCCCCAGAAAATTCCATACGACGAACAGAACAATCAGATGATAGAGGCGTTTCTGCACCACAAAGTACGCCGCTGCGATGTACCAGGGAAGCAGAACCGCAGACCCGAAAACGAAACCCGGCAAGAACGTCAGGAACCCACCGAGATAGTACTTCAGACTGAGTGGAATATCCTGCTCCCACGCAGTCACGTCCAACGCTGTGTCAGTACGGTGTTCTACGCTTGGCGTGCTCTGAGGGGTGAGAGTCACCGGTATGCCCAGCTCCTATCAGTGATCACACAAGATCCGGTCATAGATTTCCTGCACCCGACCGACCTGCACGTCCGCCGAATAGCGCTCCCTGCATCGTGTCAACGCGTCCCTGCCAAGAGCCGCAGCGCGGCTGGGATTGGAGAGCAGAGCCGACACCGCGTTGCAGCAGGCATCGACGTTGCCAGCAGGAACGAGGAACCCGGTGACCTGATCAACCACCAGCTCCTGCACCCCCGGCAGATCAGACGCAACGACGGCTTTTGCCATCGCGCCGGCCTCAACAGCTGGACGGGCAAAATGCGGTGAGATGGCCGGAAAGAGCACGACATCCGAAGCTGCATAGTATTCCGCGACCGTCCCAGTAAATGGAAGCCGGACGCAAACCTCTGCGAGGCCCAGCTTCGCCACGAGCTTGTCAAATGTAAACATGATCGTGCCCAGGCCGACGGGACCCAGGATTCGATTCCAGAGAGCCCGCAGCCTGGTCCTGCGAGATGTAGCGTCCACCTTCAGCACGCTCCCGGGCATGAGACACCGTAGTGCCGGATACGAATCTTTCAGCTTGGCCAGCACGTGAAGCAACACGAAAATACCCTTGATCCTCATAACACCGCCCATGTACAGGACCACCGGGTCCCCGGGGCCGATCCCGTGCAGCGCTCTCACTCCGGTCCCCGTGAGGCTCGCATCGAACTTCCGGAAGTCAACGAAATTGGGAACAACGGTACTGTTCTTCCCTCCCCGCCACGCGGTCCGGTCACTCTCACTGAGAAAGATCGTTGCGGCCGGCAATTGGCGCATCGCCCTGCTCAGCAGCCACCTGCGAAACCCTACGAGCCCACGCACCGGATGCTCCCGCACATGCCAAACGACTGGCGGATGATTAGAACACAACGCCCAAGCACAAGGAGCGAGTACCGCAGAGTTGAGATGGACGATCACGGGATTCACCTGCCGAACTAGCTTCTTGGTGCTTCTGATCGTTCTTCCGATCGTGAAAGCAAAAGCCAGAGCCGAGACCCAGTCCCGCGGCCGCCATGCAGCCCAGTGGTGGGCTGTCGTGTGCTCGAATGTTGCGATGCCGGACCAGGGAAGAGTCTCGATTCCAGCACTTTCATAAAGGGTGCGCATCTCCAATGTAGGTTGGAGAAGAGCAACCACAGGCCGAAATCGTTTCTGGTCCAAGCCCTGCATCGTGTAGAGCAGACTCATGGCCGACCCACCGATAGCCCCAGCGTGCTGAATATAGAGGACAGTCTTCGTCCCCGTCATGTTGGTATCTCCAATCCGTAACGCCTCAGAAATTCCAACAGGATGAACTGGTTCCACAATTGCGGCCCGGAAGACGTGCCTGAGGCGATCTCCCCAAGACAGTTCTGAAGGTGTCCGGTGGAGAAGAGTATCTCCGCACGAGGACCTCGGAAGGCGGCTTCTGCCTGAGACCGAAGAACGTTCCTTAACCAGTAGGCCAAGGGAAGTTCGAATCCCATTTTCTTCCGTCGCAAGATGGAGGCGGGCAGCATATCCGCCAGTGCGTCCACAAGAACCCGTTTTTTGTCCCCCCCCTTGCACTTATATGGCCCGGGCAGACTGAAGACGAATTCGGCGAGGACATGATCGAGCAATACCGGTCGCAATTCGAGCGAATGAGCCATGCTCAGCACATCGGCATCTCTCAATAGAGTATCGCGAAGATAGGTCTTAAGTTCAAAATAGCTCACCCTCGAGATAGGGTCAAGTGGATGGATCGTGAAGCCAGATGGCCGACAGTCCGACCGCTCAAACGAATATCCATTTCGGAGCACTTTGCGGGTGATTAGGCGCTTCTGTTCTTCGGAGCTCGCGAGCCGAAGGGATCTGAGGTATTCTGTCTCCTCCATGGCGACTGCCGAGAGTAGGCCTTTCCATCGGCTCGGAGTGATGCGGATACAACCTTCCAACACACGTCGGATGCGACGGGCCCGCCCGGACCTTAACTTCGATGCCCTTCCGTTCCAGACAAAATGCGGATATCCAGCGAAGAGTTCATCGCCGCCGAGTCCAGAGAGCACCACGGTTACTGAGGTCCGAGTCGCCTCTGATACGAGATACGAATTCAAGCCATCGCCAGAAGGCTGGTCCATAGAATCTATGAACCGGTCAAAGGCATTCCCGACGGCGTCCTTGGTGATGATGACTTCGTGGTGGTCCGTATTGAATCGTTGTGACGCTTCCCGTGCCCAGAGCAGTTCATCTGGCTGCCCGCTGCCAGTTTCAAAGCCTAATGTGAAGGTTTTGATGG
>JAUQWO010000045.1 GCA_030835135.1 Bacteroidota bacterium
CGCATCCAGCGTATCGTTCACGCCCTGCACGATCTCGCGGTAGCCGCCCTGGAACTTCTCTGCGTTGCCGCGCGTGGCCAGCTTCCCGTCCACCGCCGCCTTCGACAGCATCCCGGCTTCGGTCACCAGGCCGCGCAGTGCATCGGTCATCTGTTTGAGCGCGGGCGAGATCTCGTCCTGGTTGTCCTTCGGCGCGACGTTCGTACTCAGATCGCCCTTCGCGATCTTCTGCATCGTCCCGACCACGTTCGTCTGGAGGTCATCCGCGAACTCGTCCATCGTTCTGGCGAGGACGCCGACCTCATCCCCGGTCTCGATCTTCAGGCGGATGCCGAGATGTCCCTTCCCGATCTCCTGCATCATTGCCACGCCGCGGTTGAGCGGTTTGGTGATGATCCTGGCGATGAACACGCCGAGTGCGATGGCAACGACCATGGCGATGCCGACGATGATCAGCATCATCGTGACAGCGGCGTCCGCGTCGGCGGTATTCTGTTCGGCACGGTTCCTGGCCCGGGTGACGAGCAGGTCGTTGAGGGCGCCGATCGCATTCTGTTCACGCGCCCGGGCCTTGTCCATGTCGCCATCCCAGAGCGCAAGAGCCTGCTCTGTCTTGCCGGCAGCGGCAAGTGCCAGGCCACGTTCGAGCAGTGGTCCGTACTCTTTGCGGGATGCCACGAACTCATCGAACGCCTTGCGGACATCGTCCGTGGTGATGGCCTCCTCGAATTCCGCGACGTGTTTGTCGATGTCCGCTCTGCGTTCCGCAACGCGTTTCGTCTGGTCGTTGCGTTGCGCCTCGGTTCTGGCGTGGATCGCCGTGAGTGCATTGACGCGCAGACGTTGGAACGCCATGCCGATCTCGCTCAACTGCGAAAGGGGAAGGGTGTTGTGGTCATACAGGATCGTATCGCTTTCGGCCGCGGCACGGAGACTGACGATGCCCTGATAGCCGACGAAGCCGGCGATGAGCGCAACCAGAATGAACGCTGAGAGAAGTTTCGTGCCGACCTTGAGATTGAAGAACCAGTTCATGGGTCTCCTCCGGACATTGGTGGGACGCAGTGCAGACTTCCGGAAGCGTCTCCACGGACGTTGCCTCGAATCTGCGTCGATCATAGCTTCGAAGAGCGCAAGCTCTGTGCCACCTGGATAGTGAAAGAGGCGCCTCCAAAAATCTATCAATTGACGAGGCGATCATTCATTCCCCACCCATTCGCAGAAATTCATGCGTAATACTGGGCATGAATGGCTAATAGGAACACCACGAATGGAATGTTCGGTGCGAAGAGCAGAATTGGTGGGAGGCAACAACGAACGCGGACGCGTGACGGGGGTGATCAGTGTCGCCAGACGATGAGACCTGCGACCAGGGTCGCATGAACGGAGAAGTCGCTGTCGAGCAGCACGAGATCCGCGTCGTATCCCGGCGCGACGGACCCTTTGTGTGCATCGATCCCGAGAATGCGCGCGGGCACTTCCGTCACGGTCCGCAGCGCGTCGGCCGTTGAACAACTCGTGAACTCGCGGAACCGGCGAGCGATCTCTCCCAGTCCCATGGTGGTCCCGATGAGCGTTCCATCGAGATAGCGGGCTACACCATCGAGCGCATCATACGCACGTCCGTTGTAGGTGTACCGGCCATCAGGCAGACCCAGGCCCTGGAGCCCGTCGGTGATGCAGGCACAACGCTCTGTCCCGATCAACCTGTGCATGAGGCGCACCATGGCAGGATGCACATGATGTCCATCGCTGATGATCTGGGCGGTGAGCGAAGGATGTTCAACGATGGCCGCGAGCGGGCCCGGCTCACGGTGATGCAGGCCGTTCATGGCGTTGTAGATGTGGGTGACGTGCGTGATGCCTGCGGTGCACCCCCGGCGCAGATCATCGTAGCTGGCCAGTGAATGTGCGAATGCCGCGATCACGCCACGGTCCACGAGTCGATGGATACACTCCAGGGCACCCGGGAGTTCCGGAGCGATCGTCATCATGCGCAGGCTCTCGCCGGCCGCCGCCAGGATCGCGGCGAGAGCATCAGGGGAATACGCATAGATGCCGTCCGGCTGGATACCACCCTTCTTTGCGAGGTTGATGAACGGACCTTCCAGATGTACACCGAGCAACGCCGCACCTTCGAGACCCGCAGCCATGCATTCGCGCGCTACGCGCAGATGATCGTGCCCTGTCGTCGGCCGTGCGACCGTCGTTCCCAGAAAACCGGTCGTCCCCAGCCGGACCAGCGTGGCGGATATCGTCGCCAGTGCCTCTGCCGTCCCGTCGAGCACGTCTGCACCGCCAGCCCCCTGGATATGGAGGTCGATGAATCCGGGCGAGACAAGACGTCCGCCGGCGTCGAGCCGCGCTGCCCCGGGGGCTTCCTGCACGCCGACGGCCGTGATCTTCCCATGGTCGATGAGCACGCCGGTCGGACGATCGGGATCCGACGGCAGACGGCAGTCATGGATGTAGAGAGGGCGGGCCATGACTCAGTGCTTCGGCACCTTCAATCGATCGCCGGCCTCGCGTGCCACCATCCGTTTCCACGCGTCGCTGTACCCGGGCTGTGCCACAGCGGGGTTCTGTCTGCCCGGCACCTTCGTCTTGATATTGCCATCCATGAACTTGACGAACAGGTCCCGGTAGAGCTTCTTCCACGCCCCGAAGGTCGCCTGCCCCGCGGTGGTGGAATAGTCGGTGAGATACGCGATGGCCGCCTCCTTGCTCGTCTTCGACAGCTCAAGAGCCGCCCTATCGACGCCGGGGACCTGTGCAAGATACCCGGCTTCGAGTGCTGCCTGTCGTGCACGGATCTCCGGACTGATCACATTGAACCGTGTGTACGAGAAATTCGACACCTGGTTGAAGATCCAGAAGGCCGCATCATCGGACCATTCCATCATCGAGCCATTCCCTTCGCGGAAGGCGGGCGGAGTGGAGGTGATGCTGCAGTACATGGGCGTGTAGACCGTGTGGTAGGTGTCATCCACCCCGAACCAGAGGATCCCCCCGATGTGGTCTGGCAGCCATGCACGGGCCTGGGCAACGAACGAGAATCCGGTCTGCTGCGTGGAGATCGCCCGCTCATTGAGATACTCCGCCGAGTCCACACTCCACGTCATCGGACGCCACCGGTACGGGCACCCGAAGGGTCCCGCCCCGACATCCTGCGTCATATCGAGGTCCGTCCCGCCATAGTAGTCGCGCATGAGTTCCATCAGATCATGGACGTCCAGCTTCCGGTCTGGCTTGATCCAGAGCGGCATGCGCTTCGAGAGATCCTCTCCTTTCGCATACGCCGCGTAGGCGCCCATCGACGCATTCACCCGGTTGAACACGGACCAGATCCGGGCCTCGCAGAACCGCGCTGCGGAGAAGTCCAGAGGTGCATAGGTATCGGAGAAACTGAACGCGGCATCCTTCCCGTTGAAGTACCCTTTGCTCCGCGCGAACGTGATCACATCGGGTGCATAGTAGCAATTCAGCGTGTCCTTCAGCGGGAACGTCATGATGCGCGGATGGTTCGCGTGCCCGGAGATATACCCGTCGGGAACGCGCATGGCCACCCACACCGCACCTGTGTTCCCCGGCCCCTTCCCGATCAGCTCCATGATCCATACTTCATGTGGATCGGCGATCGAGAACGACTCCCCCGAGCTGCGGTAGCCGTACTCGGCGACCAGGGCGCCGATCGTGTGGATCGCCTCGCGTGCCGTGCGCGAGCGCTGCATCGCCATGAACATGAGTGTTCCGTAGTCGATGATGCCTGCGGTATCGACGAGTTCCGGCCTCCCGCCGAACGTCGTCTCGCCCATGGACACCTGGTGCTCATTCGTGAAACCGACCACGGAGTACGTATGGCGTGCCTGCCGCACCTTGCCGAGCCACGCCCCCGAGCCATAATCGTGGACGTCCACCATCGTGCCCTCCGGATGGTCGGCAGCAGGAAGGAAATACAGCTGACCGTACCGGGTATGGGAATCGGCGGCATAGGTGATCAGCGTGGATCCGTCCTTTGCCGCACCCCGCGTCACCAGGATATTGGTGCATGCGGACGACAGGCTGGAAACGGTGATGGTCAGGACGAGCACGGACAGTGCGTGGCGCAGAGCAGCGGACATGGCAGTTTCCTTCATGGAACGGACGACGGACATGATCATAATATAGGAGGAGGGGGGGGAAGTTACAAGGCGGACGAGGGGAGCGGCCGGCCCGAACGCACGATGTCCCGCCCACGGTCAGACGGCCGGGCGGGACATCATGGTCAATGGATCACGCAGCGGATCTCAGTTCACGCCGAGTTTCTGGAGCGCTTCTTTTGCGGCGGTCCCGGCGGGATCGAGTTCGAGCGACTTCTTATAAAAGCCGACGGCCTTCTCCTTCTGGTCCATGGCAATGGCGCACGCGCCCATATTGTTGAATGCGCGCGCGCTCTTGGGGAACAGGCGCATGGCATAGCCGAAGACGGCAGCCGCTTCGTCGAGCTTCTTCGCTTGCAGGTACTGATGTCCGAGGGTGCTCAGCTCACCTTCGAACACGTCGTACCTTGCGGGCGAGGAACGGTGCTCGCTCTCGATGTTGCGCACGCCGTCCTGGACGCCCTTCGTGCTGATGGCCTGGTACAGCGCACGGGCCAGAGAGGGTTTGATGGACTGCGCGGTATGGCCGTTGATCAGGGCGAACAGGCCTTCGCCGATGGCAATGACCGGTGCTCCGGAGACATTGCTGACGACGAAGACCATTTGTTTCGTGCCGGGGACGCGGGCGAACAGTGATGCAACACCGGGCATGCCGCCCTGGTGATACACGACAAGCAGGCTGTCCCCTTTTCTATTCCGCACACGGCGATCCAGCGTGAGGCCGTACCCATAGGACGGGCCATCGGTCTTCATACGGACGTACGGGGTCTGCATGAGGCGGAGCGTGTTCCGGGAAAGGAATGTCGGATCGGAGAGCACCTTGTCGAGTGCAACCATATCCTCGGCGGTCGTGTACAGGCCTCCGGCGGCGCCCACCCAATCGATATTGAAGACCTCGCACGGCGGCAGCGCATCGCCGAACCCGGCATCGAAGCCGGCAGCGCGTGCGGGGAGGGCCAATCCGCTGCAATCGAGTCCGGAGTTCTTCATGCCCGCGGGATCGAGAATGAACGTGCGGAGCGCCTGGTCATACGTCTGGCCCGTCACCTTCTGGATGATGGCGCCGAGGATCGCGAAGCCGCTGTTCGAATACGCGAACTTCGATCCCGGTTCGAACGCGAGCGGCTCGCTGCAATACTTCTCGATCATCTGGTCGATCGGGGGCACGGGTTCCGTCCCATGCAGGCGTCGGGCCTCGGTGGTCGCGTATTCGGGGATCCCGGATGTATGCGTGAGCAGGTGGTGGATCGTGACCCGGTCGCCCGAATCACGCCGGTACGCCGGAAGATATTTCGTGATGGGATCCTGCAGTGCGATCTTCCCCTGTTCCACCAGCTTCATGACAAGGATCGCGGTGAAGGTCTTGGTGACAGAGGCAACGCGGTATTGCACCTGCGGACCGTTCTGCAGTCCGCGCGCGGGGTCGGCGAGACCGAACCCGCGGGCGTACAGCAGCGTGCCGTTCTCAGCAACGACGACCGTCCCCTGGAAGCCGCGGTCGGTCACATACTGGTCAAGGAACGCGTCGATACGTGTCGTCAGGTCCTGCGCGAACAGCGTCGATGCGCATACCAGGGACATCACCATAAGAATGAAGAGAAGGCGTTTCATAGGGGGATCCAGCGAATTGTGGCAGATTTCGGGGATTGTACAGGAGGGGCGGCACGGGCCCCACGGATTATACGATGCGATTCCGGGCGGAGTTTCACGGTGCAGGCGGAAGACAAATCTTCACGAAAAAGCACTTGCTTTTTATTTTCGAAACATCTATACTATGTCACCAATCAACGTACACCGTTGTCGGGCTTTTAGCTGTCCCGCAGGTATCGCGGGGCACGGTTCGCTGGCGTTCGCAATCCGAACCCGTTGCAGAACAAGAGAGATCGCAACCATGGTGGTGTGAGTGGTTGCGATTTCACGTTTAAAGCACACATCGGGACGTGCATGACCGAGTCCGCCGGTTGCGGACGTTCAGCAACAGAAAGGATCTGTTCCATGGAAAAGGGAACAGTGAAGTGGTTCAACGGAGCCAAAGGCTTCGGGTTCATCACCCGTGAAACTGGCGAAGATGTGTTCGTCCATTTCCGCGAGATCGTCGGTGAGGGGTACAAGACCCTGAACGAAGGCGATAAGGTGGGCTTCGAAGTCACACAGGGTCCGAAGGGCCTCCAGGCCAAGGGCGTGACGAAGCTCTAATTCGTCCGTCTCTGTCCATAGCGAACGCCGGCTGTTCTTCAGCCGGCGTTTTCTTTTTTTCCCCCTCTCCCCTGCCCTTCCGGGGGTTGAATGTCCACGCGGCGTTTGGTACATTGATATCCGGAACCGCAATCTGCGCATGAGTGAAGGAATGACCGTCGAATGACCCTGTGCCGGCTACACCAGACTTTGAACGGTCGACGTGCCCTTCACCTCTTCTGCGTCCTGATCGCACTCGCGTCCTTCTCCCCCGCCACCCGCTGTCAGGATACGAGCCAGGTACTCCTCTCCATCGGTGAAGCACGCCAGGACGCGAACGGGGACTTCACGCCGGACCGTCTCGGCCAGCGCGTCACGATCAGCGGCCGCGCAAACTCCAACAGCGACGTGATGCATACCAGCCGCCTGTCGGTCTTCCTGCAGGACAGCACCGGTGGCATCGAACTCTACAATACCGATCCCGGCCCGCCGATCGAGGAAGGTGACAGCGTGATCGTCACCGGAGAGATCGGGGTGTATGAAGGCGTCACGCGCATCGTCCGTGCCACCTACCGGGTGCTGAAGGTCCATCGCCCGATGGCCCGCCCCATCGAGCTCCCGATCCCGGAAGCCCCGGCCGAGAAATACGAAGGCATGCTCGTCCGCGTGCATGGCGTGGTGACCCGTTCGTGGACCGACTACTACGGCTCCTACCTCACCGTCCGTGAGCAGCTCAATGACCGGGACAGCATCGTCGTCTTCCTGGCCAACCGCCACAAGCCGGGGATCGACCTGACCCGCATTAGTGAGCGCGATGTCATATCGGTGACGGGCGTCCTGGGACAGTACGTGCGTGGCGGAGCATTGAACACGGGCTACGAGATCTATCCGCGGTATCCGGAGGACATCCGGGAACGGCGTATCAGGACCACCGACTATCTCTACGCCCTCATCATCAGCGCGGCGCTCGTGGTCATCACCCTCGCGTGGGTCTTCACCACCCGGCGCGAGGTGGCCAAGCGCACCCGCGAGCTCCGCGAATCCGAGCAGCGGTTCCGCAATCTCCTCGAGAACGTCCAGCTCGTCGCCCTCACGGTGGACCACGATGCTCGGATCACATTCGTGAACGAATACACGATGGGGCTCACCGGCTGGTCCATCGAAGAACTGCTGGCCATGGACCTGCTGGACGTCGTGGTCCCCCCCGCGGGGATGACGCGGCAAGCATACCGCGAGGCCGTCCGCACGGGGGGGGTCCCCGCCCACTTCGAAGGCGACATGATCACCAAGGCGGGCGGACGGCGACTCATCGCCTGGAACTCCACCGTCGTTCACAATGCGGAAGGTGCGGTGGCCGGCATCGCCAGTCTGGGCGAGGACATCACCGAACGCAAACGTGCCGAGGAGAAACTCTCCGCCTCATTGAAGGAGAAGGAACTCCTCGTGCGCGAGGTGTACCACCGCGTGAAGAACAACCTGCAGACGATCTCCAGCCTGCTGTCGCTGCAGAGCGAATCGATCGCGGACCAGGCCACGCGCGAGCTGTTCCTGGAGAACCAGCACCGGATCCGTTCGATGACCATGATCCATGAACGTCTCTACCGGTCGAGCTCCCTGGCACGGATCGATATGCGGGAGTACCTCCAGGGTCTTGCCAATTCGCTGTTCCGTTCCTATGCCGTCAACCGGAACATCACCCTGCATGTGGATGTGCACGATGTCGTGCTGTCGGCCGACGCCTCCATCGTGTGCGGCCTCATCGTGAATGAACTCCTGTCCAACACGCTGAAACACGCGTTCCCGGGCGACCGGCCGGGGGGGATCACGATGACCATGTTCCCCGGCGATCATGGAACGTACGCGCTGACCTTTGCCGATAACGGGATCGGGTTGCCACCCGGGTTCGACATTCACACGACGCGCACGCTGGGCATGAACCTGATCGCCAGTCTGACCCAGCAACTCCACGGCGATCTCGATATCTCGACGAACAACGGCACCCGGTACGTGATCACGATGCCGGCAACCTGAAGGCCGTCCCATGGTCCCCTTCCCCCGTAGACTCGCCCTCCAACTGATGATCCCCCTCCTCGCACTCGTGTTGCTCGCGGGACTCGCGGCGGGCTACGTCCACATGAAGACGCAGGAGAACCAGCTGCTCGCGACCATGATCACCGGCGCCGATCAGCTCTCCGGCAGCATCGCGAGCGCCACCTGGCACGCCATGCTTGCCGATCAGCGGGAGTCGGCATACGAGATCATGCAGACGATCGCCTTGAAACAGGGGATCAAGAGGATCCGGATCTACAACAAGGAAGGGCGCGTCATGTTCTCGACGGCGCCCGGGGATACCGGCAGCGTCGACAAGTACGCCGAGGCGTGTTTCATGTGCCATGCCACCAACCGCCCGCTGGTCAAAGTGGACATGCCGTCGCGCGCGCGTGAATTCCACGCCACCGACGGGAAGCGCACGCTCGGCATCGTGACGCCGGTGTACAATGAACCCGCGTGCAGCAACGCGGACTGCCACGCTCACCCGGAAGGCATGAGCGTCCTCGGCGTCATCGATGTCTCGCTGGACCTGTCCACCGTGGACGAGGAGATCGCCGGAACACGGACACGGGTGATCCTCATCTCCATTGCGCTGTCCATCCTGCTCTCCGTCTTTATCATTCTCTTCACCCGCCGGTTCGTCCATGCACCGATCCACCGCCTGATCGAAGGAACGCGAGCGGTGAGCGAGATGCAGCTCGACCATCCCGTGCAGATCAATTCCAGCGAGGAGTTGGGGGAACTCGCCCACGCCTTCGACGTGATGCGCCTCCGGCTGAAGGAATCGATCGACCAGCAAAACCAGTTCGCCCAGAATCTGGAGACGAAGGTCGGTGAGCGCACCGAACAGCTCAAGGTGGCCCATCAGAAACTCCTGCACTCCGACCGGCTGGCATCGCTGGGACAACTCTCGGCCAGCGTGGCCCATGAGATCAATAACCCCCTCTCGGGGGTGCTCAACCTTTCCATGCTGATGCAGCGGATCGTCGGCGACAAAGGTATTCCCCAGGAGCGGTTGCCGGAGTTCCGGAAGTACCTCGGCCAGGTGGTCACCGAAACGGCACGCGTCGGGCGCATCGTGCAGGACCTGCTGGCGTTCTCGCGCCGGTCGAAGCCGCACCAGCGGACGAACGTGAACTTCAACGCGATCGTCAGCACGACCGTCAATCTGATCGGGCACAAACTGAAACTGATGAACGTGGAGATGGACCTGCGCCTCGATGAGCATCTGCCGCTGATCCACTGCGACGCCTCGCAGATGCAACAGGTCCTCATCAATCTGATCATGAACGGCGCCGAGGCCGCACAGGGTCGCCCCGCGGCGCGGGTCACCGTCTCCAGCGCCCTGGCACCGTCGGGTACGGACCTGGTCCTCGAGATCCATGACACGGGAGAGGGCATCCGGCCGGAGCACCTGGAGAAACTGTTCACGCCGTTCTTCACGACGAAAGGCGAAGGCAAGGGGGTTGGGCTGGGGCTCGCCGTGGTGTATGGCATCGTGAAGGACCACAACGGGGACATCGACGTCGAGTCGAAACCGGACGTCGGTACCACGTTCCGGGTCGTTCTTCCCATCGGGTCCGGAGATCCCCCGGACACCCAGCACGCTGCCGGATGAACACGATCGGCATGGTGGCGGTCGGCCCGGTCGATCCACCGCTCGTGAAGGCGATCGGCGAACACCTGAGCCGGACCTTCCACCTCCCGGTGACGATCCTGGAGCCGGCGCCGGAACCTGTCTTCGCGTATGACGAGCGGCGGGGACAATACAGTTCGGTCCTGGTGCTCCGCTCCCTGCTGGAGCGGGCGCACCCCGCGATGGCGAGGATCCTGGGCGTGACGGCGAAGGACCTGTTCATCCCGATGCTCAGCTTCGTTCTCGGACAAGCCCAGTTGAACGGGCGGGTCGCGGTCATCTCGCTGGCGCGGCTGCAACAGCAGTTCTATGGATTCCCTCCGGATCCGGAACTCCTGCGGGCCCGGGCGATCAAGGAGGCGGTCCACGAAGTGGGACATACCTTCGGACTCACGCACTGTGCGAATGTCCGGTGTCCGATGTCCCTCTCCAACAATGTGCAGCATGTCGATACCAAGGGGCCCGTGCTCTGCACGGCGTGTACAACGGTGTTCAACGAACAATTCGATCACTGGCGTGCCGGCGATGGTCCGCCGGGCGCAGCAGGATAACGCATATGACGACGCACTGGCACATACTCGTTGTGGATGATGAAGAGGTGATGCGTGAATCGCTGGCCGCATGGCTGCGCGAGGACGGCTATCTCGTGGACACGGCGGAATCGGGCACGGTGGCCATTGGCATGGCGAAGGAGCGGGATTACGCGATCTACTTCATCGACATGAAGATGCCGGGCGGCATCGACGGCATCGAGACCATGATGGAGATCCGCAAGGTCCATCAGGAGGCATCCATCATCATCGTCACCGCCTATGCCACGGTGGACACGGCGATCACGGCGATGAAGGAAGGCGCGCAGGAGTACATCGTCAAGCCCTGCAACCCGGAGGAGATCTCCCTGCTGGTCGGCCGCATCATCAAGGTGAAGAATCTGCAACGGGAAAATTCGATCCTCCGGAAGAAGCTGACGAAGCAGTACAGCTTTCACGACGTCGTCAGCAAGAGCCCGGCCATGCTGGGCATCTTCGATCTGGTGCGCGACGTCGCCAGCCTGCGCAGCACGGTCCTCATCCGTGGCGAGAGCGGCACGGGCAAGGAGATGATCGCCCGGGCCGTTCATTTCTCCGGCGACCGCACCGGCAAGCCGTTCGTCGGGGTCTCCTGTGCCGCACTGGCAGAGACCCTCCTGGAGTCGGAACTCTTTGGCCATGAGAAAGGATCCTTCACGGGAGCCGCGGCCCAGCGGAAGGGGAAGTTCGAGATGGCACACGGCGGGACGATCTTCCTGGATGAGATCGGGGACATTTCGCCCAAACTGCAGATGGACCTCCTGCGGGTGCTGCAGGAGCGCCGGTTCTACCGGGTCGGCGGCACGGAGGAGATCGAGGTGGACGTGCGCGTGATCGCCGCGACGCACGTGGACCTCGAACGCGCGGTGCGCGAAGGCAAGTTCAGAGACGATCTCTACTACCGGCTGAACGTCATCAGCATCACCCTTCCCCCTCTGCGGGATCGGCGCGAGGACATCCCGCTGCTCGCGGAAACATTCATCGAGCGCCTCGCGCATGAACTCGGGAAGGAGATCACCGGGATCACCGATGGGGCCCTGCGCATCCTGATGAATTACGATTGGCCGGGGAACGTGCGCGAACTGGAGAATGCCATCGAACGCGCCATGGTGACCGCAAAGTCGAAACTGCTGACGGAGGAAGATTGTGCGTTCGTCGGCGCCAAGCCCGCGGTGGGCGCTGATGAGTGGACGATCCCGCCGAACATGACACTCGAAGAGGCGGAGAACCGGATCATCAGCGCAACATTGCAGCGGACGCGCGGGAACATTACGGAAACCGCGGGGATCCTGGGGATCGATCGTTCCACGCTCTACGACCGGCTGAAGAAGTACAATATCCCGCGGCCGTGAACAAAGCGAATTCATCCCGCAGTGCGGGAGGAATTCACGGCAGCGCAACAGCGCTGCCCTCAGGCCTGCAGAAGGATCGTCCCCCAGACGCCATCCCAGTCGACCTCGGGAGCCTGTTGCGCCATCTCATCCACGAGTTCGCCGCCGTCAGCGAGACTGAACCCCACGCCATTGGGTGACAGGGCAAGTTCGAGTCGCTCGATCTCGCGCAGGATCCACGGACGGACCTCCGCCCCGCGCAGCAAGTGCGTCAGGTTCGCGGTGCCATCCACCGGCCGTATCTTGAGGAACCACCCCGCATCTCCCGTCCCCTGTTCCACCACCACGCCATCCATCGGCGCAAGGACGCGCAACGAGGCCTTTCCTTTCTTCATCAGCCATCCGGTACCCTGGGCGGTGATCGTACTGCCGACGGCCGGCAGTTCCATCTGCTCCGGCTTCCCGATCATCCTCAGCGCGAGATCGTCGAGCCCAACGGTGTAGCAGCCATTCTCCGCCGGCTGTACCCACGTATGGCCCCGGTGGTAGTACCGGTCGAGGGGCATCGCCAGCCCGTACACGGCCTGATCCGCCGTTGCCGGTGCGAGTTCGGGCGACTGCCGTGACAGGAACTGGGAATGGGTCGAACACTTCCGGCAATCGAATTCCCGATGGCAGGTGCGGCTGGGCGTTTCGCCGGTCATCTGATGGCGGCACGCACGGGCGAACAATGGCAGATCCTCGAACTCGGACATCCACTGCAGCTTTTCATGCGTGTTTTCTGTCAGCGTGCGGCGCGTGCGGCGCACGGCAATGACCACGGTTGCGGCGACCGCCACAATGACACAGCCGAAGATGGTCAGGAACGCGATATGCATCGGCGTCCAATGAAACCCATAGATCCAAGGGAACACGATTCACCTCCACGATGATTGGCTAATGTCTTTTTCCTGGGGGAACAACGTCATATAGCGGAACGAGATCGAATACAAGAGCATGCCATAGGCGACAACGGCAAGGAACGTCGCGACCTCCTGCCAGCTCGGCATGTACGACAACACCGCATCGAACGGGAGCGTCGGGAGTGCAAGGGTCTGGATCGTCATGACGAACCGGTTGAGCATGATGCCCGTGCACACCATGAACGCAGCCGTCACCAGGACCCCGGAGCGTTTCCGCAGGTTGCCATTCAGCAGAATGATCGCCGGGACCAGACCGAAGAGCACGATCTCCGCGAACAGGATCCACGACCCGAACGAGCCGGCATTGTAGAACGAGAAGGCGCTGAACCCGGCCGCCGGCGACGTGACGTTCATCCAGACATACGTATCGATGGCCTTGAGAAGGATATACACGATCAGCATGATCCCCGAGATCTTCCCGAGGAGACGGAACACCTCCGGTGTGACCACGGTCTTGCCGCTGATACGCTGGACGAGCCAGGTGGTGACCAGCACGAAACTCGGACCCGCGGCCGCCGCCGAGATGACGAACAGATAGAAGGTTGACGGCCACAGTCCGAGCGTTTCGCGGAAGGCGAACGGACGCCCGTGCAGCACGCCGTACAGCCCTCCGAGCGATCCCTGATGGAAGAACGAGAGGAACGTGCCGATCCCCGCGAGCACCGGCATCACCTTGTGCAGCTGGAACTCGAACACCAGGAACCGCGGGATCTGACGGAGCTTCCTGTTCTTCAAAACCACCGGCACATACTCGATGAGGAGCACGGTCAGGTAGCATGTCAGACAGAACGTGACCTCGGCCAGCATCGAGTGCGTGTTGGGATGCCAGAAGGTGAACCACGCGCGCAGCGGCTGACCGACGTCCACCATCAGGACGAACACGGCGCCGCTGTAGCAGATGAGTCCGAGGACCACGGCACTATTGATCACCGCACGGAGTTCCTCCCGCCGGAGGATGTAGAGCAGAAAACCTGTGAAGAACGCCCCGGCACCCAGGGCGATGACGGTCAGGTCCAGATAGATCCAGAGTCCGAACGCGAACCGGTTGTCCATGTTCGTATGAAACAGACCCTGGGCGAGACAGAGATAGATCGCGTAGAGCCCGACCCCGAACAGGAGGACCCACGGGGCGAGCCATGCCAGAAAGCGTCCGAAGCTTGTCCGCTGTACACCGCGCGGTATGAGTTGCTGATCCATGCTGCGTGTTCCTTGGTTCGTGGTCAGACTGATTTCAATGATGCCACCCGGTTCCGGACCCATTCCTTCGAGGAGTGGTAGTAGACCTTCGATCCCGTACCGAGCCGGGCAAGGAAGCGGAAGCTGTGTGGGTGTTGCGAGAGCTTCGCGACGTCGCTTTCCGCATCCTCGAGATCGCCGAAGGTGATGGCCTTCGCCGGACAGGATGCGACGCACGCGGGGATGTACTCGGCCGGGTCGATCGCCGTCCGTCCCTCGGCAGCGGCCTTGGTCCGTGCCTGATGCAGACGGCCATGGCAGAAGTTGCATTTCTCCACGATGCCCCGCATCCGGGGGGCAACATCGGGGTTCATCGCACGGTCCATGCCAGCTGGCCAACTCGGGTCCCACCAATTGAAGTACCGTGCATGGTACGGACACGCCGTCATGCAGTACCGGCAGC
>JAUQWO010000046.1 GCA_030835135.1 Bacteroidota bacterium
GCACCGGCCCCACGGTCACGCCAGGTCCGCGGCCAGCACGCCCGCCAGAGAGAGGACCTCAAAGGGTGCCCGCCCGCGCAACGGCGCGATGCGCGCCGGACAGGAGTCCGTGACGTAGAACCGTGAGATGGGGCCGCCTTCGAAACGCCGCCACGATTCGCCGGGAAAGATCGCGTGCGTGACGTACGCTGACACATCCGTGGCACCCGCCTCGCGGATCACCCGTGCACACTCCAGCATCGTCTCCCCGCTCATCACCAGGTCGTCCACGATACAGACGCTCTTTCCCCGCGGATCCCCTTCCTTTATCCTGATGATACGCCTGTCCCCCTCCCGCACTTTCACGCACACAATGGGATCGAACGCCTCCAGATCGTACGCGAAGCGTTTGCGCGAACCATCATCGGGGAACGCAACGGTCGCCGGCGCGGAACCCTCCCGACGGAGGATCCGGTCTCGGAACATCGGAAGAGCGGAATGCAGGCGCACGCGCACCGCATCACCGAAATAGTACTGCTCCTGCAGCGCATGGATATCGAGGATGGTGATGTCCGTGCGGGTCGCCGGAGGGATCGCGGAGATGATCCGCGCCATGGCCTTGGACGTCACCACCTGTCCGAACGCATCGGCCCGGTCCAACATGCCCGCCGGGAAGTACGGGATGAGCACACGCAGGCACTCGATGGGATACGACGCAAGGGCATACAGCAGAGCGATCTGCCGGAAGAGTTCCTCCCCATCGCCGATCGATGCGATGAACCCGACGCGGGCATTCTCCAACGCACGTGCATCATGGATGAAGATGTTCGGCATACCGTCGGGGAAGGTTGCCCAATCGATCTTCCCTTCCTCCCACCCGGGAAGAAGTGACCGAACCTCCGAAGCCACAGAGACCATCTCGCGTGCGTGGAACAGGATGCGCCGGTTCATTGCTCCGATCCTTTCGCTGAGGTGCCCGGCCCACGTCCACGGCCCTGCCGGACCATGAGGACCAGGAGAATGACGATCCCTGCCAGTGCGATGACCCCACCCGCTGCCCGGAGGGCAAAGCCATTGGGTGCACGGAGGATCCCGACAGGGTTCCAGGAAGGCTCCGCGGCATACCATCCACGGAGTTCCTTGTACCGGACGGGTATCTCCGGGATCCCGGTCTCTGCCGCCGGAGGGAACGACCGCAGATACTGCACCAGCGCAAGCCACTCTTTGAGTTCCTGCGTTCCCGGTGCACTGGCATCGGCATCGACCATGACGTCGTGCAGGTCGGTCAACGGACTCCCATCCGCTTTGCGCGGGGTCACACGCACAACCCCGTAGCTCAGGTCGCTCAGACTCCCGATCATGACCGCCGTGTAGTGATCGACACAGACGCGGTACAGACTGTCCGGATGGATCTCACGGACACCTCCGTCGTCTCCGACGAGTTCGGCACGGGTCACACGGTTGAGTGGGAGCCGGTGGGGATTGAATGCAAAGCGCACCCCTTTGAACTGGAGGTGCACATCACCCTTCACGGAGGCGAGCGTGGGGCCGACCTCCAGGATCGTCAGAAGATCCTCTCCCCTGACATAGGGCGTGACGAGGGGATACCCGGGTTCTCCGTCGGGTCCGCGTCCGAGCGACAGAACCTGAAAGGCATCATCGACGGTGATGGGTCCGGCGCCTATGGAGTGGCGTATCATCCCCAACGGCTGGATCACGACATCCACCGGCCGCACACCAGGCCCTTCAACGCTGCGGACCGCGTGGGCAAACGCATCGGTGATGAGATCCCCGAGACGCAACTCGCCGACGTTCGCGTAACCATAGGCAACGGTCTCAAAGCCGAACGGCGACCGTGCGATCACCTGACGGAAGGCAAGTCCGAAGCGCCGGAGATAGACCGAATCGATCTCCGTGACGAAGCGGGCCGCACGCTCTGCGATGGCCGCGTCGTCCGGAATGGAGGCATCCAACGGCACCAGACGATACCCGCTCACCGTTGCACCGCCCGCGGACACCGAGAGATCCAGGACCCCCAGGTTGGCGCAGTTCGGTCCCGCCGAGACGATGGAGGTGGTGCCAATGCGCATCGGCGCGGTAAAGGTCCGGTGCGTGTGCCCGCTGACGATCACATCGATCCCGGGGACCTGTTCGGCGAGATGCACGTCCTCCGAGTGCGGGCGGTCCGGCGACGTGCCACTATGGGAGAGACACACAACCAGGTCGACCCGCTCCGTGTCCCGAAGGAGCGACACCAGACGTCCGGCGGTGGTAACGGCATCCTCAACGATCACACCATCGAGCGACGGGCAATCCCTGGCTGCATCCTTGCCCAGCAGCGCGAAGATCCCGATGCGCAGCCCGTTGCGTTGGAGAATGATGTGATCGGTCACGCCGTACGCCGCGAAGGCTTCACGGACCTGCTCCAGGGCGGTGGTACCGCGGGGGATGATCATGTTCGACGCGATCAGAGGGATCGTGCGGTCACCGGATGATCGGGCGGCATGCAGCGAACGCACGACACCATCCCACCGGAAATCCAGGTCGTGATTCCCGAACGTACCCGCGTCGTACCCCAGCAGACCCAGCATCCGCAGTTCGACGGCACGGTCCATCACCAGCGTGTGAAACAACGTCCCCATGCTATAATCGCCCGCATCCACAACGATGGTGGACGACGGGCGGCGGGAACGTTCCCGGTTGATGGCGGTCGCGAGCCGGGCGAACCCTCCGGTGTCCTGCACAGCACCGTCATCGCTCACGGAGGCATGCGGGAGGATATGCGAGTGGAGATCGTGTGTGAAGAGGATGGAGACCGTCCGGGCAGACATATCATCCCCGCGCGCAGCCACACCGAGCAGGACGAACATCATGGCGATCATCGCACATGCCCGGCCGGACCCGCCGTGCGGCCGGGCGCACCAGGGGTGGACCTCATATGTGCGCGATCGTCGGTTCATGCAGGCATCCGTGCCGCCGCGCGGCTACGGAATGTCCTTCGGCCGGCCCGGGTCTTTCCATTCCCAGAGCGGGGAGATGGTGGGCACGGCCGTGATCACGCCACCGAACCCGATGTAGCGGCGCGTCACCATGTTCGATTCGGTCACCTTGAGCGCGCGCAGCCGGTCCTCAAATACCCGGGTGCCGGCCTTCTGCGCGAGGTCGCCGACCGCGTCGGTCACGACCTGCATCTGGCGTTCGCCACGGAGCATCCGGCGGCCATACGCGAGGAGCGAATCCACGGGAGGAACGCTGGCGGTGGTATCCCCGGGGATGCGGCGTTTTCCCAGGACCTCGAACACCGAGTACCCGCCCGCGAGCCGGACCGGGCCGGCCACCCGGCCGGAGTCCGTGACGAGCGCGGTGATCCCCAGTTCGGGCAGGGAGTCGACACGGAAGAATCCGGAGACACCTCCGCGCGGCGCCCAGGCACGGCGGCTCGTCTGTCCGGTCATCGCCGTGAGGGGCGTGCCACCGAGCACGCGCTCGAGCACCGTGAGCGCCGTGGTGAGACTATCGGAGAGCACCTCGCGAATATTCACCTCGTACATGCGTCCGAGGACGGCCGCATGCGCGATGAAGTATGCCACCACCTCATCGTCGCCCACCGTCACGGTATCCTGCAACGCACGTTTCATCGCGGCGGCGGTCCAGTAGTCTGCCCATACGCTGACATCATGTTGCACGACATCGGCGTTCTGCAGGCGTTGCCGGTAGGCCTCGCGGCTCATCAGCTCCGACCCCACGGCATCCTTGATCATCACATTCAATCGGTTCCGGAACAGTTCCGGGTGCAGCGCCGTGAACTGGAATTCCCTGCTTTTGAAGGCATCGATCACATCGCGCACGGAGAATGCACCGCTGGCGACACGGACGAGCGGCAGGTGGACATCGGCGCCCAGGATCCGTTCGACCGCATCGAGATCGTTCGCCCCGAAGCGGAAGCCCGTGCGTGTCGCGCGGGCAGCAGTATCCTCCAGCATCACGCCGTGGAGCGCGGCGGCGAACCGCTCGAACATCACCGGATCGGCTTCGGCACGCTGCGGCGAAAGGATGGACCCCATGTACTTCCCCGCCCGGTCCGATTGCTTCCTCGCGCGCACGACATTCTCGACCTGATGGATGCGGTCCGGTATGGACTTCTTCTGGGCATCGGCGAACGGCCACGAGTCGAGGTAGGCCACCAGACCCCAGCCGAAGGTCTCACTGCGGAAGGGTCCCGAGAGCCGGCGCTTCGCCGACAGGGCATACACCGTATCTTCGAGCACCTGATCGATGATCCCGAACGTCACGTTCATGGAATCGACGCGATAGAGCAACTCAGGAGAGATCGTCTGCAGGAGGGAGTCCACGACGCCGGGACGGCGGACGATCTGCCGCAGGCTGCGTGCCGCATCTTGGTCTGGCGCATGGAGGAAGAGCACGCGCACTTCGCGCGGATAGCGTTTCATGCCCGCACTGAGATCGCGGTCGGAGATCTGGATGCGGCCGGTGACCTCGCGGCGGTAGAGCGCATCGCGCGCCATGAGCCGTTCGAGGGCATCGATCTGTCGCACGGTCGTGCTGTCCCTGCCAACGCCCCGCGCCGCCGCTTCCTGCGCAAGCAGGCGCTCCGCCACGAGGGAACGGAGCGCCTTCACCTTGGCGCTATCATGCTCGGCCCGCCGGTCCTTGCCCGGCCAGGGCATCAGTTCGAACCGCTCGAGAAAGTCCTTTGCCGTGATCACCGATGTGCCGACCGTGGCAAGCGTATCGGTGGGAAGGGTCCTTCCCGTCTGGGCAATTCCGTGTGCCGCCCCAAGGGCGAGCACGGTCAACAGTTGGAGGATCCGCACTGCTTCAGCCTTCCCGGATGGATCAACGAACGAGAGATGTCATGTAATATACGGACTCTCCGGGTCGAACTCCAGCGTGCGGCCACGGGTCACCGCACGCGACGGTGCATCCCCGAGCGCTCGTCGACCGAGATCTCGTACACCCGCCCGCCGCTCTTCCGCGTCGCGGTGATCATGAACCCGCTATCGCTCACCGAGAATTGGGGATCGAAGCCTTCCGCTTCCATTTTCAGCTCTGACAGGGACCGCGCAAACGACCCGTGTGCCGTCTTGTATTCGTTCTGTGCATACCAGATCCTGCTCAGATACACGTACGCATCCCACGCGGGGTCCGCCGGGGGCACGGGCCCGCTCTTCCTGGCGAACACCAGTTCACCCCAGAATTCCGGCCGGTGCATATCCACCACCCACTGCGGAGACCACACCCAGTTGTCCTCAGGTCCCTTGCGCTTCACATATCCGGTCGGAGTGATGTCGTACTTCCATTCGACGCGGGAGAAGTTGATCTTCCATTTGTCGCCCACGAGCGGTGCGCCGGTCACCCCGCCGCGCCGCAACGCGGTCCATGGGATCGCCAGCTCCACGCTCCACCCGCTGTCGGTATCCGACGGATCGTTGATCGTCCCGTACACATGCGTCGCCGTCCGCAGCCCATCCATGTTCCACGAGTTGTCTGCATCGCCCTTCGCCCGGTACGGCTTCGGCAGGAACAGGTCCCACACTGTATTCAGGGCGTTCATCTCGAATTCCATGTACGACAGGCAGTCGCCATCGGGGTCCATGAACAACTCGAAGTCGTTGTCATAGAAGATCACGGTGTCGCGCTGGCGCAACGTGCCGATGACATGCGGCTCCTGGAGATAGGCCCCGATGTAGAGGCAGCGGTCATCCCACATCATGCGGGCGCGGGTCTGGAAGCGCGGCAGGGGTTTCCGGCTCCCCTCGATATCGACAAAGAAAGGTGTCCAGGGGGCCTGTTTCCATTCCTTTTCCCCGACCACGCCGTCGATCACCGGCGCGGTGCTGGCGTACTGGGCACGGTACACCATGGGTGGGGGGAGGGTGGACGAACTACCCGTCTGCGGACCCTGACTGTAGGCAAACACCGCAAGCGATGAAAGGAGAAGGGTGACACCGGGCACAACTTTTCCGAAGCGCATACGTAGAATTCTCCAGAGAGGCTTTGATGATGATTGGGGATACGAGTGACACAACACGCTGACATCGCCACCGTTCTGACCCGCGTCCGTGAGGACATGAACCGCTCGGGCATCACGGTGTCTTTTCTTGCCGCCCAGCTCGGCGTGTCACGGCAGTACGCCTGGCAGGCTGTTCATTACCGCTCGCCCATTTCCATGGAGCGTGCACGTGAGATCGCCGTTGTCGTCGACCGGATCATCACCCAGCGATCCCACATCCGTTCCTTCGGGGAACAACTCCGCGCAGCCCGCATCGCTTCGGGAATGACCCTGAAGGAAGTGGCGGGACTGATCGGCTACTCGTGGGTCGGGGTCGAGCGCTGGGAAAAAGACATCTGCCGCCCGAAACCGGGCGTCCTCTGGCACCTGTTCACGCTGTACGGGGATTCTTCTCGTTCCATTCATCCAGGAACGCCACCGCTCGCCGCAAATGCGGAATGACGATCGAGCCGCCGACCACCAGCGCCACACTGAAGACCTCGAACAACTCCGCATCCGTCACCCCTTCTTCCCTGCACCGCTGGATGTGATACGACACGCAGTCGTCACACCGCAGCACCATCGATGAGACCAGTCCGAGCATCTCTTTGGTGCGGACATCGAGGACGCCCTTCTCATACGTGAGGGTATCGACGCCAAAGAACCTCTTGATCGCACGATTGTCCTCGCCAAGGATCCGCTCGTTCATTCTCGCCCGGAACTCATTGAAATCGTCCACCCGCCCTGCCATACGTTCTCTTATCCCTTCTGTGCGTGCACATTGTCCGTGAATGAGATCTCGAATTGTGTGCCATGGTCCCGGTGGATCCGCATCGCACCCCCGAGCTGATGCGTCAGGGTGTCCACGAGCTGCAACCCGAGCGACTCGACGGTCTCCGGATCGATATCCTCCGCGAGCCCGATCCCGTCGTCGGCGACCGTGAGCACATAGACGGGTCCGACCGCACTGAGCTGGATCGTCACCCTCCCCTCCCGTCCGTCGGGGAATGCATGCTTGAGCGCGTTCGAGACCAGTTCATTCACGATCAGTCCGCACGGGATCGCCGTGTCGACCGTCAGGAAGACCTCCTGCACATCCACGGCCAGGGAGACCGCGACGGGTCCGGTCTGGTACGTATGGAACAGATTCGTGGTCAACCGCTGGATGTAGTCGGCGAAATCCACGCGGGAGAAGTTATCGGACTGGTAGAGCTCCTCGTGGACGAGCGCCATCGACTTGACGCGGGTCTGGCTTTCACGGAGGACCGACTGCATTTCCGGGAGGTTCACTTTCCCGCTCTGCAGGCTCAGCAGACTCGTGATGATCTGCAGATTGTTCTTCACGCGGTGATGGATCTCCTTCAGGAGGACCTCCTTCTCCGCGAGCGATGCCTTGATCTGGTCCTCCGTCCGGCGGCGTTCGGTGATCTCCCGGGCCACCCCGACGAGCGCCACCGGTTCGCCCTGATCGTTACGGACGGTGGAGGTCCACAGTTCGACGGGGAACTCGTCGCCGTTCTTCCTCCGGTTCATGATCTCGCCGCTCCATCCCGATGCGCGCGTCCCCTGCCTGATCCTGTCCGATAATTCAGCGGGCACCGTTGCGGAGCGGATGATCATCACATCCTTGCCGAAGATCTCCTCCTCGGTGTATCCGTATGTATCCGTGAATGCCTGATTGATGTACAACACCGAATTCTTGAGGTCCGTGATGACGAAGGCATCCTTGGCGCAGTTGAGCGTGAACGCAAGCAAACGGAGCTGGCGTTCGGCCTCGACGGTCTCCTGGCGCGAACGTTCCTGCTCCGTGATATCCTCCCCGATCAGCAACATCCCCTGGACGGCCCCATTGGGTTCGATCTCGGGCGAGAATGTGAAGCGGATCATCCGCTCGCGCTCGTCCTTCCTTCTGAACGCGAACGACTCCTGAATGGTTTCCCCCGCCCCGATCACCCGCGCGACGATATCCAGCAAGCGGGATTGATCGGCTTCCCGGACCAGGAACCCCGCGAGCGCCCGGGTGCCCACCACCTCATCCGCGGGGTGGCCGAAGATCTGCGCCGCGCCGGTGTTCCAGAAGTGGATCGCGCCCTGCCGGTCCGTGCTGATGATCCCGACGGACCGCGAGCTCTCGAGCAGCAGCCGGAGGAAGTGCACCGTGCTCTGCAGTGTTTCTTCGAGCTGCCTGCGCTCGGATACATCCCGTGTCGAGAACGCGATGCGCGTGGTCTTGCCGGTCGCATCCAGCACCGGGTGGAGCGTGTGCTCATAGTGCTTCCCGGCATGGCGGTCTTCCAGCCGGAGCGGGTTCCGCGTGTGGAGGACCGTTTCCATGGCCGAGCGGCGCGATACCGCCAGGGACGAAGGCAACATCGTGAAGAGGGAACTGCCCGCGACCGGAACGTCGGGGAGCATGCTGGCGGCCTGATTCATCGCCAGGATGGTCCCGTCCGCATCCAGCAGATACGAGGGGTCCGCCGATGCGTTCAACAATGCCAGCGACGTCTGCTCGCTCAGCCGCAATTCGAGATGATGATGCCTGGAGCGGCGGAGGAGGTACGACAACCCGAGCCCACTTACAACGAGCGCGATCGCGGTCATGGCAAGTCCGATGGGGCGCAGATAGAACGGCGTGTAGGGTGCGAAGGCGACGACCACCGGTTCGGCAGCGACGATGCCATCCTGATCCTTCACCTGCAGCGTGAATTCATGATCGCCCGGAGCAACGGCACCGAGGTCCACCTGGCGTATGGTCGACCAGCCACTCCACGGCCCGTCATCCAGGCGGAAGCGATTCTCCAATCCACCCTGGGGCTCTTCCCCCCACCAGGCATCCACCTGCCAGCGCATGGTCACCCTGTTCCCATCGAAGACCGGAGGCGCGGCCGTGACCTGCGGCGGATGCGACCGGTCCGTTTGGTGATGCAGGATCGCGACGCCGCCACCGACGGTGCCGAAGAACGCATGCTCTCCCTCGATCAGGACGGGCCAGAGTGCGGTGTGCTCCAGGCCGGATGCGCTGCCATAGGAATTCCATATGCCCTGCGCGAAGCTTGCTGCGCCACTCCGCGTGGTCACCCACACACATCCCGCACTATCGACCTTCACGTCCCAGACGCCGTCGCTGATCAGTCCATCGGTGCTTGTGTGATAACGGATCACACCGTTCTCCAGAACTCCCAGACCATGGGCCTGATCCCCGAACCAGATGCGGCCATCTTTTCCCGCGGCCACCGAAAAGACCCGTTCGCTCCGGAGCCCGTCGCGGGACGACCAGGAGCGCCAGGCACCGCGTGACCATTGTGTGAGCCCATCGCCCGTTGCGAACCAGTAGCTCCCATCGGGTGCTTCACAGAAACCGTAGACATTCCGTTGCAGTGGTACCTGGTCGCCGCCCCAGACGGTGAACACGGAACCGGCGCGCCGGAAGATGGCCGGGCCCGGTGCCTGATCGCTGCCGGCCGGCGCGCCATTCTCCAGGCCAAGAAACCAGAGGCATCGCGAGCGATCGACAGCGATGCGGTGATACGGCCGCTCGCCGAGTCCATCCGCCGCGCCGAAGTGCCGCCAGCCCCTGTCATCGAATCGGAGGACACCCGTGAACGTGAAACCGCTGGAGACCCACACCGCGCCGTCTGCATCCTCGGCAAGACCCGTGATGACACGCAACGGATACCCCGCCGCGGAGGTGATCATCCGCGACGCCCCATCCCTGGTGTGCACCTGGATACCATCGCTCGTCCCGATCCAGAGGGACCCATCACGCCGCCGGAGGATCTCCAGAACAGCGGATGCAGGATGCGAGATCATCGGCTGGATCGACTCCCATCGGTCGCTGGTCAGGCGGCACAGGTGCAGTCCATTGCTGCTGCCAACCCAGAGGTCGCCATTGCTCCTGAAGCGGGCGAACGAGAATCCGGTGAACGAAGGGGGTGCCGGGATGGAAACCTCACCCACCCCATCGCGGTGGATCCGCAGGACGCCGATCTCGTCCACCTGGATGATCACGCCGTCGTTGCACGGGATCAGGTGGGGTTGTGATGGAGCGGTTTCGGCCCGGATGCGACGGGGTTCATGCTCCCCATCCCAGGTCCAGAGCCCGATGCGATCCGCCGGCTGCACCACCCATGCTGCGCCATACCCGTCGGCATTCTCGGCAACGTGCGCGGCTTCGAACTGCCGGTTGCCGAACCCCAGGACCCGGATCCACTCCCGGCCATTCCCCGCATAGAGTCCATGGGTTGTGCCGATCAGGACGCGTCCTGATGGCTGGGCTTCGATCTTCCTGATGGCGAACGACTCATCGGACGTGATCGGCGAAGCGGCAACGAGCAGATCACCATCGCGCACGAACGCATGTCCGTCGCTCGTCAGCAACAGGGCACGCCCCGAAGGCAGCACCGCGCCCGAAATGAAGGGGGTGTGAGCCGTATCCTGATCAAGAGCGATCTCCGCGAACCCGCTCCTGTTGCCGGTGAACAGCCGCCGGCCCATGACCACCAGCACACTGGTGTCGCCTTCGGCGAGCATCAGGGTGATCTGGTCTGCAGGCAGGCCGTGATCGGTCCCGACCGGATGCCAGACGTACCCGTCGTACCACGCCAGCCCCCGGGCCGTCGAGGCCCAGACAACACCGTTCTGCGTTTCGCGCACATCATACACGATGTTCGATGGGAGCCCGTTGCGCGTGGTGAATGCCGTCCAGCGCCAGGCATCCTGCACATTCTCGATCTGTGCTGAAACGAGCGAAGGAAAGGCCAGAAGTGTGCCCACCAGGAGAACCTGAAAACGATGCAGTCCCATATCAATCCTCGAGCGGCATAGTGATGGTGAACGTGGTGCCGCGGTCACGGATGAGTCCAAGGGTTCCTTCGATCTGGGCCGTCAACGTGTTCACCAGCTGCATCCCCAGCGTCGGGGTCGCCCTGTAGTCGAGATCCGGCGGGAACCCCACCCCATCATCCCTCACCATCAACACCCCCCGGTGCTCCTCCACCAACTCGAAGCCGATCTCGATCTCCCCGCCAGTCCGTTCCTTGAACGCATACTTCAACGCATTGGAAACAAGCTCATTGATCACCAGTCCGCACGGGATCGCGATGTTCACCGGCAGACAACACTGGTCGATACTATAGATGACGCGGATGTTCGGCACACTGTACGAACGGAACAGGAACGATACGAGGCTGCGCACGTACTCGCCGAAGTTGACATGCGCAAGATTCTCCGACTGATAGATCCGCTCATGGATGAGCGCCATGGAGCGTATACGGTTCTGGCTCTCGCGCAACTGCTCACGCGCATGATCGTCCGTGGTCGCCGCCGACTGCAAACTGAGAAGACTGGAGATCACCTGCAGGTTGTTCTTGACCCGATGATGGATCTCTTTGAGCAGGATCTCCTTCTCTTTGAGGGATGCGGCGATCTGCAATTCGACCTGCTTCCGCGCCGAGATATCCGTCAGCGTGCCCAGCAGGCGCTCCGGCTTCCCGTCGTCCGACATGCGCACGATCCCGTTGCCGGACAGATCGACATAGTCGCCGTCCTTTTTCTGCATACGGAATTCAAGCTGCACCTGCGACCGGCCGGCGGTAACGGACTGAAAGGCGGTTGCCACCTTTGCGCGGTCGTCGGGATGGAGAAGCTCCTGCCATCGCTGGGGGGTGACGCTCCTGAACTCTTCGGGCGTGAAGCCCGTGACCGCCAGAACGGCTCCCTGCCAGGAGATCGTGCCGGCACGAAGGTCAAGGTCATACACGAGCTGCCCCGTCGCCTCCGCCGTGATCCGGTACCGTTCCTCGCTCCGAAGGAGATCGTGCTCTGCGATCTTCGCATCCGTGATGTCCCTGCCGATCATCTGGTACTCGCGGATGACCCCCTGCTCATCCTTGATGGCCCCGGAGATCCACCGCACCCATCGCTCGGACCCATCGGAGGTGATGAAGGAAACATCGTGTTCCGTTGAGGCACCAGCCGCCGTACTGCTCCACAGAGCGGCGACAGTGTCGTCCTGGACAGTCAGGGCGAACGCCGCCGTGAAGTGGAGGCCGGTCAGCCGTCCGGGCTCAGTGCGGAGCGTCCTGCACACCGCACCGTTCACGAAGGAAAGCCTACCGTCCGGCAACACACGGACGATCAGCTCCGTCTGCTGGTCCAGGACCGCCTGGAGCCGCGCATCGCGCTCGCGAAGTTCCCGTGCGTGCTGGGCCTTACGCCTGAACCACAGGAGACCGAGAAGGGACAGGAGGGCTGTGAGCACCCCAAGGGGCACGAGAAAAAGCGGACGGAGATAGAACGGCGGCGGTACGGTGAACGACAAGACCGAGCCGGCCGGGTCCACCTGCGCCAATGGCCCGCGCGCCAGCACGGTCAGAGTATGATCACCCGACGAAAGATTCCGGAGTTCCAACGAGCGCTGCACACCCCAGGCAGACCAGCCGCCGTCGTCAAGACGGTACCGGGTCGGTATCTCCCTTTCAAACGGCGCTCCGGTCCGGCGGTACGCCTGCCATGAGAGCGTGATGAGATCGCCGCGGTCCACCGGGTACCGGAACCGGACCCGGGGAGCCGGACCCTCAAGTTGCGCGAGGTCCAGTATTGCGGCTCCCGCATTGGCCATCCCGAGATACAACATGCCGTCGTGCATGAGGAGCGGCCAGAGATTCGGATTCGGAAGGCCCTCCTGCACACCGATGGTCGCCCACTCGCCCCGATCGGAAACGGCAAGCCCCTCACGCGTGGCCACCCATAGCCGGCCCGCATGATCGACCAGAAGATCCCACACTCCCGGACTCACGAAACCCTGGTCGGCGGTCACGTACGACGGCACATCCGTCTCATCGATCGAGCCGAGCCCCTGGGTCTGATGGCCGAACCAGAGACGTCCGGTCCGGTCGAGGGCAAGCGTGAAGATCCTGTTTGTCCTGAGACCCTGTGCAGTTGTCCAATAGGTCCATCGGCCGTCCCGCAACCGGCCGATCCCCCGGGCCGTCGCGAACCAGCACGTTCCGGCAGCATCCTCGATCACGCTATAGACGCGCCCGTCCGGCAGGCCGTTGCGACGGTCCATCCTCTCGAATCGCGTGCCATCATAGATGAACGCACCGTTCTCCAGATCCGGGTGGAGCCCCGGGGAAAAGAAACTGATGGTCAGGAACCACAACCTGCCTTCGCGACCGGCCGTGATCTTGTGCACGCCATTGTCGCTCATGCCCTGATCCGCGCCGAAGTGCCTCCAGGCCGATCCATCCCAACGGTATGCACCACCAAACGAGGAACCGCTCCCGATCCACACATGCCCGTTCCGGTCTTCGGCGATCGCCGTGACGATCCCGAGCCGTTGGCGGCCGATCGACTGGATCGTGCGGATCTTCACACGATCCCGATAGACAAGGACGCCATCCGACGTCCCCACCCAGAGCGTGCTGTCGCGCGCGAGCATCAGGGCATTGACGGTATTCACGAGACCATTCCCGTGCGCAACGAGACGCGTCCAGAGACGGGACGACAGTCGGCACACGTACAGCCCGTTGGTCCTGCCAACCCAGAGGTCTCCCCGCGCGTCGAAATGGATCGTGGTCGCACCGATCAATTCCGTCGGCAGCGGATCAAGGACGGTCCAGACTGCCCCGTGCCGGATCTCGATCTCCCCCGACTGATCGAGTGTCAACACGGTTCCCCGTTCATCGCAGTCGGAAACGCGCGTCGTACGGCTCGGTGTCAGGGGAGTCTTCCTGACGGTGCCGTCCGGGAACCACTCGACACGGTACAACGAGCGCCCGATGCGTACGCACAACGACCCATTGCCCGCACGATCGTCACTCTGACCGATGAGCGTCACGAACTCGCCGGGGACAGGCAGCATCAGGTCCCACCGCACGCCGTTCCATCGATAGACGCCGCCCGGCGCATTAAGGATGGGGAACCCGCTGCGCGAGGGGAGAACACCGTATGTTGCTTCAGGAACCTGACGTGCCGCAGGATCATCGTATGGAGAGGGGAAGTGCTCGAGGTTCCCGTTGCGCAGCAGATACAGACAGGAGTCGGCCTGCACAAGCACCCCCCGGCCCTTCAGGGAGACCGCGCGCTGGACGCCGACATCGGACCCGTTGGCACGCAGCGGGAGACGGTGATAGCCCGTGTGGTCAACACGATACATCGTCGACCGGGAGACGAGATAGACACCAGAAGAATCCGCGGTCGCACGAGCCTCCGGTGATACCACCCGTTCTGCATCACCGGATGGGGATTGCCAGGAGGTGCCGTCATACCAGGCCAGGCCGGCCCGGGTGAGGATCCAGAGTTCTCCTGCCGGGGTCTCGATGATCTGATCGATGGTCGCCGCGGGAAGTCCCTCCTCCGCGCCGTACCATCCCCAACGCCAGGACTCGTGGAGTCCGGCCAGCGGCAGCTGCGCCAGCACGGGTGACCCTGAGAGCACGAGGAGCGTGAGGATCGCGGACGACCAACGACGCCCGGCACGCGACCACGGGGCCCGTGATCCCTGTGGGAGGACCGTCACTTTCGCGTCATGCCATTCCACAACGGCGTGCCTCATGGCTTGGGGGTACGAGGGGCCACATCCAATCCGGCCAGGACCTTCTGGCGGTCGGACATGTCGCCGATGATCCGGCGCGCGGGAAGAGGGAGATCCCGTACCAGCGTCGGCGTCGCCAGGATCTTCTCATTCTCTGCGAGCTGCGGGCGCTCGAGAACGTCGATCACTTCGAGTTCATATTCCGCACCGAGGTCCTGCTCACAGATGCGGCGCACGTTACTGATGGCCGTATCGGACGCTGTGGTTCTGCCTGTGATGTACAGTCGCAGTCGATACTTGTGCATCGTACGCGCTCCTCACCTTTCCCGAGACGACCACCATAGACCCGGAGAGCTCTGCATCAGCGACGACGCGACCTTCACACATGGTCGCGACCAGAAGTGGTCTCACCGGGCACAGCTCCTGGAGGTGCGGCATCCTGTGGAGGGGGATGTCATCGCACGGCACACGGTCCGCATCATCCGCTTGAGCTATCGAAGCTCCGGAGGAACATCATCGGGGTGGATCCACGGCAGGATCCTGAGAGACAGTCGGCGGTCAGATGGTCCGCGAAGGGTTCCGGGAGGAGCTGGACAGCTCAAAGAACGCCTCCCCAAGGTCATGAGGAATATGGGAGGAATGGCAGCGATCGACGGCAGGCACCCGTGCCATAGGCACAGGTGCCTGCATGCGTACCGGGGGCAAGAGTAGTGTATCAAACAGGTGTGACAAAATCAACCTACGTGCGGCGGCGGGCAGCCAGGGCAGCGCCCACGATCCCCGCCTCGTTGCCCAGGGTAGCTGCCATGAGGTGCGCCCTGGTCTTGAGCGAAGGGAGAAAACGGGGAGCTTTGCGGCTCACCCCGCCTCCAAGGATGATCGCATCCGGCCAGAGGACGTTCTCCAGGGCGGCGAGGTACTCGTTGAGGCGTTTCCCCCAGGTTTTCCACGAAAGGTCCTTGACCTTTCGGACCCGCGCAGAGGCGAACTGTTCCGCGGGCTTTCCACGCAGTTCCATCTGTCCGAATTCGGTGTTTGGCACGAGCGTACCATCCACGAACACCGCGGTCCCGATGCCCGTACCGAGCGTCGCCAGCACGACCACGCCTTTCCGGCCACGTCCTGCTCCGAACTGCATCTCGGCGAGACCTGCGGCATCGGCATCGTTCACGACAATCACGGGACACCCGCACGCCGCACTGTACACCTCATGGGCTTTCACCCCGATCCACGCCTTGTCCAGATTGGCCAGTGCCAGCACCTTGCCGTCCTTGATCGGGCCGGGCATGCCGCAGCCAACCGGCCCCCGCCACTTGAAATGCTTGACGATCCGGGCCACCAGCCGTCCGATCTCCTTCGGCCCTGCCGTGCGCGGCGTCTTCAACCGGTACCGTTCACTGACCAGCGTTCCGGTGTTCAAGTCGACGATGGCACCTTTGACGGCACTGCCGCCGACATCGATACCCAGGATGTGATGTGCGGGGACCACGCTCATGATGCCTTCCGTTTGTTGTCCACAGTACGTACGAGCCCGTCGAATGACCGTTCGAATGCCGCGACGCCATCGCGTTCGAGGGACTCGAGCACATCGCTCATCACGATACCGGCTGCGTGGAGCTGTCCGACCAGCACGGCGGCATCCGTCACCCCGCTGTCGATCGCCGGGACAGCCGTCCCGTGCGACAGGATCGCGGCGTATGTCGCAGGCGGCACGGTATTTACCGTGTCCGCGCCGATGAGCGATGACACATACAACAGGTCACTGTAGGATTTGTTCTTGGTGCCGGTGCTTCCCCACAGCGGTCGCTGTACGGATGCGCCGTTCGCCTGCAAGGCGCGCCAGCGAGCGGATGCGACGATCTCCTTGAACGCCGCATAGACGAGCCGGGTGTTTGCAACGGCCGCCCGCCCGGCGAGGGCACGCAGGTGCGCCGCCTTCTCCGCCTGCGCCTGTGCAGCCAGAACCATCAGCCGTTCATCCACCAGAGTATCGATCCGGCTGACGAACACGCTCGCCACCGATGCGATCGTGCCTATGTCCTGCCCCTGCGTCACTCGCTCCTCGAGGCCCTGCATCCACGCATCCACGACCTGCCGGTAGCGCACCGCCGAGAAGATGAGGGTAACATTCACGTTGATCCCCGCCGCGATGGTCCGCGTGATCGCGGGAAGCCCTTCGACGGTCGCCGGGATCTTGATCATGACGTTGGGACGGTTCAGGCTCGTCCAGATCTCGGCGGCCTCACGGATGGTCCCCTCCGTGTCACGGGCCTTCGTTGGGTCCACTTCGATGCTGACGTAGCCGTCCTTCCCCGCCGTCCGCTGGTACACCGGCAACAGGATATCCGCCGCGCCCCTGATATCCTCCTCCATCAGTGTGCGGATCAGGGCGGGCGTGGGGATCGACGGACGTTCCGTGACGAGCGCTGTGATCTGATCGTCGTAATCCGCGCTGCCGGAGATCGCATTCTCGAAGATCGTCGGGTTCGAGGTGACCCCGAGGAGACCCTCGTCGACCATACGCTGGAGCGTGCCGTTCCGCACCATGCTCCGGCTGATGTTGTCGTACCAGATGCTCTGACCGGCGGCGGCAAGCTGATGGAGGATCGTCATGGGATCGGCCCTTATCGTTGCGCTCGTTCGATGTCGATGATCTTGTTCAACCGGCGCACGTGGCGGTCGTCATAGGAGAACACCGCTGCGAGGAACGCGCGGACGATCTCCATGGCAAGGGCAGGCCCGATGACGCGGGAACCGATGCACAGAACATTGACGTCATCGTGCTCCACACACTGATGCGCGGAATACGTGTCATGACAGAGACCGGCGCGGATCCCCTTGATCTTGTTCGCCGCAACACACGCACCCACACCGCTCCCGCAGATCAGGATCCCGCGATCCGTCTCGCCGGCCACGATACTGGCACCGACCGCACGCGCGAAGTCGGGATAATCCACGGGACGCGCATCATGCGTCCCGAGATCCACGACCGTCATACCTTCTCCTTCCAGCGCTGCTGCGACGAGTTGCTTGAGCTGGAACCCTGCGTGATCCGCTGCAAGAGCGACCTTCATGCGAGTGTTCTCCGTGCGGCCTCAACGACAGCGTCGGCCGTGATCCCGAAATGGTTGTAGGCCGCCTCATACGGCGCGGAGACCCCATACCCCTCCATGCCAATGAAGATGCCCTTCGTGCCGAGGTACCGTTCCCACCCCATGCGTACACCGGCCTCGACGGCAACGCGCGCCGTGATGGACGGCGGTAGCACCTGATCGCGATACGATGCCGGTTGCTGCTCGAAGAGCTCCCACGAAGGCATGCTGACAACACGCGAGGAGATCCCCGCCACGGCAAGGGTCGCATGCGCCGACAGTGCAAGCGACAGTTCCGAGCCGGTGCCGATCAGGATCACCCTCGGGGTGGCGCCTTCACACACCACATATGCACCGCGCGTGAGATTCTCCGCCGGCGCGTGCGTCGTCCGGTCGATCACCGGCAACTTCTGCCGCGTCAACGCCAGGACCACCGGCCCCGTGCGGTGCTCCAGCGCGAACTTCCAGGCGGCGAGCGTCTCGTTGGCGTCCGACGGCCGGAGCACGATCAGTCCGGGCATTGCACGGAGCGACGCAAAATGTTCCACCGCCTGGTGCGTCGGTCCATCCTCGCCGAGCCCGATGCTGTCGTGGGTGTACACGAAGATCGACGGATACCGGGACAGCGCGGCCAGGCGAACCGACGCCCGCATGTAATCCACGAAACAGAAGAAGGTCGCGCCGTAGGGCGTGATGAGGTCGCTCACCGCGATGCCGTTCAGAATGGCGCCCATCGCGTGCTCACGCACGCCGAACCGCAGATACCGGCCGGCCCTGTTCTCCCGCGAGAAATCCACTGCTCCCTTGAAGCGGGTGTTGTTGGACGGGGTCAGATCGGCGGACCCACCGATCACCATCGGCAGATGCGGCATGATCGCATCGAGGATCTTCCCCTGCGCCTCACGCGTCGCCATCGCGGTCCCGGCTGCGAATACGGGGGCCGACGTGCGCCACAGATCCTCCCACCCCGCGGGCAACCGGCGTGCAGCGGCATCGGTGAATGCCGCGGCCAGGTCGGGGTGCGCCTGCGCATACCGGGCGAACATCGCCGACCATGCGGCATGTGCCTTCGCGCCGGCGGGAACGCATGCGCGGAACCGGGCGAGCGCGGCATCCGGGATATGGAACGACTTCTCCGGGTCCCATCCATAGCGCTGCTTGGTCAACGCCACTTCCGGCGGACCGAGCGGCGAGCCATGGGCTTCGTGTGTGTCCTGCTTGTTCGGACTCCCCCAGCCGATGTGCGAACGCATCTTGATCAGCGACGGCCGGTTCTTCTCCGCCTTCGCCGCGGTCAGCGCCTGCTCGAGCGCTCCCAGGTCGTTGCCGTCGCCTCCCACCGTCTGCACGAACCAACCGTATGCTTCGTACCGTGCCGCGACGTCCTCCGAGAACGACAGCGACGTCGCGCCATCGATGGAGATGTGGTTGTCATCGTAGATGACGATCAGATTGTCCAGTCCGAGATGCCCGGCAAGCGAGGAGGCCTCGGACGAGACGCCCTCCTGCAGGCAGCCGTCACCGGCGATCACGTAGATGGCGTAGTCGATCACCGGGAAGCCATCGCGGTTGTAGTATGCGGCGAGATATTTTTCGGCGATCGCCATGCCGACCGCACTCGAGATTCCCTGGCCCAGCGGACCGGTGGTGAGTTCCACGCCCGGCGTATGACCGTACTCCGGGTGGCCCGGGGTCTGGCTGCCCATCTGGCGGAACTGCTTGATATCGTCGAGGGTGAGCGGATAGCCGGTGAGGTGAAGCATCGAATACAGCAGCATGCACCCGTGGCCGGCCGAGAGTACGAACCGGTCACGGTTCACCCACTTCGGGTCCGCCGGGTCATGCTTCATGTGCTTCGTCCACAACGCATACGCCGCGGGCGCCATGCCCATGGTCATGCCCGGGTGGCCGGAGTTCGCTTTCTGGATAGCATCGATGCACAGGCAGCGAATAGTATTGATCGAAAGGTCATCCAGCTCGCTGACGCTGGCATGACGCGGTAACGGAGAGATCGTCTGGGTCACTGCAAGACTCCCAAGAGGTAAGAGGGAAAAAAACACTGCATCGTAAAAAGATAGGAAAAATCACGTGAGATTCAATGCGAATGCCCCGGTCAGCATCGGCCGGGGCATCCGGGTAAAGTTACCTTGAACCGGGGGTCAGGACCGTGAAGCGGCGAGATCCCGACGGACCTCGTCAATGAGCCCGGCGGTCGATGCATCATGCGCAGCGCGGGGACCATCAGGATCGAGCTCCGGCAGAATGGCTTTTGCCAGCTGTTTTCCGAGTTCAACACCCCACTGGTCGTAAGAATTGATGCGCCAGACGATCCCCTGCACGAAGATCCGGTGTTCGTACATCGCCAGCAGGGCACCGATTGAACGCGGGGTCAGCTTCTTGAACAGGATCGTTGTCGTCGGACGATTGCCCGGGAAGACCTTGTGTGGAAGGAGGCGTTCCAGCGCATCCCCGGACAATCCTGCACGGGAGAGTTCCTCACGCGCCTCCTCCACGGTCTTGCCACGCATCAGTGCCTCGGTCTGCGCAAGAAAATTGGAGAGCAGCAGGCGGTGATGCTCGCCGATCGGGTTGTGACTCTCGAGCGGCATGAGAAAATCCGCCGGCACCATCTGCGTTCCCTGATGGATCAGTTGATAGAACGCGTGCTGCCCGTTCGTCCCCGGTTCACCCCAGATGATCGGACCCGTGGCATACGTCACCACCTGACCATCGCGGTCCACCCGCTTTCCGTTGCTCTCCATGTCCGCCTGCTGCAGATAGGCAGGCAGCCGGTGCAGATACTGGTCGTACGGCAGGATGGCATGACTCCGGGCATCGAAGAAGTTCACGTACCAGATCCCGATCATCGCCAGAACGACCGGGATATTCTTCTCCAACGGGGCGGTGCGGAAGTGCTCGTCCATCCCGTGCGCGCCATCGAGCAGCTCCTCGAATCCCTCCATCCCGATCGCCAGTGCAATGGAGAGACCGATGGCGGACCAGAGCGAATAGCGCCCCCCGACCCAATCCCAGAACGCAAACATGTTCTTCGGATCGATCCCGAACTTCACCACTTCCTGCGTGTTCGTCGACAGTGCCACGAAGTGCAGCGAGACATCCGCCGCGTCTCCCAGACCCCGCAGGAACCAGGCCCGCGCGCTGTGCGCGTTCGCAAGTGTTTCCTGCGTGGTGAATGTCTTGGACGCGATGATGAACAGCGTCGTCGCCGGATCGAGATGCCGCAGCGCCTCGGCGCAGTGCGTGCCGTCCACATTGGACACGAAGTGCACCTTCAGCCGTGGATGGTGATACGGGCGCAGCGCCTCCGTCACCATGACGGGCCCGAGGTCGGACCCTCCGATGCCGATGTTCACGATATCCGTCATGGGCAGACCGGTGCATCCACGCCACTGTCCATCGCGCACCGCGTTCACGAATTCCCGCATATGTCCCAGCACCGCGCGCACGTCGGGGATCACATCGGTGCCGTCGACCGTCATCTGTGCGGGACCGCGCGCACGGAGCGCGACGTGGTACACCGCACGCCCTTCAGTGAAGTTGATCTTCTCCCCCGCGAACATCCGGGCACGCCATCCCTCCACATCTTCCTGCCGGGCGAGCGCCAGCAACAGGCGCATGGTCTCGTCCGTGATGATGTGCTTCGAATGGTCGAACAGGATGTCCTCGTGGCGCAACGAGAACCGGGTGAAGCGCGATGGGTCCTGCGCGAACAGCTCGCGCATGTGGACGGTCCGGATCGCCTGATGGTGCTCCGCAAGAGCGCGCCACGCGGGTGTTTGGGGAAGCGGCGTCATCGATGTCTCCGGACCGAGAGTAGTATGAATGGGCGAACAGGCTGTGCGTCCCCGTGCATCACGGCGCGGACGACCGTCCCGGGGCAACAGCCCCGGCAACCGCTTCGAGCACGATCCCGGTGGTGATCACTTCGGGCAACACCACCGGCGATGTTGCATCGCCGGCGTGGAACACGACATAGAGCGGCACCCCGGACCTGCCGAACCGCGAGAGCAGACGCGTGATCTCCGGGTTGCGGTTCGTCCAGTCCGCCTTCATCGCCACGATGCCGGACGAGCGGAACCGTTCAACGACCGCCGGATCGCGGAGCACGGTGCGCTCATTCACCTTACAGGTCAGGCACCATTCCGCGGTGAAGTCGAGGAACACCGGCTTGCCGGCACGGAGATGTCCTTCCAGGGCTGCCGTCGAGAAGGGTTCCCACGCGATCCCCTCGCCTTCCGCCTGCCGTTCCTGCTGCGCGGGTGTGCCGGCGATGGCTGCGCGGATGTCCAGGGCCGACTCAATGAAGTACAGGTAGCCACCGACGGCGATCACGGCGGAGATCAGCCAGATCAGATACACCTGACGGCGCGAGGCGGTGAGTGTGGCGAATCGGCCGAGCAGCCACGCGGCAACCGCAATGGCAAGAAGGAATGCGCCGGTCCAGATCACGGCTTCCATGCCCAGTTGTTTGCCGAGGATGTACAGCAGCCAGAGGAGTGTTGCCATCATGAGGAAGCCCATGAACTGCTTCGCGGTCTCCATCCAGGCGCCGGGTTTCGGGAGGTATTTCAGCCATGCCGGCCGCGCCGTGAGCAACAGGTAGGGCAATGCCATGCCGAACGCCGCAAGTCCGAAGATCAGCAGGATGCCGCCGGCGGGCTGGGCGAAGGCGAAACCAAGTGCAGAGCCAAGGAACGGCGCCGTGCACGGCGTGGCAAGGATTGTCGCGAACACGCCTTCGGAGAATGAACTCAGATACGCGCTGCCCTTCCCTTCCTGACGCGCGATCGTGGAACTGACACCGGCAACGGCTGCACCCGGAAGACGGATCTCGTAGACGCCGAAGAGGCTCAGGCCGAACGCGAAGACCACGGCACTCATGATGACGACGAACGTCGGTTCCTGGAACTGGAATCCCCAGCCGACCTGCTGGCCGGCAAGCTTCAGCAGGATCACGATCAGTGCGAGCACGAGGAACGACGCGAGGATGCCGGCGGAGAACGCCCACCCGAGCCGGCGTACGCGCCGCGGCTCATCACCCGCCATTTTCACCAGGCCGAAGATCTTCAACGCGATCACCGGCAACACGCACGGCATCACATTCAGGAGCATACCACCGAGGACTGAAAAGAGCGCATACACCCAGAGCGAAGGCTGACCGCCACTCCCTGACACCGGGGTGAAATCCCTGTCGAGCAATCCCTTCACTTCTCCCGTCGATGCAGACTGCCCCTGCAACGGCACGCTGATCTCCAGGCCGTGCATGGCACCATCACCACCGCGGTACACGAGCGCGCCCTGCACCTGCTGCGGTTGCGGAACATCCGGTGTCCGGGTCACCGGCACCGTGATCACCGCATCGGATCCATCCAGCGTGACCGTCGTCCGGCCTATCGTGATCCCTTCCACCGGATACGGGAACAGATCGGGGAGGGCCGATGCGCTGATGATGGCCGGACTGCCATCGGTCGCGGAGACGCGGATCGTGATCGCCTTCTCTTCCACGGTCGCGCGGAAGCGCACGGGCGATGCATCACCTGCGGGCACAGGGACGCGGGCCCGATAGCGGGAGAACATGGATGCATGCATCGGAACCGGCTCCGTGTCCCTCACCGGCAGGACGAGCGTCGCACTCCCTTCACCCGGAACGCAGGTCCGCTCACATTCCAGCCAGTTCGCCTCCAGCCGGAAGGTTGCGGTCGTTCCCGGGACCAGGTCACCGGGAGGGGTGACCGGCACGAGGAGCATGACCTCGTCCGAGTACGCGAACGTGAGAAGGTCTCCCTCTTCGAGCTTCTTCTCTGGCAAGGGCCATGCGGTGGGACCGACGGTGAATCCTGCGGGAAGCGTCCAGTTCAATTCGGTCGGCAGACCGGATTCTCCGGGATTCCGCCAGTACGTATGCCACCCTGTGTCCATGCGCAGAAGGACACCGATCGTGAACGGTGCGCCCGGGCGGATCTCACGCACATCCGCGATGAGGCTGACACGCGTGTGGCCGCTCGGGTCGGGTGTTACAGCCTGGGTAGCTCGGGAGTCGGGACGGGGAGCAAGGAGGAGGACGAGGAGCAGGAGAACACCGCGAGAGAACCGACCTCTACTTTTCATCCGGTGCGCCTTTGTCACTATCGTGGAGGAAATTCTTCTGCCAGCGTTTGCGGATCAGCAGAACGAAGTACCCGAAAACAACGATACCCACGATCAAAAGCAGGAAGAGATTCATGCTCCAGAACGAATAGGTATCCTGGTCCTGTACTACCATGAGGGATCTTTCGCGTGTTGCAGTTGTAGCGCCGAGACAGTGTATGAATATAGAGAATAGGGCAGGCGGATGCAAGCCGCTCAGCGGTGGAGCCAGTCCCGCAGCAAGCGGTCGTACTCGCCCGGCGGCAGCGCGGGGACCGTCAACGTGCCCCGGGCGATCCGCTGACGGAGGGCCTCGTAGAGGAGCACGGCGGTGGCAACGGACACATTCAGGCTTTCGATCATCCCCTGCATGGGGATCTGGACCGCGGCATCGGCAAGGCGCAGCGCCTCATCCGATACACCGCGGTGTTCATTCCCGAGAACGAAGGCAACGGGCCCGGACAGGTCCTCCTCGAAGACCGTGCGCGATCCCGCGGTGACGCGTGTTGCCAGGATGCGATAGCCTTCCGCGCGGAGCGTCGCAAAGCACGATTCCACCGACGTGTGCCGGCGCCGGTCCACCCACTTGCTGGCACTGGAAGAGCTCTTTTTTCCGATGCGGGGGAATGTTTCGGTCGTGTAGAGCAATTCCACGCCGACCACACCCACCGCATCGCACGAGCGGAGAATGGCGCTCACGTTGTGCGGATCGTGGATATTCTCCATGACAACCGTCAACCCCGGCAGACGCCGCCCGAGGACCTCGGCGATGCGCTTCTGGCGGCGTGTGCTAGGAAGCAAGATGTTCTTCGGGTTGGACATGAAGGAGGAAGATGGCGATGATGACGAGAAGAGCGCCTGCGGCCTGCAACGGCTGCAATACCTCGCCGAGGAAGAACGCGGCGGTCACGATGGCGACAACAGGTTCCAGGGTGCTGGTGATGATGGCACGTGACGGCACGATCCAGCGGAGCGCGCCGAAGAACAGCGAGTGCGGGATGAGCAGAGAAAAGACCGCGAGCAGGAACAGGGCGCCCCAGGTCTCCACATCCAGACCCGCGTCGACCACCTTCCACGGCGGGTTCACCAGCAGCCAGAACAGGGATGCGAAGAGGATGGAATACACCGTCATGGTCCACACCCCGTGCGTCCGCAGTACCGTGCGCGTGAAGATCGTCAGGAACGCGAACCCGATGATCGATGCGATCCCGGTCACGGCCCCGATGGACGAGATCGTCAGAGCGGACCGGTCGTATGCCCCGACCGCCAGGAAACACCCGGCCAGAGAGAGGAGTGCCGCCCCGACCTTGATACCCGTCAGCCGCTCCTCTTTGCTCCACACGGCATACAGCATGACGAAGAGCGGCGCGGTATACTGGATCAGGATCGCGGTCGCGACCGTGCTCTCGCGGATGGTGTAGTAGTACGTGAAGTTGGTGCTTGCGACACCGATGCATCCGAGGAGCGCGAATTTCCAGAGCTCGGTCCACCGGACACGCAGCACGTTGCGCCGGAAGATCAGAAAATACAGGAGCAGCAGCATGACGGAGAACGTGACGCGGGATTGGACGACGAGGACGGGGTCCAGGCTGCGGTTCAGCAGGGCCTTCGCGCCGGTGGCGGACACGCCCCACAGCACGGCCGCGCCGATGATCATAATGATACCACGGACCTCTTTCATGCGACGGGAGGAACCTCTCCGGCGGGCGGATCGGCCTGGTCATCGGCCTTCCGGCGGCACCATTCACTACGGTCGGCATCACCCGCCAGATCGTACAGCTGGGCCAGACGCCGGTACAGGACCTCAGGGTGCGGAACGGTGTCCACGCCGCGCCGGAGGAAATCCACCAGCGCCATCAACGGCGGGATATTGAGGTCAGGATCATAGCAGTCACACGCGTCAAGATACGGATCCACCTCCCCGGGGCGGATCGCAGAAGCCTTCATATAATAGTAGAGGGCCAACTCGTAGTTGTCGTCGGAGGACGATGTGACCTCGAAGACGCTTGCGAGCCACAGGTACACATCGTAGGCGAGATTCTCGAACTCGGCGGCAAGCTTCTCGCCAAAGAGGCGGATCTCATCCGGGGTCAGCGACTGGTTCCAGAACAGCAACCGGTAGGGTTCCACATCATTCACCCCCTGGCGGAGCGCCGCCTGAAAGACGTCGAAGATCTCGTTGAAGTCGGTGGAGGTCGAGAACGTGTGACGTATGTCGTCTAAGGAATAGGGGCTCATGGTGGCAGGAGTCTGAGCGAAACTTATGAAACGCCGTCAAGAAAAGCAACCTGCGTCCCCGCCCCTCCGGTACCGCCGATCAGCGCAGCAGCACCATGGGCTGCGTCAGAACGGCAGCACCGCACCGCAGTTGATAGAAGTACATGCCGGACGGGAAGCGCGAGGCATCGAACGGGATCTCATGCACACCTGCTGCAAGCGGGGCCTGGAAAAGTACGGCTCGCTCGCGTCCGAGAAGATCGAACACGGTGAGCGTCACGTTGTAGGGAGAGGTCCGCTCACCCCCGGTCAGGACCTCGAAACGGATCCTCGTCTCCCCATTGAAGGGATTGGGGAAATTCTGCAGCAACCGGAGCGCTACGGGCTGCTCTCCCACCGGAACCGCAGTGGGTTGCGCACGATACAGAAGCACCCGGATGTCATCGACATAGATGCCATCGTGCTCGGCATAGGCGTCGGATTCCATGCGGAAACGGATCCGTACCGTCGACCCGGCAAGGTGGTCCAGGTTCATCACTTCCTCGACCCACTCGCGTTGCGTGCGGTCCATGCACGGAAGACCCGCAACCTGCTTCCCCCCGGTCTCCCCCGAACCCGGTCGGGTGAAGAGCCCGCCCAGCGGCACCCAGGTGGTTCCTCCGTCCGTCGAGGCCTCAACGCTTGCACAGTCGTAGGCAGGTTCAATGTTCCACCGCGCCCGGAATCGCAGCTCAGCCCCCACCCCGTTCAGCGTGACCGGCTCCTGGAGCGACAATGTGCTCGACACATTCCGGCCGTAGTTGCCCGTGGGACTGTCCGTGAAGCAGAGCCGTCCTGAATAGGACGACCGGGCTGTCGTGTCCCACATGTCCGCTCCACGCGTCGCCTCAGCGGTCCAGAGAGCGCGCGTGCTATCCGCGCCATCGGCAAGAAGAACACCCGGCAGACCCGCACGGATGGCGAGCGAATCACGGCTCCGGCCCGCCGCGGAGGAAACCTGCGTGATCAGCCACACGCGTGAGCCATCAACGACACCACTCCCCCGCCGCAGCCGGACGGTGAGCGGCGTGGCGGTCGGCGCATGCACGAACAGGTTGACGGGTGCAACGACGGCGCCGTTCGCAGCACCGAACTGCACCGTAACACCATTCGAGAGCGTCTGGACGCCGGCGTTGACGAGACGCAGGGACACCGCCATGGTGTCGCTGCTCCGTTTCTGTTCCTGGGACACCACCTCGACCCGATAGCTTTCTCCTGCGAGTCGGGCGGCCATCAGGTTCGTCATCAGGTTCTCGTCGGCGATGGGCACGATGCGTGAAGGCGCAGGCCAGAAGCCGTCATCGACCCCACCCACCTCGACCGTCATCGCAAAGACCACGGGTTTGACCACACGCTCACCGTACATCCAATCATCCGCGTCGCCGTTCGTTGCGTACCCGATCGCCTCCACGCTCGTGCCGGAGGCGTAATAGTTGTGCGAGGTCATCATCCCGGCAAGGCGGCGATAGATCACGGAATCCGCGGGCAGGGCATCGCTCCATCCCCATGGATGGATGAGCGCATCGGCAAAGGAGTGATAATTCACGGCGAGGCTGAATCCGCGGCCGGCGCAGAGGTCGCGCAACGCCGCCGTCTCGGGTTCGGAAAATGCCGATGGCCCGCGATAGGTCTCTGCGGTCGACACGGCGCTCGATCCAATATTATCCGCCCCCCACTTGAACCCGTAGTTTCGGTTCAGATCCACGCCGTACGAGCCATCGCCGTTGTTGCGCCGGTTCTTCCGCCACATCCCCCCACCGTCCGGGGTGTTGGTCTCATTGAAGACATACCCGTCAGGATTGACCACCGGCACGAACGTCAATTCGCGATGATCCAGGATATCCGTTACCTCGTCGTCGATGCCATACTGCTCGAGGAGATACCACATCGTATAGAGCAGGGTCATCATCCCGCCGGGTTCGCGCGCGTGGTGCAGCGCGGTGAAGAGCACCCGCGGCTCGGCTTCATCGACGTCGGGATTGCGCGAGATCCGCACGGCCCAGATCGTCCGGTTCTCGACCGTGACCCCGATCGCCTGGCGGAAACCGATGAGGGACGGATAGGCACGGCGCATGGAATCGAGCTCTGCCTCCACTTCCGCCAGCGTCAGGTAGCCGCCCATGGAGCCGAGGTGGAAGTGATTGACACGGGACGGTGCGGATTGCACGGCAAGCGAACGGTCACGGCGGGCACGGTCGGCATAGGTCCGACTCACATCGGCATCGAGCACGCTGACCGCCACACCGAGTCCCTCGACCCGGGAGATCTCGGCTCCGGTCAGCATCAGCATCCTGCCACCCCCGGGGAGCCGGACAGCCTCTTCTGCCGGGATCCCGACGGCACCCATCCGCGCCAGTTCCGGCGGCCCGGCATCGACCCGGACGCGCATATGCGGTCCCTCGCCGGCGCTGAGAACGCCGGTCCCGAGCATACCCGCAAGCAGCAATGCGGATGTGCGCAGAACGCGCCGATCGAGAGCAGAGGTCGTCATGGTGGTCAGGGCCGTCGCTAGCGGAGCAAGAGCATTTTCATCGTCGCCGTGGTTCCGCCCGCGCGCATCGTGCACAGATACACCCCGCTCGCCATGTGTGCAGCATCGAACTGCAGGCGGTACGTCCCGGGTGTCATCGGTCCATCCACCAGCGTCACGACCTCGCGCCCGAGGAGATCGACGACCTGTACGCGGACAGGGCGCGCCGCACCGGCATCACCGTGCACCCTGATCCCGATCGCGGTCATCCCGTTGAACGGATTGGGGTAATTCTGGATCAGGCCGGAAGTCTCCGGAACGCCGCTCTCCACCTGATCGACCCCGACGGTGATCGTCCCTGTGCCGCCGAACTGCACATACCGCGCGGCGAATTCCTGGAGATACGCCAGGGCGATGGTGTCATCCTCGACGATGAGCGTGTTCTCGTTATTCGCATTCTCCGCGGCATTCGTCCAGTTGTGCGACCCGGTGATGACCGTGGGATGATGCAGGCGATCCCAGTTCTCGCCCCAGTCGGCCGAGAGGACAGCATACTTGTGATGGAGCAGACCGCTCCCCGACTTCAACCGGATATCCATCCCTTTCCCGGTCAGGTAGTCGACCTGTGACCCCTGATCGTCCTTGCTGTCGACCGCGCCAAGGACACGAACGCCCGCGGTCTGCCGTGCGAGCAATGCATTGGCAATATCTGACCGGGTGAGCGTCAGCAGGGAGAAATAGACCGAGGCCTGTGCGCTGTTCACCGCGTCGATGATGCGTGCCGTGGTATGGTCGCTCGGACTGAAGTAGCATGAGACCGCGCGTCCCCGGATGATGAACCGGTGTGGCGTGTTGTCGGTCTTGCGCGCACCGAAGCGGGAGGCGGACGCATTCGGCGACTCCGTCGCACTTCCCCACATCTCGTTGAATTCTGCCACGAACGCGCCCGCCAGCGCGGGATCCTGGATCTCGATCGCATTCTGGTAGTCCGCATTCGTCCCCGGATCGGTCGGGTTCCAGGAACCGGTCCAGACCCAGATGCTGTCCGGTGCGCCGGCACCCCGCCCGTCGATCACGACGAACTTGTTGTGCATCAGTCCAGCCCCGGCATTCACCGGATCGAACGCATCGGTGATGAGCGGCACCCCGGCGGTCGCAAGGCCGTTCAGGGCCGACGAGTTCCTGTTGTCCGCTTCACAGATCACCCGGACGCTCACCCCACGGGCGCGAGCGGCAATGAGCGCCGTGGCGATCTCCGTCCCCGGCGATCCGCTCAGACTGTAGAATGCGGCATCGATCGATGTCCGCGCGGCACCGATCCGGGCCAGGAGTCGCGCCGCAAGATTCTGGTCACCCTGGGCCGGAGGAACATAGGCAGGGAATGTGGTCGCCACGCTCTTGTTGAAATACACCGCGATCGCTCCCGTCGCCGTCAGCGGCGATGCGGTGCTCACGAGCATGGCACCCGCGGTGCTGGTATCACCCGCGGCCACGGAATATGCCTGCACGTGATAGATCGTTGCCGGGGTCAGACCGGTGAGCGGAACATCGTGGCCGGTGGTGGATGCGCTGTCGCTCCCGGCGATCCCGAGTTCATAGGCCGCGGTTGTGCCATACCGCACACGGGAGGTTCCGGGGTTCACGGTGCTCCAGGTGAGACGGAAGCTCTCCGGCGTCATGTCGCGTTCGACGGGAACGGTGGCAATGACCGGCCCGGCGGAAATGACGTCTGCCGGCGTGCGGGGCATCAATTGATAGCCGCCGATGTACGGCGAGGCGCTGATGAATTGCCCGACGACGCCGACGATGTCGCACGCTCCCAGCGGAATGGGTGTACCGACCAGGGTGGTGGTGTTGTCGATCCGCAGCTGGGCCGAATCGGCTCCGCCGGTCACGACGTAGTTCGTGTTGGCCGCCCACGCACCACTGGCACCGACATGGACGTTGTTGATCCGGACAAGACGCCCTTCGAACTCCTCGATGCCGCCTGCGCCATCATGCGCGATCTGTCCGACTGTGACCGGCACGGGTGCGACCGCATTGCCGGAGCTCAGCAGCGTATGCAGGATCGGACTCACGATCTCCGTGAGTCCGGAGAAGGGCTGCACGAGTCCCGACACCACGACCTCGTCGCCCGGCGCCACCGCGGTGGAGAAGGACATGCCGAAGACCGCCATCCCGCCGGTGTTGTCCTGTATGTATGATGGCCCGCCGAATTCGTTCGCGACCGTCACCACGCCACGCACGGTGACGAGTCTGTTGTTGAGCAGCGGCACGCCGTTCGCATCGTTCGCTTTCACGGTGGCGATCGGCAGGGGAACGCCATAGACATAGACCGACGGGGGCGTGCCGATGGCGTAGATGGAATCCGGATGCGTGCCCGTGTGTGCGGCGATCACAAAGGAAGCGGTGGTATCCGGCGCCACGATGTTGGCAATGGTGATGCGGGCGCTGTCGGTTCCTGCGAGACTGAGGCCACTGATGGCGATGGTATCGCCGGCGACAGCAGCGGCAGGGCTCCCGCCTCCGGTCACAGAGATGTCGCCGGAGGAATGCGACCAGCTCCAGCGTGCCGGGAGGAGGAAGCGGGCATGCGTTATCACATACGGGTTCTCGCCGAGGACCGTCAGCGTGATGGTGTGCGTCCCCGTACCCTGGATCACGGTAGGAGCCGCACGGACGATCCCGTGACCGATCGCCCCGGCAGTCGTGGACGCATCTGTCTCCTGTCCCGCGGAGACAACCCACGGACCCGGAAAGGCCATCGACCGGGTGCCGTCATCGTTGAGGGCAACGAGGGAATCGATGACACCTGCCGGGACAGCGAGCTTGAAACCGCCCGCAGCGTAGGTGTATCCTTCCGTGACGCCGTTGTCTTCGGTGCGATACGTGCCCACCACCGCACCGCCGGCGTACGCAAGGATCCCCTTGTTGACCGCGGCAGAGGACGTGCGGACGAGCCAGCCGCCATTCCCCGCCGGGGTCATATTGAGCGGAGTGATGGGGATCGCGGATACTGTGGTGACACGAGTGCTGGTGTTCGCAACATTTACCGCCCGGACGGAAACTGAAGAGGTTATACTGGCGTTGTGCTTCGCGTATATCCACCCCGCCCAATTCCCCCCTGCATCAACAGTCACTACTGGATGATTGGCAGCGCTGAACTGGGTTTCTTTGCTCCAGGCACTTCCGGTCCACATGTATTCGTTGTTGGTCCCCGAGTAGATCTTCAGGTAGGCCTGTCCGTTTGCGCCGGCCGTCCAGTTCTGGATCCGTACGAACACGGCGTACGGGTAGCCCGTGGTCCCTGTCCCTCCGCCGTCAGCAATGCTCGTGGGGATGGCGGCCGCGGTCAGCGACGTCTGGGAAAATGCGGGTATCTGGAAGAACAGCACAGCCACAAGAGCGAGGGTGAAGCGACAGGCGGGTTGACGCATGGGAAGTCCCGGTATCCGTAGTCCGATCGGCCAGATCCCCCGGGTTCTGGACATTTTCTATAATGTAAAGATACCGATAGATACTTCCAGGTGCAAGGATGGCGGGGCGAGGGGGTATTTTCAGAAAATGCGCACTTCAATGACATTTTGGCAGCGAATCGGGCACAGCACGGCGGTGGCGCGACCATGTCCGCATATTATAGAGTGGTGCGTCGGACGTCAAGATTTTTAATATTTGGTTAACTTGCTTTTTCAGGATTCTCCCCTTAGATTGGTGCCGGCTTCTCTCTCTCTACCGCTCTCTGTCGATCCCAAGTTATCACCCAAACACGTTGGCACAGAGGAATCAGTACACCCGTACATCCGTACGCACCAGGCAGCACCAGGTAACACCCAGCGGCACCCAGCAGGTTCACTAACAGGAGGAGTGGATGAAAACAACTACGACCATGTGGATGGTGGTGGCAGTTCTTGTGTTGCTCATGGCCGCCCCCGCCGCGATCTTCGCGCAGGGTATCACCACCGGCGCCATCGGCGGCCGGATCGTCAGCTCGACGGGCGAGATCCTGCCCGGGGCAACGGTGACTGCCAAGCACGTTGAGAGCGGTAGCACCTGGGGCACCAGCAGCCGTGAGAACGGTCGCTTCGTGATCCCGAACGTCCGCGTCGGCGGCCCGTACACGGTCACCGTCGCCCTCGTCGGATACAAGAAGACGTCCCGCGAGAACATCTTCACGATCGTCTCCCAGACGACCGAAGTCGACTTCGTCCTGGCGGAAGCTCCGGTGGAGACCGAAGAACTGGTCATCCGCGGCACGCGTCAGCTGGAGTCCGACAAGACCGGTTCGAGCACGAACGTCGACAAGCTGACCTTCGCCCTCCTGCCGACGATCACTGGCCGGTTCCAGGATTTCGTGCGTCTGACCCCGGAGGCCCGTGGCAGCTCCTATGGTGGCAATTCGTACCTCGGTCAGGATAGCCGCTACAACAACACCACCGTGGACGGTGCGTACTTCAACAACTCCTTCGGCCTCATGGGCCAGGTCGGTGAACGCACCGGTGTCGCCCCGATCTCCCTGGATGCCATCGAGCAGGTCCAGGTGAACATCGCCCCGTACGACGTGCGTCAGGGCAACTTCGTCGGCGCCGCGATGAACAGCGTCACGAAGAGCGGCACGAACTCCTGGTCCGGTACGGTCGCATTCGGTACCCGGAACAACAGCTTCGTCGGGACCCAGGCCGGTATCAACACCTATAACCCCGGCACGTTCCGGTACAACAGGATCACCCTCAGCCTCGGCGGTCCGATCATCAAGGACAAGTTGTTCTTCTTCGCGAACTACGAGGGCGACAAGAACACCTCCCCGGGCACAAGCTTCACAGCCAACCCGGGCGGCGCAACCGTGGGGGGGAACATGACCCGCGTGCTCGCCAGCGACCTGAACGCCCTGTCCACCTTCCTGAAGTCCAGCTTCGGCTACGATCCGGGCTCCTATGAAGGGTACGACTTCGAGACGCCGGGCAAGCGCTACCTCCTGAAACTCGACTACAACGTCGACGACAAGAACAAGGTCACGCTGCGCTACAACCGCCTGGATTCCGAGACCCCGGTCCTCATGTCGAACTCGAGCTCGCTCGGCTTCGGCACGCGCCGCACCAACACCAACGGTCTGAACTTCTCGGGTTCGAACTATTCCATTCTCGAGAACAGCTACTCGATCGTGGGCGAATGGAACACGATCCTCAACAACAACATGTACAACAACCTCATCGTCGGCTACAGCTATAGCGACGAGAGTCGCGGCGATGCGGGCAAGCTCTTCCCGATGGTCGATATCCTGAACTCCGGTTCGGTCTACACGTCGTTCGGGTCCGAGCCGTTCACCCCGAACAACGAACTCCGGTACTGGAGCTGGCAGGTGCAGAACAACTTCACGTGGGACCTCGGTACGGGCCACGTGCTGACGTTCGGGTTCGCCGGTGAGAAGTACCATTCGGAGAACGTGTTCTTCCCGGGCAAGCAGAGCGTGTACGTCTACAATTCGCTGCAGGATTTCTACACGGATGCCCAGGGCTATCTGGCCAACCCGAACCGGACCGTGTCCCCGGTGACGCTCCGCACGTTCCAGGTCCGTTACAACAACATCCCGGGCCAGGAAAAGCCGATCCAGCCCCTCGATGTGTACTATGTGGGCCTGTATGCGCAGGATGAGTGGCAGGTCATGAAGGACCTCAAGCTGACCCTCGGTCTGCGTTTCGACGTCCCGAGCTTCGGCGAGACGGGGTACCTGAACGCCAATGCGGATGCGCTGACGTTCCAGGATGAGAACGGTGCGGCGATGAAGTACAGCACCGCGAAGCTGCCCGGCGCCAAGATCCTCTTTTCACCCCGCGCCGGCTTCAACTACGACGTGTTCGGCGACCGCACCACGCAGGTGCGTGGCGGTACCGGTATCTTCACCGGCCGTCCGGCCTATGTGTGGATCTCGAACCAGATCGGCAACACCGGCGTGCTGACGGGCTTCATCTCCGCCACCAACACGACCGCCTATCCGTTCAACCCGAACACGGAAGCATACAAACCGACCTCGGTCACGGGCGCACCCGCATCGTCGTATGAACTCGCGCTGACGGATCCTGACTTCAAGTTCCCGCAGCAGTGGCGCACCAACATCGCGGTCGACCAGAAGCTGCCGTACGACATCACCGCGACGGCGGAATTCATCTACGGCCGTGAGATCAACGGCATCTACTACATCAACGCCAACCTGACCGCACCGAACGGTGCATTCGCGGGCGCCGATTCGCGTCCGCGGTGGATCGTGCCGACGGGTGGCACGGTGAACGGGACCACGCGGATCAACGCGAACGTGTCGAACGCCACGGTCATGAAGAATCAGAACGACGGCTGGAACTATATGCTGTCGCTCTCCCTCATGCGCCAGCTGGCCGACGGCTTCTTCGGTAAGGTCGGCCTCAACTATGGCGTGTCCAAGAACACTGTGGATCCGGGCTCCATCGCATACGGTTCCTGGAGCGCCAACCAGGTGCCGGGCAACCCGAACAACGCTCCGGTGGCGTACACGCAGAATTCCCCCGGCTCCCGTCTGTTCGCGGCGCTGTCGTACCGCCTCGATTACTTCAACTTCGGTGCCACGACGGTGTCGGTGTTCTTCGACAACTACACCTTCGGGAATGGCAGCTACACGTACAGCGGCGACATGAACGGCGACGGTGTGTCGAACAACGACCTGATCTACGTCCCGCGCAACACGTCCGAGATGAGCTTCGCGCCCATCACGGGTTCCGTGCCCTTCACGGCGGAACAGCAGGCGGCGGCCTGGGATGCCTATATCTCCCAGGATGAGTACCTGAACAGCCGTCGGGGTTCATATGCCGAACGTGGCGGTGCATTCCTCCCGTGGGTGTCGCGTCTGGACCTCAGCATCATTCAGTCCGTGTACGCGGACCTGTTCGAGAAGCGTCAGAATTTCGAGATCCGTCTCGACATCCTGAACTTCGGCAATCTGCTGAGCGACAACTGGGGCCAGTCGAAGCGGTTCGTCCATCTCCAGCCGCTGACCTATGTCAGCACGAGCACCGCCGGCGTGCCGCAGTACCGCATGCGGGTGATCAACAACCGCCTGATGGACCATACGTTCGAGACGAACGCATTCCTGGCGGATGTGTACAGCTTCCAGCTCGGTCTGAAGTACTTCTTCTAAGCAGCACCTTCCCTGGTTGCCCGGAACTCGCATCAGGCCCGGATGCAGCAGCCAGTATGAACATACCGCGGGCTCAACGAACGGCGTCTGTCCCCCGGGACGGACGCCGTTCGTGTTTTTGCTGATCCTGTGTGCACGAATGCGTGGGGGCATGTGTTTCCAGCGAAAATGCTGAAGTGGCGAAACGGGAGCGCCATCCCCCACCCGCCTCGCCCCCACAGGAGTCGCGTTTCCGGCAGAAGACATGCCCCCCCTGCCCCCGCCGGCTCATTGCAATTGTGGCGACAATTGGCGAAATTTATGGTGTTGTACCCGAACCACCGTTGTCTCTGACCCCGAACTCTTGCCCCGCACTTACCAGGAGAGGTACGCATGCATAAGAAACTGTTCATCCCGGGCCCGACCGAGGTCGCCCCGGATGTGCTCCAGAAGATGGCCACCCCCATGATGGGGCACCGGTCCAAGGACGCCTCCACGCTGCAGCGCGAGATCAGTGACAAGATGAAGCAGGTGTTCCATACCGTGAACCCGATCCTCCTTTCCACGTCATCGGGCTCCGGACTCATGGAAGGTTCCATCCGTTCGATGACCGCCAGGCGCGTGATGTGCTTCTCCGTCGGCGCATTCGGCAAGCGGTGGTACAAGATGGCCCAGGCCAACGGCATCGAGGCCGACCTGGTCGAGTCCGAGTTCGGCAAACCAACCACCGCAGAGATGGTGGACAAGGCGCTGGCGACAGGCAAGTACGATGTGTTCACCGTCACCCACAACGAGACCTCCACCGGCGTCATGAACCCCGTTGCCGAGATCGCTGAGGTCCGCAAGAAGTACCCCGATGTGATCTGGCTCGTGGACACCGTCAGCTCCATGGCCGGCGTCAAGATCCCGGTGGACGAACTGGGCATCGATGTGTGCATCACGTCCACCCAGAAGGCCCTCGCCCTGCCCCCCGGCCTGGCGATCTGCTCCGTCAGCCCGAAGGCCCTCGAACACGGCAAGCAGGTGAAGTACCGCGGCTGGTACCTGGACATCCTCGAGCTGTATAAGTATGTCGAGACCAAGGACCATCAGTATTCCGCGACGCCGTCGCTCTCCCACATGTTCGCGCTGCACTATCAGCTCGACCGCATCCTGGCGGAAGGACTCGAGAAGCGGTATGCGCGCCACAAGGAGATGGCGGAGTTCACGCGCGCGTGGGCGAAGGAGCACTTCGCACTGTTCCCGGAGGAGAAGTATGCATCGCAGACCCTCACCACGATCACGAACACACGCAACATCTCGGTGAAGGCCCTGAACGACGCCCTGGGCAAGATGGGGATGCAGATCTCCAACGGGTACGGTGATCTGAAGGAGAAGACCTTCCGCATCGCGCACATGGGCGAATTGACCATGGCGGACATGAAGGAAGTGACCTCGGCCATCGAGAAGGTGCTGCCGACGCTGTAAAGATGCAAGGCAAAGGGAAGAAGGCAACGGGCACACCAGCACCCGTTCTTCTTCCCTTTGGTGTTCTTCACACTGGCTGTGTCCATCGCTCCTGTGGAGTGTCGCTGGTGTTCCCTGTGCCCTTGTCCTTATCAACGTTCCATCACACGACCGGATCCCATGTCCACCCTCCGTCCTTTCAGAGGCTTCCGCCCGCAGCCGCAGTTCGCGGCGCAGGTAGCGGCCAAACCGTATGACGTTCTCAATTCCGATGAAGCCCGCAACGAGGCCGCCGGCAATCCGCTCTCCTTCCTGCATGTCGGGAAGCCCGAGATCGATCTGCCACCGGATGTCCACCTGTACGACGAACGCGTGTATCAGAAGGGGAAGGAGAACCTGGAGAAGCTGATCCGTGACGGCGTGCTGCTCGAGGAGAAGGTGCCGGCCTTCTACATCTATGCGCAGACGATGAACGGCCACATCCAGTACGGGATCGTGGGGTGTGCGAGCGTTGCGGAGTACCTCAACAACACGATCAAGAAGCACGAGTTGACCCGCAAGGACAAAGAGGACGACCGGACCAAGCACGTCAGGGTCACGAATGCCCATTCCGGTCCGATCTTCCTGACCTACCGGGCCGAGCCTGCGATCGACGCGATCGTGGCACGCGTGAGCGCCGGGAAGCCGGAATATGATTTCGTGGCCCCGGATGGCATCCGTCACCAGCTCTGGGTGATCGCCGATGCGGCCACCGTGCAGGCGGTGGCCGACGCCTTCACCCGGGTCCCTGCCCTGTACGTCGCCGACGGCCATCATCGGTCGGCCGCGGCCGCCCGCGTCGGAAAAGAACTCGCCGATGCGAATCCGCAGCACCGCGGCGATGAGGAGTACAATTTCTTCCTCGCCGTGCTCTTCCCTGCACCACAACTGCGCATCTTCGACTACAACCGGGTGGTGAAGGACCTGAACGGCAGGACGGACGAGCAGTTCCTCGCCGAGATCCGGAAGGTCTTCACCGTATCCCCCGCCGCGGCACAGCACCGTCCGACGCGCAAGGGCGACTACGGGATGTATCTGAAGGGCCGCTGGCATGTCGTGACCGCACCGGCTTCACTCACCGCGGTGGCCGATCCGGTGGAACGGCTGGACGTCTCGATCCTGCAGAAGCATCTGCTCGCGCCGGTGCTGGGCATCGACGACCCGCGCACGAGCAAGCGCATCGATTTCGTGGGCGGTATCCGGGGATTGGGAGAGCTGGAGAAGCGGGTGGACAGCGGGGAGATGGCGGTGGCCTTCGCGATGTTCCCGACCTCCATCGACGAACTCCTGGCCATCGCCGATGCCGGTCAGATCATGCCGCCCAAATCGACATGGTTCGAACCGAAGTTGCGCGACGGTGTCGTCGTCCATATGGTGTCATAATACAACGAAGGGTGCCTCTGGCACCCTTCGCGTTCCTCACAGCTCCTTGATGAGCTTGACGACCTTCCACACGAAATTCACCTCCCGCTTCTTCACCGTCACCGGATCGAAGTCGGGGTTGAACGGGATGAGGTGGATGTAGTTCCCCTCGAATTTCACCTTCTTCAGCGTGTCTTCCCCGTTCACGCGGATCACGCAGATGTCTCCGCTCCGCGCTTCCTGCTGCGGACTCACGATCACGACGTCGCCATCTTCGATCCTCGTGGCCATACTGTTCCCCTTCACCCGCAACGCGAATGCCTGCGGGTCCTTCACATCATCAACGGTCACGTAGTCATCGGTGTAATCAGGATGGAACATCGTGGCCACCTTGCCGGCTGGCACGGAGGAGACCAGGGGCAGGTCAACGAGACGGTTCTTCCTGCGCGCTGAACCCGGAAGGTGGAACATGTTGTCCGGACGCGGGGTGGCGGGATAGACATCACCCTCCCCGGTCAGGAGCCAGCTTGCGGACACGCCCGTGGCCTTCGCCAGCCGTGTGATCGAGACCCCATCCGGCACCTGCTCGCCCTTCTCCCACCGCTGCAGCGTGCGCGCGACCACACCGGCCTTGTCAGCCAGCGTTGCCTGGTCCATTTCCTTGTTCTCCCTCGCCTCCCGCAGCCGGTCGCCGATGGAATTCTTCATGATTCGTTCCGGGACATAATTGTCAACTTTCCACTTGACAGGACGACATAAATGTCGTATGTTGCTGGTGGTCAATATACGGAACCTCAACGCGAGTGTCAAGACGTTTCTTTCGGAGGAAGGTATGAGCCAGAATGGGATCCGGTATCATGTAGGCGTCGGCGGTTGGGAACACGACGTGCTCGACAGATGTCTCTATCCGTCCGCCGGGCTGTCGCCTGCGGCGAAGCTGGAGATCTACGCACGGTATTTCGATACGACCGAGATCCGGCCCACATTCTGGGATGACACCCTCGGTACTGACGATGCCCGCGAGTGGGCGCGCGCCGTAGAGGCGCGGAGCGATTTCCGGTTCATCGTGAAGGCACATTCCTCCCTCACGCATGGCCGGGCGATCACCGCGCCGGTGATCCGGTCCCTCGGCGAGGTCCTCTCCACCCTGCAGCAGTCCGGCCACCTCGGGGCGGTCCTGGCACAGTTCCCGTATGCCTTCACGAATACCGGAGCGAACCGGTTCCATCTTGAAAAACTCGCCGCAGCCCTGAAGGGTTTCCCGTTGCACATCGAGCTCCGGCATGCATCCTGGGAAGGGCCATCACTCGCCGCCTTCCTCCAGGAGATCGGTGCATCATCCGTGCACGCCGATCTCCCGCGCATCAAGCAGTTCCCGGTCACGTTCCCCCGCCCCCGTGGTGAACGGTCCTACTTCCGCCTGCACGGCCGGAACGAGAAGGGGTGGCTGCTCAACACCTACGACGTGCGCTACGACTATCTCTATAATGCGCGCGAACTCCGCGAACTGAAACGCCGCATCGATGGTGCCCCGGCGGAATGCCGCGACGCATACGTCATGCTGAACAACACCACCAATGGCAAAGCCGTGGCCAACGCATTCGAGATGCTGAGCGCGTTGCACGACGGCTGCACGGTGCCCATGCCGGTCCAGACTCTGCAGGCATTCCCCCACCTCGCCCCGATCGCCCGACGGGAAGCGGCCACAGGATCCCTGTTCGAAGGCGCGTACCGGCACGCGGGGTGACGCCACAAAGCAGGGGCGGGCTGCGCGCAGGACTGACACAAGGTGGAATATGAAAAAGCGGCTCCCGGATGGGAGCCGCTTTTTTGTTGTTGGGATCTTCGATCGATCAGGACGTTCCCTGACCACCACCGGAACGCGGACGAAAAGGTTTTCCCGGTCCGCTCCTCCGCGGTCCCGATGGCCGCGGCTTGAACGGACGCCCCGATCCTCCCGGAGGCCCGCTCTTTCTGAAATCCGGACGATCACCCTTCGGCGGACCACTCCTGCGGAAATCAGGCCGGTCACCTTTCGGCGGACCACTCCTGCGGAAATCAGGCCGGTCGCCTTTCGGCGGACCACTCCGCTTGAAATCAGGACGGTCGCCTCGCGGCGGGCCACTCCGCTTGAAATCGGGGCGGCCACCACCAGCAGATCCGCTCTTCCTGAAATCCGGACGGCCACCCTGTGGCGGACCACTCCTGCGGAACTCAGGACGACCACCTTCGGACGGTCCACTCTTCCGGTACTCCGGTCGGTCGCCACGCGGCGGGCCACTCTTCCGGAATACGGGACGGGTTCCCCCTCCCGGTCCGGTGCTCTTGAAATCCGGACGACCGGCTCCCGCTGATCCTCCCTTTCGAAAATCAGGCCGGCCTTCCCGGGATGGACCACTCTTGCGGAATCCGGGGCGACCACCCTCCGAAGAACCACCTTTGCGATACTCGGGACGGTCTCCCCGTGGCGGTCCACTCTTCCGGAACTCGGGACGACCACTGCCCGTCGGCGCCGGCTTCCGGTACACCGGACCATGGCCGTGCGACCCGCCATGATCGGACACCGGTGCACCGCCGGGGCGCAACCACTTCACGAACGAACCCTGGAATTCATATGCCTCGGCCGTTGGCGCCAGGTTCTCCGTCACCGGCGTGCGCCACATATCGCGCGCCATGGAGGGGGTGCTTTCGCCCTTCCGGAGCACGCGTTCACGGTAGGTCTTCTTCCAGAGCGTGTGCCCGAGTTCCTCGACCAGGATCGCATGCGCACCGGACCGGAATGCACTCAGGAATCCCTTCATGTACGATGTGTCCTCTTTCCCCTGCACGAGGAGCAACACCCGTGATGGAAGAAAGCTGTACGCCTGGATCTCGAAGGCGTGCGCGACAGCGGCTTCCCGGAGCATGCTCAACGCCTTCAACACCCGTTCGCGCGTCGTGAAGACGGGTTTGTCTTCGGATACTTCGAGCGTGATCGTATACCGATGACGTCCGCGATAATCGAACCGCGGACGCGGTTCCTCCCCTGCGCTGCGCAAGTGCATCACATCAGTGGTCGCCATAGGTCAGAAGAGTCCCTTCAGGAGGCCGCCATCCACACTGATGGTGGCCCCGGTGATATAGCTCGCGCGTTCGGACCCGAGAAAGACGATCATGTTCGCCAGTTCCTCGGGTTCACCGTAACGCTGTAATGGAATATCGCGCGACTGCTTTGCGAAGAAGTCATCGAGTGAGATCCCCGCCTCCTTCGCGCGCGACGTGCCGATCTGCTCCATGCGGGCGGTCCGCATAAACCCCGGTGCGACGCTGTTCACCAGGATGCCATCCTTCGCATACTGGGAGGCCAGCACGCGTGAGAGTCCCAGGATGCCGGGACGGATCGACGAGGAGATGATCAGATCGTTGATCGGTTGCTTCGCGGCGATCGAGGTGATGTTGACGATGCGTCCCCAGTGCCGCTTCTGCATGTGCGGAAGGACGGCGCGGATCATCCGCACCGTGCTCATCAGCGTCAGGGCCACACCGTTCTCCCATGTCGCATCATCCAGGTCCGGGAACGTTCCCACCGGAGGCCCCCCCGCGTTGGTGACCAGGATGTCGATCCGTCCGAACACCTTCACCGCACGTGCCACGACAGCAGTGATCTGCCGGGGTTTGGTCAGGTCCGCAACGATGGGGACCACCTGAACGACATGATCGCCGGCGGCCATCCGGATCTCCTCGGCCGCAGCCTGGAGGGCTTTCTTCTGACGTGAACAGATCACCACATGGGCCCCCTCGCGGGCGAATCCCAATGCCGCAGCTTTGCCCAACCCCTGACTGGCAGCACACACAAGCGCAACACGACCACGAAGTCCGAGATCCATTGAGGTCCCTTCGGGACAATGAAGAATGAAGAAGCTGTCATGAAGAGAGAAGAGTTCTTCCCTTCTCAGGTTGTCACAGAACCCTTGACCGTCGCGTCACTCCATCATGCGGAGCATGCCCTGGATGCCGCTGCGGATCATCATGACCGCGATGCCACAGAGGAAGAGGGCGGCAACCTTCGCGATCGCCTTGGCGCCCGCCTCGCGGAGGACCCGCGTCATGAGCCCGGCGCGGTCGAACACTAACCAGACGATGACCATATTGGTCAGCAGCGAGATCACGGCCCACACATACCCGTAGGAGTTCACCAGCACCAGGATCGTGGTGAGCCCGGCAGGTCCCATGATGAGCGGTATCCCGATCGGGACCACGCCCACCCGCGCCCCGGGGAGCCGCTTCAGTTCGTGCGAGAAGAGCAGGTCATTCACCGCGAGCACGAGCAGGACGATACCGCCTCCCACCCGGAAATCATGTTCCGTGATCCCGAGAAAGCCGAACAGCAGTTTCCCGGCGACGAGGAACACGAGAGAGATGCCGAATGCCGTGAGTGTCGCTTCCGCGGCGAGGGTACGCCGGGCACTGTCGCTCATGCCTTCCGTCAGCCCCACATAGAGCGGCAGAACGCCGAACACGTCAATGGCAACGAAGAGCGGGATGAATGCCTGAAAGAAGATGTCCATGGTTGGTCACATGCCGCGCACCGGCGCGGTTCAGATCGCGATGCCCTTTGCCTGCAGCGCGTCTTTGATCCGCTGGACCGCTTCCGCTTCCGGGATCTCAAGCCGTGCCATGGTGGTCTGAACGACGATCTCCAGAGGGTCTTTCCGGTTCGTCAGCCAGTGCCAGATGTTGTACCCGAGGCGATCGCGGTCGTGCGGCTCACTCACAGGAATGCCGCTCACCACGGCATACGCTATGGATTCGAGGGAGTCCGCAGGGCCGGGTTTCACCGGGGATGGTGCTTTCGTGGTCATCGTGAAGGTCCGATCATCAGTGGATCCATGTCCGGAGAACTGGTCAAAAGCGTGAGCAATATACGCATTCTCCGCGGGGTTTACAATTGGTAGCCGAGCATGACATACGCCATGAAGGGCCCTTGCTGCACCGGCTGATCGGGGAGGTCGGACGTGAAATAGAACGCCTTTCCGACACCGAAGACCGCCGGACCAACGGGTGTGGCGAACGCAAGTTCCACGCCAACCCCATGGAGCAGTGAACTGAACTTGATCTCCTCGGGTACGGCCGAGATGGTCCCGAGATCGTATCGGGCCCGGACATACGTGTCGAAGAGCAATTGGATGGGAAGTTTGTAGCGCACCTCCATGTTCATCAGCACGAGCTGACGACCGCGGCGGTCATCCTCCCGCAGGCCGAAGAACGAGTCGCGCCCACCCAGCCGGAACTGCTGCGCCAGCGGCATGGTGTTGTCCGCAAACCCCAGCGTGAAGCGGGGATGAAAGGTCAGCGATCGCCCCCAGCTGGCATAGTTCTCATACATCGCCTGCAGCGCGTTGTACCCCACCTGACTGCCGAGTCCTTCGAGCGCGAATTCATACGACATCCGGAAGCCGATGCCCTTCGTGGGGAACGGATAGGCATCCTTGGTATCCACCAGTGTCGCTAGCCGGACGATCGCAAGACGATACCGTTCATCGACCCCGGGGAGGTCACGGAGGTTCACGAGACGGATATTCTGCCAGAGGAATTCCGCGGTCGCGTTGCCCAGACGCTCCAACAGGCTGCCGAACGATACCGAGAAGCCATAGCGGATATCGCGATACTCCCCGAGGAGCTCGCGGTCCCACCGGTTCGGATGCGTCTTCGGCGTGTTGCCATACGCATAGCTGTCCCACGTGCGGTGAAACACACTCACCCCGAGCGTGAGATAGGTGTTGAACAACCTCTTCATATTGAAATCGAGCGTCGCATCGCCGTTCCGCTGGCCACCGGCAAGCTGGAACCCGAGCTGCATGCCCGTCCCCTGCCAGTTCTCATCGCGGACATCCAGCATACCCTGAAGCTGACGTTCATCATCGGCACGCAATCCGATCCGTACGAGCTGCGACGGCCGTTCCTTGATACGGATGGTGAGGACGATCTCTTTCGTGAGGGAGGTAAGCTCGAGATAAACGTACTCGAACAATGTCGTCCCCGAGAGTTGCGACAGGCCGCGCCGGGCCTTGTCCAGCTGGAAGACCTCACCGGGGACCAGCGGAAATTCCTGCATCACGAACGCATCCTGCGTTCTGACCCCGCCTTCGACGTCGATGCGCGTGATGATCCCCTCATCGAGCGTCAGCGACAATGCACCACTCGATCCGTCGAATGACACGGAGTCGATATGCGCGAGCGAGAACCCTTCCTTCCGGTAGAGCCGGGTCAGGCCCTCCAGCGCGCCGGTCGTTGCGGCATGGTTCAGGACGCGTCCGAGCAGCGGCGCAAACACACTCCGGAGGTGCGCATCCGCAAGGAGCCTGTTGCCCGTGAACGACACAGAGCGGAGCGTCGGATTCGGGACGGTCCGCACTGACAGCCGCGTCCCCGCCGGACCTCGCTGCACATCTGCCCACACGCTGTCGAAGTACCCGCTGGTATACACCTTCCCGAGGAACCCTTCGAGATCGTACACCGGCACCGGGCCAACACCGGCGGGCAGCGTCCAGTGGGCCCACACCGAATCCGGTATCGTCTGATCGCCTCGTTCAATGGTGACCGGCGCCGGCAGCACCATGCCGCCAGCCACCGCAGCCAGACTGTCACTGCGGCGCGCATAGAGATCCAGGATCTCCCGGATCTGACGCTCCACGGTCTCATCGCCCTTGTCGATCAGTGAATCAAGTCCGTGGAAGGACGTGGACAGGTGCCGCCCGATGTCCGGGGTGATGACGATATCGGCGTCCGCCATCTGCCGGTCATTCAGCCGCTTCATCATGATACCCATGATCTGATCGGCCGTCTGCCACGGTGCCTTCATCTCATCCACGGTGCGGAGACCGCTCGTGGAATTCACCGCGATGATGATATCGCATCCGGCGCTGCGCGCGATGTCCACGGGGACGTTGGACACCAGGCCGCCGTCCACGAGGCGCATGCTGTCCTTCTCGATCGGACTGAACAGCAGCGGCACCGTCGCGCTGGCGCGCATGGCTTCCGCCAGAGAACCATCGCGCAGCACGACACGGTCGCCCGACACGAGATCGGTGGCAACGGCACGGAACGGGATCTTCAGGTGATCGAAATCCGGGAAGGGGTAATACAGCGCCTGCAGCATCCGCGCGCTGAGGAAATCGGTCAGTCGCTGGCCGGAGGACACCGCCGGAGGCAGGACGGGTTCCAGTCCTTCAAAACGAATGGCGATGAAACTCCGGTCGTCAGCGAGCTTCTGATCGACAAAGAGTTGCGACCGCTGTGTCTCGTCGCCGAGACCGATCACTTCGTCCCAGTTGGTATGGATCGCAAGGCTCTCCAGCTCCGCCACGGTATAGCCGGCGGCATACAACCCACCGATGATCGAGCCCATGCTCGTCGAGGCGATGAAATCGATAGGAATGCCATGCCGTTCGAGTGCCCGCAGGACCCCGATCTGGGCGGCACCGCGCGACCCACCCCCGCTCAGAACGAGTCCGACCTTCGGACGTTGCAGGGTCTTCTCGAGGAGCAGTCCGCGCTGGACGGTGAATGGGGGACGGAAGAGGGGGCGGAGCGTGAAGGTGGAATCGGCAGAGGACGCAACGCCGGGGAGCGCGGCAAGGAGGCAGAGCGTACAGACCATCAGCCGGCCGGCCGTGAGGAAGCGGCGGTATGCACCGATCGGATTGTGCACGGCGTTACCTCGGGACGTCCGTGCTCAACCGGTACCGGAGGATGATCCCCTGTTCCTGGTCGAGCACATACAGGATCTTCTCGAAGAATGCGAGCGCCGATGGTCGGCGCATCAGGCCTGCCGAGCGTACGCGCCCGAACGATTCCGCACGAAGGACCCCGCGACTCGTGAATTTGAAGATGCTGTCGGCGTTGACATCCGCAACAAACACATCCCGGCGGGAGGGGTCGATGGCGACCGCCCGCGCATGTGCGAACCGTGCAGGCTTGATGAAATCCACGGAACGGTCTTCGGCACGCGCCGGGTCGAGCCGGGGCAACCACCCCTGAAAATCGCTTGTGCTGGAATAGACCATCCAGAGGGCACCGTACGCGATGCCATCCGACGACTGGACCAGCACGAAGTCCATGCTGTTCGGGAACGCCGTGATCGAGGTCGGGTGATTGATGTTCGCGATGCCCGTCCCCGAACCCGTCACGAATGCCGGCAGCGGGGTGATGAAGGTATCGTTCTTGTCGAACAGCAGCACCCTCCCATCGGGATCGATGAGGCTGGAATTGTCCGAACCATCACGCGCCGCAAGATACGAATTGTCGCTCAGAACGGTGATGCCGGGGAAGCGTCGTCGTGGGTGCGCAAGTTCGCGCCAGACCGTATCGATCCGTACACGATCGAGCCGGTGTGCCGAATCCGCCGATGCGGAAACGAGGTGCAGTCGGAAAATGGCGCCCACCGTGTCGCCGTTCGCAGCGACCATCTCACCGCACACCAGAAGGTCCAGCCTGCTGTCCTGCGCCACCGCCACCGGATGCAGCATGGTCCGCTCACTCAGCACGCCACCGGCACGGTTGAGCATGACGAGCCTGTTTGCGCGGGTGTCCGCCACGTACAGCAGCTGGTCCTTGCCGAGGAGCATCCCCTCCGGACCGTTGAAGCCGCCGAACGGCGGCATGATGGCAACGTACGCGGTATCCAGCGTCCCGGCCGGTTGCTGGGGCAGTGTCGCCAGGTCCATCGGCGTATCGCAGCCGCTCAGCCCGAGGGCCACGCCCGCAACGAGGGCACAGGTACATCGCGATATGAGTAGTAGGGTCAGGCGCATCAGAGACTGAATGTCACAGAAAAACGGTGCACGGCACCGAGGAGGTTGAAATTGGCGTATGCATAGTCCGCGGAGACCGTGCTCACATCGGTGGCCACCCGGAAGCCGGCTCCCAGCATGAAACTCTCTTCCGAGGTCTCATCCGCGGCCAGGAGCCGCTGGCCGATCGTCCGCTTCACCCCGCCACGCAGGAAGAACGTGTTCTGCCAGGCGTACTCCACGCCGATCCGGACGTTCTCGGCGTTGTCGTTGGGATGATTGAGCTGGATGGAGGTGGTCAGCCGATGCTCGTCCGTCATCACCGGCTCGAACGCAAACCCGAGCTTGAACACCGTCGGCAATGAGAACGATTGGAAATCCGTTACCGTTCCACCATCCGTCTGCGTTGCGGTCCCTTCCGGCTTCACGTCCGCACCGAAATTGGTGATCACGACAGCGAACCGGGCGGTCCCGAGGCCGGTCCAGTAGTACGTGCCCAGGTCCACCATGAACGAGCGCATCTTCAGCATGTCCAGCGTCTCTTCGGCATACCGCACCGTCGCACCGAAGCTGAACTGGTCCGTCATCGCACGTGCATACGAAAGACCGATCCCGACATCGCCAAAGGAGAAGTACCGTCCTGTCCCCAGCGGCTGGGTCTCCGTGGTGATCTCCATATCCTGCATGTGCAACGAGGTCAGCGAGAGTCCAACGGCATCGGTGGCCGTCAGATGATACACAGCACCGAGATACTCGTGGCGGATGTCCGTCACATACTCGGTGTGCGCGACAAAGACCTGGTTCTCGGTCATCTGGGCCATCCCCGCCGGGTTCCAGAACAGACTGGAGGCATCGTTGGCCACGGCCACGTAGGACTCACCCATCGCAACACCGCGCGCACCCACGCCGATCTTCAGGAACTGGAACGCCGAGATGCCCGCACGCTGCCCGCCGAGGTTCGGGACGAGCTGCGCCCGCGCCGGCGCGCACCCCAGCACGATGGCCAGGACGAGCACGCTCAGGGGTGCGACAGGCACCGTGCGGCAGGGGCGATATGTGTGCGTGTCATGCAGCATGGATCAGAACCTGAACGACAGACTGCCGCGGATCGTGCGCGGACTCAAATAGCGGGCCGGGTTGTACGGGAACGGTGACACGTTCCCCACCAGCGTCGGATACTTCGGATCGTTATAGCTCGTCGGTGTCCGGTCGCCGTATTCGTACGCCCTGCCGGTCACCGGGTTCACGATCTGCGAATTCTTCGCGTCAAAGACATTCTGGACCTCCACGCTGGCCACGAGCTTGCCGACACCGATGTTGATCGCCTTCTCGATATTCAGGTCGATGTAGAACCAGTTCTCTCCCACGGCACCGTTGACGTTGTCGTAATCGGCGATGTACTGCGGCCGGCCGGTGGCCGCCTCCACCCCGGTATAGATCTGCGATGTGTAGCGTTTGCCGGACTGGAAGAAGATGCGGACGAACGCATTCCATTCATCCAGGATGCCCGGCGCAACGCCGAAGAGCGGCTGATCCTTCGGGACCGTGAAATTCAACGTCGCCGAGATCTGCAACGGCCGGTCCCAGATCAGATAGATCTCCCGGATGTTCTCCGGCTCGCCCTGCGACAGCCGGACGAGGTTCTCGTTGGGCGTGGAGCTCTTGCCGGTCGCGATCGAATACGACCCCGACACACCGCCACGGAACCAGGCACCGAACCGGGTCTTGTACTCGACCTCGATGCCACGGACACGCCCGTAATCGGAGTTGAGATAGGTCGAATAGTACTGCGCCCCACCGACCGTATTCACCCGCAGGACGCTCTTCTCGGTGATATAGTCGAAGATGTCCTTGTAGAACGCCGTGATCGTCAGAACATCGCTGCCCGAGAGCTGATTGCGCAGACCCAGTTCGTACGCCACGGTCGTCTCCGGATTCAGATTCGGATTGCCGACGGGGAGCGACGAGCGGACGGAGGACTGGTTCAGCTTCGCGTACACGAACTGTGGACGCGGCAGCTTGGAGAAATGTCCATAGGAGAAGAAGAGCGTCTGGTTGTCCGAGACCGGATGCGAGATGCCGAGGCGCGGACTCACGCGAGCTTTGAAGCGCCGTCCGAACAACGAAAGCGTATTGTCCAGATACGCCTGACGCAGCGCCGGGGAGATGATGAGAGTCGATGACGTGTCCGACGCGACATCATCCACAAATGTGCCCGGGGCCCAGTAATCGAGGCGCAGACCGAAGTTCAGCAGCATGCCACTGAGGGTCACATTGTCCTGGGCATAGAACGCGCCCTGCATGGCCTGGACACTGTAGATGTCGTGATCGAACCCGAGGGGCTTCACCCATGGCCGGTAGATATCGACCATCTGCATATCCTGGAACCGCATTTCGAAGCCGGTCTTGAACTTGTTCTTCTCGCTGAAGAAGTTCGTGAGATCGCCCTTGATCGTGTATTCGGTCAGGAAATGGTCGCGCCACGACGTGGGCGAACCGAGATCGTAGAACCCATCGCCCGGCACGACGCCTGTTGTGTCTCTCCCCTGCCGGTAATACGTGATCGGCAGCGTGACGATGTCCTGCGGTTCGAGATACTCGCTGAAGGGCTTCCCGTTCGCATCACCGCGGATATGCGCGGTGTACCGGCTCAGCTTCAGCTCATAGAACATCTGTTTGCTGAGCGTGTGCGTCAGCGACAGTGAGTGCTGGACATTGACCTGCGTGAAGGTCTGAGCGCTATCCGGGATCATCTGAAAGAGATACTGATAGCCCGGATTGGGCTCCACATATTCGAGCGTCGCCTGGATGGCCTGCGAATTCTGGTCGATCACCACGGACTGGTTATAGGCGTACGTCAACTTCACGGTCGCGCTCGGCTTCCAGGTGAGCTTGCTCAGCCAGGAATAGTTGTTCGAGCGTCGCGGCGCCCAGGACGAGCCCTTCCAGATCGAGGAATACAGCCCGTGCGGTGCGCGCACCATCCAGCCATTGGGACGGTAGTCCGGCCCAACGGTCTCCACCCACCGCGTGAATCCGTCGGTCAGGTTGACGTACATCGAGCCAAAGAAACTGAGGGTCCCCGGGATCTGCACACCCAGTGCCGGCAACACGTAGCTCGTCAAGGGCTCGGGTCCGCTCAACGTTGCATCGAAGATATCGGTGTTCCAGTTGGAGCGGCTGTCGTTGTTGAAGCCGAAATGGTCCGTCTTATACCCCAAGGCGCCGCTGTACCTGTCGGACCCCTCCCGCGTGGTGATGTTCACGATGCCGGAAGTTGCCTGGCCATACTCGGCATTGTACCCGCCGGTGATGACCTCGACCTCCTGGATCGACGCCGGGCTGAGCTGGAGTCCGAAGCCCGAGCCGGCCATCGGGTCCTGCACCGAGATGCCGTCGAGCAGGTAGGCGTTTTCGTGCGTGCGCCCGCCACGGATGTGGATCTCGTTGTCGGCCATGACCACGCCGGGCTGCATCGCCACCACCGCCTGCACGTTCTGCAGCGCGGCGGCCTGGATGTCCGCCTGCTGGACGTTCCGCCGGCTCGCGGTCTCTTCGATATCGAACAGTGGCTTCTCGCCGATGATCACCACGTCCTGATCGAGCGTCAGAACGGTCTCTTCCATCTTCGCGGTTACGGTCGCGGTGGCGCCTGCTTCCACTTTCACGTTCGTGAAGCGGAACATCTTGTAGCCGAGCAGCGACACTTCGACCGTGTACGCGCCGGGATTCACGCGTTCGATGCGGACGTTCCCATCGATATCGGTCGTGCCGCCGTAGTACGTCCCCTTAACCGTCACGTTCGCACCGGGGAGTCCTTCACCGGTCTTCGCCTCCACGACCTTCCCGACGATGCGTCCGGTCGTAGGCGTCTGGGCATACACCTGCGTTGCCGCCAGGACGGCAGCACAAAGGACGATCGCGATATGTCGTGTCGTGGTGATCATGATCGAGAACACCGGGCGCTCACATCCTCCGCCCGGTCGCACACACTACCCGTTGTAGGGGCGCAGCATGACGCCCCCTGCGATGAACCATCGGACACGTTGCCTGTCCGATCCTGCACGATACCGTTGTAGGGGCGCAGCATGCTGCGCCCTGCTAGAAGATGAACCTGTTCACCCGCTGGTTCGGACTGAACTGCGACAGCGCCTTCGCGAGGAATCCGCTGAGACCCTGCGGATCGCCCAGGGTCGTATTGTTCAGCACGTGCAACGGCACACCGACAAAGATGATCGTATTCTGTCCGTCGATGACCGCGATGTTCGGCGCACCGACGTACCGTTGCGGCGACCGTGTATCGGCCTGCAGATGATACAGATACCGCGCATCCGAACGACGGTAGATGGGCCGCATGAACACCGAATGGATCGACGGCGATGCATTGAATGCCAGCTGCGGATAGATCGACGCGGGGTTCGTGCTGTCCGCGTACACGACGTAGTTCGCCGGGATACGGGAATCGCCCGCCACTGCCGGCGGCGGGACGGGACGCGTCGGCGACAGATCAACGCTGCTCACACTGTCGATCGGTGCAAAGTCCTTGAGCGCACCACGCGGATCCGTGGTGTTCAGGAACATCGTCGAGAAGATCACCCGTCCGCCGTTCTGCAGATACGGGAAGACGGACAGCTGCGCCACGCCCAGGCTCGGCAACTGATCGGTATACCAGAGAATATTGTCGTACAGCATGAACGTCTGGATCAGCGCCGGATCCACGAATTGCGGCACGAGGCGGCCATACCTTCCGGATTCCTTGTCGGTTGCCGTCAGGCCAAGGCCGATATCCAGCACATCCACCTGGGCATACTGCCCCCCCGGCACGGCGGCAAGTGACGAGAGATACGTGGTGCGAGCCGTTGCGGCGTCGAAATTCGTATAGTCATTGACCAGCAGGATCTTTGCCCGTGGCCTCCGCACGTACCAGCGGTCCGTGCCGGACGGCATCTTCAGAACCGGGCTGTACTCACCCGCCACGTCCCGCGCTTCGATATACATCACATTCTGATCATCGAGACGGAGGTTCGTGAGCTGTCCCACGAGGCGCCGCCCGAGGAAGCTGCCGCTATAGACATCCGCCGACACGGTGGCGCCGGCAGCATCGCTTCTGCTCCGTGGCACGACCAGCGTCAGGATGGTATCACGCAGCCCCACCGTCAACCACTGACCCGTGGTCGCGCCGGTGTCGTTCAACGCGATGCGGTAGGACGACAGCGTATTGTCGCCATCCGGATCAGATCCCTTGAAGCCGATGGCAACAACGGTGAACGTCGTGTCCGGAAGCCGCTGTGCGGCATTCGGATCCGACGGATTCGGCAGCAGACCGATCGCCGGCGGCGTGTTCCGGATCGGGAAGGTCTGGACCGCCCCCACCGGGTCCGTCGCCGCGGACAGCGACGTCAAGTTCTCATCCGCGCTGTCGTACACGCCGTTGTCGTTCTTGTCCCAGTACGGAGCCGGGTTCATGCGTACGATCGCATGCTCCGGGAGCCCGCCGAAGCCGTCGTCCACGGCACGCACCACCACCGCGAACCGCCGGAAGAGCGTGTCGAGCGGGAACAGGAGCGTGGAATCATTCTTCGTCACCCACGTGTACCGGAGCGTGTCCGGCTGCGGCAGCGTGGTCACCGATCCCGTCACGATCGTGTACGAGAACAGATACCCCCGCACCAGACCGTCCGGGGATTCGCCCCACCAGCGCAGGTGCTTCCGGCTGACACCCGTGCTCACATCTCCGTCCGGGAACAGCCACAAGTACGTCCGCGGCTGTTGTCCGGGCACCGGATCATCCGCCACATGCTCCTTGCACGACGGCAGCAGCAGCGCAAGGGCCAGGATGAGGACGACCGCTATGTGGAAACGGGTTGACATGACTTCGTGGACATTCCTTCGATTCCAGTCTCACATGAAGATGGACGAGTGAGGAGTGAAGAAAGGAGAGATGCCGGACTGACCGGATCACCTTCCTTCACTCTTCACTGTTCACCCTTCACTTACTTCACGAGCATCATCTTCTTCACCGCACGGAACGACCCGCTCTCGATGCGGAAGAAGTACACGCCGCTCGACATCGAGGAGGCGTTGAAGTTGACCGAGTGTACACCGGCCGGCATCACGCCATTCACCAGCGTCGCCAATTCCTGTCCGAGCAGATTGAACACCCGCAGCGTGGTCTGGCCTGCGTTCGGAAGGGCGAACCGGATGGTCGTGGACGGATTGAACGGGTTCGGATAATTCTGATGCAGGACATACGCATCCGGGATCGCCGGTTCCACCTGCTCGTCCACGCCGGTCAGCACGACGTTCTGGAAATCGGCGTCGGTGCGCGGCACGAACTTGTACTGGTTGAAGCTGTAGTACACGATGCCGGTCAGCGAACCGATGGTGTTGCCGACCTTCAGGACGGTCTTGCCCAGCGCACTGTCCGCCGGCACGTTGGAATACGAATACTTGCCGCTGCGCTGCACGACCACCGCACCGGAACCGTCGTTCACGGTGAATTCGGTCGGATCCGAGAATGTCGGATTGACGTCGGTCACCGTGACGTTGTTGAACTTCACGAGCATGCCTTCATACTGCTCGGCACTGGCGGTCCCGTTACCGACGCTGAACGTGCCGGTGGTCTTCACGACCGCGGCCGGTTCCGGATTGCTGCCCGTTGCCTTCACCACGCTGGTGATGTTGCCCAGACGGGTCACGTCGAACTGTTCCTGGACGGTACCGATCACCGTCACGCTGTCACCGTTGCGCAGTGCGGCCATCGCCTTCTGGGCGGTGGTGTCGGACGTGGTCAGCCAGATGCCGCTCCACGGCGCATTCGTGCTCTGCATGTACCAGGCGTTCGTGCTGCCGGTGGTCACCGGCGAGAGGCCGATCTTCGTGGTATCGCCGGTGATGATGCCGGAGAGGGAGACCACTGCGCCGAGATACGGCGTGCGGCCGTTCACGTACGGCGTGTACTGCACATCCTGGATCGTCAACGCCCGTACGAGCGACGTATAGAAGAAGAAACCCTTGGATGTGTCCGCGGCGATACCGCCGGCGGCCGAGGAGTTCGCAAGACGCACCGTCTGACCGAACGAGTCGGCCACGGCAACGAAATACCGCACCACGGTGTTCGTGGTCTGCTGCGGGATCGTTGCCATATAGGTGGTGTCGGATGCCTGGTAGGCCATCGTGAGCGGCGTGAACGCGCCATAGTTCGCGCTATAGTAGAGCTGCACCGTCTTCGGAAGCGAACCGTTCGTCTGCTGGAGCACGCGCACGCTGACCTTTGCGCTGGAGTCCGGCGTCACGACGACCGGGTTGCGGCGGTGCGATGCGATGAGCGGCGGCGTCGGTGCCGTCGCGAACACGATGTCGCCGGGATACATCGGGCTGATGCGGTAGCCGCGCGGCCCTTCACTGCCCGAGGCCGTCGTGATGTATCCGCGGATCGTGTCGATGCGCGTGCCGTTCCCCATGGCCGCATAGATGCGCGCCCACGCCGTATCCGCCGGATACAATGGCAGCGAGCTCGTGCCGTGGCCGAGGGTGAAATAGTGCGACCAGTCGTAATCGGACATTTCGTTGCCGGCACCATCGACGAAGCTGAACGTGCCGCGGCTGGTGCTCACCTTGTTGTTGACGGTCACATTGTGGAACTCCACATACATGCCTTCATACGGCTCGCCGGTGGCGAACTTCACCGTCCCGGTGGAGAACAGTCCCGTATAGAAATCCCCGATATTCTTCACGAGCGGCTTCGGCAGCGGCTTCGCGTCAAGGATCGTGATCGCGTTCCCGGCGATGGGCTGGATCTGCGTCGCACTCGTCCCGCGCGAGGTCGGGAATTCGCTGACCACGCCCACGAATGTGATGATATCGCCGGCCTCCACATTGAGGAAGCCATCGTTCTTCAACTGGCTGGAATCCGCAAGGTTCGCACGGAGCAGCATGCCGCCCCACTGGCTGACGTTCGTGGCAGTATCATAGAGCACCATCGTATAGATGCCGGCCGTATAGGTGACCAGGCCGGGAGGAACAACGACCTGCGCCGTCACGCGCACGGTATCCCCCATATACGGTGAGGTCTGCAGGGTCCACCGGGTCTGCGTGGAATTCGCGGCGAATCCGACGATACCATCTGCCACCGTCAGGGATTCCGCGGGCACCTGCTGGAGCTCATGGAGAGAAACCTCAGGGTACTGCGCCAGTGCGGCCGAAGCCACGACGGCGATGAACAACGCAAGGAGTAGAACGCGCTTCATGTCAACCTCTCTGTAAGTGTATATAATAGAAAAAAACCCGTACCATCCGCCGGCCGCTTCGCGCGGCACGGCCCCTACTTGATCACCAGAAACTTCCCGGTCTGCACATCGCCGGTCTCACTGTCCTTCACGCTGAACAGGTACAATCCCGTTGCGATGGCCTGATCGAATTTCGTGATGAGATCCCACGCATGCTCGCCACCCGAGAACTGCACGGGCACGTCGCTCCCGCCATAGGTCCGGAACCACTGGATGTCGCGCCCGGTGTACGTCGCGGCGTCGTGCGGGATCTCGGCAACAATATCACCAGCAAGCGTGTAGACACGGATCGTGCACCGTTGCGGCAGATTCATGAAATAGATCTTACGCGTCCGTTCATTCGTGCCATCCCACATGCCACGGGCATAGTAGGGGTTCGGATAGACGCTCACCTGGCGCGTGCCATCGTTGACCGCCGCCCCGGGAACCGCGCGGACGGTCATCATCTTGCTCTCCAGCGAGCTGACGCCCGCGGCCGCATCGCCCTGATCGAACGAAGACACACCGTACACGTACTGCCAGCCGTTCAGGTGACTGACGGTCACACCGGGAGGCGGGAACCGATACCAGTAGTGCGTCGTATCGCCCGCAAAGGTCTTCGCCTGCGGCAGCAGGATCCGACCGAACCCGGTGTTGTAGCCGATACTGTCATCGCTCCGGTCGAACTCGCCCACCATCGGAATGGTCAGGAGAAGATTCGCCTGATCCGTGAAGTCCGCGCCGGCATTCGAACGGTAGATCCTGTATCCTTCAAAATCCTGCTTCCGGGAGATCGGGTCGATCGACGACTCCGCGCTGTGCTTGTCCCAGTAGACCGCCACGTTCTGGTTCTCGATCTCCGCACGCACTATGGGCGGCTTCGGCGGTTGTGGTAAACGGTAGTGGTCAAGTACTCCGTTGCCGTTCAGGTCCTCGCCAGCATCGAGGATGTTGTTCCCATTCAGATCTTCGCCATCGTATGCCTGCTGACAGAGCGCCGCGTTCGCGGTCAGCGACTTGCGCTGGTCCCTCGTATCCAGACGCGCAGCCGCGGTGCCGACCTTCCGCGCGCACACAATGCCGAACACCACGCGCAGGGAATCGCCCGGGCGGAGTGTGACGAACGGACCCGCGGAGAGCATCGTGGTCATGTTGTCGGGCTGGAGCCGGAGCGGGTCGATCTTGGGCTGCGGGAGGGAACCCGACAGCCGCTCGAACCGGCTCCGTGCGCCGAGGATATTCTCGGCATCATCCTGTGGTGAGAAGTAGTCCGCATCCCCGCTCGCGCTGCTGAATCGCCACGCATTGTAGTACGTCCGGAACCGGAGATCCGCAAGCGAATCGATCCCCCGCGGGAACGGAGCGGTGCCAAGCAGCTTGATGCCGATGTAGGAATCCGCGGCCGGTGGCGTCGGGATCCCGTCGTAGTCAAAGGTGTACCCGATGCGGGCAGTATCCAGATACCCGTTCCCGCCGTGCGTGAAATACCCCGGTGTGCCCGGACGCACGTTGTTGGTATTGCGCACCACATTGTTCGTCCAGAGCCCGACGTGCACCGAGTCGAGAGTATCGGTACCCGTATTATAGATGGTATAGTTCAGGATGACGAAGAAGTCCGCGAAGGGAAAGTTCCAGGCGTAGCTCTCCTGGCGCACCGTCAGGCCCAGCGGGGCCGACTGGTCGGGGGCGGAGCTGTCGCGCACGACGGCATCGCTGTACATCGCAATGAAATCCTGGTGGGAGATCGCATCGGGACTGAAATACGGTGATTCGGAAAGTGTGGAGCGTTGGACGAGGTCCGTGCCGCTGAGCGACATGAACTCCATCCCCTTTCCGGTCGTCGTCGACACACGGTCGCTGGACCCCGTGCTCACATGGATCTGGCCTGTCTTCCGGGACAGCGCACCGACCCACAGGGCACCCTGATACATGTGTTCGACACGGGATCCACGGGGATATTCGCAGGATGGCTGGCTCGGCCAGTAGGAATTGCGGGAGCCGATGGTGCCAAAATTCGTGATGGTCAGGCCGATCGCACCCGCGGATGTCGCATTCCGGTCCGTATCCTCCGTTTTCTTCGCGAGTTCCTGCGCGTAAAGAGACGCTTCGCCGCTGGGGAGACGGACGATTTCCGGCAGGAGAACCACGGAGAGGAGCACTACGACACTGAACGGACGGCGCATGAAATCAGATTCGATCAACGGTGGATCGCGGGCGCAATGGAGAAGAGCGCATGTCATGTAATATATTTCTAATGCGCCGGAAAGTCAAGTTGCATTTGTGCGGGAATTTCTCCACTTTTTTGCGGCACACACCGATGACGTTCCTCAATCCATTCATGCTGTTCGGGCTCCTGGCCGCCGCCATCCCGATCCTCCTGCACCTCCTCAATCTCCGTAGGCTCAAGACCGTGGAGTTCAGTTCCCTGCGCTTTCTGCGGGAACTCCAGCGGACGCGCATGCGGAGGATCCGGTTGCGGCAGTGGATACTGCTTCTGCTGCGGACACTCCTGATCCTGTGCCTGGTGCTCGCCTTCTCGCGCCCGGCCCTGCAGGGATCCCTCGCGTCGCTGGGCGGTTCGTCTGCCCGTTCGGCGATCGTGCTGCTCATCGACGATTCGCCGTCCATGGGGCTCCGCAATGGCGGCGGCATCCTCTTCGATCAGGCGAAGGCCACCGCCCGCCGTATCATCGCGCTCGCACGTCCGGGCGATGAACTCCATGTACTGCCGCTCTCGTCAACGGCATCCGATGACCCGGGCCCCACGGCCGTCTCACCGCAGGAGGCCCTGCGCATCGTTGAGATGATGCAGCTCTCGAACAGGTTCACTCCCAACGCGGGCGCGCTCCGCCGTGCGATCCGCCAGACACGCGCCTCGTCCGCCGTGAACACTGAATTCTACCTCCTTTCCGATCTCCAGGGGACGACGTTCGCCCCCGATCCCGGCGCACAGAAGGAGCCCCCGGTCGATGCTGCGCACGTGCGGCTGTTCATCATTCCCTTCCAGCCGGACCACAGGGAGAATGCCGCGGTCATCGCCGCCACGGTCGAAAGCAGGATCCTGTCGCAGAACCGGCCCGTGAGTGTTCGGGCGATCATTCAGAATTTCGGCGATCGTCCTCTGCAGAACGCGGTCGCAAGCCTCTACATCGAAGGCACGCGTGTTGCGCAACAATCCGTCACCGTCGCCCCGGGGGGCCGCACCGCGGTGGAACTCACCGGCGTGCCGAAACACCGCGGCATGCTCGGGTGCACCGTCCGTCTCGACGACGACGTCCTGGAGATCGACAACCGGTGGCATTTCGCCCTGGCGATCCCCGAGACCATCGCCGTGCTCGTTGCCGGCGACACCCCGGCGTCCACACGCTTTGCGACACTCGCGCTTTCGCTGGCCGGTGATTCTTCGGTGGCCGGACTCTTCCGCATCCGGCAGACCGCGGCGGAGCGACTGTTGAGTGCCGACATCGAGGGAACCGATGTGCTTCTGGTGAGTGCGGGTGGACAGTTGCAGCACGGGGCCGGCGAACGCATCGCTGCTGCCGTCCGGCTCGGCATGGGCCTCATGCTCTTCCCCGGTCCGGGCACCGATGCAGCCACGCTCTCACGGTCTCTGCTCCAGCCACTGGGGATCCCCGCCATCACGATCCCTGCGCCACGTCCGGACCAGGCCGCACCGTCAGGCTTCCTGCGCTTCGGCACGGTCGACATGTCGCATCCGGTGTTCAGTGGCATGTTCGAACACTCCGCAACGACGGCACCAGCACCGCCGGTGGAGTCGCCACACATCACGGCTGCCGCCACGCTGACGCCGGGGCCGGCCGGCACCACCGTGATCGGCATGACCGATGGCAGGCCATTCCTTGTCGAATATCGCGCCGGCACCGGGCGCATCATGATCTGTGCAGTCGATGCCGGGACGGCCTGGTCCGATCTTCCGGTGCGGGGGATCTTCCCGCCGCTCCTGCATCGTTCCATGGTGTACCTCTCCACGACGTCGGCCACGGACACCGGTGCCCGCATCGGCGATCGGCTGACACTGTCGCTCCCCCGGGCATCCGGCGTTGCACGCCGCGAATTCGTGGTCATCGCGCCGGACGGCACCGAGGAACGTGTCATCCCGCAGGTCCGCGCAGGCGCGCTGGTCTTCACACCATCACCCGCGGAGATGCCGGGACTCTACGTCGTGCGTGATGCCCGGGCAGCCCGGTCCGGAACGTCGTCCGCCACGCTGCAGGCCGCCGCCGTCAACCCCCGGACGGAAGAATCCGATCTCGCGCCGGCAACGGCAGCGATGACCACATCGTGTGCTGCCTCCTGCGGCATCAACGACGACCGGTGCACCACCGTATACGATACCGGGGCATTGGAACGGACCGTAGGGGAAGCGCGCTACGGCGTCGAGTTGTGGCAGGCATTCCTGCTCATCGCGCTGGCCTGCGCTGCATTTGAAATGGTGATCGCACGAACAACACGCGCCACGGCGGAAGAAAGACCTCAGGATGCCTGAACTCAAACAAACCACAGAACGCGAACGCGCGCTCCTTGTCGCGCTGAACTTCCGCTCGGCGGACAGACTGCGGACGGTCGAGTATCTCGAAGAACTCGGGTTGCTCGCGGATTCGGCCGGCGCGGACGTGCTGCAGAAGGTCGTGCAGGAGCGCCCGCATCCCGACGCCGCCTTCTTTGTCGGCAAAGGGAAGGCAGAAGAGATCGGAAAGCTCGTCGAGGACCTGCATATCGACCTCGTGGTCTTCGACGACGACCTGTCCGCGGTGCAGGTCCGCAATCTGGGCAAGGTGATCACATGCAAGATCATGGACCGGAGCGGACTGATCCTGAGCATCTTCGCCTCACGTGCGCGGACGCGGGAGGCCAAGACGCAGGTGGAACTCGCACAGCTGCAGTACATGCTCCCACGGCTGACGCGGCAGTGGACACACCTCTCGAAGCAATATGGCGGCATCGGCACCAAGGGGCCGGGCGAGACCCAGATCGAGACCGACCGCCGCGCCATCCGCACACGGATCAGCCATCTGCGGACCAAACTCAACGACATCGACCGCGAACGGGAGACGCAGCGCAAGGGGCGCGAGCAGTTCCCGCGCGTCGCACTCGTCGGCTACACCAATGCCGGAAAATCCACGCTGCTCAACTGGTTCTCCGATGCCGGCGTCCTGGCCGAGAACCGGCTGTTCGCAACCCTGGATTCCACCGTCCGCAGCGTCCGCCTCTCCCCGCTCCATACCATTCTGCTCTCGGACACCGTCGGGTTCATCCGGAAACTCCCCCACCATCTGGTGGCGTCGTTCAAGAGCACCCTGGATGAGGTCCGTGAGGCCGACATTCTTCTGCATATCGTGGACATCAGCCACCCGCTCTTCGAAGAGCAGATGGCGGTGGTCCAGGAGACGCTGCAGGACCTCGGGGCCGGAGACAAGCGCATGATCGTCGTCTTCAACAAGATCGATGCGCTGGAGGAACGGTCGAAGATCCCGCTCCTCACGGCGAACCATCCGGATGCGGTGTTTGTCTCCGCGACCCGGGGCATCCAGATGTCCGTGCTGCAGGAGAAGATCCTCGCCATCCTGGACTCGGAGATCCTCGAACGCACGATCACCCTCCCGACCAATGCATCGCGGCGGATCGCGCAACTGCACGAGGTCGCCCACGTGCTGGAGACGACCTACGACGGGAATGAAGCGATCATCCGGTTCCGTATCCACCGCGTGATCGCCGAACGGCTTGGCATACTCACTTCACCATGAACACGAGAAAGATCACCCATGCTCACTGTTGCGATTGAAGCCGCCCGCGAGGCTGGCCGGTTCCTGAAGCTCGGTATCGGCAAGGTGCGGAACATCGAAGTGAAAGCGGGCGACGAGCGGAACCTCGTCTCCGAGATGGACAAGGGAGCGGAAGAACGCATCATCAGCATCATCCGCCGCAACTACCCCGGCCACGCCATCCTTGCGGAAGAGAGCGGCGGGAGCCTTGCTCCGGCGGAATACCGGTGGATCATCGACCCGCTGGACGGAACGACGAATTATCTGCACGGTGTGCCGATCTTTTCCGTGAGTATCGGTATCGAACGGCGGGGCGAACTCGTGGCCGGCGTCGTCTACGATCCGAACCAGGACGAGATGTTCACGGCGGAGAAGGGAGCCGGCGCGTTCCTCAATGGCAAGCGCCTGAAGGTGTCCTCTTCCTCCGTCCTGTCGGAAAGCCTGCTGGTCACCGGCTTCCCGTACAATGTCACGGAGAATCCGGACAACGCGGTCGAACACTTCGTGCATTTCCTGATGGAGGCGCGGGGGGTGCGTCGGCTTGGATCGGCGGCGATCGATCTGTGCTATGTGGCCGCCGGACGGTTCGACGGTTTCTGGGAAGTGAGTCTGAGCCCGTGGGACATGGCCGCGGGAGCGCTGTTGGTCCAGGAGGCGGGCGGACGCATCACCGACATGCACGGCGTGCCGCTGAACATCTATCAGAAGAGCGTCCTGGCGAGCAATGGCCCCATCCATGAGGCCATGCTCAAGGTCGTCACAGCGAAGTGACCCCCGTCCATCAACCGCCCGTTTCGGCGGGCGGGAGATGGAACATGTAGTTCTGCAGGAACTCGATCTTCCCCTCCGTCTCCGCCACGACCACCTGGAGCAGGTCGCGCAGTGAGAGCATGCCGAGCAGGATCTCGCCATCCACCACCGGCAGGTGCCGGCACTTCGCGGTCTTCATCTTGCGCAGCGACGATTCCACGGTGTCGGCCGCCAGGGCGATCACGATATTCCTCGTCATCACCGATCCGACACTCGTCTTCACCGGATCGAGCTGCCTGCTCACGACCCTGCTGATCACATCCCGTTCTGAGAAGATCCCGACCAACAGCCCTTCCTCGATCACCGCCAGCGCGCCGACATTCTCACGTGCCATGATCTCGGCAGCCGTCTGCACCGTTGCCGCCTTACCGACGGTAACGACCTTGTGTCCCTTCACCAGATCCCGCACCTGCATCATGGATGGGTCTCCTCGTTGATCAATGGACGATGGGCGTGGTCCATGGGCGTTTGCCGTTGGCATCAACGACAGCACCGATGGTCGGGCGGGGTGTGCCCTCCGGCGGCCCGCACCGGATACAGCGGGCGAGGTCACCGGCCACACGATGGAACGATCCTTCACGGTCTCCCATCACGCGGGCGATGGGCTCGCCGCGGCGGACAGGATCTCCGAGCTTCTTCAAGAGCATGATGCCGGCCTTGGGTTCGATGACATCATCGGACCGGAGGCGGCCAGCGCCGAGTTCAGCGGCAAGCACACCGATACGCCGCGTCTGGAAGTGCGTCACCACGCCATCCGCGGGACTCAGGATCTCCTCCACGAAGCGCGGCGCCGGGTAGCGGTCCGGTTGTTCCAGAACATCCGTTGCGCCGCCCTGTCTGCGGACCCCCTCCAGGAATTTCTCATACGCCCGGCCGGACCAGATCGCGGACTGGCAGAGCGCCATCCCCTCTTCGATGGACCTGGCCTTGCCGCCCAGCATCACCATGGCACCACCCAGGACCAGCGTCACTTCCATCAGGTCCGGCACCTTCTTACCGCGGAGACACTCCACGGACTCCACGACCTCCACCCAGTTGCCAATGGCCATGCCGAGGGGCTGGTCCATGCTGGTGAGGAACGCCACCGTGGTCTTCCCCGCCATCGTGCCGATCCGCACCAGGGTCGAGGCGAGCGCCTCCGCGTCCGCATCGCTCTGCATGAACGCACCGTCGCCGGTCTTCACATCGAGCACGAGCGCATCGATCCCTTCGGCGAGCTTCTTGCTCATGATGCTGCCGGAGATCAGTGGAATGGATTCCACCGTGCCGGTCACATCCCGGAGCGCATACATCCTGCGGTCCGCCGGTGCGACATCCTTCGTCTGTCCGATGAGCACCATGCCGACCTCGGCGATGACCTTCTTGTATTCCTCCACGCTGAGGTCGGTGCGGAATCCCGGGATCGATTCGAGTTTGTCCAGCGTCCCCCCGGTGTGCCCCAGACCGCGGCCGGAGATCATCGGCACCGGCACACCGCAGGCGGCCACCATCGGTGCCAGGATGAGCGAGACCTTGTCGCCCACGCCGCCGGTCGAGTGCTTGTCGACCTTGATGCCGGGGATACCCGAAAGATCGATCACGGCCCCGGAGTGCAGCATCAGATCTGTGAAGGTGGAGGTCTCGGTGTCGGTCATGCCCCGGAAGAAGACCGCCATGAGCAGGGCCGACATCTGATAATCGGGCAACCGGTCCTGCACATAGGCGGTGATGATCCACCGGAGTTCGTCGGGTGTCAGCTCGCCGCCATTCCGCTTCTTCCTGATCAGTTCTACGGGATTCATGATGCCTGTCGTTCGTGTGGGGTGTCATACGTCATGCGCGGCTCGCCGGTCTGCGCGATCTGCAGCACCCCGGTGATACTGTCGAGCATGTGGTCGGGCCGGAACGCCATCAACGCGTCACGCGAAAGCGATCCGTAGGTCACGGCGCAGGTCGCAATGCCCGCGGCACGGCCTGCAAGGATGTCCGCATCGGTGTCGCCGACCATCAGGGTCTCTGCCGGTGACCAGTCCAGCGACCGCAGGACCGCCAGCACGACATCGGGTGCGGGCTTGAACGGGATGTTCTCGCTTCCCTGTAACCGATCGAACATACCGGTGATGCCGAAGTGCTCCGTCGCCCGCAGGATCCCCTGGCCCTTCTTCGTGGATGCGACCGCGAGACGGTGTCCGCGCTCGCGGAGCGTTGCCAGCGTGGCCCCGACACCGGGAAACAACGTCGTTGTCGTCAATGCGCGGGGCGGATAGTAGTCCGCGTAGTGCGCGATCGCTTCCGGGATACGGTGATGTGCCGATGGCGGCAGGACGCGCGCGAAGGTCTCATGGAGCGACTTTCCGATCAGCGGATAGAGGTCCTCCTCACGGAGTCCGTCCACTCCGATCTGCTGCAGGGACCAGAGTTGCGCGCCGGCAATGTCACGCCGGGAATCCGTCAGGGTCCCGTCAAAATCGAATATGATGTTCCGGTACGTCATGCGGGAGCCCGATCACTGGAGCCGGGGCGCAGCCAGCAGCAGCCCGATGATGGTCTTGGCATCCTTGATGCGTCCGTCGTGCACCATCGCCAGCGCGTCGGCGAACGGGATCATATGGACGTTCATGGTGAACTCGCCTTCTTCGCGCTTGTGGCCACCCGGTGCAGGCCGCAGGCCGCGCGCAAGATACACGTGCAGATCTTCATCACAGAATCCGGGCGTCGTATAGAATGAGCACAGATGGAGCGGCGCATCGGCAAGCCACCCGGTCTCTTCTTCGAGTTCACGCACCGCACAGAGGGCCGGATCCTCACCCGGGGAGAGTTTCCCGGCAGGCAATTCGAGGATATGCCGTTCGAGCGGATACCGCAGCTGATCGACCAGGATCACCCGTCCATCGTCCATCACCGGCACCACCGCCGCACCACCGGGGTGATGCGCCACTTCACGCACCGACCGGTTGCCCGAGGGATACTGCACCTGGTCCACGAGCAGATCGATGATGCGTCCCTTGTACAGGACCTCGCGGCTGAGTCGCGTCAGTTCCATAGGGCTGCTACTTGCTCCCCCGGCTGCCGGGTTTGACGGCGGCGGACCCCGCAGCGCACAGCGGACACTGGTCCGGTTGGTACGTCACCGCGGTCATCGTCAGGACCGCCGTGTGCTTGCCGGGATAGCCGGGAAACGTGACGGTGCCGCCACTCCGGTCCACGATGCATGACACCCCGACCACCTCACCGCCTGCCTGCCGGACGAGGTCGATCACTTCATTCACCGAGCCGCCGGTCGTGACGACATCTTCACAGACAAGGACCCGTTCTCCGTGGCCGATCTCAAACCCGCGCCGGAGCTGCATGGTGCCATCCTTGCGTTCCGTGAACATCGTGCGCACACCCAATTGCCGCCCTACCTCCTGGCCGACCACGATGCCACCCAGCGCCGGCGCAACGACCGCCTGCACCGAGCGGCCGCGGGCATCGGTTGCGAGCACCGTGCACAGTGTCGCGCAATGGTCCGGATACTGCAGCACCTTCGCGCACTGAAAATACTGGTTACTATGCAGCCCGGAGGTCAATTGAAAATGGCCTTCCAGCAACGCGCCGGTCTGCTTGAAGATGGAGAGAACATCCTGTGCATGCATATCGTCACATCCGGAAATGTCAGGGAACGATCAGAGGGTGAATTTGAATCCGGCCCGCCCGCCGATGAAGAGACTGAGATTGGGCTCGTTGTGAAGATAGGTCAGGTGTGCCTCGGCCTGCACGGCGACCCTGCGTGAGAGATAATGATCGATACCCACGGTTCCCGACGCCGTCAACCGGAGCGAACCGGGAACGTCGTAATACGTCACGCGCACGGCGTTCACGAACCCCTTATATTCAGCACCGGTGATGCGCGTGAATCCAACCTCCAGGCCGGCAAAGGGGGAGGTCTTGCTGGTGGGCTGGAAGTAGCGTCGCAAGGACAGAAAGACGTTGATGGTGACGAGGTCCTTGACCTGCACCGGGACGCCCGGATTCCACACCTGGAAATTGCCGGCCTTGAAACTGAAGAGCGTGGCCTCTGCGCCAAAGCCGATCTTCATATGATCGGAGGCGCGGAAGTGCATCGAGAACCCTGCGGACGGACCCCGCATCCAGTAGCGCTTGAAGGCACGATGGTTGAATGGATGACCCATACCACCCCAGATCTCCAGCGTGCGCTCGCGCGGCATGTAGATCTGCCGGAGTTGCGCGCGCGCTGCGGACTGTTGTGTCGTCTGGGCGTGTACGCTCGCCGGGGGAGCGGTCACCACTATGGCACTCACCAGGAGGGCAGCCAGGATCGTCCTTACCATTGATGCTTCTCCCGGAGCGAGCGGATGTGGCCACAGTGCTTGACGCCGTGCCCGGCATAGGTCGCCAGCATCGACATCAGCGTCACTTCTCCACGCTCCGGATGCAACGCACCGCGGGTCCACGCACTCTCCGGAAGCAGCTCCAGAAACGTCGCCCACCGCGCATGCAGTCCCATGAGAATGACCAGCGACGGTTCGATCGGTCCGGCGGCATCAGGCAAGGCGGCCCAGACATCCTGGTTGTAGGGCTGGATCGTGGGATGATCCTCGGTCACGATCTTCCGCATCCGGATGTACGCCTGCATATGGGAATCCGCCATATGGTGCACAACCTGGCGCGCCGTCCATCCACCATCCCGGTACGGCGTATCCAGCTGCGCATCGCTCAGTCCCGCCACCACCTCCCGCAATGCGGACGGGAGTGCCTTCAACGCTTCGATCTGCTGCTTTTGAGTCTCAGTCATACCCTTTTCGCCTCCATTGTCCTTCAATTAGGAATGAAGAATTCTTAGTTCTTCATTCTTAATTCATTGTTCCGGAACGGATCGACCCGATCCTCAAATGCCGGCCGGTAGTTTTCCGGTGCATCCTGTTCCTGGACCCAGCCGTTGTGCAATCCCAGTTCATCGAGCACGGCAAGGACCCGTTCGTATTCGCTCGCCCGGATCTTCCGGTCCAGGAGCGGCATCGTGGCCGCCCGGTGCACCGGGTAGTACTGCGCCATCACACTCACCGTCACATCCCGTCCAAGCGCATCGCGGATCCAGGTGAGCGACGCGCGGCTCCCGGCCAGATCGTTCGGAAGGACCAGATGACGGATGATGAGCCCGCGCTGCACGAGCCCCGCCGCATCGGTCACCAGTGCCGACCCCACCTGCCGATGCATCTCAGCGATGGCTGCCCGGGCGTGGCCGGGATAGTCGTCGATCTTCGAGTACTGCAGCGCCAGATCGCTCTCCGCATACTTCAGGTCCGGCAGATAGATGTCCACGATCCCCTCCAGAAGGCGGAGGACGTCGGGTGCGTCATAGGCATTGGTATTATAAATGAGGGGAAGCCGGAGCCCCCGATCGACGGCGATGGCGAGCGCACGCACGATGGCCGGGACCACGTGGCTGGGAGAAACGAGCCCGATGGCATGCGCCCCCTGCTCCTGCAACGCAACCATGATCGCCGCCAGATCCTCGAACGACGTCTCGCGGACGCGCTCCTCGCGGTGGTTCTGACTGATGGCGTGGTTCTGACAGTACACACACCGGAGGTTGCAGTTCCCGAAGAAGATATTCCCGACACCCCGTTCACCACCCAGTGCCGGTTCCTCGCCGAAATGCAGGGTCCACGACGAGACCACCGGAAGATACCCGGTGTAGCATCGCGCCTGCTCATTGGCGATGCGGTCGACCCCGCACACAAGCGGGCACACGGTGCACCGGCGGAGCATCCCCTCGAGGAGGTCCGCCCGCCGATGGAGTTCACCGGTCCGGTGCAGGGCGATATATGAAGGAACGAAGTCCACAGAGAGTACGACAATATAGTGAAGTTCAGACGAGTGGTGCAACCCCGGACCCATCGACCGTCGCGCGACGGACGCGCCCCATGCTCTGACCGAGGAAGAGTTCCCCTATCCCTGCGAATTTCGCCGGAATATCGCTCACATAGAACTGGAGGTGCGGCCGTTCGGTGCTCGTATTCCTCAGTCCGTTCTCATCGAGCTGTCGCTCCACGTCCGCCGCTGCCGCTTCGCCGGAATCGATGAGCGTGACGCCCGCCCCTACGGCACCGGCGATCGCGGACGCAAGAAGCGGGTAATGCGTGCACCCGAGGATCAACGTGTCGATCTTCTCGAGGGTCAACGGGAAGAGGTACTCCCTGGCGATCAGCCGCGTCGCCTGATGGTCCATCCACCCCTCCTCCGCCAGCGGTACGAAGAGCGGACAAGCGGCGGAGACCGTTTGCACATCCGGGGCCACGGACCGGATCGCGTGCACGTATGCCCCGCTGTTCACCGTCGCCTGGGTCCCGATGATGCCAATGCGCCGGCGGACGGACACCCGTGCCGCGGCAGCCGCACCGGGCAGGATCACGCCCACGACCGGGACGCGTGCGTGTTTCTGGACCACATCCAGCGCGACCGCGGAGACGGTGTTGCACGCGATCACGACCATCTTCACGCGATGACTCATGAGGAACGCAACGTCCTGCGCCGTGTATTCACGCACGACCTGCGGCGACTTCGGTCCGTAGGGAACGCGCGCCGTGTCCCCGAAATACACGATATTCTCATGGGGCAGTCGTGCCGAAAGCGCCCGTACGACCGTGAGGCCGCCGATGCCGCTATCGAACACGCCGATGGGTTGTGCCTGCCGGGCCTGTGTGGCTGTCATGCTGGTCCAAGTTCGGTGGTACTCTGAAGTGTCGCCAGGATCCGGCGCCGGATATCCTCCCGCCGTGTATCATCGCCCACCGGCGAGCCGGATCGCTCGAGCACGTAGAACGAATCCACGATGCCATCCACACGCGTGGCGATCTTCGCGAACACGATATTCAGGCCGAGTCGCGAGATCGCCTCCGTGATGCGGTAGAGGAAGCCGACGGAATCCGGTGCGTACACATCGATGATGGTATACCCCGGCGTCGCCTCGAATTCCACGTCCGTGCGGATGTTCGGATTCGCTCCGGCGCGCGCCCGGCGCTTCCACTTCCGGTGATGCTCACGGAAGAGCCCCTCCACATTGGTGCGCCCGGCCATCAGGTCCTCCATCTCGCGCGCGATCCGGTCACACGCCGGCTGGTCCAGCTGCTGGTGCGTCACCGCACCACTCACCCGGAACCGGTCAATGATCAGGCCGTCCGACCGCGTGAAGATGTTCGCGTCAAAGATATTGGCATCGTGCGCCGTCAGGACCGCGCAGAAACGCGACAGGGCAAAGGGCGCATCCCGTGCGACGACGGTGACATCGGTGAAGGAGCCGCGGTGGACGAACAGGGTGCTCACGTCTTTCTGTTGTCTGCCCAGCTCGATGTGCCGCACGATCTCCTCCGGCGTGAACACCGCCTGATACGCATCGGTGTTCATCCCGCGCAAATGACTGGCCACTTCATCCGCCGGCAGGGAATCCGCCAGCGATGCCGCGAGCGCCGTCTCCGCTTCCTGACGTTGGCTGGCGTGATAGTCATCGATCTCGGATCCGCGCAGGTTCCGCTGCAGCACATCAGCGACGCGGCGGTACAGATCGTACAACATCGCCGCCTTCCATTCCGTCCAGACCGACGTGTTGACCGCCGAGAGGTCGGCGTAGGTCAGCACATAGAGGTAATCCAGCAATGCGGGCGAGGTGAACCGCGCCGCGAACTCGCGGATCGTGGCCGGATCGTGCACGTTGCGCCGGAACGCCGTCTGCTCCATCGCCAGGTGGTGGCGCACCAGGAACCCGACCTGGGGTGCGAGGTCTGACAGGCCCAGATCGGTGAGCACGCGTTCCGCCACCGCCACGCCGGTGATCTCATGGTCCGCCACCCCGAGCGGCTTCGCGATATCGTGCAGCAACGTCGCCAGAATGATCACTTCACGGTCCGGCAGCTCACAGAATACCTCACCGAGCGGACTGTTCATCGTCGCGAGCCGCTCCGCGTTCGCGATGGCGATGAGCGTATGCTCATCAGCCGTGAAATAGTGATAGACATTGTGCTGAAAGAACGAGACGAGCTCTCCGAACGCGGGGATGTACCAGCCCAGGACGCCGAGGTCGTTCGCCACACGCAGGACCTCGCCCGCACGGCCCGAGCGGAGGATGCGACGGAACGCAGCGGCGACCGCCGGCGATCGTCGATCATCGTCGCGCAGTCTCGCCAGTCCCCGCTCGATCGCTGCCTGGACGCGGAAGTCCAGGGCAAGTCCCGCTTCCGCCGCGAGCGCAAAGCACTCGAACATGGCGGCCGCATCCTCCAGGATCCGCACGCCGGGCGCAAGGAAGATCGTGTTCTCGGAGATCCTGATCACGGGTGAGCCGTTCGCGGGAGTCTTCATGGACCGCGCGGCCGGCTCGATGATATCGCGGAACCGTTCACTCAACCGCCGGTGCAGCCGGTGCACCAGGCGCGCGTGACGGTAATAGCTTGCCATGAACACCTCCACCGACCGGAGTTCCGCCTGGGCACCGAAGCCGAGGGCCGTGGCCACGTCACGCTGGAGTGCATACTCCAACGTATCGTTCTCCACTTCGCGCTGGAAGTGCATCTCATGCCGTGTCCGGAAGAGGAAACCGAGCGCCTCGCGGATCTCTGCAACCTCATCTGCATCCAGGTCACCCTTCTGCTGCAGGATGTCCAGAAAGGTCGCCGTGGCAGGACGTCCATCCTCGAGCGGGAACAGGTATGCCGGGTCCACACCACGGTGGAGCCAGAAGACCATGTGCACGTCGCGCAGGCCACCGGCGCTCTTCTTGATGTTCGGTTCGAGCAGTTTGACGGACGACCCGAACCGTTCATGCCGTGCCTGCATGTCACCGAACACCCCGTGCAGATACCACGTGTCCGGCGTCCCCTGCACCTTTCCGCGCACGGCCTCACCGAGACGGCGCGCCAGGGCCTCGTTCCCCGAGAGAAATCTGGACTCCAGGACGGTGGTCCAGGCGTCGTGCGAGTGCCCGTGCAGGGCGAGCGCGTCCTTCTGGGTCCGCACACTGTGACCGACATCCAGACCGGCGTCCCAGAGCATGTGCAGCAGGCGTTTCACCTCCCCATTGATCTTCTCCATGTCCCCAGTGCTGTCGATGAGGACCATGATGTCGACGTCGGAATGCGGGCACAGCTCATTCCTCCCGTAGCCTCCGATCGCCATGAGGGCGCACCGGGAGTGGAGGGCGGGGTCGACGCTGAGTTCGAAGGCGCGGCGCAGCACATCATCCATGGCACGCGTGAGCGCCTGACACGTCGCCCAGCCGTCAGCACCGGCCCGGTGGGCCTGACGGACCTCGTCGCGGCGTGTCTGGAGCATGGAGCGGAGGGAATCGATCTCTGGGAGCATGGGAAAAGATACCGATTGACGGGGGGAGATTCAACAAGGAAGAGTTGCGAATCGGGCAGGGATTCCGTACACTCTGAAACATTCCCCCCTTCCCATTACCACAACGAGGCCGCCATGAACGAACAATTTCCCGGGATGCAGCCAGGCTCGGAACCTCTGAGCGTCAAGGACTGGTTTGTCACGTTGTTCATCACGTACATTCCTCTCGTCGGACTCATCATGTTGCTGGTCTGGGCATTCGACAGCAGCACGAACCTCAACAAGAAGAACTTCGCCAAGGCCTCGCTGATCTGGATGCTCATCGGCATCGCCCTGGCGATCGTGTTCATGGTCGCGTTCGCAGGGCTGATCATGAGTCTGGGAGAGTCGTACAACTAAGCCCTACCCCACAGGAAGAAGGGAGAGAGAAGAGAGAAGAATTCCCGTGCGGTGCACCGGTCACTTCTCAGCTCATTCTTCTCTCTTCTTTCATCTTTCTTCTCGCTCATTCTCTTTCACTTCGGGAACCCGAAGATCACCAGCAGTCCTTCCGTCAACCACCGCACGGCCTTCCCGATCGGGAGGATATCCACGCGCATCACCTGCTCCGCCACGATGATCCCGAACAGCAGCAACGCACCATACTTCATGAAGGTGCCTGCATGCGGCGTGTTGCGCAGGTCCAACGCGCTCATCAGCACGTGCGAACCGTCCAGCGGGGGCAGCGGGATGGCATTGAAGATGAACAATCCGAGATTCACCTGGATCCCCGCGATGATGAGCCGGATCACCCATCCATAGAGTTCCTCGCCCCGGTACGGGATGACCGTCATGATCACGGACAGCAGAGCGGCGCCTGTGATCGCCACCAGCAGATTGGAGATCGGCCCTGCCGCCGCAATGATCGCGTCGTCACGCCGGGGATGTCGCAACTTCGTCGGATCGATGATCACCGGCTTCGCCCAACCGAACCCCAGCAGGACCAGGAACAGGAAACCGAACAGATCGATGTGCACCAGAGGATTGAGCGACGTCCTCCCCATCGCCCGGGCGGTGTCATCACCCAGGCGTGACGCCACCGCCGCGTGGGCGTACTCGTGCACGGTGAGCCCGATGATCACACCGGGGAGAAAATAGATGATCGCTTCGAGACTGAACATGGAGGTGGCTTCCGTCCTTAGTGGATGTTCACACGGTACGTGACCCGGCCCGGCGCCACGACATGCCGCACACCATTCGGAAGGATGGCTTCGGTCTTCACGCCGCGCGGCGAGACGATCGTGATCTCGAAGGTCGTTCCCTGCTGCGTCCAATCCACGGCGAACGTACCCGTGGGTGCTTCGAACGTCGACCGCGCGGACCCCAGCGCTCCGGGGTTCGGCGCGATCAGGACGTTGCGCCACCCCGTGCTGCCGGGCTTCTGACGGATGCCGGCCACGTACGCGAACTGCCATTCCATCAGGTGCCCCAGCATGAAATGATTCATGCTGTTCCCCGTTCCCGGCCGCGCATCCCAGCTCTCCGGCAACGAGGTGAACCCCTGGTTCACCATGAACCCGTAGCTGCCCCGGTCCTCGCGCGCGTAGACCCGGTGAAGGACGTCGTTCCTCCCCATCTCCGCCAGCGCACGCACGAAGAAGATCTGCATCACCTCGCCGACCGTCTGTTGCCAGTTCCGCTTCGAGAGGTCGTCGATGATCCCCTGCAACACCGCCGCACGGTCGGCCTCCGGCACCAACCCCACGCACAATGCCACGCTGTGCCCGGCCTGACACGAACCGTTGTTCTTCAGGGTCTTCGTCTTCGCATCATAGAAATGCCGCTGGAAGTCGGCGCGGATCTGCCGGTACAGGGCATCGTACTCCTTCTGGTCTGCGGAAAGCTTCAGCACCGCGGCCGCCCGCGCCACGGTCTGCGCCCCGAGCGCCCAGATCGCCGTTGCACTCAACTCGTTCGGCGTCCATTGCGACGGGCCATCGCCCTTGCCGTGGCCGTAGTCGTACCAGTCGCCCAGATTGCTGGTGATGATCCCGTCCGCTGCCTGCGACGACAGATAGTCGACGAATGCTCTCATGCTCGCAAAGTTGGAGCGCAGCACCGATGCGTCACCGTACCATTCATAGACGTGCCACGGCACCAGCACGCTGGAGATGCCCCACTCCGGCGCTTCGTTCCAGTACCCGTGCGGAGGGATGGCGACCAGGTAGTTCGGACAGTTCGTCGGCACATGACCGTCCGGTAACTGCGTATCGCGCAGGTCGCGCGCGATCTTGACGAACCACGACCGGATATCGAACTTATAGCTCATCGCGCGCGCCATGTGCCAGTTCTCTTCCTGCCAGCCGTTCTTCTCGCGGTGCGGACAGTCGGTGGCCACATAGCTCATGTTCGAGCGGATCGACCAATCGATCATGTGATGGGCACGGTTCTGGATCTCGTCCGAACACGTGAAGGTACCGGCAACGGCATTGGCGGTCCGTACGTGCACGAGTTCCATCGACCGGATGACGGGAAGGTTCCCGGGATTCGGACGGCCCGCCGGCACGGCCCCGGTCACGCCCACATACTGCGCACCTTCATAACAGAACAGGATCTGATGCGTCTCCGGTCCGCCGCCACGCAACGTGTAGTCGTGCCAGATGTCCTTCTTCGTCCCCCAGGTGTACGTGAATTTCACCGCACCGGTGGAGTCCATGTATTCGCAGGGCTTCATCCGCACCGTTCGGCCGGCATCACCCTCGATGGTGAAACGGATCAGGGACGAGGCGTTCTGCGCGAACACATAGGTGTACTCGCCGGGCCGGGGATTCCGGATGTCCGTGGGCGCGAAGACCTCGAACGCCTGGAACGCCGGACCGGAGTACCGGTCGATCGCCGCACCGGGAGGCGTCACCACCTCCACCGGCTTCCACCCCGATGCATTGAAGCCGGGTGCATCCCAGCCGGGCTGCTCGCGGCGTGCATCGTAATCCTCGCCCGCATAGATGTGCGAGAACGTCAACGGTCCATCGCTCCACCGCCAGCCGGCATCCGACCGGATCTCCTGCACGCTGCCATTGTCCATCGTGATCGCGCCATCGAGCCAGAGGAGATACGGCACCCCGCCGGAAAAGTCGGGCATGGCATCGGTCTTGACGAAACGACCCGGGTCGTTGGCCGGACCCACGTGCCAGAACGCGTTGCCCAACTGTGCACCGATGACATTCTCCCCTTCCGTGAGCAGACCCGTGAGATCGAACTCCTGCCAGTAGATGGTCTTGTTGTATTGCGACCAGGGCTGGTTGATGATGGAATTCCCGGCGGGTCTGCCATTCACCGACAGCGCAAAGTGGCCGAGACCGATCACCCGCACGACGCCCCCCACCGGTGGGTGAGGAAGGACGAACGATGTGCGCACCACCGGACACGGGGTGGCAGGACCGTTCTTGTCGGCCCGGAACGGAGCGATCCACGACGGGGGCTTCGTGCGGGAGAGGCGGGGGAGCACGCCGGCCGTGACGCACGTTGAGAGGAGGAACGCTGCAGCGAGGACGCCGCAGACAAGGGATGCTCGCATCATGACCGGTCTTTCGCAAGATTGGGCGCCGCGGTGGGCTGCATTGCGCTGCAATGTAGCAAGCACAGCATGGGAAAGCAACCCCATCCCGCCGATGGAACCTCGCCTGGAACCATGCCTGCCCAGACCGGTGTTCTTTAGAAGAACAAGAGAAAGCATGACCATGTCGATCCGCCCTGTACGCAAAGTGTCCCTCTCCCAGCCCACGCTCGAGGGTGCCGGTGTGCATCTTCGCCGGGCCTTCGGCTTCGGCCGCACGGAGGATTTCGATCCGTTCCTGCTGCTGGATGATTTCCGGAATGACGATCCCGCGGCGTATCGCGCCGGTTTCCCCTGGCATCCCCACCGGGGGATCGAGACCATCACCTACGTCCTTGCCGGCACGGTCGCGCATGGCGACAGTCTCGGCAATCACGGTTCGCTTGGCGCGGGCGATGTGCAGTGGATGACCGCCGGGAGCGGGATCGTGCACCAGGAGATGCCCGCCGGTGACGCGCAGGGAAGGATGCACGGGTTCCAGCTCTGGGCAAACCTCCCGGCCAAACATAAGATGACCACGCCCCGCTATCAGGACATGCAGGCGAAGGACATCCCGGTCGTCACCGACGATGATGGAACGTCGGTGCGCATCATCATCGGTGAATTCTGGGGGAAGCGCGGACCCGTCGAGGGCATTGCCGCCGATCCGCGGTATCTGGATGTGTATGTCCCGCCCGGGGTGAAGAAGACCTTGAAGGTGGATACGCGTCAGCAGGCGTTCGCGTATGTGTTCGAGGGGGAAGGAGCGTTCCGCGATGCGTCGGACCCGCAACCGGTGCAGACGGAATTCGCAGGCGCGCCGCAGGCCATCCCCTCGATGTCCGCCAACCGGTCGTTGATCCTGTTCGGGTCAGGCGACGAGGTCGTCGTGCGGGCGGGAGATCAGGGTGTGCGCTTCATCCTGGTGTCAGGCAAGCCGCTGCAGGAACCCGTCGCATGGCAGGGACCGATCGTGATGAACACGCAGGAGGAACTGCGGCAGGCATTCGCTGAACTGCACGCCGGGACCTTCATCAAATAGCTGACCATCCGTGGCAGGACCGGACGGGAACCCCGTCCGCACACCGGGCCATGGACGCAGCACGATCATCCACGCACATCGCAGGACCCCGGCGGCACACCGGGGTCTTTTGCGTTCAAGCGTGAATTTTCCTATGTTTGTGCATGGATCAGACGCAACGCCAGATACTGACCCTCCTGCTGTGCCTGCGCACATTGCCCGGCATCGGGTTCACGCAGACGCGTGACGGTTTCCTCGGCCACCACTGGGGAACGCCGGTTGCGACCCTCGCCCAGAGCGTGGAACTGCGTACGCCGCGCGCCGATGGCGACGTGATCCTGTACGATACGGCCGTGACCGAGGTGGACCATGTGGCCGTCCAGCACTGCGAGCTCGAATTCGTGGGCGGGCGGCTGGCAGGGGTGATCGTCACCGTGCAGGGAGAGGAGAACTCGAACAAGTTCCTTGCGCTGCTCCAGAAAGACTACGGCGAAGGACAGAGCGGTCATCCCCGGGCCCACCGGTGGACGACACCGAACACACGGGTGTCGTTCGATCTGGATACGTACGGGGACGCCTATGTCTACTGGTATTCAACGCTCCTCCAGCACTGACCGATGCACGAACTCTCGATCGCACAGGGGATCGTGGACATTGTCGGACACTACGTTCCGCGCGCACGCTTTGACACGGTCCGGTGCGTCCGGGTCCGCGTCGGCGACCTCGCGGGCGTGGTCCCCGACTCCCTTGCCTTCTGCTTCACCGCCGTCACCGCCGGCACGCCCATGGCGGAGGCACTGCTCGAGATCGAACGCGTGCCGTACACGATACGCTGCACCGACTGCACCAGCGAATCAACCACCGAGCCCGGACTTGCCCTGTGTCCCCGGTGCGGGTCGATAGCGACGACGATCATCGCCGGCACGGAACTGCAGGTGATGACGATCGATGTGGACGAAGAGACTCCGGAGCACTCATGAGTGTGATCACGATCGAACGGAAGGTCCTCGAGAAGAACGATGAGATCGCGCGCGAGAACCGCGCACTCTTCGCGGACCACGGTGTGTACGTCATCAACATGGTGAGTTCACCCGGTGCCGGGAAGACGAGCATCCTCGAGCGGACACTGGAGCGGCTGCGCACGACGCTGCGCATCGCGGTGATCGAAGGTGATGTACAGACGGACCTGGATGCCCGGCGCGTGGCGAAGTACAATGTTCCCGCCGTGCAGATCGTCACCCGCGGGGGATGCCACCTCGAAGCGAATCTGATCCGTGACGCCATCGGCAACCTCGACCTGAAGGCGTGCGACCTGCTCGTCATCGAAAATGTCGGCAACCTGGTGTGCCCTTCCAACTATGACCTGGGCGAGGCCGTCAAGGTCGTGGTAGCATCGACGACTGAAGGCGACGACAAACCGTTGAAATATCCATCAATGTTCCGCAATGCATCGGTCCTGATCATCAACAAGATCGATCTCCTCCCCTACCTGCAGAGTAATGTGGCGGTGCTGCGGGAAAACGCATTGAAGATCAACCCTTCGTTGACGGTGTTTGAGACCTCCTGCACGACCGGTGCGGGCATGGATGCGTGGTGCTCCTGGCTCACCGAGAACGCGCGACAGAAGACCGCATCCTGACCTTCCGGCGGTGGAATTCCGTTCCCAAGAATGGGAAAATCCACCCCCACCGTCGGCGTAACTGCCCATTCTCCCCTGTTTCCACGGCCTGTCCGTGGCATGCCTGTTGCACTATATATAGAGAAGAGGCGAATGGCCGGAGCGGGAGGGTTTTCGGGTCACGAGAGCGATCAGAAAGACCGTTCGCCTCAGTACGCCCGCCACCTTCCCACCGCGTCACACCCTCCCTGACACTACGATCCTGAACACCAACTTACGACAGCAACCGACACATGCCTCCAACCACAACGACACCCAAGCCACATCCGAGTGGTGACAACCGGTTCAAGTTGCTGGACCGGGCGATCACCAAGCACCAGTCGCGCGGTGACGCGCTGATCGAGGTGCTCCATGCCGCACAGGGTATCTTCGGCTATCTCGAGAACGACCTGCTCGTGTACATCGCGCGTGCGCTGAAACTTCCGCTCAGCCGCGTGTATGGCGTAGCCACCTTCTACCATTTCTTCACCCTCAAACCGAAGGGCAAACACACCTTCGTCCTCTGCACCGGCACCGCCTGCTACGTGAAAGGCGCGAACAAGATCCAGCATGCCGCCGAGGAATGCTGCAAGGTCAAGTTCGGACAGACAACGCCGGACGATAAGATCTCACTCGTGCAGGCGCGGTGCGTCGGCTCGTGCGGCATCGCACCGGTCGCTGTGCTGGATGACAAGGTTGCCGGCAAGCTCACCCCGGAAGGGGCGGTCGAACGGCTCATGGCCTGGAAGAACGAAAAAGACGAGGTGACCGCATGACCGTCGAAGATCTGCAGGAACTCGCCGAACAGGAACAGCAGCGTCAGGAGAAGTTCACGAACCGCCTGATGTACTGCGCCGCCGCCGGATGCGTCTCGTGCGGCAGCATCAATGTGCGTGACATGCTGAAGAAGGCCCTTGCCGAGAAGAACCTGGCCGCCACCGTCGAAGTGGTGGGCACGGGGTGCATGGGCCTGTGTGGTGAAGGTCCACTCGTGAAGGTGCTCCCGGAGGGGACGCTCTACCAGCGCGTGGATGAGACCGTCGCACGCAAGATCGTTGAGGAACACCTCGTCACAAAGACGCCGGTGAAGGACAACGAGATCGATACGTCGCATCCGTTCTTCGCCGAACAGATGAAGATCGTCCTTGAGAACTGCGGCCGCATCGATGCCGAGAAGATCGAGGAGTACATCGCGGTGGAAGGCTATGCGGCGCTCGCCAGGGTCGTCACCGAGATGCAGCCCGCTGAGGTGGTGGAAGAAGTGCGCAAGAGCGGTCTCCGCGGCCGTGGTGGGGCCGGCTACTCCACCGGATTGAAATGGGGCATCGTGCGCAAGGTGCAGAGCGACACGAAGTACGTGGTGTGCAACGCGGACGAAGGCGATCCGGGTGCATTCATGGACCGCAGCGTGCTGGAAGGCGATCCGCACCGTATCCTCGAAGGCATGGCCATCGCCGGCTACGCGGTGGGTGCCCAGCAGGGCTACATCTACGTGCGCGCCGAGTATCCGCTCGCCATCGAGCGGCTCCGTCTCGCGATCAAGCAGGCGGAACGCCTCGGCCTCCTCGGCAACCGGATCTTCGACTCGCAATTCAACTTCCGGATCGACCTGCGCATCGGGGCCGGCGCATTCGTCTGCGGCGAAGAGACCGCCCTCATCCGCTCCATCGAGGGTCGCCGCGGCCGTCCGCGCCCCCGCCCGCCGTATCCCTCCGAAAAGGGATTGTGGGGCATGCCGACACTGCTGAACAACGTCGAGACCTATGCGAACATCGCGCCCATCATCCGCAAGGGCAGCACGTGGTTCGCCGCGATCGGCACACCTAAGAGCACGGGCACGAAGGTCTTCGCGCTCGCGGGCAAGATCAGGAACACCGGTCTCATCGAGGTACCGATGGGCATCTCCCTCCGGAAGATCGTCTTCGACATCGGTGGCGGTACGCCCGAGGGCACGGAGTTCAAGGCGGCACAGACCGGCGGACCCTCCGGCGGCTGCATCCCCGCGGCACACCTCGACGTCCCGGTCGACTATGAATCGTTGTCCTCCGTGGGCTCCATCATGGGCAGCGGCGGCATGATCGTCATGGACTCCACGTCCAACATGGTGGACGTGGCGAAGTACTTCATGGATTTCTGCAAGGATGAATCGTGCGGTAAGTGCATCCCGTGCCGCGTCGGGACGGTGCATATTCATGGCCTGCTCGAGAGGATCGCGCAGGGGAAGGCCACGACGAATGACCTGCCGTTGCTGGAAGAACTCTGTATGATGGTCAAAGAGACCAGTCTCTGCGGCCTCGGCCAGAGCGCACCGAATCCGGTGCTCTCCACGCTGCGCTTCTTCCGGAACGAGTACGAGGAGCTCCTGCAGGAGCCGGCAACCTTCGTACCGTCGGGTACCGACACTCCACCCACAACGCACTAGCAGGACGACACTCATGGCTATCGTCACCTTAACTATCGACGGCGAGCAGCTCAGTGCACAGGACAATGAGTCCCTGCTTGAGATCGCCCGCCAGCACAAGATCGAGATCCCGACCCTCTGCCACCTGGACGGACTGTCCGATGTGGGTGCCTGCCGTCTCTGCCTCCTGGAGATCGAAGGCTCCAACAAGCTCGCCCCGGCCTGCACCACCCGGCCGATGGAAGGCATGGTCGTCCACACCAATACCGAGAAACTGAAGAAGTACCGTCGCATGATCGTGGCGCTCCTCGCGTCCGAAGGCAACCATCAGTGCTCGGTCTGCATGGTCAACAACCACTGCGAACTCCAGAACCTCGCGTACGACACCGGGTTGCTCTATGTCCGGGTACCGTATCTGTATCCGAACAAGGTCACCGACGCGTCGCATGAGAGCTTCATCATCGACCGCGACCGGTGCGTGCTCTGCACCCGCTGCGTCCGTGTCTGTCATGAGGTGGAGGGCGCGCACGTGTGGGACATCGCGGGCCGCGGCATCGACTGCACGATCGTTGCCGACCTCAACGTCCCGTGGGGGAGCGCGGAAAGCTGTACCTCGTGCGGCAAATGTGTGCTCGTCTGTCCCACCGGCGCCCTCGTCAAGAAGGGCGAAAGCGTCGCGGAGATGGAGAAGCATACGGACTTCCTGAAGTACATCGTCACTGCCCGCCGTAAGGGCGAGTGGATCAGCATCGAGAACGAAGAAGAATAACGGACCCTGACTACACATGAAACCTAAAGTCGCAACGATATGGCTCGGTGGCTGTTCCGGGTGCCATATGTCGTTCCTGGACCTCGATGAACGCCTCATCGACCTGGCGGACAAGATCGACCTTGTCTACTCACCCATCGCCGATGTGAAGGAATTCCCGCGCGATGTGGATGTGACCCTCGTCGAAGGCGCCATCGCGAGCTTTGAACACGAAGAACTCGCCCGCCTCATCCGGCGGAACTCACGCTTTGTGGTATCGTTCGGCGATTGCGCGGTGACCGGGAATGTGACGGCCATGCGGAACTCGCTGGACCTGGATGACGTGCTGCACCGTTCGTACGTCGAACTCGCCGACACCACACCCCGCGTTCCCCGGGACTACCCGACGATCGCGGAGCTGATGAAACAGGCGCGTCCGCTGCACGAGTACATCACCGTGGATGCGTTCATCCACGGTTGCCCGCCCACCGCCGATCAGATCTGGTCCGCGGTCACCGAGCTCCTGGCGGGCAAAAAACCGGAACTCACACACGTCTTCCTGCGGTACGGATAAGAGGAACATGACCATGCCTACAAGCACTATCACCATCAATCCCGTGACGCGTATCGAGGGACACGCGAAGATCACGATCCAGCTGGACGAGAAGGGCATCGCCCAGGATGCACGGTTCCATGTGAACGAGTTCCGCGGCTTCGAAAAGTTCTGCGAAGGACGCGTGCTGTGGGAGATGGGCGGCATCACGTCGCGCATCTGCGGCATCTGCCCCACCAGCCACCTCGTCACGTCGGCCAAAGCCGGCGATGCCATCCTGTCCGTGACCATCCCGGAAACGGCACAGGCACTCCGGCGTATTATCACCCTCGCCCAGTGGCTGCAGTCGCATGCCCTGAGCTTCTTCCACCTGTCGTCGCCCGATTTCCTGCTCGGGTTCGATTCCGACCCGGCGAAGCGGAACATCTTCGGCCTCATCGCGAGCGACAAGGAGTTCGCGAAACGCGGCATCCGCCTCCGGAAGTTCGGCCAGGAGATCATCGAGGTCCTCGGCAGCCGCCGCATCCACACCCCCTGGGCCGTGGCCGGCGGCGTCCGCGAACCCCTCGAACCGGCGAAGCGGGACTATCTGCTCAACTGGATCCCCGAAGCGAAAGAGACCGCACGGCTGGCACTCGACACGCTGAAGAAGATCCATGTGAAGTTCGAGAAGGACATCCCGAACTACGGGAACTTCCGTTCGTTGTACGTCGGTCTCGTCGCCCCCGACGGCGCGCTGGAATACTACGACGGCACGCTGCGCGTGATGGACGGCGACGGCAATATCATCGCCGACAAGGTGAACCCGTCCGATTTCCATGAGTACTTCGGCGAGGCCACGGAAGAGTGGTCCTATCTCAAGTTCCCGTACTACAAGCCGCTCGGCTACGCCAAGGGGATGTACCGCGTGGGCCCACTCGCCCGCGTGAACATCTGCGATTACATCGACACCCCCCTGGCCGAAGCGGAACGGAAGCAGTTCAAGGCGCTGGCGGGCGGCGCCAGTGTGGTGAACAATTCGTTCTACTATCACTACGCACGGCTGATCGAGATCCTCTTCTCCGTGGAAAAGATCGAACAGCTGCTGCAGGACCCGGTCACGATGGGGCAGAACATACGCGCCAAAGCCATGATCAATCAGCTCCATGGCATCGGCGCAAGCGAAGCCCCCCGCGGCACACTGTTCCATGACTACACGGTCACCGAGGACGCCCTGCTCAGCCGGGTCGACCTCGTGATCGCCACCGCCCAGAACAACCTCGCGATGAACCGGACCGTCCGGCAACTCGCGCTGCAGTACCTGGACGGCGCGAAGGTCACCGAAGGACTGCTGAACAGGATCGAGGCGGGCATCCGCTGCTTCGATCCCTGCCTGTCGTGCTCGACGCATGCCATCGGCATGATGCCGCTGCACGTGCAGGTGGTCGGTCCGGAGAACAACGTGCTGTGTGACGTGCGCCGATGAGATCGACGCTGGTGATCGGCATCGGGAACACCATCCGCGGGGACGACGGCGCGGGCATCCGCGTCGCCGAACGGATCGCTGCCCGGCACACGGACGTGGACGTCCTGTGTGTGCAGCAACTCTCCCCCGAACATGCCGACACCATCGCGCGGTACGACCGTCTGATCGTCGTGGATGCGAGTGTCACCGCGGACGCCGTCCGGGTGACACCGCTCCACGCGGCAGAGGGCATGCACATGCCACGCACCCACACGGTCACCCCGGAAGGGGTCCTGACATTGACATCCACGCTGTATGACCATGTGCCGTCGGAAGCGATGCTCGTCGAAATCCCGGCATCGCAGTGCGGATTCACCGAAGAACTCTCTCCCTCTACCGCGGCATTCGCTGCCACCGCCCTCGGCATCATCTCCCGGCACGTCACGGAGAACTGATCGTGACACAGCGCCTGCACGGTGTCATCCGCGGGGCTGTCCAGGGTGTCGGGTTCCGACCCTTCGTCTTCCGTCTCGCCACGGACCTCGGCCTCACGGGCTGGGTGCTGAACTCATCACAGGGCGTCTTCCTCGAAGCAGAAGGTCCGCAGGAACGGCTGGAGGAGCTCATGCTCCGCCTCGCGCGCGAGGCCCCTCCCCGCGCATGGATCCAGAGCGCCGAATTCTCCTGGCGCGATCCCGCGGGCTATGCAGCGTTCGAGATCCGTGCCAGTGATGATGCGGGTCCGAAGACCGCACTGGTCCTGCCCGATTGCGCCACCTGCCCCGACTGTCTGCGCGAGATCCTCAACCCTCAGGACCGCCGCTACCGCTACCCCTTCACCAACTGCACCAATTGCGGCCCGCGGTATTCGATCCTCGAGCAGCTCCCGTACGACCGGCCCAACACCACCATGCGCGGGTTCACGATGTGCCCCGCATGCCAGGCGGAATACCACGACCCGGCCAACCGCCGCTTCCATGCCCAACCGAATGCCTGCCCGGTGTGCGGCCCGCAACTCGCGCTGCTCGATGCGACCGGTGCACGGACCGCCACCGGTGATGCCGCACTCCGTCAGGCCGTACACGCCATCCGCGCCGGCCGCATCGTCGCCGTGAAGGGCATCGGTGGTTTTCACCTGATGGCCGACGCAGGGAACGACGACACGGTCCGGCTCCTCCGCGAGCGCAAGAATCGCGAGGAGAAACCGTTCGCGGTGATGTGCCCTGACCTCGCGACCATCCGGGCGCTCTGCACGCTCGCACCGCTCGAAGAACGCCTCCTCACATCACCGGAGGCCCCGATCGTGCTGCTCTCGCGCCGGCCGGAAGGAAACACACTCGTCTGCACGGGGGTCGCACCGGGAAACCCGGCACTCGGTGTGATGCTGCCGTCTACCCCGCTGCACCATCTTCTCCTGCGCGATGCGGGGATCCCGCTCATCGCCACGAGTGGCAACCGGAGCGATGAACCGATCTGCATGGATGAACGGAGCGTCCGCCAGACCCTCGGACATATCGCCGACCTGTTCCTTGTCCACGACCGCCCCATCGCCCGGCACGTGGACGACTCCATCGTCCGGTTGATGGCCGGCCGGGAGATCGTGCTCCGCCGCGCACGGGGATACGCTCCGCTGCCCGTGATGCTGGATCGTCCGGCACCCGACCTCCTCGCCGTGGGCGCGCATCTCAAGAGCACCGTCGCCCTCTCCCGCGGGAACGCCATTTTCATCAGTCAGCATCTCGGCGACCTCGAAACACCGGAAGCCTTTGAGGCATTCCGCCACGAGAGCCGCCGGATCCAGGAGCTGTTCGCCGGCGGGCCGGTGGCGGTTGTATCTGACCTCCATCCCGATTATCTTTCCAGCAGGTACGCGCGCTCGCGTCCGGAACCGGTCATCACCGTGCAGCATCATGTGGCACACGTCGCGGCCTGCATGGCGGAGAACGGGATCACGGGCCCCGCGCTCGGCGTGGCATGGGATGGCACCGGACTGGGCACCGACCGGACGATCTGGGGCGGTGAGTGGTTCGCTGCTGGAGACGATGGATACCGGCGCGTGGCGCACCTCCGCACCTTCCCGTTGCCCGGGGGCGACCACGCCGCCCGGGAACCGCGCCGGAGCGCGTTCGGGCTTCTCCATGAGATCTGCGGCGCAGCAATGGACACCATGACCGATCTCGCGCCGGTGCAGTGCTGGAAGCCCGCGGAACGTGCCGCGTTGATGCAGATGATCGGACGCGGTGTGAACACCCCGCGCACATCGAGTGCCGGGCGACTGTTCGACGCGGTCAGCGCGATCATCGGACTGCGGCTCATCACGACCTTTGAGGGACAGACGGCGATGGAGCTGGAGTGGAAGGCGGAAGGCATCGCCGGTCCTCCCTATCCGTTCCTCTGCCGTCGTCCGGCACAGGACGGGCAGCCGGTCGTCGTGGACTGGGAGCCGATGATCATGGCGATCATCGCCGACATCCGGCGCGGTGCGCCGGCCGCCGCGATGGCACAACGCGCGCATGGCACCTTTGCCTCGATGATCGTGGAGGTGGCGGCGCTGTGCGGGCGGGAACGGGTCGTCCTGAGCGGCGGCTGCTTCCAGAACAGGATCCTGACGGAGGCAACCATCACCCGCCTGCGCGAACGCGGGCTGCAGCCCTACTGGCACCAGCGCATCCCGCCGAATGATGGGGGGATCGCAGTGGGACAGATCGTTGTCGCTGCAGCAGAAATGACGAAGGAACAGGAAAGAAGGAAGACAACGTATCCTGAATGAAGCGATGGAGGTGCACCCGTGTGTCTCGCCGTTCCCGGTAAAGTGCTGTCGATCAACCGCGCCACGGAACCCATCATGGGCACCGTGAGCTTCGCGGGCGTGCAGAAAGAGATCTGCCTGGAATGGGTCCCGGAGGTCCAGGTGGGCAACTACGTGCTGGTGCATGTCGGGTTCGCACTCAACACGATCGATGACCAGGAGGCAGAAGAGACCCTGCGCCTCCTCCGCGAGATGGGCGAGTTCGACGATGAAGTTCGTTGACGAATACCGCGACCGCGCCACGGTCGAGACGCTCACCACCGCGATCCGTTCCGCGGTGAGCCGGCCATGGACGATCATGGAGATCTGCGGCGGACAGACCCACGCGATCGTGAAGCACGGGATCGACCGTCTCCTGCCGGAGGAGATCACGCTCGTGCACGGCCCCGGCTGCCCGGTCTGCGTGACCTCCGTGGAACTCATCGACAGGGCCGTCGCGATCGCCGCTCGGAAGGGCGTGATCTTCACCTCGTTCGGCGACATGCTCCGCGTACCCGGCTCCTCGCGCGACCTGCTCGGCGTCAAGGCCACCGGGGGCGACGTCCGCATCGTCTACTCGCCGCTCGACGCCGTAGCGCTGGCCGCGAAGAACCCGGACCGTTCGGTGGTCTTTTTCGCCGTTGGGTTCGAGACCACCGCTCCCGCCAACGCCATGGCCGCGGTCCAGGCCAGGAAGCTGGGACTCACGAATTTCTTCCTCCTCACGGCACACGTCCTCGTCCCTCCCGCGATCGCCGCGATCCTGGGCTCGCCGTCGAACCGCGTGCAGGCATTCCTTGCCGCCGGACACGTGTGCACCGTGATGGGCTATGAGGAGTATCTCCCGCTGGCCGAACGGTTCCGCACACCGATCGTCGTCACCGGCTTCGAGCCCGTGGATATCCTGCATGGCATCCTCCTTGCCGTGCGACAGCTCGAAGAGGGGCGCGCCGACGTGGAGAACCAGTACGCCCGCGTCGTACGCCGGGAAGGGAACGCCGGCGCACGTGCGGTGATCGCGCAGGTCTTCGAACCGTCCGACCGGACCTGGCGGGGGATCGGCACGATCCCCATGAGCGGCTACCGGCTCCGGCCGGCATTTGCCTCCATGGATGCCGAACAACACTTCGACGTCGGGCACCTTGAGGCCCGCGAGTCGCCGCTGTGCATCGCCGGCAGCGTACTGCAGGGGATCCGGAAGCCCCATGAATGTCCGGCCTTTGGACGTGAATGCACGCCGGAACGCCCTCTCGGCGCACCGATGGTCTCGTCCGAAGGTGCATGCGCCGCATACTACCGTTACGGAGCGCTGAACCATGGCCGATGAGACGCCGTCCTTCGACGGGTTCTCCTGTCCCCTGCCCATCGACCGCTATCCGCACGTCCTCCTGGCACACGGCGGCGGCGGCAAGCTCACGCACGAACTGATCGAACGGGTGTTCGTCCCCGCGTTCCGCAACGACGACCTCGCACCGATGCACGACGGCGCGGTCCTTTCGCCCGGCACCGGCAGACTCGCCTTCACCACCGATGCGTATGTCGTACACCCGCTCTTCTTTCCCGGCGGATCCATCGGCGACCTCGCTGTATGCGGCACGGTGAATGACCTGGCGATGTGCGGGGCAACGCCACGGTATCTGTCGGCTGCGTTCGTGATCGAAGAGGGACTCGCCATGGCGGACCTCCAGCGGATCGCCGCCGACATGCGCAGGGCCGCCGACAGGGCCGGCGTGACGATCGTGACGGGCGATACCAAAGTGGTGGACCGCGGCAAGGGCGACGGGGTGTTCATCACCACCTCGGGCATCGGCGTGATCCCCGCGGGCGTGGACATCCGTCCGACGAACATGATCCCCGGCGATGTCCTGATCGTGAACGGCCCCATCGCCCAACACGGCATCGCGATCATGTCCGTGCGCGAGGGCCTCTCCTTCGACACACAGATCGTCAGCGACACCGCTCCGCTGAACTCCCTCGTTGCGGCGATGCTCGCTGCGTGTCCCGCGCTGCATGTCCTGCGCGATCCGACACGCGGCGGCGTGGCAAGCACGCTGAACGAGCTCGCCGCGCAATCGGGGACCGGCATCGAGCTGGAAGAAACATCGATCCCGGTCGACGATGAGGTACGGGGCGCCTGCGAGATCCTCGGGTTCGACCCGCTCTATGTCGCGAACGAAGGAAAGCTCATCGCCGCCGTGCCGGCGCCATCGGCCGACGCGGTCCTCGCGGCCATGCGCGCCCATCCGCTCGGTGCACAGGCCGCGGTCATCGGCCGGGTCGTAAGCGACCATCCGTCCGTCGTCACCCTGCGGAGCAGTATCGGCAGCATGCGTATCGTCGATATGCTGTCCGGCGAGCAACTTCCACGGATATGCTAGGCATGCCATGACCGCCCGGAACCCGTTCACCATCCTTGTCGTCAATCCCGGATCCACCTCCACCAAGATGGCGCTGTACGAGGACGACCGCCTGCTGCACTCCCACGTCCTCCGCCACGACCCCGTGATGCTCCGGAAGTTCGGAGGGATCTGGCGGCAGTATGAGTTCCGTCTCCATCAGATCCGGGAATGGACACACGCATCGGTCCAGCACCTCTCGGCGGTCGTGGGCATCGGCGGACTCTTCCGGCCGATCCCCGGCGGTACCTACCGGGTCAACAACCGCATGCTCGATGACGCCCACGGCAATCTGCAGGGCGAACATGCATCCAATCTCGGCTGCGCCATGGCTGACGCGCTTGCCCGGGAATACGGATGCGAGGCATTCGTCGTGGACCCCGTCTCCGTGGATGAACTCGAACCGCTCGCGCGCTACAGCGGTCACCCGCTCATCCAGCGCTCCAGTCTCTCGCATGCACTGAACATCCATGCGGCCGCCCGGCGCGCCGCGGACGAGTTGCAGCTGCCTCTGGAACGGTCCTCGCTCCTCGTTGCACACCTGGGCGGCGGTATCTCGGTGGCCCCCGTGCGCGGAGGCCGCATCATCGACATCAATGATGCCTCCAGTGACGGACCGTTCTCCCCCGAACGCACGGGCGGGCTCCCGCTGCAGCAGTTCATCACGCTGTGCTTCTCCGGCACGTACACCGAGCAGGACGTCCGCACACTGGTGCGCGGGGGCGGCGGACTGATGGCATATCTTGGCACCACATCGGCAATGGAAGTGGAGGAGCGCATCAGGAACGGCGATCCCCGCGCAGAAGAGGTCTACCACGCAATGGCCTACCAGATCGCAAAGGAGATCGGCTCCATGGCCGTCGTGCTCGGCGGGATCATCGATGCCATCGTGCTGACCGGCGGACTGGCCACGTCGGCGATGCTCGTCGGGTGGGTCACCGAACGCGTCAGCTTTCTCGGACGGGTGCTCGTGTATCCCGGCGAAGACGAGATGCGCACCCTCGCCGCGGAAACACTCGCGGTCCTCCAGAACCGTTCCACACCACGCGATTACTGAGCGAACCCCATGATCACCTCATTTGAAGAGCTGCGCGCCGCTGCCCGGTCCCGGACGGGATGCCGGGTGGTGTTCGTGGCACCCCACAGCAGCGAGATCCTCCGTGCAGCCAGACAGGCGACCGCCGACCTGGGCGTGGAGTGCATCCTCGTCGGCGACCCCCGCACGATCCAGGCGGATCACGCGGCAGACGGCCTGCGGGTCGTTGAGGCCCCGACCCAGCACGAGGCACTGGTTACGGCACTGGCATTGATCAATGCCGGCACGGGTGACGTGCTCATGAAAGGAAGCGTCGATACTTCAACGCTGATGAAGGCGGTGCTGGATGAATCCACCGGATTGCGCACGGGACGCGTGCTGTCGGATGTGGTCGCCCTGGAATACAGCGGAAGCAGTGGGAAACGGTTGGTGATGATCACCGATGGGGGCGTGGTGACCACCCCCGACCTCAAGACGAAGAAGGAGCTGATCATCAACGCGGTCGAGGTTGCCCATGCTCTCGGCAACCCGATGCCGAAGGTGGCGATCCTCTCGGCGACAGAATTCGTGAACCCCTCCCTGCAGTCCACGATGGACGCCGCCGTGTTGTCGAAGATGTGCGAACGTGGTCAGATCCCCGGGTGCCTCGTGGATGGCCCGCTGGCGCTCGATAACGCCCTCTCGCCCGAAGCCGCCGCGGAAAAGAAACTGACGTCGCCGGTGGCCGGCAATGCGGACATCCTGGTGGCGCATACGATCGAGGTCGCGAACAGCCTGGCGAAGGGGGCGACCTACTTCGCGGGGCTCATGCTCGCGCACGTGATCGTGGGGGCAAAGGTACCGGTGATCATCTCATCGCGGGCGGACAAGAGCGAAGCGAGGGTGCTGTCGGTGGGCATGGGGATGTTGATGAAACGATAGCACGAGGGGACAGGGAGAAGTGAGAGAGTCCTGACAGACACCGCCGGGATCCGGCAGGCAACGGGTACCAGGCCGGCACCGCGGTTTCCGTCCCCCCTTTTCCGTTCCTTTTCTTCTACTGTCTCGCTTCCATTGTCTGCTTCGCTTCTGTCGGGTCCAGCGTGCCGAACACGACGTCCCACAACGGTGAACTGACCCCGAAGCCCTTTTCGGGATCGTGGTAGTGATGCAGGACGTGATGGTGCTTCACCTTCTGCCACCAGCCGAACTTCATCGGGGCATGGTGCGTGGCATAGTGGATCTCGTCGTAGAAGATGTAGCCGAGCATGAAGCCGCCGAAGAACGGCCAGGTATACACCGGTCCGAGCACCAGCCAGTACAGGCCGAAGAAGAGCGAGGCCAGCGGGATGCTCACCGACGGCGGCATCACCAGACGCTTGCTGTCGTTGGGATAGTCATGGTGTACGCCGTGCATCATGAAGTGCAGGTACTTCCCCAGGGCGCTCTTCGGTTCATAATGGAACACCCAGCGGTGCAGGGTGTACTCGGTGATCGTCCAGAACGCCAGACCGCCGATGAACAGCTCCACCGCGGTCGATGACGGCAATGACGGGATCTGCGACGTGGTGTACACGGCGTAGGCAACGACGGGGAGATAGATGATGATGGGCACGCTCCAATGAACGTGCGTGAACAGTTCCAGAATATCGCTCTTGAAGAGACGGGCGGATTCATCTTTATTGGATACGTACAACTTAGCCATGGGACATCTCCGGATCTGGAGGATACGCGTGTGACTGAAAAAATACCGAGAAATCTCGAATCTGTCAAACAGGACACCCACCGATGAGTACTGCACCCGTGATCCGCGCGGCCACACCGGCCGATGCCCCTGCCATTCTCTCGCTGGTCCTCGGCCTGGCAGCCTATGAAAAGCTCGCCCCCCCCGATGCCACCGCACAGGAACGCCTCATCCGCGATATGTTTTCAACACCGCCGCGCATCCAAGCGTTCCTGGCGGAGGTTGATGGCACGCCGGCCGGGTATGCCTTCATTTTTGAGACCTATTCCAGTTTCCTCGCCCTGCCCACCCTGTATCTGGAAGACCTGTTCGTGCTTCCGGAATTCCGCAACCGGAAGGCCGGCTACGCCCTCTTCACGCACGTCGTTGCGGAAGCCCACCGCCGCGGATGCGGCCGCATGGAATGGTCCGTGCTCACCTGGAACCGCCTGGCGATCGATTTTTACGTCCGCCTCGGTGCACAGCACCTGTCCGATTGGGCCGTGTACCGCCTCACCCGCCCCGACATGGAGAACATCCTCACGACGAAAGGCGCGCAGTGACGGCCGCATACGCACGCTCCTTCGCCCTTGCCGCGATCCTGCTCGGCGTGATGGCAGGGCCCGCGGTCACGATGCTCAGCGCCGGACAACCGGGGGAACCACTCCGGTTCCGCGTGCTGCCGGAAGAACGGATCTTCCCCCGCATCCATGCGAGCGGACAGGCACATCAGCTTGGCATCAGCAAGGACCTGGACTCGCGACAGTGGTTCGGCGACATCGGGGGCGAACGCCCGCTCTTCGAACTCTCCGGCGGACCCGTGGAGATCCAGGCCGGGATCGGTGCAACGGTGCATGCGGGCATCCTCCGCACACCGCCTCTGCTCCAGGTGGTGACGGTGGATTTCGTCGTCGATTTCCCCATCGACATCCGCATCACCCGGGACGTCAGCATCCGGACCGGATACGGACACTTCAGCGCACATATCGCCGATGATGGGATCGAGGTCCTGGCGTTGCACTCGATCAATTACGCCAAGGACTACGTGACCCTGCTGGGATCGATGCACTGGACGGAACATCATGCCATGGTGTATGCAGGCGGGCGGTACGACTTCCATACGCTGCCGGTCACGGACAAGCATCTGGTGGCGCAGGTAGGAGGCGAGATCCAGCCCGTGGAACTCTTTGCAGGGTGCCGGTTGTATGCCGCGGTGGACCTGCGGTTCAAAGAGGAGACGGCATGGCGCGCGATCCAGAGTTATCAGGCGGGATGCATTCTTACCGGCCCCGCGGCCACCGCGGTCCGCGTCACGTACACGTACAGGACCGGGAGCGATGACCGCGGACAATTCTTCGACCGCACGCTGACGGCAAGCCTGTTCGGCGTCGCGATCGATCTCTGACCATCACAGCCGGCGCGCGAGGACGACAGCACAGGCGGCCGTCAGCATCCGTCCACCTTCCTCGTCGATGCCTTCCAGATGGATGATGTAGATGCCTATGCGCAAGGGCGTCCTCCCTTCCCCCATCCCGTCCCACACGACCTCCCCGGTCATCGCTGCCGGTGCAGCATTCACGAGATCCCGCACCTGTCGTCCCCGGATATCATAGACGCGGATCCTGATCAGCGACGACCGCGCCGGGAGCCGGTACCGCACCACGGTCACGTCGTCCCGGCCATCGGCATCGGGAGAGAAGGGATCCGGCGCGCACACGAGCGACGCGGCGGATACCGACGGAGTGATCAGGATGCTGTTCGCGCGGCCCGCGGTACCGCCCGACGGGTCCACACACGTTCCCCAGTTCCGCGCGTCCCCGCTTGCCAGACGGGGGTCGTAGCGTTCGAGCGACCGCCCGGCAGGATCATCGACCGTTGCCGAGTGCCAGCTGGGCGCATACGCGACGCTGTCGATCAGCACGCTGTCGGCACTGTACAGAAGCACCGTATCCCCGTCGTTGTTCAACCCGAGCCCGGTCCCGCTCACGGTCGTGCAGATCTCCGCTGCGAGGCGGGCGGCGATCCCCACGGTCGAATCCCCCGCAACCACATGCATCGCACTGCCCGGCAGCACCCTCCTGCGATCGGTGACGGTCCATCGGTGCATCGACGGCACACCCACGTGCCGGTCCGCGAGAAAGCATCCCTCCAACGACACGGGCGATGACGACACATTGATGATCTCGATGAACTCGGCCGTGCCGCCCAGCGGCGCTGCCTGGATCTCGTTGATGCGCAGGATCCCGGCGGCCACTGGCGTCACCACATCACCGATGATGAAATTGTTCTCCGGACGCTGGTCATTCTCCCACACGACGGCAGCGCGGATCCGCCACCGGCCCGGCAGCTGATCGCGCCAGGGACAGATCACATCGGTGGAGTCGCCGGCGGCAAGCGGCGCTTCCATCATGCCCGATGCCAACGGGTCCGCCTCCATCCCGGAGACGTCGGAGAAGACCTCGATCCTGCATGGCGGGGCCACCGCGCTCCCCGCATTGCGGACAGTCGCCAGAAATCCCGTCGTGCCCGTGCCCGGGTCGGTGTGCATCACCACGCGTGCCATCCGCAGATCGAACGGCCGGATGATGATACTGTTCTCCCTGCCCGGCGTGGAGCCCATGGTGTCACGGCACCCTCCCCAATTCCCGGCGATGGACGACGCACTTCGGGGATCGATCCGCTCGATGGACACGCCGGGACCGCCTCCCGATGCGTCATCATACCGCACGCTGTCCATCGTGGCACCTTCTTCATCCTGCACCAGAACGAGATCCCCCGCATTATTGAGTGATGGAAATCCGGAGGTCTGCACGATCATCGCCGCGGGACCCACGGCAGCACGCACGGCTGCGGAGTCGGCGGCAAGCACGACCAGTGCGCCTGACGGGAGCGGCGCCGTTGCGGCACTGACCGCATGCGCCGTCCCTGTCGGGGAGTCGAGCACCCGCCATCCGGCGATCTCAACTTCCGCGCTGCCGGTGTTCATGAGTTCGATCCACTCCGGCTGTGCGGCCGGAGGCTGGCACTGTATCTCATTGATCACTACCATGCCGCGCGGGACCGGCGGGCGCGGACGGGTCAGGCGAACATCGTCGATCCGGACCGTCGCCGTTGTTCCCGTGGCCGCCGGCAGGAAGTGCCATCGCAGCACGAACGAATCCGCTGCTGCGAGCGACGGCGGGAGAGGGAACTCGAGTTTCTCATAGACCGAAGAAGGGAATATGGAGGGGGCTTCGCCGATGACGACCCCGAAGGTTCGCCCCCCGTCCGTCGACGCCTCGACGATACAGCGGGCCGCAAATGTTGATGATCGGCGGAGGGAGAAACTCAAGAGAGCAGGAAAGACCGCACGCGGGTCGAAAGAGCGGGAAACAAGCCATTGTTCGACCGCTGCATTGGACCCGGCAATGGCCTGGGGCGGGCTGGCGGGAGAGGAAGCCGCGGTCACGAGATCGGCCGTACCCGCCAAACGGGATGACGAGGACCACCAGCCAGGGGGGAGGGCCGGGGGCAGAACGGTATCGAATGTCTCCTCGTACAGGACCACCGATGCCTGTCCCCCGGAGGTCGCACCCCACCCATCGGCACCCTGCTGAAGGAGCGCCAGAAGAAGAAAGAAGACGAATCCCGATCGGTGCTGAATTTTCATGGACGTGCGCCAGGTCACCCATACTACCCTGGAGTTTGCTATATTACGAGAGATTGGGTATATAGGGAACATTCAACGAGTGCGTCACTCAGGACGGGGACCATGGAACAGGCAAGAATACTCGTCGCAGACGATGAAGAAGGTATCCGCGAGTTGCTGCGCGAGCAACTGAATGCGGCGGGCTATATCACGGATGAAGCAACGGACGGCGCCGAAGCGATCGAGAAGCTCGACCAGGGCACCTATGACCTTGCGATCCTGGACATCAACATGCCGAAGAAGTCGGGGCTGGATGTGCTCAAACATATCCGCGACCGGAAGCTGACGATGGGGGTGATCATGCTGACCGGCCGTCTGGGCTTTTCCGTTGGCTCGGAGAGCATGTTACTGGGCGCCGACGAATACATCACCAAGCCCTTCGACCTGGAATACCTGGAACTCACCATCAAGAAGGTGCTGGAAGGCGGAGCAAAGTAACGAACGAAGGACGACCTCCTTCCCAGACCATGTCCTCCTTTTCGTCCCTCTTTCACGCCGCTATCCGCGATCAGGGCAAGCACCATCCCGCGCCCGCTCACGATACCTGCCGCACAGCGCAAGGCACCCGTTGTCCGCTCTGTGCAGCCGGTGAAGTCCCGTACGACACCGAGGTCCGCCTCAAAGCACAGACACTCACGGAGTGGTGGCTCGCCACGTTGCCCGGCGTTCCTCTCGCTCCGCTCATCCATTCGCCACAACCCCGTCAGTACCGCACCGTTTCCAAACGCAAGGCCTTCCGCCGCGGCAGACGCCTGATGCTCGGGCTCATCGACCCGGATGCGGAGAGTGGCGATCACGCCGTGGAAGTGCTCCGTTGTGCGATCGAACCGTCATCGCATGCCGCGCTGTACGAGGACGTGGACCGATGGCTTGGCACACCCGCGGCCGGACCGTTCCTCGAGGCACTCCAGTACGTGGTGATCAAAGGCGACGACCGCGAACGGATGGTGATCCTCACGGTACGAACGATCAATGCGGGTGTCGTGCGCGCGGCCAACGCGCTCTCCAAGACGCTCACCGCCAGCGATCAGACGGTGCGGGGGATCTTCCTCTATGAGGATGCCTCGGAAGGCCGGTACTACATGGGGACCACGGCCTCGGGAGCGCCGGGAAAACTGCAGCGCGTGTTCGGTTCCACGACCCTCTCACACGTCACCGCCGGCAAACGGTTCGTGTATCCCGTCCAGTCGTTCTCCCAGGTGAACCAGTCGATGCTCGATCCGATGGTGGAGCGGATCGGCGGACTGCTGCACCTCCCTGTCGCCGGCACGCTCTATGATCTGTATTGCGGGTATGGACTCTTCGGGATCTCGTTCGCCGGCAGCGCGAAGCGCGTGATCGGTGCGGACATCGCGCCGGCAGCGATCGAAGCGGCCGGCAGGATCGCCACGCACCTGAAGATCACCAATGCACGGTTCACCCGCAGCGATCTGAACGAGACCTCACTGGTCAGTCTCATGCAACGCGCAGGGCCATCGGATGTCGCGATCCTGGACCCTCCGCGCAATGGCACGGCCCCCGGCGTGATCGAGGTCATCGCCGGACGGCGCTGTCACCGCGTTGTGCACCTGTTCTGCAACATCGAGGTCATGCCTGAGGAAGTGCAACGGTGGAAGAAGGCGGGATACACCATCGTCGAAGCGGTTCCGATGGACATGTTCCCCGGCACCGCGACCGTGGAGATCGCCGGAGTGTTCATCCCCTCCTGAAGCACGAACGGTCGTTCGGCCCCGGAGGTGTTCGTATCAACGCCTACGGCGGGGTCAACTTCTCGAAAGGGATATCGAGGATGGGATACTCGCGCCACGTGCGATGATCGAAATGCCACCACTCCCCCGGTTCCACACGGAACCCCTCCGCCTCCATCGCCGACCGCAGCAACGCACGCATCTTTCGCTGCTCGTCCGTCCCCCCGGCATATGAACTCGAGGCCTTCGGGGTGAAATCGTCATACGGACTCGGCATCACCACTTCCTTGCCGGTGCGCAGGTCGTAGAGCGACAGGTCCACCGCGGAGCCACGGTTGTGCTTGGAGCCTTTCTTCGGGTTCGCCACGAACGAACGCTTCGCCGGCGGCGTCTCATCCCAGAACTTCTTCGTCACCGCCCACGGCCGGTACCCGTCGAACACCAGCAACCCGTACCCTTTCGCATGCAGCGCGCGGTGCACGCGGACCACGGCCTCCGCCGCGGGGCGCTGCAGGAACGCCCGCGCCTGCGCGTACATCGGCCGGCCCATGAAATTGTGCGGCGTGGCGTAGCGGATATCGAGACGGATCGTCGAATCGAGTTGGACGAGTTCCACGAGGTCCTTCGCCGCGGCACGGTCCCGCACCTGAGCCGGTCCCGACACGACCGTAAGGCACACCAGCAGCACGCACAGTGCGACCATGCCGGATGCGCGGCAGTTCCGACGCCAGGGACGGGTCATATCTGCTGCTTTCCCCACTTCATGAGGGCAACCTCACACTGAACGTAGAATTCCTTCGTGTCATAGGGGTGCAGACTGAGCGTCCGGCTCCGCATCGCGGTATTGAACCAGGGGAAAAAGAAGCGGCTGATCGTGGCGCCACTGTTGAGGCGGCAATGGATCGCCGCGGAACCGCTGCCTACCCCGAAGGTGTACGGCGGCAGGATGTTCCCGAGCACATCGCGTACCCAGGTCCGCACGGTCAGCCTCTCGGTCTCCTCCAGACGTCCGAACGGGTCGGCCAGACGGTAGAGCCACGGACGGAGCGCATTGGTCTTCGTATCCCACAACCGGAGCTGTTCGATCTCCGAAAAATGGATCGTGATGTTCGTCCCGTCCTTGAAGATGATCCGGATCCGGTCCTCCATCAGGTCGTACAGCTTCGGCGTACCCCGCAGGAACGGCACCACCCCGAGATACCAGAGCGATAGCGCGTACCAGACGAGGAGCAGGATCGCGACCCCGCCGACGACCAGCTGGGAGATCACATTCACGTTCTGGGATGTGCCCACGACGCGGATCAGGAAGAAGATCGGGAGGATCGGGATGAGCATCGCCACGAGCGGCAGGCTGATGGCCTTGAGCGTGCTGGCCAGGTCGGGTTTTACGCTGGCCGACTGGTACAGCTTTTTCACCGCGATCTCGCGGCGTTCGAAGAAGTTCTCCGACTCCTCCTTCGAATACATCTGCCGCACCTTATGGCCGGACCGGCTCAGATACTCCGCGGCCTTGTCCCACAACTCCGCCTTCTCGTAATGGAACGCAAGCAACTCATAGTACTCCACCAGCCGGTCCGCGTACAGGAGTTCGATCGCATGGGCGATCGATGCATGGAGTTCCTTCCGCTTGTTCACCAGCATGGTATTGTACGCGACCTCCTGGATCAGGAAGTGCTTGAACAGGTATTCGAATTCCCGCGCTTCATCGTTCTCGAGGATCAGTTCCAGCGAACGGAGTTCGTAGAGGCTGGGCACGAGATCCCCGTTCGTCCCGATCACCTGTTCCAGCAGAGGTCGCGAGAACTCCCGGCCGATCACGGACGCGCCAAAGAGCACCTCCTTGATCGTATCGTGCAGCCGGTCGATCCGCGACATGATGATCCCCTGGATCGTTCCCGGAACGCCGGCCTCGATGTTGTCCGTGAGGAGCTCCGCACGGCGCTTCCGCACCGCCACGATCTTCTTGTCCAGCAGCGTCTTGATGATCTCCTGGATGAAGAAGGGATTGCCCTCCGAACGGCGGAGCACGAACTCCTCCAGACCGTCGGGCACCGCATCTGCGTCGAGCCGGTAGAGGATCAGGCGGCGGGCATCGTCCCGGTCGAGCCGGTTCAGATCGATGAGCTCGTGCGCCTCATCGACCACCCCCGCACACGGATATTCATCGCGGAAGGTGAGCACGAAGAGGGTCGGCACGGCATTGTTGTCCCGGAGCAGGACGTAGTCCAGCAGTTCCTGCGAGAACCGGTCGACCCAGTGCAGGTCCTCGAGGATGAACAGCATCGGCCGTTCCACCGACGCCGTAGTGAGCAGCGAGCGCACGGCATAGAAGATCCGTTGCTTGCGCACCTTCTCATCCACCATCATGATCTCTTCGTACCGGACGGACAGGAGCGTTGCCAGGTACGGCTCGTGATCGGTCAGATGGAGATGGTCCAGCGCCGCGTGCAGCCGTTCGCGGATCAGCACCTCGGACGCATCGCTCCGGATGCGGAGGAAATTCTTCAGGAAGACGGACCACACATAGTAGGGCGTCGTGGTCTCAAAGCTCGAGCACGCCCCTTCCGCGGTGGCGATGCCGAGGGCATACGCATGGCGGATCAATTCCGCCTTGAGGCGCGATTTCCCGACCCCGGCTTCGCCGCGCAGTCCGAGACGCACATGCACCTTCCCCCGGGCGGTCTCCAGGGCGCGGTCGATCCTGCCGAGTTCCCGGGCACGCCCCACGAACTGATCCTTGCCCAGGACCGAGGGTTTGCGGTCGGATTCGGCCTTCAGCGCGCGCAGACGGTAGACGTCCACCGTCTCCGACTTCCCGCGCAGGGCGGTGGTCGTGGGCCCTTCGGCGATGACCACATCGGCAACGAGTTTGTAGGTCTCGGAGGACAGGAAGATGTCGCCGCGGGGGGCGATCTCGACGAGCCGGGAAGCGAGGTTCACCGTATCGCCGATCACCGAATAGTTCATCCGGAGGTCGGTGCCGACATTGCCGGCGATGACCATGCCGGAATGCAGCCCGACATGCAGGCCGAGCGGCCCGGGCAATTCCTGCCCGCGGCGCTGATTGTACCGCTCGATCTCCGTCATCATGTCCAATGCGCAGCGTATCGCTCGTTCCGGATCGTTCTCGTGCGCAAGCGGCGCACCGAAGATCGCCATGATGCCGTCGCCAATGAACTTGTCGATGGTCCCTTCATAGCGCAGAACCACCGACACGAGACCGGAGAAGCAATCGTTGAGGACAGCGGTGACATCCTCGGGATCGAGGCGTTCAGAGAGGGCGGTGAAACCGGTCACATCGGCGAACACGACCGTCACCTGCCGCCGTTCGCTTTCGATCTGGCGGCCGGCGGTCAGGATGCGTTCAGCAAGGTCCCGGGGAATGTAGTTGCGGATGAGGGCGAAACCGTCAATGGTCGGCCTGATCGGCACGGGCGGCACCGGTGCAGGTCCGAGCGTCGTGCCGCAATGGAGACAGAACCGAGAATTCTCCGGGATGTCTTGAGCGCAGGCAGGACATTGCATACGGGGCCTAGGTGAAGCTCTTGAGCGCCTCCTCGCGGGTATCGCGCACGTCGAACACGAGGGTCAGCTTCGTGATCACGAAGATGTTCTCGATGTTCTTGTTCAACCCGGTCAGCTTGATCTGCCACCCGTTGCGGGAATACGTGGTCTGGGCAGCGACCAACACACCGATCGCGGTACTATTGAGGTAGGTGACGTTGCTGAGGTCGATCAGCAGCTTCTGGTACTTGCGGTCCACGAATCCGGCGATCGCCTGGCGGACCTCGACGGTTTCGTCACCGCCGACCAGCGACCCGCTCACTTCAATGAGTCCGACGTTGGCGTCGGCGATGGTGGAGGATTTTACGCCCATTGCGGCTCCGTTGGTATGGAATGATCGATGCATGATACACTGTTCAGGACACATTGTCAAGGTAGCCCCGCCCGGCGGTTGTTTTTTTGGGGCAAAGGTCGGATATTCCAGTACCAACATCGAGCGGAGGACTGCAGTGCATCGCGTGGCAGATGAACCGACCCCGGCAGGGGACCGTGACCATGCGTCTGCACCCCAGGATCCGCCTGCCGCCGCAGGACCGGAGGGCAAACTGCGGGGCGCAAAGACCCGGCGCAAGAAACGAACGTCCCTCAAGGACGAGTCAACGTCCAACACCCCCCCGGCCCTCGATCCCTCGCTCTATATCAATCGCGAGCTCAGCTGGCTGGAATTCAACCAGCGGGTCCTCGAAGAGGCCCGCGACCCGCGCCACCCGCTCCTCGAACGCGCAAAGTTCCTGTCGATCGTCAGCTCCAACCTGGACGAATTCTTCATGATCCGGGTCGCCGCCATCAAGGACCTGATCTCCGCCGGGGTCACCGAACTCTCCCCCGACGGCCGCGCCCCCGTCCAGCAACTCACGGCGATCCACGACCGGGTCTCCACCATGCTGGCGGAAATGTCCGCGTGTTTCTGGCAAGAACTGCATCCGCAGCTCTCTGCCGCCGGCATCCATCTCATCCGGATGCAGGAGATCACGCCCGAAGAGCAGGATGCCATGCATGCCTACTTCGCACGCGAGGTCTTCCCCGTCCTCACACCGCTCGCGTTCGATCCCGGACACCCCTTCCCGTACATCTCAAACCTGAGCCTGAGCCTCGCGGTGGTCGTTGCCGGCCCCCAGGGCGAAGAACGCTTCGCGCGCGTGAAGGTCCCGGACGTCCTCCCCCGCCTCATCCCGCTCCCCGAACGCTCCGGCACCCCCGACGTCCTGCGCTTCATCTGGATGGAGGACCTGATCGCCCGGAACCTCGGGATGCTCTTCCCCGGGATGACCGTCAAGGAATCCTATGCCTTCCGTGTGACGCGGAACGCGGACATCGAGATCCAGGAGGATGAGGCGGACGATCTGCTGGCGTCCATCGAGGAATCCATCCGCCTCCGGCGCTTCGGGCCGGTGGTGCGCGTGGGCGTGGAGAGCTCGATGCCGGCTCGCATCCGCGAGATCCTGGCCGAGAACCTGGAGGCCGCGACCACCGATGTGTATGAGATCACGCCCCCGCTCGGATTGAGTCACGTGATGCAGCTTCTCCGGCTTGCACGGCCCGACCTGAAGGACGCCCCGCACCACCCGGCACCCCTTGGCGCTGAGGATGATGCGGAGGACATGTTCGCCATCATCCGGCGTGGCGACGTCCTCCTCCATCACCCGTACGACTCGTTCCTGCCCGTCGTGCAGTTCATCCGCAATGCCGCGATGGACCCTGCCGTGCTCGCGATCAAGCAGACCCTGTATCGCATCGGCAAGGAATCCCCGCTCGTCCCCCTGCTCATCCAGGCCGCCGAAAGCGGCAAACAGGTGGCGGTGCTGGTCGAACTGAAGGCACGGTTCGATGAGGAGAACAACATCGGCTGGGCGAAGCAACTCGAACGCGCCGGCGTCCATGTGGTGTACGGACTGGTCGGCCTGAAGACCCACGCGAAGATGGCCCTGGTCGTCCGCAAGGAAGGCGATGGGCTCCGCCGCTACGTCCACCTCGGCACGGGCAACTACAACCCGGTGACCGCACGCATCTACACGGACTGCAGCTACTTCACCTGCCGCGAACAGATCACGTCCGATGCCACCGAAGTGTTCAACTACCTCACGGGCTATTCGCGGCGCGACGGGTACAGCAAACTGTGCGTGGCACCGGTGAACCTCCGCGAGACCATGACCCATCTCATCGAACGCGAGATGCAGCACGCCCGCTCGGGGAAAAACGGCCATCTCATGCTGAAGATGAACTCCCTCACCGACACGCGGATGATCGAGTTGTTGTACGCCGCCTCGCAGGCAGGCGTGAAGGTCGAATTGATCGTGCGCGGCATCTGCTGCCTGCGCCCCGGCGTGAAGGGGATCAGCGACAACATCCGGGTCATCAGTATCGTCGGCCGGTTTCTCGAACACAGCCGCGTCTTCTGGTTCGCTCATGATGGACACCCGGAGCTTTTCCTGAGCAGCGCCGATATGATGGGGCGCAATCTGAACCGCCGCGTGGAACTGATGTTCCCGGTGGAAGACCCCGCCCTCATCGCGCGCGTCAAACAGGAGACCCTGGACGGCGCGCTGGCCGACCGCACCCGGGCACGCCAGCTCGGACCGGACGGGCTGTACACCCGCATCGTGCCGGGCACCGCCGGCGAGACCGCCGATAACCAGATGGATCTCGTCCGCGCACGCACACAGCACCTCCGCGCGATCCATATCGTTCCACGCGAAGCACCCTGACTCTCTCTCTGTCCCTTTCCATCACACCGTACCACGCACCAGGAGGTCTCACTATGCTCCACGGCATCCGTTGTGCCGTTCTCTCCCTTCTGCTTCCGCTCGCCGCACTGGCAGCGGACGAAGGGCGCTTCATGCGCCACCCCGACATCCATGGCTCGACGATGGTCTTCACCTATGAGGGCGATCTGTGGACCGCACCCACCACCGGCGGTGTCGCCACACGCCTGACCACCCACCCGGGCACCGAATACGCCGCCCGGTTCTCTCCCGATGGCTCACAGATCGCGTTCACGGCGTCCTACGACGGCAGCACATCGATCTACCGGATGCCGGCCGAAGGCGGCGCCCCCACACGCCTCACCTACATGCCTGGCGTCGGGAACTCCGTGTGCTGGACCCCGGACGGGAAGCGGGTCGTCTTCACGTCGACGTTCGAGAACGTGATCATGCGCGATCCGAACCTGTACTCCGTGGACACCGAGGGGAATGCCCCCGAACGGTTCCCGCTGGACCGCGGCGTCCGCTGCAGCTTCTCCCCTGACGGGAAGTCCATCCTCTATGTCCGGAAAGGGAGCGAGGACTACTACTGGAAACGCTACAAGGGCGGCCGCTACCCCGACATCTGGCGGTATGATTTCGCGACCAATGCCTTCACCCCGGTCACGAACTACGTCGGCAAGAACGCATATCCGATGTGGATCGGCAACAAGATGTACTTCGTGTCCGACCGCGACAATGGCATCAGTAACCTGTACGTCCAGGATCTCGCCTCCACGACGGTCACACGCCTTACCTCGTACGATGACTTCGACGTGATGTGGCCCTCCACCGATGGGACCACGATCATCTACGTCTACAAAGGCTCTCTCCACACGATGGACGTGGCAAGCGGGAAAGTGACACGCCGGAGCGTCACGGTCCCGTCCGACCGCTGGGCAACGCGCACCCGTGTGGTCGACGCGCGCGACTACCTCCACACCGCCGACGCATCCACCGATGGCAAAGGACTCGTGCTCGAAGCCCGGGGCGATCTCTTCACGGTGAACGTCGAGAAGAAACTCGCGGTCAATCTGTCCATGACCCCCGGCGTTCGCGAGATGCACCCCGCACTCTCGCCGGATGGCAAGACCGTGGCGTTCTTCGCGGACAACACCGGCAGCTATCAGCTCTATACACAACCGGTGAGCGGCGGTCCGCGCACCCAGCTCACCACCGCGCTGGACCGCACCGTCTACCGGCTCGTCTGGTCGCCCGATGGCAGGAAGATCCTCTTCGGGAACAAGGACCTCGCGCTGTTCGTCCTGGACATCGCCACGCGCACCCTGACACAGATCGACCAGTCGCATCAGCTGAAGAACGACGAATTCTACTGGGAGATCGCCGACTACGGGTGGTCGCCCGACAGCAAATGGGTCACCTATTCGTTCGTGCAGTTCAACCGCAACAGTCAGATCTTCCTCTATTCGCTCGAACAGAAGAAGCGGTTCGCGGTGACGGACGATTTCTTCGACAACCTTTCGCCCCGGTTCGATGCGGGCGGGAAGTATCTGTACTATCTCTCCAGCCGGAACTTCAGCGTACAGATGGACTTCTATGAGGACAACCATGTGCTCGACGCACCCTATCAGGTGATGGCCGTGCAGCTCGCCGCAGGCGAGCAGCCCCCGTTCACGGAACCCGTCACGACCGACAAGAAATCGCCCGAGCCGTTCCGGATCGATACCGACGGTCTTGCGCAGCGGACCATACCGCTCCCCGTGCCCGCGGGGAACTACTTCTTCCTGCAGGCTGGCAAGGGGAAGGTGGCGTGGTGCTCGGTGGACAAATTCACCGAGGACGAATACGAAGAGATCTTCAAGCCGGGTGCAGCAACGAAGTGGGAGCTGCATATCTTCGACATGGAGAGCAAGAAGGAGGTCACACTGCCGGACAAGATCCGCGAATTCCGGATCTCGGCCACCGGCGAGCAGATCCTGACCCGGCGCGACAACGATCTGTATCTGTGCGGACTAGACAAGGCGTTCTCCTCCAAGACCCCCGGCGAGAAGGTCTCGACGGGCATCCTCGCCTATACGCTCGATACCCGCGCCGAGTGGACGCAGATCTTCAACGATGCCTGGCGCTGGTACAACGAGTTCTTCTACGATGAAGGGATGCACGGCCGCGATTGGCAGAAGCTCGGGGAGACCTACCGCTCATTTATACCGTCGCTCTCCTCGCGCGACGACCTCAACTGGGTGTTGAGCCAGATGGTGGGCGAGTTGTGCGTGTCGCACACCTACATCGGCGGCGGCGACATGGGGCCCGTCGCGACCCCGCGGTCACCGGTCTCGACGGGATGGCTGGGCGCGGACCTGACCGCGGACACGAAGGCCGGCTACTACATCTTCTCGCGCATCTATGGACCGACGACCTACAATCTGAGCCTGAAGGCGCCGCTCTCCCGGCCGGACGTCAATGTGCAGGAAGGCCAGTACCTCATCGCCATCAACGGCGTGGAAGTGAAACCGCCGGCTGACTATCACCGCATGCTGCAGATGACCGCCGGACAGAAATTCTCCATCACGGTGAACAGCTCCCCTTCACGCCAGGGTGCGCGGACCTACGAGATCGTGCCGGTCCGGTACGATCCCCAGCTCCGGTATTTCCGGTGGCTCTCGGACAATGTCGATCGCGTGCTGAAGGCGTCCGGAGGGAAGATCGGTTACATGCACATCAACGCCATGGGATCGGGCGGTATCGGCGAGTTCGACAAGTTCTGGCGTGCCTTCCGGTACAAGGAGGGACTCATCATCGACGTCCGGCGGAATTCCGGAGGCTGGACGGAGTATTTCATGATCGACAAACTCGAACGGCGGATGACCTCCTACAACGTGCTGCGCAACAAGGAACCGTTCCGCTACCCGGGAACGGCGTCGTCGGCGCATTACGTCGCCCTCTCGAATGAGTATAACGGGTCCGACGGTGAGGCTTTCATTGAGCACTTCAAGGCGGATAAGCTCGGACCTGTCATCGGTGTCCCGTCATGGGGCGGATTAGTAGGTATTTTGAATGGTCAGGCCACTGTCGATAATGGGAACGTGCAGCAATCCAATAATGCCTTCTGGGGTGAGGACGGGAAATGGCTTGTCGAGAATCATGGAGCTGACCCGGACATCCTCCTGGACAATGATCCGGCCTCGGCGTCAGCGGGGAAGGATGCGCAACTTGAACGGGCCATTCAGGAGCTCCTGAAAAAGATCAAGGACGAGCCATTCAAGTTCGCCCCTCGGCCCGCCTATCCGAAGAGATAGCATGGGTGAGCGGTGAAATCGAAAGTGCTTGTTTTTTCAACACTTTCTCTGTAAGTTCCTGCGTGCTGCACGACCCGCCTGCGAGGATCGCCGTGCAGCACGCACATGTTATTTGACGTACTCCTTCCTTTGAGCGCGAGCTTTGTTCCTTGTCAGATGACCGTTCATTTACCTAAGGAGAACCCACAATGCAATCCCAGGGTGAGGCAAAGAAACCCACGCTCACGATCACGGACAATCGTACGGGGAAGTCGTACGAAGTGCCGATAGAGAACGAGACGATCAAGGCGACCGACCTGCGCCAGATCAAAGAGCACGCTGAAGACTTCGGCATCATGACGTATGATCCGGCGTTCATGAACACGGCGTCCTGCAAGAGCACGATCACGTACATCGATGGCGACAAGGGGATCCTGCGCTACCGCGGCTACCCCATCGAGCAGCTGGCGGAACGCTGTTCGTATCTCGAGGTCGCCTACCTGCTGATCCATGGTGAGCTGCCGACGAAGGCGCAGCTTGCCGACTGGTCCACCAACATCACCGCGCATACGTTCGTGCATGAGAACATCAAGAAGCTGATGGACGGCTTCCATCACGATGCGCACCCCATGGGCATGCTGGTCAGCACCATCGGCGCACTCTCCACGTTCTACCCGTCCGCGAAGCACATCGCCGACAAGGCCGAACGTCAGCGCACGTTCTACCGCCTGATCGGGAAGACGCCCACGGCCGCCGCGTATGCGTACCGGCACAGCATGGGGTTCCCGTACGTGCATCCGGACAACGACCTGTCGTACGCGGGCAATTTCCTGAGCATGATGTTCCGCATGGCGGAGCCGAAGTACCACCCGCATCCGGTCCTGGAGAAGGCACTGGACGTACTCTTCATCCTCCACGCGGACCACGAGCAGAACTGCAGCACGAGCGCGATGCGCAGTGTCGGCAGTTCGCAGGTGGACCCGTACAGCGCGGCCGCGGCGGCATCCGCTGCCCTCTACGGTCCGCTCCATGGCGGTGCCAATGAGGCAGTGCTCCGTATGCTGGACGAGATCGGCACGAAGGACGCTATCCCCGCTTTCATCAAGGCTGTCAAAGAGGGCCACGGACGCCTCATGGGCTTCGGGCACCGTGTGTACAAGAACTACGACCCGCGCGCGAACATCATCAAGCGCCTCGCGGACCAGGTCTTCGAGGTCACCGGACGCAATCCGAAACTCGATATCGCCCTCGAGCTCGAGCGCATCGCGTTGCAGGACGAATACTTCATCAAGCGGAAGCTGTATCCGAACGTCGACTTCTACTCGGGCCTCATCTATCAGGCCATGAAGTTCCCGGTGGATATGTTCCCGGTGCTGTTCGCGATCGGACGCATGTCGGGCTGGCTCGCCCAGTGGGCGGAAATGGTGGACGATGCCGATCAAAAGATCGCCCGTCCGCGCCAGATCTATCTCGGCCACGACAAACGCGACGTACCGAGCGCAGCACAGCGCGGCTAACGCGGACCACGAAGCAGACGGCGGCATCGGAAGGGACAGCATCCCATGCCGGTGCCGCCGCACCATTGCAGGACCATGGCTCCACCATTGAAGATACTACAGACCTGTTTCTCCGTGTCCTGGGGCGGACTCGAAATGCAGGCCATCGAACTCTCCCGGCAGCTCCACGCCCACGGCCACGAGGTGTGGCTCGCCGCCCCGACGGACTCCCGCCTCGCACAGAAGGCCGCCGGCCACCCTTTCTCCCTGCTGCCTCTGCCCATACGCGGCTACGTCCACCCGCTCCTCGCGTGGCGGCTTGCACGGTTCATCCGCCGGCAACGGATCGATGTGATCCATTGCCAGCACTCGCGCGATCTCGCGACGGTCATCCCGGCCCGGCAACTCGCCGGTGGCACCGTGCCCGCCCTCCTGAGCAAACGCATGGGCTCATACGTGCAGAAGAAGGACCCGTTCCACCGTTATACCTACGGCCATCTGCGGTACGTTCTCGCGATCTCCAATGTCATCCAGCGGAACGTGCTCGACACGACCCCGATGACCCCGGACCGCGTGCTCACACTGCACGATGCCGTTGATCTGACACTCTTCGATCCGAAGAAGGTCGACCGACCCGCAACCCGCGCGTCGTTCGGCATCCACGACGCGACGCCGGTGATCGGATTCGTGGGCCGGTTCTCTCCCGGCAAAGGGCATGAGGAGATCCTCGATGCGGCCAAGATCCTGAGCGACCGTGGACTCGATTTCCGTCTCGTGATCGTCGGCGAGGCGAGCCACGGAGAGGAAGCCTATGCAGCGGCCATCAGGGCGAAAGCGGCAACGTTGGCCCTCGGCGAGAAGGTGCACTTCGCCGGCTACCGGGCGGATGTGCCCGCGGTGATGGCCGCCTTCGACCTGTTCGCGTTCCCCTCCCATGCGGAATCGTTCGGCGTGGTCCTCATCGAGGCGATGGCGATGCGGCGGGCGGTGGTGGCGACGAACTGCGACGGCGTGGTGGATATCGTGGTGGACCGGCTGACGGGGCTCATGGTGCCGCCCCGCCAGGCGGTGCCGCTCGCCGACGCGCTCGGCCGGCTGGTGCGCGATCCCGCGATGGCCGTGCGGATGGGAGAAGCGGGGCGCCAGCGCGTGGAAGACCTGTTTGATCAGAAGAAGCAGATCGACCGTTTGGAGACCATCTATCGCGATGTGATCGCGGAACGGTAAGCCCCCTCGCCGTCCTACTGGAGGTGCAACCCCTTCAGCACCCCGGCGTCGATCCTCCCTACCGGGTACATATTCCACCGCTCATCCGCCCACCGCGAGCGGTTGTACAGCCAGTTGAGACGGGCGTTCGGGTCGCGCGCGAACACGGAATCGGCGGCGACCTTCGCAGCGAACGCAGCACGCAAGGCCGGATCCGCGTCGAGCATGGCCTTCCCCTCCTTCTCCATCACGTAGTCCTCCGCGTACTCCTTCTGTTCGAAGATCGCGTTGAAGAACCCCCACGCAACGAAGGAATCGCCGCTCTGCGGTTCGAGCAGGTGCGCCGCTACGTGCGATGCGCGTTGCGCGACGGACACGACGATGCTTCCTGCGGGATAGGCACGGCGCATGGTCACCGGGTCGGCCGCGTACGTCACCGTCTGCCGCCCTTCGTACGGCCGTGCAGCGAAACGGACCTTCTCGAAACGGTTCGTCGCCACGGTGAGCGTCTCCGGTTGCACAGTCCTCCGGAACGCCACACCATGGAGCGCGAGGATCTCCGGTACGAACCCCCACTCCGCCGGAATGATGTATGCCGCGGGCATCGTTGCCGCATCCGCCGTGAGAATGCGATCGAAGAACGGCACCGTGACGTCATACGGCTCGCCCGTATAGACAAGTTTCCGTCCGCCGGAGATCTCGCTCTGTTCCGTGCGGAGCCGGATCCCCTTGAACGGCATCCTGGTCGCTTCCTTGCCCAACTCGAATTTCATCGGGACTGAACGGTCGGCCACGGCCACGCGGCGTGCATCGGCATCACGGACCGTGCGCCGGAGCGCGGAGGCGCTCCGGGCTACCGTCGCCAGCGTGCCGCGCAGGAATGATGCCGTCGCTTCGACCCGGGTCCTGTACGGCTTCAACATGTGGGTCTCGATCAGGATCGAGGGGCGGTTCTGCAGTGCTGCATACCCGGTGGAGAACCGCGGGGGGGCCGCACCGCCACCCATCCCTTTGCTCAGGTCGGTCTCTTCACGCGGGAAGACGTACCAGAAGATGGGATGGCCGTCCCGCTCCACCCGGTCCAGCACCGGGGGGAGCAGCGTCGATCGGAGGTACGTCACGATCGCAGGATCGATGTTCGGGCCGAGCTCGGTGGCGTACGTGATATCGTACTGCATGTCGATGCCGTCGGTCACATGACAATCGATGTACAGCTCCGGCAGCCACTGCTGGAAGAGCGTGAGCATCGCCCGCATCTCGGGCGCATCGGCCTTCATGTAGTCGCGGTTCAGATTCAGGTTCCGCGCGGTGGTCCGCCAGCCCATCTCGACCGGACCGTTCTGATTGATGCGGTTGAACGCACTGAAGCGTTCGTGGCCATCCACGCTGAAGATCGGAACGAACAGGATGATCACGCTGTCGAGAACACCCGCGCCCCGGCGTTCCACGAGCATCTCGCGGAGGATCGAGAACATCGCGTCCTTGCCGTCGATCTCGCCGGCATGGATGCCGGCCTGGATGAGGACCACGGCCTGGTGGGTGCGCGCCGCCGCCTCGGGCGTGAACGCACGCTCTTTGGATATGATGAGGAGCGGGAGGGCGCGGCCTTGGGGACTGATACCGAATGTCGTGTAGTGCGCCCACGGCGAATGGGCGGCGAGGCGCTGGCAGTAGGCGACCGTTTCCTCGTACCGGGGAGTGCGTGTGCCGCCGCTGCGGTCGTAGGTCGTGGCCCACTCCTGTTGCGCGCGCGCGGCGGTCAGAGAGAGGAGAAGAAGGACAGCAAGGGTCCGCAGATGTGCCATGGTGTACCGGTGCTTAGTGGATCCAGATGATGAGAATCCCGGGATTGCCTCCGCCGAGGTCCGCGTCGGAGTAGTCGCCAACGGCCTTCCGCAGGTCCTGCGTGCGGGCCTCCTGCAGGGAGTAGTCTTCGCCATCGATCACCGCACGGAAATGTCGGCGGCGTTCCCAGGCCCAGTTCCGCGTGGTCGCGCGGATGGAACCCGGACCGCCGGCACTGCCATAGCCGTGGATCACCTTGAGCACGCGGATGTGCTTCGTGCGCCGGACATGGTCCCAGGCGTCGTCGAGCTGGCGTTCGACCGCGGATGATGGGCGGGGTGGATGGGCGACGTCGATCGTATACAGAGGTGTCACTGTCTGTCGGCGGACGTCAACGGGAACCGGTCATGCAACGGGCTTGTACCCGGCGGCCGTGATGGCCTGCCGTACGCGCTTCTCGGCGCGCTCTACATCGTCGGTGCTGAACACGACCGCACCGATGCGGACCACCTTCACGCTGATGCCCGGCACTTCATTCAGCGCCTTCTGCACCGACATCACACAGTGCTGGCATGTCATTCCTTCAACACGGATCTCTTGCTCGTGCATACGGCCTCGGTCATTGTGGAGCACGCTGCGTTCTTGTACTCTAATATAAGAAACACCCCCCTCAAGAAGCAATCCACCCCTGTTGGAGATACCCGCCGGTATCCGTATCTTGATGCATGTCCCCTCCGCTTCTCACACCGGCCCTGATCCGCACGGCCGTCGCCAACCATGCGCGGCGGTCTGCCATCGATGATGGCAGTGGGGATCCCCTGCTCTCCGCCGCCGTCCTTGTCCCCATCGTTCAGGAGTATCAGGGGCTATCGCTCCTGCTGACGCGGCGGACGGATACGGTGGAGACGCATAAAGGCCAGATCGCATTCCCGGGCGGGATGGTGGATGAGACCGACAGGGACCGCGTGCATACCGCGGTCAGGGAAGCAGAGGAGGAACTCGGGATACCACCGGAGGCGGTGGAAATGCTCGGGGTGCTGGATGATCTGACGACGCCGACGGGTTTCTGTATCACGCCGGTGGTCGGGTTGCTCTCGCACCTCCCTGATCTCCGGCTGAGCCCCGGTGAAGTGGCCGAGGCGTTCACCGTGCCTCTGGCGTTCTTCGCCGACCCGGGGCATGCCGAAATGGAACACCGGACCGTGCGCGGTGAGGTGCGCGAGATCTGGACCTACCGGTACGGGCCGTACGTGATCTGGGGAGCCACCGGAACGATCATCCATCGCTTCATGGATATCCTCGGGGCCCCCTGAGATCTCCCGCCGCCTCAGGAGGCGAGGGCAAGGTCGGCAGGCAGGAACCGGTCGCCCACCGTATACCCCTTCTCCCGGGCGTACGTCTTCAGTTTATCGAACAACAGAGCGCGGGCCCGGTGCAGGCGCGAACGCACGGTGCCGATAGGGATCTCCAGCACCTCCGCGATCTCCTCATAGGGCAACTCTTCCAGGTCCCGCAGCACGATCACGCTCTTGAACTTCTCCGGCAGACCGGCGAGCGCCCCGGCGATATCATCATCGAACATCTGCGTATCGAGCATGTTCCGCAGATCATTGTCATCCCGTCCGCTGGCCGACATCTGATACGGCGATATCTGCTCATCGTACTCTACGATCTCCGGCAGACGGTGGGTGCGCCGGTACTCGTTGATATACGTGTTCTTCATGATGCGGTACAACCATGCCTTGGCGTTCGTGCCGGTCTCGAACTTGTCGAAGAACCGGTAGGCCTTCATGTACGTATCCTGCAGCAGGTCGCTCGCCTGCTCACGGTCGCCGGAAAGGTACGTGGCATAGTTGAACAGCTGATCCATGTACGGCATCATCTCCTTCTCGAAACGGCGATGCCTGACGCTGGTCTTCTCTCCGTTTATCTTCAGGGTGCCCTGCATGGGTATCCTCAATGGTCAGTAGTACGATTTAGACGATTTGGGTGATTTAAATGATGTAACGAAGATACATGATTTTTTGTTCCCGGTCAAGTGGATCGTTCCCGACACGGTCACCACATCCCGCTAATCGCATATACGACAACAGATTAACGGGTTATCACAAAAGAAAAGAGCCGGTCCCATTCCCGGACCGGCTCCTCTGTCTTTGTCTCTTCCCCTCCCCGGACTCGCGCCCGGGGCTGGTTCCTGTACCGCACGAACTCTACTGCTTCAATGCTTATTCCCCTCTGCCCTGCCCCCTATTTGCACCCGATCCGGTCCATCGCCTTCTTCGCATCTTCATTCCTCGGCTCGAGCTTCAGGGTTTTCCGGAACTCCCCGCACGCCTCTTCCTGGAGCTCCTTGTTCCGCTTGTCATCGCCTTCCTTACGCGCCTGGATCAACCCCTGGCCGAGCCACAGATGCCCCTGGGCGTTGCCGGGATCGAGCTCGATCACACGACGGAAGAGACGGATCGCGTCGGCGATCTTCCTGTCGTTGTCCGTCGGATCCGATGCTGTGCGGTCCAGCGTCTGCAACACCGCCTGGCCCCACGTCAGCCGGAGGCTGGGATCTTCGTAACCGAGCGCCGAGGCCTTCCGGAACGACTCCACGGTCGCGCCGAAGGCCTGCTTGCGGAAGTAGTACATCCCCAGGAGGTAATGCGCTTCGGCCGCTTCCTTCTTGTACCTGTCGGTGTTCGAACCGATCTGCTGCAGCACCGAGTCGTACTCCGCCTTCGCGTTGTCCAGCGAATCCACCTGGGCGTAGTACCGGGCCAGCCAGAGCCGCGCCTGCAGGAAGTCCGGCTTCACCTCGATCGCACGCACGAGGAGTTCGCGCGTCCGGGGATAGTTCTTCGTCTGCATGTGCGATGCCGCACCGTTCAGATACGCCGCCAGCGAGATGGACTTCGGGTCGCACTCGATGCGCTTGTCGAACATCTCGCCGGCCATCGCGTAGTCGCGTTTCTTCATATAGATGCTGCCGAGGCTGAAGTAGGCATCGCAGTTCATGGAATCCGTCGCCACGGCCTCGAGCAGCGACTTCAGAGCATCCTCGTCACGGCCCGTGCGGAAGAGTGCGAGACCGAACTGCCCCTGGTCCTCCGGTCCGAAGGCGTTCCGGCGCTTCAGTGCCTCGTACGACACCAGGGCATCCTGGAACTGACGGGTCTCCACCTGCGCCTGTGCGAGCAGACGCCAGACATCGGCATTGGAGGAGTCCATCGTGAGCGACCGCTTCGCCTCTTTCACCGTCTCTTCGAAATCATTCGCGCCGCTGAGGGCCTTCACATAGAGCACCGACCCTTCCACCGACTTCGGCTGGAGGCCGGTATAGGTGCGCAGGGGGGTGATCGCCGAGCGGAACATCTTCGCGCGGACATAGATATTGCCCTTCTGCCGGTAGGCATCGGCGTTCGTCGAGTCGCGTTTGATGATCTCGTCGAACTCCTTCACCGCTTCCGTATACTGCCGGTTCTTCTCGAACACGTTCGCCAGCTTGATGCGGCGCACCGTGCTCGCCGGATCGCATTCGATCGCCTTCTGGTAATTCATGATCACCATCGGCACGACGTTGTGCTTCGCGAACGCATCGCCGAGGCCTTCGTAGATCGTCGGGTCCTCCGGCAGGTATTCCTTCGCACGGGTCAGTTCGCGGATCGCCGCATCCGTCGAATCCGCCGCGAGCAGCGCCTTGCCATACGATGCCGCCACGGAGCCATTCTTCGGGGCGAGCTTCACGGCGCGTTTGAACTGGGCAATGGCACCGGGGAGGTTCTTCGTCTTCACGTATGCCTCGCCGAGCATGCGCACGGCATCCACGATCTCGTCGTCGATGCGGACAGCTTCCTCGAGGTGCTTCACGGCATCGGCAACCTGTCCGCGCGCGAGCGCGATGGCACCGAGGTGGGCATGTGTCTCGGCCGGCTTCTGGTTGATCTTCAGGGCCTGCTCAAACGCCGCGATCGCGGCCGTCGTGTCCTTCGACGCGAGGGCAGCTTTCCCCTTCACCAGGAACTCCTGGCCGAATCCGAACTCCACCATACAGCCGAGCAACACAAGCACTAGTGCGCGTTTCATCGTCGTTCACCTATTCCGATGTAAGTTGAATGAGTCGAACGGGCATGGTCACCGGCACCAACCCGTTGTTGAGGAACACCTTCTGCCCGAATGGACCCGTGGCGAAGGATATGAATCCGAGACTGACCGTCCGGTCGAGGTCCCGGGTGTACATGGTGACCGGCGTTGCCGCCGGGTAGTATCCTTTGTACACGTACGCCTGGTGCGGCGTGTACGCCTTGCCCACCGGTTGGGAGGAATCCGCTGCCACGCCGGGGCGCGACAGCGCAACGGGCTTCACATCACTCTCCACCCCTTTGAGCCAGCCCACGCCCACGATGCCCACGGCACCGGGTGTCTTCGCCACGTACTCCACGATATCGGAGGAGCTTGCCATCGGGGTGGCCGACCGTGCGAACGGTTTGCCGTGCAGGATCAGGCGCCGGAACACCTCATTCGTGCTGGCATCCACGCTCCCCGTCACGAGGTCCACCACGCCTCCGCCCCGCCAGTTCGGCCATGCGGTCATCTGACCGCTGAACATGCTGTCCACCTGTCCCAGGCGCAATGCCTTCACGGGGTTCGCCGGGTTGACGATCACGGCGACCGCGGATTGTGCCACATGATACTCTTCGAACCAGGTCTTCGTTGCCGTCAGGGCGTTCCGCTCTTCGTCATTGAGCGGTCGCGAGCACACGATGACCTTCACACTGTCGTTCACAAAATTCGCCGTCGCGGCACGTGCCTCGACGCAGCGGACTTCGATGCGGGCGTCGGGGTACTGCTGGCGGAATTCGGCGGCGAGCGCATTCATGACCGGGAACACGGCCTCATCGCACTCGACGGCGAGGGTGCCCGTGGTCAGTTTCGTGGAGCCCGGCTCGCGGCTGCATCCCGCGAGCAGGAGGACGATGGCGATGAGACTGCCGAACACTACGTGCCTGGTCATGTCCTGGTCCGCCTGAAGTAACTGATCAGAAACCGGTACAACCCGTACAGCGCGATCACGGCACCGATGACATACCGCATCTCATCGGAGAACTCACCCCGGGCCGGGACGAACACCCCGGCGATCACCAGCACACCGAAGACCACGGCCGCTGCGGACAGCGTCAGGATCACGTACCGGATCACGTCCATCGTCTTCATCCGATCTCCGATCGGTCCCGGGGGCGTGAGGGCGGGACACCGCCCTCACGCTCCGTGGCCGTACACCACACCACTGCTGTTACTTGCGGTCCGCCAGCTTGAAGCGGAACGGGATCGACACCCACACAGCGACCGGTCCGTTGTTCATGTAGGCGGGCGTGAACACCCACTGCTTCGCTGCTTCGACGGCCGGTTCGTTGAAGATCTCCGCGTCGCTCTTCAGGATGACGACCTGCTTCGGCTTGCCTTCCTTGTCGACCCAGATCTTCACCCAGACCTTGCCTTCCAGGCCCGCACGCATCGCGAGTTCCGGATACTTCGGCTCGACCTTCTTCACCGCCTGGGGTTCCTTTTCCACCGGCACGAAATCCGCCGGCGGTGCATCCTCATCGATCCGGATGTCCTGCTCGATCTCCACCGGACCACCCGCATCCACGTCCACCACCGGAGCGACCTGATTGCTCATTTCGGTCTGGGTGGCCATGGTCTGCTCCGCACTTACCTCCGCATCGGGCACCGGGACGGGCGCGCCGACGGTCGGCTTGGCGGATGGCGCCGCCACCGAGATCGGGGGCGGGGTGTTCGCTGTATTGATCGACGGCGGCGGACCGAGGTCGGAGTACTTCATGATGCGGACCGTCATCACCGGCGGTTCCTCTTCATTCAAGAGGCCGACGAGATAATACGATCCAACGATGAGCAGATGCAGCGTTACCGCGATCCCGAGGCCCGTCAGCCAATACTTCTGGTAGACGGCCTTGAGCTCCTGCGCACCGTACTGAGCTCCCTTGTAGGAGGCTGTTGCAGCTGTTGCTGCCATGGTCATTCTCCTCCTTCCCTTATGATTGCACGCGCGCGATCAACGCCTTATCGGTGTCGAGCAGCGGCGCGATGCTGAATCGCTGAATCTGGGCAAGGTTCAGCTCATCGATGATATTCACGAGCATGACGTATTTCCCGTCACGGTCCACCTTCACGAGCGTCGTCAGCTTCGGATTCCCCGCGGACTTCTCCCGGAGAAACTTGCGCAGCTCCGCCGGATCCAGACGCTTCGGCGATTCGATGCCCATGTTCCAGAATATCTCACCCTTCGGGTTGATCCGCAGCGTCAGGAGGTTCGATTCCGCAACCTCGACCTTCTGCTCCTGATTCGGCGGAAGGTTGATCTCCATCGTCTGTGGACGGGACATGCTCGTCGTGAACATAAAGAACGTCAGCAACAGAAAGGCGACGTCCACCAGCGGCGTCATATCGATACGGATGCCGAGGCGGCGGCCTTTTTTCCGCTTTTTGCCCTTCTTGCCTTCGCGTGGGGCAGCTACATCTCCACCTGCCATGGTCGGCCTCCTATTCCGTAGGTTCCGGCCTGGCGAAATCCGTCACCAGACTGAAACGTGTGATTTGTGTTTTCTGCAGGATATCCATCACGTCCTCGGCAACCCCATAATCCGCTTCGCGGTCACCCTTGACCACGGTGCGGAGCTTGGGATTGGCGGTCCGTGCCTGGACCAGATAGTTCGCAAGCTGGTTTTTCGGCACAGGATAGCTGATCTCGAGGTAGTAGTTCTCCTTGTACTCCTTCGGGAGTTCCTTCCCCTCGACCTGAACCGATTTGTTCTTGTACTCCGAGAACAGACGCTTGCGCAGGATCTGCGAATCCAGCGACAACCAGATATGAGTTGTATCGTTGCCAATGAAAGTGGCTTCTTTCGCGATGGTGATCATCATCACGTCCGACTCCGGCAGTTTGAACTCCGAATGGGAAGAGGGCAACACGATCGAGACCTCCTCCTGCGGCTTGAACTGCGTCGTCAACATGAAGAACGTCAGCAGCAGAAAGGCCACGTCCACCAGCGGCGTCATATCGATCCTGACGCCCTGTCGGTGCGGCTTGAATTTTGGCATACCAGTCCGCCTCCGGCGTTAGTCGTTGGACCGCGTGCTGAGGATCTGCACCACGTTGTAGCTGGCTTCGTCGATCATGTAGGTGAAGTTGTCAACCTTCGTGACGAAGAAGTTGTACGCGATGATGCCGATGATGGCGGCGAGCAGACCGAGTGCCGTATTGATAAGGGCTTCCGAGATACCGATCGACAGCTGGATGGCGTCCGGTGCACCGGCCTTGGCCAGCGCGGTGAAGGCGCGGATCATACCGACCGTCGTGCCGAGCAGACCGGCCATGGTGGCGATCGAGGCGATCGTCGACAGCGCGATCAGGTTGCGCTCGAGCAGCGGGGTCTCCAGGCTGGTAGCTTCTTCGATCGCACGCTGGGTCTCCTGCATGCGCTTCTCGCTGTCCAGCTTCTTCTCCGCAGCCACGACCTTGTACCTCTCCAGGCCGGTGCGGATGATGTTCGCAGCGGAACCACGCTGCGCATCGCATTCCTTGATGGCCTCGTCGATCTTGCCCGCCATCAGGTTCTGCTGGACGGACTTCAGGAAGGTCGGCATCGAACGCTTGCCGTTCGCCTTGCGCAACGAGAACATGCGCTCAAAGACCAGCGTGAGATCCATCAGGGTCAGCGTGATCAGGAACGGCACGACGATACCACCGGTATACACGGTTCCGAGAAGATTGTCAGGCACGGTGCGGACTTCGCCGTTCCGGAAGTTGGCCGGGTTGCCCAGGATGAACTGGTAGATCAGGATGGCCACGATGGCGGTGACCACGATCACCACCGACAGAAAGATGGACTGCTTCATTGATGTGCACTCCTTTGGTATATGGTACTGTGAGCTATGGTACGAACTATTCGTTGCCGCCGAACGTCTTGACCGCATCCTCACGCGTCTCCGCCACATCGAAGACCATCGTGAGCTTGGTGATCACAAAGATATTGTTGATGTTCTTGTTGATGCCGCACAGCTTGACATGCCCTTTGTTCTTCGAGAACGTCGTGTGCGCCGAAACCAGCACACCGATCGCCGTGCTGTTCAGGTAGGTGACCTTGCCGAGATCGATGATGAGCTTCTTCGTGCCCTGCTCAACGAAATCCGCCACTGCACTCCGCAGTTCGTCGGTCTCTTCCCCTCCCACAAGCGATCCCTTGACCTCGATGACGCCGATCTTGCCGCTCTGTAACGTGGTGGTCTTGACAGCCATGGTACCTCCGGTTGACTGAAGGAAAAGGAGATGTGGAATGTTCTGAGGGGATGAAACGCAAATAGGGTGCCATACATCACCCGCAACGGGCCACCGCCGAATCCTTGGGAAACAAGGGTTTAGAGGAGACGTCTCAACTATATAATGAGGAACACACACCGGAAAACGTGCATTATGCAATGCAGGATGTAGCGTAAACAAGACAACATCGAGAACACCCAACACAACCACTACTTAGGGCATCGTGCAAAATGCACGATGCCGGGGTAAACTTGACCTCCAAAATCACTCGAAAACCAATGATCCCTCCAGCGCCCCACACCCCACAACCTACCTGCACACTGCCGTGTACACCCTCCCGAACCCGTCCGTCGCCTCGATCCGGATCTCGTTCGTTGCCGGCGTGATCGCCGCCCGGAACAGATGATCCGTCTGCCACGGGTCCGCCCATGGATGCTTGCGCGGGATCTCCGGTCCACGATATAACTGCGACGCCAGCGGATCAAATCCCCGCCGCTGCTCCATCTTCCCCTTCCTGATCCCGTCCTCGTACCACATCACCGTCCACGCCGGATCCCAATCCCAGACGTTCGCAATGACTTCCGACAATGCCGCGGGGTCCGTGCCCCGGTCGTATGCCCTGATCTGCAGATCGGCCGGCTCACCCGTTGCCTTGTACCGCCACGAGATCTCCTCACCGTTCACTTCATACACCGCGTACCCGTTCGGTGTCCCATCCGCACACACCGGTCCCGTCCACCACGCCCCGCACACTGCTCCGGCCACATGCGACGGAATGCCGCCATCCACAAGGTGCTCGCTTTCGTGCTGGTGCCCGGCAATGATGTGCGCCTTGTACGGCGCAAGGATATCATAGAGCGCCTGACGGTTGTTCACCACCATGCTCTTCTCCGGCTTCTTGTTCCCCCACCGGAGGTGCGTGGTACAATACACCGGAATGTGTACGAAGACCACCACGCGCCGCCCCTTCTCCAGCACCTGCAGGTCCGCCCTGAGCCAGTCCAGCTGCTCCTGCGACAGATACCCGATGTACCCGTCATCGATCCAGAACACATCGTCCAGGACCACATAATGGATGTCACCACGATTGAAGGAGTAGTTGGCCGGACCGAACGTGCGCAGGAACGTGGCCGCCGACATCTCATCGGTACGCACACGGTCCGCATCATGGTTCCCGAGCACCTGGACGAACGGCAGCCCCATCTGCTGCACGGCCTTCTCGTACTCGGGGAACAACTCGAGGTTGTCGAACATCAGGTCGCCGCACCCCACGCCGAAGAGTCGCGTCCCGCCCATCGCTTTCACCGTGGCCCGAACATCCGGTACGGTCGTCGCGTTCAACACGCCGATATCCTCCATGTCCAGCGTCTGCGGGTCGGCCAGCACCAGGAATCCGTGCGTGTGGTCGTTCCCCGCCGCGCGTGCGAGATCGAACACCACCGACGCCTCACCGCCCGCATCGGCCACGATCGGCTGGTACATCGCCGCGGAACCGCGCGGCGTCACGGGGAATTCCGCCGTCGACGGCAGCGACACGAACACATGAGGATGACGTGAATCCGAGACCAGCGTGAACGTCCCATCGGCTCCCGTCACTGCCACCGAGCGCCCATCGGAGACCGCGACCCTTCCCGCGCCGGCACCCGCGATACGGACCGCACCACGCACACGCACCGGCGTCCATGCCGCCTGCTCCGCACCGGGGAAGGAGGTGCCGAACACCCTGTCGCTGATCGACCCGGCCGCAACGGTGGCGCCGAGGGTCCTGAGGAAAGTCCGGCGGTTCACACGGCCGAAAAGATCGCTGCTCATACGCTGTCCCATGATGGTGAACGTGGCCCCGGCGGACGCCGGGCAATGGTTTCGGAACACGGCCGCACCGGAGAAGTTCCCGGCGCGGGGGATCACAACCCGTATTTCTTCCGCTTCCGGTAGAGCGTGGCCGGATCGATCCCGAGGATCGTCGCGGCCTCGTCCAGATCCTTCGCGAGCCGCAACACTTTGATGATGTGCTGTTGCTCCACCTCTTCCAGCGACATCGGCCGCGAGGCAGGCGTCGCAAGTGCCTGGAACTCCTCCGGCAGATGGTACAACTGAATGGGTTCACCCCGGGCAAGGATCACCGCACGCTCCATCACATTCTCGAGCTCGCGCACGTTCCCCTTCCACCCGTACCCTCCCAGCGCAGCCATCACCTGCGGCGCCACGTCGGTGTTCGCGCCGAGCTTGGTCAGAAAATGCTGCGCGAGGAGCGGGATGTCCTCCTGCCGGTCACGGAGGGGCGGCAGTTTCACCTTCACGGCGTTCAACCGGTAGTACAGGTCCTCACGGAACTGCCCGTTGCCCACGGCCGCCTGCAGATCGCGGTTCGTCGCAGCGATGACGCGCACGTCCACCTTGCTTGTCGTCGTTTCGCCCACCCGTTCGAATTCCCTGTGCTGGAGGAAGCGGAGCAGCTTCACCTGCGTGGGCGGCGGGATCTCGCCGATCTCATCCAGAAAGACCGTACCGCCGTCGGCCGCTTCGAAACGCCCCTGACGGTCGCGCACCGCCCCGGTGAACGACCCCTTCACGTGCCCGAAGAGTTCACTCTCGAGCAGATTCTCCGCCAGCGCGGAGCAGTTCACGGTCACGAACGGACGGTCCTTCCGCGGACTGTTGTCATGGATCAAATGCGCCAGGAGTTCCTTGCCGGTGCCGCTCTCCCCTTCCACCAGCACCGAGATGCTGCTGTCGGCCACCTGCAGCGCCAGTGCGATGATGCTCTTCATGCGCTCGCTGCGGGTGACGAGCGAGCCGGCGCCACCGCGGCGTGCGAGCTCCTCCTTCAACTGCCGGAGCTCCGATTTCATGTGGTGGTGCGATGCCACCTTGTCGATGAAGAGCTGCAGCTCGGAGAACTCGAACGGCTTCTGCAGATAATCGTATGCCCCGAGCTTCATCGCTTCGACCGCCGAGTCGATGCTGCCGTGTGCGGTCATGAGCACGACGGTCATCTCGGGCGCAAGGGTGCGCGCTTCGCGCAGCAGATCGATGCCGCTGAGCGGTTCCATCTTGAGGTCGAAGAGCCCGATGTCGAAATGGTCCGCACGCACCGCCTCGAGCGCCTGCAGCGGATGCTGGAAGGAGGTGACGGCATATCCGGAAGCGCCCAACGCGATACCGACGGTCTTGAGGATGTTCTGCTCGTCGTCCACGAGCAGGATCGAGGCCTTCATGATCGCTCTCCCTGTGTCTGCGCGGCCGTCACCGGCCTTCTGGTGGGCAGCACGAAGGCGAACGTGCTCCCCAGTCCGACCTCACTCTCCGCCCAGATCCTCCCGCCATACATCTCCACGATCTCCTTGGCGATGGCGAGACCCAGACCCACGCTCCCGGGCGTGCTGCCCGCGGGGTTCCGCACCTGCACGAATTTGTCGAAGATCCTGTCGATGTGCTCGCGGGCGATGCCCACCCCGGTATCCCGCACCTCGAGACGGATCTCCCCGGGTGCGGCACTCCCCAGCACGGAGACGGTTCCGCCGGCCCCGGTGTACTTCAGGGCATTCGTCACCAGATTGCTGATGACCCACGACAGCTGCTGTTCATCCGCAACGATCATCGGCAACGACGGCGGCACGGAGGATTCGAGCACCACCTTCTTCTCCTGGAACTGGATGCGCAGCGGACGCAGCGTTGCTTCGACCACCTCGTTCATGTTCAGAGGTTCGTCGCGTACCTGCACGCGGCCCGATTCCAGTTTCGAGAGCTGGAGCAGCTCCCGCGCGAGTTTCGTGAGACGGTAGCAGTCTTCCTTGGCGGACGTGACCAGCTCTTTCTGCTTCGGGGTGAGCGGACCCAGCAATTGCTGATCGAGGATGTCCACGCTCATATTGATGGAGGTCACCGGCGTGCGGAACTCGTGCGACACGGTGGCGATGAAATCGGACTTCATGCGGTCCAGTTCCTTAAACTGGGTGATGTCCTGCATGAGGAGGAGCACGCCGTACAGATCGCCATCGGGCGCCTGGAGCACCGTCACCTTCGGCCGGAAGTACGACGACAGCCCGTCCCTGTCGAACTGGAGAAAGGACAAACGCCGGTCGTCCACCACGGCCGCCGCATCCAGTGGTCCGCGCAGCAGCGTGAGGAGCCGGTCATCGTGCACCATGGCCGTCACCGGTCTGCCGATCGCCGTCGCCTCATCGAACCCGAACAGGTCCGCCACCCGCTTGTTCACATGCAGGATCGTGGATGACGCATCGATCATGATCAGACCGTCCGTGATGCTGTCCACGATGGTCTCGGATTTCCGCTTCTCGGACAGGAGGGTATCGATGTTGATCTGATCGTACTGCCGGAGACGCTCGGTCATCTTGTTGAACTCACGGCTGAGCTGCCCCACCTCATCGTCCGAGAGCACGTCGATCTTCAGGTCGATGTTCCCTGCCCCGATCTGTTTCACGCGTTCGGTGAGGAGTTCCGCCGGCGTGATGAACGAGCGTATCAGCCATGCGGTGGCGATGATGCTGAGCACGAGCATGACGATCGCGGCCATCATGCCCCCGAACGCCGTCTTGTTCGCGATCGAATGGGTCTCCGGCATCGCATTGTACAGATCGTTCTGGTTGATCTCGAACAGCGTGAAGCACTGGTTCCGGAGCTGATCGGAGATGGGGCGGATCCGCTCGTAGTAGTATTCCTTTGCCCCCTCGAACGCACCCTGCTTGACGCGGGCATTCATGGAATCGCCCAGGAGGACATACTGCCGGTAGGTGGCCTGGATCGAATCGCGCAGCGGGACCTGATCGGGCAATGCGCCCGCGCGCATGCCCTGTTCGAACCAGTAGAAGAACAGATCACGGTTCTCGGTCCACTTGAGGAACAGGTCACGGCTTTCGGTGAGATTGCCCCCCGGTGTCGCCGGCTCCCCCTCGCTGGCCACCAGCAACGCGTTGTCCTGCCGCTCGAGCGATTTCATCATGTTCTCGGCGGCGAGCACGTTCAGGTAATTCTCCTGAATGATGGTCGCAACGCTCGTGGCGATGGAGTAAAAATTATAGATGGACCAGTACGTGGCGGCAAGGTTCAGCAGCACCAGAACAGCGAAGGTCCCGACGATGCGCGCACGGATGCTCTTGAACATGGCCGCGGGCCTCTCAGAACATCACGCCCAGGTACGGGCCATGATGGATCGACGTGTACGTGAACCGTTCATCGGACATATCCCACCGCTGCGCACGCAGGCGGTACCCCACCACGATGCCGTCACCGATGTGTACGGACCGGAACAGGAACCGGGCATCGCAGTCCAGGGCCCGGGACGACCCGCTCCCCGTGCCGAGCCCTTCAAATGCAAAATGGAAGATGCCGAGGGCAGACACCCCGGCATCGAACGACGGGGTCCGGTAGTGGTACCGCAGGCCGGCGCCGACACCGATGCTGGCGATATTGAAATTGTCGCGCTGGGGACCCGACGCTTCCGCCTTGGTGAAGTCCGCCGCGATGCAGATCGGGAGGGAGAAGCTATGGGCCGCGCGCACCGAGAGTCCGAGATCGTTCGTGAGGACCGTCCCGAAGTGCACCGCCTCCTTGCTCTGTCCACCACGGGTATACCGTGTGTAGCCAAAGGAGACCGTGACCGGTCCCTGGTGAAAACTGAGCATCGGCATCCAGGCGCGGTACCCGATGGCGGCGGAATCGCCGAGGGGATTGCCGTTCCCCCGATGGAAATCACGGTCGAGGACCCCGGCCGTAAGGTACCGGGCTTCGATCTGCGCGAAATCGCGCGGCTCGTCATATTGCGCCATCGCCAGGGATCCCGTGAGGAATACCAGAGCGGCCGTTGCGGTGCGTCGGACGATCATGATCCACTCCCCGTTGCTCATTCTGCTTCCTGCTCCTGCAGCTGCTTCTTCATCCGCACGGTCTTCACCTTGATGCCATCCACCGCTTCGATCGTCGCCTGCCACTCGCCGATGGGGACCGCCGCGCCACGCACCGGCACGGTCCCGATGAGATGGATCAGATACCCGCTCACGGTCACCACGTCGCGCGAATCGGGGGTGACGGTGAACATCCGCGAGAAGTCCAGCAGGGGCATGGCGCCATCCACCAGGAACTCGGTGTCGCTTACCTTCTGCACGAGGATGGACTCGACATCGAACTCGTCGCGGATCTCTCCGACGAGCTCTTCGAGCACATTCTCGAGCGTCACCAGTCCCGCGGTCCCGCCATACTCATCCACGGCGATCGCCATCAGCATCCGTTTTGCGAGGAAGAGGTTGAGGGTGCGTTCGAGCGACATCGTCTCCGGCACGAACAGCATTTCGCGCTTGATATCGAGCAGCCGCCCGCCCGGCCCCGTCTCGCTCTTCAGCTTGAACAGGTCCTTCAGGTGGATCATCCCCACGATGTTGTCCACGTCGCGCTCGCAGAGCGGGTACCGGGTGAACTGGTTCTCCAGGGCGATCGCGATATTGTCCTCGATCGTGCGCAGGGTCGAGAGCGACACCAGCCCGGTGCGCGGCACCATCACCTCCCGCACCGTGCGGTCGCGCAGCTCCATGGCCCGCAGGGAGATGCTCTTGCCGGTGGACGTGATCGTGGTCCCTTTGCTCAACAGGAGGCGGAGTTCTTCTTCGGAATGGGCGATCTCGCTTTCGGACGCGGGGGCGATGCCGATCAGCCGGAGGAAGAAGTTCGCCGTGCCGTTGAGCGCCCAGATGAACGGCCGGAACACCAGGAAGAAGATGTGCAGCGGCGATGCGACCCCCAGGGTCACCGCCTGGGCACGCTGGATGGCAAGCGACTTCGGGGCGAGCTCGCCCAGCACGATGTGCAGGAACGTGATGATCCCGAAGCCGATGGCGAAGGAAAGCGTCGTGATAACGGTGGGGTTGGAGACTCCCAGGGAGGCGAGCAGCGGCTCCAGCATATGGGCCACGAAGGGTTCGCCCATCCACCCCAGGCCGAGACTGGTCAGCGTGATGCCGAGCTGGGTGGCCGAGAGGTAGGCATCGAGGTGCGTGATCACATCCTGCGCGATCCGGGCCCGTTTCGAGCCCTTCTTCGCGAGGGGCTCGATCTGTGTGGTTCGGACCTTGACAATAGCGAATTCAGCGGCAACGAAGAAGCCGTTGAGAAAGACCAGGGCGAACACGGCGCCCAGTTGCAGGACGATCGAGAAGAATTCCATAGGAACAAAAGGTACACCAAAAGGGCAGGGAAAGCAAACTCACCTGCCGGTCACGAATACCCGGTACCCCAGCGGTTCCAGCAACAAACGCACCTCCCCGCCCTTCACCGGCACATCCCAATCCATGTTCATGAAGATCTCGTGGAACCGGCACGTGGGCCCCGCCGTGCCCGTCAGGGCAGGCATCTGCAACTTCACCCCGCGCTCCTCCTTCGAAAAGTTCAGGACCACCAGCACACGCGACGTCCCCGAGGTCCGCAGGTACGCATATACGTCCTTCTCCCGGTTCCCGGCGATCCGCACGAAGTCCCCCTCCACAAGCGCCGGGTTCGAACGGCGGAGCGCATACAGTGTCCGGTTCATCGCCCCCATGGCGCGGGGCCGTGACCAGTCGATGCTCACCTTCTCGAACAGACTGAGCGCAGTGTCGTTCGCCACTTCTTCACCGTTATAGAGCACCGGCACACCCGGCAGCGTGTTCACCAGCACGGTGGCCACCTGCAATCCCCCGGGTCCGAACTTCTTCACCGCCGGCGCATCCCACGCGTTCTTGTCGTGGTTCGTCACGAACCGCATGCGCAACGAGCCCTTCGGGAACTGCAGCCGCTCGGTCCCCAGTACCTGATCCAGCACTGCCAGCGGACGCTTTCCACTGAGTACCGGTTCGAGCGCATCATACACGTTCCACGCGTACGTCAGATCGAAGGCCTTCCGGTGATGCTCGGGGAGCGACCCCTCGGAAAGCATCATCACCGGCTTCACGGCGTCGAGCGCATCGCGCACATCCTCCCAGAAATCCGTGGGCACCATCTCGGCCACATCGCACCGGAAGCCGTCGATGCCGATATCGCGCACCCACCACACCAGCATCTCTTTCATGTACGCCCGCAACCCGGGTTGACTGTAGTCCAGGTCCGCCACATCGTGCCAGTCGGCGTTCGGGGCGATGATCTCGCCCTTCTCGTTCCTCGTGAACCAGTCCGGATGCTCGGCCATGAGCTTGCTGTCCCACGCAGTATGGTTCGCCACCATGTCGATGATGAGCTTCATCCCCGCCGCATGCACCGTGGTAAGGAGCTGCTTGAAGTCGTCCATGGTCCCGAATTCAGGATTGATGCCGTAGTAGTCCTGCACGGCATACGGGCTTCCGAGCGTGCCCTTCCGGTTCTTCACCCCCACCGGATGGATGGGCAGAAGCCAGAGCGTGGTGATGCCGAGTTCCCTGAGTTCCGGGATGCGCTTCTCCAGCCCCTTGAACGTCCCCTCCGGAGAGAACGAGCGGAGATACACGGAGTAGATCACGGCATCGCGCACCCACGGGGCACTCGTGCGCGCCTGCGTGTCGGCGAACGGCCCTTTAAGGAGTGCCTCCACGCCGGACGTCTCGATGATCGTGACCGGCCGGTAGATCCCGCCGCCGCCCGAGTAATCCTTCACGAGCACGGCGATCGTGTTCTCGCCGGGCTTCACGGCCTTGCTGATATCCATCACGAACGGATCGCTGTAGCCCACGTGCTCGCCAACGGACATGCCGTTCACCCACACGTCGGCGTCATCGTCCACGCCCGCGAAGTGGAGGCTGAGCGGCTGCAGCGGCGCATCCACCCGGAACGTCCGGAAGAACCACCCCCAGCCGTCGTACGTCGCCAGACCGGGATACGCTTCCCAGAAATCCGGCGTCTGCACGTTCTGCCACGCCGTCCGGTCCACGTCGGGCCGGTACCACTGCTGCGTGACACCCGCATGCGTGGGATCCGCGGCGAAGAGCCAGGTGCCATCGAGAGAGATGCGAAGCGATTTCGGCTGTGCGGTACTCATGACAAGACCCCCCATGCAGAGCAGAACGAAGAGAGCGATGGACCTGCGCATTGCGGTACTCCTTTCATGGGCGCCACCCTACCGGAGGGGCCCGACGATGAACGCGATCACAACACTGGCGAACGCGACCCACTGGATCCGCAGTTTCCATTTCGGATCGAGTTTCCGCACGCGGTCCCATCCCATCGCCAGCAGGAACATGAGCGCGAGCAGCACCAGGGTCCAGACGAGGGCCACCGGCAACGTGAAGGTATGGTCCGACCACCGCCGGAAATTGAACGATCCGTAGTCGCCGTAGATCAGCATCAGATGGACCGTATACACGAGGAGCGACTCCCTGCCGACCAGGGTGACCAGCGACGCCGGCGAGACGCCCCTCGTCGTTTCATATCGCATGGCCGCGGCGGTGAACACCAGGACGATGCCGAGCCGGAGCAGGACAAAGGCGGGACTGTACCGCCAGTAGTCATACGTCGGATACACCCGGGCCAGCGGGATCAGGATGAATGACAGCACGATGAGGCCGGCACCGACGGTCAGAAACGGGCGGACCGGGAACACCGGTCCGCCTTCAGGCGGTGCACCATCCTGCGACAGCGTAAAGGCATGGCCGGCGACCGTTCCCGCGAGGATGAATGCCATCCAGGGAAAGAGCGGGAAGAGCGAGAAGTGAAGGCCGTTCATGTACGCGGCCAGCGGTGCCGGCATCACCGTGAGCCAATCCACGCCCCAGACGAAGGGCGTGGTGAACAGGATCACGACCGCACAACCTCCAGCCACACGGTAGAGGCGCTTCTCCGTCCGCACGAGGAACAAGACCGCCTGCAGCAGGAGCAGACTCACGGCGATGCAGTGCAGCACATCCGCCTGGAGGAACACCAGGACCTGCCGCTCGGTGAGTCCTTCCGTGATCGCCTTCAGACTGAACTTGGGCAGGTGAAGGATGTACGCGATGAAGAGGATGAACAGCAGCCGCCACACCTGCTTCACCAGCGGCGTCCCCAGCGAGAGATACCCATCGATCTTCCGCCGCGTGGTCACCGCGAACGCCATCCCCGATGCGAACAGGAACGTGGGCGCAACGAGTCCGTTGATGAAGTTGATCACCTCGAACCACGGCGCTTCAGCGATGCCCCTCTGGATCGTGGCATTGACGATGTGGGTCTCGATCATCACGATCACGGCCCAGCCGCGGAGGAGATCGATGAACGCTAACCGCCGGGAAGGGGCCATGGCCGGTCCGGATGGTGGTTACCAGGGTTTGGTCAGGAAGAAGTAGAGCAGGGTACTCACGGACCCCGCCTGGAACAACTTGAGCGGATAGTAATGGTGTTCGCGGAGAGTGTTGCGGGCATGAACCAGCGTGATCATGAGGAAGAGCACGCCGAGGGCGACGACCGCTGCCAGCGGGGCATCGAGCTGCTGGCCGATGATCTGCATGAGCCCGGGGTTCACCGCGGAGCCGTACACCAGCAGCAGGTGCACGGCATACACCACGAGCGACGCCTGGCCGAGCGTGACGAGGTTCCGCGCAAGCACAGGCGGCAGACGGCGGATATGGAAGAAGCCCGCGGTCAGCGACGCGATGATGCCGAAACGGATCAGGAACCAATTCGGACTGGTCTTCCAGAAGTCGTGCGGAGGATAGACCGTCACCGGGACGATATCCAGCACCAGGCCGAGGATGCCGAGCACCACGCCGACCTGGAGGATCGCACGGAGATACAGCGACTCTTCGCCGCGACGCCGGGCAAGCGTGTAGAGCGTGCCGATGACGGTGCCGGTGAACAGATAGCCCGCGAAGGGGAAGATCGGGAAGAGCGATGGGACACTCTGATTGAAGAACGGCGCAAGCACCGGACCGACCACCGGCACGAAGCTCTGCTGCCACACGAGCGGCGACAGGAGGATGATCACGGTCGCCACCGAACCCGTCACGACCGCGAACCTCTCCGGCGTGCGCGTGAGAGCCACCAACAGCTGCAGCAGGATGATGCTGACCGCGAGGCAGTGCAGGATGTCCACCTGCACCATCATCGCGAACTCCGCCGGCTGCAGGTTCGTGAGGATCTTGTTCAGTGAGAAGAACGGGAAGTGCAGCACATACCCGAGCGCGAGCAGCATCAGCATCTTGCTCATCCGCTTGCGCGCGGCGGTCCCGAACGCGACGTACTCGTTCCAGCGGCGCATGGCCACCACCGCGAACGCGAACCCGGAGACGAACAGGAACATCGGCGCCGTGAACCCGCGCACCGCATCGTACAGGCGGAACCACTCGGTGGCCCGTGAGGCGGGACTCAGGACGGAATCGATGCTGTGGCCGATCACCATCACGATGACGGCGAAGCCACGCATGAAATCCAGGGATTGGACGCGTTGCATGTGATGCATTGAGTATTCAGGGTCCAGCTGAGGTACGGGTCCGGAAGGACAGCTCTACGAACGGATCTTCTCGAGGATGATCCTCTCCAGCTCGTCGAGGTCGACGGGCTTGGTGATGTATGCCGCCCCACCCATCTCCCGGCCGAACTTCCGTGCATAGAAGTCATCGACCGCGGTGAGAAAGATGAAGGGCAACCCGGCGTGTTCCTTCTTCACGGTCTCAAACAGTTCGAACCCGTTGGTGACGGGCATGACCAGATCGGAGACCACGATACTGGGTTTGTGTGAGCGGATAGCCTGGATGGCCTCGTCCGCCCCGCCAACAGCCTCGACCCGGAATCCACGATCCATCAGTCCGGCACGGGTGGTGGCCAGAATGGAGGGTTCGTCATCTACAAGCAGTACGAGCTTGTCTTTGTGCATCCGGTTCCTTGAGGTCGAAGTATCTCAATATGCTCAATTTTCATCAGAAATGCAATCAGCAGGGAGCCTGCGCATGCCGGGCGGCCGCCTCCCCGCTCCGGATCGCCCCCTCGATCGTCGCCGGCAAGCCGGTCGCGGTCCAATCGCCCGCCAAAAACAGGTTCCCGATGGGGGTTTTCACCCCCGGACGGTGACGCGCGACCTCCGGGGTCATGGACAGGGTCGCACCTTTTTCCCTGATCGCCAGTGCATGGTACGGGGTTCCGACTCCCGGCCCGAATACCTCCCGCATCTCCCGGACCGCGATGGCGGTCAGCGCGTCCTTCGTCATGTCCACCATATCATAGGCCGCACTGATGGTGACCGCGATGTGCTTCGCACGGCGGAAGACCCAGTGGATCCTGCGCCCGATCAGTCCCACCGCATCCTGTTCCATGAACTGCTCGCGGAACCAGAGATGCAACGATACGATCGGCGCGGAGGGCACCGTGGCCATGCGCACGAGGTCATCGGGTATCGACGCGCGATCCGGATACAATCCGGCTGCCGCGGTGTGCGGCACCGCGAGGATGGCCGCACGGCAGCGGAACTCCGTATCATCGGCACAGCGGATGGACACGACACGCCCCTGTTCTATCGTGAGCGTGCGGACCTCGGCACCGGTGCGGACGATCCCGCCGTGTGTCTCGATGTGCCGCGTCGCCGGTTCGCCGAAGATCTCGCTGAGTCCGGCTTGCGGGAAGACCAGCGCCGCATGATGCCAGTGGCCGAGGAACGCAATGCGCACGGCATCGAGGAAGGCACCCGCGTGCGCGGTCTCCACACGCTCATTCATGATGGACACGGCGAGCGGACCCCAGAACGACCCGCGGACGGAGGCGGGTTGATGCGTCGCATCGAGCCACTCCGCAACAGTCCCTGCACCCTGCAGCGTGAACCGCGGGTCGGCATTCCGTTGCATGGCAAAGCCCGCGCGAAGCACCGCGATGCGTTCGCTGAACGAGAACAGGGACGACGAAAGGATGCCCCGGACAAGATTGAGCGGGGGTGCGAGACGGGGCAGGGTGAACTGCACGAAGCCGCGGGATGGGTGATGGTAGAGGAGCGCCGGCCGTTCCTGGACGCGCAGCAGGTGTCGCGATCCGATGGTCTCCGTCAGGGCAAGCGTATGGTCGTACCCGGCAATGAGCAGGTGCTGCCCATTGTCCACCACATCGCCGGTCACGCGGTCGGTAAAGGATGCGGCCCGGCCGCCCGTGCGGGCACGCTGCTCGAGAAGGACGACGGGGATGCCGGAGGAGGTAAGGCGGACGGCGGCGGCGAGGCCGCTCACGCCGCCACCCACGATCACGACGGGTTGGCTGTCGATGGGCGTTGCCACCACGGACCGCGTTTCAACCAGGAGTACTTGAGATTATGGCTCAACCAGTAGCGGAACGCGATGAGCACCTTGAGGAATTTCGGGATGGAGATCCTGCGTTCGAACACGTTGAAGTCGGACGCGATGATGCGGTTGAGCGTGTGCGCATAGATCGACCACATGATGCGCGCGGCGAAGAAGTAGCGCTTGTCCTCGTCCTTCAGCGCAGCGCGCGCCAGATCGAAATACATGCTGGCACGGCGGCATTCAAAGCGCATGAGTTCCACGAATGCCGGTGTGTAGCGGCTGTGCAGCAGGTCGTCCTCCGAATAGCCGAAACGCCGCATGTCTTCGAGCGGCAGATAGATCCGCCCGCGCTTCGCATCATCCTGCAGGTCGCGGAGGATGTTGGTGAGCTGGAGTGCGATGCCGAGGTTCACGGCATAGTCGCGCGTGGATTCATTCCTGTAGCCGAAGATCTTCCGGCACATGAGCCCGACGGAAGACGCCACGAGATAGCAGTACTCCCTGAGCTCGTCGAAGGTCTGATAGCGCGTCTTGTGCAGGTCCATTTCCATCCCGCGGATGAGCTCATAGAAGTGCTCGACGGGGATATGGAAGGCGTTCGCCGTGACGCTCAGCTGGTTGAGGAGCGGGGAGGAGGATGTCCCGCGGATCGCCTTGCCCAGCTCCATCCGCCACCGGCGCAGCATGACGGTCTTCTTCCGTTCGTCCCGTTCCTCGTCCACGATGTCATCGGTGGTCCGGCAGAACGCATAGACGGTATGGATCGCCTCACGCTCCCGGCGTGGGAGCAGGGAGAACGAGTAGTAGAAGCTGGTGTTGCTGCTTCGCGTTATGGCAGTGGCTGTCGCGCTCATATCGGTCGTTGCAGGACTGCGTCGATCAGGATCCTTGCCTTGTGCCGTTTCCTCAGCCTCGGCCGGGTGCGCCGGACGTCATAGTTGATGTCGGCGATCCGGTCCAGGATCGCGAGGCCGCCGCGGACGGTCAGGGAGAGTTCGAGTTTCAACCGCCCGGGTACAAGTCCGAGGATCGACGACCCTCCGCGCAGAAACTCCCGTGCCCGTTCCACCTGAAATGCCATCAGTTCGCGGAACCGGCCATCCTGGGATGCCCCCGGATTCTGAACCTCAGTATACCCAAATCGGGCCATTTCGTCAAGCGGCACGTAGCACCGGCCCCGGCCGAGGTCGACGGCATAATCCTGATAGAAATTCGCCAGCTGAAGCCCCGTACAGATCGCATCCGATGGCGCGGTGGTCTCGGCTCGTGATTGTCCGAAGAGATGGAGCACCAGCCGGCCGACCGGATTGGCGGAGTACCTGCAGTACCCCAGCACGTCCTCAAATGTCCGGTACCGTTGCACGTTCACATCCATGCGGAAGGCATGAAGGAGATCGAGGAGCAGTTGTTTGGGGATGCCGGTCTCTTCCACCGTCGCCATGATCGCAATGAAGATCGGGTCGGTGGCGTCTCCTTCATAGGCACCGTGCAGTTTGGATTCCCACGCATCCAGCAGGGCCAGGCGTTCCCCGGGTGTCCGCTCACCCTCATCGGCGTAGTCGTCGGCCGTCCGGGCAAAGGCATAGATCGCGGCAACATACGGCCTGATCCGGGCGGGCAGAACCAGGGATGCCACCGGGAAATTCTCGTAGTGCGCCCGGGCAAGGGCCTCGCAATGGGCGAACGCGTCCCTGGCCGGCGATGGAGCAGAGGCCGTCATACAATAAAGATATCCTTTGTCCGTCTCAAGGTCAAACACCTTGCTCTTTTGACGGATTTCGCTTATATTATGAGGCATTACCCGTGGCGGGATAGCTCAGCCGGTCAGAGCAGTGGAATCATAATCCACGTGTCGGGGGTTCGAATCCCTCTCCCGCTACAAGACATGATGGCTGCGTCGTCGAATCTGCCCGCCCGCTTCCGTGCCTTTATCAGGCGCCATGCGCTGATCACACCGCATGACCGGGTTCTTGTGGCGGTGAGCGGAGGCATCGATTCCGCTGTTCTTTTGCACCTGCTGGCCGGGGAACGCACGCGTTCGCGGTACACACTGCTCGTCGCCCACTTCAACCACGGGTTGCGTGGGGCCGACGCAGACGCCGATGAAGCGTTCGTCCGCCAGCTCGCCGCTGAGTACGGCCTGCCCTTCGTTCCAGGCCGGGCAGATGTCAGAGCCATCGCTGCGTCCAGGGGGAGCGGGATCGAGGAGGCAGCGCGAACTCAGCGCTATTCCTTCCTCGAACACCAGCTCGCTGAACACTCCTGTACCCGTTGTGCCACAGGCCATAACGCAGACGACAACGCTGAAACTGTTCTGTTCCATCTGTTCCGTGGTTCGGGGTTGCGCGGACTTGCCGGCATCCCTCTCTCGCGGAACAGCGGCACCATCGTCAGGCCCCTGCTCTTCGCCACCCGCAGCGAGATCGCTGCGTATGCGGCATCAGCAGGGATCCGGTTCCGCGAGGACGCGTCCAACGCATCGGACGATCACACACGGAATATCATCCGCCACCACATTCTCCCCGTGGTGCGCGAGCGGATCCAGCCGGACGTTGCGCACACGATCCTGCGCACCTCCGCTCTGGCGCGTGACATTGATGCATTCGTCACCGACGTTGCACGCACCGGCCTCGACACGATCCTGACGCGTCGCACCGGCGAGGAGGTGCTTCTGCCGCTCTCCCTCCTAGCGCCCCATCCCGATGCCGTCCGGTCAGCGATGATCGTCGAAGCCATTGCCCATGCAACAGGCCTCCGCCCCGGTTTCGAGACAACGCAGCGCGTGCTCGCCCTGCGTGCAGCGCGGACGGGAGCGCGGGCGTATCTTCAGAACGGATGGCTCGCGGCAAAGGTTCGCGCGGGGATCCGGATCGGACGGCTGACGCCAACAGCACCGTACGTGCTGCCGGTCACCTGCGGCATCCCGGTCGCCGTCCGCGGCGGGACCATCAGGTGTGACCCCGTGCCCCGGGCGATGTACGAGGCGCGCCCCCGGCCGCAGGGAGAATATGTGGACGCGGGCCGCACCGGACTGACGGGGCTGCAGGTGCGTTCCTGGCAGCGCGGCGATGCCTTCATGCCCCTCGGCATGCGGCGGCGCAAGAAACTGAGCGACCTGTTCGTCGACGCTGGGGTCCCGGCGCACGACAGGCACCGGACGCCGGTGGTGACCACCGCGGACGGCACGATCGTCTGGGTGTGCGGACTGCGCATCGACGACAGGTTCAAGATCACCGACAGCACGACCGACGTGCTGCGGCTTCAGTTCCAACGGGAGAACAGTTAGAGGCATGGCGAAGAATCTGAAGGTCAACGGCGATACGTTCGAGCTGATGATCAGCGAGCGTCGCATCAAAACCCGTATCAAAGCCCTCGCGAAGGACCTCAACAAGAGGTTCAAAGGGCAGACCCCGGTGTTCATCGGGATCCTGAACGGCTCCTTCATCTTCTTCGCCGACCTCATCCGCGAGATCACCATCGACTGCGAGGTCGATTTCCTCAAGCTGTCCTCCTACGGCGATGCCAAGATCAGCTCCGGGAATGTCCGGCTGCTCAAGGACCTCAACGCCGATATCGCCGGGCGTCACATCATTATAGTGGAAGACATCGTCGATTCCGGCCTGTCCATGCAATATATCCGGGATCTGGCCCTGAAGCAGAACCCCGCCTCCTTCACCGTTGTTACACTCCTGTACAAGCCCGCATCGGTCAAGAGCGATATCCAGTTGGATTACGTGGGCTTCACGATCGACCCGGAATTCGTGATCGGTTACGGCCTGGATTATGCGCAGCGCGAACGGAACCTCCGTGCGATCTACAGAATGAAATCCTGATACGAGCATATGGACGACAACAAGAACACCGACAACGGCGGCCGCAAAGGCACCGACAATAAACGGAGTTTTCCGCGGGGGCCGCAGCGCCAGCGCAAGCCGGGGCAACAGCTCCGCCCCGAAGATGACTTCAACTGGAACAAGGTCCTGAAGGTCGTCCTCAGCTGGAGCGCGATCATCCTCCTGGTCTTCCTGGTCATGACCCTCTTCAAGGGGACCGAGCCCACGGAATTGGAGGTCTCGTACGCCGAGTACCAGTCGTTCCTCACGGCCGGACAGATCGAACGCGCCACCGTGAGAAAATCCGAGCTCACCAACTTCGACTTCCACGGCAAGCTCAAGACCCCGCAGCATGTGTCCCGCAACGGGCGCGAGGTGCCGTTGACGAACTTCGTGCTCACGCTCCCGATCATGGACAGCCAGGTCATCCAGAGCTGGAACGACCACAAGATCGATTTCACGGTGGAGAAAGAGGACAACACCTGGCTGAGCGCGCTGCTGAGCGCCCTGCCGTGGGTCCTCCTCCTCGTGGTATGGCTCATCATCATGCGCCGCATGCAGGGCACCGGCCCGAAGGGGATCTTCTCCTTCGGCAAGAGCCGCGCCAAGATGCTGAACGAAGGTGCTCCCAAGGTCACCTTCATCGATGTGGCCGGCGCGGATGAAGCGAAACAGGAGCTGATGGAGATCATCGAGTTCCTCAAGGAGCCCAGCAAATTCCAGAAGCTCGGCGGCAAGATCCCGCGCGGCGTCCTCCTCCTCGGCCCTCCCGGCACCGGCAAGACCCTGCTGGCCCGCGCCGTGGCCGGCGAAGCCGGCGTGCCGTTCTTCTCGATCTCCGGTGCCGACTTCGTCGAGATGTTCGTCGGCGTGGGCGCGAGCCGTGTGCGCGACCTGTTCGACCAGGGGAAGAAGAGTGCACCGTGCATCATCTTCATAGACGAGATCGATGCTGTCGGGCGTCACCGCGGCGCCGGTCTCGGCGGCGGTCACGATGAACGCGAACAGACACTGAACCAGCTCCTCGTGGAGATGGATGGCTTCGAACAGAACAGCGGCGTGATCATCATCGCCGCCACCAACCGTCCGGACGTGCTCGACCCCGCGCTCATGCGCCCGGGCCGGTTCGACCGCCAGGTGGTCGTCGACCGCCCCGATGTGAAGGGCCGCGAAGGCATCCTCCGCGTGCATACGAAGAACATCCCGCTGGCCGACGACGTGCTGCTGGAAGTGCTCGCCAAAGGAACCCCCGGCCTGGCCGGCGCCGAACTGGCGAACCTCGTGAACGAAGCCGCCCTGCTGGCCGCCCGCCAGAACGCGCGCGCCGTCACGATGAAGCACTTCGAAGAGGCCAAGGACAAGGTGATGATGGGCACGGAACGGAAGAGCCTCATCATCTCCGAGAAGGAGAAAAAGATCACGTCGTACCACGAGATCGGCCACGTGCTTGTGGCACGCAAACTCCCCGAAGCCGATCCGGTGCACAAGGTCACGATCATCCCGCGCGGCCGCGCACTGGGACTCACGACCTACCTGCCCATCGACGAGAAGCATACGTACTCGAAGACGTATCTCGAGACGATGATCACGTACGCCCTCGGCGGACGCGCGGCGGAGAAGATCATCTTCAAGGCACTCACGACGGGTGCCGGGAACGATATCGAACGCGCCACCGAGATCGCGCGCAAGATGGTGTGCGACTGGGGCATGAGCGACAAGCTGGGACCGCTGGCCTATGGCCAGAAGGACGAGGAGATCTTCCTCGGCCGGCAGATCCAGCGACACAAGAACTACAGTGAGGAGACCGCCATCGCCATCGACGATGAGATCAAGAAGATCGTCTCGTCGGGCATGAAGCGTGCAGAGAAGATCCTCACCGAGAACATGGACACGCTCCACCGCCTCGCGGCGGCACTCCTCGAGCGCGAGATCCTGGACGGCGCGGAGATCGACGCGGTGATCCGCGGCGAGGACCTCCCGCCGGTCGAACGGCGCGCTGCCGTGAAGCCCGCCGAATTGACGCCCGGGAAGAAATGAACGGGTTGCAGAGCGTCGAAACGAGTTACGGCACCGAGCTCATACGGAAGGGGATCCATATGAGCTCGCTTGCCATTCCGGTGGTGTATTATTTCATCACCCGGGAGACGGCGCTCAGCATCCTGGTCCCGCTCCTGCTGCTGTTCGGTGTCTCCGACCTCGCCCGCATCTCCATCCCTGCCTTCGGTACATTCTATGAGCGGTGGTTCGGCTTCCTCCTGCGCCGCCACGAACGGGCCGAGCAGGGGCAGAAGCGACTGAACGGCGCCACGTACGTGCTCCTTTCCGCCACGCTCTGCGTCTGGCTCTTCCCGAAGATGATCGTGCTCACGGCCTTCGCCATCCTGATCGTCTCGGACACCGCCGCGGCGCTCATCGGCCGGAAGTTCGGCAGGCACCCCCTGCTCCAGCACAAGTCGGTCGAAGGCTCCACCGCCTTCTTCGTCTCCGCGCTCATCGTGGTGGCCTTCGCCCCCAAGGTGCAGTACCTCTCCCTGGAATACGTGATCGGCGCGGTGGCTGCCCTCGTCGGCGCCGTGGTCGAGGCCGTGTCGGGCGAGATGGTCGACGACAATCTCTCCATCCCCCTGAGCATCGCGCTCGTCATGTGGGGACTCTACGCACTCCTGCTTCCCTCCCTCGGCTTCGTGGCCCTCGAGGGTATCCGGTAATGCGCGCCTACCTCTCCGGCGGCATGGAGTACGTCGGCGACGAAGGTCGCTCCTGGCGCGAGGAGATGGAAGAATGGCTGGCCTCAGCGCTTGGCTGGGAGAGTTTCAATCCGAACCGCAACAGCGACCTCCTCCTCGACCGTCTCACCCCCGATGTCCCGTTCCGCACGCTCAAGACCACCGACCGCGCACGCTACCAGAAGATCGTTGAAGAGATCGTTGCCGTGGACAGCCACGAGGTGGCGGAGGGATCGGACTGTGTGATCTGTTTGTGGGATGATGGGGCGACCCGCGGGGCTGGCACGAAGGGCGAGCTGACGATCGCCCGCTACTTCAACAAGCCGGTCTACCTGGTAACGACGATGCGATACGAAGAGATACCGGGGTGGGTCCTGGGGTGTACCACGAAGCAGTTCACATCATTTGAAGAGCTGAGGTCGTTTCTTCGACACGTGTCACGCGGCAAGTGCCCGTAGGCAACTGGTGGTGGTTCACATCACTTCTCTCCCGCTTACTTCCTCCGCACCATTGGATTCCTGCAGTGCATCGAGGTTGTCCAGCGCCCACCCTGCCAGCCACAACAGCGTCGGCCCGGTGATGTTCACCCCATGATGCGGCTCCGTATGCAGATCGCCGGCGAACTCCCGCCCGGTCGTCGCCGCACGCACGAATGCATCCAGTTTCCCCCGCAACGCGAAGATCGCCGCCTGGAATGTTGAGCAGGAGACCGGCGGGTTCTCCTCACCATGCACCACATACGCATCGGGCAGTTTCGCCTGATGCAGATAGCCATGCCAGTGCGCCAGGGCCATGCCGGAGGAGGTGAGGGTGGATGCGAACCGCGACGAGGGCATCATCATCTGCTGCAGCGCGGCAACCAACGCGTTCGCCACCGCGTGCGACAGGATCGTCTGCGTGTCATAGGACGGTTTGGAGTCGATCCCCGGCGCAACGCCCCGTGGCGTGGCAAAGATGATCCTCCCGCGCGACAACCCCAGCTTCACCAGGTCGCGGTGCGGATCGATGTTGGATTTGTCGCACCCCGAACGGGTCATCAGCACCCAGACGTCCGGCACCTGCATCCAGACATCTCCCGCGGGAAGATGCGCCCGCACCCAGAGCTGGTCATCGATCGCGATATCCTCACCCGCCGCTCGGCCGGCACCGAACCGCGCCGTGGCTTCCGCCATCGTCATCACCGGCGCGGGTGCGACGGGGAGTTGACGTGAGAGGAAGCCGTAGCTCATCCCCGACCGGTGGTCGAGGTACGCCGCGGCGAGGCGCTTATAGTAGCGGTTGCGGAATTCCAGGCTTTCCAGCGATGTATGGAACAGGATCAGCCCGGTATCGGACCAGAGCTTCCCGCTCTCGGTGAAATCCTGGATGTACGGACGGTACTGCGGCTCGCGGAGGTCCACCCCGCCCTCGCGCACATCGAAGTCGGACGCATGCGGCGGCACCACGGGCGCGGCGATCTTCGGCACGAGCACGTGAAAGACATCGCGGTCGAAGGTCTCGTACGAACACCGGATGAGCGCCCCGTTCATCGTGCACACGGTCCACACCGCATCATCCACATAGACGACGACCTGCACGATGTTCCATGCCAGCATCTTCACGATGCTGTTCAGCTTGTCCTGGGAATCCTTCTCCGAGGTCGCGGGACACGGCCCATCCACGATGCCCACCACCGTCGCGCGGCGGAGGTTCGTGACGTGGTCCACGGGCAGGTTGCCGGTTGCCAGATCGCCGGGGGCGATCACCACGATGCCCTCCCGGAGCTTGCCGGCCGCGGGATCGCTGAGGGCATCGGCATACGGGATCACCGTCGTGCTGCACGCATGCAAGGATGCTTCCAGCCGTTCGCTGAATGCGCGGACGCGGTCCGAGGCCTCATGAACGGGGAAGAACGTGATCGTGAGACTGCGGGCAAGGGCGTCGGGAACGATCGGGACCGCCGTGGTGATGCCGAGAATGGCATGCACCGCTGCTTCCGACAACACGGCTGTCCTGTTCTGTCCTGCCTTATCCATGCGTTGTTCCCTTGTCCAACTCCACTCCCTGTAAACGGAATATCCGGACCAACAGATCGCCCAGCGCCGGCCAAACGGTCGATGCAACGATGAGAAGCTTCGGTCCGGCGAATGAAAGGATGATCTCCCGCCGCCGTTGCCGTACGGCCTTCACCGCCGCCCGTGCCACCGTCGCGGGTGGGAGGCGGCGCGACATCAGGGGCAGGTCCAGCGCGCCGATCATCGGCGTATCCACGCGTTCCGGAAAGATCGTGGACGCGTACACGCCGGTGTCGTACAATTCCTGCCGCAGCACATCCATGAACCCCGCCAGCGCATGCTTCGACGCCGCATACGCGGCATCGGCAGGCAGACCCTTCTTGCCATCCACGGACGAGACCGCAACGATATGACCTGACCGCCGTTCAAGCATCTGCGGCAGGACGGCACGGATCAGGTGCACCGCACCATAGTAATTCGTGTCCATGCTCTGGCGGATGCTCTCCAGAGAGAGATCCTTCACCGCCCCGCGGATGTACACGCCGGCATTGCACACAACGATGTCGATCCCGCCCATGACCTTCGTTGCCCCGGCCACGAGCCGCTCGACGTCCGCCGGAGCCGTAACGTCGGACGCGACGGCCAGCACCTCGGCGCCGCCGCTCTTCAATTCTGCTGCGAGCGCATCCAGCGCGGCGGCATTCCGCCCCGACAGGACAAGGCGCGCGCCTTCACGCGCGAATGCCCGGGCGATCTCGTTCCCGATCCCACCCGTCGCCCCGGTGACACAGACGACCTTACCGCGTATCCTGTCCGTCCCCAATGATGTGCTCCATGATGCGCAACCCGATCGCTGTCCGTCCCCGCGTGTACCGTCTACCCTCGACGTTCTTACCTCGTTCCCGCTCCACAAGAACCCCGGACCGCTTCATTCTTCCCGCCTCGGTCCTTTCTTCCACACCCATTCCTTCGACTTCACGACCCCCGCTTCCATCCCTTCGATCCGCGCCAGCAGCGATCCATCGTCGTTCAGTTGATAGATGATCCGCTGCGGGAAGTCGTTCTCCACGTTCTCGAAGACCACGCTATTCCGGCCGATCTCTTTCAACGGGAAGATGGTCGCGGGGCGGCCGCCAGGCATGGCGGCGTAGACGGTCGTGCCGTTACGGGTCTCGATGCGGAGGTACTCGAACCAGACGAACCCTGCAGAATCGACATCGCGATGGACACCGAGCATCACGCCCGCCGCGGGGCGCATCCAGTGCTCCTCCACCTTCGTGGCGCCGTCCATCCCGGACCACATGCCGGCAAGCCATTCGAGGGAGGCCGTACCACTCCGATCCTGCCGTGGCCCGGACCCGGCGAACGCCCCGGACACAGCAATGCATGCAACCATGACGTACCAGCGAAGATCACGCATGGCGTACTCCGGCCGGCTTCATATCCGTACCCCGTAATTGCCTGCGTACAGGGGCACCGTTCGCACGATCCAACGGCGCCTCGCACACCACTAACGTCTTTGCCATATCAAAACTGGGTTGTTCTGGAGAAATCCGGAAGTGCTGACCTCTGAGAAATATAGTGTACGAACTCGCACGTCAAAAATCAACGAAGGCAGAAGGGCCTAGCACCCTTCCCGATGCACGATGCGGCCGTCCACGACGGTCATCCGAACAGCCACATCCTGTATCCTCTCTGAAGGGATGGCGAAAATGTTCTCCTCCAGGACCACCAGATCCGCCAGCTTGCCGGGTGTGATGCTTCCCTTGATATCCTCCTCGAAGGACGCATAGGCGTTGTTGATGGTGGTACAACGCACCGCCTCTTCCACGGAGACCTTCTGCTCCGGTACCCATCCACCCGGGTTCTTCCCGTCGAGTGTGCGGCGCGTGACGGCGGCACAGATCCCCGCGAGGGGATGCAGCGGGGCAACGGTCCAGTCGCTCCCGAAACACACATGCACCCCTGCATCCAGCATCGACCGGAATGCATAGGTCGTCTTCACCCGCTCGGGCCCGATGCGTGATGCCGCCCAGACGCCATCATCGATGGCATGGTAGGGCTGCACGGAGGCGATCACCCCCAGCGCCGCAAAGCGCCCGATATCCTCCGGCCGGAGGTGCTGCGCATGTTCGATGCGGAACCGCCGGTCCCACGCCGGGTTGACGCGCACGACCTCCTCGAAGATATCGAGCACCGCACTGTTCGCGCGGTCGCCGATCGCATGAATGGACAGCTGCAGCCCGTGCCGGTCGGCTTCGATCGCCCACGCACGCATGCGGCCATCGCTCAGCGCTTCCATCGGCAGCCCACAGGTGTCCTCGTTCAGGTACCGGTCAAAGAACCACGCGGTGTTGGACCCCAGCGAGCCATCGGAGAACGCCTTCATCGAGCCCAACCGGAGGAATGCGTCTCCACGGTGGTGGGTGATCTTCTGATCTGCGAGCGCGCGATACCCGGCAAGCGGCAGGCGCGCAAAGATCCGGCAGGTGAGCTCGCCGGCGTCGGCAAGTTTCCGGTAGACCGGGATATGCGGCTGCTCCGCGATGTCGTGGATCGAGGTCACACCGTTCTTCCGCGCCACCGCCAGCGCATCACGGACACGGCGCTCGATCACCGCCGGCGTGGGCTTCGGGATGCACGCAAGCACGAGGTCCATCGCTGCGTCCTTCACGATACCCGTCGGCTCGCCGGTCGTCGGATCGCGTTCGATCTTTCCGCCCACCGGATCGGGGGTGGCCCGCGTGATGCCCGCGGCGGCAAGTGCGGCGCTGTTCACCAGCGCCATATGCCAGTCGAAGCGCGGGAGGAATAGCGGCGTATCCTGTGAGAACGGGTCCACCCATTCCCTGCGCGGTAACGTTCGTTCCACCCAATGTTCGTGGTCCCAGTCCCCACCCTTCACCCATGACCCGCGGTGCGCGTCGACGAACACCCGCAACGCCGCAACGAACTCCGCCCTGCTCGCGCAGGCACGCGTATCCAGGCCGGTCGCGGCCTCGCCGCCCAGCACGAAGTGCACATGGTTATCGATGAATCCCGGAAGGAGAAGTCTCCCGCCGAGATCGATCATCTCCGCATCGCTGCCTGCGAAACGGCGGGCACCGGCGGTGGATCCAACGAAGACGATGTGCCGGTCCCTGACGACGACCGCTTCGGCCCACGGCCTGCGCGGGTCGACGGTATGGACACGTGCATTGATGAAGCATATCATGATGGGGACTCCGTACGGACACGTGTGCGGGATCTGTAATACAGGTACACCGGCAGACCGGACAGGATCAGTCCGAGCGAGGCCAGGAGACCGGCCTGCGGATAGGCGAGGAATGTGCCCACACCAACAAAGAGCTGCGAGATGATCGCCAGTGCGGCCATCCCCTGCCACCACGGTGAACGGTACGATGGCCTGTAGTCCTCCCGCTTGCGCAGGAAGAAGATCGCTCCGTAGACGATGCCGTTCTGCAGTGCATACGACAGCGTGAAATAGCCGATCATGTTCTCGATATCGCCCAGAAGAAAGAGCACCACCGCGAGCACCGCCTGGATCAGGATCGAATAGTCGGGGGTCAGGTACTTCGGATGCAGATGCCCGAACACCGAGAAGAACAACCCATCACGGGCGATGGCATATTCCAGCCGGGGCTGCACCATGAGGCTGGCATTCAGCACGCCCACCATCGAGATGAACACGGCGATCGCGAAGACCGCGCCCGCCACCCCGGCGCCGATCCCGATGTACCGGAACGGGTTCACAAAATCTCCTTCGGCCGTCAGATCCTGCCATGGCACGATGGCGGACGTGCACAGGGAGATCAGTGTGTACGCCACCATGATGAAGATCAGCGAACCGATGAGGGCGAGCGGCAGTGTCCGCTCCGGCCGTTTCACCTCTCCGGCCATGTACAGGATGTTCGTGAAGCCGGCATAGGACCACAGCGTGGAGGAGATCCCGGCGGTGATGACCGTGGCGAGTCCGAACGTCGTGGCCGGCATGGCGCCGCCCGCGAGATTCCCTGACCCCAGGAAGAACATGCCGATGACGACAATGCCGAAGAGCGGCGCCAGCTTCGCGACGGTGAGCAGGATCTGGACATTCCCTCCCGTGCGCACGCTCCGGTAATGCAGCAACGCGAGTCCGATGATGAGCACGGCGGCCAGTCCGCGCGACACAACCGGATCGGCGAACACGGGCGAGAAAAATTTCAACGCGGCAATGGCGCCGAGCGCCACGATCGTGAGCGTCGGCGTGTCGCTGGTCAGGAATGCGGTCCAGGTATAGAAGAACGCCAGGAACGGCGAACCGGCTTTCTGCAGATAGTAGTACGCCCCGCCCTGGATCGGATACGCCGTGCCCATCTCGGCCAGGATGAGGATCTGGGGGATCCACACGACGCCGCCCAGGAACCAGATCGCAACCGTGAGAAGGGGCGTCTGACCGATGCGGGCAACGATAGGAAGGCTGAGGAAGACGCCGGAGCCGATGACCGTGCCGACCACGAGAGAAGCGGTCTGCAGCAGCGAGAGTTCGCGGCGCGGGGCAGGAGTGTGTTCATTCATGGTGTTCAAAGTAGTACAATGAGGACTGACCTGCAACGCTTGCGTTTCGTTCCGCTTCTGGCTACTTTCGGGTCACCATGACGACGACACTCTGCATCTTTGAGGACGGGCAGTATGCGAACCTGCTGCCCCTTGCGGCCCTCCGGCCCGTGTGGGACCTCCGTTGCGGGATCCTGACACTCGGACAGAAGATCGAACTCACCTGGCCGGGCGCGAAGGTCCGCCTCGCCTGCCGTTCGTACCTCGCTGCCCTCGTGCAGGAAGAGCATCCCGACCGCCCGGTGAACCCCCCGGCGACGGGCTCCTGCCTCTTCGTGAACGGGCGCGTCCTCGCCAACGCTGCGCTCGCACGCCACATCATTCCCGAGGGCGCGGACACGGTGTTTGTGCACAACCACAGCATCGTCGCCGTCCGGGCGTCCGAACACACGCTCCGCGGACTCGGAACGGATGCCGACGGCCTTCCCGACTTCACCTCGCTGTCCGGCCTGCCGCGGGTGGAGGTCCCGTGCACACTCATCCGCTACCCCTGGGACCTGGTGAACGCCAATGGCGCGCAGATCACCGGTGACGCGGCCCTGATCGCGACCACCACACCACACCTGGAAGGCGTGAAGCTGTACGACGGCGCACACCTGGTGAACCCCACGGCGATCACCGTCGGCCGCGGCAGCATCATCAAACCGGGCGCGGTGCTCGACGCCGAAAAGGGACCGATCGTCATCGGCGCGAATGTCCGCATCTTCCCGAATGCCGTGATCGAAGGACCGGCATTCATCGGCGGCGGATCGCTCATCAAGATCGGCGCGAAGATCTACGAGAACACATCCATCGGACCGATGTGCAAGGTGGGCGGCGAGGTGGAAGGATCGATCCTGCACGGCTTTGCCAACAAACAGCACGACGGCTTCCTCGGACACGCGTACCTGTGTCCGTGGGTGAACCTCGGGGCCGACACGAACAACAGCGACCTGAAGAACAACTACGGTACGGTGCGCGTCACGATCAACGGCGCGGAGGTGGACAGCGGTTCGTTGTTCGCCGGCCTGATCATGGGCGACCATGCCAAGAGCGCGATCAACTCCATGTTCAACACCGGAACGGTCGTGGGCGTGGGCAGCAATGTCTTCGGATCGGGGTTCCCGCCGAAATACATCCCGGCGTTCTCCTGGGGCGGCGCGGAAGGGTTGGCACCATATGCGATCGACAAGTGCATCGAGGTTGCGCGCAAAGTGATGCTGCGCCGGAATCAGACACTCACGGCCACCGCCGAAGCGCTGCTGCGGCATGTGTTCACGCTGACACAGAGCGAACGTCAGGGCTGAACAACTCCCTGCGTTCAGGCCCCAGACGGTGGTTCCCCGAACGACCCCCGCGCCAACGGGCTGGTCCACCCTCTCCTCGCCAGTACGCCTTTCCTCTGCGGACACCTGGCCCCACACCTCCCGGGGCTCATTTCTTCGGCAACAGGAAATTCTCTTCCGCCTTGATCCGCGCCACCTTCCCGTCGGGACCCATCTCGAAATACACCAGTTCCCCGCTCCCGTCTTCGCCGCCCACGCGAAACACGCCGTCGCGTTCGTACACCAGCGCCGACAGCGATCCCATCGGATCATCCTCGGGCGGGTAGCTGAATCCGTACATCATCAGCGTGTTGTCCATGATCAACACCTTCGTTTCCCACCCCGAAGGGTCGGTGTACGTCCCCACGTATCTCTGCCAGGCCGGATCGAACGTCGCCGGCGGTGCGGTCACGGCCGTGATCTTCGCAATGGCCGGCGCAAGCATCGCCATCGCACGCGCGGCAAAGAACCCGGGCTCGCCATCATCGGCATTCACCATCACGATCACCGCCACCTTCTCCTTCGGACTCACGGTGAATTGGGAACGGTTCCCACCGACCCACCCTCCATGGCCATACGTCGGGCGTCCGTCACCCTTCGACACCGAAAATCCCAGCCCGGCCCCACCCGTCCACGACCTGTTCACCCACTGCACGCGATGCATCTCGCGCAGCGTGCTCCCTTTCAGGATCTGTCCCGGCGAGTTCTTCCCTTCGAGCATATGGAACGACGCCCACCGGCCGAGGTCCTCTACCGTCGAGGAGATGTTCGCCGCGGACACCAGCCCGCGTGAGTCAAGCATGTCCACCGATGCACGCGATCCATCCTCCAACTTCCGGTCATACCCCGTGGCCCACCGCGTACGCAATGCCTCCTGCGGGTACACACTGGTGCCCGTCATCCCGAGTGGCTGCAGGATAGTCGTCGTGACGAACGCATCGTACGTCATGCCCGACGCCGCGGCGATGACCTCACCGAGGATCGCCATGCCCAGGTTCGAATATTTGTACCGGGTCTCCGGTTCGAAGACGCTTTCCTGCTCATGGAACTCCGCGATCATCTGCTCCCGCGTCGGGAAGTTGTGATCGGTCCAGTACGGGAACGCGGCCTCGCGGGGCAAGCCGGAGGTGTGCGTGAGCAGCTGACGGATCGTGACCGCCGGTCCATCGGTGTGCCGGTTCTTGTACGTGAACCACGGCAGATGCATGCTCACCGGATCGTCGAGGCGGAGCCTGCCACGATCGCGCAGGATCATGACCGCGGTGGCGGTGAAGGTCTTGGTGATCGATGCGATGCGGAAGATGGTCGACGGCGTGACGGGCACCTTCGTGGTCAGATCGGCGACGCCAAACCCGCGCGACCAGACGAGTTCCTGGTCGTGCACGACCGCGATGGAAAGTCCGGGGATGCCGCGGTAGGCACGCTGTGTCTCGATCCATTGCTCGAGCAGGGCGATCTTCGGCGCCAGGTCGGGATGCTGACGGAGCTCCCCGGCCCGGGTGGAGGGGATGCACAGGACGCAGAGCAGCAACACGATGAGCAGACGCTTCATGGCGAACCTCCGGTGGTCAGGAAAGAGATGATGTCACCGCTTGGGGACCCAGGCCATGCAGATGGATGACCGTCCGCCCCAGAAATGATGTCCGACGCTCCCCTCGTACAGCAGCACGATCCAGGTATCGTTTTCGAACAGCGCCGGCGTCCAGATCGCACCGCCATCCGGGCCGCCATGGATGCCGGCGCCGAAGACCGGATTGCCGGGATGCCGTTCCCAGTGCGTGAGGTCCTTTGACCGCGCCAGCCCGAAGAATTCCGGTTCATCCGTGTCGCCGGCACTCCCGCCGTACAGCAGATAGACCCAGCCGCCGGACTGCCAGATCCGGGGAGACGTGATGGACTGGGCATCCCAGTCGCCGGGCTTCCCCTGGAAGACCGGCTGGTCGCCGATCTCGTAAAACTTCCGGCCATCCGTGGAGAACGCGAGATGCATCCTGAAACCGTCGCGGTGCAGACGCTGGAATACCATGTACAGCGTATCGCCGATCACGATCACATCCGGGGCAGTGCCGCTCAGGATGGCGCCGACCTTGACGTACTGATGCCCGTTCGCACTGACCGCAAGCCCGATGGTCCGCGTGCTGTCCTTCAAGCCGGAGTAGTACAGGTGGATCTGTCCTCTGAACAGCACCGCTGCCGGGGAGGACGCGCCGTCATGGTCAAAGGCACCCTCAGCGCCGGCATCGATCACCGGAAGTCCACGGCTGATATCCTTGAGGGTGAGCCGGCCCGCGCCAAGGTCCTCGACCTCCACGACACCGATCCTGTTCATCGACGACGGCGAGTCGCCGAGCACCCCGGTCCCGTGAAAGAACAGCAGGGTCTTCGACTGGAAGGTGAGCAATTCCGGACTCCCCACGTCACGGCTCTTCCAGGTGGTGCCCGACGGCCCGAGGACGGGATTGTCGTTATATCTGCTCCACGCGAGCACGTTGGTCGTGAACCTGTTGGAGAACAGGTCCCACAGGTTTTGCGACGGACACCGGCCGGCCCCGAGCAGCAGCATGCTGCACAGCACAGCATACCGCACGCGGCGATCGCCACAGGGACGCATATCCGACCGGTTCTGGTGCATCAGGGCCTCATGGCATGAGAAGATGTTCTTTGAAGGTCGGCGTCGTGCCGGCCATCCTCAGGAACACATCGAGCGGCACCAGCTCGAAGTCGGCCCCCAGCTTGTCCAGGATGCCCTTCACGCGACGGATGTCGCTCCACTGGCGTACATGCATCAACAGGAAATACGGACGCGCCGCATTGAGCGCGGCAAGTTCCTTCAGGTCATCCACCGCATCGGCTTCGAGCCGCGTCTCGGAAAGATAGTAATCGAAGGAGAGGAGCGGACGGCCATCGCGCACCATGAACGAATGCGACGGCGCATACCCATTGATGAACCCGATCGCCTCAGGCATCCCCGCATAGAACGCGTCCATCACGGCAGGAGTGACGTCGGAATTGCCCTCCACCGTCGCGCCCTCGGAATAGTCCATGATCTCAAAAACGTTCAGGTCCAGTTGCTTCATCAGGTCACGTGCCTTCGCCACCGCAACCGGCAGCATCGCCGGCGGTATGGCCTTGGGATACAAGTACCCCGGACCTCCCAGCGAGCCAATGAAGTAATCGTTCGGGGTCGCCATGCCGTAGAAGTACTCGAGCATCGTGGGCGCGAGCCATACCCAGTTCATCGTCACTTCCCACGCATAGGGGATCTCCCCCCGCCCCGGCTTCACCCACGCACCCAGACCGAGACAGTCGGTCTGAACACAGGTGATGTACACCTTCTTGCCTGGTGTGTACGTGACCCCCGGCTGCACGTTGTGGTTGTTCTTGAACGTGAATCCCGGGGTCACGGTGGTCTGACTGCTGAAGCTCATGTTCGGGAGCGTGTGGAGGCCGTCCACGCGGAGACCGTAACTGGATGCGAGACGCACGTGATCCCGCTCCTTGTCCTTGGCGTAGGAATGCCATCCCATCACCATGGACATCGGTTTCTGGCCGGCCATGACCTTCTTCGCCAGCGCATATTCCGCGGAATCCGCCGGCTCGGTGGACAGGTCCGTGAAGAACGCCTGTTTCAGGATCCCGAAATCCGCGACGCCCGGCTTCATGATCTTCCCGCCTTCACCGCCCATCCACACGACGAATTCACGGCTGCACCGGTCCCAGTACCTGTCATAGGCCCACCGATATATCTGAACATCGCTCTGACCGCTGAACGTTCCTCGCAGGTCCATCACGGGCTTCAGACCCGCGGCTTCGACCATGGGGATCAGGTCCTCGCTCACCACGACCGCCTTTTCCAGTCCGGCAATGGTGAACGCCACGATGAGCGACGTGCGCACGTTCCTGTCCCACACCACATACCCCTTGAGGTACTGCCGGAATGTGCTCAGCGCACTCTCGGGCGTGGTGAGTTCGGTGAATGCGTAGCGGTGCTTGCTCTTGTAGAACTCCAGCACCGAGGGTGTGAACAGAAAGTCCCATTTCTCCGGATACACGAAATACAGCCGCGGCCCGCCTGCGTTGGCGAGTCCCTGCAGACTGATCAGCATCGCCTGCACCGGCAGTTTCCCATCGATCGCCCAGTTGTCCGCGAGCTTCATCATGTATGCCTGACGCGTGTCGGCGCGCATGAAGGTGTAGGTCGGCATGGTCGCCGCCGGACGCGTCGGACGCACCTGCTTCCATGTCAGCACCGCACCATGCTCCGACAGCACGAACCGGTGCTCGGTGGTGAGCGACCGTTCGCCCTGCGACACCAGCAGCGGGTACTTCTCGGTGACCACCAGCACCTCGCCCTTCTTCTCCCACGTCGCGGAGAGTTCGCGCACAGAGCCCGGCTTCATGCGGACACCCATGAACACGTTCGTCGGCCACACGCGGTCGCGCACGGCCGCTGTATGCACCTTGCCATCGATCGGCAGGGTGACCGTATCCCGGAACGCACGTCCACCACCCCACGTCTGCCGGATGGTCACAACGTTGTCCGTGAGCGTGATCGCGAGTGCCACGGTGTTGTACAATTCGATCCCGGAGCTCTTCTCCGGGACCATCTTCCAGTCGCCGTCGAGGCCCGCGGCACACGCGGGCGTCGCCAGCACCATCGCGGCCACGGCGGCCGCTGCAAGGAGAGCGGGGATGTGTTTCATGGTCGTCTCACTGTCAGGTCAATGGCCGGTGGTCTTGAATCGCTCCTTGAAGGTCGGTTGCGCACCGGCCATCACCAGGAACGTGTCGAGTGGTACGACCTCGTATTCGGGCCCGAGTTTATCCAGGATGCCCTTCACCCGTTTGATGTCGCTGGACTCGCGGATGTGGACGAGCAGGAAGTACGGCCTGGCCGGGTTCACGCGGGCCAGCTCCTGCAGATCGGCCACGGCATCGGCCTCCGGACGCTCCGGGGAGAGATAGTAGTCATACGACATGAAGGGACGTCCGTTACGCACGGCGAACGTGTGCGACGGCGCATACCCGTTGATGAACCCGATCGCTTCCGGCAGCCCCTCGTAGTACATGGTCACGATATCCTCCGGCAGGTCGGTGTTTCCTTCCACCGTCGCTCCCTCGGAGTAATCCATCGTCTCGAAGACCCGCAGGTCGAGCTGCTTCATCTGTTCGCGCGAGATGGCGATGAGCTGCGTGAGCAGTTGCGGCGGCACCGCCTTGGGGTACATGTACCCCGGGCCGGAGAGACACCCGATGAAATAGTCGTTCGGGGTGGCCAGCGTATAGAAGTATTCCGCCATCGCCGGCGCCATCCAGGTGTAGTTGGTCAGCACTTCCCATGCATATGGGATCTCGCCGCGGCCCGGCTTCAGCCATGCGCCGAGTCCGATGCCGTCGGTCTGGACGCACGTGACATAGACCTTCTTCTCCGCCGTGTACGTCTTCCCGGGCACGACGGAGTGATTGTTCTTGTACGCGAAGCCGGGCGACGCCGGCACCTGCGCGCTGAAGCTCAGGTCCGGCAGTGTATGGAGGCCTTCCACACGATGGCCGTACCGGGAGGTGAGCGTCACATACTCCCGCTCGAGGTCCTTCTTGTACGAATGCCATCCCATCACCAGCGACATCGGCTTCATTTCCGACAGCAGGCGGTCGGCAAGCCGGTACTCCGTGGTGTCGGTGAGCCGGCACGACAGGTCGCTGAAGAACGCGCCCTTGTAGATCCCCCAGTCGGCGACAGCGGGCTTCATCACCTCGCCGAACTCGCCGCCCATCCAGATGATGAACTCCTTGTTGCACCGTGCCCAGTACCGGTCATACGCCCACGTGTAGATCTGCGTGTCATTCATCCCCGCGAACGTCCCGCGGAGGTCCACCACCTTCTTCAGCCCGGCCCGTTCCATCATCGGGATCAGCTCCTCGCTCACCACCACCGCGCTCTCCAGCCCTGCGATGGTGAACGCGACCGTCAGCGAGTTGCGCACGTTCTTGTCCCACACGATGTAGCCCCTGACGTACCGCTTCAGCGTCGCGATGGCATTCTCAGCGGTCCGGAGTTCCTGGAAGGAATAGTTCCGCGTATCGCGGTAGAACCCGTACACGGAGGTGACGTACGTGAACGGCCAGTCCTCCGGGTACAGGAGATACATGAGGGGTCCGTTCTTGTTCACCACGCCCTGCAGACTGATCAGCATGGCGTTCACCGGAAGCTTGCCGCCGATCTCCCAGTTGTCCTCCAGCGTCAGGACATACGCCTGCTTCCACCCGACCTTCTTCAGCTGATAGACCGTCGGCGGGCCCGACGTGCGCGTCGACCGTTCCAGCGCATAGGTCAGCACCTCACCGGTACCGGATGTGGTGAAGCGATGGCGTGCCGTGACGGGTGTCTCGCCCTGCGATCCGCGCAGGCGGAACGTCTCTTCAACCACCACTCCGTCCTTCCCCGGCACCACATGCACAGCCCGCCGCGAACCGGCCACCATCGAGAGACCCATGAAGACGTTGGTCGGAAACGCGCGTTCGGTGACCGGCACCTGGACGACGCTGCCGTTCAGGGGGAGTACCAGGGAATCCACGAAACGCCGGACGGTGCCGAACTGGCGGACGAGGGTGACATGCGAGGAGGTTGTGGTGATGCGGACGAACAGGGTGCCATAGAGGTCGATGTCGGTGCTCTTCGCCTTCATCGCTTCCCAGGAGCCATCCAGGGACGGACCGGCGCTGAAGGCCAGCGAAGAGGCAAGGATCGTGAGAGCAACGAGTCTGCGTACGACGGAGGACATGGAAGCGTTCCTTACATGATCAGGTGCGATGGCGGCAGGGGGTGAAGGGAGTGTCGCCGGAAGGATCCCCTTGTCGGGATCATCGCAAGATACAGGTTTTCACGGGGTTTTCAAATGCACCGCACACCAACAGTGAAACGCTCAGCGGCGCGATCGGATGGCCACGGCGTTGCCGAAGATCTCTTCGCCTGCGATGCCCGCGGCGGCGTACATCGCGAAGATGTTCGCGATGGGTGTCTCCGGCGGTATGGTGTGCGACGCAGCGAGAATGAACCCGCCGCCATCCGCGGTCATGGTGTCGATGAGTTCGCGTGTCGCGGCGTACACCTCGGCGGCACTCCCGCGGGGGATGAGCCCGATGGTGTCGAGCCCGCCCATGAACGTGAGCGAGGACCCGAAGTCGCGCTTGAGCGCCGCCGCCTCCATGCCTGTGCAGCCGTACTGGATGGGGTTGAGAACCGTGATGCCGATCTCGATGAGGTCGGGGATGATGTCGCGCATGGCCCCGCAGCAATGATACGCGACCGGCACACCGTGTCCGGTCCCCGCCGCCACGATCCGCACGAGGTTGGGCTTGATGAGCGCGCGCCACTGCCGGGGATTCATCATCATGCACTGTTGCCCGGCCACATCATCGCCCGTCCAGAGCCAGTCCAGCGGCAGCGTCCTGAACGCCGCATCGGCAAGCGCCAGCGAGAACGTCGTGGCGCGTTCGAACAGCGCAACGGAGATCTCCGGCTGGAGCGCGAGATCTTCGATCGCCTGTTCCATCCCCCGGACGCGGCAGAGCAGTTCGAAGAGACAGGGGGAGACGTCGGCCCCGATGAAACGGGTGCCCACGTGCGGCCGCAACCGCTCGAGCTGCTGCATCAGCTCCGGTATCGCACCGTACGGGAAGCTGTAGGATCCGATCTGGTCCTCGGAGGCATGCGCAAGAGGCGATCGCTGCACCTGGTTGAACTGCCCTTCGCGCACCCAGGTGATCCCCCACGCATCGGTGTGCGTCTCTCCGTCGTGCTCGTGGACGATCCCTTCCATGGCATAATTGTTCCCCACCCATACCTGCCGCACGTCATTGCCCATCGCTTCATCCACCTGATGGGGCGCAATGCCGAGATGCTGCGCAAGGATGGCCGCGGTGTCGGGGTGGAACCACATGAAGACGGGTACACGGTCCACCGGTTGACGCCGGATGGCTGCGGTGACGCGTTCGCGCGATGTCATAGACGGCTGAACCGTTCGAGGAACTGCTGTTCCTGGGGGGTGAGACTTTCGATGCCGGCGGTGTCGATCTTCGTCATGATGCGGTCGAATTCCGAACGGTTCACTTCGTGCATACCGGTCCGGTCGATGGACCGCCAGCGATGGATGTCCGACTGCCCGAAGGACGGCAACGGGACGACGAACTTCATCCGGCGCGCCCGCACCTTCCGGTCGCGCAGCACGAGATACAGGTACCCGCCTACGAACCCACCGAGGTGCGCCCAGTGCGCCGTCGTGCCGCCGCCGCTGAATCCGCCCCAGACGCTCATCGCGGTCATGATGATGACCAGCGTGCGCGCCTCCACAGGGATGATGCCCCAGATGAGGATCTGTTCGCGCGGCCAGAAACGTGCGAACGCGAGGAAGACGCCATACACACCGCCCGACGCACCGATGATGGGCGTGTGGGGGGTGATCGAGGACAGCAGGGCGCCGCTCATCCCGGCGATGAAATACAGCAGGAGGAAATCCCGGCCGCCCATTTCCAGCTCGAGCCGCGGACCGAAGAAGAACAGGCCGAGCATATTGAAGAGCAGATGGAACATATCGGCATGGAGGAACATGTACGTGATAAGCGTCCACGGATACTGCAGGATCTCCGCCGGGACGAGCGCAAATTGTTCCCGCAGCCCCGGGGCCGCGGACGACAGGATGAAGATCACCACGTTTACCAGGATCAACCGTATGGTCCACGACTGCATCATACCATCACCTCGAGTGCGTAGAAGAATGTCTCAATGGCCGCCGCACGGCCACGATCATTGTCCGGATTGCGGTTGTGCTTTCGGTGTGCCGGAACGCGCCTGGAAGAGGATCCCGCCCACCACCAGGGCGATGAAGATGATCGATTCCAGGAAGCCGCCCACATGGATCGCATGGACGACCAGGTAGGCGCCGAAGAGCGACGACAGCAGGATGAGCGCCCACTTCACGATGAAGAAGGCGAGGATCACGCCGATCACCGCACCCACCCCCATGGGGATCCACGGGATGCTCTCCGCACCCCACCCCGCCTGGAGCGCGATCACATAGCCGGTGTAGGCGCCGCCCAGGACACCGGCCACCACCACGGCGATCTTCTGCACGAAGAACGCGATGAAAACCCCGATGCCGCCACCCACGAGCGCCGTGAGGATCAGCATGGTCGACGGCGCATCGCCGAAGATGTGCGTGGCGATCGTGAGCCCCGCGAAGAACCCCACCGCCCCGAGGAGCAATCCGAGCCCCCTCCTGCCAAACGCAAGCAGCGCGAAGCCGACGACGATCTCAACGATGGACACAGTGGTCATGGGTGGCCTTCCGTCTCAAAGGTTTTGTGCATACGCGTGAACGGTCAGGGCCGTGCCCCATAGTGGGCACAGACCTTCTCCAGGAATGTATCGAACACATTGCCATACCGCCCGACGTCCAGGAACTCGGTGATCATCGCACGCTCCCGCTGACCGTAATCCGGACAGGCGAACGGATTCTCATGGATGCCCAGCGGCAACTCGAGGAGCGGAACGCCGGTATCGCGCCGGATCCCCTGCAGCGCGTTCATCATCGCACCCGCGGGCATCACCTGGTCCTCCGTCCCCGCGATCGCCAGCAGCCGCGGCCCGAGCTCCTTCAACCGCGCATCCAGACGCGTGCGGTTCGGCATGAGACCGAGGAAGGCGTTGAACCACGCCGCCTCACGATGATGCTCGAGCCAGTGCTTGATGCGCCCGGACATCATCTTGTCGCGGTACTTCACATACATCTTCATCAGCGACACTTCCGCGGCATGGTCCAGGATCAGGAGCGACGACAGGTTCACGTCCCTGATCGCGGCACACGAGGCGAAGATCACGCCCCGGCTCCGCTCGAACCACCCCTTGTGGTTCTCCAGCAGGAGCGCCAGCGCCACATACCCGCCCGCCGAGAATCCGAGCACATCCACCCGCGCATCGGGGGTGAAGTGCGGATGCCGTCCGGCCCGGATCTCCGCCACGAGGTCGATGAGGTCCCAGTAGGCCTGCAGCGCACCCCAGATGAACCGTTCGGGGTGCACGCCGAGGCGCTCGCTGATCACCGCATTGAAGCGGTGCGCGAACTCATTCCCCGGGATCTCCTGACGCCGGCGATACATGTCCTGCTGCTCCACCGCCCACTCCCGGCGCACCCGGTTGATGTGGAACGGCAGCGGGAACATCGCCACCGGGATCTGCGCGTTCGTCCAGATCTGATATGCCCACGGAATGTACTTCGTGAAGCTCCGCTCATTCAGGCCGTGCAGCAGGATCACCAGATGGTCGTGCCTGCGCAACGGCCCGGTGCTGTGTTCGCGCAGCAACGGGAAGCGGAACACGCTGTTCTCCCCGATCCGGCAGTCGATCGGCTCCCCGATCGTCGGTTCGGCAGGGAACGTCAACCCGTGCTCGCGACACACATACCCGTCCTGTCCCAGGAGGTATGATGCATGCCGCGACCGGTGTTCCAGATAGTACAGGTCCACGTTCTCGTCGGCGTACGACAGCGGCACCGCATCCGACCACTCGTCGTTGCGGCGGAACCGCTTGCTGATCTCTCTATAGTCGGGATGTTTCACCTGATCCTCATGCCCGGGCGGGCGGCTCCACGGCCTCCAGCAGCAGTTCGGCGATGTCCTTCACGGCCACCTGCTCCGCCGCGCCCTTTTCCTTGATGCCGTCGGTCAACATGGTCATACAGAACGGACACCCGGTGCCGATCACGTCCGGTTTCACGCCGAGTGCTTCTTCCGTGCGTTCGATGTTCACGCGCTTCCCTTCGCGCTCCTCCATCCACATGCGCCCACCACCTGCGCCGCAGCAGAAGCTCTTGTCGTGCGATCGCCGCATCTCCACCGGCTGCGACCCGTTGGCCGCGGCGATGAGTTCCCGCGGTGCATCGTATTCGCCGTTATACCGGCCCAGATAGCACGGGTCATGGAAGGTGATCGTCCCCTGCGCCTGCGGACGCAGCGTCAATTTCCCTTCCTTCACGAGCTGTTCGAGGAATGTCGCATGATGCACCACCTCGTACGCGCCGCCGAACTGGCGGTATTCCTTGCCGAGCGACTGCAGACAGTGGGGACACGTGACCACGATCTTCTTCACGCCGTAGCCGTTGAGCGTGGCGATATTGTCGGTCATGAGCGTCTGGGCGAGATACTCGTTCCCCATGCGCCGTGCCGGATCGCCGTTGCACTTCTCTTCGTTCCCGAGGATGGCGAAGTTCACGCCGGCCATTGTCATGAGCTGCACAAAAGCGCGGGACACCTTCTGATACCGTGCATCGTAGGAGCCTGCACATCCCACCCAGAACAACACATCGGCCGTACGCACATTCGCCATCACCGGCACATCCAGCCCCTGCGCCCAATCCGCGCGGCTGGAATGGCTGAAATTCCACGGCGTGAAGTTCCGTTCCAGATTCGAGAACGTGACCTTCAGTTCGTCGGGGAACCGCGATTCATTCAGCACCAGACCGCGGCGCAGCTCCACGATCGCATCCACATGTTCGATCATCACCGGGCACTCCTGCACGCAGGCCATACAGGTGGTGCACGCCCAGAGCTCCTGCTCGGTGATGAAGTTGTCCAGAAGCTGGTGTCCCAGGACCTCCTGGACCTCCGCGGGGGCCGTGTCCGCCGCCACACCGGCAAGCGGGGCCTTCTCCATCGTACGGGCGCGGATGTCCACGAAGACCTTCCGCGGGTTGAGGAGTTTGCCTGTTGTGTTGGCCGGACAGGACGCAGTGCAGCGTCCGCACTCGGTACAGGTGTACCCGTTGAACAACTGTTTCCAGCTCAGGTCGTCCACGTCCGTGGCGCCGAACTTCGTGGCCGTCTCATCCGCAAGGTTGATGGGCTTCAACGCGCCGCGCGGTTCGAGATTCGTGAAGTACACGTTGGGCACGGAGGTGAGGACGTGCAGATGCTTGGAGTACGGGAGATAGTTCAGGAACCCGAGCACGGCCAGCATGTGTGCCCAGAAGAAGATGCCGTACCACACGCCCACGCTGCCGGTATCCATGCCCGCGAACATCGCGCCGAGCGGCGAGGAGAGGAAGCGCGCACCATCGGCGAACGACGGATGCAGGATCGTCCGCGTGGCATTCTGTCCGAACATCGTGACCATCACGGTGAGGATGAGACCGAGGATCAGAATGGCGTCCCATTTGGCGTGCCCCTCCACCTGCAGCCGTTTCGGCGGCGCGATGAGACGGCGGAGGATGGATGTGACGACCGACAGGATCACGAGTCCCCCGATGAGGTCCTGGAGGAACACGAGCGGCGGATAGAGCGGTCCGAGGAACGCAAAACTTGCGCCGGGGGCGAGGCCTTCCAGGACGGATTCCACGATGGCGGAGAGGAGGATGACGAACCCCCAGAAGATCATGAAGTGCAGAAGTCCGGCCACGGGCTCGCGCAGCAGCTTGGACTGTCCGAAGGCGATCTTCAGGACCACGCCGATGCGCTCCCCGATGCGGTCGAAGCGGTTCTCGGCCTTCCCGATGCGGAGGTATCCGATCAGGCGGAGGGCGCTGCGGCCGAAGAGCGTGAGTGCGGCTGCGAGCACGAGGCCGAAGAGGACCGATTGTACTGGCATGTCGTGGGCTCCTTACGTTGAAGACTTCTTCTAGCGTCGGAATTGCGGAGTAGACCCGGAGGTTTACTCTCCGTCAAGCACAATCCGAAGCCTTTGCGGAATGGACCCGGAGGTATGTCCCTCCATCGGAAATCCCACCCGATGAATGCGCTTGCCTACGCGGGATTTCCGCTGGAGGGACATACCCCCGGGTCTCCAACCAGATTTACATCCCCACACGGTGAAGATCTCCGCTGGAGGGGCATACCCCCGGGTCTCCCACGTGTGCGCCATCCCGTACGCGCAATTTCTCACCACCCGCGATCGTTCACCTGCCGATCCCAGGTCCGGTGTTACAGCCTATGCAGGCACAGCCGGTTCTTCTCCTGCACGTACACGAGGGTTCCCTTCTGTACGAAGCACGATTCCATCACGGCACCTTTGGCTTCGCGCGCGAGGACCACATCATGGACGATCTTCCCCTTCTTCTTCTCCACCACCGCAAGGACATGCTCGATCCGCACGGTGCCGAGGAGCTTGCGCCGGACGGCGGTAGCGGCGATGAAGAAGTCCGGAAGATCGATGGTCTCGACGGGCCCGACGACCTCGCCACCGCTCCACTCCTTCAGCACCACAGCACCCTGCGGATGGGCGCCGCACCGCTCCACCGCGACCGGTTCGGGATACGACACGCCCGTCCACCACTCCCCGCCACTGTCACTGCCCTGCTCGGGCTCGCCGAACACTTCCTCGCCCGTCCGCGCATCCACAAGGATCGTTGGCTCGTGATCCCTGCCGTCCGTCAGGACGCGGAGCACCGTGCCGCGCACAACGTCGAGGGTCCACAGCGGTTGCGACCAGAGCTGCTTCCCCGTGGTGATGTCCACCACAGTGATCCCGCGGTGCATGGGCATATCCGGTGCAACGAACCCGTGGATGAACAGCAGGTCGCCTTCCACGCGCTCGATGCCGGTCCACCACTGCTCATCCACCGCGAGCCCTTCCCAGAGCACCGTTCCTTCCGGGAATGCGAGGGCAAAGAATGCCACGCGGCGGTTCCCGGTGTCGCGCAGTTCGCCAACCAGCCGGCCGTTCACCGCGGGGTGCACCCGCCACACGTGCGCCCCCGGCGCATAGATCACGGTGCGTTTCACCAGGCAACCCCGGCGAGCTTCTTCTTCATCGCCATGATCGCCCTGCCACGGTGGCTCAGGGTGTTCTTCAAGGCAACGCTCATTTCCGCGAAGGTCTGCGTGTAGCCATCGGGCAGAAAGATCGGATCGTATCCGAACCCGCCTCCGCCTGAAGGGGCCTCGGTGATGACGCCGACGCACACACCCTCGACGCAGTGGACGTTCTTCCCATCAGGAACGAATGCAAGCACGCACCGGAATTGCGCCTTCCGGCGGCGTGGTGCAACACCCTTCATCTCTGCGATGAGCTTCCTGCAGTTGTCCGCATACGTCGCCCCTTCACCGGCGAAGCGTGACGAGTACACTCCCGGACGCCCGTCGAGATAGAACACCTCGAGGCCGGTATCATCGGCCAGCGACGGCAGCTTCGTCCGCTCCCAGGCCTCCATGGCCTTCTTGATCGCATTTCCTTCCAGCGTCGGAGCATCCTCCTCGGTGGGGGGGAACTGCGGAAAATCCTTGAGCGTCTTCAACGTGATCGACAGCTCCGCGAAAGCCGAACGGAATTCTGTCGCCTTGTCTGCATTGTTGGATGCGAGGAGCAACTGCTTCATGTGGTCCGTATCCTGGTGAGAAGTGATGCCAATTCCGTGCGCGCGGCTTCCACCGCCCGGGGGAGGTCCAGCGTGCGGTGCATGCCGTCGCGGTACAACCACGCGCCATCCACCATCACCGCGGCCACGTTCTCCGGGCTGCCGGTGTGCACGATGTTCCCTGCGATGGCGTCCGCCTCAAGCGTCTGCGGCGCATTCCAGTAGCGCGCGAGGTCCAGAAGGAGGAGATCCGCCTTCTTCCCCGCTTCGATCGATCCCACCTCGTGCGCGATGCCGAGGGCCGCGGCCCCGCCCATCGTGGCAAGCCGGAGAACGTCCAGCGCCCGCATCGCGGTCGGCCCGTGCACCGGCTTCTGGATCAACGCCGCAAGCCGCATCTCCTGGAACATGTCCAGTGTATTGTTGCATGGCGCCCCGTCGGCCCCGAGGGAGACCGTGATGCCACGCTGCATGTAGCGCGGGATGGCGGCGATGCCGGACCCGAGCTTCAGATTGGACGACGGGCAATGGAGCACCTTCGCCTGCGCCCCGGCCATGAGATCCACTTCGTGGTCGTTCAGCCAGATGCAGTGCGCCAGACAGGTGACGTGGTTCAGGATACCGAGGGCATCGAAGTACTCCACGTTCTCCATGCCGCACCGCTTCCGCACGGCGTCCAGTTCGTGCCGGTTCTCGGACGCATGCGTATGAAAGAGCATCCCGGGGAACGCCCGCGTCATCGCATGGGCTTCCGTGAGCAACGGGTCGGTGCACGACAGGATGAACCGCGGCGCCACGGCATACCGGATGCGCCCGTTGGCGCTGCCGTGCCATTGCTCTGCCTGCCGCTGCGCGGAGGTGATGGCCGCGTCGGTGCTCTCCCGGAGCGGCGGATACATCTCATTCACATCCATGAGCGCTTTCCCGAGGAACGCACGGATGCCGGATTCCGTGACCGCACGCACCACATCCTCTTCGTGATGCACGCTTCCCATATCCATGATGGTGGTCGTCCCGGAGCGGATGAGCTCCGCGAGGCCGATGCGTGCCGAGGCATACATGGACGATGGCGAGTGCGCTGCTTCGAACGGGAAGATCCGCCCCTGCAACCAGTCCAGTAACTCCACATCCTCCGCATGTCCACGGAAGAGCGTCTGACAGAGATGCACATGCGTCTGCACGAAGCCGGGTACCGCGATGAGATCCGGCACGTCCACCACCTGCCAGTCGTCCCGCCGCACCGTGCGCAGATCCTCCGCCGTGTACACCCGGCTGATGACGCCACCTTCGACGGCAATGCCGCCGCCCGTCAGCACGGCACTCCGCGCATCCATGGCCATGATGGCGCGGGGGAGGATCAGCGTGCGCGTCATTGGCCTCTCCCGAGCAGCGCATCGAGCGCAGCAGTGATCGTGTCGACCTCCACGAGCGTGATGCCCGGCGGCGACGTCCGGCCCTTCTGTATGTTCCGGCACGGCACGATGCACCGCGCGAAGCCCATCTTGCGCGCTTCTGCGAGCCGCTTCTCCATCTGATGGATCGAGCGGATCTCTCCGCCCAGTCCGATCTCGCCGATGATCGCGGCATCGGCACGCACGGGTGTATCGCGGAGACTCGATGCGATGGCGACCGCCATGCCCAGATCCGCTGCCGGCTCGTCGATGCGCACGCCGCCTGCCACGTTCACGAACACGTCATACTGCCCGAGCCTGAGCCCTGCGCGCTTCTCCAGCACAGCGAGGATCATCTGCAACCGTTTGCTGTCGAATCCCGTCGCCGTCCGTTGCGGCACGCCATAACTCGTCGGCGCCACGAGCGCCTGCACCTCCACAAGGAGCGGACGGGTCCCTTCCATGGCCGCGACCACAGCGGAGCCGGACCCGTCCGTGCGGCGCTCGGCCAGGAACACGGCCGACGGGTTCTCCACTTCGCGCAGGCCGGTGTCGTGCATCTCGAAGATGCCGATCTCGTTCGTCGACCCGAACCTGTTCTTGATCGCGCGGATGATGCGGTACGAATAATGCCGCTCGCCCTCGAACATCACCACGGCATCCACCATATGCTCCACGACCTTCGGACCGGCGATGACGCCTTCCTTGGTGACGTGCCCGACGAGGAACACGGGAACGTTCTTCGCCTTCGCATGGCGCATGAAGAGCGTGGTGGCTTCGCGGACCTGACTCACCGTCCCGGGCGCACTTTCGAGCTGCGGATGGTACATCGTCTGGACGGAGTCCACGATGATGAGGTCTGCGGGCGTGTCGTCGATCGCGGCGGCGATCAATTGCAGATCGGTCTCCGCCAGCAACAGGACACGGTCCGAGGGCTTCGGATCGAGACGTTCGGCGCGCAGGCGGATCTGGGATGCGGACTCTTCCCCCGTAATATAGAGCGTGGTCACATTCTTGACGGTGGCCGCAAGCTGCATCATGAGCGTCGATTTCCCGATGCCGGGATCGCCGCCGATCAGGACCACGGAGCCGGGCACGATGCCGCCGCCAAGCACACGGTCCAGTTCGGGGATATGTGTGCGGATCCGGGGTTCAGGGGCAACGGGGATGTCGCCGATGGGAACTGCCGCGGCCGCACCACCTTTCCGGCGCTCGGCTTTGCCGCGGGCAGGCGTAGCGGCGCGGGTCTCCTCGACGAGGGAATTCCAGGCACTGCAGTTGGGGCACCGTCCGACCCAGCGGGGGGACTCGTATGCGCATGCCTGGCACACAAACATGGAATGATCGCGGGCCATAGAAGTCTTTCAATATAGCGAAAGGGCGGTATTTTTGCATGACCAATTCACGGGGAAATATCGTACATTGTGTCTCGTTTGCAGCATCACGAGAGTATACGAATGCTCCACTGGCGGGCGCCCCGGAGATATACCCCTCCCGCGGAGACTCGCGCCGGGTCCGGCTGGATGTGTGGGAGCCCCGGTGCGGTCTCCATACGATCCGGGCTTCCGCTGGAGGGACAGAGCCCCGGGGCCAACGTAGATGCGCCGGCTCGTTGCACACGATGTGCATGGTCAACCCTGACACGAACGTGATACCGACCGCATGGTGCTTTTCCGACATACCGTTGTCCTGATCCTCCTGGCCGTCCTCCCCGCGGGCGCATCGTCCGCATCAGCATCCCGACCCATCGCTCCCCCGAAGAACGAGGTGCGCGCGATCTGGGTGACCACCGCCGCCGGGCTCGATTGGCCACACTCCACGGACAGGCGCCAGCAACAGGAATCGCTCCGCTCGATCATTCTCACGGCGAAGCGAATGGGATTCAACACGATCTTCTTCCAGGTGCGTCCGCGCGGCGATACGTACTTCCGGTCGAAATACGAGCCGTGGGCCGACCGCCTCACCGGGACGATCGGGAAGGACCCCGGATGGGATCCGCTCGCCACGCTCCTCACCATGGCCCACGCCGAAGGCATGGACGTCCATGCCTGGTTCAACGTCTTCAAGATCCGCGGACCGAACCCCGTCGGCGAAAGCACGCCCCGTCATCCTTCGCGCGCGCTGGCGGCATGGTGCGTCGCGGACGCGGGCGAGATCTGGCTCGACCCCGGCCGCCCCGAAGTGCGCACGTACCTGGTCAGCGTGGTCATGGACCTCGTGCGCTCCTACGACATCGACGGTCTCAACTTCGATTTCATCCGCTATCCCGGTCAGAAGTTCGATGACGCGGAAACCTATGCGCGCTACGGCAAGGGGATGTCGTTGCACGACTGGCGCCGCGCAAACATCACCGCGTTCGTGCGCGACGCCTACTCGCAGGCGACCGCGGCAAAACCCCGCCTGCGCATCGGTTCGTCACCGCTCGGCGTCTACCGCGACGATGCCAACAGCGACCGCCGCGGCAGTTACTACTGGGTGTTCCAGGATTCCTACGGATGGCTCAGGGAAGGGATCCACGATTACGTGTCGCCGCAGATCTACTGGATGAACGAACCGTGGAACCGCGAACCGCCATTCCACCGGGTTGTGAAGGACTGGAAAGGATTGACCGGCGGACGTCACGTGTATCCTGGCATCGCGGCCTACCGCCCGGAGATCCGGAAGGACCTGGGTGCCTACATCGATACCGTCCGGTCGTCGGGGTTGCAGGGAGAGGTGTTCTTCCGGTGGGAGAACATGCTCGGGCCCGGTGCGCACACGGACCGCTACCGGATGCCGGCCAACATCCCGGCCATGCCATGGAAGGACCCCGTGCCTCCGATGCCGGTCACCGACCTGACGGTCGAGGAGACCGTGCCCGGGGTCTATCGCCTGCAGTGGACCCTGCCGCCGCCCGCGGCGGACGGCGATACAGCGGCGTATTACAATGTGTACCGGTGGACGAACGCGCAGATCCCGATGCATCTCCCCGAATCGCGCATCGCGATCACGCGCCCCGGCACACACACGCTGGTCGACTCGACCAACTCCGACGGGAAGGCGCGCTTCTACTATGCCGTCACGGCATTCGACCGTTCGCATAACGAAAGCGCGTCTTCGCCTGTCATCTGCAGCATCACCGAACGCGTGATGGGACCGGCCCTGACACCCCTGCCGCCGACACCATCCAGGCCCGTGACGCTCGCTATCACCATCGAACACTCGACCGGACGCCCGACGGTGGTGCACTATTCGATCCCGGACCGGACACGCGTGGCCGTGGACATCATCCGCCGGCGCGACGGCATCCCCGATACGCTGCACTCCATGCTCGTCCGCGCCGTCCAGGACGGCGGCACGTATGCCGTCTCACTCACCGGCGTCGCCCTCGATCCCGGCGCGTACACGATCCGGCTCACGACGAGCGAGAAGAGCATCGATCAACAGATACGGGTGGGACCCTAACCTCTTCTTCTCCTGGCCTGCATCGCCCTGTTCAACGTCTCCAGATACCCCCGCGCCGAACTCTCGATGACGTCCGTGCTCACGCCGCGGCCGTGATACTCTTCACCTTCGACGCGCACACGGACGAACACTTCCACCAGCGCATCGCCGCCGCCACTCACCGCCTTGGTCAGATATTCGGTGAGTTCCCCGCTGATCCCCGTCGCCTTCCCGATCGCACGGTAGGCAGCATCCACCGGCCCGTCACCCGTCGCGGATTCACGGAACCGCTCGTTCCCCCGCCGGATCTCCACGGTGGCCTCGGGACGCAACCGTGTACCGCTCTGCACCTGCAGCAACTCGAGATGGAACTGGTTCTCCGTCTCATTCTCCACGCCGCCGAGCAATGCGAACAGGTCCTCGTCCAGCACTTCATGCTTCTGTTCCGCCAGCTGCCTGAACAGCGGGAACACGCGGCCGAGGTCCTCCGGGGTGAGCGCACACCCCAGTTCCGCGTAGCGGGCCTGGAGCGCAGAAGCATCGCTGTCCTTGCCCAACACCGTGTGCTCCTCGATCATCCCCACCAGTCCTGGCGTAAGGCGGCGCGCGCCATCCCGGTGCACTGCCCCGGGCTTCCCTGCTGCATGGAAGACCCCGGCACCGACCACCGGCTTCATGCGCGGCACAGGCATGCCGGTCATGCGACCCACCAGACGGCTGGCAGCGGCCAGCTCCCCGGTATGCAGATCGGCACTGCACCCCCAGTAGCCCGGGTTGACCCATGCGGCAAGGGCGACCTCCTCGAGCGGCGCGATCCCCGCCCGCTCACCGACGCCATGCATGCTGCACACGATCTCCCGCGCACCGGAACGCACGGCACTCAGACTGTTGGCCACGGCCAGACCGAGGTCATTGCGACACAGGGCACCGAGGACGACGTCCTCGGCCCCGGCAAGTCTGTCGCGCACGGCGCGGAACATCGCGCCGAAATTCTCGGGCAACGCGTACCCGTCCCCATCGGCCAGCACGATGGTCGTGGCACCGGCACCCACCGCCCGATAGACATACTGCATCAGTTCTTCCGGGGAGAACGACGTTGCCTGTGTGAAATGCGCCGCGACATCCTCACAATGACCGATGGCAGCGCTGACACCTTCCTGTACCGCACCCAGCGCACGGTCCTTCTCTTCCTGCGGAAGCCCGCCGGGGGCATCCACGATCACGCAGAGCCGCGGCATCCGCGCCGCCTGCAACGCTTCCCATGCGCGGTCCACATCCGCCCGCATGGGCCGGCAGCGTGCGCTCACACCGCACCCGGTGACCGTCTCCGCGATGCGCCGCACCGCCTCGAAATCCTCGGTCGACGCCATCGGTTCGCCGGCGTCGATGGTACTCACGCAGAGCCGTTCGATCTGCCGGGCGATGCGGAGCTTCTCCTCCGCATTCATCGCACACCCCGGCACCTTCTCGCCTTCGCTGATCGTTGCGTCATGGATCTTCAATGCGTCGATCATGACCGTCCCCCCGCGAGGCACCGATGGAGGAAGGCGCTCATCGCGCGTCCGCCTTCGGCGCGACCACCAGCAGACCGTACTCCACGCTGTCCACGAGCGCACGCCAGCTCGCTTCGATGATGTTCGCGCTCGCACCCACGGTGCTCCAGCGGTTCACGCCGTCCTGCATATCGATGAGCACGCGCGTGATCGCCTCGGTGCCATTGTGACTGTCCAGGATACGCACCTTGTAATCCGCGAGATGGAAGCGCTCGATCGCCGGATAGTGCGGCGCGAGCGCCTTGCGCAGCGCACGGTCGAGCGCGTTCACCGGCCCGTTCCCCTCGGCGGCGGTGTGCGCAAGCTCGCCCTGCACACGGATCTTCACGGTCGCTTCGGCGAAAGTTCCGCGCCCTTCGCGGTGCTCCACGTTCGCGACGTGGTCCACGAGTTCGAAGAGCGGTACGTAGGCCGGGTCCTGGCGCTTGAGCATCATGGCCACGGATGCCTCGGCGGATTCGAACGAGAACCCGCGCGATTCGAGCTCCTTGATCTCGGACAGGACGTTGGAGATCGCTGCGTCTTTGTGCCCTTCCAGTCCGTGCTCCTCGGCCTTGGCAGCCACGTTCCCGCGTCCGGAAAGTTCGGAGACCACGATGCGCATCCGGTTCCCCACCACTTCGGGTTCGCAGTGCTGGTACGACTTCGTGGTGCGGCGCATCGCGGCGACGTGGATGCCGCCCTTGTGCGCGAAGGCCGATTTCCCGACGAAAGGCAGGTGCTCGTCCGGCGCGAGGTTCGCGATCTCCGCGACGAAGTGCGAAATGTCGGTGAGCTGCGCCAGATGTCCTGCGGGCAGACAGTGTTCGCCCAGTTTGAGTTCGAGGTCGGCCATCACGGAGATGAGGTTCGCGTTGCCGCACCGCTCGCCGTAGCCATTGATCGTCCCCTGCACCTGCGTCGCACCGGCACGCACCGCCGCCAGCGAATTGCTCACGGCGCATTCACCGTCGTTGTGGCAATGGATCCCCAGCTGTCCCTGGACCCGGGACCGCACGGTACTGACGACGGCCTCCACGTCCCACGGCAGACTCCCGCCGTTGGTGTCGCACAGGATCACCACTTCCGCGCCGCCCGTGAACGCGGCCTGCACCGTCCGCACGGCGTACGCCGGGTCCTCCTTGTAGCCGTCGAAGAAGTGTTCGGCATCATAGAATACGCGCCGCCCCTGGCCGACGAGATGGGCGATGCTCTGTTCGATGATCCGCAGGTTTTCCTCCGGCTCGGTCCGGAGCACTTCGCGCACATGCAGCATGGAGGTCTTCCCCACCACCGTGCACACCGGCGTCCGGGCATCGAGCAGGGCGATCACATTGGGATCGGTGGCGGGATCGCCACCCACCCGGCAGGTGGAGCCGAACGATGCGATGGCGGCATGCTTCCAGTGCATCGCCGCGGCGCGCTGGAAGAACTCCACGTCCTTCGGGTTCGAGCCGGGCCATCCGCCTTCGATGAAGGCCACGCCGAGGTCGTCGAGCCGCTGCGCGATGCGGATCTTGTCGTCACAGGACAATGAGATCCCTTCGCGCTGGGTCCCATCCCGAAGCGTGGTATCATAGATGCTGATCATCGCAACTCCTCTGTGGTGATGTCGCCGCTGTGTTTATGACAACGCATGACCGCCCTGCGCTCACCAGAGGCGAACTGTGCAGTGACCGTGACAGAAGAATCGTGTGGGGGTGTGCGCTGCCGTCCTCTGGTGCTGCTATCAGCCGATGCTATAAATAGACGGCGAGGCCAGCGACAGGGATGGCGCGGTAATTCGGATGATGCTGCTGGAACGAACAACGCCGGGGAGGCGCTGGGAGCGCGCCTCCGGCCGCAGGAGCGTGGCGTTATGGACGTTGTTCTTCATGATCGTTACTGCTTACAATATACGACTCCGGGGGGCGATGTCAAGAACAAAGATCATTGCACCCCGAACGCCCGTACGAGGAACAGACTGAGTTCCGGCACATAGGTGATGACCAGCAGCGCCAGCAACAGGATGATCGTGAACGGGATGATCGACCGGACCACGGTGAAAACCGGCGTGTGGAACCGGAGGCTCGAAATGAACAGGTTCAGGCCCACCGGCGGGGTCAGATACCCGATCTCCAGGTTGGCCAGGAAAATGATCCCGAGATGCACCGGGTTGATCCCGTACGCATTGGCGATCGGGATGATGAGCGGTACCACCACGATGATCGCCGAGAAGATGTCCATCATCATGCCCACCACGATCAGGAACACGTTCAGGACCACCAGGAACAGGACAGGACTATCGATGAAGGTCTTGGTGTATTCGAAGAGCTGCATCGGTACCTCTTCGTCCACCAGATAGTTCGTCAGACCCATGGCGGTCCCGATGATCATCAGGATCGCGCCCACCAGCAGCATGCTCTCCCGCATCACGCGCGGCACGTCCGAGAAGAACTTGATATCCTTGTAGACGAAGACCTCGACCACGAGCACGTAGAACGCCGTCACGGCCGCCGCCTCGGTGGCGGTGAACAGGCCGGTATAGATGCCGCCGATCACCAGGACCGGCAGCGGCACTTCCCATGCCGTGGCCCGCAAGGCAACGAACACCTCGCGCCAGGAGAATGGGGTCCGCGGCACGCGCTGCGCGATCCCCTGCCGGATGCTGTACGCCCCCAGCGCAAGCACGAGGATGATGCCGGGGATGATACCCGCCGCGAAGAGCTGATCCACACTGATCTTCGCGATCACGGCATACAGGATCAGCGGCAGACTCGGCGGGAACAGGAGCCCGAGACTCCCGGACGTGGTGACGAGGCCGAGCGAGAACCGCTCACCGTATTTCTCATTCATCAGGATCGGATACAGCAATCCCCCCAGCGCCACGATCGTGACACCGGAGGCACCGGTGAACGCCGTGAAGACCGCACAGGTGACCAGCGCAACGACACCGAGTCCGCCGGGGATCCAGCCGAACAGCGCGCGGGAAAGATTCACCAATCGCGTCGGCGCCTTGCTCTCCGCCAGCATGTAGCCGGCGAACGTGAACAGCGGAATGGCAACGAGCGTCGGGTTGCTGCCGATGCGGTACAACTCCACGATCACCGCGGATGCATCGATCTCCTGCGCGGTGAACGCAAGCATCGCCGCCGCGCCGATGATCGTGAACAGCGGTGCGCCGAACAGCGCAAGAAGGACGAAGCCTGCAGCGATCAGCCATGTCGCCATGCTCAGGCACCCCCTTCCGCCGGCGGACGGACGGTCCACCAGCCATGCTCGATCACCTTCAGCCCGAAGTGGAGCATGATCATCACATACCCGGCGGGGATGATGGCCATCGCGGTCCACCCTGGCAGCCCGAGCACAAACTCCCCTCCCGCCTCCATCTCCGCGGTCAGGAACGTCCACGACGCCACGGCGAGGTAATAGCACACGATGGTGCCAAAGAGATGCGTGATCGCCGCCGTGCCATGCTTGACGCGCCGCGAGAGGAACTTCGTCAAAGCATCGATGCTGATGTGCCGCCCCTCGAATGCTGCCAGGGCACCACCCACGAACCCGGCCCAGAGGACCATGTGGCGCACGATGGTATCGCCCCAGACCAGCCCGGTGCCGAACACATTCCGCAGAACGACCTGCGCGAAGGCGAGGAGGACCATGGTGCCGAGAAAGATCACCAGCAGGACCGTCTCGGCCTTTGCCAGGCCCCGGTCCACCGCGAGGACATATCTCATCACTTTTTGCTCCGCTGGGTGGCACGGAAGTCGGCAACGGCCTTCTCCACGCGGTTCAGGAAATCCTGGTCGTACAGCTTCCCGACGAGCGACTGCCGCGCCTTCTTCCCCGTGGCGGCGAATTCCTTCAGCATCTTCGGGTCCGCTACCTCCAGCACCGTTACACCATTCCTCCGCATCGTCTGGATGGCCGCGGCGTTCTCGTCACGGCTCTTGCGCGTGAGCTCGCCCATGTACTTCCGTCCGTTCCGCAGCAGGATCTCCTGCAGGTCCGCTGGCAACGTATCGAATTTCTTCTTGGACACCACGACCGCACCCGACGCATCCGCGAGCGGCACGTTCAGCATGTATTTCACGCGCGTGTTCCACTGCAGCGCCACGGCCGCGAGCGGCGACGTGTAGGCGCCGTTGATCAGGCCGGTCTGCAGCGACGTGAGCACGTCCGTCACCGAGAGCGGGATCGGGCTGATGCCGAGCGACTGGAACGCGGCGGCGGCGATCGGATCGCCCTCCCACGCCCACATCTTCACGCCATTCATGTCGGCCACGGAACGGACGGGTTTGTTGGTGAGCACGTACACGAACCCGACCTCGGCCCAGCCGAGGTTCACAAAGTCGTTCTTCGTGAACTCGGCACTGAGTTCGTTTTCGAAGGTCTTCAGGAAGAAGTCCACCTCTTCCGGACCCTCAAACAGGAACGGGGCGTCATGGATGCGCAGCTTCGATGAGATCTCGCCGACGCCGACGCCGGTGATGCCGGCGCTGTGCAGCTGACCGAGACGGATCTTCCGCATGACGTCCTTGTCCTCGCCCTGCACGCCGCCGGCGTACAGCTTGAAGCCCAGACGCCCGCCGCTTTCCTTCCGGACCGCGGCGTCGAATTCCCGCATGACGTTCAGCCACGTCGTGCCATCGGTGGCCAACGTGGCGAACTTGATGGTGTACTGCTGCGCGGACAGCGGCAGCGCGGTCACGACGGCCAGACACACCACGGCCATGAACTTCACCACGTTCTTCACTTGGTTATCCTTTCTCATCAAAACAGATCGCCACGGCGATCGATCAGCAGCCGGGCCTTTTTCTTGGCAAATGCGTTGGCGAGCCGGAACTCAGGGAGGATGTCAATGGAGGCGTGCTCGACCTGCGCCAGGCTCTCGTCGAAGAGGGTCTCGTCGAGCGTCTGCACCGCGACCGAGCGGGCGAGATACACATACGTCATCAGGAACTTCCCGCCGTTGATGCGCAGCGCGGCATCAAAATGCTTCCGGGCGAGGTCCACATTGCCGCCCAGCATCTTCGGACGGCTTCCATACAGCGTGCCGAGGAACACATGCGCACCACCATAATAGTAGGTGCTGTCGTGGCGGACCACGAACTCCATCAGCGCTTCGGCCCGCGGAAGATCCCCGATGGCATCCGGGTTGTTCAAACTCAGATAGATGAAGCTCCCCCATCCGAAGGCCGTCCAGAACGCACCCGGCACCAGATCCTTGTCCTTCTTCGCCAGCACCGCCTTCAGATCGTCCACAGTCCCATCCAACGCCTTCGCCACATCCTTGTCCTGGCGGAGGATCCGGAGGCCGTAGTCCCTCCCGCGGAGATAGAAATCGCGGGCGCGGTCCTGCAACGTATCCTCGAGGTACCCCAGCGCATAGCTGCTGTACCCCTGGCTGCAGAGGGTGAGCAGGGTGGTGTTGTTGGGATCGCTCTTCAGCATCACTTCCAGCAGCTTGATGTTGCCGGGGAGTGCCTGACCGGCGAAATCCATGTCAGCATCGGAGGTGATGGCCGAGAACCCGTCATTGACGATGTTGCCGACCGTGGAGACGGCAATGGTCTGCACACACCCGGTGAACAGGAGCATGCCGGAGAGAAGGATGAAAAGGACAGGACGCATATGGGAGCTCAAAGTCATGGGAATACGAAAAATATACGCAGAAGGGCAGAGTATAGCAACACGCGACGGCGCCCCGGCCTTTGCAAATCGCTCAAAAAACCCCTAACTTTTCGCATGCGCATTCTGGTGGTGGAAGACGAGAAAAAGGTGGCGCGTTTCATCCAGCAGGGATTGGAAGAAGAGCACTACTCCGTGGATGTGGCCCACGACGGCCTCAGCGGGCTCGCCATGGCCGAAGGACAGTCCTACGACGCGATCGTCCTGGATGTGATGCTTCCCGGCAAGGACGGCGTGGAGGTGACGCGCGAGCTGCGCGCGAAGCACAAGTCCACCCCGATCCTCATGCTTACCGCCAAGACCTCCACCGAGGATAAGGTCGCGGGACTCGACAGCGGTGCGGACGATTACCTCACCAAGCCGTTCGCGTTCGCCGAACTCCTCGCACGCCTTCGCTCCCTGCTCCGCCGCGGAACGCAGGAGAAGACCACGGTCCTCTCCCTCGCCGACCTCGTCCTGGACACCGTCTCGCACAAGGCACGCCGCGGCGACCGCGGCATCGAGCTCACCGCGAAGGAATATGCCCTGCTCGAATTCTTCCTCCGCAACAAGGACCGCGTGCTCAGCCGCACGATCATTGCCGAGCATATCTGGGATTATCACTTCGACACCGGCACGAACCTGATCGACGTCTACATCAACCACCTCCGGAACAAGGTGGACACGGGGTTCGAGAAGAAACTCATCCACACCGTTCGCGGCGTGGGGTACGTCATGAAAGAGGACTGAGCCGATGGCCTTCATCTTCCGGTCGGTCCGCACCCGCCTCACCCTGTGGTACACGCTCCTCCTCCTCTCCACCCTCGTCGTGTTCGGGATCCTCGCATACTACGTCACGGGCGAGACGCTTTCGGAGAACCTCGACTTCTCGCTGCGCGCGGAGGCACGGTGGATGCGCGACTTCATCCAGCCGCAGGCGAGCAAGATCAAACCGGGGAAGCGCTCCATCGACATGATCCTCAATCCGCGGACGCGCAAGCCGGGACCCATCGCCCCCACGGGTGAGGACAGCCTTGCGGCGGAGTCCGACGAGATCTGGAACCAGATCTTCCGGCACAGCCTGCAGAACACGAAGAAGACCTACTTCCAGTTCAGCGATGCCCGCGGCCGGATCCTCCACCGCTCGTACAGTCTCGGCACCGACAGCCTCGCGGTGCCGGACACCCTGCAACCGGGCAACATCATGCTCACCACGGTATACCTGAACGGCGAGCCGGTGCGGGTGGCGGCAACGCGCGACCGCAACTTCACCTACACCGTCGGCTACCCGATCGGAGACCTCCGGGAACTGCTCGACAACCTGTTCTCCATCTTCCTCATCCTGATCCCGGGCGCCGTGGCGATCTCGGTGTTCGGCGGCCTCGCCCTCGCGAAGAAGGCACTCCAGCCGGTGGATGAGATCGCCACCGCCGCGCGCCGCATCACCGCCGAGAACCTGGACCAGGTGATCCCGGTCCGCACCGGCGACGATGAGATAGGCCGCCTGACCGTCACGATCAACGATATGATCCGCCGTCTGCACGGCTCCTTCGCGCAGGTCCGGCAGTTCTCCGCCGATGCCTCCCACGAACTCCGTACGCCGCTGACCGTGGTGCGCGGCGAGATCGAACTCGCCCTGCGCAGCAAGAAGACCCCGGAGGAATACCGGCGCGTGCTCGAAAGCGCCCTCGAGGAGATACTCCGGCTGACAACGATCATCGACAATCTGCTGACGCTTGCGAAGGCGGAGCAGGGACTCACGCAGCCGAATTTCTCCGCGGTGGACCTGAAGGATCTGGTGGAGGAACTCTACGAGGACAGCACGATCCTCGCGCAGTGGAAGCACATCACGGTCTCCCTCGAGTCGCTCTCCTCCATGACGATCGTGGGCGACCGCGTCCGCCTGCATCAGCTGTTCCTGAACCTGATCGACAACGCGATCAAGTATACGCCGGAAGGCGGTGCCGTCGTGCTTGCGATGGAACGGAAGAACGGCGCCGCCGTTTTCAGCGTGCGCGATACCGGCATCGGCATCCCGGCGGAAGACCAGGGGAAGATCTTCGACAGGTTCTACAGGGTGGACAAGGCCCGCTCACGCGAGCTCGGGGGCACGGGACTCGGACTCTCCATCGCGAAGTGGATCGTGGAGCTGCACCGCGGGACCATCACGGTGACAAGCGAGCCGGGCGTGGGGTCGACGTTCGTGGTGCGTTTGCCGCTGGGGTGAAGGACAACGACGAAGGAATGAACGACGGAGGCCCCGGACCATGTGCTCGTACGATCCGAGCACACCGTCCGGGGCCTCTCTTATGGTATCCTGGAGCACGCTGACGAGCGCCTTCTCCCCATCGCCTGCTTCCCTCTCCCCGCTCCCGTGGTTCTCTTAGAAATCCAGCCCCAGTGAGAAGTAGTACTTCGGCGGCGAGAACGAATCGTAGTACCATGCCCACGCCACGTCGAACCGGAGCAGGAACGCCAGGAAGAACACCCGCGCACCGGTCCCCATGCCCATCAGCAGGTCACGCGTCACCGTCGATCCTCGTTCATTCGTCGTGAACGCCACGTAGTCGCGCTCCTTGTTCCACGCACTCCCCGCATCGAAGAACATCACGCCACCCAGACTCTGCAAGCCGAGCGGCAGCGGTCCCGCCTGCAGGAACGCGAACAACGGATACCGGAGTTCGAAGTTGAACAGCGTATACTTGGAACCGATCGCCGCATTATAATTGTGGCCGCGCAACGGCAGGCCGGCCTGCAGGAAGATGTAATCCTCGGCGTTCTCCAGCGGAATGTACCCGCCTTCGAACGTGTGGTTGATCCAGTTATCCACGCCACCGATGATGAACTTCTGCGGGTTCTTCCCGAAGCTGCCGCCGCCCGCCAGACGAAGCGCGATGCTGTAGCCGCGCCCCAGACGCAGGTAGGTCCGGTAGTCCCCCGTGGCGTTCACGAAACTCAACCCGTCCGCCCCGAGCTTCGGCGTCCCGTACAGGTCGAACCGGTAGCGCGTGCCCGCAACGGGATTCAGCAAGCCCCAGAGCGAGGTGTCGTGCGTGTAGCTGACGCTCGGCACCACCACGCTGCGCGACTGCGACGGATCGGATGACACGTCCAGATTCTCGCGGGAGATGCTGAACCAGCTCAGCCCCATCTCCAGCCGGCGGTAGCGGTCGAACGGATACAACGCCATCACGTTCGCGCCATACGTCCGGAAACGGTAGAGACTCCCGCCGTACACATCGTTCACGATCACGAACCGCGCGCTGTGGAACCCGCCGAAGCCGAAGTCCCAGCGGTTCGGCAGATAATAGTACTGCAAGGCATAGTCGCTGTTCTTCAGGTCCAGCAGCAGGTTGGTCGAGAACACGATCTGATGGTCGCCCAGCATGTCGCTGAACGCCATGATCGTGGACCCCGTCACGCCATAGAACGTGTCATACCCCGCGTTGCCGTACACGATATCCGGCGAGAAATTCAACTTGTACTTGTTCACCCGGTACTTCCCATCCTCGGTCAGGTTCCCGGCGATCCGCGGCAGCCGCGCGATGGCGGAATCCTTCGGCACCGATTCGGGCCGCGACTCCGCAAAGACGTAATTCGAGAAGTCCAGCTGGATGTCCTGCCCGTACAACCCGCTCGTATCCTTCGATGCTGCCGCCGGTGTGGGCGTTGCCGGAGCCGCCGCAACGGTCTGGCCGTCGGCGGTGACGGAATCCTTCACGGCCGCCGCAACGCTGACAGAATCCGTCACGGTCCCGGCAGCCGCGGTCACCGTCGTATCCTTCATGGTCATCGGCACCGCGCCCAATTTCCGGAAGATGGTGGGCTCCACCTGCGCGATCCTGATGTCGCGCTCGAACGGGCTGCGCATCACGAAGATGTCGAAGCCGGACTGGTTCAGCGACGAGAAGGCGAGCTTCGACCCGTCCGCCGACAGCGACAACTGATACACGCCGCTGAGGGAGTTGGTGAGCGGACGGATGACGCCCGATGCGATGGTCAGCTCATAGATGTTGTTGATGCCGTTGTGGTCCGACACGAACAACAGCTTCGTCCCGTCGGGCGATGCCACCGGCGACGTTTCGTTGCTCCCCATCCACTCCGAGAGACGCGTCACGCTCTTCCCCGCCACATCGATGCTGAACAGGTCCAGCTGATGACGCAACCGCGTCAGGTAGGCCCCCGGGGTGCCCGCCATCTCGCTCGCACGGTCCGAGGAGAAGAAGATCGTGGTGCCATCGGCGGACCAGCACGGCTGCTCGTCGCTGTACACGTCGTTGGTCAGATTAACGATCTCACGGGTCGTTAGATCATACGTGAAGATGTCCGACTGCCGCGCGGAATTGCCGACGAATGCCAGCTTGTCGCCCTTCGGCGACCAGTCCACGGAGAAGATCCCCTCGAGGTCGAAGCTCAGCTTCTCCATCGCACCGCTCTTCACATCCACCAGCATGATCGCATCCCGCTCGCCGGCCTTCGTCGCGATCGCCAGCCGCTTCCCGTCCGGCGACCACCCGATGCCCGGCGTCAACAGGTGCAGCTCTTCAAAGTTGTTCGTCTGCTGCCCGTCGATCAGCTTGTCCAGGTCCTTCCCGTCCACGGCGTTCATCACGAACACATCGAAGAAATCGTTCCGGTTCGAGATGAATGCGACCCGGTCGCCCTGGGGCGAGATGGCCGGACTCGTGTTGTAGAACCCGCCTTCTTTCTTGTGCTGGGTCAGCCGCCGCGCGTAGTCACCCGGATCCTCGCGGTGCGCGATGTCCGGCCAGTAGGTCACCTTCTGGTCCTTCTGCCACCGTTCGGACAGTTCTTCCACCGTGAGGCCGATCGACGCCCGGAACCCCTGGTCCACGTTCCGTGCGCTCTTGATCTTGTTCAGCAGCTCGCCGATCTTCTGCTCGCCGTACTTGCGCGCAATATAATAGAAGACGGACTGGCCGCCGCGGTACGCGAAGTAGCCATACAGCTGATTGATCGGCGGCAGATACTCGTGCACGGTGGCATCACGGAGGAACATGTCCGAATCCGTGTCCCATTGGAGTGCCGCATATTCCGCGAGCCCTTCGCTGAACCAGAGGGGGAGCTGCAGCGAGATGTTGTTGGAGATGATCGATTGGATGCTGCCGCCGTAGAACATGTCGTTCATCACGGCGTGCACGAGTTCATGGTGGATGACGTGGCGGAATTTGCCGTAGTCCCCCTCGAAGGGCACCACGACCCTGTTCTTGAAGAGCTCGGTCACGCCGCCGATCCCTTCTTCCATGTACTCACTGATGACGTTCGTCTGCTGGAACTCGTTGTGCGAGTTATAGATGACGAACGGGACACGATTCACCAGTTGATACCGGAAGAGAGTGCTGATCGAGGCATACGCGGACTCCGCCGCCATCGCCGTGAACTGGGCGAGCGGTTCACCGTCGCCGGCGAAGTATACGTCGAAGTGATCGGACTGGATGAAGGACCAGGTAAAATGCTTGTACTGGACCTTGTTCTTGCCGAAATTATCGGGCTGCGCCGTTGCGGCCGCGCATAGCACGGCCGCGAGAGCCAGCGCTCCCGCGATTCTCCTCACATGATGCGTCATCTTCCCACCTTTGGTTGCCACTCTAATATATGAAAACCTCCCCTTGTGTCAAAAGTTCCGCCGGGGTTTGGGCGTGGGAACGATGGTCAGGTTGAGCTCCCGCTGCTCCGGATCCACACTCACCGTGCGCACCCGGATATGGTCCCCCAGCCGGTACTGCCGTCCGCGGGACCGGCCCCGGAGGGCATACTGGCGTTCATCGTACATATAATAGTCATCGTCCAGCTCACGGACGTGCACGAGCCCCTGGATCAGCAGGTCGCGCAATTCCACGAACAGCCCGAATTCCATGACCCCGGTGATCACCCCGTCGAATTCGTCGCCGATATGGCGTTTCATGTACTCCATCTGCATCACCTTCACCGACGCCCGTTCCGCATCCACCGCAACGCGCTCCCGTTCCGACGACTGCCGGGCGACATCCGGCAGGGTCCCCTGGAGCTCATTGAGCCGCTGGGGAGACATCTGACCGCTGTACTCCGCCAGCAACCGGTGAACGATCAGGTCCGGATACCGCCGGATCGGCGAGGTGAAATGCGTGTAGTGCTTGAACGCGAGTCCGAAGTGACCGATGTTCTTCTCGGCATACACGGCCTTGGCCATGGACCGGAGCGCCACCTCATTGATCACGTCCTCCACCTCACTCCCCTGTACCTGGTCCAGCAGTTTTTGCAGCTCCCGGGAGGTCACACCACTCTTCACATCCAGCGAGAACCCGAACTGCTTCACGAATTTCCCGAGGTCGGCAAGCCGCTCGGGGTTCGGCAGGTCGTGCACGCGATAGATGAACGGGGCCGTCCCACCGGGTACCTTGAGATGCGCGATATGCGCCGCCACGATCTTGTTCGCAAGCAGCATGCACTCTTCCACGAGCCGGTGCGCGTCCAGCCGCTCCTTGCGGATGATCTTGTCGGGAAACCCCTGCGCATCGAACGTGAACTTCGCCTCGGGCGTCTCGAAATCCAGACTCCCGTTCTTGTGCCGGCGCTTGTACAGGGCGCGGGCCAGCGCGCGGAGCCGGAGCAACTCCTCCACGTACTCGCCCTTCCCCGCTTCGATGATCGCCTGCGCCTCCTCGTATGCGAAACGGCGCTTGCTGTGGATCACGGAACGGGCGAACTCGTACGTCTCCACCTTCCCGTCCGCGGTCACGTCGATCATCACGCTGTACGTGAGACGGTCGGTGGCCGGCCGGAGACTGCACAGGTCATTGGATAGCCTCTCCGGCAGCATGGGCACCACTTCGTTCACGAGATAGACACTCGTCCCGCGCGCATACGCCTCGTCATCCAGCACCCCTTCGGTCACGTAGTGACTGACATCGGCGATGTGCACGCCGAGACGCAGCATGCCGTTGCCAAGGTCTTCGCACGACAACGCATCGTCGAAGTCCTTCGCATCGAACGGATCGATGGTGAAGCAGACCCGGTCGCGGAGGTCAAGCCGCCGCGCGATCTCCGCGGCAGGGATGGTGCCGGGCAGCACTGCCGCCGCATGCTCCACCTCGTCCGGGAACGACGGCGGCAGGCCGAAGCTCCGCGCGACGCTGAGCACCTCCACCCGGACATCGCCCGAGGGGCCAAGCACCTCGACGATGGTCCCTTCGGGGTTCAGGTGCTCGTCTTCCCACGGCTCGAGTTCCACCACCACCTTGTCGCCCGGCTTCGCCTTCCGCGCTTCCTCGGCCGTCACGTAGATGTCCCGCGCGATGCGCGCGTCATCCGGTATCACGAACGCGAAATCCTTCCGCTGTTCGATCCGCCCGGTGATGCGCGTGACAGTACGCTCGACCACGCGCACGATCTCGCCTTCCGGCCCTTCGTCGCGCCGGGGGTTCCGCGGCCGGGCGAAGAGCGACACCTCCACGAGATCGCCGGAGAGCGCCGTGTGCTGGAACTTCGGCGCGATGCGGATGTCCTTCTCGACACCCTCCACGCGCACGAAGCCGAGGCCACGGCGCGTGACCATGAGCCGCCCGGTCATCACGCGCGGCTGCGCGTGCGTGCCTTTCTTGCGTTGGACCACATAGCCGAAGCGGCCGCGGTCATCAGCATCCAGGGTCCCCTTCCGTTCCAGCTCATCGATGAGGGCACGGAGGTCCTGGTACTGTTCTTTGCCATTCACCTTCAATTTCCGTGCAAGGTCCTTGAGGGTGATACGTGTACGGGAATGGCCGGCAAAATGGGCCATCACCTGCTTTTTGAGATCGCGCAATGCGCATCCCTTTCAGAAAAAATGAATATCAGAATGAAAAACGATAGAAAAGACGTGCGGAGTTCGTCCGCTTGAGGTCGTTGGTCTGTCCGAAGCTCCCGCGTTCCACCTTGCTCTCGAGCTCCATCATCAGATTCCGGAGTGTTGGAGTATTGAAGACACGGCCAAGAGAGTACAGGACACTGAAGTTCGCGTTGCCCAGAGGGTCATCGAGGATCTGCCCGCCGTAACGCCAGTAGCCGTTCCAGGCCTGCCCGCTCAAACGGATGTCCGCGGTCTCCCCGGCACCGGCCCGGTTGTTCCAGTTCAGCTCCACCTGGTTGATGACACCCGTCTGCGCCCGCAGGAACTCGGAGAGCGTTCCGGTGAGCAACGACGACGCGCCGGTGAGAACGGACTTGGTGAGGGTATTCCCGACCTCCGCGGACACCTCACCACGCTCGGCCACGGTCAAAGGGAACGAACCGTACAGGATGAATCCGATGGCATCGGATTGCACATCGTTCGACTTCAGCCCGCGGTACGATGCATAGTCAACCTCATCGATGGTCATGTTCATCGCCAGGCGCGGCGACTGCCGCGGCCCTTTGATATCCACGGTCACGATCACGCGTTCCTCCCGGTCCGAGATCGTATCCCGCACCGCGCGTGCTCCTTTGTACGTCGCCCGGATGTCGAGTTCCGGATTCATGAACGGTCCCGTGAACGTGATGCGCCCCTCCGCATCGAACCGGCGGTAGAAGTTGTAGTACGCGCGCGTGATCGCAAGGTCGCCCAACCACCACCGGCCGTCGCCGGTGATCCCGAAGCGTCCGTCGATCGTTGCCACGAGCTCCTCGCTGGAGATCGGGTTGAAGATCATGCGGATCTCGGTCGTCCCGCCGGTCGCATCGATGTTCAGATCGTACCGCAGACCGTCCATGAACGACACGGTCCCCTGAATGTCCTCCACCTTCCGGGGTCCACCCACGGACCGCGCCGCCCCGAAGTACCGGTCTGCCGCGGACAACACGGCCTTCTCACCGTACTTGGACGTGTCGTCGTACACAATGATCGGCACGGACAGCGCCGACTCTTCCACCACCACCTGCTGGGTGGGCGGGAAGATGAGGTTGGAGTTCCTGATCAGCACGCGCCCCGTGATCAGTGAGCGGTCGATGTTCCCCGTGAACTTCAGTCCGCCGGGTCCGATCTCCACGAACAGGTCGCCGTACATATCGAGCGAGGACTTGCGCGTGGCTTCCTTCACCGCATGCAGTGTGCCGGTCGCGGTCAGATTGAAATCCCCCGGCGTGAAGTTCCGGAGCGCGAAATCGCCACCGAGGTGCACGATCCCCTTGTCGCCCTTCCGCTCATCGGCCGGCACGTTCCTCAGCGTGGCCTGCGTGACGGCGATGCGCTCGCCCGACGCATGAAAGGACCCGTCGAGGATGTACTCCATGTTGTTCGGCTCGAAGAGGAACTGGCATTCGGAGAGCGTCAGATCCCCCGCATACCGCGGACGCTCCGCGGTCCCGCCCAGGGTGAGATCGCATTCCAGCATGCCCGAGAGATCGTTGAAGTTCGGGAGCAACGGATCCAGGATGGCGATCGGCGTTCCCGCGGACCTGATGGTCAGCCGGAACTGTCGCTTGTCATCCAGCGGCTCGCTCTCATCCGAGATCAACGGGATCGAACCTTCGGCGATCAGCTCGGGACCGTCCGCCACGCGGCCGTTCGTGACATCCGCCTTCACCGAGAGGTCCAGCACATCGTTCCCGTACCCGATCGTGCCGCGGACCTGCCCGAACGGTATCCCGCGCAATGCGATGCTGTCGGCCGCCACGGCCGCGGAGAACGTCGGATGTACGAACGTGCCGCCCAGCGTCATGTCGGCATCCATGACGCCCGAGAACGCATGCTCCGTCGACTGCTGTTCCGACTGCGGCAGCACGTAGTCCAGGTCGCCAAGATCGAGATGCGTGCCCCGTGCCTGCGCACGCAACACGCCCTGCAACCCGATCAGGCCGTGCACCTTCACCCGGGCATCGCCACGGTGCAACACCATGCTGTCGACCGCGATGTGATCGGTGCCGATCGACATGCGCGCCCCCGGGTCGGCATCCCACCGGAAATCGCGGTGGGCGATGGAGAACCCCGACACCGTGCACTGGATCGAGTCGCCCTGCAGCCGCGCCTCGCCCATGGTATATGCACGCGAATCCTTGTTCAGCGCGCCGCTCAGCACGTACCGGAGCCGGCGGTCCTTGAGATGGATGTCCACACTGGCACTATCCAGCTCCGTGCCACTGATGTCCAGACGCCGCGCCTCGGAGACCACATGGATATCTGCATCCGCATAGCTGCGGTACGGGCCGATATCCGCGGCCTCCACGCGCACCGAACCGCCTTCCACGAGCAGTCCGGCAGTGGCGTCACCATAATAGAACTCCTTGACCCCCAGACGGGTGGAGGATGTCAGCCCGGTGATATCGCCCTGGAGTGTGCCCTCGAGGTCAGCCATGCCATCGAAGCTCCGTGCACCCACCACCCGCGAGATGAGCTGCAGGTCCTTCACGTGCAGATCGTACCGGCACTCCACCGGCAACCGTTCCCGTTCGAGCTGCGTGCGCAGAGCCGTCAATGCCACCGTGTCCACGGCGAACTGGAACGTGGAATCGAACCGCCCGAAGTTCTCCTTCAGCGCCTGCGCGGTGTTGTTCACCTGGAAGCGGACCAGCTTCGCCAGGTTGGCGATCGAGAACCTCCCGGTCAGCGATGCGTCCAGTGCCGGCGACGCGATGGTGAAACTCTTCGCCGTGGAATCCGACTGGTCGAGCACGATGTGCACATCGCCATCCTCCATCGGGTAGTCGCCATACCGCGAATTGACGACGCCGAAATGGAAATCGCCGCCGAGGGTCTCCAGCGTGAGTCCGTGACCGTTCAGCCCGAGTGCCATGGTGAGGGAACTCCGGTGATGCTCATCGCCCGTCAGTTCGGCGAGGTCGACGCCCGTTGCATCGCCATGCACGGAGAACGTGGGCAGCGGAAGGGCACCTTCATCGAGTGCGGCGCTCAGATGGTACTCGGCGGCACTGATGCCGAGCTGGAGCACGGCATCCACCTTCCGGTCGCGCGCGCGCACCTGCATGTCGGCATTCCGCACGGCGAATCCGCGGAACGTGGAGGAATCCAGCTTCGCGTGCATGGTCCCGAGGATACGCCGGAGGTCGACCCCCGCGCCATCGAGTTCGATCGTGCCGTTGAGCCGCGATGCCAGTCCCGGACGGTCGAGCACGCGCCCGAGGTCGAGCGCCCGCACCGCCACCGTACCGGCATACCGCAGCTTGCGCGGCCCGCCGATGGCGAGCGCAAAGTCATCCGTGCGCACGGCACCCGCCTCGGTCTCCAGCGCCAGCATCGTGCGGAAGTCGAGCGGCGTGCCACGGTAGTCCACCGTGAGGCGGGTGAGCCCCAGCGACCGGAAGTCCGGCAGATGGAACGACGGCATCAGTGCGAGCGGGTCCGCCGGATCGATGACACTCTCCCGCATCCGCACATCGAGGGCGAGGTCCTCCGGCGTGTGCAGGTTCTTCACCACCCCATCCAGATGGATCGCGCTCCGGCCGAACTGCAGGTCGAGCAGCTCCACCGGCAACGCCCCGAACCGTCCGGCCGCCTTGAGATGACCGCGGATGGTCCCGTTCAGGAACGATGTCGGCGGCAACACGCGGCCGAGTTCCCCGAAGTTCAATGGCTCGATGCGCAGGTCCACCATGGTCGAACAGTGCCGCATCCCTTCAAGCACGACACCACCGAGAAGGTCCACACCGTCCACCGCCGCCTGCAGCCGGACGTCCGAACTGTCCGTCCGGATCCGCATATCGGCAACGCGTGCGCCCTTCGGCGAGGTCTGGAACTTCCCCGAGAGCTCGTGCAGGTGCAGGGGGGTGCCACGCACATCGAACCGCAGACTCGCGACGTCGGCCGTGTGCACATCCTTCTTCGATGAGAACGACAGCGCAAGCCAGAAGTTATCGAGGAACACCTCATCGTAGTCCACCGCGTTGCGGGGACGGTCGGGATCGGCGGGATGGATCAGCGACGTGGAATCCACGAGCACGACCATGCCGTTGCGGAGTTCGAGACTCTTCACCACGATCGCCCAGTCGAAGCGGGATGTGGTGGTATCGTCGTCGGTGGTACGGGCGATGCGCCCGATGTTCCAGCTCCCGTTGTGTGACCGGAGCAGACGCACCACCGGCCGGTCGAGTGCGAGGCTGTGGACCGCTATCGTCTTGCCGGGGATCTCAAACAGGTCGTACTTGAGGTCGAGGCGCGACGTGCTCACGATCGTATCGCCGTCGAGCGTCATCGCCATGCCGTCGATCTGGAAGCCGGTGACGAGATTGCCATGGATCTCGCCGAGCGAGACTTTGGCAACGAGGGCGGAATCGAGTTCGGCAAGGACAAAGGAGCGCAGACGGTCGCGGAACATCTGCGTCTGCGTGAGACCGGCGACCACGAGGAGGAGAAGGACGAATCCCCCCGCCGCATACAGGGCGAAGCGCAGTATGCGTTTCAGCGTTCTCATCGATCACCGGACCGGTGGTGGATCCGTCGGACCATGATACACATCGAGGACGCGTTGAATGACATTCGTGGTGGAACGGCCTTTGGTGAGGCGGATGCGGCGCACCGCACCGCCATGGGCTTCCACAATATCACCCCCAACGATCTCACCCTTCTTCCAGTCGGCACCTTTCACGAGCACATCCGGTATCAATGTGCGGATCAACCGTTCGGGGGTATCGTCCCCGAACAGCACAACAAAATCGACGCATCCCAGGGCGGCGAGTACTGCGGCACGGTCGGCGTTGGGATTGATCGGGCGTTTCGGTCCTTTGATGCGGCGGATGGACGCATCGGTATTCAACCCGACGATCAGCACGTCGCCCAGCTTCCGCGCCGCCTGCAGGTACGCCACATGCCCGCGGTGCAGGATATCGAACGTACCGTTGGTGAACACCACGGTCTTGCGCTTCTTCTTCAGCGACTGCCGCATACGCCGCATCGCGGCCAGGGAGAGGATCACGCCCATCAGTGCGTCCCTCCCGCCGCAGCATGCAGCAGCGCCGACGCACGGAGTTCCGCCGGACGGATCGGCACGATGCCTACAGCTCCAACAACGACCCCGCTCGCGCAGTTCGCCAGGGTGCAGGCCGTGCGCATCGGGGCGCCGCTCGCGAGGGCCATGGTCAGCGTCGCGATCACCGTATCTCCCGCCCCCGAGACATCCTGCACATTCGTGGCCACGGTGGGCGTATGGGTGATGGTGCCATCGGCCTCGAACAACGTCATGCCGTCCTCGCCGCGCGTGAGCAGCACGTTCTCCGCACGCAACACATCGAGCAGCTGCCTGCCGGCACGCTCGATGTCCTGCACGGTGCGAAGCCGTCCGCCCAGTGCCTCTTCCGCCTCACGGCGGTTCGGCTTGAACACGGTCACGTTCCGGTACTCCAGAAAGTTGTCGAATTTCGGGTCCACCGTCACCGGCACCGTGTGCTCCCGGGCCAGGGTGATGATCTCCTCGATCAGCTCCTTGCTCAGCACTCCTTTATTATAGTCTTCGAGCACGATCCCGTCGAGCTGCGCGATCTCGGCCCGCAGGACCTTCATCATCGCCGCGCGGAGCGCGGGCGTGCACGGGAGTTTCGACTCATTGTCGATCCGCACCACATGCTGGCTCTGCGCGATGACGCGCGTCTTGATCGTCGTCGGCCGCGCACCGTCGCGGATGATGCCGTGTGTCGGGAATCCCTGCTCCCGCACCAGATCGACAAGGATGCCGCCCGTGTGATCGTCACCGATCAACCCGACCAGCACCGGCACGCCGCCGAGCGCGTGGATGTTGTTCGCGACGTTCGCCGCGCCGCCGAGTCGCGTGGATTCCGACTCCACCTCCACTACCGGCACCGGGGCCTCGGGGGAAACGCGCCGCACCGCGCCCCAGGTATAATGGTCGACCATCAGGTCGCCCAGGACGGCGATCTTCTTCCCCGCGAACCTTGCGAGGATCGTATCAAGTTCTTGTTCAGTGAATGTGGTCATAAGGCTCTGCAATCAATATAGAGATGCCGGCTGCCAGACGCAAGAAGGGCTATTTCAACACGGGGATCAACATCCGCACGAGATGGTCCACCGTCAACCCCAGCCGCTGCTCGTCCGCGAACACGATGATATCCGCCTGCTCGTACAACGGCTCCCTCCGCTTGAACAGCGCCATCATCCGCTCCCGCAGCGCGGCTTCGGGGAGGCGATCCCCATGCTCATCCATGAGGAGCGGACGGTCGGTCTTGTGTTGCAGCCGTTTGAGGAGCTCGTCCGGAGGCACCTTCAGATAGATGAGAATGCCGGAGCGGGCGATGCTCGCCATCGCCGCGGGTTCGGCCAGCGTCCCACCGCCGAGCGCGACCACCATCTTTTCGTGCAGCGCGAGATCTTCCAGCACTGCAAGCTCTTCACGCCGGAAGAATGTCTCGCCCTCCTCCTGAAAGATGCGCTTCACTGACCTGTTGTTGCGCTGTTCGATGAGCCGGTCAAGGTCGGCGAACTGATAGCCGATGGAGTTCGCAAGGATGGGGCCGATGGTGCTCTTGCCGCATCCCATGAACCCGGTGAGGAAGATCCTGCCTTTGCGCGGACGCAGATCCGTGGTCATGCTGCACCTGCGGAACGGAGGCGGGCAACCCGCACGGTGGAGGTCCTGCCGCGACGTTCGACGGTGCGTCCATCGACGTCCACATGCCAGCCATCCTGCGCCGCCAGTGCGAAGAAGTCCTGTCCGAGCGTGCGGTCGGGTTCGGCAAGCCACGCTTCTCCATGCTCGCCGACCGTTGCGCGGAGACAGGCAAGCAGCGGGAGAAAATTGCGCCGCTCATACACGATGTCCGCGCCGAGCACGACATCGTGCACACCGAACTCTTCCGGCGCGCGCCAGTCGCCCGTGCGGAAGGTACACCGGGCGAACTCCGGGGCGGTCAGGTTCTCGCGCGCATTCCATGCGGCGAACGCCATCGCATCCTCCTCATGGTCCGAGAAGAGCACGCGGGCGCCGGCTGCCGCCGCACACACGCCGGTGAGCCCGAGTCCGCACCCGAGATCGAGCACGCGCTTGCCCGCAAGGTCCGGCGACGCGAGGCAACGTTCCGCCAGGACGAGCGCGGACGTCCAGAGCTCGGCCCAGTACGGCAGACGTTCATCGATGGCGAATGTTGCCGGCGTGATGGCGTCGAGAAGCACATTGGGATCGCGCACGGTCAGGACCCGGAAGGAGCGTCCACCGATGCGGTGGTCGCCGATGACCGTATCGAAGCGGGAGCGGATGTCCCGGAAGGTATCGTCAGAAACTGTATGCTGCTCCAAGCTGAATGACCATCCCATCCGAATGAATACGTGACTCCAGTGGCCTGGCGGGAAGTGTGACCTGTGTGGCGCCATAGCGGACGGATGGCGTGGCGAAGACATTGGTCGTTGCGAACTGCGCATCGCGGAATTTCAATTCCGCGGACAGCGAGAACGCCCCGGTGAACCGGTATCCGACACCGCCGAGGACATGGATGCCGTACCCCGGACGCGAGAGTGTGGTCACGGCTGTGGCACCCGCAAGCGCATACTGCCGCTCGCCGAAGTACACACCCGCCCCTCCCCCCATGAACACGCCGAACGCGCCGTCCGTGATCGGGATGTGAAAGTACCCTGTCACCTCCACGGGCACGATCCAGTAGCCGTCCTCTTCCGGCACGGTGCGCCCGGCACCCACGCGCACATCCTGTGTCGCACTGCTCACGATGCGGTCCGCCGAGAGTCCCACGGAAAGCATCGAGCCCGGGATGCGGTACCGCACCTCCGCGCCGAGGCCGAAGAAATCCGTGAACGACGTGGACCGGGAGCGGACGATGGGATCGGTCGCCGTGGCATCGGGGTAGAGGTGCCCGAGTGTGGAGAGGTTTCCTTTGAGGACCACTGAAAACGCGTGCTCCTGCGCCGTTCCGTACGCGAACGGGCAGGAGCACACAACCATTGTCAGAAGCAGTGAACGAACGGCCCGCATCGCATCACCCTTCCTTCGCAACCGGGTCTCAGCGGAAGAACTGGTCCCGATGATCCTCGATATCCGCCTTCTCTTTCAGCGATGTCAGCCAGTCAGAGAAGAAACGGTTTCTCTTCTCCTGCAGCAGACGCGTCTTGATCATGTCGCGTTGCATGTTGTACGCGGACGAATCGAACGGCGACACGGACAGGAGCTGGACCAGGAACGCGCCGCGCGTGTTCTTCACCACCGGCGAGATCTGTCCGGGCTGCAGCGAGGCGACCGTGCCGAGGAACGACGGCTCGCGTCCGACGCCGGGGACCATGCCGCCCAGCGTGAACGACGGGATCTCCTGCACCGGGACGGCCGGGTTGATCGCGGCGACCTTGCGCAGACTGTCGCCCTGCGCCAGCTTCGCACGCACCTCGTCCGCCATCGTCTTCACCTTCGCGATCTTCTTCTCGCGCAGGGCCAGAGGACGGATGGCATCCTTCAGTTCGTCCAGCGGACGCACACCGGCGTCCTTGATCTCGGCGACCGACAGCACGGCATACCCGCCGGGGATCGTGTACGGCTCGCTCACATCGCCCACCTTCGCCTTGAAGGCCCAGCGGGTGACGCCCTGATGCACGCCGATGCCAGGGATGACCGCACTCTTCTCCTGGATCTGCGCATCCTTCACCTCGAAGCCCATCTGCTGTGCTTCGGGGCCGAACGACGTTTCGCGCGCATTGAACGCGAAGTCCTTCGCGCGGTCGAACAACTCATTCTTGGTCTGACTGCTCGTTTCGATCTTGATCGCGAGATGCGACAGCTTCAGTTCGCGCGCATCGCGTGCCAGGACCTTGATGATGTGAAGGCCGTACGGGGTACGGACCGGCCCCACCACCTGTCCCGGTTTCGCGGCGAACGCGGCCTTTTCGAACTCCGGCACCATGCGGTTCTTGCCGAACCAGCCCACATCGCCACCGCGCTGGGCCGAGCCGAAGTCCTTCGAGTACTGCCGCGCCAGCATGCCGAATTCCTTGCCCGACTGGATCTCGCGCATCAGATTCCTTGCCAGGGCATACACCTGAGCGGTATCGGCGCCTTGCTCGAACGGCAGGAGGATCTGGCTCGCATGCACATAGGTGTCGGATCCCTGACGCTGGTCCAGGATCTTCACGAGATGGTAGCCATCCTGATCCTGCACCGGCCCGACGACCGAACCCTTCGGCGCACCGAACACCACGCCGTCCAGCACCGCGCTCAGCTCGCCATGACGGAACCAGGCGCCACTGTCCGGTTTGCCGGTGAACGTGTTCACGAGCTCGACGAAGTCCGCACCCTCGGCGGCCTTCTTTGCTGCATCATCGATATCCTGCTTGCGCATCGACGTATCGCTGGCCGACGGCTTTTCGAGGAACAGCACATACTGGAGCTTGCGTGTCGGCTCCACCTTGTACTGGTCCAGGTTCTCGTCGTAGTACGCCTTGATGTCGGCATCGGACACCTGCACATCGGCATCGGGCACGAGTACGCCCGCATCGAACGGCGCATAGAGCACGCTGTACCGGCGGGTCTGGTCGTTGTAGCGCTGCTGGAGCTCGCCTTCGGTCACGCGGACCGACGCGAGGATGACGCTCTGGAGCTTCTCCTGGACGCGGCGCTGGCGGAGGTTACCTTCATACTGTTTGAGCCACTTCGTGCCGAACTCGGCATCGCGACCTTCGGGGTCCTGGATGAACTGGTTCGGGTTCGCGAGGAACTGCTCGAACACTTCGCGGCGGAACTGGCCGGTCGAGTCCACGAAATTCCGCTTCAGGTCCTCGGGCGGATTGTCGCCGCGCACCCAGTCCACGAGCTCCTGATCGGTCACGGCGAGGCCGAGACGCTGAACCTCTTCCTCGACCAGGTGCTGGGTCACGAGATTGTCCCACACCTGTTCACGGATCTGGACCATCTGGTTCTCATCGGGCTCGGTGCCGGTCTGCGCCTTCTGATTGTCCGCGAACTGCTTCACGAGTTCGGTGAACTGTGTGTACTTGATCTGGGTGCCGTTGACGGATCCGATGACATCGGACTGTCCCCCGGACATGCCGAGGTAGTCCATCCCCCATTCGAAGACGATCGTGATGATGAATGCGATGAGGAGTCCGAACAGAACGTAGGGCATGCTGTCACGCATGCGGGTCATGATAGGCATAGGGAGAAACGAGCTCCTTGAAACGGGAATACACGTGATATGCTTGAAAATATACGGGATGTACGCCGGAAAAGCAATCATTTTTATTGACTTTTCGGGGGGTTGCTCGTATATTTATGGGCTTCATTACGAGTCCCCGAACGCTTTCCCCCGGAGGTTGCAGTGCTCAACAAGTACAAAACACCGATACTCATCACTCTGGCCGCAGTGGGCCTTGCCCTGTACTTCTTGTACCCGACGTACAAGGATAGCGAGATGCGCAAGGAACTGGCCGGGTTACGTGGTGCGGACAGTCTGGCGTACCTCGAGAAGAATGATGCCGAGATCCGCGAGAACCGCGCGAAGCGCATCAAGCTGGGCCTCGACCTGCAGGGCGGCATGCGCGTCGTGCTCGAGGTGAACGTGCTCAAGCTTATCGAAGACCTCGGTAAGAATAGAGACGACGTGTTCGCCCAGATCATGAAAGAGGTCCGCGAGGAAGCACGCAGCTCCGACGAGTCCCCCGTGGTCATCCTGCGCCGCAAGTTCGAAGAGCGCCAGATCCGCATGAGCCGGTATTACGGCAGCCTGCGCGATGACAACGACAAGATCGCGGCGTTCCTCGAGGACGAGTCCAAGAAGGCCATCGACCGCGGCATGGAGATCGTCGGCAACCGCGTCGATCAGTATGGCGTGTCCGAGCCCGTGATCCAGAAACTCGGCGGCACCCGCATCAATGTGGAACTCCCGGGCGTGAGCAAGGAAGCCGAAGTGCGCTCCCTGTTGCAGGGCACCGCGCTCCTCGAGTTCAAGCTGCTCAAGGAACCCGAGGTCGCGTACCGGATCATGACCGCCGTGGATCTCGCCATCGCGGCAGCAACGACCGATACCACGGATACGACCGCGACCTTCGCGGCTGCCGGCGACACCACGACGATCACGACCCCCGAAGGCGAGATGACCGCGGCGCAGTTCTCCCGCAAGCACCCCTTCTTCACGGTCGCGCTCGTGAACCCGCAGTATCCGGGCGAAGCGATGGTCCAGGAAGAGAACCGCGACAAGATCCGCCGCTGGCTGGAGATCGAAAGCGTGCAGCGCGCGATCCCGAACGACGTCCAGTTCGTCTGGAGCGCCAAGACCCGCACCGTCGAGGCCGGCAAGAAATACTATACGCTGTACCCGGTGAAGAAGAATGCCGAGCTGACCGGCGGCGTGATCACCAACGCCCGCGCCACCCTCGACCCGAGCTTCAACCAGCCCGTGGTCACGATGGAAATGAACAGCGAAGGGTCGCGCCAGTGGGCACAGATCACCGGCGCCAATGTCGGGAAGCGTATCGCGATCGTGCTGGATGACGCCGTCTTCTCCGCGCCGAACGTGCGCGGCAAGATCACCGGCGGCCACTCCCAGATCGAAGGCATGGACAACCTCGACGAGGCCCGCCTCCTCGAGATCGTCCTGAAGGCCGGTGCCCTCCCCGCTCCCGTCGAGATCATCGAGCAGAGGTCCATCGGACCGTCCCTCGGCGAAGACTCCATCCGCACGGGGATCTTCTCGTCCCTGCTCGCCACGGTGCTGACCATCATCTTCATGGCGGTCTACTACCGGACCGGCGGCATGGTCGCCGACGTTGCGGTGGTGTTCTGCCTCCTGTTCCTGATCGCCGTCCTCGCGGCGTTCCAGGGCACGCTCACCCTCCCCGGCATCGCGGGTATCATCCTGACCCTGGCGGTGGCGGTGGACGCGAACGTGCTGATCTACGAGCGTATCCGTGAGGAAGCAGCAACGGGGAAGACGCTCCGCGCGGCGATCGACGCGGGCTATGAGAAGGCGTTCAGCGCCATTTTCGACTCGAACCTGACGACATTCATCTCAGGTGTCATTCTGTTCCAGTTCGGCTCCGGTCCGGTCCAGGGCTTCGCACTCACCCTGATGATCGGTATCGTCGCCAGTATGTTCAGCGCCATCTACATCACGCGCATGATCTTCAACATGCTGACAGACAAATACGGATCAAAAGTTTCCTTCGGTTAATCGACTACTCGGGAGATTTCAGTAATGCGTCTGTTCGGCAAAACGAACATCGATTTCATGGGACAGCGGAAGATCTGGTACATGGTCTCCCTCAGCGTCATCCTCATCGGGATGGTGTCCCTTTTCATCAAAGGTATCGACTACGGTATCGACTTCCTCGGTGGCACGGAACTCATCGTCCAGTTCAACGAGCCCGTGCAGATCGGCGACGTACGCACGGCAATGGACCGCGTCGGCCTCGGCCGCGCGGAGATCAAGACCTTCGGCAGTCCGCGCGATATCCTCGTGCGGACGGTAGAGCAGGCCGAGGGGAACGTGATCGGCGATAGGATCCAGAGCGCCCTGAAGGAACAGTTCCCGTCGAACCCCTATACGGTCCTCAAAGAGGATAAGATCGGACCGAAGATCGGCGCCGAGCTGCGCATGAACGCGATGTATGCGATCATCGCCACGCTCATCGCGATCTGGCTGTACGTCGGGTTCCGGTTCAAGTTCACCTACGGCGTCGGCGCTGTGGTCGCGCTGTTCCACGACGTGCTTGTGACCCTCGGCATGATCTCGGTCTTCGATGGCGTCTTCAACCTCGAGATCTCGCAGAACATGATCGCGGCGTTCCTGACCCTCGTCGGCCTCTCGGTGAACGACACCGTCGTCATCTTCGACCGTATCCGCGAGAACCAGAAGATCTTTCGCAGCATGCCGCTGACCGAACTGATCAACAAGAGCCTGAACGAGACCCTGAGCCGCACCATCATCACGTCCGGCACGATCTTCCTCGTGCTTGTCGTGATGCTGTTCTTCGGCGGCGAAGTGATCCGCGGGTTCTCGTTCGCGCTCACCATCGGTATCGTCACCGGTACGTATTCGTCGATCTACATGGCAAGCGCGGTCGTCCTCGAGTGGTCGCTGCGTACGCGCAGGGATGCGAAGCTCATCGATTGAGTCGTTCCACCACGCGGAGAAGCCAATGAAGTCCTCGGTGAGTGAACAGGGCAGCGTGACGGTCGTCCACCTGGAAGGCAACCTGATGGGCGGCCCCGATGCCACCGCACTGAACAGCAAGCTGCACGAGCTGGTCGAGGCGGGACGGAAGCAGGTGGTCGTGGACCTGAAGGGCGTCGAGTTCATCAACAGCTCCGGGCTCGGGCTCCTGATCGGCGGCGCAAGCCTGCTGAAGAACGCCGGCGGCGGACTCAAGCTGGCCTGCGCGTCGGAGAAGATCACCGCGCTGATCAAGATCACCCGGCTCGGACCGGTGTTCGAATCGTTCACCTCGGTGGACGATGCAGTGACAAGCTTTACCCGGTGACGGGCACTACCCGTCACCCCTCCGGCCCTTCCCTGTGCGGGGCCGGAGTTTTTTTTGCCGTCCCATCCTCCACTTGCGGGTGAACCATCATGCCTGTTCAGATCATCCTCGGCGCCCAATGGGGCGATGAAGGCAAAGGCAAGGTCGTTGATATGCTCGCGGAACAGGCCGATGTCGTCGCCCGCTACCAGGGCGGCGCGAACGCCGGCCATACCGTGTGCATCGGCGACAAACAGTACGTCCTCCACCTCCTCCCCTCCGGGATGTTCCACGAGTCGTGCACCTGCGTCATCGGCAACGGCGTCGTGATCGACCCCGCCGCCCTCATGGGCGAGATCGCACAGCTGGAGGCCGCCGGCATCCGCGTCAAGGGCCGCCTGCTCATCAGCCATAACGCCCACCTGATCATGCCGTATCACAAACAGCTGGACGTGATCCGCGAACAGACCAGCGCACGCATCGGTACCACCGGCCGCGGCATCGGACCGGCATACATCGACAAGTTCATGCGCGCGGGCATCCGCATCGTGGACCTGCTCGACCGCGACACGCTGGCACGCAAACTCAAGGCGAACATCGAGGAGAAGAACCAGATCCTCACGAAGGTGCACGGCGCGACGAAGATCGATGTGGACGCCATCATCACCGAATACCAGGAATTCGATCAGAAGATCGACGAGTACATCACCGATACGTCGCTCTATCTGTTCCAGGTCCTCCGCGACGGCAAACGCGTGATCGCCGAAGGTGCGCAGGGTGCACTGCTGGACGTGGACCACGGCACGTATCCGTTCGTCACGTCGTCCAACCCGACCTCCGGCGGCGCCTGCACGGGCCTCGGCATCCCGCCCACCGCCGTGAGCGAGGTGATCGGCGTCGCGAAGGCCTACTGTACCCGCGTGGGCGACGGACCGGTCCCGACGGAACTGAACGATGCCACCGGCACGCGCCTCCGCGAAGCCGGCCATGAATTCGGTGCCACCACCGGACGTCCGCGCCGCTGCGGCTGGTACGACGCCGTGGCGATGCAGTACTCCACCCGCATCAATGGCATCAGCCGGCTCGTCGTGACCAAACTCGACGTGCTCGACGGCTTCGATGAGGTCCGCATGTGCACGGGCTACGAAGTGGCGGGCAAGCGCCTCCGTTCGTTCCCGACCGACGTCCGCACCCTCGATCAGGTCCGTCCGCTCTATGAATCGTTCGAAGGGTGGAAGACCCCGGTCACCGGTGCGACCGCCTACGAAGAACTCCCGCGGCAGGCGAAGACCTATCTGACCGCGCTGGCGCGTTATACCGGCGCCCCGCTGTGGCTCGTATCCGTCGGTCCGCGCCGCGATCAATCGCTCTTTCTGCCATCGTGAAATAGTCTCTACGGAGCCGTATGAGCATGCCCGCAGCGGGACTCCCGATCGGACGCGCAGGGAATTTCCGGATCCTCCTGCTGATCCTTGCCTCCGTGTTCGTCATCGCGCTGCTCCTCTTCTCGCAGCGCATCACCGAACAGCTCCTCTCCCGAGAACGCGAGATCGTCGCCCTCTATGCGCGGTCGCTCGAATACGTTGCGAGCAACGACCCGAACGCCGGCGACCTCACTTTCGCCTTCGAAGTGATCCGCGCGATCGACTTCCCCATGGTGCTCACGGATACGATGAACACCATGCAGTACTTCAAGAACATCGATACCGCCGGACTGGCGCCGGAAGCGAAGACCGCCCTCTTCAAGCGTCTGATCGCGGCAATGGACGAGCAGAACCGTCCGATCCGCGTCTCCATCAACGACACCCTGGTCGTGAACTACGTGCACTACGGCGAATCGGACCTGATCCGGCAACTCCGCTGGCTCCCGGTGAGCGAGCTCGCCATCGCCCTCGTGTTCATCCTCATCGCGTACATCGGGTTCAGCTACATCAAGCGGAGCGAACAGAGCAACATCTGGGTCGGCATGGCCAAGGAGACCGCCCACCAGCTCGGCACGCCGCTCTCCAGTCTCATGGGATGGATGGAACGGCTCCGCGTGGACGCCGCCGCGTCTCCGCGCATCGTGGAGACGGTGAGCGAGATGGAGCACGATGTGTCGCGCCTGAACAAGGTGGCGGCGCGCTTCTCCAAGATCGGCTCCACCCCGAACCTCAAGGAAGAGAACATCAACGAGGTGATCGAAGGGGTGATCGCGTACATCGCCAAACGCATCCCGCGGTCGGGCAAGCGCGTGGACCTCGTGATCGAAACGCCGGGGACGTTCACGGCGCGGATCAACCGCGAGCTGTTCGAGTGGGTGGTCGAGAACCTGATGAAGAATGCGCTGGATGCGATGGAGGGGAGCGACGGGAAGATCAGCTTCGCGCTCACGCGTGTGAACGGGCGTGTGTACATCGACGTCTCGGACACCGGGAAGGGCATCGACCCGAAACTCCACAAGGAGATCTTCCGGCCGGGCTACAGCACCAAGAAGCGCGGCTGGGGACTCGGCCTCACGCTCGCCAAGCGGATCATCGAGGAGTACCACAAGGGGAAGCTATTCGTCCGGCAGAGTTCCCTCGGACAGGGCACGACGTTCCGGATCCGGCTCGACTCCTAATTCAAGACAATTCAGAATTCAGATATCTGATATCGGATATCTGAATTGTCCTTTCCTTCAAGGCCCGCCGCATCATCCACCTCAGAGAAGTCCGCTGGCCAGCGCGATCCCGATCCCCAGAAGCAGGATCCCCGCGGCAACCCGGATTCCCTCCATCGTCACCTTGTGAAGATAGCGTTTGCCGATTGCAACCCCGCCCGTCGCGCCGACGATACCCGCGATGACGAGCAGCCAATCATCCGTTCCGAGCATCCCGGCATGCCGGGCCATTATGAAGGTCCATCCGTACACCAGCAGCCGGGCCGCATCCACCATCATCCCGATCACCGCGTTCGTGGCCACGAACGACTCCGGCGTTCCGCCGGTCCGGACAAGGAACGCTGAGCGCAGGGCGCCCTGATGACCGGAGAATCCGCCAAAGAACCCTGAGAGGATGCCTCCCGGCACCAGCCACTTCCGGTCCATGCGAAGGCCGCGGAGAGCCGGATGGAGTTCGGCGACCGCAAAAGCGAGGATGAGAAGCCCCATCGAGAGCTTGATCGGAGTGATCTCAGCAACAGCCGTTCCGATCCGGTAGGTCGCAAGAGGCGCGTATCCCGCCATACCCGTCAATGCCCACGCACCAACGAATGAAGCGATGAGGGCCGGCAGCCCGAAGCGGATCACGAGCCCCCGGTCTGCGCCACCGCCCAGGACGATCACCTTCACGATATTGTTCGACGCGTGAACAAGAGCTGTTGCTGCAACGGCCACCTCCAGCGGGAGGAAGAGCGCGAACACGGGCATCAGCAATGTTCCAAGACCGAACCCCGAATAGAGGGTCAGAAGCGAAACACCGCAGGCGGCAAGAACGATGACAGGGTATTCCATTGGGGGGAGTCGCCGGGTGATTGGATGCAGTATGCACTCCGGGAGGCCTTTCGCCAGGAGGCAGCGAACGCAGTCATTCTCGGGACTGATATCCCCGAAGTCGATCTCCCGCTCGTCGCCTCAGCCTTCCGTTCCCTAACCGCCAGCAACGCATCGGCCACAGGACGTCAATACCCTGCTTCCCTCGTGCGCGCCTTCGCATCCCACGCCGGCACAACGTCCTTGAGGAACGCGGCTTTCTCCCCGTGCGCCTTCACGACATCGAATCCGATGTACCGCTGTGCCTTCTCTTTCGTTGACACATCCGGCAGCGCGAAGGGCTCCAGAATGCCTTTGCGGGCGAGGATCCGGAGCAACTCCGCGTGCGCTTCCTGCGCCTTGGCGATGGACGTCGCCAGGGCACGCAGCGCCTCCGCCGGCGAGTGGAATCCCATGCCGTTCGCCGCCGCCACCCAGTCCCACCGCCACTGCGCATGACGGATCAGCGTGAGCACCGGCTTCATCTCGCTCTCCCCCGCCCCGTTATCCCACGCATGCTTCGCCTCCAGATGCGCACGCACCAACGCGTTCTCCGCCAGCGTCAGGAGTTCCCGCACGCGGTCCTGCCGGTCCTCCACGTTGCGCGTCAGCTCCTGTTCGGATTCGCGGTGACACACCTGGCAGGAGCCCGCGATGTTCGCCAGCGGGCTACGCATCCAGTGATTGGAGAACTTCACCCCGCCTTCACTCTTGTACGGCATGTGGCAATCGGCACACGAGATCCCGCGCTGCGCGTGGATACCGGTGCGGTACAGCTCGTAATCGGGATGCTGCGCCTTGAGCACCGGCACCCTGCTCAGGGCATGCACGAAATCTACATGTCCCACCGAATCATAGTACGCCTCCATGGCGTCCGGCGAGAACCCCTTGTCCCAGGGGAACGTGAGGTACTTGTCTTCTTTCCCCTTGAAGTAGTATTCCACATGGCATTGTGCGCACACGAGGGAACGCATCTCCTGATGTGATGCATCCTCGATCCGTTTCCCCTGCCGCGCGAACGCTTCCACCAGGGCCGGGCGGGTGATCCGCAGGTTCATGGTCTTCGGATCGTGGCAGTCCTGGCACCCGATGTGGTTCACGATGTCCGGCCCGAGGTCGGTCCACGTCGACTTGTAGAACGCCGCGGCTCCCATCTTGCTCATCACCCGCGGGACATCGGTACTCTTGCACGTCCAGCATGTTGCCGGCTGCGGCACACCGGTCCGGAGCGTGTTGCGGATATCTTCGATCGCGTAGTAATGTCCGCGCGCCTGATTGTAGTCGCGCGAGAATGCGTACCCGGCCCAGAGGATCACCGGCCGCGGGTCTTCGGCGAGGATGTCGCGCATCCGCGACCCGCCGTACTTGCTCTGGAAGGAGGTATCGCGTGTTGCGATGTACGACTGATACTCGCGCGGGTAGTTCTCACCCCAGACGCTGTTCCTGGGCTCCCACTCAGCGATCTCGCGTACCGGCTGCAGCCTGATCCCCTTCTCCGCACGTCGCTCGATGATGGAAGCGCCGAAGAGCCCGGCAAGAAAGACGATGACGACCGTACCGCCGAACAGGGCCCAGCCCGTCCATGGTTTCGTCCTGATGAGTTCCCGGATCGTGATCATAGATGCCTCCAGCGGTCGTCGCTTGGTTCATTCAACATGGTTCAGGGAGTCGCCGCTCAACCACGGCGGCACGATCGGCGAAAGTTGTGGGACGCGGGCGTCCGGTGTGGACGCGAGACTGTTCACCGTGCCGTGCGGTGTTTCCCGGTGACATCCCCAGCACAGGTGCCCCTGCCCGTGCCGTGAGCCGTCGAACGTCACCGCACCCACCGTCACGTCGTTCACCAGCGGCTCGTGACACCGGATGCAGTTCTCCTGCACCACGGTCTTCCCTGCCTCCCGGATCTGGATCACCTGAGGTTCCAGGCGGAACGTGAAGACATAGGCGTGCCGCATGCCATCCTGTGCCTTGAAGGCGTACGTCCGGAACACGTTATCGTGGGGGACGTGACAGTCGGTGCAGGTGGCAAAGCGTCCATGACTACTGTGCTGCCAGGTCGCGAACTGCGGCGACATGACATGGCAGTTGACGCACGTGAGCGGATCGCTGGAGAGGTAGGAGGTGGCGTTCGAGATATGGAGCACGACGAGCGCGAGGCCGCAGAACAGTCCGAGGGTGATGATGACCGGGACCTTCCACTGAGGCGGCGGGATGAAGGCCCGGATCAGGCGGCGCAGAAAAAGTGACATTGGCACTGCTCGGGTAGTATCGTGGTGCCCCCCACGCCTCACTATCGCACGATTTCACGAAAGATGCAAGTGCCCCGGGGAGGGGACAATGAACGACGAATGAAGAACTAAGAGTTCTTGATCCGTAATTGGCTCTGTGCCTTCCGAAACACTTCCCGCAACATCGTCCGCGTGAGTTTTCCGGTGAATGTGTTCTGCTGCGATGGATGAAACGTGCCGATGAACGTGTACGCACCCAGACGGTACACCACCCCGTGCCCGAACTTCGGCATGGCCTTGTATTCGATACGCCCCATCGCCTTGAATGCTTTCAACGCCGCTTCGAACCCGATCTTCCCGAGTCCCACCACCACGCGCACGTTCGGCAGCAACCCGACCTCGGCATGCAGATGATCGCGGCACTGCAGCAGTTCTTCACGCAGCGGCTTGTTCGCGGGAGGCGCACAGCGTAACGCGGCGACAATGTAGCAGTCGTGCAGGGTCAGCCCGTCGTCCACTCCCACCGACTCCGGCTGATTCGCGAACCCGGTTTCGTGCAGCGCGCGCGCAAGCCACGAGCCGCTCTCATCCCCCGTGAACATCCGCCCCGTCCGGTTCCCGCCATGTGCGGCCGGCGCAAGACCCACCAGCAGCACGCGTGCCGCGGGATCCCCGAACCCGGGGAGCGGCTTCCCCCAGTACTCTTCGTTCGCGTACTTGCGCTTCTTTTCCGTCGCGGTTTGCTCTCTCCACGCCACCAGACGCGGACAACGCCGGCATACAACGATATGCCGGTGCAGGGCATGCAACCCCGCACCGGCATTCCGCGACCGCTTCGGCGTCACTACTTCATCCCTTCGACGACCGGTGCCTTGCCCAGCACATCCTCAACGGTGAGGTTCGTCACCGGCGCAAGTTTCAGCGCCGCGATCTTCGCTTCGATCCCGGCACGGTCGCCCACCAGCACGATCGACATCTTCGCCGGATCGATGTAGCGCTTCGCCACGCGCTGCACATCCGCCACCGTCACTGCCTGGATGCGGCGCACGAATTGCGAGAAATAGTCCGCCGGCAGATCGTAGATCACCATCTCTTCGAGCTTCGCCGCCAGGTCGCCCACGGTCTGAAACTCACCGGGGAACCCGAGCGCCACATAGTTCTTCGCGCGCTCCAGTTCGGCATCGGGCACGGGGGCAAGGATCCCCTGCAGCTCCTTCATGAACTCCAGCAGTGCCGAATCCGTGACCGCGGACTGCACGCCGGCTGCCGCGAGGAACGGACCGGGCAACACGCGGAAACCGAACGACGACCCGGCGCCGTACGTGTAGCCATGTTCTTCCCGGAGGTTTTGGTTGAGGCGCGAGCTGAACGACCCGCCCAGGACCGTGTTCATGACCGTCAACGCATAGAAGTCCTCCGTCACCCGCGGTGCACCCACGCGGCCGATCCGGATCTCGGTCTGTGCCGCACCCGGCTTGTCCACGATCGTGATCGTCCGCTTGTCCAGCTGCACGATCGGCGGCAATGCCGGCGGCGCACCCGGGATGCCGCGCCACGCACCGAACGCGCCTTCCAGTTTCTCCTTCATCTGCGGCACGGTCACATCCCCGACCACGATCAGGAAAGCATTGGATGGCTGGAAATACTGTGTATGGAATGCACGGAGGTCCTCCACTTTCATCGCGCGGATGGACGCTTCATCGCCGAGCACCGGCACGCCATACGGATGCACGGTGCCGTACACGGACCGGTTGAACATCACCGTCGCCAGCGAGCGCGGCTCGTCGCGCCATTGCACCAGCGATGTCAGCCGCGACTTCCTCTTGCGGTCAAGCTCGCTCTGCGCGAACGCGGGACGAAGTGCGACATCGGCCTGGAGGGCGAGGGCCGCATCGAGCTTCGCGACCGGCACGCCCATCGCGACCGATGATGTATGCATTCCCGCGGCAACGCCGATCTGCGCGCCGAGGAAGTCAATGGCATCCGCCAGCTGCAATGCATCCAACGTGCCGGCGCCTTCCATCATCATGGCCGCGGTCATGGAGGCAAGTCCGGACCGCCCGGCGGGGTCCATCGCGGAGCCGGTGCGGACGACCAGGTTCACCTGCACGAGCGGCACCTGATGTTTCTCGAGGAGAACGACCTGGAGGCCGTTGGAGAGCACGAACTTCTCGACGCGGGGCATGGTGAACGACGGCGCGGGGCCGGGCTTCGGCGGACCGCTCCGGTCGGGCTTCTGGGCAGTGGCGATGCAGGCAAGGCCGGCGATCAGGACGCCTGTGACAAGTGTACGCAGGATGGTTCTCATGATCACTTCGCCTCCTTCCGGGCCGGCGACGCCAGCTCAGGTTTGCCTTTCGGGATCACGCTCAGCACAACGCGGTTGTCGTCGCGCAGATACGTCTGTGCCGCGGACCGGACGTCGCCCGGCCCCAGCGCGCGGTAGCGTGCAAGGTCCTCGTTGAAGTAGTCGGGGTTGCCGGTCTCGGTGAGATAATTGTTGAGCTGGTCCACCTTGCCGCCGAACCCACCCACGGATTCGAGACGGCGGAGGAAGCCTGCTTCATACTGGTTCACGGCACGGTCCAGCTCGCGCTGCGCCACGCCGTCCTGCAACAGCCGGTGCAGTTCTTCCGTGATCACTTTCTCCACTTCCGCCAGCGTATGTCCGGCACGCGCGGTGGCCACGATCTGGAAACTGGAGCCGAGGTGCGCGGAGCCCTGATACGCACTCACGTCCTGCGCGATCTGCAGTTCATAGACGAGGCGCTTGAACAGCCGGGAATTCTTGCCGCCGGCAAGGACATTCGCAACGACATCCAGTTCGGCATCACCGGGGGTGAAGATGGCGGGTGAGTGCCATGCCATGTACAACCGCGGGAGCTGCACTTTGTCTTCGAGCACGAGCTGCTTCTCCGCACCCAGGAAGGCGACCGGCGCGCCGGGAGGCGGTACGGGCGGGCCCGCGGGCACGTCACTGAACCATTTCTCCACGAGTGCACGCGTCTTCACCGGATCGATGTCGCCTCCGATACTCAGGCTCGCATTGTTCGGACCGTAGTACTTCCTGAAGAAGTCCACGACGTCGTCGTAGCTCGCCGCGGACAGGTCCTCCATGGAACCGATGGTCGGCCAGTGATACGGGTGATCGTCCGGATACAGGTTCTCGTCGATGCGGATCGAGGCCATGCCATACGGGCGGTTCTCGTACGATTGCCGGCGTTCGTTCTTCACGACATCGCGCTGGCCATCCACCTTGGCGGGCGACATCGCGTCCAGGAGAAAGCCCATGCGGTCCGACTCCACGAACAGCGCGAGCTCGAGCGCATTGGACGGGACGTTGATCCAGTAGTTGGTCCGGTCGGAGTTCGTCGAGCCGTTGTTATCGCCGCCCGCCATTTCCAGCCACTGGTCGTACTTCCCCTCCGGCACGTGGCCGGAGCCTTCGTACATGATATGCTCGAACAGATGGGCGAAGCCGGTACGGCCGGGCTTCTCACGGCCCGAGCCGACGTGATAGTACACGTTCACACTCACGGTCGGGGTGGTGTGGTCCTCGTGCAGAATGACGGTCAGGCCATTCGGCAGCGTGAACCGGGTATATGGCACGTTGATGCCCGTCTCTCCCGCAACCGCAACGGACGCGGTGAGGACGAGTGCCAGAAGGAGTCGCTTCATGAGACCTCCGGGTTTATTGGATCGATGGAGCGGAGAAGTGGTCGTAACTCTTGTTATACGAGTTGTCTTCGTTCCGAGTTGCGAATGCTGAACCCAATTCAGATATCAGATATCTGAATTCAGCTATCTGAATTGGTCTGTCCCCCAACCGGGTCCCAGCAGTATCGCATTGATCAGCAACCGCTCCGTTGCCGGGAACGATGCACGGAACGACGCTTCCCCGGCGAACAGGACGATCTGTCCTCTCCCCTTCTTCTCCCGCGTGAGGTACGCCGTGCGTGCCCACCGGTCGCGTGCCTCCGGCCACAGCAACCCGGCCACACGCAATTCGGAGGACGCGGCGAAACGTCCGGCGGTCTGCACCGGGTCGCGCGTCAGGAACGCAGAGGACGTGAACATGTTCGCGGCAACGGCCGTGCCCGCACCGAACGAGAGCCAGTGCTCTTCGTCGAGGTTCACCCGCATCATCGCGCCCCGTGGCATGAACAGCCGTCCGCGTTCATCCTGGATCGCAAGTTCCTTCTCCGTGGATGCGGTCCCACGCGCTCTGCGCGCGGTATCCGCCGGCGCACGGCCGCTCCAGAGGGCGATGCTGTCGATCGCCGGCCGCTCCGCACGCGCCTCGAGGTCTGCTGCCCGGATGAACAGGTCCAGTTCCTTCAATGCCTGGTGTCGCAGCCGCACGTCGCTCAGTCCGGTGGCCGTATCGGCGATGGCCGCGGCACCGCCCCCGATGCCGATCAGCGTGCCGCCCTCTTCCACCCATGTGCGCAGACGCGCCACGCCGCCCTTGCCGATGGCGCCGGCGAGACCCCGCGCATCACCGATCGAAGGGAGGATGATCACGGAGTAGCGGCGGAGATCGGCGGAACCGACGGACGTCACCTGCAGGAATGATGCCCTGAGCCGGAGCTGGTCGTCAAGCATGAGCCACGTCGCGCCGAAGGACGTGCTTCCCACGCCGGGTCCACCGAGTAACGCGACCCGCGGAGGATGCAGCAACACGAAATCGTTCCCGCCGAGATCGGGACCGGCTGTACTCAACGCCGTGCCGATGGCGCGGATGGTCACTCCGGGCTGCGTGGCGATCCGATCGAGCACGCGGCCGAGCGAATCGGCGTTCTCGTTCACGCGGATGAGCAGCGTGCCGCGCGGATACGACCGGCCTTCCAGCGCAAACGGTTCCCGTGCCGAACGCACGCGCACATCGCTTTCGAAGAGCCGGGCAAGGGTGACGACACCGCGGTCGTCGTACGGAATAAGGTAGCCGTACGGTGCCGGTGCGGACTCCCTCACACCCGCCGGCGTCTGCACGCTGGTCACCGGGGTCGTGGCCACATCGGGTTCCGTCGGCAGCGCATAGGCATCGAGCCCGTAAGCGATCGGGAGGGACCACGCGGTGATATCGTACAGACGGGAATCACCCTTCTTCTCCAGGTCCTTCCGCTCCTCCTGCAGGAACGCCGTGGTCATGCGGGGATCGAATTCCAGGATGGCGCGTGCGAGGCGCGCCGACGGCTGATCCATCGGCACGATGTAGCTGCCGCGCGGGATCATCACGCTCTTCGGGGCACCACCCATCGCGGGGGTGGCGTGCGTGGCAGTGACGTCACGACCGGTCTGCACCACTTCGATCCCCTGCTGGAGGAGCACCGACACCAGACGGTCCGCCCTGGCCGGATTCTCTTCGCGTACGAATGCATAGGCGCGTGCCTGCCCGGGGAGCGGACGCATGGCGTCGCGGCGCGCGGCGGCGTACCGTTCCAGCAGCTCCACGCGGTGTCGTGCGGCGGTCTGACAGTTGGCGAGTGCGCTCACCACATGATGGTGCACGGTTTCGCGGAATCCGAGTGTCGTGCCATCGGGCCGCGCCACCGGCGTGCCGCGCACGCCGGCCTGCTCATACAGGATGCCGACGGCGTCGAGGTAGTGTCCCCAGGAGTTGGCATAGCCCGGAAACCAATCGTCGTTCCACTCACGCGTGTAGTAACTCCATCCGAACCGGTCGAAGGCACGCGCCTGGTCCTTCGAGAAGACCGACCACCAGTGGCGGGAGTGCGAGGAGACGTTCGGGTTGATCGGCTCGCGGGGCGGCGAGAAGAGATACGTATCGTACGGCCCCATCTCGTGCGCATCGATGAACACCTGGGGGCGCCACTCCACCACGGCTTTCACGCGCGCGCGCGTCTCGGGATGCGTCAGCACGAACCAGTCGCGATTGAGATCGAAGAGGTAGTGACCGCCGCGACCGCCGGGCCAGATGCCTGTATGATGGATGCTCTGCGCATCGGTGTTCTCCACGGCGCCGGACCATTGCTGGAGTTGTGCGAGGAACCGTTCGCGCCCGTCCGGATTCTCCATGGGATCGAGGATGACGACGAGGTTCTTCAGCAGGACCTGCGTGGTCGTGTCGGTGCCTGCCGCAAGCTGGTATGCCACGTTCACGGCCGCATCCACGGAGGAGAGTTCATCGCCGTGGATCCCGAAGCCGATCCAGACGACGGCCGGGAGGGTGCGGGCCAGGTCTTTCGCCGCCGACTCGGAGCACTGCCGTGGATCGGCGAGTCGCGCATGATCGGCCTTGATGCGGTCGAGCGCCGCGAGGTTCGTGGGGTCAGAGATCGTGAGGTAGTACTGCGGGCGGCTCTCGGTGGTTTGACCCATGGGCACCATGCGCACGCGGGGTGATGTTGATGCGAGACGCCGGCAGTAGTCGATCACCTGATCATACCGCATCGGGTACTCCGCGGGGCCTCGACCGGTGACGGCGGTCGGCGCGGGTACCGACGGATCATACGTCCCACCGGCAGACAGCGGTGTGGGGAACGGCTGGGCGGTGCACAGCGTCGTGACGGTCAGGGCAAGCGCGAGCAAGGTGAGGCGTGGCATGGGGTGGTCCTTTCAATACGAAGAACAGCAAGAACTAAGAATTCGGAATTCTTAGTTCTTAATTTGACGCAGGGTACACGGCCGGGTCAATGACTCAGTGCCCACACAAGGATACCTGTTGCAATGAGGATCAGCGTCACCGCAGCTGCAATGACCCATCCGCGCAGCCGGTTCCAGCGGTTGCGGCCGCTCCCCCGCACTTCGAATGGCCAGTGGCCGAGCAGCGACTGCACCTCGCTCATGTCCTTCGGGCGTCGCTCGGGATCGAAGGCCAGGCAGCGCTTGCAGAGCTCCGACAGCGAGCCGGGGACTTCAGGGCGGAGTTCGGCAGCGGACTTGAGGTCTTCGTTGATGATCGTAGAGAGCCGGTTCAGCAGTCGCGGACCCTGGATCGGCATCTGTCCCGTGAGCATCTGGTAGGTGATCAGGCCGAACGCCCAGATATCCGAACGCTCGTCGGGGTAGCAGCCGCGCATCTGTTCGGGTGCGCGGTAATCGGGGCCGGTCTCTTCGCGTTCATCGCGCCGTTCGGTCTCATGAGGGAGACCGAAGTCCAGGATCTTCACCACGCCGTCGCCGGTCACCATGATCGTTGCAGGGTCCAGGTGGCCGTGGATCACGTCATTCGCGTGCGCAACGACCAGCCCTTCGGCGAGTTGCTGGGCGATCGCGATGGCGTCTTCCACGCGCAGCGGTCCGCGTACAAGCTTGTCACGCACCGTCTCGCCGTCGTAACAGATCATGGAGATGAAGATGCGGCCGTCGTCCGTGGTGGCGATATCGGTGATCGTGCAGAGGTTCGGATGGTCGAGTCCCGAGGCGGAGCGTGCCGTACGGAGGAAATGCTCGCGCTGTTCGGGATCGCGGACGACATCGGGGGGGACGATGCGCAGAGCGACGATGCGGTGGGACCGGAGGTCTTCGGCGCGGTACAGATCACCCGTGCCGCCGCCGGAGATCCATTCCAGTATCCTGTAGTGCCCTATCGTCTGTCCCGTTGCGATCATGTGCATTTCATTCTGTACGATTTCGGATATGGATGCATGCACCCGTGCATCGGCGATCCATCACCCGTGCAGGGGTGGACCCGCACGGGGGACCGCCCCTGTGATGACGTGACGATCATGTGTTCGTCGCCACGACGAACATCATCATCGCGCGGCCCACATGCTGCGGGCAAGCACGATGTCATGCCCGCCGGCGCTCATCCGGTGCGTGTAGGCGCCGGGACCGGCGGCATAGGTATCGATCCTGACCGCATCCCCGAACTGCGCCTGGCGCTTGTACTCCACGTCCAGCTCTGTGATCCCTCCGCCGCGCCACACATCCTCCGGAACGGCCTCTGCCAGCCACTCCACATAATGGACGTTGTTCACGTGGTCGTTCATGTCGAGGTCCGACCGCCGCACGCGGAATTCCGCCGAGAACACCGGATCGCCATCCGGATGGATCGCCGGGAACGGGTCCGCCACGGCATGGGGGATATCCACGATATGTTCGCGCCCGAGGATGTTCTCCACCGTCACCGGCCGTTTGCGGTTGATGTCGATCAGAAGCCAGTAGCTCGTGGCGGCAACGAACGCCGTGTCGACACCGTTCACATACAACCGGAAGTCGCGCTGTGCGAACCGGCTGACGATGCCCGAAGGCCATGTCTCGGCGATGAGGCGCGTGCGCCCCATGGGCGGCTCGGCGGAGCGCAATTGCAGCCGTGCGAGCATCCAGGTGAGGGAGCGGGAAAGGAGTGCTTCGGTATCGAACCCGAGGTCCACCGCATTCAGCTCAGCGGCTTCCTGCAGATACCGGTAGATGACCCACACGGGCATACTGCCCCGGTGGTCGAGTTCGTAGGATTTCAGTTCAAGGGGGTATCGGCCAGGCGTTTTCATGGGTGCGTCGTTCAAGATACGGAGGGACGCACCCTCATGCAAGCCGCTGGCTATGCCCGGGTAGAATTCTCATGCACCAATCGCACCGCCAGGGCATTCACGCCCGACAGCACAACCCCGCACACAGCAAGCACCCCCAACGCAGGAAGCACGTGCACGAACGACAGCCCTTCCAACGCCAGGGCCCGGTACGCGATCATCGCATGGGTCGTAGGTAGACAGAGCGCGAACATCCGCACCCCCCACGGCATCGCCTGCAACGGCCAGCTCCCGCCGGAAAGCAATAGGATCGGCATGGACGTGAAGAACAGGACCTGCACAACCCCGATCTTGTCCCTGACCATCGCACCGGCAAGCGTTCCCAGAAGCGCCGCATTCCACGCGATCAGGATCCCGAGCAGCGACACGCCGATCACTGACGCCGGACGGGGAATGCCAAGCCATGGATGGGTGGCAACCACCGACACCACCAGCCATGCTGCCCCCGCGACGATGTACGGTACCAACCTCGACTGCACATGCGTGGCGCGTAACACAAATCCCTTCACCCCACGCTCCATCGCCGAGGAGGCAACGAGCGCATCGGTGTGGTCATCGGCATGCTTCGCCGCCGACATCCCCGCACCCAGCGCCACGACCTGATGTACCAGAAGAATGATGAGCAACGGCACCACGAACAGCGCATAGTTGGAACCAGGATTGAAGAGCATCCGGGTCTGCAACTCCACCGGCGCATACGATGCCCGCACGGCCCCGGCCGACACGCCCCTCCGCATCATGCGGTCCATGCTCACCATGGCCCCGGTGGTGCCCAGCACCGTCTGCACGCCCTTCCACGCATAATTGCCGATGATGATGTTGGAAGTGTTCACGAACACCGGCACCGCTGCCTGCTTCCCCTGCTTCAGATCCGATTCGAACCCGCGCGGGATCACCACAACTGCCCAGCACTCCTCGCGGACCAGCATATCCCGCACCGGGCCTGCGTCGGAGATCACCCCGCTCACCGCAAGCGCCTCATGCGCATCAAGCGCACGGATGACGGCCCTGCTCGCCGCCGTATGGCTCTCATCCACCACAACGACAGGCAGGTCATTCACCTTCGCACGGATGTACGTGAGTCCGAAGACCAGCGAATATACCAGAGGCGCGATCACCAGCACCAGGAGGATGTTCCTGTCGGATGCCATCCGGTGAAGCTCTTCTTTGATCGGATGCGTGGCACCAGGGAGCGCAGGTGTGGTCTCAGGAATGCCGGAAGGCGTGGATGAAACATGAGCGGCGTTCGCGTGCGCAGAGAAAGGACCCGGGATGCCAGACGATCTACGCGAAGCGGAGTCTTCAGATACCCGCCCGGACAAACGCCAGACCCGCCTGCGCAGCCGGATCATCATAACGGCCGCGGCAACCACGATCATCACGCAGAGCACAACAAGCTGGATGGTGATGTCGGACCAGCCGGCCCCGTACATCACCAGCCGGCGCCATGCGGTCAGGAACGGCGTCAACGGCACGATCGCACCCACCCACCGCGCCGGTGAGGTCATGGCCAGCGCAGGGAACGTGTATCCCGAGACCAGGAACGCCGGCGACGAAACAAGGAACGTGATCTGGATAGCGGTCTCGCGATGCTCGAAGAACGAAGAGATCATCATCGCCACCAGCCCCATCGCAACGAGCATCAGGAGCCCGGATACGATGCCGGCAAGGACCGATCCGGTGTACGGAATGCCTACCAGTCCGAAGAGCCCCGTGAAGAACACCACACCCCACACCACCCCGATCGCGACATACACCGCCAGCTTCCCGGCGGCGATCACACCCAGACTCCACCCCTCAGCCAGCAGTTCCCTGATGCGTCCCGTCCGGAACTCCCGCACCCACGTGAGCGCAGCACCGATCACGACCACCTGCTGCAGCAACGCGGCCAGGATGCCCGGCACGAAGAAATCGCTGTAGGTCTGCGCCGGATTGAACAGGTTATGCCCCTGCAGCACCACCGGCTGCACCAGGGCCAGACCGCTCTCGCCCAGCGCCCCGCCACGCACCGCCTTCTGCATCGCCGTCCCCGCCGCGATGGTCCCCGCGGTGGTGCTGGCGGCCTTCAGCAGCGCATTGCCGGACACCATATTGCTGTTATCAAGATAGAGGAGAAGCTGCGACTGCTTCCCCTGCTTGAGCTCCGTTTCGAACCCGCTCCGGATCACAAGCAGACCGGTATACGTCCCCCGGCGCATGATCTCTTCGGATGTCGCGGAGGGTTCCTCCACCGGCACAACGGTCATGGCCTGATGCGCATCGAAGGCGCGGATGAGCATGCGCGAGGTGGCCGTGCGGTCCTCATCGATCACACCCACCGGCAGGTCCTCGACGATCCGGTGTGCGTACATCGCGGTAAGGACCACCCCCACGATCAGCGGCATGAGCGTGACTGCCACCAGCGTCCAGCGGTCGGCCAGGATCTCCCGCACCTCTCTCCGCGCAATGCGGCCTATGGCCTGAAGGGTGTTCATGGGGATCAGTTCTGGAGTGGGACAAGGACCGTGGAGCCCTCGAACACCGGGTCCATGGGGCCGGCCGGTACGAGTTTCACTTCGAATGTGCGCATGTCGAACGTGTTCGTCTCGTTCGTCGCCTTGCGTGTCGCAAAGTCCGCCAGCACACTCACCCGCGCCACGCGGAACGGGATGCGGGCATCGCCGCGCGACGGCACAACGCATTCCAGGATGTCGCCGACATGCAGCGCGCCCACCGCGCGCTCCCCGACGTTCGCCACGACCCACCACTTCGCCGGGTCCACGATGGTCAGCAACGGATACCCCGCTGAGACCAGCTCGCCGGGATCGGCGATGCACTTCTCCACGATCCCATGCAACGGGGCACGGAGGGAGGTCTCGTCATAGTAGCTCTCGGCCTCGGCAACGGCATTGCGGGCCTGGAGCGCGAGCGAGCCCGCCGCTTCCTTCTCCTCATCGCGCGCGCCACGGCGCACCATCTGATACCGCTCGAATGCCGCATCGCGCTGCTCCACTGCCGCGCGGTACTTGAAGTCCACTTCGTCCCACTGCTGCGACGAGATCACGCCCTGCTCGTGCAACGGCTTCATCCGGTCGTAGGTCTTCTTCATCACCTGCATGCCCCAGTCGGCCTGGTGGTACGCCTTCTCCGCCATTGCCACCTCTTCCTTGCGGGCGCCGTGGAGCGCCATGGCATAGCGGGCCTCGGCGGCCGACAACGCCGCACGGGCCTGTCCGACCTTCGCACTCACCTCGCGATTCTCGAACAGAAGGAGTGTATCGCCCGCGGCAACGCTGTCACCTTCTTCCACGCGGAACGCCTTGATGCGCGCCGGGATCTTCGCGGCGACATCGATATGCGTGGCCTCCACGGTGCCCGTTGCATAGCGTGTATGGTCGGTGGTGGCATACGACACCACGGCCACGACGAGCGCCAGGACGACGGTGACGGGGACGAACCACAACAACGGATAGGATCTGAGGGTCTTTTTCAGCGTGTTCATGTTCTCTCCATCGGTTCAGAATACACCAAGGAACAGGGCATCGGTACGAGCGACCGAACGGGTGAGTTCGATCGTAGCCGTGCGATAATTATAGAGGGCGAGCGCGAGGGAGGTCTTCCCCGCCACCACCGCCGTCTGGGCGTCCAGCACCTCCAGAGACGTCCCGCTACCGGTCGAGAACCGCAGGTCAGCCATCCGCAGCGCCTCCAGCGCCAGGCGGAGCGACGTTGTCGCCGCGGCGATCTGCTGCTCGGCGGTGGTCTTGTCGGCGTGGTACTTCCGCACCTCCAGGGCGATGCTGTTCCCCACCTCATCGCCCATGTTGTTCAATTTCTCCTCCTGGATGTCGTACACCTGCGACGATGCCAGGTCCTTCAGTCCGTTGAAGATCGTCAGACTCGCGCTCACGCCCACCACCCAGCGGGGATCGAGCTGCGTGAGCGACTTCTCGATGAATTCATACCGGGCAAAGGCACCGATCTGCGGCAGCATCTTGCCGAACTCCGCGCTGGACATCGCACGGACGGCCTCGCGCTTCTCCTCTACGGAGCGGATCTCGGGGCGCGCGCCGCGCGCTTCTGCGATGGCGCTGTCCAGGTCCACCGGATATGGCACGTACGTGAGCGAGTCGGTGAGCGCAAGCTGCACGGAATCCGGGAACGCGAGTTGCTTCTTCAGGAGGGCATACGCCAGGAGCCGGCCGTTGCGCGACTCTTCCAACGATCTTTTCGCCTCGCTGAGAGCGAGATCGGCGCGGATGCGGTCGTACTGTGTCGCGATCCCCTGCTGCTGCAAGAGACCCACCCGGTGCTGGTGTGCGGTGACGGTGGCATATGCCTCTTCCCGCGCGGCCAGCAGACGGTCCGCGAGCAGACACTGATGATATGCCACGAGTGTCGAGGCCACAGCACGCTGCATCGCCAGCGTATCCTGTGCCGTGGCATCCTTCACCAGATGGCGCGAGGCACGGATGGCGGAAGCGATTCGGAAGCCGGTGAACAGCGGCACGGTGGCGGTCACATCGGCGCGCGTGGTGGCACGATCCAGAAGGTGGACCGGCGGCACCGTGATGGTGACGCCGGCCGGCGGCAGCGGCAGCCTGATCGGGTTCACGCTCAGCGCGATATCGTCGTCGAGGTAGCTGTAGCGTGCATTCGCTGTGATGGTGGGGACGTAATCCCGCCAGGCGCGGCTGAGTTGTTTCTCGGATGCGAGGACGTCCTGATGGGCGGCGAGGACCAGCGGGTTCGCCTCGATGACCCGTTCTGCTGCCTGCCCGAGCCCGATGGCCACCGGGGCCTGTGCTCCGGCAACGAGCGGCATCGTGAGGATCAGTAGTATGAGCGCCAGGGCCCGGCAGACCGGACCGCAGCTGCGTGGATCTCTGTTCATGATGGTTGCGTACTCCCTGAATGCGTCGTGGGCAGAAGTCCGAGATGCCATGCGACGGCCACCGGCAGGCCGTGGAACACCGCGCCGTTCTCTTTCATCGAGCGCAGGAGTGCCAGCCCGGTTGCATCGGCGCCGGTCATCCCGGCACAATCGAGAACGAACCGCGTGATCCTGCTTGCGCGGGCTTCGGCAATGACATCGCGCAGGGCGCCGGCGTGCGCTTCGTCCAGCATCCCTTCGAGCCGGAGATGCAGCGTCGATGAACCTTCGCTTGTTGTCGTGATATGTATCATGATCGCCTCGTGCTTCTGTTGCCACACGTATCGCAAGACCCATGCCACGCCCCATGTGGCGTATGCGGGCCGATCCAGCGGCCTGGGTCACCGTGCGCACCGCGCCGCGTGACCCCACCGTGGGATTCCGCCGTGGAAATCCGCGGGTTGCGATTGCGGGGGCTATCAAGTATCTTGGGTTACAGCAAAAAGCAATTGCCGATTGCGGATAGCCACCTGACGATCGTCAATTGAACGACGGACGGTGGGTTGAACGACAGACCTTGGGTTGAACGACGGACGGTGGGTTGAACGACGGACCTTGGGTTGAACGACAGACCTTGGGTTGAACGACGGACGGTGGAGGGACCCCGGGGATGCTCCCCGGACCGTTTCTCCACTCCGTGGACGCCGCAGGGGAATCGTTCCCCATACCGCTTATCGAAGAATTTGGAGAAACGGGGAGGGGAGCGCCCCGGGGGCCCCTATACAACGAGCGATGGATAACGAATAACGAATAGCGAACAATGGACAATGAAGACCCGCCTTCCGATCCTGATCCTCATAGCAATAATCTCGATGGCGTTCGTCATGCCCACTGACAAGGAATTCACACTCGAGAAGCGCGGCGTGGTCCTGCCGCTCGGCCCGAAAGGCGCATGGGACGCAGGCATGGTCGAGTCCCCCGTTATCTGGTTCGACTCCACCGCCGGCCGCTTCGCCATGGTCTACACCGGCTACGCCCGCGTCCGCGAGGACATCCGCGGCTACAAGGCCGTCGCCAAACCGCAGGTCGGACTTGCATGGTCCGACGACCTGATGCACTGGGAGAAGGACCCGCGCAATCCGATCTTCGGCCCCAGCGGCATCCCCGGCACACCCGATGCCGAAGGAACGCCCGGACCGTTCGTGATCAAAGCGCAGGGGAGGTACTTCCTCTTCTACTTCGGCACCACGAGTAAAGGCTACGAGCGCGGGACGAAGGCGATGAACGTCGCCACCTCCACCGACCTCGTCACGTGGAAGCGCCATGAAGGCAACCCCATCATCGCACCTGCCGGCAACGGTTGGCGGAAGGATGCCATCTGGCATCCGAACGTCATCGCGCACAGCGGCAAATACTATCTCTTCTTCAATGCCTCCGGTGTTGTGAACGGACACGAAGAAGAGTACATCGGCTACGCCGTCTCCGCCGATCTCTTGCACTGGGACGTGCGCGACGCCGACTGTCCGCTGCTCGTCGGCAGCATGAAGCCCGGTGCCTGGGATGCCACGGGGCGCACGGGTGATCCGAGCGTCTTCTTCGCCGGCGAGCGCTGGTTCATGGCCTACTACAGCTGGGACCGGACGAATGCGCAGGACGGCATTGCGTGGACTACTCAGCAGGAGTTCCCTCTCGGCTGGCGCACCGTGCCGCAGAACCCGATACTCCGCATCGGCCCTCCGGGCTCCTTCGACGCCGTTCATGCCGCCAAACCGTTCGTGTTCATTCACAACGGCATCTACCACCACTATTATACAGCGGTGGCGGACGACGAGCGCCGCGAGATCGCGTTGGCGACGGCGCCGTTGAAACAGATAGAGCAATTGCCAATCGCCGACTGAGAATTGTCGATCGCCGGAGGAACGGAATGCTGGTGCAAGGGGACCCGGGGGTTGCTCCTCGAGCCGGTTCTCCACTCCGTGGACGCCGGACAGTGATCGTGGTGTATGCTGCTGATCGAAGAATTTGGGGAAACGGAGAGGGGAGCACCACCGGGGCCCCACAAACCAACAAGCAATGAAGAACGAACAACGGATGATGAATACCCGCCACTTCGTACTGAAGTGTACCGTAGCGATCGTGCTGGCGCTCGCTCTGCCCGCCTGCGCGCCGCACGCACGCCGCGACGCCGCCCCCACTTCCGCCATCCCACCGTCCTGGGAGTTCTCTCACGTTCCTTCTCCCGTCACCGGCGCCAACGGCATGGTCGCCAGCGACCAGCCGCTCGCATCCGAAGCCGGCGTGCAGGTCATGCGCCAGGGAGGCAACGCCGTCGACGCTGCGGTCGCCACGGCCTTCGCACTGGCAGTGGTGCTGCCTGAAGCAGGCAACATCGGCGGCGGCGGATTCATGGTCGTGCGCATGGCCGATGGCACCAACGCATCCCTCGACTTCCGCGAGAAGGCCCCCCTGGCCGCATCGCGCGACATGTATCTCGATGCGCAGGGGAACACGACCGACCGCTCCATCATCGGACATCTCGCAGCGGGCGTGCCCGGAAGCGTCGCCGGCATGTACGAAGCACACAAGCGTTTCGGCAAACTCCCCTGGCACACCGTCGTCGAGCCCGCCATCCGCCTTGCGGCCGACGGCTTCATCGTCACGAAGGACCTTGCAGAGAACGTGCGCGACGACTCCTCGCGTCTCGCCCGCTTCCCCGCTTCGGCACAACTGTTCCTCCCGGGCGGCACACCGCTCCGCGCCGGCACGCTCTGGCGCAACGCCGATCTCGCCGCCTCGCTCCAGCGCATTGCCACCGAAGGCCCGCGCGGATTCTACGAAGGCACCACCGCAGACCTGATCGTGGAAGAGATGCGCCGCGGGAACGGCCTCATCACGCACGACGACCTGAAGCAGTACACCGCCGTGTGGCGCACGCCGGTCACCACCATGTACCGGAAGCACACCATCATCTCCATGCCGCCGCCGTCCTCCGGCGGCACCACCATCGCGCTGATGGCGCACATGCTCGAGCGGTACGACATGCGCGCACTTGGCTGGCATTCGCCCGAAGGGATACACCTGACCGTCGAGGCCATGCGGCGGGCATTCGCGGACCGCAACCACTGGTTCGGCGATCCCGACTTCGTGCGCATCCCGGTGGACCGCCTGATGTCGCAGCAGTACGCTGACCTCCGCGGTGCGACGATCGATCCCGAGAAAGCAACGCCGTCCAGTGCCGTCAGCCACGGCCCCGCCGGACCGGCTCAGGAGAGCATGCACACCACGCACTACTCCGTGGCCGATGCCGAAGGGAACATGGTCGCGGTCACCACCACCGTGAACCTGGGCTTCGGCTCCGCTGTTACAGTGACGGGGGCCGGGTTCCTCCTTAATAATGAGATGGATGACTTTGCTTCGAAGCCCGGCAGCCCCAACGTCTTCGGACTCGTCCAGGGCGAAGCCAATGCCATCGCCCCGGGTAAGCGCATCCTGTCGTCGATGAGTCCAACGATCGTATTGGATCCCGCTGGCGAGCCGCTCCTGATCACCGGTGCCTCCGGCGGCCCGCGCATCATCACAGCGGTCTTCCAGGTGATCACAAACGTGGTCGATCACGGCATGGACATCACCCCGGCGGTCATGGCGCCGCGGTTCCATCATCAGCACCTGCCGGACATGATCATTCTGGAGAACGGCGGCTACAACGCCGGGACCGTGGCAGCGCTGCAGGACATGGGGCACGCCACGAAGGGCATCCGGCATCTGGCGATCTCGGCATCCATCCTCCGGTCGAACGGTGTGTGGCGCGGCAGTGCTGATCTGCGTACCGGAGGTGTAGCGGTTGGTTTTTGAGTGAGTGGCAATAAGAATTGAGAACTAAGAATTCTTAGTTCTTCATTCTTGTTTGAAATCATCAAGGGAGAACGAACAATGTTCTGGCTCAAACTCATACGCGATTTCATCAAGATCCTGCGGGAAGGGCAGACGCCGGCGCAGGTGGCAGGCGGGTTCGCGCTCGGCTCCATCCTCGGCCTCTCCCCCATGCTCACTCTCCAGGGGATCGTGGTCTGGTTCGTGATCCTCATCCTGGACGTCAACCTGTCCGCGGCGTTCGTCGCGCTCACGGTCTTCAGCCTGTTCGCGTTCCTGCTCGACCCGGCATTCCACTGGGTCGGCTACCAGATCCTTACGAACATCGATGCGCTGAAGGCATTCTGGACCACGCTCTACAACGCCCCGGTCGCCCCCCTCACCCGCTTCAATAATACGGTCGTGATGGGGAGCTTCATCAGCGCGCTCATCTTGTTCCTTCCGGTGTACATCGGGATGAAGAAGTTCGTCGTGGCCTACCGCGCGCACGTGGGCGCGAAGATAGAGAAATGGAAAGTGTACCAGTGGGTCAAACGGAGCACACTGGTGCAATGGTACGAGAAACTTCGCGACCTGGGGGGCTGAGCCATGAGAAAGAAATTCATCCTGTACGTCCTCATCCCCGCGATCATCATCGGGATCGTGGTCTACATCTTCATCGACCGCTGGGTGGAAGCCGGACTCGAAACCGCCGGCGAGTCGATGGTCGGCGCGAAGGTCGAGATCGACGACCTGACACTCTCCCTCTTCCCCCTCGGCGTGAAGTTCGAGCGGATGCAGGTGGCCAACCCGGACGACCCGTGGAAGAACATCTTCGAGACCCGCCACGTGGCGTTCACCATGGACGCCGGACAGATCCTGCGCGGGAAGTATATCATCGAGACCATGGAGGTCAAGGACCTCGTCATCGGCACCAGGCGCACCACCGATGGCACGTTGCCCGGCGGCAGGCCGAAGAAGGACGCCACATCCGACAGCAGGTCGTTCTCCGCGCTGGCCGAGGACGTGCTCACGCGGAGCGTGGAGAAGACCCCCATCTTCGACCCGGCCATGCTGCGCAACGGCGTCAACATCGACAGTCTGCTGAAGGCCGTCGACCTCAAGACGCTGAAGCACATCGATACCCTCAAGGCGCGGGCAGCCACGGCAACGGCGCAGTGGCAGTCCACGCTCGCCGACGTGGACCAGACGAAGCAGCGGCTGGCCATCATGGACTCCAGCATCCGGTCCATCGATGTCAATAAGCTCAAGGACGTGCCCACGATCCTCTCCGCCATCCAGACCGTGGACAACACCCGCAAGGGGCTCAACGATATCGTCACCACGTACAACACCCGCCGCGATGCCATCACCGGCGAGATCAAACAGATCTCCACGGCCGTCGGCGAGATCGACGACATCGCGAAGGCCGACTACCAGCGCGTGCTGAGCCTCGCGCGTCTCCCCGACATCAACGCCATCGGCATCGCCGAGGCGCTCGTGGGCAAGCAGATGGTGCAGGACGTCCGGACCTATCTCGCGTACGTGGACATGGCGCGGGAGAAGATCAGGAACTATCAGGAGTCGCAGCCGAAGGAGGAGACGCCGCCGCGGATGAAAGGGCAGGACATTCACTTCCCCGTCGACCGCCAATATCCGAAGTACTGGATCAAGACCATCGCGATCTCGGGTGGCGAGGACGCGAAGCAGAACCCCGACTTCTTCTATGCTACGGGCAAGATACTGAACGTGAGCAGCGACCAGCGCGTCACCGGATTGCCGCTCACCGTCGACCTCACCGGTGCGCGCGGTTCCGGCGTGAAGGCCACGCTCGGTGCGCTCTTCGACCGCCGCAAGGAGGAACCGCTGGATGAGTACCGCGCCAGCATCACCGGTGTACCGCTCGCCGGGTTCGCCATCGGAAGCCAGGACTTCCTGCCGGCCACCATCACCGGGGCAAAGCTTGGCACCGCGGTCGAGGTGCGCATCCCGGGGCGCAGCTTCGATGCGAAGACCCAGCTCGCGTTCCGCACGATGACCATCGCGTATGCCGCGCCGGCGAAGAACGTGGGCGAGCGGCTCGCGCGGGAGGTGCTGGCTGGCGTGAGCGGGTTCGATGTGGACCTGCGGCTGTGGAACTCGTCCGAGGGGTTCAAGATGGCACTGGCCACCGATCTGGACGAGCAGTTCTCGGCGAGGGTGAAAGCTGTACTCGGAGCGGAGCTGGCGAAGCTGCAAAACGAGCTGAAGGCGAAGGTCAACGGCATCATCGCGCAGAAGCGGGCGGAGTTCGACAAGCTCTATGCGGCGAAAAAGGCCGAGGCCGAGCAGAAGCTGGCGCAGTACACCTCGATCGTGAACGAGAAGGTGGCGATGGTGGATGCGAAGAAGAAGGAGCTGGAGGCGCAGTTGGAGAAGGCGAAGAAGGGCGGGGTGGAAGATGCGGTGAGGAAGCTCTTTAAGAAGCCGTGACCCCTTGTGGGGCAGGCGCGCCTGTGTTACGCCTGTATCACGGTTGACTTCGTAGGGGCGGTCCCGCACGCGGGACAGCCCCTACACACGACATCGGTATCATTTCCGCGTCACATATCCCCCCCCAACCAAGCCACCGATACCGTCCCGACACCACCGGTTTCATTCCCAGACTATTATAGATACAACGGTTTCCCCCCACTGAACCCCCGTTCCCGGAACCCGCACTCCCCTCCCGTTTTTTCCCTCATTACCGTGAAAATCCCTCGAAATCACTGGCACGCTATTCGCCATACACTGTGAGTTAACTCCACGATCGTCAATGTACCCATCGCGCCCCCGGTTCGGCAACGCCGACGAACCCGGCGCGCCGATGCATTCCTGGATCTCACACTGTACTCTGCAACGGGTGAGCGTCTATGACCGCCAATGATCTGCTCCGGATGGGGAACAAGAACGGCCGGATCCGCAAGTTCCTGCTGCTCCGCAACCGGCATCTGCTCGCCGTGGATACCCTCGGGCTCCTGTGCATCCCCTCGGTAGCATACGTCCTCCGCACGGAATCCGTCGAAGGGCTCGCACGCCTGTGGGAACCCCTGGCCGTCTATACGCTCGGGATGATCCTCCTCAAATGGTTCATCTTCTACGCCGGACGGCTCTACAGCACCCTCTGGGCCTACACGAGCGTGCACGAACTCCTCCTCGTGGCCCGCACCATCGGGATCTCAGCCATCGCCGAACTGGCGATCTCCTACGGCATCTTCTACAGCTATGGCGATGTTCCCCCGGGCTTCCCCCGCTCACTCCCGATCCTCAGCGCGCTGATCACCTTCTTCTACATCACCGGCATCCGGTTCTCCGTCCGTGTGATCTACTCCGCCATCACCAAGAAGGATGGTTACGACGGCGCGATGAAACGCGTCCTCATCGCGGGCGCGGGAACTGCAGGCGTCATGATCGCTCGCGAACTGCAGGCCAACCCGCACCTCGGTATGATCCCCCTCGGCTTCGTGGACGACGACCCCAAGAAGGGTTCGAAGCTCCTCTGCGGTATCCCGGTGTTCGGCGTGATCGCGGACATCCCCTGGATCACCAACTCCCGCGGCGTCGAAGAGGTGATCGTTGCGATGCCCACAGCACCGGGCGAGGTCTTCCGCCGCGTCGACCGGCTCTGCAAAGAGGCCGGGATTCCGAGCAAGACCACACCCGGACTCTACGAACTCGCGAGCGGTGCCGCAACGATCGAGTCCGTCCGCCAGATCCAGCTCGAAGACCTTCTCCGCCGTGACGTGGTCGGGTCCGACCCCAGCATGGTCAGCGCCACCATCGCCGGCAAACGCGTGCTCGTTACCGGGGCCGGCGGCTCTATCGGCAGCGAGATCGTCCGCCAGCTGAAAGGGTTCCGTCCTTCCGAACTCGTCATCCTCGGACACGGCGAGACGTCTATCTTCCACATAATGAAGGAGATGGAAGAGCACCGCGTCGCCGGCACAACGGTCATCCCCATCGTTGCGGACATCCGCGACAGGGAACGGATCGACCAGGTCTTCCAGAACCACCATCCGGAGATCATCTTCCACGCCGCGGCCCACAAGCACGTCTGGCTGATGGAACAGAACCTCCCCGATGCCGTCACGAACAACGTCATGGGCACACGGGTGATGGTCACGCTCGCCGAGAAGTACAGGGTCCCCCGGTTCGTGATGATCTCCAGCGACAAAGCGGTGAACCCCACAAGCGTCATGGGCGTCACGAAGCGCGTCGCCGAACTGATCGTGCAGGACGCCGCAAACCGCTCGGGACTCGGGTTCATCACCGTGCGCTTCGGGAATGTCCTGGGCAGCAGGGGCAGCGTCATCCCGATCTTCCGTCAACAGATCGCGGCGGGCGGACCGGTGACCGTGACGCATCCCGAGGTGACCCGCTACTTCATGACCATCCCCGAAGCCGTGCATCTCGTTCTCCAGGCCGGATCCATGGGCACGGGCGGCGAGGTGTTCGTACTCGATATGGGGAAGCAACTGAAGGTCCTCGATGTCGCCCGCGATGTGATCCGTCTCAGCGGACATACCGAGGAAGAGGTGGGCATCGCGTTCACAGGCCTGAAGCCCGGCGAGAGGATGTATGAGGAGCTCTTCTATGAGACCGACACCATCGAGACCACGGCGCACCCGATGGTGAGCGTGTCGCGGTACAACTACGCCGGCGAGTATGCCTCGCGCAAACCCCGGAACGGCACGGCGGTGTATGAAGCGGACCTGCGCATGGATGTGGACACACTCGTCGCCGCGGCACACCAGGGCGACCACGACCTGATGAATGCGGTCATCAAACAGATCGTCCCGCAGTACACGCCCGCGCACGAATACATGGCCGTCGATCCGGCGGCCACCCCGACCACACCCATCGGCCAGACGCCGCAACGACCGGTGATCATTCCCAACGGCCGATGACCATCGACACCGGACATGAGATCGACCGGATCTGCCGCGTGATCTGCGGACAGGTCCGCACCACCCTCCGTAAACAGGGTGCCGTCGTGGCCGTTTCCGGAGGCATCGACAGCTCCGTCTGTGCCGCACTGTGCGCGCGCGCCCTTGGCAAGGGACACGTGCTCGCCCTTGCCCTCCCCGAACGTCACTCTTCCGCGGCGGCGGGTACATTGGCGCAGGAACTCTGCGCCGGACTGGGCATCGAACTCCTTACCGTCCCCATCGAAGGCGTGCTCGAAGAGGCCGGATGCTACCGGAGCCAGGCCGATGCCATGCAGCAGGCCTTCCCGGCATACCGCACCGGCGATCCATTCAAGATCGTCCTCCCCTCCCTGCTCACGGGCGACCGCCTGAACGTCCCCCGCGTGACATGGCTCCCGCCGGGCGGCACGGAACAGACCGCCCGCATCCCGCGCGGTGCCTATCTGCAACTCGTGGCAGCAACCAACTTCAAGCAGCGCACACGTACCATGACGGCGTACTTCCACGCCGACCGGCTCAACCGCGCCGTGTGCGGCACCCCGAACCGGCTGGAGTACGACCAGGGCTTCTTCGTCAAAGGAGGCGACGGACTCTCCGACTTCGCCCCCATCGCGCATCTGTACAAATCGCAGGTGTACGCACTCGGGGCCGCGCTCGGACTTCCACAGAGCATCCTGCAGCGCCGGCCAACCACGGACACGTTCCCGCTGGAGCAAACGCAGGAAGAGTTCTACTTCTCCGCGCCGTATCACATCATGGATGCATGTCTCGCAGGCGTGAACCGCGGACAGACATCCGCACAGGTGGCAGCCTCGACCGGTCTCACACCCGACCAGATCGCACGCATCTTCACCGACATCGAAGCCAAACGCCGCGCCACGCAACATCTCCACCTCCGCGCACTTACCGTGGAACCGATCGACCCCATCGAGGGACGCACCCGACAGGCGATCACCGGGAGCAGACGCTGATGTGCGGCATCGCCGGGATATTCTCCAGGGGATCGCAACCCACACCCCCCTCCCGTGAACTGCTCGTGCAGATGATCTCCGCACTCCGTCACCGCGGACCGGATGCCTACGGCCTGTACCGTGACGGGGTATGCGGGCTCGCCCATGCGCGGCTCTCCATCGTGGACCTTGCCTCCGGCGATCAGCCGATGAGCACGGAAGACGGAAAGCTGACCATCGTGTTCAACGGCGAGATCTACAACTTTGTCGAGCTCCGCGACGAATTGGAGAAGCGCGGGCACCGGTTCAGGACCCGCTCGGATACCGAAGTGATCCTGCATGCGTACCGCCAGTGGGGGAAGGAGTGCTTCCACCGCTTCAACGGTCAGTGGGCGCTGGCACTGCGCGACACCGCCACCGGTGAACTGCTCCTGTGCCGCGACCGTGTCGGCGTCCGGCCTCTCTATTATTTGTGTCAGAAGCAGCGGATCAGGTTCGCCAGCGAGATCAAGGCATTCTTCGTGGATCCATCCGTGCAACGCACTGTGCGTCCGACAGCGCTTGCAGAAACGTTCACCTACTGGTCACCCCTCACGCCCGCCACCTTCTTCGAAGGGATCGAGGAGGTTTCCCCGGGCTCCTTCCTGCTCATCCACCGCGATGGCACGACGTCGGTGAAACGCTACTGGGAGCCCCCGTTCAGTGAGGAACCTGCGGAGACCGGTTCCCGCACGCTCCGGAGGACGGCCGGCGAACTCCAGGAACTGCTCCAGGATGCGGTGCGCCTCCGCATGATCCGCGCCGATGTGCCGGTTGGGAGTTATCTCTCGGGCGGGCTGGACAGTTCGGTGATCGCCGCGCTCGCGAGAGAGCACGCCACCGGCGACTTCCACACATTCTCCGTCCGCTTCACCGATCCGCAGTTCGACGAGACATCGTATCAGCGGATGATGGCCGACCGGCTCGGCTGCACGCATCACGACATCGTCATCGCGCACAGCGATATTGCCCGTGTCTTTCCGGATGTGGTCCGTCACGCGGAGCAACCGCTGCTGCGCACCGCCCCGGCGCCGTTGTTCCTGCTGTCGGACCTGGTGCGTCAGCATGGCATCAAGACCGTGCTCACCGGCGAAGGTGCAGACGAGTTCCTTGCGGGCTATGACATCTTCCGGGAAGCGAAGATCCGCGCATTCTGGTCGCGCGACCCCGGGTCGCGTATGCGGCCGGCACTCTTCGACCGCATCTATCCGTACCTCTCGCGCTCGCCGCAACAGGTGCGCACACTGGCCCTCGCGTTCTGGAAGATCGGCATGGAGAACACTGTGGATCCGTTCTACTCCCATGAACGCAGGTGGACCACCAGCGGCACACTCCGCCGATTCCTCACGAGAGACGTCGCAGCCGCGGGACTGCCCGGCGAGCTTCCGCTCCTTCTGCCGAATGACTTCACCGCCTTCGATCCGTTGAAGCGGGCACAATACATCGAGATCGCCACGTTCTTTTCGCAGTATCTCCTCTCGGCACAGGGTGACCGCATGCTCATGGCACACAGCGTCGAAGGACGCTTCCCCTTCCTCGATGCCCGCGTGATGGAATACTGTTGCCGCATCCCCGCCGCTCAGTTGCTTCCGGGGTTGAAGGAGAAGGCCGTCCTGAAGACCCTCGGCACCGGGCTCGTTCCCGATGCGATCCGTACCAGGCCGAAGCAGCCATACCGGGCACCGGATGCCCTCTGCTTTGTCGGGCCGGATGCTCCGGATTGGGTGGATGAGGTGCTCGCGCCGGAAACTCTGGTTTCATCGGGGTTCTTCGAACCGACCATGGTAGCGGGGCTCCATGACAAGCTCACGCTGTCCTTCCTCAGGAATGGGCAGAATGCGTCACCCAGCAACGCGGACAACATGGCAATGGTTGGCATCCTGTCGGCACAGCTTTTGTACACAACCATGATCAGCAACCCTGCCGCCGCGGCCGCTCCCGGAAGCTGGCGGCTGACAGTGGACATACAGAACGGCGTTGCGGCCTGACCGCATCGCGGACATCTTTCCTTTCCTCAGAGCACCAATGACCGAGCAACAGATCCATGATGCGGTCCGCGAGTTCCTGCAGACCAGGATCATCTTCGACACCACGCGCGCTATCGCCAGCGACGAATCGTTCCTCGCATCGGGCATCCTCGACTCCACCGGCGTCCTGGAGCTCATTGCGTTCCTCGAGGACACGTACGGCATACATTTCCAGGACGATGAACTCGTGGCGGCCAACTTCGATTCGCTCGGCAGGGTCGCGTCGTTCGTCGCACGCAAAGTGAACGCCCCCGAAGTGCACTAGGAATTCTCCGTGACCCTGCACGACCATCTCCGAGCAGCCGCTGCACAGCGCGGCGGACACACGGCGCTCATCTGCGGAGGCACATCCTCCACGTACGCCGAGATACTTGCTTCGGCGGAACGTCTTGCCACGACCCTCGCCCTGCTCGAGGTCGACCGGAGAGAGCGGGTAGCCGTCTATCTCGGCAACACCCCCGAGGCCGTGATCGCCATGTACGCCACATGGATCGCCGGTGGGTGCGTGGTGCCCATCGGGCTGGCAACGCCCGTGGAACGATGCATCGCGCAGGCACGGCATGCCGGAGCCACCGTCCTCATCGCACCCGGGAGCCGTGCAGCGTCGATCGCCGCGGCCATGTCATCCGATGACAGCATGCTCGACATCCTCTGGGTCGGCGCGCCGGCGTCGCCCGCGCGGGGGATGCGCTGGGACAGACAGACGGGTTGCGACCCCTGGATCGAGGGTCAACTGAAAGAACGTGCCGGAGGACCTATCCCCCGCCCCGTGACCGATGCGTCGGACCTCGCGGCCATCATCTATACCTCCGGCTCTTCCGGCACGCCCAAGGGCGTCACGCACACGCACGGCAGCGCGACGGCCGCGATCGAGAGCATCGTGGAGTATCTGGACAACGGCCCGGACGACGTGATCCTCTCCGTGCTGCAACTGAATTTCAGTTACGGCATCCTGCAGTTGCTGGCCACCGTACGCACCCAGGCAACGCTCGTTCTGGAGAACGGGTTCGGGTATCCGTACGAAGTGGTGAAGCAGTTCCGGCGGTACGGGGTCACCGGCTTTGCCGGGGCACCCACGATCTGGGCGATGCTGCTGCAACTGAAGGACATCACCCCGGAGGCGTTCGCAACCGTGCGCTACATCACCAATGCTGCCGCGGCGATACCCGCGCCGTTCGTCCCGCGGCTTGCGGCGCTCTTCTCGAACGCGCGCATCTATCTCATGCACGGGATGACGGAGTGTTTCCGGACGGCCTATCTGCCGCCGGCGGAGGTGCTCACCGACCCCACATCCATTGGCAGACCGATGCGCGACGTGGAACTGTGGTTGGAGGATGAGGACGGGCAGCGGCTCGGACCGGGCGCGACAGGCGAACTCGTCATTGCCGGGCCGACACTCATGGCGGGCTACTGGAATGATCCGGAGGGAACCGAACGGATGCTGCGCCCTCGCACCGATGCACCGGGGCGTGCGCTGCACTCGGGCGACATCTTCCGTACCGACGAACGCGGGTACTTCTACTTCGTGGCGCGCAAGGACGACATCATCAAGAGCAGGGGGGAGAAGGTCAGTCCGGTGGAGGTGGAGGGAGTGATCTACCAACTGCCGGAGGTGCGGGAATGCAGGGTGATCGGCATACCGGACCCGGTGCTGGGGCACCGCCTGCGGGCAGAGATCATTCTGCGCGAGGGGTTGTCGCTGGAAGACACGAAGGTGAAGGCACAGTGCATCCGGCACCTCGAACCCTTCAAGGTGCCGCAGGAGGTTGCGTTCGTTACCGAGCTGCCGAAGACCGCGGGAGGGAAGATCGTGCGGGGGAATCGGGGTTGACGGGGAGCGGGTTCTGAAAGGACCTGTCACCGCAGAGCCCGCTTCACGATCGCCTGCAGCTCCGACTGCGCAAAAGGCTTTGGCAGACACATGCTGAGGCCCTGCGACAGGAGCTGCTCCCGTTCGCCGGGAAGCGTGTACCCGGTGACCGCAATGATCGGGACCGTCTGATACCCGGGCAGCCGGCGGATCTCCCGCGTCGTCTCGATGCCGTCCGGCGGTACCCCGAGATTGATGTCCATCAGGATGGCCTGGTACTTCTTCGCGCGCGCCATGCGGATCGCGGTCGAGCCGTTCCGCGCATGTTCTGTCCGGCAGAACGGACTGAGCGCGTTGACCATGACCGTCTTGTTGATGAAATTGTCCTCAACGATCAACACGTCCAGGGGCCCTGTCCGGCGCTCCCACGAAACATCGGGTTGCTGGCCTTCCGGCGATGATGCAGGCGATGCACCGTCCGCCCGGTGAAGCCAGAGGGAGAATGTCGAGCCCACACCCGGCGTGCTGGCAACCAGGAGACTCCCGTCGAGGAGAGAGGCCAGCCTCCCCGCAACGGTGAGGCCGAGGCCGCTCCCCTCGAATCTCCTGCTCGCGCCCTCGCTCACCTGCCGGAACTCCTCGAAGACCGTCTCCAGCTTGTCCGCGGGGATCCCGATCCCCGTATCGCACACCTCGATGCAGCACCGTCCTGCCGCATCCGTATCCTGCGCGCGGACACGGATCGTCACGCTTCCCTCACTCGTGAACTTCACGGCATTGTCGGCAAGGAACGAAAGGATCGCGAACAACGCATCTTCATCTGCCATGGCCACGCATGGTCTCTCGCCGGTGTCGGAGGAAAGCATGAGCCCCTTTTCCTCCGCGGCCGGCCGGAATTGCTCGAGCACCCGGTCGACGACGGGGGGCACGCTCACCGGTACGCGGGTGATCTCCACCTCCCCGGAACTGAGGTGGGCAAGTTTCAGGATCGACTCAAGGGTGTTCAGGAGGCGGCGTCCGGATGTTGCGATGCCTTCCACCTGACGCTTGAGATCCTCGTCTTCCGCCTGTTCACTGATGATCTCCGCCAGGCCCAGTATCCCTGTGAGCGGGGTCCGGAACTCATGGCTGAGGTTCATGAGCAACGCGGACTTCGCCCGGCTCGACTCTTCCGCGGACCGCCGTGCGCGTTCCATCGCCGCGGCGGCCTCCTTCTGCGCGGAAATGTCCCGGACGATCGCCAGAAGCAGTCTTCCCGGCGGGGCCTTCAGGCTGATGAGCGACACCTCGGCGAAGAACAGGCTGCCATCGCCTCTCGTATGCAGCCACTCGAACTTCTGCTGCTGCCCGCCCACGGCCGCAGTGATCAGTTCCCGCGCACGGTCGGCCGACGGGAAACCATCCGGCTGCCCGGGGGGAGAGAGGTCAACAGGCGATGTATGGACGAGCTGGTCCCGGCTCCTCCCGAAGAGGACCTCTGCCTGCGCATTGCAGTCGAGGATCGTCTCCTCCTCCATCAGGAGGATCGCGTCGCCGGCTTCTTCGAAGAGTGTTCGGTACTTGTGCTCGCTCTCACGGAGCGCGTGCTCGCCGGCGGCACGGTCGGTGACGTCGCGTACCGCCGCCAGGATGCGCGGTGCGTGCCCGATCTCCGCGTAGGTCAACGTCAGATCAACCGGATAGGTCGAGCCGTCTTTACGTCTGTGGACCGCCTCGTGGCGGATGACCCGTTCATGCCGGATCCTCTCCATCATTCCCGCAACGTGTGCCCCGGCCGCCCCCGAGACCTCCTCGATGTTCCTGCCGACGAGTTCCTCCCGGCTGTAGCCGGTCTGGATGCATGCCGCGGCATTCACATTCACGATCGTCCCGGCAAGGTCGGTGATGAACACTCCTTCGCCGATCGCATTGAACAGGATCTGGTATTCAACTTCCGAGTGCAGGAGGGTGGTGCGAGCCCTGAGGATCGTACCGCCCTGCGCACGGAGCTGGTCGATCAGGAACCGGAGGAGAACCGCCAGCGAAAGGAACGCCGACACCACCATCACGAGCCGGTTGTAGAACGCGGCCCCGTCGCTTCGCACCTGCGTCAACACGCCCGTCTGATGCAGCACGGAGAAGGTGATGTACGATGCCAGCGAGAGGAGGACAACGATGATCTGCGCGGTGGTCCCGAGGAGGATCGCAGAGAGCACGATCGCAACGATATACGTCAGGGTGAGGGGGGTCCCCCCGCCGCCGTTGACCGTGCCATAGACAGAGACGAGGATCAGGACCGCGACAGGAACATAGCGTCCGGTCTGCCAGTACCCTCTCCTGCACGCGTACCAGGCCACACTGTAGCACAGGAAGATGACCGTGATGAGGATGGGGATCTCGCGGGTGACCATGCCCGCCCAGAAGCCCGCCAGGGAAGCGAGGGCAAAGACTGCGGCGAGGACCGACAGTGCCGCAAGGATCGTCTTCGTCATGAACTCCAGACGGGCTTCTTCCGCGTGGACGGTCAGCTCATGCAGGCCAGGATCCTGGATCGCGTCATGCATCGGTTGCATCTCCCGACTTCCCATTCCCCACTGCCCCCTCCCGATCGGTCATGGTCCGGGGCAGGGATTCGGTTCACCCGTTCATCGGGTGTGGCACGATCGGGCCCGTGTGTACGAAAAAAGCAAGGCCTCCCCGTCGACGACGAAGAGGCCTGAAGTCAGGGTCTTCCCGGGGATCGATCACCTGATGATACGGCGAGATTCGGGGAAGGTCAAGTGAATGTAACCCGGGCCGAATTCCGGGTCGAATTCCTTGGAATATGTCAGGACGGGAGATCACGTCCGGCACCTCGCATCGTACACGGCGCCGCAACGGGATCACACCTGTACAGCACCCTCACTCAGGGCAGGTTCTGCACCTGCACAAGCAATCTGCCGCACACCGGGCAGAACCGCGCGGTGGGATACACGATCGGTTCCCTGCACTGCGGACACTCCTCCATGAGTTTCTCGCCGCACACGATACAGTACACCTGATTCTCGGAGACACCGCAGAAATTGCCGCAGCTCCCGCAGAGCCTGTATCGCTCCTGCACAACCTGGTGCTTGTTGTGCACTTCCTGTGAAGTTGACATAGCAGACCACATTGGTGAGAAGAGTGGAGGATTGTACAGCCGCGCAGGTACGGCTGCTGTAACTTTATACCACTACTGTGCCAGAAAGCACCCCTGAAAAGGGGATAACTATGGGGAAAAACCGACCGATCCGTCTGAAAGAGTAACAGAAGGAACCCGGACCGAAACCCTGGTTGAAGACAGAAAACTTCGCTCCAGCTTACGGTTCCAGCGGCTATGGACCATCTGGAGGGATCATCCCCCCGTCCGGTCCGCGATCCTCCCCCCGCTGGTTCCTCTTCCAGATCCGGTAGAACCACACGATAACCGCAATGTTCACGATCCACAACACGATCTGCAGCCACACCCGCACGTTCCACCCGTACCACTGCCTGTCCGGATCGTGCGTCAATGAATCGACCCCAAGATGCAACGCATACATCGGGATGTAGATCAAATGCTCCCTGAGCGCGCCAATGTGGGCGCTGTCATATATCTGGCCCGATCGCCTGACGATCATCCCATACAATCCGAGGAGGTCAGGCAGGACACCCAGCACTCCGCCCGCGGCCGCCAGCGTAACGAGCACGTACTTCCTCCGCACCCACGCGATGAACGGGACAAGCATCATCAATGCACCCTGGGTGGCATGGCTGAGTGGATCAGCCACGGCTCACCTTCGCATAGTGCAGGATGGCGCCAGCCACACGGTCCAGGTCCGCATCGGTCATCCCCGAACCCGAAGGCAGACACAACCCCTTCGCGAAGATTTCCGCGCACACCGCACCGCCAATGCACTCGCGGTCCGCGAACACCGGCTGCAGATGCATGGGTTTCCACACCGGGCGCGTCTCGATGTTCTCCTTCTCGAGCTCCAGCCGCAACTCTTCATTCGTAAAGCCCGCTCTCGAATGTTCGATGGTGATGCAGGTGAGCCACCGGTTGGACCGTCCGTACGGTGCCTCGGGCATGAACGTGATCCCCTCGATCGATCCCAGCGCCTTTTCATAGAACGCACTGATCGCCCGCCGCTTGTCGACCTTAGCTTCCAGGTGCTCCAGCTGCGCGCGTCCGACCGCGGCAAGCAGGTTGCTGAGACGGTAGTTGTACCCGATGGCCGTATGCTGATAGTACGGGAACGGGTCGCGCGCCTGCGTTGCCAGGTACCGCGCACGGGCAACATATGCTTCGTTCTTCGAGACCAGCATGCCGCCGCCGCTGGTCGTGATGACCTTGTTCCCGTTGAAGGAGAAGACCCCCATGGCCCCGAACGACCCGAGCGGCGTGCCCTTGTACGTGGCACCGAGCGCTTCAGCGGCATCCTCGATCACCGGGATGCCATACCGCGCACATGCCGCGAGGATCGGATCGTAGTCCGCCGACTGCCCGTACAGATCGACGACGATCACCGCCCTGGGCAACTTCCCCGCCTTCGCCCTGGCCTCCAGTGCTTCGGCCAGCAATGCGGGATCCATATTCCATGTCGCCCGGTCGCAGTCGATGAGAACCGGCGCGGCACCGCAGTATGTAATCGCGTTCACTGATGCAGCGAAGGTGAGATCTGAACAGAACACTTCGTCTCCGGGGGCGACGCCCAGATTCAACAGGGCAAGATGGAGGCCTGCCGTGCCACTGGCGAGCGCAACCGCAGCCGGTAGGTGGAAGCGCGAGCATACGTCTTGCTCAAATGCCTCAACGTGGGGGCCAAGCGTGGTGATCCAGTTGGAATCGAATGCATTGAGCAGCATCTCCTTCTCTCTGCCATCCAGATGAGGGGGTGAGAGATAGATGCGCTTCTGCGAAGGTTCAGCCGGCGTGGTAGACATGATCCTTGAACGGTAGTGAACAGCGACAGCGTGAACAGATGGTCTGCCCCGGAGCATCCGGAGGAGTGGATTGGCCGGTCGGCCCCGCTAGGATCCGGGGCCCATGAATTCCGGTGAAGAGAAGTGGCCTTCCTGGCCTATGCCATCACGGCGAATGACCTTCCAGAGGGTTTTCATCAGGATGGACAGATCGAGCATGAACGACAGATGATCGACGTACCACACATCCATGGACAGCTTCAGGTCCCAGGCGATGTCGTTCCGGCCATTCACCTGCGCCCACCCGGTGATCCCCGGCTTCACATCATGCCTGCGGTTCTGCTCCTTCGAATACCGGGGCAGATACCGCATGAGGAGCGGCCGGGGCCCCACGAGACTCATGTCACCAAGGAGGACGTTGAACAGCTCGGGGAGTTCATCCACACTCAGGCTCCGCACGATCTGCCCCACCCTCGTCGCCCGATCCTCATCGGGCAGCAATTCTCCGCCGGCGTCCCGTGCGTCGGTCATGGTGCGGAACTTATAGATGATGAACGGCCGGCCCAGATACCCCGGCCGCTCCTGACGGAAAATGACCCGCGGCCCGAGCGATACCCGCAACACCACCCAGAGCACCAGAAAGAACGGCGTCAACACGACGAGTGCGATCAGCGCAATGACGCGGTCCAGCACACCCTTGATGCATGTCCGGTACAGGTTCTTCATGGCAGCGCGGGCCTCACTCTCCCTTCCTGGCGGCATTCGCTCTGTAGGCGGGGAAGAAGTGCTCGTCCGGCACTTCCAACCCCTGTGCAAGAAGACGCTGCCTGCGTGCAAAGACCAGAGCCTGATACAGCGCCGGCTGCAGTATGTTCTTCCACACGAGAAAATCGTGACGGCGGTCCGAGAACCCGCTCTTGAACGCGAACAACCCATCCTCTTTCGATCCCACCCCACCGCCAAGGTGGAGGTAATGCGCCCCGGCAGCCGTTGCCCACCGCCGCGCTTCATCTACCACCAGCTTCGAGCCGGCGTGCTGCAGCCCCACCGCGGTGCTCCCGGCAAGATGGAACTGCACGATCGTGCCGGTGCGGATGAACAACCCGGCGGAACACGGCTCGCCCTCACATGTGGCAATGAACAATTGCAGATGCGAACCCAGCGACGCCCGCAGCTCTTCGAAGTACTCCCGACTGAAGAAGTACCGCGCGTCCGCACCTACACGCGTCATGGTCTCATAGTACAATGCGATGAACGTTGCATAGTGGGCAAGCGTCGCGTCATGGAAGACCTCGCACCCCTGCCGCACCGCGCTCCGGATCCCCTCGCGGTGACCCTTCCTGTACGCCAGCACCTGGACCCCTTCCGGCTCCGTGAGATCGATCGAGACCGTCTGCCCCATCTTTTCCAGCATCCCTACGGAGCCGATCCGCGCGGCATTGCCCAGGACCGGACTCATGCGGGAGAACATGCACACGACGTGCATTCCGCGGGCGGCGTCTTCCACCGCCTTCTGAAACCGGTCGATGAACCCCTCACGCTCCACCGCCCGGGCATTCCACACCGGACCGGGATAGCCGTATACCGAGGTCATGTCGCGGTGCCCCGCGCCGGCGGTTGCCAATCCATCGATCGCCGCGATCTCGCGAACAATGAACGGCCAGGCCGCCACCGCATCCCCTTCCTGATAGGCGAACAGCATACCGCTCCCCTTCTCCTGCGGCTCCGACAGGACGTGATACTCGGGCAGGTGGTAGAAGTCGTACTCCCCGCACCGCTTCACGATGCGCATCCACGCTCCGGGCTCGTTCGCCGGTATGATGTCCAGATGCGTCACGTCACCTCTGTCCTGGATGATCTCCTGATGTGTCACGCTGAGCGATCTCCCGCGTGTCAGAACGCGACCGTCGCGGGAACGGGTCCCCGGTGCCCCGGGAGGCTTGCCGCGAATTGCGCGAACGACCGCAGATCGGTACACGACGACACCGGCAGCACTTCCCGTACCGGCACCCCGAACCGCCTGCGCTCCACCCTGATCCGCCGGGGCACAAACCCCATGCGGGCAAAACTCATGAACGAATTCGTGTTGGTCACGGGTATCGAGGTATGGATGCGTGTCACTCCCGCAGCCCGCGCGATCTCTACGAGTGACTCAACCGCTGAAGACAACACCCCGGTGCCCCTGTACTTCGGGAACACATATGCGTTCTCCATCAACGCCTCATCCGCCGCGAGCGATGGATACCAGTCGCCGTAGATGCGCCGCACTGCCCCGTTCTGGTCGGGCAGGATGAGCCATTGCACCACCCGCACGATGCCGCCGGCATCCGCGATCGCATAACAGGTGCGTACGCCCGTCGCAAGCATGGTCAGCCGCCGCGAGGCCTCGTGACGCTCATGCGATGGCATCGAACGGTCCGCAAGCACCGCGGATAGCGTCGGCTCTTCCGGTCCCGCCACCGGATGCGCAACGAGCGGTACCCGGAACCGGCCGGGCCCGGCAAAGGTCCCGACATCCAGCACCGCATCCACATACACATGCGTGCTGAACCCCTTCTGCCGGATCTGCGCCACGAGCTCCTTCCAGAGCCCATGCGTGAGCATCAGCCGGAATGACTTCGTCGCATGTTCGATACCGTGCAGCATGATCCCGCAACCTTTCATCGCGCCCATCCGCGGGCGCGGCATACCTGCATGTCACGAGTCCGCGGTTAAATTCCCGGCGAAGGCATCGCTTCTGTAGAGAGGGAAGAACGATGGATCGCCCATGTGCTGTCCATGCTCCGCACAGTGCGCCGTCCGCGCAGCCGTCAGCCGGTCATACACATCCGGAAGTAGAATGCTCTTCCAGATGTAGAACTCATGCCGCACGTGGGAGAAGCCGGCCTTGAAATGAAAGAGACTGTCCTTCTGCACCCCGCGCCCGCCACCCAGATGCAACCAGTGCGCGCCGATGCCGGTCCCCCACTTCCGGGCCTCATCGATCACCATCTTGCTGAGGGAGTGATGCAACCCTTCCTCCGTGCTGCCGCCGAGATGGTAATGGATCATCCCGCCGTTGGACAGGAACATTGCTGCCGAGGATATCTCCTCCCCCTTACCGGCAACGAACAGAAGCACCTTCGGCCCGAGATCCTCGACGAGCATCCTGAAGTACTCGTGCGCGAAGAAATACTGCTGCGACGCGTGTGCCCGTTCCATGGTGCTGTGATACAGACGGATGAATTCCCCGACGTGGTCCAACCGTTCATCCAGGCGCGCACGGTAGCCAAGCGCATGGGCGCGGTGGATGCCGGCGCGGTGGTTCATGCGGTAGTGCGCGGCCTGCTCCAACGGCTCCCCGGAGAGATCGATGGAGATCGTCTGGCCCTTATGCTGCAGCGGCGCGCCGGTCCCCTCCCACGGTGCCACCCCGAAGATCGGATGCATCCGGGAGAACATGCTCACCACGCGCATCTCCTTCAACGCATCTTCCATCACGCTGCGGAATCGCACGAAGAATCCCTGTTGCGCCTCCGCGGCGGCGTTCCAGACCGGACCCGGATAGCCGTACACGGACGTGGCGTCCCGATACCCATCACCGGCCACCCCGAGCCCCTCCACCGTAGCGATCTGCCGGATGAGCAGCGGCCATGCCGCCACGGCGGCGGCTTCGCGGTACACGAAGAGCAAGGCATCCCCATCGCCGTGCGCCTCCGAAAGCCGGTGGTACTCCGGCATGTGGTACACATCCCACTGCCCGCACTCCCCGAGGACGTTCGTCCATCGGGACGCCTGTGCAAGCGGAATGAACTCCGACTCCCCCTGTGTGGTCACCATCGTCCGCTCTGTGTCAGGATTTCTTCAGGAACGCAAGGTACTGCTCCGCAAGGATGCGGTAATCGTTGTGCGTGCGCACGAACTCCGCGCCACGCTGCCCCATGGCATGCAGCGCCCCGGGCGTGACCAGCATCAACTGCCGCACCGCATGCGCGAGGGATGGCGGGTCCTCCGGCGGCACAGTGATCCCGCAATCCGCCTGCGCCACCATGTCATTGCTCGCTTCCACCGCATGAATGATCGGCTTCGCAGCAAGCATGTAGTCCATCAATTTGTTCGGACTCACGCCATACCGGTACAGCGGCTTCTTCCGCCAGACGATCAGCGCAACATCCACACCGGCAAGGAACCCCTGCACGCATTTCTTGGGGATCGGCGGGAGAAAATGCATGTTCGTCAAACCGAGATCGGCAGCGCGTTTCTTCAGGCGCTCCTTCTCGCCCCCCTGCCCGATCAGGACGAACGCCGCACTCGTATCGCGCAGGATCTGTGCGGCATCCACAACCACATCAAGACCGTTAGCGATACCGTGCGATCCGGCATACCCCACAAGGAACCGACCTTCGTTCCGGAGGCGCGACAGCACGTTCCCGACCTCCTCCGGAAGCTCCGCGTGCTCCTGTGGCTCGAGATCGACGCCCTGCGGAACGCACATCCACCGCTCGGGCCGGAGCCCGCGCTCCTGCATGTACTCCAGCGAGTTGGGCAGCGTCGTCACAACCCGGTCCGCCGTGCGGTAGGCGATGTTCTCCACCGCCTTGAACAGCAACACGAGGGGATTGCGCGGCCCGTACCCGCCCAGATCGGTCAGCGTCAGGGGCCACAGGTCGCGCACCTCGCGCACGGCGATCCCTCCGGACAAGCGGGCGATCCGCCGCACCGGCAGGAAATCCAACGCATGCGTGGAGCCGGAGATGACGATGTCGGGCCGAAGCTCCTTCGCGATCCGTCTCCCGTGTTGCCAGAGCCGGACCATGAATGCCGCCATATTGATCATCCGCCCGATCCCGTTCCCGGCATACCGCGGCGTCTTCAGGATCTCGTACCGGATACCGTTCTCCGTCTCCACCCGGTGACTCCCCTGCATCTCCGGCACACTGAGAAAGAGATGGGAATACGATGCGACCACGATCGTGACCGTATGCCCCTGCTTCACCCATTCATGGGCAAGGTAGATGGGCCTGGACCTCGGGCAGTACTTCTCCGGCCCCATGTACTGATAGGCCATGACGATATGCAACGGTGTGCGGGTCATGATGGTCCTGTGTGCCCCTATCGCACCAGCCGCAATTCCTGCACCGCGGAGGCGTTCCCGCAACGGATCCTGCAGAAGTATGCGCCGGTGGGAAATGATGCCGCGTTCCAAACCAGTGTATGGGGCCCCGCCTCTTCGTAGGCAGACCGCAGCGACGCGACGTGTGCGCCGAGCACGTTCACGATCTCCACCACGACATGTGTGGACGCGGTGAGTACGTACGAGATGGTGGTGCTGGTGCGGAACGGATTCGGATAGATGCGGAAGTTTTCGATCTCCGGTTGCCGCGTCATGGAAGTGTCGTCCGGGGCCCCCGAGGTCCGGAATGCCCACGGTCCCGCATACGCGCTTGTTCCCCCCGCATTGAGTGCACGCACCCGCCAGAAGTGCCGCTGCTGGGGGGCAAGCCTGGGAAGATGCACGGTCGTGTCGGCCAAGGTAGAGTCATCGAAGCTCATCGCTGAACCGAACAGCGAATCGCCGGTCACCTGTACGTGATAGGTGCTCGCCCCGAAAGAGCCAAACCACATGAGTTCGGGTGTGAGCGGCACATCGATGGCGCCATCGAGCGGCGAGCGGAGCTGCGGCGCCGCGGGTGGATCGGGTGTGAACGTCAGATAATACTGCAGGTCGCCGTCGCGGCGGTCGGGCTGTCCCCACTGGTCCCACCCCTGCCACGTGCCGCCGGTGGTGAACTGCGCATAGCCATCGATGAACAACGCCGACTTGAAATCGATCGACGACCCGCTTCCCTTCCTGATCGGATACAGGTCGTACGTACTGGATGCTGCACAACGGAACTCCAGCATGTATTTCTGTCCGCCGCCCAGGAGCTTGTTGCCCACCGGGATCGTCACCCAGGAATACGCCGTGCCCACCTTCGATGCTGCCAGCGCACCCCGTGCCACCGTGGCCCCTGCCATGGTCTGGATCTCGGCGATCAGTGAATCCGTTCCCGACAGCCGGCGCACACGCACCGACACCTGAGCCACGGGCTGATCGGCCGCGGTCATGGTGAAGACCTGTCGCACCGCACTCGTGCCGGAGACCGTCCTGGGATTCTCGCTCCACACCTCCATGTACCCGACCCCGTCGCTGAATCCATCCATATAGTTCAGCTCCAGGATGGGTGTGTAGCTGTCCGATTGCCCCGTACTGATGTTCGTCCAGGAACCCGGATTGGTCCGCGACCCGAGGAGCTGGAACCAGTCGGGGTCGGCAAGGGTCGGCTGACACGGGATAAGCCCCTTGCGCATCCACAGGCTGTTCACGGAGACATAGTTGCTCACGGGGTCGGCATCGGGATTGGTGATCACCACATGATAGATGGAACCCTTGCGCAACTGCACGGGCGATGGGAAGGTGAGGAGCGGGAAGCTCCCTTTGTTCATCGGATCGGTGTGCGTGTACGAGGCGAGCGTCTCCCCCGAGGGACGATGCCGCGACGTGCCGTCATCAGGCTGTATCCTCACGAGCAGCGAACCGCCCGTCCCGCCATTGTACCCCGATGAGCTGCTGGACCAGATCACGTAGAGCCGCACCGACGCGAGGAGTCCCGAGTGCGTCGCACGGAACCCGAACGACGTCGTGGTCTGAAACGGCCCGCCGATACGCGTGTTGGACAGCGCATCCGCGCTCAGCCCGGACCCCAGGTATTGCGGGGTGGCGATGAGCAACCGGACACGTGTCGCCGCGATGCCGGGGAGAGGGGCTTCACTCCCGTTGAAGGCGAAGAGGAAGACCGCAAAGGCAGTCCATTGCCAGAGCATCTGCGGCACATGCATCCTTGAGGTTCGCTTGTGTTTGCGCATACAGCGAAGGAGTGATGCGATCCGGGCGGATCCCCGGTAGAAGCGGCCGGGGACCCGTGGGGTCAATGAAGAGATACGGCTTTATCGGACAAGATTCAAACCAGAGGTCACATGCGCGGCGCCAGCGCGCAGCACGCAAAAATATCTGCCGGCGGCCTTTCCCCGTGCATCCCACTGCACACGGTAGGAACCCGCGGACTGCCGGGCGTCCACGAGCCGCGCCACCATCGAGCCGAGCACGTCATACACCTCGATCGACACATCCGCTGCCACGTCCAGATGATACTGGATCGTGGTGCTGGGGTTGAACGGGTTGGGGTAGTTCACCACGCTCAATGGCCCCCCGTCTCCCGGCACCATTTCCACGCTCTCGGACTTCGGCACCGCAACATAGAACGAGACCACGGTAGAATACTCGCTGGAACCGCTGCCGCCATTGGCACGCACGCGGAAGTAATACGTAGCACCCAACACCGGCGGGGCAAACTGCGCCGATGTATCCGTCACGCTGGTGTCCATCGCCGTTGCGGCGAACAATGAATCGCGGCTCACCTGCAAACGGTACGACGTGGCGCCGGACGACGGGTGCCAGGTCAGACGAACGGACGGCGAGGAGGTCACGCTTCCCGCACCAGGTTCATCGGGATCGGGCACACCCGGCACTTCATCCGCCGTTGCAAAGACGAATTGCAGATCGGCGTCCAGGCGGTTGGTGCCACCCCACTGGTCCCAACCCGTCCACGTCCCGTTCGTCGTGAACTGCGCATACCCATCGGCGAAGTACGACGACGCCGAGAACTGCACGTTCGATGAGCTCCCCTCGCGGAGCGGGAATGTTTCGTACGTGGTCCCCGCGGGGGACTGCAGCGTCAGGTTGTAGCGGCCCCCCTTCGTCAGCGTGCGCAGCGCGGAGAACGTGTACGTCACCCACACATACTCCGTCCCAATGCCGGCAATGGTGCCGCTCTCGACCAGGGTGCCGTTGTTGCGCTCCAGCCGCACGGTGAGGGGCGCCGTGCCAGAGACCCGCCGCACGCGGAGAGCAACGCTCGTCACACGCCGGTCGGCCCCGCTCACCGTGAACGTCTCCCGCACCGAGGAGGAGCCAACGATCTGTTTCGTGCTCTCCGTCCACACTTCCATATAGCCGTTGCCCGTGCTATACCCATCCGCGTAGTGCAATTCCAGGATCGGCGTGTAGCTGTCCGAACCGCCGTTCTCGACAGGCCTCCACGAATCTGCCTGCGTGCTGAACGCAAGGAGCTGAAACCAGTCCTCGTCCGCGAACGCCGGTTGCCGCGGCGTGTCGCCATTGCGCTTCCAGAGACTGTTCACCGACACGAAGTTCGTCACCGGGTCCGGGTCCGGGTTGGTGATCACGATATGATAGAGCTCACCCGCCATCAATTGCGGTGGAGTGGCGAACGTCAGGACCGGAAAGTTGCTCTTGCTCATCGGATCGGTGTGGAGATACGAAGCCAGCGTCTGTCCTGACGGGTGATGGTCCGTGGTGCCGTCGTCCGTCTGGATCCGGAACAGCAGCGACCCACCCGTGCCACCGTTGTACCCGGAATTGCTCGCGGACCAGATCACATACGGCTGTATCGCAGCGAGCGTCCCGGAGTGTGTCGCACGGAACCCGTACGACGCGATGAAGCTCCACGGCCCGCCGATCCTGGTATTGGACAGCGCATCGGCACTGAGTCCAGGTCCGTACGTACCACCCATGGCGTTCTGACGAACGCAAGCCAGCATTACACACATCGTCCACAGCAGCGCATGCTGAAACGCGCGCGGCCGCCGGTCACTTCTGATGATCTCCACCCGCCACCCCTCGTGAGTACACGACACAGTGTAGAGGACGTGATGGAGCGCACGTCCTGCATATGCGTCATGTCGTCACACGGCATGCCACGGGCGGGGAGTGCCAATCAGAGCTGTTTTCTATGCTGTTCGGACACCCTTCACACTTTTTTTCAAGATCGCGCTGTACACTCCTTCAAGTTTCCGTAACTCGTTGTCCCAGTTGAAATGCTTCGCCACTGCCGCGCGGCCGTTCTCGCCGAGCCTGCGCGCCAGCGTGGGGTCATCGATCAACCGTCGCACGGCCGTCGCCACTTCCTGCGGAGAGCGCGGGTCGATGCAGTAACCGCACTGGAGGTCCTCCACGATCGTCTTATACAACGGAAAATTTGAGGCCAGGATGGGCATGCCGAGGCACATATATTCGAAGATCTTCGTCGGGTACGAGCCCATGTAGTTCGGGATCGGGGCAAGGAGCGCCGTTCCCAGCGTACATCCTGCCATGATCTCCCACCCCTGATGCGCCTCCATGTAACCTCGTACGTTCACATCCTGGAGCCCGTATGTACGGACACGGTCCCCGATCTCGCGGCGGTGATCTTCCTGGATCGGCCCGATGAGTTCCATGCCGACCTGGTACCCCTGTGTCTTCAACAGGTGCAGCGCCTCAATGAGCACCAGCGTGCCGCGCAAGGGGGAGACCGCACCGAAGTACCCGATCGCCGGCTCCGCCCTCCGCGTTACCTTCACCGCCCGGAGTTCATCCAGCAGCGGCATATTCAACACCACGGCGCTCTTCCGCGAACGCGAGTAGTGCCGCACGTACGAATCCTCCGCAAAGACGATCGGCATGCCGATAAGCAGCAGCCACTCGAGCACCACCACCGAAACGGAGATCGGTCGGCGGACGAGGCGCGGGAGCCATGCTTTGTCCAGGATGGCGCCGGGGAGGTTCTCGTGCATATCGAAGACCACCTTCTTCCCCAACAGCCGCAGCAACTGTCCCCAGGGCAACAGTTCGGGATCATGAAGATGGTACAGGTCGGCGCGGAGCGACAGCGCCGCGGTGAACGCATGCCAGCAACCCAGCGACATGCGCATCAGCCGGTTCCGGTATTTGGGCATGGGCACCAGCGTCACGCCGGACCTGGTTCCGGCCTCGGCATCCGGCGCAACGAGGAAGACCTCATAGCCGTTCTTCGCCAGCGATCTGCATTCCTTCTGGAAGATGCGGATATCGTCCGGTGTATGGACGGCCGTGATGTGCACGATCCGTGGCCGTTTGCCCGGCGGACTGGCGCCTGCCGCCAACGCGGTGTGTGTATTCTCAGAAGCCATTCATCCCGGCCTGTGAAGCTGCTTTATGATAGTGGAGTGAAGGCAAAATCATGTGCCAGGCGTTCCAGCATGGACCGTGTGTGGTACCCATTGATCGCATCGATGAGTTCGCCCGTTTCCGAGTACCCCGGGTGGATCATGATCTCGTACGTTCCCGGCGTATGCGCCTCCGCGGGGGACAACGCCAGGAACGCGGAGAGATCCCCGAAGTGATCGGTGACCGCAAAACCTTTCCACGACAGGTACTTCGTGAAGCCAAGCTTGTATGCGCCCCGGAGCGGGTCCACGCGGTGCAGGTTCGCGGACGTGCGCACCCGCCGTACGTTGAACCCCTTGAGGGCCGGCTCCAGCAACCGGAACAAGGCAAGGTTCGTGTGCACATGCCTGTGGGAATCGGCGTGAGTGGCGGCGAGGCCGTGTTGCCGGCAGCGGGCGATCTGCGCTTTCGCTTCTCTGGCGACACACTCCCTATCAACGGATGAGAACAGCACCCCCTTCCGCTGGTAGGAGAACCGGCCGTCCGCGTCACAGAAGCGCCGGTTGCGTTTGATACCGTTGGTGAGCGGCACCCCTTCCGACAGGTTCAGGTGGACCCCCACGCGATGGGCAAACTTGTGCTGCTGTGCCAGTTCACACGCCTCGTCGAATCCCGGCATGTTGGCCATCGCGGTCGTGTTCGTCGCAAGTCCGGACGCCATGCATTCTACGATCGCCCGGTTCACAGTGTCCGAGCGGCCGAAGTCATCCGCGTTCACGCTCATCTGCTGGACGGAGCTCTTCAATAGTTCGCCCCCATCATAGCAAGCACCTTGCACGCAACGGTGCCGGCAAGCGACAGCGGCACCGTATACGAGTACACCGGAGCAACACTTCCACCGAACGCCATCTTGAACTGCGCGATCTTCTTCGTCTCCTCGGTCTTGCCGGTAGCATCCAGTCCGCCCATATCGTACACCGTGAGGCCAAGATCCCGGAATGCCACCATATCGTTCCAGTGCAGAAACCTGTTTGCGCGCATGATCGCTTTGCTCCGGGGGTCGTCCTTCAGTTGGCGGAAGTGCGACGCGGAGTACAGCAGCACTGCCCGTTCCGGCGTGCGGAGATAGGCATGCCATGCGAGCATGATCCCATCGTTGAACGCGATGTTCGTGATCGCCAGCCGTTGCTTTTCGGTGAGGAGGAACAGCCGCTGGCGGAAGATCTTCTCCAGCCCTTTCGTTGCCGCAAAGTCATCGTAGTAGTCGCAGAACGCACCGATCACCGCCGGCGTGCACGTCACATCGCACGTGCACGTCATCTCATCCTTCATTGCCTTCTTCACCATCTGCCGGGTGGTCTCGTTCATGCCGGCAAAGAGCGCCTCTTCGGATTGCTTCAGGTCGATCACCAGACAATGGCCGGGGCGTTCGCGCCCCTGAAGCGAGGCCACGGGGGTGGAGGTCGTCATGCGGTGGATATCCGCCTTCACCGGACCATCCATCGCCGGTTCGTAATACGACTCCGCCACGCGGAGGCCGTTCCGCCGGAAGGTGATCATGTTATGCTCCCGCCGCTTCCCTGGTCACCGCGGCTGCCTTCACGCTGCCTGCTGCCGGGGCCGTCGCCGGCGCCGCCAACGGTGTCGCCACCGGCGTCTTGCGCAGCGTGCTCAGGTCATGAACCCCCACCATCGAAGCGAGCGCAAGCAGGGTATAGAGGAGGCGGTTGTCGTTGAAATCGCCGCTCACCTGGGCATTCACGAACATGAACACCGCGAGGAGGAAGACCCACTGGTCGTTCACGCTCCGAGACGCCCGGGCTTGTTTGCCGGCCCTCCTGAAAATGACATAGAGCGCGAGGAGGACCAGAGCACCGGACACCCATCCACCTTCCAGGAAGATCTCCACGATGAGGTTGTGGGGATAGGTGATGCCCATCTCCTGCGCCATCTCCGCAAACCCGCCCCATCCGATGCCGAGGGGGGTGACGGCCCCCTTCTTCACCGAGATCTTGAGGGCACGGATACGGGTCGCGGCCGAGGCATTCTCCCTGGTATCCTCGAAGGGGTCGTTCCTGATCGACTCCTCCATGCGGCTCCTGGATCCTTCGGGGGCGATCTCCGAGCCGATGAGCAGTGCCAGCGCGAACAGTCCAACGGTCAGGAGCATCACGAGCCACTGTTGCACCGTCCGGGCATTGAACATCAGAAAGAACAGGATGAGCGTCACCCCGATGGCGATGAGCGGACCGCGGGAGCCGGAGGCGAAGATGACGGGCACCAGGACCAGCAGCGCAGCTGCCTTTATCAGAAGCCGGAGCCACCGTCTCTTCCCCTGCGTAACGAGGAAACCGATGAGGGCGATACCGCTGGCGCGGCCCAGAGCGATCGTATTGGAGCCCATTGCCTCCAGTCGCGCATCCTGTTTGAACGTCCCCATCTCGGTCCAGAGAGTAACCATGGCGTCGGCGACGATCATGAGAGCGATCAGCGTCAGCGCCCGCCGGAATATCCGCAGATCGTTGCGTTCCGTGATGAGCAGCAGCGGGGCAGCGCAGGCGAGGAGCGTGAGCGTGAACATACGGCTCGACTTCTCGATCGCGTAGTCCGTCCATACCGTCCAGAGGAGCGGGATGGCGAACAGGGAGACCCCGATGATCAGCCACACGAGCTGCTTCTGGTACCGCACATCCATCCGCAGCACGCGCCAGATCGAGAAGAGGGTCAGCGCACCGGCCGCGGCCACCGTCAGGTCGAACGGTATCCATGCCAGCCGCTCATCGGCTTTGAACTCGCCCACCAGCAGATACACCGCCAGAAAGATCGCCGGCACACTGCACTCCACAGAGACTGTTGAACGTTCACATCAGAGGGACCGGCTCAGGAGCCGGACGGTGTGGCGTGCGGTCGTCCGCCACGCACCACCCACCACACCGTGATCATACTCATCAGATAGAACACCGACGACCCCGCGGCGAAGCACGCCACGCCCCAGATCGGCTCCAGCGACAGATACTCCGCGAGCAACAAAGGCCCAAGTACCAACGGAGCGCGCAGCACCTCCCGCAGCAAGTGGAGCTCCTGCCGTTCGAACACCGTGAGCGCCGGATGCGTCGGGCTCGCCACCGCGGTGATGAAGTACATCGGCGCGAGGGGGATGAGGTACATCGCCGAATGCGACCATTGCGGGCCGAAGATCACGGGAAAGAGCCAGTGCGCCGTGGCAAGCATGAACACCACGAACGGAAGGCTGAGCATCGCCATGCGTCCCACCAGTTGCCACAGCAGACCGCGCTGCCTGTGAAGATCGTCCTTCCCGATGCCGGCGGACCTGCTGAAGTACACATCCGCCGTTGCACTCGAGAGGAGGCTCAGTGGCCCCCCCACCACCAGCGAGCAGAGCGCCACCCATCCGGCGATCTCGGTGCCATAGATGCGGGCGATGAACAGCGGACCCAGCAGGCCGGAGCTGCTCAAGAGTCCTGACCCGGTGGAGAGGAGCGGGAACTTCCTGTACCGGACCGCCGCCTCAATCATTTTTGCCCATGACACATGCCTGAGCGGGGCTGAAGCATCCCGCGAGAGGATACGTGCGAGGGAGAAGCCGCCCGCGCTCCTGCCCACGATATCGCCGAAGATCAGGCCTGCCGGACCGAGGCGGGCGGCACCGAGTCCGAGCTGCACCACCACCTGTCCCACCCCCTGACTCACCTTCGTGCGGGCCAGCACTGCGAACTGTTCCTTCCTGATCGCCCAGTAGCTCAGCACCTTGTAGGACGACAGAGCAAAGAGCGACAGTGGCAGGGCCCAGAGGTAGGAGCCGAGGGCCGGGAGGCGGAACCACGCACCGACCGCGTCTGCCATGAACAGCGCCGGCACACAGAGCAGCACGATCACCAATATCAGGATACCGAGGCACAGAGCCACAAGGTTTGCCCCCTCACCGTCGTCCTTCGGCAGAGGGATCCCTTGTTCATAGGAAAGGCAGCTCACAGTACCAAGCACTCCCAAGAGCGACCCGAATGACGCCTGCACACCGAAATCGTCTGGTGTATACAGCCGCGTGATCAGAGGCGCCGTCACCACCGCCAGAAGCTGTCCGGCCACCGTCCCGCCCGCAAGCAGGAACACATTGCGGGCGAATCCGCCCGGCACCAACACACGCTGGAGCGGCGGGAACCATTCGGCGGCGCGTGTCAGGGCTCCCGTCATCCAGCGTTTGGCCGCACTGGCCTCGCTCATGCCACTTCACGCACGAGGTTGTTCTCGAGTTTGTATCGTTTTTGTGCCTTCTCGCAGAACGCAAAGCCGTCCTTGTCGAACGACAGCTTGCGTCCCGCCTCGCTCATCCATCCGGCGATGCGTGCCGGGTTCCCCACCACCAGCGCGAAATCCGGGATATCCTTCGTCACCACCGCGCCGGCACCGATGAACGCAAAGCGGCCGATCGTATGTCCGCACACGATCGTCGAGTTCGCGCCCAGTGAGGCGCCTTCTTTCACGAGCGTCGGCTTGTAGAACTCCTTCCCCACCTGGGGGTACTTCGAGCGGGGGTCCGAGATGTTCGTGAATACCATCGACGGTCCGCAGAAGACATAATCCTCCAGGACCACCCCCTCGTACACCGACACGTTGTTCTGGATCTTCACGAAATTCCCGATCGTCACGTTGTTCGCGACGTTCACATTCTGGCCGAGGATGCATTTCTGTCCGATCTTCGCACCCGACTGCACATGGGAGAAATGCCAGATCTTCGTCCCCTCGCCGATCTCGCAGGGCTCATCCACGTATGCCGATTCATGCTTGAAGTATGCCATACATCAATTCCTGTTCGTGATACGAAATGTCATGGATGGGCGACCGCCATGTCGTCCTGGGTGAGGTAGGATGCCATGGAGCGGAGCAGCACCGGATGTGCCGATGCATTCGCCGGGGAGATCGCCGTCGAGCGGATGCGATGCACCAGTTCGATCGCACCACGCGCATCACCGATGCCGAACCCCTTCCCCTCCAGCGTCCGTTCGTACACACGTGTATGCAGGTCTGTGAATCCTTCCGTGAACTCGATCTCCTTCCCGCCCACCGTGATCGAGCGGAACGTCGTCTTCGCACCCTCCACCGCCGAAGGCGGGAGATCCGCAGTATCCGCCGAGAGAAACCACCGCACATTCGCATTCTTCAGTTCGAGGTAGCCCGCCATCCGTTTCGGTTCCTTCAGGTGCACCAGGCAGCGGTCTGCCGGACCGAAAAGCCAGAGGAGGAGATCGAAGAAATGTACCCCGATGTTCGTGGCGATGCCGCCCGAGCGCTCCTCACTCCCCTTCCACGACACGTCGTACCAGTGTCCGCGGGATGTCACGTAGGTCAGCACCACCTCATGCTTGTGCGCAGCGCCTTCTGCCTGAAGCTTCTCCCGCAGTTCCATGAGGGCCGGGTGCACGCGGAGCTGGAGTATCGTATACACCTTCCGTTCCGTCTCCCGTTCGCACTCTTCCAGCGCATCCAGATTCCAGGGATTGATCACCAGCGGCTTCTCGCAAATTGCATCCGCGCCCACGCGGAGGGCAAGGCGGATATGCGCATCGTGAAGGTAATTCGGCGAGCAGATCGAGAGGTAGTGGAGGCGTTGTTCCACCGGCCCGCGGCGGAGCTTATCCAGGTATCGGTCGAATCGTTCAAATTCGGGGAAGTACCGCACGCCGAACGAGAACGAATCCAGTATCCCCACCGAATCGTGCGGATCAAGAGCTGCCACAAGCTGGTTGCCCGTATCGCGGATCGCGCGGAGGTGGCGTGGGGCGATATACCCCGCCACGCCGGTGATAGCAAAATTCTTTCTCATTCGAATACTCTCAGATATGCTTTCCTTACTGCTGTCCGAAACCACGCACGTGTTGTTTCAGTGCAACCAGGTTCTTGCCGCCGCTTCGCATGAATTCGATCAGGGCGAAACGCGACTTCCGTCCCCAGGGAACGTGGAGTTCCTGTCCGCCGTACTTCCGTTTGTATTCCCCTCCGCCACCCATATCGTACTTCGTGACGCCCCGTGCCTTCCAGTAGCGCATCGCGAACCACTGGATCGCCTCGTTGGGGTGGAGGTACTGATGGGTGCGCCAGCTTGCACCCCCCCAGAAGATCATTGTATCGTTCAGGGCCGGAAAGATCGCCGTCGCGATGCAGCGCCCCTCGCGGTCGCGTGCCCGCACGAGAAGAAGATTGCCGGAGGGGTGTACATGCTCGATCAGCATCCGGACCCGCTCGATAGGATACGTGGGGACAAGCTGCTGCTTGGCGAACACATCTTCGAGCTGCGCGTAGTAGTCATCGGCAAAGGACAGGTCATTGGCTACCTCGATCCTGATGCCGGACGATTCAGCCTTCCGAATGTACCGGCGCCGCCCGGCATCCATGCCAGCAAGGATACTCTCCTCGGTCCGGGAGAGGTCGACCTCGAACCCCGTGGACCGTCTGGCATCGTACTGGAACCCTGCCGCATCGAAGTCGTCCGTCGTGATGTGCCGGTCCATGATCTCCACATGGATGCAGTTCAGCTCGCGGAAGGCGAACCGTTCCAGGGCAAGGAGGGCATCCACACGCGACACAGAAGCGGGGAGATTGAAGCCCATGTAACTGGTGGTCCATCCCGGGAAGGGAGATCCCAGGATCCGGAACCCGTGCTTCTTCACGATCAGTCCCGTGAACCTGCCAACAGGCGTTGCACCAACGTTCACGGACGCGATCACCGGTTCGGCATTCTGTGCGCGGGCGACGAATGCCAGCCACTCGTTTGTCTGGTAGACCGTCCGATCCGCAAAGCCGGTATTGGGCAGCGACTCGTCGAAGCCTATCCGTGTCAGCGACAGCTTACTCATGGCAGAACATCCTGTTACGTCGTCCCCCGGAAGACCTTTTCCATGAGCCATTTCCGTTCGAGGCGGGTACGCTCACGAGAGGAGATCACATGGTCGCCACGTTGCTTGAGGATATGGTCCAGCAGGGTAGACACAGGTACGAACCATCCGTTCTTCTTGCTGAGGCGCTGCATCAGCCGCACGAACTCCGGATCCAGCCTGCCATTCTGAAGGAAGTCCTCTCTGCCGAAGTGCGTATACATGATGCAGGCGCCCCCTTCTTCCTCCAGCCGGTCCTGGTTCTCCTCGCTGACGGTTCTGCAGAAAAGCCGGCAGTTCGCCCCTTCGGACGATGCGAACCAGTAGTTCACGAACGGCCGGTCCTTGTCGTGATACGGCATCGCCGGACACGCCTTCAGCGTATTAATGTCAGAGTACACGAAGTTGCGCACGTACCTCACGCGTTCCTTGCACTTGTCACCCCAGAAGTATTCGCTGAACTCGTCCGTCCCCCGGAACTGCCCATGGTGGCGGTACCGTGTCAGGAGGTTATACGCGAGCTTGTTCAGTCCGCTCAATCGTTCGTCACCCCAGTGGATGGAATCCATACACCACGCGTGATTCGCAAACACGTTCGGATAGTGACCGAATAACTCCACGAACCGTGTGAGCCCTCCTATCGCCTGAGGCCGCTTCGAAGAATGGAACGTCGCGTTGTGATAGCCGATCTCGAACCCTTGCGCAGCCAGCTGACGAACCCAGGCCAGATACTCCTCATCGGCGCACGTGGATCCTCCAAAGACAGGCTCGTCGCCGCCTTTGATCGGCCACACGGATTTCGTCGTGATCACCCCACAATCGTGCAGGAACCCGTAGAGAGGCGGGCCGTTGTGGACGGTTGTCAGGTCCGTGTCGTCGAACACCGTGAAGGCGAACTTCTTGCCCTCCGGCCACGTGATACGTGGTACAGCACTCACGCCACCCCCAGCATTATGCTTTGTAGACCCTGACGCCCTTGCCCCGTACCACATTCCGCGTATCGAGGATGGGCACATTGAGCGAACCGAAATCAATGGACTTGTATTCATCGTGGGCTGTGGAGACCAGCACCAGATCGAAGTTGTCGGAGATCGTTACGCTCCTCCGGCCGGCGAACTTGGACCACTCGCGGGATGGACGTATCACCGGGACATACGGATCGTTATAGCTCACGGTCGCCCCGAGCCGTTCCAGTTTCTCAATGAGGTGGTACGACGGAGATTCCCGGTCGTCGTCGACGTTCGCCTTGTAGGCGAGCCCGAGGAGGAGGATCTTTGCCCCGTTCACGGACTTCTTGTGCTCGTTCAGCACCTCCATCGCCCGGTGGACCACAAAGTCGGGCATGGATGTATTGATCTCACCGGCGAGCTCGATGAACTTTGTTTCGGCCTCATACTCACGTGCCTTCCACGTGAGGTAAAACGGGTCGATCGGGATGCAATGCCCGCCCAGGCCGGGGCCGGGATAGAACGGCATGAAACCGAACGGCTTGGTCTTTGCGGCTTCGATCACCTCCCACACATCGATACCCATCTTCATGAACGTCATCTTCAGTTCGTTCACCAGGGCGATATTCACAGCGCGGAAGGTGTTTTCGAGGAGTTTCGTGGCCTCTGCGGCCCTTGTGGAGGACACTGGGACAGTTCCCACGACCACCTGCTGGTAGAGTCTTTCCGCCACGGCGAGTCCCTCCGGAGACGTTGCGCCGACCACCTTCGGGATTGTTTCCGTGCGGTAGTCCTTGTTGGCCGGGTCTTCCCGTTCGGGGGAGAATGCCACGAAGAAGTCCCGGTCGACCTTGAGGCCACCGCGTTCGAGGATGGGGATCATCACCTCATCCGTTGTACCAGGATAGGTGGAGGATTCGAGCACGACGAGTTGCCCTGTGCGCATGTACGGGGCGATGGCTTCGGAGGAAGACACAATATACTGGACATCTGGTTCGCGGTTCTTGTTGAGCGGTGTGGGTACGGCGATAAGGATCGCGTCGCACTCGCCCGCTCTGGAGAAGTCGGTTGTTGCGGTGAATTTCCCTCTGCCAACGGCCGCCTGGATGCGCTCTGCCGGGATGTGCTTGATATAGGATTCGCCCCGCATCAGCGCTTCAGTCTTTTTCGCATCGATGTCGAGGCCGAGGCACGTGAATCCTCTCTCTGCAAAGCAGAGGATCAGTGGAAGGCCCACATAGCCGAGGCCTACGACCCCCACGACAGCAGCTTTGCGTTCAAGCTTGTCCAGCAAGTCAGTATGGATAGTCATCGTGATGTCCAGGTCTTTGGGAAGGGGGGAAGCTCCGCGGTTCCGGCAGTCATCGCAATTCGAGAACCGGTCACTGGCTCCGGAAGAGAGGTGCACATCTGGATAGCCCCGCAATCACGCTCCGCTCTTTCGGTCCCACAGGAGACCTAGCGGATCAGACTATCCTGCAGATCGGCGGCTCCCAGCTGCAGGAGCACGGAGGACTGTACGCTACGCGCTAAGTCTTGCCAGATCCTCGGGCTGAGTCTCTACCGACACGCTCTGTCCGATGCAGTCCACGGAAACGACCACTCGCAGAGAATCCTTTTGATGAAGGACAGATCCCTGGATGCCCGCAAATGGCCCGGCAGCGATTCTAACAGACTCTCCCGCGGCAAGATAGCGTTCACGATGGATCTTCGACGGGCACCTCATGGCGATGCGAATCCACTCGACCTGATTCTCCGGAATAGGGGATGGCCGCATGCCGATACCTACGATTCTGACAACCCCCTCGGTTTGCACTACATGGAGACGACTCCCGATGTCCATCCGGAAGAACAGATAACCCCGGAACAGCGGCGCCAACACTCTCTTCTTCCGGTCACTGTATTGTCGGACCTCCTCGATCAGTGGAAGAAGTGTCTCGACCCCCTTCTCCCGCAAACGCAGATCCACGATCCTTTCATGCCTGCTCCGGAGATACAGAGCGTACCACCGCAATCCTCCGGTCGTGTCCATTCTCACTCCCCTTAGCGATTCATCACGGTGTACCATCCGATCGCCATTGCCACCGTAGCGGCTGTACCTACTATGGACAGCACAAGGGGAACGGTCACCGGGGTAGTTTTTCCAACGAACACAATATCCCCGTCCTGCAGTTCAAGGGAACCGGGCGATTCGTCCGCTGCACTTTCAAGATCCACCTGGAACTGGAAACGGGGCCCCGGATGGGTTGCATCACTCACCCGGGAGATGCGTATGTCCGCCAGGTCTGCGGTCTCATTCCAACCACCCGCCAGGGCAAACAGATTCACCAGATCGATCGTATGCGAGATCTCATACCTCCCCGGCCGTTGTACCGGGCCAAGAAGCGTCACCGTTATGGAAAGCTCGTTCGCCTCGGCGAACCGGTAGTTCGCAGTGGCACCCGGCGTGAGCGCACCTGTATTCACCCAGTCACGCTGTGCCAATGCCGTCGTGCTGACAGTGATCATGGCCGCCAAGAGGGCGATAGTCATGCAGAATGTCTCACTTCGCTTCATCTTCCACTTTCGTCGAATGGTAATAGGGATGGTCCCCGCTGTAATGACCGTACCGCGAGCTGCCATAGTATGAACCGTAGGCGGCCTTCGGATCGAAGCGGTTCAACACGATACCGATCACATTCCCGCCGGCGTCCTGTACGGCCGCCGTGGAACGGTCGAGTGCCTCCAGCCGTGTGGTACCGGCTTCCACAATGAGGATCGTCCCGTCCGCGATCGCCGCCAACACCCCCGCATCGTTCACCACGAGCACCGGCGGCGCATCCATGAGCACCCAGGCGTATCGCTCCCGCAGGGAAGCGATCGCATCGATGGTGCGCTGGTGCCCGAAGAAGCGCGAAGGATACTTGACGGCGCCACCGGATGTGATCACATCCAGGCCAGGCACAACATCACGGTGGAGCGCGGTCACGGCATCCTCGCCCTGTTCCACAAACTCGGCGAATCCCGGGGATCGCTGCAGGCCGAAGAGCGTGTGCAACGTCGGCCTCCGGAAGTCTGTGTCGATCACCAGGGTCTTCTGGCCCGTCTCGGCCAACGAAACGGCAAGGTTGGCCAGCGTCGTGCTCTTCCCCTCCCCGGGGTTCGAACTGGAAATGAGCACGGTGGTCAGCGCCTTATCCATCTTGAGGCGTATCAATCCGGTGCGTAACCGCCGGTAACTCTCCGCCGTAAATGACATCGGGTGGAAGATCATTTTGACGACAGGTGCAAAGCTTGCAGCTTCCTGAGGGATGAACCCGTTGAACTCCAGCGTCTTGAGATCCCTTTTCATCGACGAGATCTCCGAAAGAGCATGATACCCGTGCTCCTGGAGCTGCTCAGGCAGCCGCACGCGGACATCATTGGCCTCCCGGAAGAACACCAATCCGACCGCAAGGCCGAGGCCGACCACGAATCCCACCAACGCGTACAGGACCCACAGAGGCTTGGGCTTGGAACCCGCCGCCGTGGCGTGGTCGATGATCGTCACGTACCCGAACTCTGACTTCTCCGTGATGGCGGCTTCGTTGAACTTCGCCTCGACAAGCGTGTACAGTCTCTCCGTGCTCAACCGTTCACGCTGAATCCGGGCGTACTCCAGTCGTTTCTGGGGCATTTTCCCAAACTGCCCTTCATAGCCGGCGATGATGCCATCCAGCGCTGCCTTGCGGGAGCTAAGGGTCTCAAGTTGGATCTTCGCTTCCAGGATCTGCTGGCGCAGGCTCCGAATGTAGTACAGGGGATCGGATTGCTGACCAACGGACCCGGTCTCCGCGGACCCCCAGATGAGCTCGGTCGTGCGCTTCTGGAGATTCCCTTGCAGGGACTTGATTCGGTCATTGATGTCCTTGAGCTTCGCCTGGTTGGCCCCCTGGCTGAGCACTGCAGGATCGTTCTGGGCGATCAGGACATCGCGCTGGACCTCGAGCTCGGAGAGGTGCTGGCTGAGGAGTGTGATGTACGAGTTGCTGGCCTGGCTGAGGGATTTCGCCACGGAGGCCTCCTGGTCGGGCAGGGTGGCTTCCAGCGAGTTCAACCTCCTGTTCAACCCTTCGATCTCCACCTGGAGGCCGTTCCGCGTCCCTTCGAGCGTCGTAAGCTCGTGCAGGATCCGGTTGCTCTCTTCGTCCATCCCCGTGACACCGTTGCTCTCCATGAAGTGCTTCATCGCAGCCTCAGCCGAGCTGAGCTGGTTGCGCTGTTCAGCCAGACGCCCTTCCAGGAACTCACGCACGGAACTCGACTGCGATCGGCTCTGCCGCATCGCCTCCTGCCGGTACATCTCCGCATACGTGTTGGAGAGCCGAGCCGCCTCCCGAGGATCGTGACTTGTCGCGATGATCTTGATCACATCGGACTCTTTTTCTGCGACGAAGGTCACGGCTCTTTGCAGGCGATCCGTGACGATCTCGATGTCGTTCACCACGCTGACCGAATCGGTTGCATCAGCACGGAGGAGTATCGGCAGGGCTACCGTCTGCGCCGAATCCAGCCAGGGATCGGCCATGATGTCCAACGCGACCTTGTGCGTCAGACCGCGCGCCTTCAGGAACGCCATCTCATTGGCGATCTTGTTCGTTGCTACGTCATTTCCCTGCTGGAGTGGATTGACCACCTGACCGGCTTTGGCATTGATGAGCACGACGGAGACGCCCTCACACGTCGGAGCCCGGAAGGACATGAGGAGCGGAAACAGAACCATCATGCCGGTAGCGATGCCGATGATGAGCCATTTGTTGGAAATCATCAGCGAGAACATCTCTCGAGAGCGCGGAGACCTGGGGGCGCTCCGAGAAGCGAATTGCTCATGGTCGGATGAAGCCATACCGTTTCTTCCTGCTTGAGTACTCTCTGACCGATTTTTTCTGGACACCGGGACCTGCGACACCGGATGTGTCCAGTCGACAGGGATTATTCCAATGAGGATCGCAGAGGGGTTAGGATAGCAGCATCGGGTTCAACGTATCCAATGCCAATTTTGTGCCAGAAGTGCGGCCCGAATGGGCGCGAATATGGCTTTCGTGCGCAGAAGGGAGAGCCGACGGCGAACCAGGGTTGCCGAGCCATAAACTGCGGTTTATCTGGTCAAGGAGGCATGGTCGCGCTTTCACCGGGGGAACGCCGGAGGATCGCATGGTCGCCGGCGACACCTTCTGAGGTGCAATTGTAGCCTACAGGTATACGTTGTATATTGAGCGATCATGCGTCTCGCCATCATCTCCGACATCCACGGCAACATCGAAGCCCTCCAGCAGGTCCTGATCCGGATCCGGAATGAAGGGGTGGACTCCATCGCCTGCCTCGGCGACATTGTCGGCTATGGCCCTTTTCCGAATGAGTGCATCGACCTTGTCCGGACTGAGTGCTCCACCATCATCGGCGGAAATCACGATGCGGGAGCTGTGGGCACGGTCTCCAGCGGGGAGTTCAACAAGGAAGGTAAGATCGCGATCGAATGGACCCGGACACAGCTGACCCCGGAGAACCGGCAGTGGCTGATGGACCTGTTCGTGTCCACGTCCGTGGGTGAGGTGACACTCGTGCACGCCTCCCCTGAGGAGCCCGAGAAGTGGCATTATGTGTCCACCTGGCAGCTCTACGAGCGGTCGTTCAAGCATTTTGAGACACGCTTCTGCTGCATCGGACACACGCACATCCCTGCGATCGTCTCACCCGACCGCTCTATCCGTGGCTACGTGAAGGGCCAGCGCCATATCATCAACTGCGGCAGCGTGGGACAGCCGCGCGACGGCGACCCCCGTGCTTCATTCGCTCTCCTCGACACGGACGAGGATTCAGCATCGATCATCCGCGTGCCGTACGATATCGCAAAGACCGCAGATGCTATCCGCGCCGCAGGGCTGCCAGAGTTCCTCGCGAAGCGACTGTCGTTCGGGATCTAGAAACAGCGAACCCTGGCCTCCGTGAACAGGGTGACCAGGGTTCTTCCCATTCTGAATTCAGATATCCGAATTCAGCTATCTGAATTTCTTTCCTCGCCGTCACTTCACCAACATCATCCTGCGGACGTCCGTCTTCCGCTCCGTCACCAACCGGTAGAAGTACACGCCTGACGCGAGACTTGCAGCATTGAACGGCACCGCATAGTACCGGCCGGCTTCCGCAACGCCCTCGAACAGCGTCACGACTTCCTGGCCGACCATGTTGTAGACCTTCATCGTCGCCTGGCCGGTGGACGGCACCGAGAATTTCACCATCGTCGTGGGGTTGAACGGGTTCGGGTAGTTCTGCATGAGCTGGAACTCCCGCGGGGCGGCTTCGGCAACGTCCGTCACGGACACGTTGACAACGACGCTCTGGCTGTACTGCACTGCCCCATTCAGGTCCTGCTGCTTCAGCCGGTACTCGTACTTCCCTGCCGCCAGCACACTGTTGTCGGTGTACATGTACGACTGCGGCTCCACGGTGGTTCCATGGCCCTCCACGAACGCCCCGGCCACATCCATGAACGTCTCGTCGCCCTCGGCCCTCCGCTGCACGAAGTATCCGTAATTATTCACTTCACTCGCCGTGGCCCACTGCAACACCACGCCCGTCCCGCTCTGCGCAAGCTTCGCCGCGAACGAGGTGAGCGTCACGGGCAACGCCAGTTCGGTAGACCCCACATAGTACGGTGTGCCGGTGTTCGTGACGTCGTTCCCCGCGATCTCGATGTACCAGTCGCCGTTGGCACCGCCATCGGCAGGGTTGCGCACTTCAATGAGCGCCGGCCCGGTCCCTGCCGTCACCGGGATCTCGAACAGATCCACGATCTCGCCGCTGGCCCAGGTGATGTTCACATTCGGCGTGGCGGCGAATTTCTGATAGCTGAAGTCCCCTTCGGCCGTGACCGACCCGGCCTTGCCGATGCTGAAGGACCCCGCCGGCGCCCCCAGCACGACGCCGCTGCTGGTCTCCCAGAACAACGTGACGACCACGTTGCTGAACGGCTGATCGGTGAAGCCCCCGCCAGATACCTTGGCCTTGACGACGACCGTGTTCGCATCGATGGCAAAGATGCCTGCCTGGATCGTCTGCGCATCGGCCAGCACGGCCACGCAGAGCATCATCACGGCAACCAGGATCATGCGTTTCATGGATACCTCTCTCGTAGTGTGGATCGTTTTAGTTCGGAACTTTCGTTGAACGCGTGACGGTCATATCCGACCCGCCGATGGCCTGCAGGATCACCGAGCGGTCATTGCCCGACCCGCTGTACTTCACCTGACCGTTCATATTCACATCTTCAGGGTAGTATCCGCTCACTGTCAGCGTGAGATCGGACCCGCCAATGCGCGTCAGGATGGGAGAGCGGTCATTGCCGCTCCCGCTGTATTTCACCACGCCGTTGCCGGTCACGTCACCAGCCCAGAGACCGAACACCCCGGCGACCACTTCCCTGGCGTCCCCACCATGATACTTGTTCAATCCGCTGGTGAAGTCGTACCGCACGGTGCCGGTGCCGAATGTCATCGGCACTGCACTCATGGCCCCCAGATGATTCCTGTGCCGGAGGACGATGTTGTACTCACCCGACTCGATCCCCCGAAATCCCAGGACTGATGAGCCGTCGGCAGCAGTGATGGTCCCGTTGCTCCTCAGCAGGGCGGCCTGCGAGGCCACCTTCGTCGGTCCCGTCAGACCCGACCGCAATTCCACGAGCACCCAGTCCACGACATCAGCCGGCAGACTGTCAGTATATTCCGTTCCGGCATGGTTCCACGGTGCACCGCCGTACGGCTGCATCGCGGGCACGTACCCCGCTGCCCGCAATTGCGTTCCCATCACACCGCCGGCATATGGCCCCTGCAGTATCGCCGTGAGGTCCAGCGTGTGGAACGCGCAGGAATCCGTGATGTCCCGGTAACCGGCGTCGATGCCGGGGTTCGCCAGCGCGGTCACCTGCGTGACGCTGGCAACGGCCCGCCACGTCTTCACTGCAGGCGATGAGGGATTCACAACGCTGAACCGCAGCGTTCCCACCCGCACGGGCATGGAGTCCAGAAGCTCACCGGTGTTGTCCCGGCCACCATTGAAGAAGATGACCAGGTCCACATAGCCGGACGTGGCATGGTCCACGCTGCTCAATGCCCAGTAATCAGGATCGCCGCTGCTCCACGGACCGTCGTTGGCCGGCACGAGCTGCGGCGCCATGATGACCGTGCTGTCGTACTGGATGACGAACGACGACGTCCCGGGCACGAACGGTGTGGAGGTGTTCCACAGGTACAGGTCCACATCCAGTGCCGAACCGCTCAGGGTCTCAGTGGTATGGACGTAGCATCGCTGCGCACATGCCGGCCCACCGGCAAGGGCACATATGATGCACAGGGCCACGATGAAACAGGTCTTCACGACACACCCCCGTACAGATCGTTAGTTGGGCACTTTCGTGCTCCGCGTGGCGGTCAGATCGCTGCCGCCTACCGACAGCAGGATCACAGAACGGTCGTTACTCGAACCGCTATACTTCACCTGCCCGTTCATGTTCACATCTTCGGGATAATACCCGTTCACGGTCAGCGTCAGATCACTCCCGCCGATGCGGGTGAGTATGGGCGAACGGTCGTTGGAGGAACCGCTGTACTTCACGATGCCGTTCGCGGTCACATCACCCGCCCACAGCCCGTACACGCCGGTCGTCACTTCTCTCGCATCACCGCCATAGTACTTGTCCGATCCTGTGGTAAAATCATAGAGCGCACTGGCCGTGGTGAGCGCCACACTTGCAGCTGACATGACCGCCAGGTGGTTCCTGTGCCGCAGCACGATGTAGTACGATCCCGCCGGCACACCCGCGAACCCGACAGTCGATGTGCCGTCGAGGTCCACGACCGACCCATTGCTCTTGATGAATGCCGCACGCGTGGCCACCTTCGTCGCCGCCGCAGTGCCACTACGAAGTTCCACCAATACCCAGTCCACGACGCCGGCCGGGATGCTCGCAACGGCTTCCGTTCCGGCATACGACCACGGGGCTCCGCTGTAGGGCTGCGCCAGCGGGATGATCCCCGCGGTGTTCAAGCCGGTGAGCATGGCGCTCCCACTGTACGGCCCCTGGAGGAAGGCCTTCACATTGGCGACGAGCGAGCGCACGGTGACGGATCCGCCAGCCTTCTGATAGTCGATGGGCTGGTTGTTGTTGTCGCGAAGGTCCACATGCGACAGCGTGAGGGCCGATGTGCCCGGCGCCAGCGCGGTGAACGATAACGAGAAGAGGATCCCGGACCCCGAATACACCGAGGCGCCCAGGATGGCCTGGTCCACGAGCACACTGTCGGCATGGGCATCGGGCTTGGGATTCCAGGTGAACCACTGCGATGTCGCGGTGGTGTACACATCCCCATCGGCGGCATCGGCGAGGGCCAGGATGCTGTTGTTGAACCGCACGACGATGCTCGACCCGTGCAACAGATACGCCTCGTCGATACGGATATCGACGCTGAACGTCTGCCCGGGATCCACCGTCGAAACGGACGGGGAGACACTGACCACGACCCCGCCACCGGCATGCGCCATGCCTGCGCAGAGCGCGAGGGCTGCCAGCATCCACACCATTAGCCACTGTTTCATTGCTTGCTCCTTACACGAATGGACGAACACGATCACCCATCCACTCCTGTTCATTTTATGACAAGGATCTTCGTCATTGCACGGAAATCGCCGGCCCGCATCACACAGAAATACGTTCCGGAGGAGACCATCCGCGTTGCGCGGGAGGGGTCCCATTGCACTGCATGATATCCTGCCGCCTGCACGTCATCCACGAGCGTCCCGACATGCTCACCGGTGATGCTCAGGATGTCCATCGCCACATGCCCCGCCACCGGAAGGGTGTACGGGATCACGGTGGACGGATTGCACGGGTTGGGGTAGTTCTGCCCGAGTTCGAACCGCGACGGAACGTCCTGGCCACCCCGCACGTCCGCGGTACCGGTGATGGTCAGGATGCTCCCTGCGGTGGTCACCGTGATGCTCTGGTTCGCGGCATCACGGACGTCCGCCCCGGTGAAACTCAGCGAAGTGACCCCTGGCTGGCGTCCCCTGAACTCGATGAGGGCCATGGTCCCCGACCCGGATTGTGCGCCTGTTCCAAGGATCGCCTCATCGATCCGGACGGTGCCGGCGATGCTGTCGATCGTCGCAAAGAACAGGGTCTGCCCGGACAGATACGTCCGTTTCACGGCACGCACACAGCGGAGGCGCGCGGGGTCGTACGAGACCGTGACACTGTAGCCGTGCACGCCGGTCAGCTGGTCCGCGGCCACCGAAACGCCGATGAGACTGTCGACCGGTGATTGCGCGGTGCCCTGTGATAGCAGGATCGACCCGCCGGATGCACCGTGTGGAAGTACAATGAACGCACAGAAAAGCGCGACACAAACCAACCGACCCATGGCCGTCTCCTCGTTTGCCGGTCGCAGGGCGGACGCGGTGCGTCCGCCCTACTGGTTATTACCGGACTCTGTAAACAATTCCGATGCGTGGCCGTGCCACGCCGGACCTGCTTACTTCATGAGCATCATCTTCTTCACTGCCGAGAAGTCACCCGCACGCATGGTGCAGAAATACAGACCGGAGGGAGCGGTATGGTTGCGCGCATCGCGACCATTCCACTCTACAGTATAGTACCCTGCCTGCTGCATTTCATTGACCAGCGTCACAACCTTCTCGCCCAGCACATTGTACACCGTGACTTCCACCGCCACCGTTGCGGGCACCTGATACTTCACCGTGGTGCTCGGGTTGAAGGGGTTCGGGTAATTTTGCGCCAGATCGAAGGTTGACGGGAGCTCCGCCACCGTCTTCGCCGCCTCCACGCTCATCGCCGCGTTGGTGGCATTGCGGACGGTCACATTCTCCATCTTCAGCGCGTGATCGCCCTGCTTGAGCACCTTGAAGTGCACCGTGGCGAGGTCGCCGGAACGGTCCACTTCCACGCCAGCGCCCAGCACTGCTGCATCGATACGGACGGTGCCTTCACCCAGGCGGTGGCCATAGAACGCCTGACCCTCGGCGCCGAACAGATCGCCGCGCGTCACGCCGGTCACCTGCAACACCGATCGGTCGAAGCTCAATTCCACCGATGCGCCCTTCACCGGACGCCCATCGTTGCTCAGACGGATCGTGACGGCATACGTGCCGGAGGTGGCACTCGCTGCCGCAAGGTCCATCGCGAACGTGGTGGCCTTCTCGCCCTGCACCGGTGCTGCCATCTTCGGGGCGATGTAGCCGTAGTTCATCGAGAAGATCATCAGGTCCTCGAACTCCACCGTTCCGGAGGGCTCCGGGATGCCGAACCTGTTCCCTGCCGGCGCGGTCTTGTTGTTCGTGGTCGGACCGAAATCCGCTTCCTGTGCTGCCGCATACGGCCAGCCGGCACCGTTGGCTTCCGGTTCGAAGTACAGGTACGAGAAGAGGCTCAGGTCGTTGAAGTCCACCTTGCCATCATACGCACTGTTCCCGATGTTCCCCGGGCCAGAACCGAGATCGCCCAGGATGTAGTTCGTGGAACGGTCCGCGTCGTTGCCCGGACCATCGATGAGGGCATAGTTCCCCGCCATGTCCATTGCGATGCCGCGGTAATAATAGATGTCGCGGTCATCGGTGGCGAACGTGTGCGTACCGCCGGTTGTTGCCGCACCGGCAACGAGCATTGCCGTCACGCCGTCGGTCTCTGACGCCGGCCAGGCCGGATCCGCGCCCGGATAGAGGGGATAGCCCGCCCACGTCGTGTACTGCACCTGCACACCGCGGAGGTGGTCATCCAGACCCGTGGTGTTGTCCCAGGTCAGGTTCACCTTCTTGTGTCCGGGGGTGGCCCGGAGGTTCGCGACATGCGCCGGCCTGGTATTGTCCGCGATGATCGTCGCCGTACCCGTACCGATGTTTCCGAGGATGTCGGTGGCCGTCACAGTGACGGTGATGGTGCCATCCACCGGGTTGCACACCGCGCTCGCAACGGTCGGCCATGTTGCCGTGCCCGCTGCGAAGGTGGAGGGATTATCGGCGGTGTGGCCTGCGGCATAGAACCCGCTCACGTTGGCCGTGATGTCGCCGGTCGTCAGCGGATTGGTTTCAACGATCCCCGCGGTGATGCCGATGGCGTCGCCGTTCTTCAGATAGCCGTCGGTCCACGCGATCGTCTGGTTGTCCAGTGCAACGGTCACGACCGGCGCAGCGCCGTCCACGATCAGCGTCGCCTGGGGCGTCGGATCGGGATCGAGGTTGATCGTGATCGGTGCATTCGATGCATCGCGCATCTGCACGGAGCTCAGCAGGATGTGACTCGTGCCGTCCACCGCGCCCGAGGAGAATGCCTGGTTGAACAGGACGTTCACGTACGGGATCGGGGTGCCGGACACGCCGCCGGGGGCCAGGAGCGACTGGTTGACGCGCATGCTCGAGGCATCCGGTTTGATGAACTCGAAGAAGCTGCTCCCCGCGTTGGAGAAGAACGGCCCTTCCACCGGGTCGCCGTTGTCCCCGATCACCCCATCGTTGTCCCACGCCATGTTCACGTCAACGCCCTTCACCGTGGTGCCGTTCGGGATGAGCGCCATCACGGACACAGTGATAGTGGAGTTGCGCGGCATGTAGTGGGTCACCGGGAAGATGGAGACCGTCGGGAGCGTAGCATAGAAGTTTGCCGTGTTCACGTTCCCGCTGAAGTCGGTCGGTTGCGGCGGGTTCTCGCCGCCGAACCAGTTGTACTGCGCGTTCAGCGTTGCCGGGTCGGTGTTCTGGATGTACTTGTCGGCCGTGGCCGCGGTGTTGAAGACGTTGAAGTTCAGGGACGTCGTCAGTGCCGCGTTCGTCACCTGCACGCTCCACTGTCCCGGATCCAGCAGGGTGTTGCCCTGGAGGATGTTGCCGGTGGCCTGGCGTGCAGCGTTGATCTCCACCAGGAGGTTCACCATGTTGCCCTGGAGCGTGTTGCCGGAGACCGTGTTCTGCCGGGCGCCGCTGAGGCGGATGCCTGCGCCTGCCGCCTGTCCGCTCACGCTCAGGGCCTGCAGGAAGTTGTTGTCCGCATCAACCAGTTGGATGCCGTTGGCGGCGTTACCGTTCACCGCCAGCGAGGTCAGTTTGGAACCCGCCGTGGTCCCGTAGATGCCGTTCCTTCCGCCCGTCAGCGTGAGTCCGCTGATCGTGAGTTCATTGCCGGCGAGAGTCAGGACGTCCACCGAACTGCCCGGGGCGGTTACCGTGGCCACGCCCGCGCCGTCTTTCTTGATCACCAGCTGGTTCTTGCCGATCGTCACTGCTTCGGCATACGCGCCGGCGGTAATGTGGATCGTGCCGGGGACGACCACCGCGTTCACTGCTTCCTGGATCGTGGCGAACGCGTTCGCGCCGAACCAGTGGCCGCTCACCAATGCACCGGGGAGGGTCCCTGCCCAGCTGTCGTCCACCCAGATCTCGCTGTACGAACCCGCCATCTGGCCGTAGTTCACGATGCCGAGGGCCGCATCGTCGAGGGCGTGCATCACCTTCGACTCGATCTGGGCCATCGTGGTGGAGCCGGTGAACGTGTTGCCGTCGTTAGCCGTGATGTTGGCGGCCGTGCGGTTGATGATGTGGTACGGGCCGCTGCCATTGAGCGTGGAGTTTGAGATCACCACACCCGTCGGTCCGGCGTTCACCTTCCCGGATTCGCCGAAGCGGAGAGCGTTCTGCGGGCCGGCGATGGTGGTATTCTGGATCAGTACGTTGTCGAGCGAAGCCGGCGTGCCGTTGTAGCTCGGCGCATCGTTGCGGGCCTTGATCGTGACCGCGGCGGGGACGGTGATGTCTGTTGCCGTCCCCGTGGCACCTGAACCGGTGATGGTCGAGTTCAGGATCTGGATGTTCTGATACGTGCCGTACTTGAGATTGATGTCGATGCCGTTGTTGAACCCATAGGCCGGGTCGGTGCCACTGTTGGTTACCGTGATGCCGTCGAACACGGCGTTCTCCAGCTTCTCAACATAGATGCCCTTCTGGAGATTGTCGTTGAACGTGCAGTTGGTGACAGTGACATTATTGAACGTGGAAGCGTCCGCCGTGGACTGGGCAGCGATGAACCACCCCTGGGCGGTATTGCCGTTGAACGACGAATTCGCGATCGTCACGTTCTGCACGTCGGCCGCCGTGCCAGCGCGCATGCCCATCTTGTTCACATCGGATTTGCAGTTCGTGATGACCAGGTCGGTCAGAGGGTTCAGCTCGATGCCGGCGTTGCTGTTGCCGGTGATCACGAGGTTGTCCATGGTCATGTAGCTACTCGCGACCACGCCATTGACGAACCCGGAGACGCGGAGGTCCTTCAGGACCAGACGCGACGTTGCCGACGCTCCAGCCACTGTGCTGATGCCATTGCCCGTACCCGGTCCAGTGATGACGGTGTTGGCAAGCGGATCGGAGCCGCTGCCGGCACCATCGAGGGTGAGGCGCTTGGTGATCGCAACGGGTTCACTGTACGTGCCGGGGGCAACGTAGATCTTTCCGCCGGTCACCACTCTCGTGATGGCAGGCGCGATCGTGGCGTACGGGTGGAATTTTCCGCCCATATCACCGGCGAACGATGTGGAGGCATCCACGTAGCACACCGAGAGGACCGCAGGAGACACGCGTTGGTCCTCGATCACCGCCTCGTTGTTGGTGTTGCTCATCGCAACGATATCGGTGTAATATGCGGGCGGCATCGCCGAAATGATAGCAATATCGTACACGTTCGTGTTCGCAGCGGAACCCCAGGTATTGCCCGTGAACGTGAGATTGCCGCCTTCCAGGACCCATCCCTTGGTACCGTAGGTGTAGTTGTCCTTGATGAGACCCAGTGACGTACCGCTGATGTACGCCGGCTGACGCAGGGCGTGGAACGTGTTCCCTTCGATCAGCAATCCGGTGAAGGCACCAGCATTCACGACGATGGCGCGCGACACCTCGCCATCCCCGATCACGAACTGCCCGGAGATGTCGGTGTTCTTCAGCGTGAAGCTGTTCGCGGCGATGCGCACGATGTTCTGTTCGCCGGTCTTGTCGGTCTTCTGGATCGCAAGGTCCTTTACCGTGACACCACTGGCAAAGATCGCAAGGCGATCGCCGGTCCCCGATACCTGAAGGACGGTCTCAGTCTTGCCTTTACCCTGGATCGTCAGGTTCGCTTTGTTGACGGTGGCGACCGACGGCAGCGGCCACGTACCCGCCGCCAGCTCGATCACATCGGCCGGGGCCGCGGCATCCACCGCCGCCTGGAGGGTCGGGTGATACGTGTTCTGCGTGAGGTTCTTGATGAATGACGTGGCACCGATGTTGTCCCAGTACACATCGTAGGATTCGAAGGCCTGCTGCTCGGCGGGGAGCGCCGGATCGCCGAAGTTGTAGGCCTGGATGATCACGTTCTGAAAGGCTTTGTTGTCGCCCCTCGGTGTAGCATAGACCTGCTGACCGTTGATGAAGTACCGCATTTCCGTGCTGGTGAGTTCGATCTTCAGCGTGTACCACGCACCGTAGACGAACCCCGCCGGCTCCGGGATGCTGACCCACGTATCGACGATCCACACACGCCAGGTCGGATTGGTCCCGGTAGTATTCGCAAACCCGATGATGGGGTATTCGGTGATGGTACCCGCTCCATCGTCCATCGTCGCCCACAGATCGGCGCGGCGATGGTTCGTCTGCCAATCGGCACCGATGTACAGGTCGGCCGTGAGGGCTGTACCGATGGGATTGTTGAGGTCGAACTTCCGCCCCTGCGTATTGTAGAACGTTCCCGCATACGCGGGGGGACGGTTGATTACGTTGTCATTGATGCTGATGGAATGCTTGAGCCGGTTGCCACCGTCGAAGAACGCCATTTCAAATGCCGCGGGGGCAAATCGGTCGGTGTACCAGACACCCGGTGCCTGGGTGGGCGAGAGTGTCGGACTGGCGTCGAACTTGTCGATGAACATGATCTGAGCCGACGTATCGGCTGGGAGCATGATCACCGCAAGAATCGCCAGAAGCAGGAACAAAGCGAAGCGCTGTATCATAGGTGTATCCCTCTGGATTAGGGTGAGGTGGAACATGGGGGTGCCGCGCCCCGGAG
>JAUQWO010000047.1 GCA_030835135.1 Bacteroidota bacterium
TTCGTGGGCACGCAAACGCAGGCCCGTAATGGCGGAGAGTCCGCCGGCCGCGGCCGGCGGACTCTCCGCCATTACGGGCCTGCGTTTGCGTGCCCACGAAGTTGCCGTGCAAGCGCCGATGTGCGCGGTGCATGATGGGCACGAGATCATACGTGTGTTCGGGAAGGTACCGCAGGGGCTCGTGGAGGTTGTGGTCCCCGGACTCATCACCGCGGATGGTCTGGCGGTCATGTGTGAGCGGTTGGAGCAGGCGGCGGCCAGCGGCGTGACGGTCATCTTCGACGATCCGTTCAAGCTGCTGCTTGCCGGCGAACCCGCAATGGTGGGAATGCTTGTGCACCGGCTGGAGCGGGGACTCTCCGCCACCATCCGGTTTCGGCGGGCGTCGAGTCTCGTGGCCTTCACGTTCAATCCCTCGTACCCGGCATTCGACGGCACCACGTACCGCGCGGCGTCGCTGGACGCCGGGGCAGGCCGCGCTGTGCTCGCAGCGGTAGTGACCATCCCTGTGGTCGATGTTAAGGCAGATGGGATCGCGCGCGTCTACGACGCGTGCTTCAGTCCGGATCGCTGAGATCTGCTCTGCGGCTGGTGCCGTACGGTGCGGTCATGCATATCGGCGCGCCCTGGCTCGGGATGTTCCGCTCTCCGTTACTCACCATCCCATCGAATGACCGTGCCGACGCTGGTTCCGACGAGGACGACGCCACTATCGCTGACCGCGAGCGAAGTGATATCATCCCCCGACCTCCCCGCAAGGTGCCAGTGGGTTCCTCCATCGGTCGACCGGCGCACTTCATCGGCGGTGGCGAAGTAGAGGATCCCACGCCGGGAGCGGCTCACGTTCGTGCCATATCCCGTCCATACAGGCGTCCATCCCCATCCGCCGTTCGTGGAACGGTAGATCGTCCCGGGTTCGGACAATTCTGCGACAAAGATCGTGTCCGCATCCGACGTCGTGAATATCTGTCCATAGCTTCCGAGTCCTTCTCCCGGTAGCCCCGGGCACGTTGACCATGTGGCTCCGCGATCATCCGATCGCCTGACATTTCCCTTTGCTGAAGATGTGAAGAGGACACGGGAGGTCGAAGCTGCAGCACCGCTGCACCAATACCCTGGCACTCTGGTCCAGCTCTCTCCTTTGTTGTGCGAAAGAGCGAACCCCGAAGCATGATATCCTACGATGACATCGCCGGCCCCATTGCATGCGAGTACCATCGCATTCACGATCGGCCTGGGGAATGAGGATACGATCTTCCATGTGGCGCCGGCATCGGTCGAGCGGAGGACATCGAGCGACAGGGGATTGATCTCGTGGGGATCAAGGCGATCCAGGAGACTGTCCGCCCCGAGGTAGATGGTCCCCGAGCCATCGAGGGCGAGAACCCTGATGTTCTCGCCGGCAGGGAGATGACCTGAGGAACTCCATGACGTGCCCCCATCGGCAGAGAGGAACAGTGCATGCCTGCTGACGGCGCAGGCGGTGCCGTTGGCCAGAAATCCAACTCCGACAATGGGGTCCGAAGAGAGGGGTATGGGAACCGGGTCGGGGAACGGCAGAGGTCCGGCGCCATGTATCGACGGTGGATCAATTCCCTGATCCGCTTCGCAACCGGCGAAGAGGCAGGCAGAAGCCAGAAGTACTGCGATCACATAGGGAGCCTGGCGCATGGCACGTTCTTCCTGGCTTGCGCTCAGCGCAGGAGGCAGATCGTACGCGCGAGTGCCCCCCGCGGGGTCACGAGGCGCATGACATACGTGCCGCTTGCGATACCGGAACCATCGATGGTCAGGTCATGGACCCCCGGCTGGAGGGTCCCCTCGAAGGCCGTCAGGACGTGCCGTCCCAGCAGATCATAGACCGCCAGGGTTACGCGTGCCGCCGAAGGGACAGTGCAGTTCACATGCGTAGCCGGATTGAACGGGTTCGGGTAGTTCTGCGAGAGTGCGAAATCCAACGGGAATGATCCCTGTACAGCGACGTCCGAGGCAACAGACGAGAGGACGAGATGGTGCGCGCTGAGGGGTGGGATCGCAATGGCAAAGGTGTTCCCTGTTATCGATGGAATCGCGGTGAACTCGGTCACCGTCTGGTGCGCTGCGTCGAACCCGAAATCCCTGGCCGACCGGTACAGAGTTGCACCGGCGATGGTGACCGTGGCCTGCATGGGACTCGTGAGGTCCTTGTTGATCAGGATGAGGTCCATCGTCTGACCGTCGGCCGGCCTGGTCGCTGCATACACCGATGCTTTTGCGGGTGCATTCTGCGTCGCTTTGCAGTGCCGTTCACCGAAGGTCCCGTTCTTCCCGTCGTAGTTCCGGTACAAGGCATAGGCCGCGCGCTGAAATCCTTCCACCGCACCCCACTGCGTTGCCAGATAGACCCCGTACTTCCCGAAGATCCCGAGCACGTCCGCAAGAGCCAGACCCCCGGAAATGTGTCCCGGAGCGCCGTAATTGAATTCCGTGAAAGCGAGCTTCGTCCCGGGGTTGTTGATGGCGATGGATGACTGCACCTTGGGGATGAGGTGAATGGGGCTGAACCATGTCCCGATCCACCCGGGTTCGGTGTACGTCGAATCCCACAGGCTTCTCGGGACCTGCAGTCGGGTTGCGACGGTCAGCGAATCCGTGTTGTCATTGATGATGGGAATGGTGAGGTCCGGGTACCAGTGCAGATCGAGGACATCCATCAGGCGCATCCCCGCTGTCGTCGAGGAATCGCGGAGTGCTTTGAGGAAACCATTCACGAACCAGCCCTGCGAGGAATGGCTGCTGAAATCCGGAGCATCCTGCAGGCTGTAGTATTCGTTGAAGCCATAGAACACGCCGCCAAACACGTGGGCGGCGGGATCGACACTCTTTACCGCGCGGCCACAGGCGGCGGTCTTCGCGATGAGCTCGTCGCATCTCGTCTTTGCGGGGTGGATACGCGGGTGGGTCGATGGCCACAACGCCGGCTCATTATCTACCGCATACCCCTTCACTCCGGTGGCCGTGGACGCAGAGCCATAGCGCTGCACGAGCAAGTTCACCTCCTCATCCACGTACACGTTCGCATCGGACGTGTCCGGTTGCACCGCAAGTCCCGTTCCCTTCCGCATCACCACGGTCCGGAACCGGGCCGATGGTGCCGCCTGGCCCGCGGTCACGCTCCCGTTCTTGTCGCGCGCCACGTAGCCTGCCGCCGGGAGGGTGATCAGCGAGTAGCATCCCATCACCACCGATGTATCGTGGAAGGTGGTCAGCGTGATCCCCGGAGTGTTCTCCATGTTCGCAGGTATCCCCATCACCCAGGTCATGTAGCTGTCATTGGCATTGGACTGATCGTAGTCCATACCCATATTGGATGCATTGGTCTCCCAATTGTAGCCCGTCATGCGGTTGCCGCCGAGCCGGCGTGCGGCGATGTTGAGCCCGCGGTCGTTGGACTGTCCATTGGTGCCGTAGATCAGCGGAGAGATGTGTGCGGTGTCGGCGGTCGGGTCGACGGTGATGGTGACGGGGAAGGACTGCGACAGGGCGGCGGGTGCCGCGCACCCGAAGAGCAGGAGAACCAGCAAGGAACGCATCATGGAAGACCCCCGGTCTGTAGTGGCATGGACCGGACGGTCGCTCCCCGGCCCCACGGTGAAAGCCTCTGCACACCGGAAGATACGGAAGCGGACCGTCGTCCGCAAGACCGCGTTGATTTCCCGCGTCTTGCTGCTCGTCCACGGCTCGCGCGATCGATCGGTCGTGATCGCAGGGACCCCCTCGATGAACGGCATGCATCTCCACCAGGTCATGAAGCGGCCGACCTGGTCCGTGGTGACGACGGTGGAACATGGGAAACAACGGAGAGACGTGCAGATCGGCGGTGATGTGCCGGAAACCCCTGTCAGAGGAAACGGGAAGATCAGGTGAAGCGAAAGCAGCGAGTTGAATTTGAATGTTCATTTCACCATACTCCGTCTTCCTCAATCAACGGTGGAGACTACCATGAAGAAGATACTCTCAGTGATCATGGCGATCATGCTGTTGCAGGGCGTTGCCCGCGCGCAGGTGGCACACAGCACGATCGCCGTCGATGCTGGAACGCAGGACTTTCAGATCGATAAGAACATCTACGGACAGTTCGCCGAGCATCTGGGTCACCTTGTGTATGGAGGGGTCTGGGTGGGTCCGGGGTCGGACATCCCGAACGTGAATGGCTACAGGACGGACGTGTTGAAGGCGTTGCAGCAGTTGCAGATCCCCGTGCTTCGCTGGCCCGGGGGGTGTTTCGCGGACGAGTATCATTGGATGGATGGCATTGGCCCGCGGGCTGCCCGTCCGAAGATGATCAATACGAACTGGGGTGGGGTGACGGAAGACAACAGCTTCGGGACGCATGAGTTCCTCGAGCTGTGCGGATTGCTGGGTGCGGAGCCGTACATCAGCGGCAACCTCGGCAGCGGCACCGTCCAGGAATTGTCGCAATGGGTCGAATATGTGAACTCCGATAACGTCAGTCCGATGACCGATGCCCGTAAGAAGAACGGACAGGAGAAGGCCTGGGGGGTGAAGTACTGGGGTGTCGGGAATGAGAGCTGGGGATGCGGTGGTCGGATGACGCCGGAGTACTACGCGAATGAAGCGAGGAAGTTCGGCACGTTCATGCGGTCGTACGGTCCGCACAAGCCGTACAGGATCGCCGTCGGTCCCAATGCGGACGACTACAATTGGACACGGGTGGTCATGAAGGAGATGGGCACATCGCTGGACGGCCTGTCGCTGCATTACTACACCAACGGGGCCCTCACGGCCACGGATGTCACCCCGGCGGGGTGGTTCGACATCATGCGCAAGACCCTGCGGATGGACGAGCTGGTGCGGAAGCACAGTGCGATCATGGACGAGTTCGATCAGTTCAAGCACGTGTCGTTGTGCGTGGATGAGTGGGGGACCTGGTACAAAGTGGAACCGGGCACGAACCCGGGATTCCTGTACCAGCAGAACACCATCCGGGATGCGCTGGTGGCGGGGACGAACCTGAATATCTTCAACAACCATTGCGACCGCGTGCGCATGGCGAACATCGCGCAGGTGGTGAACGTGCTGCAGGCAATGATCCTGACCGATGGCAGAAAGATGGTCCTCACCCCGACGTATCACGTATTCGCCATGTACCGGGTGCATCAGAACGCGATGATGCTGCCCGTGCAGGTGGCCTCACGCCTGTACGCATCAGGCAACGAGAACATCCCCGCCGTGAACGCATCGGCCTCGATCGACAGCAACGGGGTGATGCACATCTCCCTGTGCAACATCGATCCGTCCGCGCCGTCGACCGTGGCATTGCGGCTGGACAGCTTTGCGCCGACGGGTGTGACCGGTGAGGTCCTGACCGCCCCGGCGATGAACGCCCACAACACATTCGAGGCTCCCGGCGCGGTGAAACCCGTGGCATTCACGGGAGCGAAGCTGACAGGGAAGGAGATCGCCGTCACCCTGCCTCCGATGGCGGTGGTGATGCTGACGGTGAAGGGAGACGTGGTCCTTCCGCCCCGTGCCGCGGTCGCGCTCAGAGCGCCGGCGCGTGGTCTTGCCTACAAGTACTACGAGACCGCGGATGATGTCATGCCGATGTTCGGGAAGCTCACGCCGGCGTCACGGGGATCCGTTGACGGCATCGTGCTGCCCCCCGGGGCGCGCGACAGTTTCTTCGCGGTCGAGTATGAAGGCTTCGTGAGCATTCCGGAGCGCGGCGTGTACACGTTCTTCACGAACTCGGATGACGGCACGGTCCTGTTCGTCGACGGCAAGCTGGTGGTGAATAACGATGGGAGGCACGGGCCGATCGAGCGGTCGGGCATGGTGATGCTTGACAAGGGGTACCATGCCGTCAAGCTGCTCTTTTTCCAGGCAGGGGGAGGGGTGGAACTCAGCGCTTCGATCAAAGGTCCGCACATGGAGAAGCAGGTCATTCCGCCGGCCATGCTCGTCCATGAAAGCCAGCCTTGACGGGTTGGACTAACTGCTTAAAATCTCTGCACTTATGAACTAAACCGCTCCAGAGAATAATTGTCAAGATTTTCCTTGACATTTTAGATTCTGTGGAGTATTATCTGGAGCGGTTTAGTTACACTCCCAGCTTCTCTCTTTCCATAGTGCAAAATCAGGCCACTTCCAGAGTTCCGGGCATATAAAGCGGTTCGCTCTTAGATGTTGTTACTGGCAGTACCTTCGTTCTCCCTTCTCAATTGCACAAAGGTGATGGCGTGAGACCTTCTTTCTCTCTGCGGCTGGCAGTACTGCTCCTGCTGGTCACCCCTTCGTTGGCATCTGCTGCCGGAACCCTGAAAGGCGTCATCGTTGATTCAACAACGAATGAAGCCCTGGCGGGTGCCCACGTCTTGCTCGTCGGAACGGCCATCGGCGGGGCGAGCGACCTCAACGGTCAGTACATGGTGCGCAACGTGCCGGCGGGTACCTACACGGTGCGGTGCTCGTATGTCGGGTATGATGCCAAAGAGGTCCGGGTGACCATCGTGGATGATGCGATCGTCACGCAGAACTTCGGCCTGAAAGCGATCATGGTCGAAGGTCAGGAGGTCGTGATCACGGGTCAGGCCCAGGGACAGGTCGCTGCGATCAACCAGCAGCTGAACTCGACCAGGATCGTGAACGTGATCTCCGAACAGAAGATCAAGGAGCTGCCCGACGCGAACGCCGCCGAAGCGATCGGCCGCCTTCCGGGTGTATCGGTGACGCGGTCCGGCGGCGAGGCGAACAAGATCATCCTCCGCGGTTTGAGTGAGACGATGACCACGATCACCGTGGATGGCGTGCAGCTGTCGGCCACCGACGCCGACTCGCGCGGCGTCGATCTGAGCACGATCGCCCAGAGCTCGCTGTCAGGCATCACGCTGACGAAAGCCATCACCGCCGACATGGACGGCCAGGCCATCGCCGGCAACGTCAACTTCATGACGAAGGCCGCGCCGGCCGAGCGCACGGTCCAGCTGACGGCCCAGGGGATGTACAACGGTATGGACAAAGCCTACGGTCAGTTCAATCTGTTCGGCAACTATGGCGAACGGTTCTTTGACAATGTCTTCGGCGTGCAGGTCTTCGGTAACATTGAACGACGCGTCCGCAGCAGCGAGAATTTCAGTGTCGCGTACAACCTGAACGTCCCGCGGGCGGGGAAGATGGACTGGAACATCAACAACTTCGGCGTCCAGTATGTGCCGGAACAGCGCCGGCGCAGCGGTGCGAAGATCATCCTCGACGCGAACACGCCGGATGAGGGTGTCGTGAAGCTCGCGGTGGATGCGAACCGGACGGAGCGGCGCTTGTCCTATATGTCCCGCTCCTATCCCACGAACTCCGGGGAGGTGAGCTACAATTTCGGAGGACAGGACTTCAATACGGACATTCTTGCGGTCTCGCTGCAGGGAGAGAACCATCTTGCGGGGTTCGACGTCGACTGGGGACTCTCGTTCACGCAATCGAAGACGGACATGCCGTACAACTACAACCTGAATTTCGTCGAGCCGGCATTGATCCAGAACGGTGTCACGATCTCGGGGATGCGGGGTGTACCGGTGGACCTGCGGAAGGGCCCGTACGAGGCGCTCATCCCGTTCGCCATGAATAACTTCAACTATGCGTCCGTCCAATACGCGTATATCTCGACGAACAGCAGTCTGGACCTGCAGCGGACGGCACGGCTTGACGTGAAGCGCGCCTACACGCTCTTTGATTACGCCGGCGAGGTGAAATTCGGCGGCAAGCTCACCGCACGGTACCACCGGCGGTACAGTACCTCGTTCTTCTCCCCGTACTACAACGGCGTGCAGTACAAGAGCCACATGCTGAACAACGAGGGCCAGGTGGTGCCGAAGGACCTCGCGGCTTACGGTTTCGGGCCGCTCAATCAGAACGCCGGACTCATCTTCCTGACGAACTTCATCGCGGGCGAGACCCGGGACGTCTTCGGGCAGTACGCGCTGAATCCGCTCTTCATCGCAGACAAGATGCGGAGCTTCTACGAGATGACGCGGCGGGGCTACGACCCGAACAACACGACGCGTGAATATTCCGATAACACCGAGGATGCGGGAGGAGACTACGGGGCGATGGAGGGGGTGACCTCCGGCTACCTCATGAACACCCTGAACTTCGGGACGTTCGCGACATTGATCGCGGGCGTGCGCGTCGAGGCAGATGACAACGACTACAACGCCCTCTACTCGCCGACCATCCTGTCCCAGTTCTCGACCTTCCGTGACACGACGGGCTCCCACACGGAATCGCTTGTGCTGCCGAACCTGCACCTGATCCTCAAGCCGACGGATTTCATGAATGTGCGCCTGGCGGCGTATCGCGGCCTCCTGCGACCGGATTTCAACCTCCGCCTCCCCACGTACGTCACGGTGGGCATCGCGTCGTATGTCGATGCGTGGCAGCTGAAGGTCGGCAACCCGGGGTTGAAGAACGCCACGGCATGGAACTATGAAGCCAACGTTCAGTTCTACGGCGACAAGATCGGTCTGCTCTCGATGTCCGGCTACTACAAGGAGATCGCCGATCAGGTGGAATACCTGAATGGGATGTCGATCTTCCCCGGCAGCAGGATCCCCGACAGCATGGGCGTCAAGTTCCGGGATGGGAAGGTGCCGTTCACCTTCAAATATCTCCTGTTCTACCCGTACAACTCACCCGAGCCGACGAAGGTGTGGGGATTCGAACTCGAACATCAGCTGAACTTCCGGTATCTGCCCGGTCTGCTGAGCGGTATCACGTTGTCCTACAACCTCTCGCTGGTGCGGAACGAGACCTGGACGCCGTACGCAAGGATCGTCTACGACACCACGTTCAATGAGGACGGATTCCCGATGGAGAATCCGCGTGTCGTCCTGGCCGAATCGAAGACGCGTATCCCGAGTGCCCCGGAATTCTTTGCGAACGCCGTGGTCGGGTATGACATCGGCGGCTTCTCAGCCCGTCTGTCCTACTTCCACCAGGGTGAGTTCTATAACTCCTTCTCGTCCGACCAGCGGTCGAACATTCTCCAGCGGTCGTTCGAGCGGTGGGACCTCTCGTTCAAGCAGGACATCGACCAGATGTTCTCGGTCGGTCTGAACATCAACAATCTGACGAACACCACCGAAGGGACGATCCTTGAGAACGTTCCCGAGGGGTATCGTCTGGAGGTGAACAGCTACCGGTTCGGCACGACGGCCGATCTCTGGCTCCGGATATCATTGTAGCATCATCCCCCGGAAGTGCGCAACACCATAAACCACCATCACCATCAATCCACCATCACCGTTTCATAAGGAGGTTCACATGCAACGATCGTTACGGACAGTGTTGCCGATCCTGCTGCTGGTCCTTGCGGCCACATCAGTGTTCGGGCAGCACACGATGTTCCTGCCGAGGCCGACCACGACGACGTATCTCGATGACATCATCATCGGCGATACGCTGGCGAACGGTTCCCGCGCCGATGCGCAGCGGGTGTACGTGCTGCAGCGTGGCGGCGTGTGGTACTGGCACAATGTCGTCGTCAATCTCGGCTGGAGCCTGAATATCCAGGCCGCAGACACGGGGTCCGGCGCCATGCCGAGGATCTATACGCGTCCGGTGCCCACCACGACCGCTGTGCCGTATCAGATGGTCGATGTCGCGGGCCCGCTCTATGTCAAGGGGTGCCAGATCGTCGGCTACTACGACCGCGATACATCGGCACTGAATACCTACGGCTGCACGTTCATCTTCTTCCGCCGTGCGAACCCCAGCCCCGACCGGGCGGAGTTCTACAACAACGTGTTCGGCAACTCCGGCCAGGCGATCCTCGGTACCTTCGGATCGTTCAGCGTCGCGAAGTTCGTCGACAACAAGATCGGGAATGACGGCGTGCCTCCGACCGCCGACCTCGGCAACGGACGCATCGTCGACTTCCGCAACGTGTCGCTGGACAGCGCGATCTTCGTGAACAATACGCTGGTGAACGGTTTCGACCGTGCGATCCGCAAGCGGAACAGCGTGGGACGCACCGGTGTGTATATCATCGATCACAACACGTTCTATCAGAACGGTGGCCGGTACGGCCTCATCTCCCTCGGCGCGGTCGGGTCGAAGGTGCAGATCACGAACAACCTGCTGGTCGATCCGATGTTCTTCGGTGCCGATACGAGCTCAAGGCGTCAGAGTGACTTTGCCGAGATGAATGAGTTCGATGCGCAGGGGAAGGCCAAGATGGCATGGATCTTCCACATGGCGAACGCCGCGGCGGATACCCTCGGTGGCGGGAAGCCGAACACGCAGTGGACAGTTGCCAAGAACTTCTGGTACGTGACGCCGCAGATGCAGGCTGTCTACGATTCCTGCCGCAAGATGGGCTGGGATCCGGCGATCTGGGCCGGCCGACCCATGTCGGACTCGATCAGGGCCAAGATCGCGGACACCGCCAATGCGTTCATCAAGCTGGACAACTTCGCGTTCAACAAGATCACCGCACCGCTGACGTCCGTCGCGCTGTATGCAACGATGCCGGAAGCGCTCGGCGGGACCGCCGGCGGATCATCGGGTGGCGTGTGGCCGGGGTATGACAAGCGTATGACCGAGTACTATCGCGACACGATGGACTGCGCGTACTCCACGAGCTCCCCGGCGTATACGGGCGGCACAGGCGGATTCCCGGCCGGCGACCTGAACTGGTTCCCGTCGCGGAAGGCCCAGTGGGCCGTGTTGAACGGCGTCGACGATCAGCCGGTGTTTGGCGTCGCGGAAGCCTATGCTCTGTCGCAGAACTATCCGAACCCCTTCAACCCGTCGACGATGATCGAATTTGCGATCCCCAAGGCGGCCCAGGTGACCCTGAAGGTCTATAACCTGATCGGTCAGGAAGTGGCGACCCTCGTGAATGAATCCCTCAATGCCGGTCAGCACACGGCCAGCTTCAATGCGGGGAACCTGTCGAGTGGCGTGTACTTCTACACGATCCATGCCGGCAACTTCACGAGCACCCGGAAGATGATGTTGATGAAGTAAGAGGTTCGTGAGCAGTTCCCGCTTCATGTCGGAAGGGGTGCCGGTCCGGCACCCCTTCCGGATTTTTCGGGTGGTTCCGTGGGGGAGGTCTCCCGGTGTGATGCGGCGTCATTACCCTTGACCGCAATGTGAATTTTGACATTCTTAGTGTTTCTCAGCTATTCTGACAGGGCCGTGCCGTGAACATGACGATCACTGAAATTGCGAGACTGGCGAATGTGTCCAAGTCGTCCGTGTCGTTGGTGCTGAACAATAAACCCGGGGTCTCGGACAAGACCCGGGCCAAGGTGCTCGGCATCATCAAGAAGTACAGGTATCGGCCGAACCAGATCGCGCAATCGCTTGCCGGCGGCGAGACCAAGAGCATCGGCCTGATCATCAAGGAAATTGACAACCCGTATTTTGGCCGGCTCATGCGCGGCGTGTATGACGCATGCTCGAAGCTCGGCTATACCGTGCTGCTGGGCAGCTCGGAGCAGTCCACCGATAAGGAAGCCGAGATCATCCGTACCATGCTGAGCAAGCGCGTGGACGGCCTGATCATCTCCCCGATACAGAACGAGGATGCCGACTACTCTTATCTGGTCGATCTGACGAAGGATGCCTTCCCGCTGGTCATCCTGGGATCGATCCCAAATTTCCCGACCAACAGCGTCGACATCGACAATTTTGCCGCGGCATTTGATGCGACGTCGCATCTGATCCGTTTGGGACACAAGAGCATCACCCATTTTGCAGGTCCTTCGGGTCACGGATTGAAGCGCCTTGAAGGATTCCGGGCTGCGATGCAGGAAGCCGGGCTCCCGCTGCAAAAGCACAGCATCGTGCCTGTGCAACCGTACACGCCCAATGGCTATCAGGCCGGCAAAGAGCTGTTCGCACAGTCGCCCGGCTCGCCGACCGCCGTGTTTTGCTACAACGACCTTGTTGCGATCGGACTCATGAATGCGCTCCTCGATCTGGGTATCGATGTCCCCGGACGGGTCTCGATCATGGGCTTCGACGATATCGATATCGCAGAACATCTGCGCGTCCCTCTGTCAACGGTTCGCATGCCGTCGTACGAGATCGGCACGTCCGCGGCGGACCTGCTGATCTCCCGCCTTGCCGAGGGATCCACTCCCCGCATCGAACGCATCACTCTGGCGTACACGCTCATCGAGCGTCGGTCGGTCGCGCGGATGACCAGCCCGGTCCTCTCCGGCGCCGTCGTGTGACCATGCGCAGGCACCTCCTCATATCCCTCCTGATGTGCGTGACCGTTCCCGGTATCACCGCGCAGGGAAAAGTGACGGGGGGAGGGTCGCCGGTGACCTTCGTTCACCCCATCATCGGCACCGCGCCAGCGGCAACGCCAGGTGCCCTGACCCATGGTCTCGGGACCGAGAACTCCGCTCAGGTCGTCCCCGCCGTTACTGCACCGTTCGGCATGACCGCCTGGACGCCGCAGACGCGCGCTGTCGAGACCAAATGCGTGGCGCCGTACTACTTCGCGGACACGACGATCTCTGGCTTCCGCGGATCACATTGGCTCAGCGGCTCATGTACCCAGGACTATGGTAGCGTGACCCTGATGCCCGTGATCGGCCGATTCGATCCTTCACCGGAAAGGCGGGCGGTCCGCATCGACCATGGGCGGGAGACCTCCACACCGTACTATTATAGAGTGGTCCTTGATGCGTCCCGCCCCGAGTGTGAGTTGACCGCTACGGAACGCTGCGGGTACGCACGATTTACGTTCGTCGGACCGGACAGTGGTGCCATCCTCATTGAGCCGAACAGCGACGAGGCGAAGGGGTTCGTCCGGGTCATCCCCGGCCGGCATGAGGTGGAAGGGTACAATCCCGCGCACCGCATCTACCAGGGATGGGGCGAGCCAGCAGGATTCTCCGGCTACTTCGTCCTGCAATTCAGCGAGGCCTTCGCCTCCCATGGCACCTATGAGGGGTCGGAGATCCATGAAGCGGCGACGGTGATCCATGCCCGCAAGGGCATCGGTGCCTTTGTCCGCTTTGCACCTGGCGCACGGAAGAGGGTCGTCGTGCGCATCGGAACCTCGTTCACCAGTCTGGCCGGGGCCCGCAGGAATCTCGAACGCGAGACCGCCAGGCTGGACTTCGATGCGGCCGCGAAGCGGTTACGTGGCCGGTGGGAGGAGATGCTCTCCCGCATCACCGTAAGCGGTGGGACCGACGAGAACAAAGTGAAGTTCTACACCGCGCTCTACCATGCCTTCCAGTTGCCGCGGGTCTTCAGTGATTGCGATGGCTCCTACCCGAGCTTCGGCGGGGGTGACTCCGTTTGTCTTGCGACCGGCGGTGCCTACTACTGTGATTTCTCCTTGTGGGACACGTACCGCGCCCTGCATCCACTCTTCACCCTGCTCATCCCCGACATCAATGCGGCGATGATGCGTTCGCTCCTGGTGAAAGCGAAGCAGGGTGGGTGGCTCCCGATCTTCCCCTGCTGGAACAGCTACACGTCGGCGATGATCGGTGATCATGCAATCGCCGTGATCGCGGACGCGGTGGCGAAGGGGACGCTCACCCTGACGGCCGAGGACTATGCATATCTGCGGAAGAACGCAACGGAACTCCCATCCGACCGGAACGACTACCGGAACGGCAAGGGGGTCCGTGCACTGGATTCCTACATGCGGTACGGGTTCATCCCGCTCGAGGACAGCGTCAGTGATTCCTTCCACAAGGGCGAACAGGTCTCGCGGACCCTCGAGTACGCCTACGATGACTTTGCCTTGGCACAGATCGCGCGCGCGATGGGGCGCTCTGACGACGTCGAGTTGTTCCTCCGCCGGTCGCAGAATTACCGGAATGTCTTCGATACCACACGCATGTGCGTCGCCGGCCGGCATGCCGACGGACATTTCACTTCAGAGTTCGAGAAGACCCGGCGAATGCCGTACATCACCGAAGGCACCCCCTGGCAGTACACCTGGTACGTCCCTCACGACGTGAAGGGACTCATGGGCCTCATGGGTGGACAGGACGCATTCGAGAAGGAGCTCGATGCGTTCTTTGCCGCGGGGCAGTACTGGCACGGCAACGAACCGGATCAGCAGGTGCCCTTCCTCTACACCTACACCCGGAGCCCGTGGAAGACCCACGAGATCGTGCAGCGCATCCGTGAAGAGGAATACAGCGCCACCCCCGGCGGGCTCTGTGGCAATGATGATGCCGGACAGATCTCTGCCTGGTACGTCTTCGCCTCCCTGGGCCTGTATCCGGTGTGCCCCGGAATGCCGGAGTATGCCGTGACCTCTCCCGCCTTCGACCGCATCACGATTCGCCTGGGCAACGGCAAGACTCTGGCCGTTCACGCGGATGGTGTCAGTCGGGGAAAGCACGTCATCGGTGCGGGACGGTTGAACGGCCGCCCGATGGTGGGGTGGCAACTCCATCATGCGGACCTTCTGAAAGGGGGGACGCTGATCTATACCATGCAGGAGGCGCCGGCCGGGCAGACGCGGAGGAACAAATGAGGATGCCGATGCGCGAGGTCCTCGCGTCCGCGTACAGGAGATCCGGCGTCGGGGCGTTCAACGTGTTCACCGCGGAACAGGTTCATGGTGTTCTGGCCGGCGGGACGAAGGCCGGGGTGCCGGTCATTCTGCAGATCACTCCTGCCGCCCGTCGGTACATGACGCCTGAGGTTCTGCAGGGGACGATCGAAGGGGCTGAACGCGTTTATCCGGATGCCCGGGTGTCCATTCATCTCGATCATGGCGATGCGATTCACTGCGCGGATGCGATCGCCTCGGGGTTCTATGATTCCGTGATGATCGATGCATCCCATGAGCCCTTTGAGAAGAACATCGCCGTGACGAAGGAGATCGTTGGCCGGGCCCATGAGCGGGGCATCGCGGTGGAAGCGGAACTCGGCGTATTGAGCGGGGTGGAAGACGATATGGTGGCGGGTGAGGACCAGGCGCGCTACACCGATCCCGCTCAGGCGGTGGAGTTCGTCTCACGGACCGGATGCGACAGTCTTGCGATCGCGATCGGGACGAGCCACGGTGCCTACAAATTCCGTGGCGACATGAGCCTGAATCTCGACGTGCTCGCGAAGATCCATGCCTTGCTCCCCGGGTTCCCTCTGGTGTTGCATGGAGCTTCGGCCGTGCCTGCCAGGGAGATCGAGCGCATCAATCTCGGGGGAGGGAAGCTCCGGACGGACAGTCGGGGCATAGCGGTCGAGGAGTTGCGGCAGGCGATCCGGCTCGGCGTGGCGAAGGTGAACATCGCCACCGATATGCGGCTGCTGTGGACACGCATCTGCCGCGAATTCTTCCGCGACACACCCGATCAGTTCGACCCGGTCGTTCCAGGCAAGCGGTACATGGAAGCGCTGGAGCAACTTGTCGCCCGGAAATGCCGGGAATTGATCGTCGAAGATAACGCTTGAATCCCATGACGATGATCGAGGCGGTACGTCCATGAAGATCGATCCCCGATGCCGCCTCCTGGTGCACCCTTCCGATGGTCCGGGAGGAGAATACCAGCGCATCACGCCGCAGGGAGCCGGGTGGCAGCATCTCCATTTCGGAGCGCGCAGGCTCGTCCGGGGATCCACATGGTCCCACGACACGGGTGAACACGAGATGTGCATCGTCCTCCTCGGAGGGAGCTTCTCCATCACGTCGCGGTGGGGGACGTGGAACACCGGGGGAGGCCGGGAGCACGTCTTCGCCGGGCTGCCGCACGCGGCGTATCTTCCTCCCAACACGTCATTCACCCTGACCGCGGAGAGCGCGGTGGTCGACCTGGGGTATGGGTCGACGCCCGGTGATCCCGCACGCACGGGCTTCTTCATCACGCCGGATGACGTCGAGCGGCACGGCATCGAGCTTCGCGGAGGCGACAACGCTTCGCGGCAGATCAATGCGATCCTTCCCCCCGGTTCACCCGTGCACCGGCTCGTGTGCGTCGAGGTGTACACGCCGTCGGGGAATTGGAGTTCCTTCCCTGCGCACAAGCACGACAACCGGAGGGTTGATGCCCGCGGGAAGCTGCTCGAAGCGAGTCTGGACGAGACCTATTTCTACAAGTTCGACAAACCCCAGGGGTTCGCGCTGCAGCGGGTGTACACGGGTGACCGTTCATTGAACGAGATCGCGGAACCCCACACCGATGATGTGGTGCTGGTCCCCCGGGGGTATCACCCGGTCGTGGCCGGTCATGGCTATGACGCGTACTACCTGAACTGCCTCGCCGGGAGTGACCAGTCTCTCGTCAATACGGACGACCCCGACCATAAGTGGATCTATGGCACGTGGAAGGGGATGGATCCGCGTCTGCCCCTGGTCACCCTCGCGATGAACAAGAAAGTCCCATGACGATGAAGACGTACGATGTGATCACGTATGGCAGGTCATCCATTGACCTGTACAGCAACAACATCGGCAGTCCCTTTGAGGAGATCAAGGAGTTCGGCGCGTTCGTTGGCGGGTCACCCCTCAACATCGCCGTCGGGGCCCGGCGCCTTGGTCTCAAGAGCGCATTGCTGACCGCAGTGGGCAACGACATGGTGGGGAAGTTTCTCCTGAACTTTCTTGCCAAGGAGGGAGTGGAGACCGCATTCATCCCGGTGAAGGACGGGGCACGGACGAGCGCGGTGATCCTCGGGATCGAGCCGCCGGCCAAATTTCCGCTCGTGTACTACCGCGACAACTGCGCCGATTCCAAGATGACCATCGATGACGTCATGAAGGCGGATATCGCGGGATCGCGGCTGCTCGAAGTATCGGCCACGGCCCTGAACATCGAACCCTCGCGCTCCGCGGCGTTCTTCGCGGCGGAACGGGCAGCCGAGGCCGGTGTGCCGGTCCTGGTGGACCTGGATTTTCGGGCGGATCAGTGGCATGACCCGCGGGCATACGGCGTCACGACGCGGGCATTCCTCAATTACTGTACGCTGGCGGTCGGCACCGAGGAAGAGATCCTGGCGACGATGGTGAAAGACCCCGCGCAGATCACGATCAGGAACCAGCAGATCTCGGCACCGGAGATCACCGGCAATATCGATGAAGCGATCAAGGCCGTGCTCCGCACCGGTGTCCAGGCGCTCGTCGTGAAGCGCGGTGCCAAGGGTTCGTCCGTCTTTCTCAAGGATGGCTCGGTCATCGATGTTCCGGGCTTCACGGTCGAGGTCGTGAACGTGCTGGGGGCAGGCGATGCGTTCGCGGCGGGATTCATCTACGGCTATCTGCAGGGGTGGGACTGGTACAAGTGCTGCCGGCTCGGCAATGCCTGCGGTGGCATTCTGGTGACCAAACACGGATGTGCGAATTTCAATCCCACGTACCAGGAAGCGATCAGTTTCATTGAATCACAGGGCGGCTTCTGACATGGCAACGAAACGAATGACGGTAGGACAGGCGACGATCGCGTTCCTCAAGGTACAGTATGTTGAACGTGACGGTCTCGAACAACGCTTCTTTGCGGGGTGCTTTGGGATCTTCGGCCATGGCATCGTCGCCGGGATCGGCCAGGCGCTGCAAGAGAACCCCGATTTCCGCTACTATCAAACCCGCAACGAGCAGTCGATGGTGCACACGGCCGCCGCCTATGCAAAGATGAAGAACCGGCTCAGCACTTTCGTGTGTACCTCGTCCATCGGACCCGGTGCCACGAACATGCTCACCGGCGCGGCTATGGCAACGATCAACCGTCTGCCGGTGCTCCTCATTCCGGGCGATATCTTCGCGCGCCGGAACGTGGCCCCCGTGCTCCAGCAGCTCGAGAGCGCATCGACCCAGGATATTTCCGTGAACGATTGCTTCAAGCCGGTCGCACAATACTGGGACCGCATCAACCGGGCCGAGCAACTGATCACAGCGTTGCCGGAGGTCATGCGGGTACTCACTTCGCCTGCGGACACGGGGACGGTGGTCCTTGCTCTTCCCCAGGATGTGCAGGCGGAGGCGTTCGATTTCCCGGAGGAACTCTTCACGAAGCGGGTGTGGACCGTGCAACGTCCGCGGCCGGATGCCGGACTCCTGCGCAAAGCGGTGGAGTGGATCAGGGCAAGCCGGAAACCCTTGATCGTCTCCGGTGGCGGCACGATCTACGGTGGTGCGGAGCGTGCACTGGCGGCATTCATGACGGCCACGGGGATCCCGCTCACAGAAACGTTCGCGGGAAAAGGTGTGGTCCCGTTTGATGCGCCGGGGAACCTCGGGGCTGTGGGTGCTACAGGGACACCGGGCGCGGCGGCCATGGCGGCCGACGCCGATCTCGTCATCGGGATCGGCACACGGTACTCCGATTTCACGACCGCATCGAAGACGGCGTTTCAACATCCGGACGTCCGGTTCATCAATATCAACGTCGCATCATTCGATGCGTTCAAGCATGCCGCCCTTCCACTGGTCAGCGATGCCCGGGTATGCCTGGAAGAACTGCAGGCCGCACTCGGAGGATACAGGGCCGACGAGGAGTGGACGAAGGCCGCGCTGCAGCATCAGGCGGCGTGGGATGCGAAGGTGACGGAGATCTACCGGGAAACGAACCATGTCCCGGCAACGCAGGCTGAGGTGGTGGGGGCTGTGAATTCATTCTCCGGGCCGAAGGATGTGGTCCTGTGTGCCGCCGGAAGTCTTCCCGGCGATCTGCACAAGCTCTGGCGGACGCGCGACCCCAAGGGCTTCCATCTGGAGTACGGTTACTCCACCATGGGATACGAGATCGCCGCGGGGCTCGGGGCGAAGATGGCATGTCCGGACCGCGAGATCTATGTGATGGTCGGCGATGGCAACTATCTCATGAACAACCATGAGATCATTACCGCGGTTCAGGAGCGCGTGAAAATGGTCATCATTCTCCTGGACAACCACGGATTCAAGAGCATCGGCTCGTTGTCGGAGGCTGTGGGGAGTCAACGGTTCGGTACGCACTACCGGTACCGCAGCGACGCGAGCGGAAACCTCGATGGCGAGAACCTTCCGGTGGATTTTGCTATGAACGCGCGCAGTCTGGGGGCGCATGTGATCACCGTGGACACCGTTGCGTCGCTGCAGCGGGCGCTGCGTGATGCGAAGGCGATCGATACCACTACGGTGATCGTGATCGAGACCGATGGTGTGAAGGGCGTGGACGGTCATGCCTGGTGGGAGGTCGCCGTGGCCGAGGTCTCCACGATGCCTTCGGTGCAGAAGGCGCGTGCGGCATATGTGGAGCAGAAGAAGAAACAGCGGTATTACCTGTAAGGATACGGTGCGACGATGAGAACGCTGAAGAACTTCATTGATGGTGCATGGGTGGGCTCGCACTCGGCCAGTGTCCTCCCGGTGGTGGATCCGGGGAATGGGGAGGTCCTGTGCAATGTTCCGGCCGGATGTGCGGCGGATATCGAGCATGCGGCCGAGAAGGCGGCGGCCGCGCAGGGCACATGGCGGAATGTTCCCGCGGAGCAGAGGATACAGTATCTCTTCAGGATGAAGCGGATCCTGGAAGAGAATGCCGATGAGATCGCGACGTTGTGCACGCGCGAAAGCGGGAAGACCCTCGCGGAATCGCGGGCCGAGATCGTCCGTGCCGTCGAGAATATCGAGGTCGCGTGCGGGATCCCGATCCTCATGCAGGGGGAATTCTCGGAGGATGTCGCCCAGGGGATCGATGAATTCGTGATCCGCCAGCCACTGGGGGTCGGGGCGTGCATCGCCCCTTTCAATTTCCCGGTCATGATCGCGTTCTGGTTCTTTCCCTATGCCATCGCAACAGGCAACACCTATATCATCAAGCCTTCCGAGAAGGTGCCCGGGACGATGACCCGCATCGTCGAACTCCTGGAGGGCGCAGGACTCCCGAAGGGCGTGCTGAATCTCGTGCACGGAGGGAAAGAGACCGTTGATGCGATCCTTACCCACGAGGCCATCAAGGCGATCAGTTTCGTGGGATCGACGAAGGTCGCCCGGTATGTGTATGCCAAAGGAACGGAGCATGGCAAACGGGTGCAGGCGCAGGGGGGTGCGAAGAACTCCCTGGTCGTGATGCCCGACGCGGACGTCGCCACGACAACGCGGATCATCGCGGACAGCGTCTACGGTTGTGCCGGGCAGCGCTGCCTCGCAGCCTCGACGGTCATCCTTGTCGGTGCAGCCCGGACGGCATTCACCGACCTCCTCGTGGAAGCGGCACGGACCCGGACGACGTGTCATGGTCTGGACCGCACATCGCAGATGGGAGCGGTCATCACGCGCGAAAGCCGCATACGCATCGAGGCCGTCATTGAAGACGCAGCCCGCAAGGGGGCGACGGTCCTTGTGGACGGCCGGACCGGTCCGGTGACGGGAAGCGCGGGCGGCAATTATATCCTCCCCACGGTCATAGAGAATGTTCCGGATAGTGCCGAGGCGGCGACCACTGAGATCTTTGGACCCGTGATGAATCTCCAGTATTGCGAAACGCTTGCCGATGCGATCGCCTCCATCAATGCGGGACGGTACGGCAACGCGGCCTGCATTTTCACGCGTAACGGATCGGCGGCCCGCACGTTCCGGAGAGATGTCCTCGCGGGGAACATCGGCGTGAATATCGGCATCCCCGCACCCATGGCCTTCTTCCCGTTCAGCGGATGGAAAGAATCCTTCTTTGGCGATCTGCACGGTCAGGCCAGACATGCGGTGGAATTCTTCACGCAGACGAAAGTTGTTGTTGAGCGCTGGTATGACGAATGGACCAGGACCTTCTAAGACACTGAACGGGGAAACCCATGATACGCATAGCAAACGCCCCCTGTTCCTGGGGGGTGCTGGAATTTGAGCTTGACGGCAAGGCCCCGGACTATGTCCAGGTGCTGGATGAAATGAAAGAGGTGGGGTATGTCGGTTCCGAGCTGGGTGACTGGGGCTTCATGCCCACGGATCCGGCGGCCCTGAGCAGCGAGATCCGCAAGCGCGGGTTCACCATCCCGGGTGCATTCGTGCCGGTTCTGCTCAAGGAGCGGAGCAAACACCGGGCGGGCATCGACGTGGCGGTCAAGACGGCGAAGTTATTGCGGGATTCAGGGAACACGTCAGCGTTCATTGTCCTTGCGGATGAGAACGGCTCCATCCCCGAACGGACGCAGAATGCGGGCAGGGTCACGCCGGCCATGGGACTGAGCGCGGAGGAGTGGAAGGTGTTCGCTGAGGGGGCGAATGAGCTTGCGCGGAAGGTGAAGGCCGAAGCCGGACTTCGCACAGTGTTCCACCATCACTGCGCAGGATACGTCGAGACCCCGGATGAAGTGGCGAAGCTGTTGCAGTCCACGGACCCGGACGCGCTCGGTCTTGTTCTGGACATGGGGCACTGGATGTTCGGCGGTGGCGATCCGGTGCAGGCGTTCCGCGACCATGCACAGCGCATCTGGCATGTGCATTTCAAGGATTGCAGCAGGGAACTCGCGGCGCGGTCGCGCAGCGAACAGTGGGACTACTTCACGTCCGTACGGCACGGGGTGTTCTGTGAACTGGGCAAGGGTGCCGTGGACTTTCCCGCTGTGGCCCGTGAACTGAAGGCCATGCGGTATGATGGCTGGATCGTTGTGGAACAGGATGTGCTGCCCGGCATGGGCAAGCCAAAAGAATGTGCGCGACATAACCTCGAATACATCACGACCCTCGGGCTATCCTGAGAGCAAGGACAGAGTATGAGCACCTTGAAGATCGGTGTCATTGGCGCCGGACGTATCGGTAAAGTACACACGGAAACGATCGCGCGGAGCGTGCCGGAGGCGCGGGTGGTCGCCATCGCGGACGTCAATCTGGCCGCTGCGAAGGATCTGGCGGCACGCGTGAATGTCCCGTCGGTCTCGGATGACTACCGCAAGGTCATCCAGAACCCCGACGTGGACGCGGTCATCATCTGTTCCCCGACGGACGCGCACGCGCAGCATACCATCGAGACCGCGGAAGCGGGGAAACATGTCTTCTGCGAGAAGCCGATCGCCCTCGACCTGCCGACGATCAAGAGAGTGAACGACACCGTGGAACGGTGCGGCGTGAAGTTCATGGTCGGGTTCAACCGGCGGTTCGACGCGAACTTCAAGAAGGTCAAACAGATGGTCGTCGAACGGAAGGTGGGGGACCTGCATGTGGTGAAGATCACTTCGCGCGATCCCGGACCGCCGCCCGCCGAGTATATCGCCGTTTCGGGGGGGATGTTCCTCGATATGACGATCCACGATTTTGATATGGCCCGGTTCATCGCCGGGAAGGATGTGGTTGAAGTGTTCGCGGTGGGCGGCGTGATGGTAGACCCGGCCATCGGCAAGGCCGGCGACATCGATACCGCCGTGATCACGCTGGTCTTTGAAGGCGGAGCCCTGGGGATCATCGACAATAGCCGCAAGGCCGTGTACGGATACGACCAGCGGCTCGAAGTGTTCGGATCCGGCGGCATGGTGAAGGTGGACAATACCGCTCCGGATACGCATGACTACTATGGCCCGGACGGGGTCCATTCGTCGCTCCCGTTAAACTTCTTCATGGACCGTTACATCGATGCCTATGCCAGCGAGATCAAGGAGTTCTGTCAGGTGGTCGGCGAAAACAAGCCGGTGTCTGTTGGTGGTAGGGATGGTCTCATGTCCGTCGCCATTGCCCTCGCCGCCAAGCGTTCGCTAGCCGAACACCGGCCGGTGAAGGTCGCCGAGGTTCTGGAAGGGAAGAAGTGATGGGCGCACCGACTATGGCATGGGTTGATGCCGGGTGGCGGGCTGTACGGGTGGTGGCGATGTACTGTGCGGTCATCGTCGCGGCCATGAGTACCCCATCCGGCGTCAGCGCCCAGCCACTGCAGAGCTTTGTGGATCCTTTCATCGGGTCGCAGGGGAAGGGGAACGTGTTCGTTGGCCCCGCCTGTCCCTTCGGCATGGTGAAACCCGGTCCCGATTGCGATCTCGGCGCGAACAGCGGGTATGTCGCGGATTCTACGAAGCCCGTGTTTGGCTTCAGTCAGACCCATGTGAGTGGCACGGGTGGTGGACCGAAGTACGGCAACGTCTCCCTGTTCCCCTTCGTCGGGGATTATACCGGCGTTCATCAGCCTTCTCTCCGGGCCGATGAGCGGGCGCGCACGGGCTACTATGCCGTGACTCTGACACGGCCCGCGGTGCGTGTGGAACTGACGACGGCACCCAGGGCAGCACTCCACCGGTACGTGTTCGCGAACGCCGGCAAGCATGGGATCCGCATCGATGCCGGTTCGTTCCTTGGCGAATCGCCGGTACCGAACGCGCGTGAAGCTCAGCAGTTCGTCGGCTCCGAGGTCCGCGTCGTCTCCGATACGATGGTGCAGGGGTATAGCCGCGTTCTCGGTGGCTGGAACAACGGCAGTGCATACACGGTATATTTCTGTGCGGTCTTCAGTCGCCCGGCGCACGCGTGTGGTACATGGAAGGGCGGCTCTCTCGCCCCGGGTGCCGGCGTTCAGACCGATACGGGCGAGAAGACCGGCGCGTATCTCACGTTCGATGGACCCGCGGGTGACACGGTCCAGGTGAAGGTGGGCATCTCGTATATCAGCGCGGGGCGTGCGGAGTACAACGCGCAACATGAGATCCCGGCATGGGATTTCGAGGGCGTCGTTGCCCGGGCATGTGATGCATGGGAGCGTCTCTTCCAGCGCATTGAGATCGAAGGGACGGCCGCGCAGAAGACCATGTTCTATACGGCGCTCTACCATACGATGCTCATGCCCGTCGACAAGACCGGCGAGAACCCGGGTTGGCGCTCGTCCGCACCGTACTACGACGATTTCTATACCCTCTGGGACACGTTCCGGTCGAGTCTCCCGCTGATCACCTTCATCGCGCCCGCGCGCCAGGTGGAGATCGTGAATGCCATGCTCGACATCTACGAGCATGATGGCTATCTCCCGGAGGGGAGGAGCGGGGACTGTAACGGGCGGACACAGGGTGGATCCAATGCCGAGGTGGTGATCGCCGACGCGTACGTGAAGGGATTGAAGGGTATCAACTATCGTCTCGGTCTCGAGGCGATGATGAAGGATGCGATGATCCCTCCCGGGGGCAATGAGGAGAAAGAAGGACGCGGCGGGTTGACCGACTACCAGCGACTGGGGTACGTCTCGTCATCGTTCGTGCGGGCGGGAACGCGCACGCTCGAGTACGCCTACAATGACTTCTGCCTCGCGCAGGTCGCTCGTGGCCTGGGCCGGAAGGGGGAGGCCGAGCATTTCCTGAAGCGGTCCGCGAACTGGCAGAACCTCTGGCGAGATATCCCCGACCATGGTGCCCGCGGATTCATCATGCCCCGGGATCCTGCCGGGGCATGGGTGGATAGCGTTCAGTGCGATATCGTCAACGGTGTGCGGCGGTACGTGCGCTACACCCCGCTCGCGTTCGAGTGGCCGATCTGTATCTGCTGGTGGTGCGGATTCTTCTATGAAGGCACCTCGTGGGAGTATTCATTCTTCGTTCCCCACGACGTTCCCGGCTTGATCAAGCGGTCCGGAGGTCCTGCCGCCTTCACAGCACGCCTGAACACATACTTCGACAACGGGTATTACAATGTCAGCAACGAGCCAGGGTTCCTGACGTCCTGTCTGTACCATTGGGTCGGCAGACCCGACCTGAGCAGTCAGCGAACCCGGGAGATCGTCGTGCAGAACTTCAATACCTCGGCCGCCGGCATTCCGGGAAACGATGATTCCGGTGCAATGTCGTCGTGGCTCGCGTTCCACATGATGGGGTTCTTCCCGAACGCCGGTCAGCCATACTACCTGTTGACCGCTCCGCTTCTTGACCGGTCCGTCGTCCACCTGGACAATGGGCGCCGTTTCGAGATCGTGGCGGAGGGCCTCAGCCTCGTGAACGTGCATATCCAGTCTGCCACCTGGAACGGCAAACCCTTCGACAGGTCGTGGATCGGACATCACGAGATCATGCAGGGTGGGTCGCTGAAGTTCAACATGGGGCCGAAGCCATCGTCGTGGGGCTCGGCGAGCACCCCTCCTTCCTATCCGTAGTGGGTTCCCGACGAATCATCCTGCAGTGAAGAAGAGAGACCGATCATGCGCGTGTTTGATATCACGGAATACGGTGCCGTCGCCGATGGGCAGACGGACAATGCCGGGGCACTCCAGAAGGCGATCGATGCGTGCACCGCGGCAGGCGGGGGACGTGTCCGCGTGCCGGCAGGTGCCCCATTCATGGCCGGACCGTTCGACCTCCGGTCGAATGTGGATCTCCATCTCGAACGTGGTGCGAGGATCGTGGCGAACCCGGATGAAGCCGTGTACACGAAGAGTGCCTTCCGCGCCAATCCCGGCGAAGGGAGTATCTGGATCGGGGGAGAACACGCGGAGCATGTCACGATCAGTGGCGGAGGCATGATCGATGGCAACGGGATCGCCTTCATGGGTCCGGAGGAGAAGGCCGCGTACGTGTTAAAGGAGTTCCATGTCGTCGACCCGAGACCGCATATCCTGACGCTCGTGGACATCCACGGGCTCGAGATCACCGGCGTGACCTTCAAGAATTCCTCCTACTGGTGTGTGCACCTCATCGGTTGCGTCGATGTCGATATCCATGACATGCGGATCGAGAACCATCTGAAGATCAGGAATTCCGACGGCATCGACCTTGACCATTCCCGCAACGTGCGTATTCGCGACTGCACCATCGAATCGGGTGACGATTGCATCTGCTTCAAGACACGGCGGGAGTACCAGGAGTATGGGCCCACGGACAACGTCCTGGTGACCAACTGCACGATGATCTCGACGTCGTGCTCGGTCAAGCTCGGCAGCGAGAATATGGATGCGATCCGGAATATCGAAGTGCGGGATTGCGTGATCCGTTCCAGCAACCGCGGGATCGGGATCCAGAACCGCGATGAAGGGATCGTGGAGAATGTGCTCTTCAAGAATATCACCGTCGAGGGGCGGCTGTTCGATGACGTCTGGTGGGGAAAAGCCGAGCCGATCTACGTGACCGCCTACAAGCGGAAGGCCTCTGCGCATAAGGATGCAAACATCAGGTTCGCCGAGGGCCAGACGGTCGGAAGGGTAGGCTTCGTCCGGAACGTCCGCTTCGAGAACATCACCTGCACCAGTGAGAATGGGGCATTCATCGGGGGAGAAACAGGGAAGGTAAGCGACATCGTCCTGGACGGTGTGACGATCACCCTCAACAGGACGACGGCTTTCCCTGGCGGGATCTATGATCTGCGTCCTTCCGAGACGATCGGGTTGCTGTCCGCACCGACCTGCGGCGTGTATCTCCAGACAGCGGAAGGTGTGGTCCTCCGGAATACGACGGTGAACTGGGGCACGCACACCGCGGCCCACTTCGGTTCCGCAGTATTCGCGTCGGATGTGAATGGCCTCACGCTTGAGAATGTCAACGGAACGGGAGCCACGGATGCTCAGGAGCCGATCCGGATCGAGAAGTGCACCAACGTGATCAGAAAGTAGCAGGTACCACATGTTCGGTCTCCAACTCCCTGATATCATCGTCATCGCCGTCTACTTCTCCGTTCTGATCGGGGTGGGCATCTGGGCCGCCCGGAAGATCAAGAGTCAGGAGGATTATCTGCTTGGCGGACGGAATTTTGGCAAGCTCCTGCAAACATTCGCCAGCTTCGGGTCGGCCACGTCGGCCGATGGGCCTGTGGGCGTGGCCACCACCACGTTCCACAATGGTGCTGCCGGCATCTGGAGTGCGCTGCTGATGGTGTTCTTCACACCGGTGTTCTGGATCACTTCTCCATGGCTGCGCCGTATGCGGCTCATGACCATGGGCGACTTCTACGAAGAGCGGTACGGTTCGGGCAGGATGGCTGCGACCTACGCCATCGTGGCCGCGGTGGGCATGATGGGTCTGCTCTCGGTCGGATTCACCGCGATGAGCCGGACGATCATGGCGATCACCCCCAAGGACGTGCATGAGTTCAGTCTGGCCGAACAGCAGGAGTATGCCCTTGCCCAGGAAGCCAATGCCCTGGAGGACCGGGACTATGAGTCTCTCTCGGCGCAGGAGAAAGCACGGTTGAACGAACTCCGCCTTCTGCAACCTGAAAGCAGCTTCTCTCACATCGATGAAGCGATGATCGTCTGGATCGTCTGCATCATCGTTCTGCTGTACGCAACGACCGGAGGTCTGGCCGCCGCCTTCTATACCGACCTCCTGCAGGGGGTCTTCATCATCGCCCTGTCGATCATTCTGATCCCGTTCGCATGGGCCAAGATCTCTCTGCTGTACGCCGACGGGAATATCCTGTCGGCGCCCGCCGTCCTGCATCAGAAGCTCCCCGCATCGTTCTTCGAGATCTTCGGCTCGCCGACATTGATCGATTTCACATGGTACTTCATCCTTGCGGCATCGCTCGTCGCCGGTGTCACGGTGGTGACGCAACCCAATCAGATGGTCGCCAACGCGGCAGCCAAGGATGAGCACACGGCCCGTGTCGGGTTCGTCACGGGGGTGTTCATGAAGCGCTTCTGCACGATCCTGTGGGGTGTCGTCGGGCTCGCGGCCGTTCTTCTCTATACGGGAACGGTGCGCAACTCCGATCTGATCTGGGGACACGCGACACATGACCTGCTCGGGTCCGTTGGCTTCGGCTTGATCGGACTGATGATCGCGTCGATGATGGCTGCCCTCATGTCCGCCGGCAGCGCGTTGATGCTCACGGTGTCCGGCCTCCTGATGCGCAACATCTACCGGCCGCTGATCCCGGGGAAGAGCGAAGCGCACTACATCTGGGCGGGCCGGGTCCTCGGGGCCGCATTCCTGATCGGGGGCGCGATCATCACCCTGACGTTCAGCAGTGTCTTCGAGTTGCTCAAGTTCATCTGGACGTTCTTCGTGATCTTCGCGGGGGCGTTCTGGCTGGGATTGAAGTGGCGCCGTGCGAACCGCGCCGGGGCCTGGGTGTCGATCCTGGCGACGTTGTCGGTGTTCTATATCCTGCCGTTCCTTGTGCCGATGCTCCTGCCCTCGCTGCGGCAGAACGAGTTCCTGCTCCTGAAGACCCAACCGCAGCCGGTCATCCGCACCTATGTGGCGAGCGAGAGAGACGTCGATCAGAGGAACGCGGAGATCGCGGCGTGGCGTGCGCAGGATTCGGCTCAGACTGCTACCGGCGCCTGTCCTCCAGCGGTCAGGGTGGGAGAACAATTCTCGAAAGAGTACCAGCTCCCCTCCAAGGCGATCTTGTGGTCGAAGCAGCCTGCGGTGGGTGAGGATGGGAAGGTGGAAGCACGGGGATATCTGTATCCGCAGCTGATCGTCGCGGAGTGGCTGGGATTCCGGCTCGAGATGCAGCCGTACGCGGTGAGTCAGACGGTGGTGATGCTGGTCCCGCTGGCGTTCTCGTTCCTCATTCTCGTCATTGTTGCACTGCTCACACCTCCCGATCAGGATGCCGTGACCGCGCGGTTCTTCCTCAAGATGCGGACCAAGGTGCGGGGGAAGGGACCGCAGGCGGATGCGGAAGACCTCAGGAAGGCCTATGCTGACCCCGAGAAGACCAAAGAACTGCTCCTGTTTCCCCGCGGCGAGTGGGAGTTCTATCGCTGGAACAAGCAGGACTTCTACGGCTTCCTCTTTTCCATCGGTGTTGTGTTCGTCGTGCTGGGTATGTTGTACGCGGTCGTGAACGTCTACTGACGCTCATCGCAGATCATGCACCGTGCTGCCGCCGGATGAGCCGTCCGGCGGCGGTTGTGTCTCACGTCCATAGCCGAAGAGCCGAAGGAGTATCATGAGCGCGCTCGTTACCGAACCCCGTGCATCACAGCGTCTCGTTTCGCTCGATGTGTTCCGTGGATTTACCATGGCAGCGATGGTCCTCGTGAACAATGGGGGTGATGGGAACCACATCTACCCGCAGCTCGCCCATGCCTACTGGCACGGGTGGACATTCACGGACTGGATCTTTCCCTTCTTCCTCTGGATCTCGGGAATGTCGACGACGTATGCGGTCGCTGTCCGGCGCTCGCGGGGTGCCACCACGCAGGACCTTGTCCTCCAGGTCCTCCGCCGCTCCGCACTGATATTCCTCATCGGCGTCTTCCTGAACGGATTTCCCTTCGGGTTGATCGGCGATGCAGCGTTCTCATTCGCGGCCTGGAGGATCCCCGGGGTCCTGCAACGGATCGCGATCTGTTATCTGCTGGGTTCCCTTGTGTATCTCTGGATGCCGTCACGACGGTTCTGGTATGTCATCGCCGGGTTATTCCTTGCGTACTGGGTCATGATGGAGTTCATTCCTGTGCCGGGCGTGGAAGCCGGGTCATGGGAGCGGGGGAAGAACGTCGCCGCATATGTCGACGAACTTGTGATCGGGACGCATGCCTATATGCGCACGCATCCATGGGACCCGGAAGGGATCATCAGCACGCTGCCTGCACTCGGGACATTCCTGTTCGGCGTGCTTGCCGGCGACTATCTTCGCGGATCGAGATCAGGCAGCGAGGAAAAGACCTCCTGGTTCTTCGTTTCCGGGTGTATCCTTCTCGTCGCCGCCGTCGTGCTCGATATGTGGGTGCCGATCAACAAGCGCCTCTGGACCCCTTCGTACGCAATGATGATGGCGGGATGGGCTCATCTTGTCTTCGCGTCCTGCTATTTCCTTATTGATGTGAAGGGCTTCCGCAAAGGAATAACGGTGTTCCTGGTCTTTGGCATGAACGCGATATTCATCTACGCCGTGTCCTCCCTGCTGGAATCCCTCGTGGATGTTGTGACCGTGGTATCGACAGGAGCGGGGGGCGAACCGGTCACGATCTCGCTCAAGGCGATGCTCATGCAGCATGTCTTCACCCCGGTGCTGTCGCCCTATAACGCGTCGCTTGCCTATGCGCTCGCGTTCGTGTTCGTGATGTACCTGATGGGACTCATCTTGTGGAAGAAAAAATGGTTCGTCAAGATCTGATGGTGCGTGTGCGGGTGCCGGCGGTGCGGGCATGCCTTGCCGTTCTTGTGTGTGTCTCGACGGTTGCGGTCGCCCGGCCTGCCCGGCAGCACGGGGGCACCACGGCAGCCCGCCTCGTGCTTGAACGCCTTCTCGACCGCCGTGCGTCGTCCTTCGACCTTGTCCTGCTTCCGGCGGACAGCACCGGCGATATGTTCACCGTGGAAGCAGCCGGAGGGAAGGTCATCGTGCGCGGCACGAGTCCGGTTGCCCTGGTCCGCGGTGCATACCACTATCTCCGCACAGCGGCCCATTGCATGGTCACCTGGAGCGGCGTCCAACGAGACCTTCCTGCACGGTTCCCCGATTTTCCTCGCACCATGGTCCGGACGCCCTATCGATTGCGTCAATACTATAATGTGTGCACGTTCGGCTATTCCACCGTATGGTGGGATTGGGCGCGATGGGAACGTGAGATCGATTGGATGGCCCTCCATGGGATCACCATGCCTCTGGCCCTGGCAGGACACACGGGGGTCTGGCAGCGGGTCTGGAATTCCTACGGCATCCCGAACGACAGCCTCCGTTCGTTCTTTACGGGACCGGCCTTCCTGCCCTGGCACTGGATGGGCAATATCAACGGCCATGGCGGCCCACTCCCACAATCCTGGATCGATGATCAGGAGAGGCTCCAGAAGCGTATCCTCGGGAGGATGCGAGAGCTCGGCATGACCCCGATCGTTCCGGCCTTCTCAGGATTCGTTCCACCGGCGTTTCATGCGAAATTCCCTGCTGAACGGGTGTTCGAGAACGTGCATTGGAGCGGATTGTCTGCTGATGTGAAGACCCTGGCTCTCACACCGGGGTCCGCCGCATTCAAGGACATCGGTGAGCGGTTCATCAAGGAATACCGCCGCACATTCGGCTCCTGCCGGTACTACCTGGCCGATACCTTCAACGAACTCGATGTGCCGGTGAGCAGCGCAAGCCGTTACGATGAGCTGGCCGGGTACGGTGCCGCGGTGTATGAGACGATCAAGCGTGGGGATCCCGATGGCGTATGGGTGATGCAGGGATGGCTCTTCAACGACCGGACAGCATTTTGGGATAGCGCGTCCACGTCCGCATTGCTGAGCCGTGTGCCGAATGACAGGATGATCATCCTCGATCTGGCGAACGAGGAATTCCAGGGCTGGCGGCTGCACAAAGGGTTCTATGGCAAGCCGTGGGTCTACAGCATGATCCATAACTTCGGGGGGAACAACTCGCTCCGGGGGAGGCTCGGATTCATCGCTTCGGATCCTGTGACCACGTTGCATGACCCGTTGAAAGGGACCCTTGCCGGATTCGGTCTGTCACCGGAGGGGCTCGACAACAATGAGGTTGTCTTCGAACTGCAGTCGGATATGGCCTGGACGACCTCCCCCGTGGAGGTCGGTACGTGGCTCCGGGACTATGCCCACGCGCGGTATGGGGCAGTGTCGCCGGGCATCGAACGCGCCTGGCGACTGCTCAGGGATGCTGTGTACTCGCGGTCGGTCGGTCACCACATGCTGTTTGCCTACCAGTACCGGCCCTCGCTCGCACCGCACAGCGATGCCACCATTGACGCACGGATCGATGAGGCCCTCGAGCTGCTCCTTATGGAATATGGGAAGCTCCACGGATCAGCGTTGTACAGGAACGATCTCGTGGACCTGGCGGTCTATGTAATAGGGAACCGTGTGGACCGGAAGATCTCCCAGGCCTGCCGGGCGCATCTCTCCGGTGATGCCGCGTTGCGGGATACGCTGGCCGGGGAGGTGGATCATCTCCTCACGCGGCTCGATGCGATCATCGACACCCGGCCGGATGCCCGGCTGGAACACTGGATCGAAACGGCACGGGCGGCAGCGAAGACCTCCGCGGAGAAGCTGCTCTTCGAACAGAATGCACGGCGCCAGATCACGGTGTGGGGCGGACCCGATCTCCATGAGTATGCCGCGAAGATCTGGAGCGGTATGGTGCGCGACCACTATGCGCCGCGGTGGCGGCTGTTCTTCGAACTCCTCCGCACGGGGGATGATGCCGAGCGGATCCAGGGTCAACTCCGGGCGTGGGATGAACAGTGGTGGCAGAGCACCGGTCTGTCCGCTCCCGGAACGGTGGCGAATCTGGCTTCCGCGATCAATGCTCTCCTGGCAAGAGAGCGTTCGATGACACACGTGGCACAGGAGCCGGCGATCACCGCCTCGGCAGCCGTCTTTGTGTCCGGTGATTCCTCGGTCGTCACGATCACCGGCGACCCCGCCTCCGTGATCCATTACACGATCGATGGTTCGGAACCCACACAGATGAGCGCCAGATACGCCGGGCCGGTAACCTTACGGAGCGGCGCGGAGATCCGGGCGCGGGCCTTCTCGCACGGCCTGTGGCAAAGCACGGTCGCGACGCGCACCCTCACCAGGGTCGGCAAGAACAATGGCCTCCGATCGCTCTACTTCCCGGCTCCGATCTCCGATCTTACTGATTCTGCATGGACACGCTTGGGTGGTGGCATCGCCGGCAGGGTGTTCGATTTCTCCGCGCGCCCTGATCCCGGACGGGTGCAGAACTACGCCGTTGGATATGCGGGATACGTCTTGATTGAGACCGGCGGAGAGTATACATTTGGTATCGAATCGGATGACGGGAGCTGCCTCCTGCTCGATGGGACATGTATCGTCGACAATGGTGGATACCACGGAGCACGTGAAAGGTCCGCGACGGTACAGCTCGCACCCGGGTACCATCCCATCGAGGCACGATATTTCCAGTCCCGTGGGGGCGCGTCGCTCGTTGTGCGCTACCAGGGGCCCGGTATCGCGCGGCAGCCGATCCCGATGCACCGCCTGTTTGTCACGCCTGACGGACAGTAACTTGTGTTCACGTAAAGGAATGCCTGCAATGCGTGTTCGTCAACTCTTCGCTCTCTTCATCGTTCTCGCAATTCTCGGAGCATCGGCCGATGCGCAGAGCATATGCAGCGGTACGGTCACGGGACCCGATCGGAACCCGATGCCGCGTGCCGATGTGTCGCTTCTGACACCGGACCGTGTCACCGTTCTCCAGACGGTGAGGGCAGCGGCGGACGGGCGCTTCTCCCTGGAGGTCCCTGCGGCAGGGCTCTGGGTCGTCCGGTGTACGGGCGTGGGTGGAAGACTCACGGACATCGCTCTCTATGTGCCGGATTCCCGGCCGATCCGGCTGAGCGTGTCGCTTCCGGGTCACCGCTATCTTGCCGGAGAGCTTTCGCTGCAGGTGCTGGGCGACTTCAACCTCTGGAGTATCCCGAACGCGGTCGCGCTGCAACGGACACCGGAGGGATCGTACGAAGCAGAGATACCGACGACGAAGGACAGCGTGACCATCCGGCTTCGCGGCTACCGGGATGAAGATGGTGTTGAGGGGATCGTGAACGCGTCGTTTCTCCTGAATGGGCAGGGCATCTATGATGCCCGGATACCGGCGGTCCAGGGGAAAGCACTGGTTCAGGTCGATACCCGGCGTATCGACCGCTCACGTGCGGCTGCGGTGATCACATTCGATGAGGCCTCCCCCCGCACGAAGCGGATCGCGGGGGCGATCCATGCCTGGTGGTCAGGAGAGGACGAGTACTTCGCACAACAGAACGACCATGCTCTCGATCGGCTTCCCGCGGGAGCCACACTGCCCGACTGGAATGCATTCGTTGCCGGACTCCTCCGTCAGGCGGATGCAGAGAAGGACACGCTCGTGCGTTCGTTCTGGGACCTGGGGTTCGTGTGTACGACCATGAAGACCAAGAGCAAGGCTGTTGAGAACCTCGCCCGCTCCCTGAACCGCATGCGTGCCACATCCATCGCCTGGAGCTACAGTCCCAATACGCTTGCATATGCCGTGCGCAACGCGAAGTGGTCACCATCCGCTATCGAACGGTATGTCAGGAATGCCATGGACCGGCACCGCGATCCCGTCGTCCGCCGGAGGGTGCTGTTCAATGAGTTTGCCATCGCGTTCGACGCGGAGAAGGATGCCAGGGCGGCAAAGTACTACAAGATCCTGACAACGAAGTACGCGGATACACCAGAGGGGAGGCAGGCGCTGAAGGACTATCCGGATCCAGCCCTCGACGCACCGAAGAAGTGATCTCCTGCAGCGCGCCCGATCGAACGGTCAGGAGCGCGCTACAGGAGATCGTGTACCCGAAATGAACCGAAGGCCCGGCGATCCGCCGGGCCTTTTGTGTGCGCCCACTGATGCCGGAACGCACTTCAGGAGATGAGCGAGTCCAGCTTCACGTATGCGCCATCATCGACTCCATGGATGCGGTTGATCTCACGGACAAGGTCCTCGAGGTCGATCCCGGTGCGGTTGGAGAAGATAACCACCGCGTAACGTTCCGCGGGTTTGGTGAAGACGATCGTGCGGAACCCTCCGTTCGAACCGGTGTGATAGACGACCCTCGCTGCCCCCGTCCCTCCGACGAACCAGCCATAGCCATAGGAAAGTGACCGGGAGCTGTCGATGGTGTGTTGCGGCGAGCGCGCCGTTCTGAAGATGGTCGGCTCCGGACCCGTGTCGTGATCGATCGCGGCGATCCACTGCAGGTACTCTTCCATGGATGTGTAGAGTCCGCCATCACCCATGGTGGAGAAGAACAGGCTCTCGTTCGCGTCCGCGATCGTGATGCTATCGCCCCCGCATGCGTAGCCATATGCCCGTTCCGCGACTGTGAAGCCGGGTCGGATCATCCTGCTCCGCATCATCCCTGCCGGCTCCAGCACATGGCTCTTCAGATGGTCGGGAAATGGTTCACCGGTGACCTTTTCAATGATCTGCGAGAGGAGGCAGAACGCAGCGTTGCTGTAACGGTAACGCGTTCCCGGAGCAAAGTGGAGCGAGTCCACGTTGCGGAGGACCGTCAGAACATCGCGGTCCCAGAATTCCGTGTACCGGTTTCTGTCGACATGGTCATAATGCTCCATGATCCCGGATGCGTGGGTAAGAAGGTGTCGCACGGTGACGCTGGTGCCGATGCGGGGCGTGAAGTCCGGGAAGAACCGGATCAGGGGGTCGTTGAGGGAGAGTCTTCCCTGGCCCTCCAGCTGCAGTATCGCGTGCGCGGTGAACTGCTTCGTCATGGAACAGATATTGAAATTCGTGGTGGCCGAGATCGGGGCCTTCGTGACAAGATCCGCAACGCCATATCCCCTCGTGAACACCACGCTCCCGTTCTTGACGATGCCGATCACGGCGCCGGGGAGGCCGGGACGGTACAAGGACGCCAGGAGAGAGTCGGTCCGCGACGCCAGATCTTCCGCAAGGACCGTGAGTGGCAGGAGGAGGATGAGGGAAAGGATGGTCGATCGCATGGGCCTGGGGCCTCGTGAACGAAGATCAGAGTGCGAGTCATGTGCCCGCAGTGCTGTGCAGCAAAGTACGTATTCTGTGTGAATGTCTCCAGCGCGAAGCACGAAAGACCAGAAGCCCGGCGTGATCCGGGCTTCTGGCAAGAAAGGGTCTTTGCACCGGCCGGCACTCTCCCCGGTCGGCCTAGAATGCGACAGCGATCCCGAAGCGATGGATCGAAGGGAGGAGATCATATGCCACGTAGGCATAGTCGAATCCGATGCTCAGGCTGCCCGCGGGCACGGACGCGCCCACGCCGGCAGACCAGCGGGCGGTATCATCACCGAAGCGGTACCCGCCCCGGAGGGCAAGCCGCTGAAGCACGGTCGCTTCGATGCCGGCACACACGATCTCGTCGTTGTCATTCGGATGGACGACATCAGCTGCAAGCAGGACGGAGAACTCGTCACTGATATAGGGGGACATGGAGAGGCCCACCTGGAAATGCAGGGGCAGGGGATAGCCCTCGGCCTGGATCTGCGCAGGCAGGAGGCGCTCCGTGGCGGTCGTTGAACGGGTGTCGTAATCGACAAGGAGGTCGCGTCCTTCGAACGTGAGGTCGCCGCCGAAATTGGTGACGCTCATTCCGAGTTTGAGGTCCCGATATCCGATGTGGTAGAGGGTGCCCACGTCCACTGCGATGCCGCTGGCACTTTCGTTCCAGATCCGCTGATGGATGTACTTCGCCGTGAGGCCCACGCTGAAATCCTCGGTGAGATCGCGCGCGTACGTGATCCCGAGCATGAGGTCCTGCGCGTCGAACATGAGCCCCGAGGACCCTTCCGGATCCTCCTCGGTCGTCACGGCGAGTTTGTCCATGCTCATGGATGTGAAGGAGAGCCCGAAGGAGCCGATCTCGCCGAAGGATTGGACGAACGCGGCATGGTTGAGCCGGGTGCCGGCCCACCATTCTTCGTGGGAAGCGATCAGCGCGCTCCCTTTGACGCCAACACTCCCGGCAGGGTTCCAGAACAGCGCGCCTGCGTCATCGCCTGATGACGTGAACGCGCCGCCCAGTGCCGCGGCCCGCGGGCCGACGGGGATCTTCAGGAATTGCGCTCCCGAGGTGCCGAGGTTGGGGTTCTGGGCATGCACCAGCCCGGCTGTCAGGACCACTACCGCACACAACACTGCATATCGTTTCATGGCTGGCCTCCTACTTGATCACCGCGAATCGACCGATCTTTTCCGCGGTGTCGGTCTTGACCAGATACACATACATGCCTGCAGCGATCACCCTGTTCCCATCCGTGCGCAGGTCCCAGCTCTCCATCCCGGTCGGTCCCTCATGCTCGATCACCTTGAGCTTGTCGCCCGACAGACTGAAGATCGTGATGGTGCACCGGGATGGGAGGTGGGTGAACTTGAGTTCACGGATCGGTTCGCGGCGGAGAACGCCATATTCGCGTTCATACAACGAGCCCACGAGATACGGGTTCGGTACGACCTTCACATTCTCGAGTTCCGCTTTGGAGATGTCATTCCGCAGTTGCACCGGCAGTGTTGCGACCAGGAATGAGTCCGCGTAGGAGATCAGGCTGGAGGCCGAGTCGTTGTCCCGCCGCACGGCGAACACTATGCCATCATCCGAGGCGTAGTGTGTTCCATAGAAGAAGGGGCGGAGGCTGAGCACGGGTCCGGCTGATGTGGTGGCGAAGATCCCGGGCGCCACGATGATGGAGTCGCCGGTCTGGGGGCGGAGGTCAGCCGCCGTGTCGGCATCGGTGACCGTGATCCGGAGGCCGGTGCCTCCCATCACGATCGGTACGCCGGAGGTGTACGGTCCGGATGCTCTGATCACCTTGCCGGTGGTGATGCTGATGATGGAGTAGGTCGTCGGAGACTTGAAGATGAACGCGTACGTTCCGGGATCGGTCTTCACTCCTTCCACGCGCTCGAGCGTGATCGTGGACTTCAGATTGCCTTTGGCGATCGTGAAGGCGGGTGCGAACCCGACCGTATAGTTCTTCCCTCCGCCGCCGGGTACATCCAATTGCGAGACAGACAACGTGACCTTTGCTGTGCCGGTTGGATGGGTGATGCTGGATACGCGCGCCGGGGTCCGGCCAACGGCTGGCGTCGCCGGCGTGGCGACGCCAACGTTCTGCTCTTCCGCGGTGTACCCCAGGCTGCTCTCGAGTACTGTCCCGTCCTGTGTGACCGCATACGACGTCACGGAATACCAGTACGTGAAGCCATTGATCAACGTGGAATCGACGTAGGAACTCTGGAGCCCCGTGGACACATCGAATGTTGCGAGCGGCACCGGATCGGACCCGGCGGAAGGATTGGCGTTCCGGTCGATCTGGTCCCAGTGCTGACCGAAGTCGATGCTCTTATAGATGCGATACCCGCCGAAATTCGATTCATGGGTGATCGGGTCGCGTGAAGATTCCGCCGCGTTGTCCCAGGTGATCGTGGCTCGGCCGTCGCCCGACACGACCTTCACCGTTGGAGTCGCCGGTGGCTTCGGTGTGGCAAAATCGGCCCGGTACAGGTCCCAGGCATTCTTGGTGATCGTTTCCATGCCGGCTGCATCGATCGCCGCAATGAACGCCGTTGTGAAGTGCAGTGTGTCGCCGGGTGCCATGCGATATGGTCCCGACCCGATGCATGAGACGAGATCGATGCCTGCCGCGGGGAATGTGGCGGGATCGTCGAAATGGATATTCGGCTGGTTTGCGTTCGGGTGGAAGTACGTGTTCCTGTACTTGGACGCGTACAGGGACGGTGAACTCGAATAGATGCCGAACTGGACCGAATCGATATCGATGTCGTCGTCGTAGCGCAGATAATGCAGATCGGTGATGCCGGCCTGCACCCCGTTGATCTGCGGGGTCTCAAGCATCAGGAACCCGAACCGGCCGGACGAGCCGCCCCATTGCACCGAGGTGCCGGCATCATAGTACACGACACGCTCGAGGGATTTGTCGAACGTCAGCTTGTCGTTGGCGTAGTCCGTTGCGCTTTCGGAACCTCCAATATCCGCATCGATGTACATGCCAAAGTAGACCGAGTCATAGGTGGTCTGAGAGCGGTTCACGAGATCGAACCGGTACACGACCATATCGCGGACGGCTTTGCCACCGAAGGCATAGCCGGTCTGGATCACCTCGAGTCCGAGGACCGTCCGGCTGTTCGTGGAGTCATTGTACACGCAGTAGCTGTCCTGACTGGAGATGAAGATCGGCGATCCATCGGATGCTTTGACGGGCCAGCCGGTACTCGGCCAGGAGTTTGGCTTGTCGCTCATCGCAACCGTCACGTTCTCCGGGTTGTTGTACCCGGCCGCGGCCTCCCATTCCTCGTTCGTGGTGAAGCGCCCCTGGATCATGTTCCCGGGTATCCCAACGTAGGGATTCGCCCGGTAGACGTATTCGTGCTGGCTCTTGATCGGCCATTCGAAGGTCGGCCCGAGGGAGATCTGATGCGGATAGAGCTTTCCCCGGTTCTCGAAGGCCGATCCCATATTGCTGCGGTTATGATTGCCGCTTCCACGGCTGAGCATGCCGGTGGTCTTCTGGAGAGCGGTCGGTGCCATGGACTTCGGCCCGCGCTTCTGCGCATGCGCGGGAACGGTCATGGCCAGGGATGCTGCCAGGAGGCAGACGACGAAAGCACTTCGGTTCATAATCATCTCGTGCGTGATCAGAGAGTGTGCATGGTTAGAACTTCAGGCGCGCGCCGATCCGCATCCGGCGCGGCGGCCCGTAGTTGCTCGGATCGAGTTGATACTCCAGTGAGTGCCCTCCGTCATACGTCACATCCGGATCGCCGGTATCGGACCAGACGTAGACGACGTTCCGTGCGTTCGTCAGGTTCAGGACCTCGACGAAGGCATCGAAGGAGAGCGCGCCGATCGTGAACGATCTGCTCGCTTCGAGATCGACAGAGAACGTCGCCGGCATGCGACCGGAATTCTTCGGGATATAGTTGCTCCTGCGCGCCGATGGCGTATAGGGTTCCCCGCTGGCCGCCTTCACGAGGAGGTCCACGGTGGTGTTCTCCAGAGGGTGGGCGCCCAGGATCTCCGGGCCGTCACCCTCCGGAATACCGAAGACCAGGTTCATGTTGAACATGTGCGTGCGGTCCCAGTCCAGCGGATACAGCAGCGTGGATTCCGTGGTGCCGGGATAGTCCTCCTGTTCCGATGAGGCGCTGCCGCGCGCAACGGAATAGGTGTACGTGATCATGCCACCCACATACCCGACACGTCGCATGTTCAGGCGCACTTCGAACGATTTGATGTTCGCATAGGCCTCGTTCACGTACACGGTATACGCGACAAAGCGTCCGCCGACATAGGGGCTGTAGTACTGCGTTCCGATCAGCCCGCTGACGTCTTTGTACGCAGCGGTGAACGAACCGGACAGGGCATCGGTGAACTGATGGCTGATGCCGACCTCATACGCGGTGGTCCGCTCCGGGTCCAGATCGGGTTGGCCGAAGAGGGGGTCTTTGGTGCCGATATCGTATTGCGAGTTCTCGAACAGACGGAAATAGTCGGGGTTCTGGAAGAACCGGCCGTAGGAGAAGTGCAACGAGGTCCGATCACTGATCGGATGCGCCACGCCGAGGCGCGGGCTCCACTGCTGTTTCGGCCGCGACTGCACGATCGAGTTCGGATCGAGAGGGTTCGACCGGAACGGGGAGCGCTGGTTCACGTAGTCGTAGCGGAGGCCAAGATTGACCACGAGGGCGGCCAGGGATATCTGGTCCTGCAGGTAGGCCGATCCTTCGAGCGGATTCTGCCGGAACGATGTGATGTACGGGTTCACCCTCTTCGGGTCGTACACGTCGAAGAAGTCGATGGTGTGCTTCTTGAATTCGAACCCCCCGCGGATCTCGTTCCACGAATTCGCCTGCCAGGTGGCATCGCCCTTGATATCGATCGTCGTGGTGTTGTTCCGCGTCATCGTCACGGGATCCATCAGGGCGTAGAACTCATGCGCGTTGCCCGCGGAGGTCACATACTCGTAGCCGCCCACCGGGATGTACGCCGACGTGTCCTTGTCGATGCCGGAATAGTACGACTGCGAGAAGTAGGACGCACGCAGGTCGTAGAAGAACGATGGCGTCACGGTGTGCGTGATGCCGAGGATCGCCTGACGGCTCTTGTCGCGCACCCGCAGGTACTGGTCCGGGATGTATTTCCAGCGATGATTGTACGGATGATTCTCCTCTTCCGTGTATCGCCAGGTCAGATTGGACTTGACGGCAGTGAACGGCCGGGCCGTCAGTTTGCCGATCAGGGAGATGGTGTTGTCCGATCCAAAGGGGAGCCAGCTGCCACGGGAGTCGCGCTCTCCGCTCAGATAGAAGCCGAGATCGTCACCCATGATCGGGCCGCTCAACGACCCGGTGTACCGGTTCTCATGGTACGTGGAGAATGGCTTCAGGAAGAAGTCGCTGGTCCGGCCCTCCAGGAATCCCGAGAATTGCTTGCCGCCCTCCTTGGTGATGATGTTCACGACGCCGCTCATGGCCCCGCCGTACTCGGCGTTGAACGTGCCGCTCATCAGTTGGAGTTCGGAGATCGCATCGTTGTGGATCGTTGTCCCGCGTGACCCGAGCACGGGGTCCTTCACGTACATGCCGTCGATCAGGTACGCAACCTCGTTGCTGCGCCCGCCACGGATGTACAGATTGTTGCCCGACCCGGAGACGCCTGCCTGGAGGGCAAGGATCTCGGCGAAGTCCTTCGCGGGGAGTTCGGCGATCTGCTCGCTGCTGATGACGGAGACGGAAGCCGTCGCATCGCGCTGGAACGGAGGGGCGACGGCGCGAACAACAACCTCTTCGATATCGACGGCGGAGGAAGAACACTGGATGTCGATCTTCGCGGTGCGGTCCACTTCGACCCGGACATTCTTGATCGTCGTCGGTGCGTACCCGATGAGTGTCACCCGGAGATCGTAGGTCCCGGGGGGGACGTTCAGGATGAAGTACGACCCGTCCGGACCGGTCGACGCGCCGAGGCGCGTGCCGACAACCGTGACATTCGCTCCGGCGAGAGGTTCGCTGCGCCCCTGTTCGGAGACCGTGCCGGCGATCTTGCCCGTGGTACCGGCAAGGAGCGTGGCGGTGAACAGCACCACCGTCAGGGTCAGACAGACAAGTGATCTCATGATCGCACCTCTACTCAGTGAAGTAGTGTCCCGCTTGCTGAAGCAGATCTTCCGTCTTCCTCAGGTTGTCGGTCGCCCGATTCTTGCTGCGCAGGGCGACCTCCGTGGCCAGAGCATTGATGAGAACGGAAATGGCGGAGATGGAGTTGGTGAAGAGCCGATTCTGACTTGCGATCGGCAGCACGGCGGTGCTGACGAACGACACCGGTGATGTCACCCGGTCGGTCACGGCCACCAGGGGGACGCCTTTAGCCGCCAGGGCGTGGGCCGTGTCGATCGTCTCCCGGGAATACGGGTGGAACGAGAACGCCACGGCAACATCCGCGGGCGTGACCTGATGGATCTGTTCGAAGAACGTTTCGTGTTCGTGCGCAAAGGGGGTGGAACGGACCGCCACCTGATTGAGAGAATAGGACAGCACCCGCGCCAGGAGGGAGGAGATGCCCAGCCCGAACGTGTACACCCGGGACGCCGTGAGGAACATCTCGGTCACCCGCGCGAAGACCTCACGGTCGATCTGGGCGATCGTTTGATTGATGTTCTGGACGTCCTGCCGGGCAACGGTCGTCAGAGTCTCCTCATCCGTCTCCTCTGACAAGAGCGGGAAGGTCCCTGCATCGGAGATCTCCGATTGCGCCCCCTCCCGCAACCGTTCCCGTAGTTCGTGGTAGCCGGAGAATCCCAGGCTTTGCGCGAGCCGGACGACCGTTGCCTTGCTCGTGCCACTCAGGTCCTCCAGCTCGATCACCGACAGGAACGGTACCTCCCGGATCCGTTCGAGCAGCACATCCGCCACCTTGCGCTGGTTCTCGGGGAGGTGAGGATAGGCAGACTGGACGAGAAGCGGGAGGTCGATGGGGATCTCCCGCTCTCCTTTTCCTTTACGCGGCATGCGCGGTCACTTCTGGAGGATCATTTTGGTGGTCGCAACGAACGAACCCGCCATGAGCCGTGCGAAGTAGACGCCGCTGGCCAGACCGCTGCCCTCGAACCGGAATGCGTACTCGCCGGCTGCGAAATTCTCGTTCGCCAGTACCGCCACCTCCCGGCCCAGCACATCGTACACGGCGAGTCGCACGTGACCCGACGCCGGCAGCTGGCAACGGATGGTCGTTGCCGGGTTGAACGGATTCGGGTAGTTCTGCTGGAGCGCGTACATGTCCGGGATCTCTGTCCCCACCTGCTCCACCGAGAGTGCGACGTTATAGCGCGTCACGGCGGCATCGGCGACCGTGCGGAGGTCCGCCAGGCTGGTGCCGTACAAGAACGCAACGGTATACGTCACCGTGCTCTTTGCGTCGACCATGGGAGCCGCGAGGTTGAGGTTGAAGAACGAGCCGTTGACGCCGGCCGTGAGAGGCGCATCGAAGCCGGCCGCCGACGTCATCAGCCAGCGGGTGGAATCCGTCGCTGCATCCGCGTTGGCGTCAGCAGGGGAATACGTATCCCAATCCAACGGGTGGAAGGAGACCGGATCGCCGGTGATGAGTTTCACGCCGATGTAGGGTGTTTCGCCGGCCCGGTAGAAATAGGCCATCTTCTTGGTGGCATCATAGGCGACGGTCTCACCGCCATAGGTCTCGGAGGGGTAGGGGACGCAACCCATGCCGATGTGGAGGGTCTTTGCGACCGAGGCGTAGTTCGTAATCGTATAGTCGACGAGGACGAACGGGTCGTTCTTCCAGGCATGGACCTCGGCGATCGCGCGGACGTCGGGCTGGGCAGGCGGATCCTGCCAGGTGTTGTCGAACAGTGCCACGGCGACGGTGTCTGCCGCACCCCCGGTGCTCAGGGCGGCCGAGGTCATCGTGTAGTAGGCATCCTCTTCGTAATCGAAGACGTGAGCGGCATCTTCGCCGATCACCAGCGATGCGCGGCCCAATTGCGTGATGAAATCCTTGTCGTACAGAGCGAGGCTGCCAGCGCGGTTGAGCTTGAACATCACTTTGTCGGTGCCGCCGTACACGTTCTTCACGGCCGCCGCGGACATGAGCTGTGCGTAACGTGCATCCGCGGAGTCGGCGAGCTTGCGCAGTCCGGCCAGGCTCGTGCTACGGAGGTAGGCAACGGCGTACGAGGTCGAACTCATGGACCCGATCGTGGCCGAGGCGAAGTTCAGATTAAAGAACGAGCCATTCACGCCTGCCGTCATCTGCGTATCGAAGCCGGGAAGGGCGGTCATCCGCCACCGGGTGGAATCGGTGGCTGCATCCGCATTCGCGTCGGAGGGTGAATAGACATCCCAGTCGAGGGCATGGAAGGACGCCGGGTCGGCACCAAGAAGCTTCACGCCGATGTAGGGTGTCTCGCCCGCCCGGTAGAAGTACGCGATCTTCTTGGTCGCATCATATGCAATGGTTTCACCGCCGTACGTTTCGGAGGGCTCCGCGACGCAGCCGATACCCACATGCAGCGTCTGGGCCGTCGCGGCGGTATTCGTCAGTTTGTAGTCCACCACGATGAAGGAGTCCAGCGTTGTGGCATACGTGTTGACGATCACCTGTGCATCGGGCGGTGCCGGCGGTTCCTGCCAGGAATTGTCGAACAGTGCCGTGGCGACGGTATCGGTGATCCCGGCTGCCGACAGGATGACGCCCGGCATGAGGTACATCGCATCCTCTTCATAATCGGAGACGTGCGCGGAATCCAGCGCGATCACAAGAGACGCCCGGCCCAACTGGGTCGTGAAGTCGGCATCATACAGCGCGATGCTACCCGCCCGGTTCAGCTTGAAGCGGACTTTATCCGTCCCGCCATACACGTTCTTCACCTGCGCGATCAGGGTCGCGGGGAGCAGCAGGGCGATCATGAGACAGAGCGTAACAATGGTTCGTTGCATCGGTCCTCCTGTCAATGATAGTGGAACAGAAAGGGTGGAATGAGAAGAAGCAAAGCGATGATGAAAAAGTAGATCTGCAGGGGAAGCATCCATTTGAACCAGCGCTCCCACGGGATACCCGCGAGCCCGAGGACCCCCATGGTGACCCCCGAGGTCGGAAGGATGGGGTTGATCCACCCGTCCCCGAACTGGAATGCGAGCACGGCGGTCTGCCGACTGACCCCCACGACGTCGGAGAGCGGTGCCATGATCGGCATGGTCATTGCCGCCTGGCCCGACCCGGAGTGGACGAAGAAATTGATCACACCGTGGGCGATGAACATCACCTGCGCGGCGAGGATCGGGTGCAGGTTCGAGATCACGCTCGCCAGGCCGAAGAGGAGTGTATCCATGACCTTCCCGTCATTCGCAATGACGAGCAGGGCGCGGGCGAGACCGATGATGAAGGCCACCCCCATCATGTCCTTCGCCCCGTCCTTGAAGCTCTCCGTGATCTCGCCGGCCTTGAGGCCGCCCAGCACGCCGCTGACGATCCCCAGCGCAAGGAACAGTCCGGCGATCTCGGTGATGAACCACTCGTACCGCAGGATCCCGAACACGAGAGTGATGAGCGCAAGGACGAAGGTGATGAGGACGATGCGCTGCGGGAGGGTGAACCGGACGTCGGCATCGCCCGATGAACGGAAATCGTGCTGGCGCTGCTTATCGAGGTCCGCGACCAGGCTGCGGGCGGGGTCCTTGCGGATCCTGCCCGCGTAGAGCATGACGAACGTGATCATCGATGCCGTGCTGATCACCCAGACGACCAACCGGTATTCCAGGCCTGAATACAAGGGCACCTCGGCTATGCCCTGGGCGATCCCCACGGTGAACGGGTTGAGCGTCGCACCCGCGAAGCCGGCGGCAGCACCGAGGAAGGGGATGGCGGTGCCGACCAGCGAATCATACCCGAGAGAGATCGCCAGCGGGATGAAGATGAGGACGAAGGGCATGACCTCTTCCGACATCCCGAAGACCGTTCCCCCGATGGAGAAGATGGTCATGGTGACCGGGATGAAGAACTTCTGGAGGTGGGGCTTGTGTGCGAATGTATAACCGATCCGTTGCACCGAGACCGCCACCGCGCCCGTCTTCTGCACCACGGCGAAGGCCCCACCAATGATGAAGACGAACACGATGATGGAGGAGGCCTGCAGGAATCCCTTGACGGGGGCGGTGAAGATGGCGCCAATGCCTTGCGGCTCGCTCGGGGCATACGTGAACGATCCCGGGATCACGAGGGTCCTGCCGTCACGGGTCTCCCGTTTGTATTCACCACCGGGAATGAACCACGTAGCGATCGCGACAGCCACGACGACCGCGTAGATCATGACCAGCGTATTGAAGGTGAAGGTCCGTTTCATCAGTGTTTCCGCGCCGGGCGGGCCTGGAGTGTCTGCAGGTCGAAGGACTCACCCGTGCTGAAGATGTGCATGGTGCAGTTCCGTCCCGCGAGGTTGCCGCGACCGTCCGTGTGGATGTTGCGGGCTTTGCGCCCATCCACAACGACCACCGTGCCTTCCCCGAGGACCTCCGCCGTGCCGCCCGGCTTGACGATGATGGCGGTGGATTCGTCGATGCCGATCCCGGGCAGGGTGGGGTTCTCCAGGACGACGCTGATGAGGCGATTGAGCCGTTTGCGCTTCACGAAATGCTGGTCGATGATCACCCTGTCAAGGAACCCCATGCCTTCGATGGTCTGGACATTCCCCTTGAGGATCGACACGAAGATATTGGCGCTGTCCTTGTTGATGAGCTCGTCACCCGTGATCATCACTTTGCTCATGATCGCGGCCCCGGCGCTGGTGCCGCCGATCACCGCGCCCGCCCGGTAGATCTCCTGCAACCGGCGCTGCAGGGGCGTGCCAACGATCACCCGGGTGATGAACACCTGGTCGCCGCCGGAGAAGAACACTCCAGTCACGCCATCGAACTTCGCCGATGTGCTCTCAGCCATCGCCTCTGCACGCGTGGGGACAACGGCCCGGACATCCGTAACGCCCAGACCATGGAACTCCGCCACGTAGTCGTTCCCGGTCTGTACCGGTTCGCTGCTGGCCAATGGGATGACGATGATCCTGGCGCGCCCGGGTCCACCTGCGAGGTCAACGAAGCGTTTCATGATCGCCCCGGTGCGCTCCCCGCCTCCGATGATCACCAGATGCCCTCTGGCATCAGCCGCTGTCGCCGCGGAGAACGTGAATGCCGTGACGAGGCCCAGGAGGAGGAGTGGTATCCGGGATGGTCTCATGTGCGTTCCGATGTGCGTGTGATGATCGCACGTGCGACCTCTGCGGTCTTGACGAGATCCTCGATGAGGATGAACTCATCATCGCCGTGCGGGTTCTGTGCTCCGATGCCAAGATTGACGGCCGGGATACCTTTCCCGTTGAGCATGTTCGCGTCGCTCCCCCCGAGGTATTCGATCGGGTTGGGTGTCAGGCCAACGGAGATCAGGATCTCATGCGTCGTGCGGATCAGGTCACTGTCCGACGCGAGACGGAACGGTGCGAAGTCCTCCTGTGCCTGGAACTCCACGGCACCACCGAACTCCGATGCGACGGCGTGGAATGTATCGCGGAGGAATGCCAGGTGCTCCTCGATGACGCGCGTGTCATATTCGCGCACTTCGCCTTCGAGCGTGCACCGTGCAGGAACGACGTTCGTCGCGGTGCCTCCGTTGACCATGCCGATATTCGTCGTCATGGTCGGGCTCAAGCGTCCCTGCGGGATGCGGCGGATGGCTTCGGCGGCCATGGTGATGGCGCTGATCCCCTTTTCGGGTGCGACGGCGGCGTGCGAGGGCCTGCCGATGAATGTGGCTGTGTATAAGGAGCAGCCCACACACGACTGAATGTACGTTCCGGGGCGTTTCGAGCAATCGAAGACGAAACACTGTTGCACGTTGTACGGGGCGAGGTCAACGTACTTCGAACCATACAGCCCGAGTTCCTCGCCGACGCTGAACACCACGATGAAGTTGGCCCGTGCACCGGAGAGTGCATGCTCGCGGAGGATATGCAACAGGACCGCTGTGCCGGCGCGGTTGTCCACGCCGAGCGCGGTGGTGCCGTCGCTGGAGATGCGCGTCGGGGTGACAACAGGTTTGACGTTGACTGTGGGGCGTGGCGTATCCATGTGTGCGAGCAGCGCGACCGCAGGACGGGATGCGTCGAACCCGCCGGGGATGCACACGAGGTTGCCGCACTCGCCGTGAAAGAGCGGGGCCGTGGTGTCCTCCACGACCTTCACGTCGAGCCCGTTCAGATACGCCTTCACGAACTCGGCCATGGGCCGCTCTCTGAGCGACTGTGCTTCCACCTTGACGGCATCAACAAAGAGTGAAACCAGATCTGAAGGCATGGTGTGAATAAATTCTCGGATGAGAGGGGAGGTGAAACTTTCGTTTCGTGAGCAATATAGCGCGCGCACATGGATATGTCAAGCACTATTTGCCGGTGCAGATAAGAATGTGCAGGAGGGAACGAGGGCAAGTCCCCGACTTCGGTCGTGTCTCGGATCATCCGGGCATTCTCGGCGGTGTGCCGGGCCAGGTGCTCGGATCCTCTATGGGAGCACCTGGACGGACCCGACGGGGTGGACGAGTCGTGGACCGAGGGGTATCGCATGGGAAGGGGGGAAAAGAAGAAGAGCCCGAGAAACCCGGGCTCTTCATGCAATCGAGGATTGCGTTGTAGCGGGGACAGGACTTGAACCTGCAACCTTCGGGTTATGAGCCCGACGAGCTACCAATTGCTCCACCCCGCGATCATGACAGCGAATAAATATAACATATTGTCGGGCCATTGTCAAGCGGAGGGCGAAATGATCTCGACCCCGTTACGGTCCACCCAACGTGCGAATTTTTCCATGAATTTCGTCAGGAATCTCCCCGTGGATTCGTTCGAGAGGTGCCCCCTTTCATCGAAGAGGCCGCCCACGTTCCCGAGATACACCTCGGGGCCCGCCATCGCCGGAACATTGAGGCATACCAGCATCTGTCTCAGGTGGTGATGAGCGCCGAACCCGCTGAGGTTCCCGTTCGAAATGCTCACCACGGCAGCCGGTTTTCCATCCCACACATTCTGTCCCTTCGGGCGTGAGGCCACATCGATGGCGTTCTTGAGTGCTGCCGGCACGGACCGGTTGTACTCCGGGGTCACGAAAAGAAGGCCGTCGCATCCTTTCACCCGGGCCCGGAATTCCGTCCATGCTGCCGGTGGCGCCCCTTCGAGGTCCTCATTATAGAAGGGGAGATCGCCGATCTCGAGGAATTCCAGGCGGAGCGAAGGTGGTGCGAGAGCGATCAGCGCAAACGCTGTCTTCCGGCTGTATGCGCCCTTGCGCAGGCTGCCGACGAATACTGCGATGCGATGTGGTTCCATTGTCGTCCTCTCCTTTGTTGCATTCCGTCTGACGGTCACGTCACCCCGGCGGGGCATCCTTGACACCGGGCGTCCGCCTGGAGTGTGAAGGCCAGAGTCGCGAGCGCGAAGACCACCGACAGGCTCGTGCCGTGGTCTGCCGGCTCTCCGTGCCGGGCTGCACTCAAGAACGCCTAATCCCCGGGAAAATGCAACGCAGACTCGTGTGGTGAGAAATGTCGCGCGGCGCGTCACATGACATCGATGAATGGTGCATTGGATCGTAGTCAGATGCGGATCGAGGTGCCGGGCGGATTCGAACCGCCGAAAAAGAGTTTTGCAGACTCTCCCCTTGACCACTCGGGCACGGCACCAGAGCCACGCCGGGGACACCCGTCCCGGCGTGGGTGTTCCTTCCGCCTCCTACTTCTTTCCCACTGCAGCGAGGGCAATGCTGAAGTCCTCGATGATGTCATCGATATGCTCCAGCCCGACGGACACGCGCACCAGCTCCGGCGTCACGCCTGAATCCAGCTGCTCCTTCCCGGACAGCTGCTGATGCGTCGTTGAGGCCGGATGGATGACAAGTGTTTTGGCGTCACCAACGTTCGCAAGCAGACTTGCCAGCTTCAGGTTGTCGATGAGCGCCCGGCCGGCATCATGTCCGCCCTTGATCCCGAAGACCAGGACGCCGCCGAACAGGCCTCCCCGGAGATACTTCTTCGCGTTCGCGTGATACGGGTGGTCCTCCAATCCGGGGTAGGAGACCCAGGTGACCTGCGGGTGCTTCTTCAACCACCGCGCGAGTGCCAGAGCGTTCGCGCTGTGCCGCTCAACCCGGAGCGACAGCGTCTCGAGTCCCTGGAGAAGCAGGAAGGCGTTGAAGGGACTCAATGCCGGTCCGAGATCGCGCAACTGTTCGACGCGTGCGCGGATGATGAATGCGATGTTGCCGAGCTGGCCCGGCGTGCCGAACACATCCCAGAACTTCAGGCCATGATACCCGGGGCTCGGTTCGGTGAAGAGCGGGAACTTCCCGTTCCCCCAATCGAACCTGCCGGAATCCACGATCACGCCACCGATCGATGTCCCGTGCCCGCCGATCCACTTCGTTGCGGAATGCACGACGATGTCCGCGCCATGCTGGATCGGCTGCGCGAGATATCCGCCCGCGCCGAACGTGTTGTCCACGATGAGCGGTATCTTGTGTTTGTGGGCAACGGCGGCGATGGCTTCGAAGTCGGGGATATTCAGGCGCGGATTCCCGATGGTCTCGAGATAGAGTGCCTTGGTCTTCGCATCGATCAGCTTCTCGAAGGCGGTCGGATCGTCGCCCTCGACGAACTTCACGGTGATCCCCAGACGGGGCAGGGTGACCTTGAACTGGTTGTAGGTCCCGCCGTACAGCAGGCTGGTCGAGACGATGTTGTCCCCGGCCTCGGCGATGGTGGAGATCGCGATGAACTGCGCCGCCTGTCCCGATGAGACCGCGAGCGCGGCAACCCCGCCTTCCAGCGCCGCGATGCGTTCCTCGAAGACGGCATTGGTCGGATTCATGATGCGGGTGTAGATGTTCCCGAACTCCTGCAAGCCGAAGAGCGCCGCCGCATGGTTCGCATTGTTGAAGACATACGATGTGGTCTGGTAGATCGGCACCGCGCGGGCGTTCGTCGCCGGGTCGGGGACTTGTCCGGCATGCAATTGCAGCGTCTCGAAACGGTACGTGCGGGGTTGGTCGGTGGCGCTCATGTCCTCGTCCTGTGTGTGTGGTGGTACGGTTTGGCCCGGGGTCTGAGTACCCGGGGGTGGTAACCCTGTCCTGGGATCCGGAGGATCGTTCCTCACGTTCCCTGGAGATGTTCGCGCACTTGCTGCAACAACGGGCGCATGCCGATCAAGCCCGGATTCCATGCCACGATCCGTCCGTCGTCGGCGGTCAGCAGGGTTGTGGGAACGGTCACGATATGCATCTTTCTGGCAAGCTCGGTTTCTACCAGGGCATTGTGCCGGGCAACAGTGACGGCCGTGCCCTCCGTTGCGAGGGTTTCCTGGAGTTCACGCAGAGCCAACTCCTGCACCTTGCACGGGGCGCAGCTCTCCGACCAGAAGTAGTGCAGCGTTGGGCCGTGCCCCCGGCGCGCATGTCCGCGCTCTCCCTTCCGCAACCCGGCTATGACCCGCGAGCGCCAGAGGGAGCGGAGGGCGAAGCCGAGCAGGAGGAGCGAAGCGGCCACTGCAACGCTCACAATGAATCTCTCGATCGGGGTCATTGGTTCATGCTCCGTGTGTGGTAGTTGCCGAATGCCGTGGGCGCCGCCGCCGGAGCAGATAGTAGAGGAAGCACCCGGTGCAGAAACCGAACGCGAGGTTCACGCCGGCAAGCACGACGACCACCCACGCGAGGATCCATCCAGCGGTGGCTGATCCGGCGAACAAGGCAATGGAGGCGGCGGACAACGTCAGCCCACCGAGGAACTGAGCGAATCTGTGCGCGGAGCCGTCATCTTCCACGACCTGTGGCGTGAGGATCCCTGCGGGGACGACCAGCCCACGGTAGATCCAGCGGAAGAGGGACAGCCGAGGATCGATGACCCCGGCGAGAAGGATCGCCGCCACGATGGCGGGGAGGACCCTGAGGTCAAGTATGTATCCTGTGAGGACCAGCACGACGATGCTGATCTGATTGAACTGCAGTGCGGTCGTATCGATGCTCTTTGCTGTCATGGTCAGTGCTCCAGTGTTCTTCGGCAACCGGGTTCGCGTAACGGCAATAAAAAAGCCCTCATGTTCATGAAGGGCTCTGGCCAAATGCCGATGCGCTACGGCGTTATCGCACGGACGTTCTCCATCTGCCCCTCACGGGAGGGTGACAGCAACAACAGGCTGCGGAGAGGACGCGTGCGATATGGACGTGGTTGGCGCTCATGTGTATCTGCTATCTGTAACCCATGATACTGAAAAAGAGTTCCCGGGCAAGTTCCCGGGACGGGGAAAATTCTGCCGTGTCTAGTTCGTTGCCCCTTTCATGGCTTTGCGAAGGGCTGCTTCGCTCTCCGCCGACCAGTATTTACAGTCGAGTTGAAGGAAGACGGACGAGTAGGCGATGGTGCCATTCGTCTTGAGAACCAGGACCTTGAAGAGTTTGGACGCCTCATCGATCTTCGTGAAGACCGACTCGTGGAGGATCGCCTCCGGCGTGGCACCCCTCAACGTCCGCGCCAGCGAATCCCGGAAGGCCCCGATGCCCGGAACCTGCGCCTTCGTGATGTACTGCAACTCTGCATCGCAGTAGATGACGGGCCTGACGTGCGTGCTGCTGTCGATCTGCCGCATCGTGAAGTCCAGAACCGTGAGCAGGTCCGCATTCGTATCGATCGTGAGCAACCCCGCTGCATTCTGCTCGGGAAATGCCTTGTCCACGACAAGGATCCAGTTCCGATGGCCGAGGAGAGGAAGGTGCTTGCGGATGGAGGTCTGCCACTTGGGGGTGGATGTCATCTCGGTACTCCCTGGATTCTTGGTGGTGCAGCCTGTGAACGACAACAGGACCAGCGACACAAGGATGGACAGTATCTTCATTGCAGTGGCCTGGTGGTGGATGATGCGTGAAATGATGCTTACTCCTGCATGCAGTCCGGAGATCTGTCAGTGGACCCTGACCGTGACCTCGGAGGTGGCTGGTGCGCTGAGTCTGCCGCCCGGGATCCCCGCGGAGCCGATCCCTTCGAGCGCGATCGATGATACGTCCAGTGATCCATGAAGGATCCGAAAGGTTGCCGTGCGTCCCTCCGTTGTACAGGTACCCCAGGCAGAACCGGAACTCCAGAACCACGTCCCCGGTGTCGCTGTGAAGCTGATCGAGCGTTCGATGCCGTCATAGTGGAAACGGCTGATCGCCATCGGCGCGGACCAGGCCGCCATTGCGCGGGCGTAATGATGACCGCATTCCGGTTCATCAAACGGATTCCGCCGTGCCCCGTCGAACCGTTCCCTGATGCTCCTGATGCACCGCAGGCCGGCTTCCGTCTGCCCTTCGTAGAGCATGCCGACGGCGGCGGCGTATTCAAAGCCGGTCATGGATTCCGCAAAGTAGGGGAACGGGACCTTCAGGCGACCCTGTGGCCAGCTTGCCATGATGAGGCCGGACTCGTCGCCCATGACGAACGAACGCATATTGTTGAACCGGTCTCCGAACCGGTCCACGAAGTTGTTCTTCATGATCGTCCGGAGCGCGGTGCGCACATGTGCCGAGTCTGCAAGGTACCCGAGGCCGCAGACGTGCGCCATGTACTGCCCGACGAGCTGATCCACGAGGCACCCCGACCCGAGTTGATACGGCGGGATCACAGCAGAGGGATCTGTGGTGTCCAGGAATTTCCTCGTCGAGGGATCGGTGATCCGGTGCTCGTAGTACGATCCGTTGAACAGGTGCTGGTCGACCCACGCACTGCCAGAGCGGAACACGGCGTCGCACCGCGTGGCGAAGGCGGTATCGCGCATCGCGCGCGCCATGCGGGCGGAGGCACGGAGGGCACCGAAGTACCAGAACTGCATCTGGGGATTGGGTCCGTAGTAGTTCACGTCCATCGTATTGTGCTGCTCACCTTCTTCCACCCCGTCGCCGTCGGCGTCCCACCCGCCCGGCGTCCAGGCATAGGCCATCGCCGCACGCACCCGCGGCCAGTGGTGCTGGAGGAACGCCATGTCGCCCGAGAGCAGCCAGTCGCGATAGAAACGCATGATGGTTCCCATCTGCCCATCGGCCGCTGCAACATGGGTGGTGCCACAGTTGTCCTTGAGCGGCAATTCCACCCGGTTTCGCATATGCCCCGCACGGTTGGTGCCGTAGGAGAACTCCACGTCGCGCATGGATCGTGCAAGGTCGCCAAACAGGAACGACGTTGCCGTTTCGTAGTTCCAGACATGTGTGCAGCTCCCGAAGCACGAGCCGACACCGTCCATCATGCCCTCCCAGCCCAGCAGATGCCCTGAGGGGATGCGGAATACGGTCTGCGTCCTGAGGGTCGAGAGATTGAAGAGGGCAGCTTCCTTCACGACGTCCGGGACGGTGGTCGAGAGGAAGGCGCGTACGAAGCGGAGGGTCCCGGTCTCGAGCTGGTCCAGCCGCGGCTGCTCCTGCACGATCACGTCCCAGGCGTCCGCGTACCGGGACGTGTAGTAGTTGCCGATGATCTCGGTGTCGTTCCAGTTGCGGCGGTTCGGGAAGTGCCAGGTCAGGTAGAACGTGAACGTGGATGTCGCCCCCGGCGGTATCGTGCGTTTCACCGCGAGCGAAGCCATGGGATTGTCGTCGGCGAGTGTCCGCTTGTCCGTGAGCATGCCATCGGCGCTGAGATCGTCCCACAGATCGAGCGTGGCGTTTTCCCAGTCGTTCGGCGTCGACGAACGGCGGTAGGTGACGCTGTCGGTCTCCGGTGTCGTCAGTGCGATGGTCCCCCAGGCGGCATCATCGTCCTCGACACCCTCGCTGGTCATGAAGATGCCGCGGACGGAGGGCGCTTCGCGATACGCGTTCTTGTTTTTGCTGGCACCGATGGGTACCGGGTCACCCTTCCAGTCACGAACGGTCTTGCTGCCGTCCATCCCGATGAAATTGCGCATGGTGCCGCAGACGGCAACATCCACCGGCACGCCGGTGGGATTGGTCACGACGTACCGGAGGACAGCGATCGGGATGCTGCTGTCGTCCGTGTTGCCCGGGATGAACGGATTGAATCCCTGGATGGTGACACGCACCGGGATGTTCTCATCGGACAGACGGATCTGCCCGAACGGGTACGCGGCGTCGAATGACGCATGTGCAAAGCGCGGCATGCCGTGATTGTTCGCCGGGCGACCCTCAGCATGCAGGTACTCCGAGGGATGGACCGGCCCCAGGAGTGCCGTGGTGCGCGCCGCCGCTCCGGCAGGCCGCACATAGATGGCGAAGAACGGGGCGTTGTTACCTGCGACGACCGTGCTGAAACCGATCGCCGGCCTGTTCATGATCTGCCAGTCGCGCAGCTCGCCGCGGCCGCCCAGGGAAACGGTCCCCGTGCCTATGCCGCCGAGGGGGAGGGCGATGCTGACGAGATGATCCTGGTCGTAGTGCTTCAGAACCGGCCAGTCTTCCGGTGATCCGGCTGCCGACAATGAGGATGCCGCCAGGCACCACGTGATCACAGCAGAGGTTCTTCTCATCGCCAGAGGAGTCCGATCGCTCGCTTGCCAAGGATGCGGTCATCAAAGGCGACATGGGCAGACGTGCCGGCCGCAGCGGCACACACGTGGAGTGGGAGGAGGTGCTCTTCGCGCGGATGGCAGTACCGCGCTGAGGGGGCGTTCTCCCAGTGGAGCAGCGCCTTCTCACGTTGTGCGGGGGTGAGGCCCGCACTGTTGCATGTCTGCACAACCCAGTTCTGGAATGCCTCGTTCCCCGGATCGATCGCGTCCGCGCCTGTCGAGAAGAACGCGCGCAGGTTGTGGAACGAGAACCCGGACCCAAGGATCATGACGTTCTGCTCGCGCAATGGCGCGAGCGCTTTGCCGATCGATAGGTGGAGAGCGGGGTCGAGTCCCTCGACGAGCGAGAGCTGCACGACGGGGATATCGCCGCGCGGATACATCAGCTTCAGCGGGACGAACATGCCGTGGTCAAACCCGCGGTCGCCATCCGGATGACACGGGATCTGCTTCTGGCCGAGCAACCGAACGATGTCGTTCGCCAGTGCCGGCTTCCCCGGAGCAGGGTAGTGTATGTGATAGGACTCTTCCGGGAAGCCATAGTAATCATAGATGAGTCCGGGATCAGCTCCGCTCGTGACCGTCGGTGTCATCTCTTCCCAGTGGGCGCTGATCACGAGGATCGCATCGGGGCGGGGGAGCTCACGTGGTATGCGCGTCAGGAAATCCACCATGGTCTGGTGGCCGGGGTCTCCCATGAGCGGCAGAGGGCCGCCGCCGTGGGGAATCGAAAGCACTGGAGCCAGGCGGGCTCCGTTTGCCATGGTCATCGCGTCAATACCTCAGGATACAGTTGCAGAAAGAACGGAGATTCCCGCCGCAAAATCAACGGGGCGACCCGCTGCGGGACCGCAGTGCGCCGATCAGAGTGTGTATGCTCCCGTCGGGGCGGCCCTGCACGCGAGACCGCCCGTTCACGCGAGACCGCCCGTTCACGTGAGACCGCCCCGTCACGCGAGAACGCCCCTTCACGCGAGACCGCCCGTTCACGTGCGACCGCCCCGTCACGCGAGAACGCCCCTGCGATCATCGGCATTCCGTTGCACCAGTCTGGCTCCGCCCACCGGACTCGCAGATACCCTGCGTCCGGCTGTGCTCCGTGGACTCCTTCTTACTTGACCGACACCGCTTCACCCCGCGTCTTGAACGTCACGGCGACCGTCGGCGGCGTCGACCCCTTGAAACCACACGCGAACTTCACTTCGTGCCCTCCCGGCGCGATCGGTGGTATCGGGCCAGTAGCTGTCACGGTGCTCAGCTGACGCCCCTTATTGTCGTAGACCCTGGCAGTCGTTGTACCCTCGCACACCAGTGTCTGCCCTGGCTGCAGCTCCACGGTGAACATGATGCGCGATGCACGGTCGAGGTCAAAGGAGGGATCCGTGATGCTCCCTCCATCACCGAGCACCCGCAACGCGAATTGCAGGGGCTGCTTCGCGTCCGATGTGCTGAAGGTCCATCGTGCTGACGTCGGTTCTCCGGGCTGTCGAACGAACCGTTCGTGGCGGAACGGCGCGGTCTCGTGGTAGGCGTAGAGCCGCCATGCCCCTGGTCCGGCGGCCTCGAGGTGGAATTCGTTCTTCGGATCCTTCATCAGTGCACGCAGTGCCGGACTGAAGACGCTTGCGCGTCGCGCGGTCTCCCATTCCCTGATCGCATCCAGGATGGGACCGAGTTCGGCGTTCCCGCGGATGGCCTCCATGTTCGTCGCGAGTGCAAAGCCGGCATTGAATCCGGCGGCACGCGCCAGCATCCATTCAATGTCGGACAGGGTCGTCGTCGGGGTGAGGAGATACCAGCCAAGCATGTTGGGCAGGTAGTTCCGTTCGAACAAGGCTTGATTGTTGATCCGATACTCCTGCATGCTCTCCCGGAACCCCTCGGTCCACGGTTCTCCCCAGTTGCAGTATGAATTGATGTGCCAGTAGTAGTGCTTTGAATTGCTCGTCCCGTTGATGACGGGATGATCCAGGTTCTCGTAGAAATCCTGGGGGAACAGGGTGTACGCATAGTCGCCCTGACCGGTCGAGGCACACCCTTCGTGGCCATCGAAATCCATCTGCTCCAGACCGGCATCGTTGAAGGTGAGTGCAAGGTTGCGCGCGATCTCACGTTGGAGGTCGAAGTTCGGGAAGAAGACCTCATACGGATGGTCGAGGAGTTTGCCGATCATGGCCCCGCGCGGATGCGACGCGATGCGGGTCCCGAATGCTCCTCGCTGACAATCCAGGAGGGCCCAGGGCGCCGTATCAGATACTGCGCGGTACCGGATGATCTCATCGCCGATCACCGCCGCGTGCAGCCAGTTCGCCTTCTCGTTCGCGAAGCACGCCGGCGCATCCACGGGGATCTCCGTCGTGCCGGTGTCGATCGCTGCCGTCAACGTGCTGAAACCGGTCTTAGCGAGGCGGGGATCGGGGACAGGTGTGACGTACGGGTCGTTGGTCTGAATGAACGTCGTCAGTGTGTGGGCGCCGAGGCGTATCCCGCGCGCGCGGGCCTTCGCAACGCAGGCCCGCAGTCCCGCGGCCCCGGTCGAAAAGATCTTCGTGTTCACCTGATAGTGCCCCCAGCTTGCGAACGGCTGCATATGATAGAGCGACATGAATCCGGCACGCTCGGTGCATGCGAGCAGCGTGTCGAGCACGTGCTCATCGAAGTCCGCAATGAGATAGGACCGCCCCTGTGCGGGGGACTTCTTGAACCACACGCCATCGAGCATCGGGTGGGGGAGGCCTTCGGCGAGCTCGATGGCCCCGATCACATCGAGCGCTTCGGGCTCCCGGCAACCGAACAGCGCGATCTTCGAGCCCACGACGGTCTCGCCCGGGATCGGTTCGATCGGCATCGCGGGGAACGACCCGAGCCAGACGTCGGCGGTGCGTGCGCGTGAGCGATCGAGACTATAGCATTGCAGCACGCTGCCCCAAGGGCGTGATTCGGCGGCACGGCCCCGCGACATGTCGAATCCTTCGGCGTTGTCAGGGTAGCTCCCGATCGTCTTCGGATTGAGTGCCTGGATGCCGATGGCGAACCGGCCATCGCGGACCACACCGACGATCTCGCCGACGGTCTTCGAGATGCGCGTCGGGTATGGTCCCCAGATCACTGCGTCGATGAGATCAGGAGGGGATACGCGCACGACCTCGAATGTCAGGTGCAGGGGGCGGGTCTTCACCGTGACATCCACGGTAGCTTTGCTCCGTGCGTAGGTGAACCGGAGCGTGTCGGTGCCGATGCGTGCGATGCGCGAAGGCGCTTCGGTGTCCCTCACAGTTCTGATGGACAAGAATGGTGCGGGTTGCCGGGGTGCAAGGTACTCCTTCCTGCCGGCGACATCGAAGAGACTCGTCAGTTGTCCGGACTTGCTGATAGCCAGGGTGAAGTGGGGCGTAGAGTACTTCGCCTGGCCGAACGTGATCAGAGGAAGAGTGCAGAGGAGGAGCAGTATCAGAGATCGTGGCATGGGATTCCTTCGGTACCTGAACGGGGGAGAAAGGGTCGTCGTATTGCATGATAGCCAAGCGGCGCTGATTTTACAAGCGCGAAGTGCAACGACGGCGGGTCGTGCGTGCGATTGACACAGGCTGCATTTTCGGGGGTCTTCACGGAATCGACGCCCCCCTTGTACGGGCGGCGCATGTCCCCCCCTTGTACGGGCGGTGCATGCCCCCACCGTGTAGGGGCGGTGCATGCACCGCCCTGCCCAGGAATGGCCGGCGGTCCCATTGGTGGAAATGGATCCGGCGCCGGGGTGTACGGATAATGTTGTAGGGGCGGTGCATGCACCGCCCTGCCCAGGAATGGCCGACGGTCCCACTGGTGGAAATGGAACCGGGCGCCGCGGTGTACGGATGATGTTGTAGGGGCGATGCATGCACCGCCCTGCCCAGGAATGGCCGACGGTCCCATTCGTGGAAATGGATCCGACGCCGGGGTGTACGGATAATGTTGTAGGGGCGGTGCATGCACCGCCCTGCAGGGGGAAGTTACCGGAACCGTGCGTAGAAGGGCCTGCCGAATCCTCTCCACCTCTGAGGATTCGACGCGATATAGTGGACAATATTGACATATGACCGATCATTCCGGATGATGTGGTCGTAGAAGGACCGCTGCCAAACGGGTTTGCCCGGCAGCATTCCTGCCTCATGTATGGCACGTGTGGACGCGGACTTGAAGGCCTGAATGATGGTGGAGAGGGACGGGGCTGCCGCAGTTGTGTTTGAATCACGGTTGTTGATGGAATGGGTATTGGCAGAATCCAATGATATGATCCCATGCATGTGGTCAGGCATGATCTGATACGCGTCGACTCTGGCAGTGCTGAAGTGGAGGGGTATTTCCTCCCAACGTTCTTCCGCGATCTTGCCGGCCTGATTAGGGAAGAACTCGCCTTCTCTGACAGACCCAAATGTTTCCGCGCGATCCTGAGCGCCGATCGTCACGAAGTACAGGCCTGCCCGACGGTAGTCGCGTTCTCGCAGGCGCAGAGGTTTTCGGGTTCGCATTTGGTCCCGGGGGAATGTGCCACAAGGTATTACCTCGGGCTCAGAAGATTTCCGACCCGTGGTAAGAAGGGGCGCAATGTTTGACACCGGATACGATTTTCGGTACTTTCCTGCCAAGCATTGACTTTCATTCGTCTTCTCTCAATCTCGAGGGACCATGAGTTCCCTTGGCAAACACCGGCACTCTGTTTTCGTTGTCTTGCTTCTGATGATGATGCCACATGGCTGTTCATCCTCGGGGAGCGGACAGGGGAGTGATCCGCTCGCCGACATTGGCCGCCATCCGGAGCTCTGGATCGAATGCGGTAGATCCGTGGCAGGGCGTGTCATCGTTCTCCGCGAACAAGGGCGGGGCGACAGCACCGTGATGGTCCTCGGGAGTATGCATGGCGACGAGGCCGCCGGCGGCACCGTGGTGGTGAGGTTGGCAGAGGCGTTCGCGGCGGGGGCAGATGATTCGCTGCATCGGCGGATCGTGTTCGTGCCGGTGGTGAATCCGGATGGAGTAGAACGGGGGACCCGCTGGAATGCTCATGGCGTGGACATCAACAGAAACTTCCCGACAGCCAACTGGGAGAACGGTGAGCGGAAGGGGATCGCGCGTCACGGTGCGGAGCCGGGATCGGAACCAGAAACGAAGTTGGTGATGGCGCTGATCGAGCGCTACAGGCCCTGCCTTATCATCACCCTGCACGCTGCTCTCCACGTTGTGAACTACGACGGGCCGGGGAAAGAGGTCGCGGTGCGGATTGGAGCACTCAACGGCTATCCAGTGAGTGGAAGCATCGGATATCCTACGCCGGGATCTCTTGGCACCTATGCCGGTGTGGAACGACAGATCCCGATCATCACCTTGGAATTGCCGCGCGTCAACGGCGATGAAGGGTGGGAGCAGAACAGGGAGGCGTTGATCAAGGTTCTGCGCGGCCGCTGAATGTGCGGTGTACCGATGGGGTTGTAGGGGCCGTGCATGCCTCCCGTGTAAGGGCGGTGCATGCACCGCCCCTACACAGGAATGGCCGACGGTCCCATTGGTGGAAATCGCCGACGGTCCCATTGGTGGAAATGGATCCGACGCCGGGGTGTACCGATGGGGTTGTAGGGGCCGTGCATGCCTCC
>JAUQWO010000048.1 GCA_030835135.1 Bacteroidota bacterium
AGCGGCTGCACCCGGCGCCGCGCCGGGTGCACCGGGGTTGGGTACTTCGTCACACGGGGGTTTGCGGTTAGAAGCAACCAAAAGCGTTTCCAGAACAACAGTCGTTTCGCGGCGCGGGTGAGCCGCGAGCCGTTAGGCAGCCGCCAGATAGATTCCCAAGAATCTGAGGGGTTCCATGCATCCGGACAAGTCGAGAACATTCAAAGTCATTGGACTTGGTGTGTTGTTCATCTTGGCAAGTATTGGTGTGCTATCGATTCTCATTTTCATGCTGACATTCCGATCTGGTCGAGGGAACCAGGAAGTGACCCTGGTGAAGGATACGACCGATACTCCTGATAGGGCAGCGTATACTCGGTTGTCGCTTCCACGTCAGATTCCAGGGACACGATACTCTCGATGCGATGTCTTGTTCGTTGACCCGAAAGCGAAATCCAGATTCGAGACACTTGGGTCGTATGGTTCACGGTCTGGTGAGGATTATGGCAGCACGGTGAATGTTGCGATCTTCGACACAGAAACGGAGGAGTGCCGTCTCGTGTTCCAAAGGCCGATGCTACTCCGAGACTTCGAACGAATGCATGACGGGATGGATTCCCTTGTGACCGGTCTGCTTTATGAGGCATATATAAACGATACGAATCACGACGGGCTCCTCGGAACCAAAGACAATCTGGCCCTCTTTGCTTCGGACCTTGACGGACGAAACCTTGTCCAGATTACTCCCGATTCGGTCGCCCTTGAAGAGTGGAAAGTGTTGGATCGTTCTCGGAAGCTCGCTATTTCGGTGAAGGTGTGTCCAAACGGTTCTTCGTCTGAGGTCCCTCGGGTTCGACACCAACTTCTCTGGTACGACCTTAAGGGCCGAACACTGAGCAGTTCTCGCGCATTGGATGAATTGCTCGAGGAAAGCAAAAGGATCATGGCTCAATAAGATTGGCGGCTGCCTAACAAGCGGCTGCACCCGGCGCCGCGCCGGGTGCTCGGGGTTGGGCACTTCGTTACACGGAAGTGTGCGGTTAGAAGCAACCAACAGCGTTTCCAAAACAACAGTCGTTTCGCGGCGCGGGTGAGCCGCGAGCCGTTAGGCCGCCAGTCGGGGGAGCGATATGCCACAATTGACCAGAAGTGAAGTGATACCTCTTCTGCTGGAAGCTTGTCCCTCGTTTGAAGGGAAGTGGAAGCAGCATCGTGTTTGGTGGGGAAACGAAGAGCCCCTCCTTTACGTCGACCTTGGCGAATTCGTCCTTCACCTCGTTGAGTTGCACGCTGGACACAAAGCGGACGAACTCCCCAAGGTGTTCGATGTAGTCGAGCGACTCCATCTTGAGGGGGATGCGAATGTTCGAGAGGCGGCCACCATCGGACTTCTCGAAGAAATCCAAACCGTGAGTCAGAATAAGGGAATCGATCCCCATTCCTTTGTACAGTATCTGAAGCCGGAATCACTCCGCTGGTGGGACAAGTTGAACGACTTCTGGCGACGGGGCAGGTCGAGATGAATTCATCGTGCCTGGGCTGGCGGCCTAACCAGCGGCTGCACCTGACGCCGCGCCGCGGGCAGCGGGGTATCGGCCTTCATCATTTATAGTGTTGGCTGATGTTTCCAATTCAGCAGTCGTTTCGCGGCGCAGGTGAGCCGCGATCCGTTAGGCGCGGAGTGATACCACTCAGGAGGACGTGACCTTGAGAAACGCAGTTTCCCTCGCTGTGTGTGTTCTAATGATGGTCGCCGCAATGGCGCAAGCTGATCATTTGCCGGACAGTCTCTTGGCGGCAGGCAAACCAGAGAAGCTACTCGCCGGACTGAACATTGAGCACAGCAAAGTGAAAGATGCGATTCGGCGATTTGGCAAACCAACCAGAATCGACAAAGATCGGTACTCCTGGGAACGTCGCAATTGCACAATAGAATTGGTGTCTTCCGAGGCCACTGGCCCCTCGGACCGTCTTGATCTGATTTCGGTCCAGAGAAAGGGAAGAAGCAAGGTGTCAATCGGGACTGGTAAGGGATTGCGTATCGGAGACTCCATTGAGGCGGTGGCTCGAATCTACGGAAGGAAGTTCCATGAGCACATTGTTCCTGGCCATAAGATCCACGAGATCATGGTGCAGTGGCGAGGCCCTGAGTTCTCCCTGATTGCGTCGTTGGATAGCACAGGTCGTATCGAGAAGCTAAGTCTCTTCGCACCGGAATGACGCCACAGGATTGGTTCCGCGCCTAACCAGCGCCTGTACCTGACGCCGCGTCTGGGGCATCGGGGTCGTGACCGAGTCTGTTATAGGTTTTGGTTGCTTGCAATTCAGCATTCGTTTCGCGGCGCAGGTAAGGCGCGACCGTTAGGCCGCTCCGAGAGGACTCGAATGAAGGGGCTTCCATTTCTCATTATGATCTTTCTCATCCTTGCCGGTTGCGCAAAGGATGAGGGTGTTCAGGTATCTGAGACACCGACTCCGACGCCGTTGACCCCTCCCCAAGTGGGGTACGAGGGGTCAATGAGCTTCGCGCTCAATGGGGTCCAGCATGCGATTGGTGTCCATGCGGAATCCAACGGATACGTATCAGGCGAAGTGGTTATCCGCGGAAGTGGAGAAGGGATGGAGAACACCTTGATGCTGACGTTCAGGCCGAACATGGGGCGGGTGCAGAGCATCAACTATTCCATGACAGGCTACTGGGATCTGGGCCTTTGCATCCCATTCAACAAGTACGTGCTCAGGTCGGATACCCTCAATAGCATCGTCGTAACGTCGAACGACACCACGCTAACAGGCCAATTCAATCTCATCTTTCGATATGAAAAGGACACCACCAGGGCCGCGACATTTCTTCACGGTACGTTTGACGTGAAAGTGGATACGGTCTATAAATTCAAGTATTGTATCGAGGGGTAATTTGCCGGAGGAGGAGCGGCCTAACCAGCGGCTGCACCTGACGCCGCGCCACGGGCACCGGGGTATTGACCTTAGTCATTTATAGTGTTGGTTGACGTTTTCAAATTCAGCAGTCGTTTCGCGGCGCAGGTGAGCCGCGATCCGTTAGGCGGGCGTTTGTCGGGACTGTCATCAAAGGGATTCTCATGAACCGAATCGGCGTCGGTATCGCATTTGCAGTTCTGTACATTGTGGACAGCTTCTTGCCATTTTCTGGTGTCTTCTCTGTCTCCGGTGGAGATGACAACGTGGTGGTGAGGGCCGGTTCCTCCCTCTTTGCCCTTGTAGTGTCGGGATTGGCCCTGACCCTCGCAATTGGTGTAATGTACAAGACTCCTCCTCCTACGATCTCTCGTCTGCCAACTCTTTCAAGCAGGATGGTCGCACTGGTCATTGACCTCTGCATGGTCCAAGTCTTGGGGGCTGCCATCGCAGGCCTGGTCGCATCTGCGTTTGAATACTACTTTACATCCAGCTTCCAGTGGGGATTTACACGAGATTTTCAGCGGCCAACGGATTGGCTGACCATCGCAGCCATGTTCGTTACACTTGTCATTGTTATGATTGGATATTTTGGAATTGCGTTTTCACAATCAAGACAGACCATCGGTGCCTATCTATTAGGGCTAATGGTGGTGCGAGATTCGAGAGAAAAGATCACGACATGGATGGGTGCAAAGCGTGCGCTTCTTGCCTTCGTATCGCTATTCGCCTTTCGCCTTAGTGCTGACCAACAAGGTAGAATGTGGCACGATATTAAGACTGGGACAAAGGTCGTCTGCACGAAGTGAAGGACTCCCGCCCGCCTAACCAGCGGCTGCACCTGACGCCGCGTTTGGGGTATCGGGGTCGTGACCGGGTCTGTTATAGGTTTTGGTTGCTTGCAATTCAACATTCGTTTCGCGGCGCAGGTGAGCCGCGAGCCGTTAGGTCGCGCGTGCGAGTGCACGCGCATCATTCGGAGCTGTCCCGTACTCCGCAGCCACATGGGTGACTCGACGGGCTCGCGGGACATTCTGTGGGGGGCAATCCGGCGATGAATGAGCCATCGGATTGACAATCCT
>JAUQWO010000049.1 GCA_030835135.1 Bacteroidota bacterium
GCACTGCGCGGCCTGGTGACCGAAGCCGGGATGCTGTCGAAGGCGGCGGTGGACGGGAAGCTGGCCACGCGCGGCAACGCAGAGAAGTTCCAGGGCGGCTACCGCGAGATCGTGCAGGGCGTGAACGATACGCTGGATGCGGTGATCGGTCCTCTCAATGTGGCTGCGGAGTACGTGGACCGCATCTCGAAGGGCGACATCCCGGCGAAGATCTCCGACACCTACAACGGCGACTTCAACGAGATCAAGAACAACCTGAACCAGGCGATCGGTGCGGTGAACGCCCTCGTGGCCGATGCCGTCATGCTCTCCCAGGCGGCGGTGGAAGGCAAACTCGCCACACGGGCCGATGCGTCGAAGCACGGCGGCGATTTCCGCAAGATCGTGCAGGGCGTGAACGCCACGCTTGACAGTCTTGTCGGGTTCATTGATTCCATGCCTGTGCCCGCGATGATCATCGACCGGGACCGGACGATCCAGTACATGAACGGCCTCGGCGCCGCGGTCGGCGACCGCACGCCGGCGGCTCTCCTCGGGAGCAAGTGCTATGATCACTTCCACACGGATCATTGCACGAGCGGCGAATGCGCCTGCCTGCGCGCGTTGAGCACCGGGAACACGGAGCACGGTGAAACCACGGCGCGCCCCGGAAAGAACCACCTCGAGATCGCGTACACCGGCGTGCCCATTCGGAACGACAAGAAGGAAATGGTCGGCGTCCTCGAGATCGTCGTGGATCAGACCTCGGTGAAGCGGGCACAGGCGGTCGCGGACAAGGTCGCCGGATACCAGAAGGCCCAGGTGGAAGGGCTCTCGGGTGATCTGCAGAAGCTGTCCATCGGCGATCTGCACCTGGCCCTTGCCGTTGCTCCCGCCGATGCGGACACGGCGGAGGTGCGCAAGAACTTTGAGGCGATCAACGAGCGGCTTGGTGGTGCACGGCAGGCGGTCGCGAATCTGGTGGCCGATGCCGTGATGCTCTCGCAGGCGGCGGTGGACGGGCGGCTTGCCACGCGGGCCGATGCGTCGAAGCACCAGGGGGATTTCCGGAAGATCGTGCAGGGGGTGAACGAGACGCTCGATGCGGTGATCAAGCCGGTGCAGGAAGGGTCGAACACGCTGGCGGTGATGGCGACGGGCGACATGACGGCGCGGATGCAGGGGGACTACCGTGGTGACCTGCAGCTGATCAAGGAGAGCATCAACAAGGTGGGCGGGTCGCTGCAGGAGGCGCTGCGGAAGGTGAGTGAAGCGGTGAGCGCGACGGCGAGCGCCTCGAGCCAGATCAGCTCGAGCACGGAGGAGATGGCCGCGGGGGCGCAGGAGCAGACGAGTCAGGC
>JAUQWO010000050.1 GCA_030835135.1 Bacteroidota bacterium
AGCGAGACTCCCGTCGCCGCCTTCAGCAGCGACGGAGCTGAGCTACGCCCCGTTCAACAGAACGGCAGAAGAGGAAGACTCCTCGCGCGGTGCACACACTATACACATGGGCCCCGAAAGATCGCCGCAGGTCCACATGCGTGTATGCCTGCTTCCTTTTTCCCCTTGCCTTTACGCGCATCAATATACTGAACTTCCCCTCCCCATTCAACTCCCCCCTGTGCGCCCGGTCACGAACGCGAGCCGGCCTCGCGTGTATATTATACACACACACTACTCGCACACCTTATGCACATGCTGAATCCGAATACCAGGCTCAAACAGGAGGTCATCACGACCCCGACCTGGAAATACTCGTCCAGCGTCTATCTTCCCAAGCACCACTGCGTGATCTACAGGGATGACGCGCTCGGGGTTCAGAAACAGGTCATGACCCGCCGGTGGACGTTCCTGTTCCAGCCGCGCGAACGCGAGTTCTTCTTCATTGACGGCGATAAGCGCACGTTCCGCTCGGAAGACCGCCTCATGGCAGCCCTCCGCTCACGGATGCGTGTCACGACCCCCGGCTGATACAACCCCCACGCTCGCTGCGATTTGAAGAACTCCCGGAATGCCCCCGACCGGAATCCCGGCACGATGTCCGCGGCGGCTCGCCGGAGATGAACGCCTGCAGAATCAGCGGACCAGGACCATCTTCCGCGCCTCCACGTGCGCGCCGGCCTGCAACCGGTACACATACGCGCCGCTCGCGAGGTGCGTGGCCGCAAACCCGACCTCGTGAATGCCCGCGCCCACGGCCCGGTCCACCAACACCGCAACCTCACGGCCGGTCATGTCATAGACCACCAACCGCACCGGTACGCTCCCCGCATCCGCAGGCACCGCAAACCTGATGCGCGTCTCACCGTTGAAGGGATTCGGATAGTTCTGCCGCAGCTCGAACGAGACCGGCAACGACGTATCCTCCACACCCGTCGCACCACCACCCTTGATCAACGGCAATGGCTGCTGTCCCGGCAGGATCGCGTTGAGCTGCGTCGCTGTCGCACCGAACCAGTCCTTGACTATCGCCGCATAGACACGGCGATAGTCGAACTGCATCGCAATGTTGTCATTCGATCCTGCTGCTGCAGGCAGGACGGGATTGCTCCCGACCACACCGCCATTCACATTCGACCCGAAGACGAACAACGGAGCCGCTGCACCATGGTCCGTTCCAGTGCTCGCGTTCGATTTGATGCGCCGCCCGAATTCCGAGAACGTCAACCCCACCACCCGGTCCTGGAACCCCTGCAACGCCGCATCGTTCATGAACGCCGAGATCGCCACCGACACACGGCTCAACAGCGTCGCGTGCGTCCCGGTGTCGGTCGCCCCTCCCACGGCCTGCCCCGCATGGGTGTCGAACCCCCCGAGACTCACCACATAAATGCCCGTACGCAGGCCGCCGGACATGAGCTGCGCCACGATCTTCATCTGGTCCGCCAGCGAGTTGGAGCCGGCCGTCGGCCAGAGCGTGGACAGGGTCTTCCCCTTCGATGCAGCATTCCTGATCGCGGCGCCGTAGAGCGATGTCTGCTCGGCAACATCTCTCACGAACGTGAGCTCATGCCCTGCCGGGGTGTTCGGAGGCGTGTCCTCTGCCCCTGGCAGAATGTATGTGGTATTCGGATTGGTGATGGCCAGACCCATCGACACCGACGGCCCCTGAAGCCCGGGCGATACGAGCGATCCGATCTGGATCGCCAGCGGGTCCGGCATCTCGACCGTCGGATACCCCGTCGGGAACCCCGGATACGCCTGATCCAGATAGCGACCCATCCACCCGCTCGAGAGGATCTGGTTCGAGTCCGATCCGGTGAGCCAGATGTCCGTAGCACGGAAGTGCGAGAAGTTCGGACTCGGATACCCGACGCTCTGCACCACCGCGACCTTTCCCTCATTATAGAGCGCGTGCAGCCCGGTCATCGCCGGATGCAGCCCCGTCGCCGCGGTCAACGCCAGCACCCTGGATTCCGCGATCATGATGTTCGACCGCGCCGCCGCCAGCGCCGCGTACTGGTCACGCGGAATGACCATGTTCAATCCGTCATTCCCGCCGTTGAGCTGGATCAGGATCAGGACCCGGTCCGTCGCCGCCGCAAGTGATGCCAGTCCGTCAAGGAACGGCGAACGGCCAAAGGCCTGCAATGTGTGTCCGCCGAGCAGGAATGGGATCGTGCTGACGGGTATGGCTCGTCGTAAGAATGTTCTGCGCTTCATGGTCTCCCCTCCTACTGTAACTGGAATTCAGGCATGGACAGCATGAACGCATAGAGTGCCTGCAGCTTGGTCAGCACCGCGTTCCGTTTCGTCGCATTGCCCGGGTCGGCAAGATACAGATCCCACTCGAGCGTCCACTCATAGTCCGGTAACCCCGGTATGAGCGTCTGCTTGAGGAATGCCTTCTGTGTCGCCGTGAGGGGAACCGCAAAAATGATCCGCGCACTCTCCTCGATGAGCGCATCAATGTTACGCGAATCGGGCAGATTCGCGGTGAAGGTGATGACATCCGCCACAAACTTGAACCCGGACGTGCTGTAGCCGTTCTTCACCAACGTGTTGCTGAGCGTCGCACGGCGCGGCAATGTATCCGAATTGATCCACAGTTCATAGAACTGCGGCGTCTGATAGTAGGCCGGCCATCCCGCTACGGACGGTGGATCCGCGATGTCCTGCTGCATGGCCGCAGATTGTGTCGCGATGTAGTAAAAGACCTTGTACTTCGTCGCGATATCCGCCGGCGTGGGCATGCTGAAGATCCTCGGAATGCCGGCGGCGAACTCCAGCGGACTCTTGATCATGCACCCGATGTTGAGCGGATCATAGAAATGCGCGCTCTGGAACAACGCACGCAGGGCGGGCAACACGTTGTAATTGTTCTGCCGGAGGATGTTCGCCATCGGCACGATCACATTGGCCTCCACCGCCTCATCGATCACGTAGTACACGAACCAGCGGTACAGCTTCCGGCACAGATGCTTCGCCGTCTCTTCCTGTTCGAAGATCATGTCGAGCAGGGCGTTGACCTCGGTGATGCCATCCGTGGACCCCGCGATCGTCCGGTTCCCGTACCGCGCGGAGAACTGCTTGGCGGAGGTATCGTGGCGCGACAAGGTGAACTTCGACGGCCGGACACCGGGCTGCGGCAACACCGTCGAATCGTCCTGCCAGCCGGTCAACACTTTCGCGGCCGCCTTGACATCAGCTTCTGTGTACGTGGTGTAGTCGCCCGGCCCCGCAAGTGGCCCCTTCCCGATCGTGAACAACTCCTGCAACTCGCGCCCGTAATTCTCATTGGGGTTCGTCCGGGTATTCACGTTGCCGTTGAGATACCGCAACATCGCGCCGGTGAGGGTCATCTCCCGCGCTAGATCCTTCCAGTTCCCGAGCGCGTGCTGTCGCAGGAGATCGATATACCGCCACTGAAAGCGCGGCTCATTCACCACATTCCGCTGGGTCACGAAATGATCGTGCCAGAACAGCACCATCTTCTCCATGACGGACGCCGATTGCTGGAGCATCAGTCCCGTCCACCACGACTTCAACGACGTGTACCGTGCTCCTGTCGGGTCGAATGTGGAGTTCGGGTCCCTGGCATTGGAGTACACCCATGTGTCTCCCACAGCCACCATCTCACGGCTGTCGGTGGCAAGGGGCTTGCTATCGACGGCCGACGTGGACAGGATCATGTCCAGCGCGGCTGTCATACTCATGGTTTGAAATGCCTGCAGGTCGACAGGCGAGGGGCCGAACGTGGTGCGCCGGAGCAGATGAAAGATCTGCTCCCTGCCCCAGAGACCCGTGTAGGGTTCGAGGCCACTGAGGGCGCGTGGCGTGTTCGGAAGTTCGGTGTTGGCGAACGCGAGCGGATCGGATGGATTCGCGTGCGGAGAAGGATCGGCCAGGGCAGCATCGAGCATGCCGCCAAGTACAGTTCGTCGGTCCATAAGCGCCTATGTGCAAGAACGGTGAAGGTAATCCGCAGGTTGGATTATACGCATGGTGCGAACTTTCCGGGTGACATGCAAGCCGGCCGGGTTTGACAAAGCTCGGAATTCTTCTATATTAAGAGGCACTTCTGCGTCCAACCCACGACTTCCTCACGTAGCGGAGGTTCCCATGAAGCAGATGCTCCTCGCTCTCTCCCTGGTGGTGCTGGCTGCCTGCCTGTTCACCGGCTGCGGCAAATCCGACGAGATGAAGAAGATCGAAGCTGCACTGAACACGGAAGTGATGGACAAGCACGATGTGATCATGAAACTTGTCCCCGAACTGGATGGCCTGACCTCTCGCATTTCCGCCGTGATGGCCACGCACGATTCACTGGTCAAGAAGTACCCGGCCCTGACCACCGGACACACGGCCGGTGACCTGGTCGCAGCCCAGGAAAAGATCACCGCCGCCAAAGCAGCCATGGATGCCTGGATGCGGGCCTTCCGGCCCTATGACCCCGATGCGAAGCACGATGCGGTCATCGCAGGTCTGAACGTCCAGAAGGACGAGCTCGTCGCCATGGAGAAACAGTTCGCGGAAGCACGACAGGCGGCAACGGCAGCGATCACCGCACACGAGACAGCATCCTCGGACCTGATCGCCAGAACCGCCAAAAAGAAACACTGATCCGTTCACAGGAGAGACGAGCGAGGGGATCATGCCTACCATGATCCCCTCTCCTTTTGATGGCCCGGTATAAACTGACAGTCGAATACGAGGGGACGCGCTACCGCGGGTGGCAGCCCCAGAAGAATGTCCGGACCGTGGGCGGCGAGATCCAGCGCGCTATCCACGACGTCTGCAAGACCTCTACCTTCGAGTTCCAGGGGTCCGGACGTACCGATGCGGGCGTCCATGCCCTCGGACAGGTGGCCCACCTCGAGATCGCAACCCAGCTCGCGCCGGATGTCCTGCGGATGAAGCTGAATGATGTCCTGCCGGCGGACATCTCGATCCTCGACCTCGTGCGCGCGGATGCCCGCTTCCACGCCCGCCACCATGCGGCCTCACGCAGCTATCTCTACCAGATCTGCCGCCGCCGCACCGCGCTCGGGAAACGGTTCGTCTGGTGGGTGAAAGACCCCCTGAACGTCCGTGCGATGCAATCAGCCGCACATCATTTCATCGGGATGCACGACTTCCGGTCCTTCACGGACGATGACCCCGACGAGAAATCCACGAAGGTCGAAGTGGAGGAACTCCGCGTCGAAGAGCACGGCGACCTCGTCCTCGTGCGCATGCGCGGCTCTCACTTCGTCTGGAAGATGGTCCGCCGTGTCGTCGGGGTGCTCGCGGAAGTGGGCCGCGGCGCTCTCCCCGGTACGGCGGTCCCCCGCCTGCTGCACGAAGAATCCGATCTCCCGGCACAACTCACGGCTCCGCCCTCCGGCCTCTTTCTGGAGCGCGTCTATTATAAAGACGAACCTATTCTCACAGATCTCCAACCCGTAACGAATATCTCCTATGAGCGATAACAAGATCATCTTCTCCATGGTCGGCGTGGGCAAAGTGTACCCTCCCAACCGCCAGGTCCTCAAGGACATCTACCTCTCCTTCTTCTATGGCGCGAAGATCGGCGTCCTCGGTCTCAATGGCGCCGGCAAAAGCAGCCTGCTTCGCATCATCGCCGGACTGGACAAGGACTACCTGGGCGAGATCACCGCACAGAAGGGGATCACGTTCGGCTACCTCCCGCAGGAACCGGAACTGGACAACGCGAAGACGGTGAAGGATATCGTGGAGGAAGGCGTCGCGGAGACCGCCGCACTCCTCAAGCAATACGAGGACGTGAGCAATAAGCTCTCCGATCCCGAGGCGGATTTCGATGCGCTCCTGGAAAAGCAGGCCGCTCTCCAGGAGAAGATCGACCATGCGAATGCGTGGGACCTCGAGAGCCGCCTCGACCAGGCAATGGACGCACTCCGCTGTCCACCCGGCGATACGCCGGTGAAGGTCCTCTCCGGCGGTGAACGCCGCCGCGTCGCCCTCTGCCGCCTCCTCCTCCAGAATCCGGATGTGCTGCTGCTCGACGAACCCACGAACCACCTCGATGCCGAGTCGGTCGCGTGGCTCGAACACTTCCTCGGCCAGTATCCCGGCACCGTCCTCGCCGTGACCCACGACCGTTACTTCCTGGACAACGTCGCCGGATGGATCCTCGAACTCGACCGCGGCGAGGGGATACCGTTCGAGGGGAACTACTCCTCCTGGCTGGACCAGAAACGTGCCCGCCTTGCTATCGAAGAGAAACAGGAATCGAAACGCCAGAAGACCCTCCAGCAGGAACTCGAATGGATCCGGCTGAACCCGAAGGGACAACACGCCAAGAGCAAGGCACGTATCGCCGCCTATGAGAAGATGCTCAGCGAGGAATCGGAGAAGCGTAACGAGGAGTTGGAGATCTTCATCCCACCTGGACCGCGGCTCGGCACCGTCGTGATCGAGGCACAGGGCGTGTCAAAAGCCTACGGCGAGAACGTGCTGTTCGAGAACCTCAATTTCCAGCTCCCTCCGGGCGGGATCATCGGCGTGATCGGCCCCAACGGGGCAGGCAAGACGACGCTCTTCAAGATGATCACAGGTCTGGTCACACCGGATGACGGGTCGTTCAAGATCGGCGAGACGGCGAAACTCGGTTACGTGGACCAGAACAGGCCGCTCGATCCCGAGAAGACCATCTGGCAGGAGATCTCCGGCGGACAGGACCTGCTCCAACTCGGTCACCGCGAGGTGAACTCACGCGCCTACGTGGCCCGCTTCAATTTCAGTGGCACGGATCAGCAGAAGAAGACCAGCGCTCTCTCCGGCGGCGAACGGAACCGCGTCCACCTGGCCAAGATGCTGAAGGAAGGCGCGAACGTGCTGCTCCTCGACGAACCTACGAATGACCTGGACGTCCATACGCTCCGTGCATTGGAAGAAGCACTGATGAACTTCGCGGGCTGCGCCGTGGTCATCTCCCACGACCGCTGGTTCCTGGACCGTATCGCGACCCACATCCTCGCATTCGAAGGCGAGAGCAACGTGGTGTGGTATGATGGGAACTACACCGAGTATGAAGCGGACAGGAAGAAGCGACTCGGCATCGAAGCCGACCGGCCACACCGCATCAAATACAAACGCCTGATCCGCTGAGCCGGAAGGATGCTCCAGAAACGAAAAGAGGAGAGTGCCCGGTGGCCTCTCCTCTTTTGCTTTACATTATCGGGTGTCCGTCATCCATTCCCCATTGCATTGTCCGTTGCCGGCTATTCATCCCCCCTTGCATTGTCCATTGTCCTTTGTCCTTTGTCCGCTATCCATTCCCCATTGCATCGTCCATTTTCCGCTATCCATCCCTCATCGCTGAGTATTCCTCCGCAACGCCTCGATCCTCGCATTCACCACCGCGGTCTGCGACGGCGTTAACCCGCTCATCTGCCGTATCGCATGGTATTCCGTCACGGCCTCCCCCCTCAGGTTCGCCTTCTCCATCGCCCCGGCTAACACGAGACGATTGTCCACGATCCCCGCCAGCGACGGGAATAACCGGAACACTTCCATCGTCCGCAACACCGCGGTCGCGGAGAAACCGTTCTCCAGCAGCACCTTGGCGCCATTCAGCAACGAGCGGCCAACCTGAGGGTCGTTCTCCGCCATCGCTCCCGCGCGCCCCGCGTCCGTCCCATGCATCACCGCGGCATTGGAGATCTGCGGACCACCATTCCGATCCTGCTCGGGCGTCGCACGCACCTTCTGCATCGTGAGCTTCAACATCAACTCCTCCTGCGTCAGCTCACGCACATCCGACATGTCCACGATCACGTCCGCCGGCAATGCCAGACGCCGCACCACTCCCGCCGGGCCTTCCTGCACGAGCAACGTCGCCGACCCGCTCTTCCCCGTCCGCATCGAATCGTACGGACGCAAGGCGTCACCGGCCGCGACGGTCGTCCACTCTTCCGTCACACCATGCCGCACCGCGACCTCGCCGTTGAGCTTCTGGATCGTGATCGTCCCCGCCTGCGCCACCATCGTTCCCGATAGCAGCAGCGTCAACAGCCCTGTCAGTCTCATGCTCTCCTCCTTCAGTTCACATCCACGATACGGACCCACCCGTGGGCAAGTCCGAGCCCGACCTCCACATCATCAAAATAGCGCTGTGCACCCGACGACCAGGCCTCTTCGAAACCACGCGCGATCACCGTCGTCTCGATGGGGATCCAGACCGTTTCCTTCCCCCCGGCATTCCGCCGGACGACATAGCGCTTCGGATTGCCGGCGATAGCCGACCCATAGCGCGGCTCCACGCCGGTGTCGAACAACAGATAGATATGCCCCTCCTCGGGCTTCCCGGGCGGCACCACATCCACGAACGCCGTCGGGATCCCGATGCTGCTCAGCAACGATGCAAAACAGACGGTCATGTCGTCGCAATCCCCTCCACGCAGATCGAGCGTCTCCGCCGGATACTGCACGAAGTCGGCACTGAGCCGCGGGTCATTGACGTACTGCAATTTGCCGGCGAAGGCCGCAATGAGTGTCCGCGCTCTCTCGAACTGTTCCGGCACGCCGGTCTGTGCCGCGAGAGAGTCACGCCTCCCCAGCAACTCGTCGCGCGAATACTTCAGTACCGCGGGGTCATCCGGTGTGACGAAATACCGGAGCGTCATCACATCACCATCCCACGCATTGCGCCCGTGGATGAGCAACCGCGTCTGGAACCGGTCGTCATATTCTTCCGCCGGCGTGGCATTCACAAAGACATTTCCCTCACGGATGCTCTGCGTGGACACCCGGTCCACCTGGTCATTGAACACCGCCATGACCGGCACATCGGCCTCCGCACCGGGCACAAGATACACCGGCTGCGATTCTGTCGGCGCATCCATCAGCCGGTCCACGAAGAAACTCACGCGCGCGTGGATGGGCCTGTCGGATATGTTCCGCACCCGCGCCGTGCCGATCGGTTTGTACGCGAGAAGTTCACGGGCGGCGGGATACACCCCCGCGGCGATCGTGACACCTTCGATGCGCGCCAGACTCTCACGGACGTGTCCGAAGATCGCCCGCACCGACAGTGTGACACGGTCGCGGCTGTACGGTTGCATGTCAAGACTCACGATGTCGCCGGCCGAGAAGCGCGACGCAGACGTGCTTCCGCGGTGACCCGCATCGTTGAGAAAATGAAGGACGCCGACATCCACGGAGAAGAACTGATAGGACCAGCCGATCCCCGCACCGAACGCCGCGAGAGCTGGCCGCTCGGCACGGTTCACCGTCGCACTCCCCCGGATGGCAAAGCCTCCTCCGGGCATCCACTCTGCGCCAACCCCACCGATGCCCGATGTGCTCGCCGACGCGTACAGATCGAGCGCCGGCACAGGCCTGACACCCAACCCGCCCTCCACGGTCAGCACCGATGGGAGCCGGTATGCATCCAGGATGGTCCCGACCTCGCCGGGCGTGGATCGGAGGAGATTGCGCGCGACGAGCGCCACGGACCAGATACCGGACGGCCGCCACTGAAGGCCAAGATCGGCACTCCAGGTCGTTGCGCGATAACTCTCCTTCGAGACTGCCGCGTAAGATATCGTGTCCTTGATGACAAGCTGATAGCGGGTATCGACCACTTCTTCCTGCCGGACTCGCGCCCCGACCCCGGCAGAGAACTCCGACGAGAAGCGATGCGCATAGGCAAAGGCGTACGGTTCGCGATACGTGATCTCGCGGTCCGCCGACCCGGGGGTGTTGGAACCTCCGATGATCAGAACAGGCGGGATAGTGAATGAGATCTCCGCGCCGGGGGTATAGCGGAACGCGGCGGCCTCGTGCTCCAGGAACCGCTTGCCAACGGCAAGGCCGTGGAACACAAAACCATTCTTTACGGTCGACGGGTCGCTGTAGGCACCCAGACTCAGCTCCCAGTCGCGCAACGCGACAAGCCCGGCAGGGTTCGTGATGAACTCCCTCGTGTCGCGTACCGCCGCGGGCTGGAGGCCAAGCGCAAGCGAACGCGCTTCAGACAGCGACTGGGCCCACGACTGCCCACCAAGGGCGATCACGCCGATCAGAAATATGCCGGTCCGGCAGCGCATCGCGGTCAGCGCAGCTCGACGAACACATTGTACACCGCGGCGGCCTGCGTCAGCACCCGTCCCGTGACGGGTTGCGTCACGGTGGTTACGGTCTTGTTCGCGAGAACGAACGTCAGGACGAATGTCGTCCCGGCGGGAAGCTGAGTCAGGAGCTTCGCCGGGATCACCGCACGCCCATTGTTGGTCCGCACCCGAAGCTCCAGTAACGGCCGCGTCTTCTTCCGGATGACGTCATAGACACTGATGATGACGGTCATCTTGCCCTTGCCGCCGTTCCATGCGATCGGCATGTTCGACGTGCGGGCATGGATCGCACCACCGCGCGGCGACAGCACATTGAGTGCCTCGGGGCTCCGTTCACCAACGGTCAGGATCGGCTGCAGACGGTTGATCACCGTCCAGGAGTAGGCATGGTCATGCTGGTAGGACCCGGTGAGATCGGAGAGATATTCCACCCCGCGGACGATGGCCGAATCAGAGAAGACCGGACGCAGCACCGGGATCCGGTGCGGTACCTTCACCATCAGTGCGCCGTCCAGCACCACCGACCCGACGTCGCGGCCGACGAAGCCGACGGTCGACCCCGAGAGCCGCACCACACTGTCCGCGAAGAAGGCCCGGCTGTAGGCCACGGTCTTCTTGACGCTCCCGGCATCCCAGGTGACCGCATTGATCAGGAAGGCAGCCGCGGCCTTGATCTCTTCGTCGGGCAGGACACCGGTGGAATCCACCGACGCCGTGGCAATGTTCGAATCAGGGATCGAGACGGCGAACGCCTCGAGATTCGTCGTGGCGGACTCATCAACGAGCTCGACCTCCGAAGGATGTTTGCATCCCCCAATGGCCAGAGCCATCAGACTGAAGACAACGAGCAGGCGCTTCATGGCTACCCTATCCTGCGGACATCGCTTCGCCGTAGATCCGTTCAAGTGCGGCCGAACGGTCCTCCGGACGGCATGCCGCTGCGATCCGTGCAAGTGCACGGCGACCTTTGTCCTTCGCTATGCCGGGGTTGTCACAGATCGAACGGAGATGCGTGAACAGCTGTTCCTCGATCTCCCGCGAAAGCCGCTTCCGCTGGGCGTCACGCTTCCGGTAGGCGATGCCGAACGAGTCCTTCGGCACGCGGATCATCCAACCGATATCATCATTGTTGATCTCGGGAAGCGCGCAGATATCCGTACTGATCACCGGGCACCCGGCTGCCTGTGCTTCGAGGACGGAGTAGCCATAGATATCATCGTAGGTGGGCAACAGGCCCACGTGAGAATTCTTGAACATCGTCAGGACCGCATCATTCGGGAGATTCCGGTAGTGCCGCACGACGCCCGGCAACCGGGCGATCATGCGCTCCGCCTGCCGGACATCCTCTCCCCCCGCATGCGAGGCGTAGTCGCCCGCATCCAGACTGGAGACGATATTGACCCGGATCGGATAGCCCTGCAGGGCGAGCCGCTCGGTCGCACGCAGGATCTCCATCCCGCCCTTTCTGAAGAAATCAGCCCCCACAAGTGTGCAGACAACGGCATCCTTGTCCAGTTCTTTGGCCTCGAACGACGGGATCAACGCCGGCTGCGCAGGATGTAACACCACCAGCTTCTGGCGGATCGCCTCCCGGTACATGGGATACCGGTCGATGAGCGCCTCTTCATACGCGAACGCAAAGGCACTGATGGCGATCAACTTCCGGCAGGCCTTGCCCGCAAGCAGACTCATACCGAACCGCGAGACCATGTTCCATCGCGGCAGATAATGGGAGAACGTCGATATCCAGGGCGTGGAGGAGGCGCTGATGCTGTTCACCAGGTGCAGGAGGTTGAAACGATGCCGGAACGGGTTCCAATGGATCGTATTGAGGAATGAGGTTGCCGGCGGATTTCCGCGGAGTCTCCGCTGAACGAAGTTCAGCCCACCCATGATGTCGTACTCCCGTCCCAGCGTGACGTTCCGGAACGGCAGTGACAGCAGATTGCGCTGCTCGATATACCCGGCACCCGTATTTCCGACGGACACTCCCACGATGCACTCCGCTTGGTGTTGTTCTCTGCACCACCGCCCCCGGGAGAACAATATAGAATTTTTCGCCTCAATTGCGCAAACAACCGCCCCCGGAGCCTCCCAACGGCCTCCGGGGACGGTTCTCCCACCACATGCTGCTTAGAACACCCGGTACGGCACACCCCACCAGCTCACCGAGTACGGAGCCGAATCATCCATCAGGGTCGCACGGGTGATCGCATCGATCCCCATGTGGAACCAGCCGCGATGGAAATGAATGAACTGGGGTGCTGTCCGGGCGATCTCGAATACCCGGGTATACGTCCCGTTCCCATTGTTCACCTCAGACACCAGGGCCAGACGGACGCGCTTGTGGTTGTTCCCGCCCACACCGTACCGCAGCGCAACAAAGTCCGTGTCCGCAGAAGCCGACACCACCGTCACCTGAAGCTTCAGCGACTGCCCGGCAAGGAACTCCGGCACATCCTTCCTGCCACCGTTGAACAGCTTGAGCCAGCGATAGCGGAGGAAATAGGCGGTCGGATCGGTGATCGTGATCGTGTCCAACGCGGAGGTGTACAGCACCACCGTGGTGATCTCGATCTGGTTGTTCGGTGAGGCCGTGCCACCTTCCACCAGCGACGTCGCGACCGGCACCCAGTTCAACCAGAACTTGTCCGTGGCGCGGTTCACGCGCTTGAAGATGACGTTCCGCTTCGACACGTCGTTGAACGGCTTCTCGATCGTGACCGTATCGCCGGCCCCGTTGATGCCACGGATCTTCAACATGCCCGTGATGCTCTTGTCCACCACCGCAGTGGCGATCGTGTCACCCGGCTGAATGGTCGTCGTCACTGTCCGCGTCACACTCGTCACGAACCGGCCCCAGCGCAGCGGAGTGATCGCCGCATCCACCTTGCCGAACGTACCATAGTCGAAACTCTCGATCGACTTGTCCGCAAAGGTCTCTTCATCATTCGCCACGAACTCATCATTCTTGGCAAAGTACTGCATCGCCTGCTCTTCGTTCGTCACGCCGACCGGAGCGGCCTCATCCGGACCACTGTCCTTCTTGCACCCCGTCACAAGCAACCCGGTCATCATGACCGCCGCCATCAGCACCATCGTGGTTCGTTTCATTGTCTCCTCCTCAAGGAATGTTGTTGTTGGTGATACCGTCCTGACTGCATTTGCTTCGTTGCACTGCTCAGGACATTTCAACACGCGTGCCAGGATCGGCCACGCCGGGGAACAATCGAGTAAGTGCTTGGAGGATAGAAGGTTATCGGGGGGTCCGGCCTCTGGGGGAACGGAACCCATCTGCGGGAAGTGCGGGAATCAGCAAGAGAAGTGCGGGAATCGCGGATTTCAGGCGCTGGGAGGGAGCATCCAGAGCTTGCGGAAATACCCCTCGGCGGCCTGTTCCAGATACCCATGATACCGCTGGGGAAGATTTTTGGTCTTGGTGCGGAGACGCGGACGGGCGGCTTCCCATGGCAACGAGACGTCGATCCCTTCCACAATATTACTGAGGTATTCGATGTACCGCTTCCTGACCCGATCGTTGACCGCCGCATCGCCGGATAGGGAGATATGCATGACCGCCTGCTCGAGGTCGAACTGGTGCTCGGCGAAGGTCCTCAGGAACTCCCCCCGCACATACTCCGCAACAGTGCCCCGGTTCAATCCCCCAAGCGCCGCAGCAGTTTCCGTGATCGCACTGCGTGAGAATCCGAATTCCCTGACCATATCCAGGATCTGCTCCTGCACGGGCACACTCCTGCGCCCGGCATCCGCCAGATCTTCAGGCAGGTCGCGGAGATGAATGAGCGTCCGGTCCTCCGACCTCGCGAGCACAGCCCCCCGGCGGATCGCACTCTCCAGTTCCCGTACATTGCCGGGCCAGCGGTGCTGCTGGAGCACGTCCATCACATTCCGCGAAATGCGCAGGCCGCTCTGTTCCCTCGCAAGGAAATGCTCCACCAGCAATGGGATGTCCTCATGCCGCTCACGCAGCGGCGGCAGCGCCACGGTCAGGACGTTCAGACGGTAGTACAGATCCTCGCGGAATTTCCGTACCTTCACCAGCTCCCGCAGGTCCTTGTTCGTTGCGGCAACCACCCGAACGTTCAGCCTGATGGTCCGCGTCCCGCCAACACGCTCCAACTCACCCTCCTGCAGCACGCGCAGCAGCTTCAACTGGAACCCCTCCGAGACCTCACCGATCTCATCCAGGAAGATCGTTCCGCCATCCGCCAATTCGAACCTGCCGAGCTTGTCCTTCACGGCCCCGGTGAATGCGCCCTTCTCATGACCGAACAGCTCGCTCTCCAGAAGCGATTCCGACAACGCCCCGCAGTTCACGGCAATGAACGGTGCTGCCGCACGCTGGCTCCGCACATGGATCGCACGAGCAACACGTTCCTTCCCGGTCCCGCTCTCTCCCAGAATGAGGACGGGGGCATCACTGCCCGCGATCTTGCCGATGAATTCCACCACCGCACGCAGAGGACTGTTCTTCCGGTAGATCATGCCCTCGAAGTCCAGCCGCTCATCGTCCCCGCCTCCGCCGGCATATTCTTCCATATCGTCGGCACGCGACGACAGGGTACGGATCTCCGCCTTGTTCTTGCGGATCTCCTCGAGCAATTCCTCCGTGCGGTCCGCCGGCCGCGCGGTCTGATAGTCCAACAGCTCCCGCTCGAGCACCGCCAGACGTGCCTCACGATCCCGCAACTCCGCAAGCACCGCGTTCTTCTCCGCGGCGAGAGCATCCACCTGTCCGCTCGTGATGCGGTGCCGCACGACAGCGGCGGTGACCGTTGCCACGCCCCCCACCAGCAGCGGTGCAAGCACCGGCACAACCACGGCCATCCACCCAAAAGCCACCTGCGAGACAACGAGAAGGAGCACGGTCGCCAGGATCGGACCCAGACGGTCCCAGGGCGCGGGCAAGAGGAGCACGGCCGCACCACAGATCAGACCGAAGAGAAGCGCCACCAACGATGTCATCCAGCCGGGCATCGCTGTCTGATACCTCCCGGCCAGTGCATTGTCGAGCGCAGTGGCATGCACAAGCACCGATGGAAGACGGGGATCGACCGGCGTGTCCACGAAGAACCCGCGCCCACTGGCGATCGGTCCGATGAGCACGATCTTGTCCTTCAACCGGAGCAATGACAAAGAGGATCCCTCCCCCCCACGCACGCGGTCGTAGTCACGCAACACCTGAAGGAACGACAGTGCCGTGAACGAAGAGAGCCGCCCGGGATGATCGAGCGTGACCGCTCCGCTCGCCGGAATGTCATGCACGACGCGCGCCGTCCGGCTGCGGATCGCCAGGGTCCCGCCGTCGAACTGCACCGCATCGCGGGAAACACCGGCGCTCACGCGGGCAAGCTCGGCGGCAAAGGAAGGAACGATCCCTGTCCCATACGCAACGAACACGGGAATGGCCCCACGGCCGGAGAAGTTCACATGACCAACACCGGCCGATGCATCACGAAAGATGGTCAACGGCAGATGGAGGCCACGGCCGGACAGCGGCGGCTCGGCAACACCCGGATACGAGAAGAACCCCGCGGGGACGGTCACACTATCGGCGGGTCGCTCATGCGCAACGGAATCCAGATAACACGTCATGACCACCGGCGCAGACGTACGCATCACCGCGGCCAGCACCTGGTCATACTCCGGGTACTCATCGCGCCGGTCATCGAGCACCGGCTCGATACCGATCGCCCGGACATGCAGGTCGGTGAGGGTCTGCACCATGAGCGCGTGGAAATTGCGCGGGACGGGCCAGCCCATCACCCCGATCGCTTCGTCATCGATATACACCACCACGATGTTCGTGTCCGCCGTACGCTCCCCGCGCAGCGCGTATCGCCCCGCCGTCACACCCTCCTCCAGCGACGCGAAGGGACCATGCAGGATGATGGTCAGCAACAGCGCAAGGACGGCGGCACCGCCGACGGTGGCCGCGGCACGCGGGTTCATTGGCGCATGAGCCATTGTTCGGGGTTCTGTTTGTCGCGGTCTTTCCACACTTCAAAATGCAGGCGCGGGCCATCGACCGAATCGCCGCTGGTCCCGATCACATCACCCTCGCTGATGACCTGCCCCTCGAGGACGTCGATCTCGGCAAGATGGGTATAGATCGTCCGGTACCCGTCGTGATGATTCAGGATGATGAGATTGCCATACGATGGGATGAACCAGATCTTCGCCACCTTGCCGGCGGCAACCGCGGTCACCGAACTGCCCGGCTGGACGGCGATATCGATCCCCGTATTCGTGGTCACGGTGCGCAACGTGGGATGCCGGTAGGGCCCGAAGCGTGCCACGATACTGCCTTCCGTCACCGGCCAGCGGAGCCGGCCCTTCTTGAGTTCGAATTCTCCGGGCACTACCGGGGCTTCCGGCGTCGGCGGAAGCTTCTTGGCCACGGCCGCTTCCCGCTCGTGCTCGGTGCGCACGCGCTCCTCTTCGATCAACCGCGCGATCATGTCCTCCATGGCCTTCGCGGCCTTGATCTGGCGCTGCATCTGCCGCGCCATCATATTCTTGTCCTTGCGGATCTTGATCAATGCCTCGCGCCGCTCCGCCGTCAGCACGGCCAGTCGGTCCTCTTCCGCACTCTTCTCCGCAAGCAGCCGTCGCTCCTCGCTCAATTCCTTCTCTGCCCGCACCTGGATCTCGGACAGCTGCTGCTGTTTCCGCTGGATCCGGCGCGTATCGCTCCTGCGCTGTTCGCTGAACCGGTGAAGATACTCATTGCGCGCGATGAACTCCTCCACCGACGAGGATGCGAACAGGAGTTCCATGTCGTGCATCCTCCCGGTCTTGTACACCGAACGGACATGCTTGGCATAGTGGGCCTTCAGGAACGCGAGCTGGGCTTCGAACGACCGCGTACTGCGACGCGTGGTGTCGATGCGCGCCTGGAGTTGCCGCTCGGCGGACTTGAGGCGCGTGATCAGCTTGCGCACCAGCGTCGCCTTGGTGTCGTAGGTGTCCAGCAACTCCAGGGTCTCTGCCTCGTTCTGCTGCTGGACCTTCACCTTCGCCTCCAGCTGACGGATCTGCTCGCGGAGCGTCTCGAGTTCATCCTGCCTGCGCTGAAGATCCCCCTGCGCATGGACGGGAAGAACCCCGGCGAGCACGCACACGAGGAACCACACGATGAGTCGTGAACGGCGATTCATGGTTTCGATGACCGGATCTGTGCTGTACGCGGGACCGCATACCGGAACGAGAGTTCCGATGGATTCAGTGTCAGGTCGGTATAATAGACCGCGAGCTGTCTCCCCTCCGAGGGGAACGACAACGTGATCTCGCGGGGCATCCGCATCCCATCCTCTTCCATCGGACGCGATGTTTCCGCCCACACGGACATCCCATTCTCCGTCCGTGAATACCGTGTCACCAGTGCCGTTGCCGGATCCACCCAGAACGTCTGCGTATCGCGCTCCGCCGTGTACGACAACAGGAAGTGCTCGTCGTCAACCGCGTACCGAGCGGGGACCGCACCGGCAGGAAATCGGAAGGCACCGGTGAATGCATCCAGCACCTGTTCCACCGTCAGCTCGAACGGTATCGCCCAGCGGATCCCTCCCCGGGAGGGATCGCCAGAATAGACGGTGTTGTCCATCCGGTTGAACATCACATACTGCGACCGGCTGAGGAACAGAAATCCTGCATCGAGACCGAAGGGCCCCTCGAACCGGATGAGCAGGGAATCGGGTTTCTTGAGCGTGAGCGTGAAGAACGCGGAACCACCCATCCCCGGGCCTTCGAACGAAACGGTCCCCGACCCGGTCAGGGTGGTGATGCGCGACGCATTGGCCGTCACACGCGAGACCACGGCAGCAGGCGGCACCTGGCGCGTGTCCAGCACCAGCTCCGCGGCTTTGGGTGAGCATCCGGCGAGCATCGCACCCAGACAAACGACAGCAAGGGCACGCGTTGGAACGGAGGTCATAAGGACCCGCGTGAGATCTTGTCGCGCAACTGCGTGTTCTGCTCGTCCAGCTTCAGCGCCATGTTCCAGTGCTCGATCGCGAGGTCCTTCTGGTTCATGCAGTAGTAGATGTCGCCCAGGTGTTCGTACACGACCGCATTGACCTCTCCTTTGCTGATCGCCTTTTTCGTCCAGGTCATTGCTTCGGGGTACCGCCCAAGACGGTAATAGATCCACCCGATCGTGTCGAGGTACGATGCGTTGTCCGGTTGCTGGTCCACGGCCTTGCGCGACATCGTCAGGGCCCGCTCGAGCTGGAGGTTCCGGTCGGCCAGACTGTACGCGTAGTTGTTCAGAACAAGATGGTTCTCCGGATCGATCTTCAATGCCTCTTCGTACAGCGCATCGGAATCCTCGAACCGGCGCATGGCATCGTACACCAACGCCAGCTGTGCGATGGCATCCAGGTCCTTCGGGTTCAGCTGCCGCGCATGCTCGAGCACGCGTGCGGCATCGATATTCCGGTTCAGCCTGCTGTAGGACAACCCGAGGAAGAAGTTCACCCGAAAATCGTCCGGCAGGATCCTCACTGCCGACTCGAGGATGCGGGCGACCTCGGCGAAGTTGTTCTTGCCGAGGAAGACCCCCGACATATACACCCACGCATCCGCGTTCCAGCTCGCCAGCTCGGTGACGCGCCGGAAGCTGCGCAGCGAGAGCGAATCGTCGCGGGTGACACTCCCAATCGCACCAAGGAACCAGAAGGCACGCCAGTCGTCCGGATGCTTCGCGGCGACCCTCTCGAAGATGCTCCGCGTCACCGGCGCCAGCGTTGAATCCTTCGCCATCTGCCCGAAGTACATTTCGCCGATGTGCACCTTCACATCCACCGACACGGTATCGCGGGCAAGCAGCGTATCGAATTCCTTCGCCGCGCGTGGGTATTCGCCGCGCGCGAGATACAACCCGGCCACCTCCGCCTGGATCTCCAGATCGTCGGGATGGATGTCGCGCAGATCGGTGTACACCGCGAGCGCATCGTCGAACTTGCCTGCCCGTGCATACGTCTGTGCCAGCGTCTTCTTCAACTCCTTGTTGCTCGGGTCGAGCTGGGTCATCTCCCTCAACGCGTCCGCGGCCTTGTCGAACCGCCCCAGCCGGTTGTTCAGATCGGCGATCTGAAGGAACACGTCCCACTCGGGGCCGAAGCGGTCGATGATGTGTTCGTACACCTCGAGAGCGCGGAGCGGCTTGCGCTGCTGGGCGATGCGCGCCAGGTTGTACCAGGCCTCGACCTGGGCAGAATCGCGTTTGATGATCTCTTCGAATTGCTGCGCGGCAGCATCGAAATCGAATGCCGCGGCAAGGACATCTGCGTAGTTCCGGCGGTAGGTCAGCTGCTCGGGGGCAAGGCGGACAGACTCCCGGGCGTTCTCGATGGCAAGCGAGTGCTTCGAAAGCTGGGAATAGCACTTGGAAATGGCATAATAGATGGCCGGATCATTGTCGAACCGGAGCGCATCCTGGTACTCCAGAATGGCCTGGGGAAGATCACCTTTCAGCTCGTACACCGATCCATCGACAAAATGCTGCATTCCCAGACGCCGGGAGGCATCGTCGGCCTTCGAACCCGGCGCAGATGCGGCTTCCGCATCCGGTTTTCCCGTTTGGGACCCCCCGGAGCATCCTCCCAGGAGCAGCAGTGTTCCACCCAGCATGAGCAGCAACAACACGTTCTTCATGACACCTTTCCTCCGGCCGTCTGTACTTCTGCAACAAAAAATATACCCATTGCCATAGTGAATAACAAGCTGCCTTCCGGAGGGTTCCTCAGGCCGCCGGCGCCTCCCCGTGTGCCTTCCACAGATCGGCACAACACGCCCGTCAACTTGACATTGCTTGCCTTGTTTGATACATTTACGCCATACCGAACACCTAATCCTTTAAGGAGGAAGCCTCAATGAGCAGCAACGACAGAAGGTTCAACATTCTGGCAGGTCTCATGCCGGTGGCAGCACTGGTACTCTCGCTCTCCGTGTTCGGCTGCGGATCGTCCGAGGAGTCGATGGAAGAGTGGGAAAGTGCCCCGGCCGTATCCCCCACGGCGATGCTGGAATACCGCGTCGATAGCCTCCAGAACGAGAACCGCCGCCTGCAGGATCAGATCGAAGCGGTCGCATCCGAGAACCGCAAACTGACGGCCCGGAATGCCGAACTCGAAACGAAACTCACCGAGGCAATGGCTGCTCCGAAAGCCACCGCACCGGAAGAGAAAGCACCCAGCGTGGCCGGTGGCTATGACGGCGCACTCGCAAAGTTCCACGCGAAGGACTATAGCGGAGCGATCGCCGACTTCAAAGCACTGCTCGACAGCGGTATCGAAGCCAGCCTGGCCGACAACTGCCACTATTGGATCGGCGAATCCGAATACGCCCAGAGGAAGTACAAGAGCGCACTCACCACCTTCGAGAATATCATCGAACTCCCCCGCTCCGGGAAGAAGGCGGACGCCACGTTCATGATCGGCAATTGCCAGCTCGCACTCGGCAACAAGACCGCTGCGAAGGAAGCATTCCAGAAGGTCGTCGCCGACTTCCCGACCAGCAGCCTCGTCGAAAAAGCAAAAGCGAAGCTGACCAAGCTGCCCTGATCCTGCGTCACGTCTGTACCAAACACAACCCCCTGGTCCCGCTCATCGGAACCAGGGGGTTTCTGTTGCAGCCCCACCGTATGCCCTCTTACGTCCTCTTCCCCGTCACGAACTCCGTCGCGATCCGCACATCCTCCACACTCCCGATGAACATCGGATACCGCTCATGCAGACTCTTCGGCACGAGGTCCAGCATGCGCGTCTCCCCCGTGCTGCAGGCCCCACCGGCCTCCTCGATCACGTAGGCCAGCGGGTTGTTCTCATACATCAGCCGCAGCTTCCCGCGGGGGTTCTTCGTGTCGCCCGGGTAACAATAGATCCCACCGTACAACATCGTCCGGTGCACGTCGGCCACCATCGATCCGATGTACCGTGAGGAGTAGGGACGTCCCGTCGCCGCATCCTCTTCCTTCAGCCACCGCACATAACGCTGCATCCCCGCGCTCCACCGATTGGTATTGCCTTCGTTCACACTGTAGATCGTCCCCTTCGGCGGGATCCGGATGTTCTCATGCGACAGGAGAAATTCCCCGACACTCGGATCGAGCGTGAAACCGTGCACGCCATGCCCCGTGGTGTACACGAACATCATGCTGGAACCGAACAGGACGTACCCGGCCGCCACCTGCTGGTTCCCGGATTGGAGTATGTCCGCCATCGTCCCCGGGCCCTCCTGCGATACCCGCCGGTAGACCGAGAAGATGGTGCCGATCGTTGCGTTGGCATCGATGTTCGATGAGCCGTCGAGGGGATCGTACAGCAGAACGTACTTGCCGTTCGGATAGTGCGAGGGGATGTGGAGCAGGTCCTCATTCTCCTCGGACGCCATCACGCACAGATGGCCCAGATGGTCCATCGCCCGGTAGATGGTTTCGTCCGCGAAGACATCGAGCTTCTTCACCACGTCGCCGCTGATGTTCATCCGGTCGGTCTTCCCGAGGATGTTCACCAGACCGGCCTTCGTCACCTCCCGCCAGATCAGCTTTGCGGCAAGCGAGAGCCCGTGGAGCAGACTGGAGAACTCACCCGTGGCACCGGGGTGGTTCCGTTCTCCTTCGATGATGTGCCGTTCGAGGGTGACGAGACGGTCGGCAGTGCTCATGAGGGACTCCCGCAACGCGACCGGTCCGGCCGCGTGCCTTTTCGTTTCGCATAAGGCTGATCGTGCGCTACGCATGAGCACGACCGGCCTGGCCGTACACTGATGGGTCCGGCGCACGGTCCGTGGAGGTCTGCCGGTGGTACCCCGGGTCGTGCTGCACCGGGATACTTACCTCTTGGTCGGCAGTTCCTGGTCCTTGTACTGCAACTGATACAACTTGAAGTACAACCCACCCATCGTCAGCAACTCCTGATGCGTCCCCATCTCCCGGATCTCTCCCTTGTGCATCACCAGGATCTTGTTCGCCGACTGGATCGTGGACAACCGGTGGGCGATGACGATCGATGTCCGGCCGTGCAGCAATTTCTTGATCGCTTCCTGGATCACCAGCTCGGTCTCGGTGTCCACGCTCGACGTCGCTTCATCCAGCACCAGGATGCGCGGATGGTACGCGAGCGCGCGCGCGAACGAAATGAGCTGCTTCTGACCCACCGACAACGTCGCGCCCCGCTCCTTCACCACGCCCGCATACTGTCCGGGCAGATTCTCGATGAACCGGTGCGCCCCAACGACCCGCGCGGCTGCCCGCAACCGGTCCTCCGGAATCTGCGCATTGCCCAGGCCGATGTTCCCGGCGATGGTGCCGGAGAACAGGAACACATCCTGCAGCACCACGGCCATATGCCTGCGCAGATCGGCCTGCGTCACCTGCCGGATGTCGATGCCGTCCACCAGGATCTGGCCCCTCTGGATGTCATAGAACCGTGCCAGCAGACTGATGATCGTGGTCTTGCCGGCACCGGTGTGCCCCACGATCGCGACACTCTCGCCGGCGGTGATGGTGAACGACACATTGCGGAGCACCCACTCGGGCTCGGTGCCGTCCTTCGGCTCATTGTACGTGAACCAGACATTCCGGAACTCGATGTCGCCGCGCACCGTCCCGAGCGCGACCGGCTCCGCGGGGTCGGCCACCTTCGTCGTGTCGTCCAGCAAACGGAAGACGCGCTCGGAACTCGCCATCGCCGTTTGCATGATATTGTACTTCTCGGACAGGTCCCGGATCGGGCGCCAGAACATCTCATTGAATTGCAGGAATGCCATCACCGTTCCCACCGTCACCGCGCCATCGAGCGCCTCGATGCCGGCATACCACACGATGAGACCGACAGCGATCGCCCCGATGAGTTCCACGCCGGGGTAGAAGATCGCATAATACAGGATCGACTTGATGTTCGCGTCGCGGTGCTGCCCGTTGATGCCCGAGAACTGCGCGTACGCCTTCTCCTCGCGATTGAATACCTGGTCCACCAGCATGCCGGTGATGTGCTCCTGCATGAACGTGTTGATGCGCGCGATGTACAGGCGCACTTCGCGGTATGCCTCGCGTGCCTTCCGGCGGAACAGGAACGTCCCGTAGAACAACAACGGCAGTACGCTCAGCGAGATCAGCGCCAGCCGCCAGTCCATGGAGAACATGAACGAGAGGATGCCGATGATGGTGAAGATGTCGCTGAACACCATCACGATGCCCGAGGAGAACATCTCGTTGAGCACTTCGATGTCGTTGGTGACGCGCGTGATGAGCCGCCCGATGGGATTCCGGTCGAAGTACTTCAGCCCGAGGTGCTGGAGGTGCTCGAAGATCTCCATCCGGAGATCGAAGATGGTCTTCTGTCCGATCCACTGCGTGAGGTAGGCGTTCAGATACTGGATGAACCCCCGGACGAGCATCAGGGCGCAGAATCCGAGGGTGGTCATCAGCAGCCCGTGCGGATCGCTCGCTTTGATGTCGACGTCCACCGCCTGCTTGATGAAGTACGGACGCACGGCTTCCATGGCCGACACGGCGATGCTGAGCAGGATGCCCGTGACGACATACCAGCGGTACGGCTTCAGATACTTCAGGAGCCGCCGCATCAGGGTGCCGTCGTATGCTTTTCCGAGGACTTCGTCTTCCTGCATCAGAGGTGCTCGATCTCGTCTTCCAGCAGCTGTTTCCGGTGCAGCTCGGCGTAGATGCCGTTCTGCGCCACAAGGTGATCGTGCGTGCCGCGCTCGGCGATCCGCCCCTCGTGCAGCACGATGATCATGTCCGCTTCCTTGACGGTCGAGATGCGATGACTGATGATGATACTGGTGCGCCCTTTCATCACGCCACGGAGCCGCTTCAGGATCTCTTCTTCGGTATAGGTATCCACCGCCGACAGGGCATCATCCAGGATCAGGAGCTTCGGCTGGCGCATGAGCGCCCGCGCGATACTCGTGCGCTGCTTCTGCCCGCCCGACAACGTGATCCCGCGCTCTCCCAGGATCGTCTCGTATCCATGCGGGAACTCCGTCACATCCTTCCCCAGCTGCGCGATGTCCGCCACCTCCCGCACACCGGCATCACTCCCGCCGTCCACACCGTACCGGATGTTCTCCGCGATCGTCTCGGAAAACAGGAAGGTTTCCTGCGGGACGTACCCGATGTTCGACCGGAGCACATCCAGCGGGATCGTCCGTATGTCGCGGCCGTCCACCAGCAACTCGCCCCCCGTCACATCCATCAGGCGCGGGAGCAGATTCACCAGCGTGCTCTTGCCGGATCCGGTGTACCCGACAATGGCCAGCGTGGTCCCCGCCGGCACGCTGAGGGAGATATCAGACAGCGTGTCCCGCTCCGCACCCGAATGACGGAAGGACACGTGCCGGAATTCCAATGCGCCCTCCACCGCCGTCACGCTCCGGTCGGTCCCGGGTCCATCGGTGATGTCCGCCGGCGTGTCCATGATCTTCATCAGCCGCCCCATCGACGCCGAACCCTGCTGCAACATGTTGATCACCCACCCGAAGGCGATCATCGGCCAGATGAGCATGCCGAGGTACACAAAGAATGCCGTCCAGGTCCCCGGCGTGATCTCACCGCTGATCACGCGCATGCCGCCGAAATACATCGTCAGGATGAGCGAAAAACCGATGAGCAGGAACATCAAGGGCCACATGATCGACTGGACACGGGCCAGGACGAGGTTCTTCGTGAGATAATCCAGACTCAGCGCCCGGAAGAGCCCGATCTCGTACTGCTCACGGACATACGCCTTCACCACCCTGATGCCGGACAGATTCTCCTGTGCACGTGTGGTCAGTTCCGAGTACGTCGCCTGCCGCGCCTCGAACTTCTGATGCACGATCTTGCCGAGCCGGTACACCGCATACGAAACGAACGGGAGCGGGACCAGCGCAAAGAGCGTGAGCTGCCAGTCCAGCGTGACCATCACCGAGATCACCATCACGAACGTCACCAGCGTGTCCGCGGGATACATGATGCCCGGGCCCACGACGTTGCGCACCGCCCCGATGTCGTTGGTGGCATGCGCCATCAGGTCGCCGGTGGGCGTATTCTGAAAGAACGACAGCGAGAGCTTCTGGATGTGCGCGAGGAAGTCGTTCCGGAGATCGAACTCGATGTGCCGCGATGCGACGATGAGGGTCTGCCGCGTGAGGAACGAGAAGATCCCGGCGATCACCGAAGTGCCCACGACCGCCGCGGCGTACCACGCAAGGCTGCCCGTCGCCCCCTCCCCCTTCTGGAGCACGGCGTTGAGAACGTCGATCGCACGCCCGATGAGCAGCGGCTGGACGACGGTGAAAAGATTACTGCTCACGACCGCGATGGCACCGGTCACCAGCAGGCGGCGGTGGCGTCGCAGATACGGGAGCAGGCGCAGCAGTGGTTTCAACGGATCAGCCTATCACTTCAAAACCGGTGTACGAATGGAGCGCGGCCGGCACGATGACCTTCCCCTCGGGGGTCTGGTACTGTTCCAGCAGCGCGGCGACGATGCGCGGCAGCGCCAGCGACGATCCGTTCAGCGTATGGACCATCTCAGGCTTGCCGCCTCCCGCAGGACGGTACCGGATATTGAGCCGGCGCGCCTGATAGGATTCAAAATTACTGACCGATGAGACCTCCAGCCAGCGCTGCTGGCCGACGGACCACACTTCGAGATCGTACTTCTTCACCTGGGTGAAGCCCAGATCGCCGGCGCACATCAGCAGGGTACGGTAATGCAAACCCAATTTCTGCAGGAGTTGTTCCGCCGTGGCTCGCATATCTTCCAGCGCCTGCATCGACCGCGAAGGATGCACCAGATTCACGAGTTCCACCTTGTCGAACTGGTGCAGACGGTTGAGCCCGCGCACGTCCTTCCCGTACGACCCTGCCTCCCGGCGGAAACATGGCGTGTACGCACACAACTTCACCGGAAGCTGCTCTTCGCCCAGGATCTCGTCCCGGTAGAAATTCGTGACCGGCACCTCGGCGGTCGGCACCATATAGAACCCATCCAGCGGGGCCACGTACATCTGCCCTTCCTTGTCCGGCAACTGGCCGGTGCCCGTCGCGCTGTCCGCATTCACCATCAGCGGCGGCAACAACTCGGTGTACCCCGATGCCTCCGCATGGTCCAGAAAGAACGAGATCAACGCCCGCTCGAGCTTCGCACCCTTCCCGACATACACCGGGAAGCCCGCCCCGGTGATCTTCGTCCCACGGTCGAAATCGATCAACCCGAGCGATTTGATGAGGTCCCAGTGCGGCTTCGGCGTAAAATCAATGACGGGCGGCGCGCCCCAATGTGCGATGGGCTTGTTGTCCTCCGGCGTCCTCCCATCCGGCACCGACGCATCGGGCAGGTTCGGGATCTGCAACATCACCGTGCGCAGATCCTCTTCAACTCTCTTCAGCTCCTCGTCCAGCGCCTTGATCTCGTCCGCCACCCCGCGCATCTCGGCGATCACGGACGTGGCATCTTCTTTCTTCGCCTTCATCGCGGCGACCTGCTGCGAGACCGTGTTCTTCCGGCTCTTCAAGGCCTCGCCCTGCTGCACCAGCGCGCGGCGGCGCGCATCGAGACCGATCGCCGTATCGACGTTCGCAGGGTCTTCGCCCTTGCGGAGGATGCCGGCACGCACCAGGTCGGGTTGTTCACGGAGAAGTCTGATGTCAAGCATGGGTCAACGCTTTCAGATGGATGAGGTGCGGTCCTATTTTCCGGCCCGGACAAGCTGGCTCTTCAACAATGCAAGCCCTTGCTCGACACCGGAGAGTTTCAGCCCGAGGTCCACTTCGGCCTTCAGGGTGATCAGGCCGGACTTGAGCGGACGTGCCGCGGGCTGGTTCAACTGCGCGGTCTTGATCGGCTGGATCAGCGATGCATCCAGCCCGAAGGCCCGCGCCAGCGATACGGCAAAATCGAACCGGCTGACGATGTCCTTGCCGGCTATATTATAGATGCCCCTCCGCTTCATCTCCATCGCACGGATCAGACCGAAGGCAAGGTCGTCCACCAGCGTCGGATTACCGATCTGATCATCCACGATCCGCACGGTCTGACCTTCACGCAGACTGTTCACCAGCCACAGCGCGAAATTCGCCTTGACCCCCTCCGCATAACCGTATAACACCATCGTGCGGGCGACGAAGAACGGGACGTCCGACGTCCGCAGGGCGTTCTCACTCGCCAGCTTCGACTTCCCGTAATAACTCAGCGGCTCGGGCCTGTCTTCTTCCGTGTACGGGCCGCTCTTCCCGTCGAACACGTAGTCACTCGAGACGTGGATGATCGCGGTCGACCGCTTCCGCGCGGCCTCGATCAGATGCTCCACCCCGCCGACATTGATCTTCCAGGCGATCTCCCGCTCGGTCTCGCACGCATCCACATTCGTCATCGCCGCACAATTGATGATGACGTCCGGGTTCACCGACGCGATCAGGTCCTTGACGGCCTTCCGGTTCGTGATATCCGCCTGCAGATACGGGGCGGCGGGCATCTCACGGACCGGGGCGGATTCCACGGATGTCAGGGTGACATGATAGTTGAACCCACGCAGCAACTGCTCGGCCACCTTCTGCCCCAGGAGTCCGTTACTCCCCACCACGAGCACACGTTCGACATCCACTGCGTTCATTCCGCCCTTCCGGCCGTCGTGCTGCCCTGCGCCGATTCGGCGGCAGCCATGATGTTGTGATTCTTCACATAGTGATAGACGAACGCCGCACCGAACATGTCCCCACGCCCGACCGGAGAACCCTCAGGGTCGACGGAAGGCACTGCGAAGTCCGTCCGGACCACCTTCTTCTGCTCATTCATATACACGCTCACCCCGCGTGCGCCACGGGTGATCAGCACGCCCTTCACGCCCAGCATCAGGATGTGGCCGACCGCGCGCTCCTCCTCCATCGCCTCCACCGTCAGCCCGGCCACCTCTTCTTCATTCATCTGGATCGTGTCGATCATGAACGCCCACCGCCGCCAGTCCGGCACCGGTCTGCGAAAGCGCTCGTGACGGTCGTTCACGCCCAGCGTCAGACTGTGCAGGTCCAGGTGCACCGGAATGCTCTCATGGCGCACCGCCATGCGGATCTCATCCAGGGTATCCAGGGTGATATCCACACCCGACACCATGTTGATCAGGATGCCGTGCACATCCAGATTCGGCTTGATCTTCGCGAACGGTATCGGCGGGGCAAGATCGTGCGTGCACGCGACATAGTCGCGCTCATTCTGATAGTAATAGTGCACACGATGCACAGGGGTGTCGTGAAGATACAGACCATCGGTCTGCACGCCCTGCATCGCCTCGAGGCGCTCGCGCATCGCAGGCAATTCCTTGCGCGTGAGGCCGGCCACCGGGGTGAACGCATCACCGCGGCCCGCAAGGCCCGACAATGCACTGAGACCGCGCAGGATCCCGCCGGCCTCTTCGCGTTCCGCGCCGTCCGCCATATGGACGACGTCCATCGAGAGGTGACCGATGATCAGGAGTTTCATGAACGTACCGGGATGGTATGCGTGGGAGGCACCTCAGAACCTTGCACCGGCGGCCCGGAACTCACGCAGCCGTGCCGTCAATGATGGTTCGCCCAGCGCCAGGATCTCGGCGGCAAGCACCGCGGCATTCTTGGCGCCAGCCGAACCGATCGCCACCGTTGCCACGGGGATCCCCGCCGGCATCTGCACGATCGCATACAGCGCGTCCACCCCCTTCAATTCCGACCCGGCCAGCGGCACCCCGATCACCGGGAGCGTGGTATACGCCGCGGCGACGCCCGGGAGATGGGCGGCCATCCCGGCAGCCGCAATGATGAGCGCGTACCCGTTCTCTTCCGCCGACTTCACGAACGCCGCAGTGGCGTCCGGCGTCCGGTGCGCCGAGAGGATCTTCAGGTCCCACGGAATGCCGAACTTCGTGAGATAGTCCGTGCACCCCTTCATGACCTCTTCATCGGAAGCGCTGCCCAGAAGGACGGCGACCTTCTTCATATCACACCTTCGCTGTGTAAGGATAATCCCTGGCTTCACACATGCGCCAGAGCGCCTGACAGGCAAACCTGTTCTGATAGAGGGCACGTCCGATCACGACAGAGTCGACACCATATGGCTCCAGCTCCTGGATGCGGAGAAGGTCCTCGAGTCCCCCGACCCCGCCCGATGCGGTGATGCGCAGGCCCGACTTCTGAGCAAGCTCCTTGATCATCGGCAGGTTCATCCCGCGCATCGTTCCGTCCATGCGAATGTCCGTGTACACCATGCGCGTGAACCCCAGCGCCTTCGCGTTGAGCGCCACCGTCATCGCTGTCAGCCCCGACGATTCTTCCCAGCCGTTCGTCGCCACGATGCCATCCATCGCATCGATGCCGAGGATGATCCGGCTCGCCGTGTATGTCTCGATCAGCGAGCGCGCTTCATCCGGATTCTGGATCACCATCGTGCCAACGCGGACACGATACACCCCGAGATCGAATGCCTTCTTCACTTCGTCGGCATCGCGCAACCCGCCGCCCAGCGCGATCGGAATATCCACCTTCTCCACCATGCGCTTGATGGTCTCGGTGTTCACCAATCGGCCGGCACGCGCACCATCGATGTCAGTCACATGGAGCGATTTGGCGTTCTCGAGCCGGCACAGGCGTGCCATGTCTTCGGGGGCATCCGAATATGCGAATCCTTCGACCCCCTGGACCATCTGGACGGAGCGTCCACCACGTATCTCTATCGCAGGAATAACGAGGATCATATGTTAAACTTGCGTAAAATCCGCCAGATTTTCAAGCCACCCCTTTTTTCTGAGCGGTTCCCTATGTACCATGTAGGCATACTCTCACAGCCTGGATAGTACGTCCCATGCACGTTCGTCTCCGCACCGCCTTCATCCTGACAGCTCTCCTCCTTCTGACAACGGGCACCGGCAATGGCGCAACCCCGGCCGCCAAACCCCGTCTGGTCGTCGTCATCACCCTCGACCAGTTCCCATACGAGTACATCGCCCGGTATCACCAGTTCTATGGCCAGGGCGGGTTCCGCTACCTCATGGACGGCGGCGCGGTCTTCACCAACGCATCCTACAAGCACGCGAATACGTCCACCGGCCCCGGTCACGCGGTGATCCTGAGCGGCACGTATGCCAGGACGAATGGCATCTCCCGCAATTCCTGGTACGACCGGAACCTCGGACGGAGCATGTATTGCGTTGAGGACCGCTCCGTGGAGATCCTCGGTGCAAAGGCCGAAGGACGCTCCCCCGCGAACTTCAAAACCTATACCTACGGCGATATGCTCCGGATCGGGACCGCCTTCAAGGCGAAGTCCATCGCCATCTCGAACAAGGACCGCGCCGCCGTACTCCCCGGCGGCAAACTCGCCAACCTCGTCCTCTGGCAGATCGATTCGTCCTTCGTGTCGTCAACCTACTACGTGAACGACCTTCCGCCCTGGGTGAAGAAGTTCAACGCATCCGGCCTGATCAACTCCTTCTTCGGCAAGACCTGGGAACGTTCTCTGCCGGCATCGGCCTTCGCCCTCGTCGATCAGGACGATGCACCGTATGAAGGCTTCCCGGCCGGACAGGGGAGGACCTTCCCCCACCCGATCGTGGGAGACTCCGCCTCACACATCACGCCCTCGTACTACACATCGATGATCGGCAGCCCGTTCGGGGCACAGGCGCTCGCCGCACTCGCCCGCGAAGCGGTGACCAACGAACAACTCGGCTCGCGCAATGTGACGGACCTGCTGAGCGTCAGCTTCTCATCCACGGACTACGCCGGACACGCGTATGGTCCGAACAGTCAGGAAATGCTCGAGATGAATGTGGCAATGGACCGGATCCTCGCCGACTTCTTCCGGTTCCTGGACAAACAGGTCGGTCTCGCGCACTGCCTCGTGGTCCTCACCGCGGACCACGGCATCTCTCCCATCCCCGCATATGTCAGCCACGCCATCGGACGGCCGGTCTTCCAGAAGCTGGACGGCAAAGGGATCAAGGCACGCGCCGAGTCGCTGCTCACGGCCCGTTTTGGCAAGGTGTCATCCGGTAAATGGATCGAGAGCCTGTCCGGCGGTTCGCTCTTCATCGCACCCGCGGCCCTCGCCCAGGCCGGTGTCACCGCCGAGATCGCCGCCTCCGTGGTGTGCGATGACCTTCGCCGCCGGCCCGAGGTCGTGGCCGCCTACACACGCGGACAGATCCTCATGTTGACGGAAGGCTCGCGCCTGGAAGCACGCATGCGGAATAGTTTCAGCGATGAGCGGAGCGGCGACGCCATCATCACCTACAACCCCTTCTTCAAGGACGACCCGGACGAGCATGGCGCTTCCCACGGCGATCCGATCGAATCGGATGCCCGTGTGCCGGTCATCTTCCGTGGACCCGGCGTCCGGCCGGGGTACTACGACGCGGACGCAAGCCCGGCGGACATCGCGCCGACCTTGTCGGTCCTGACAGGCGTGGAATTCACTCCGTTGCGTGAGGGACGGGTATTGCTCGAAGCGCTGGACCGTTCTGCCGGCCCCGCGAAGGTCAGGCGTTGAACCGCTTGCGCCGGTTGCGGATGTAATCCACGAAGAGGAATTGACCCAGCGTGTTCAGGGACGAGTAGTACGCTCGTCCCTGATTTGCTTTGGTGAGCTCTTCCACGAAGTTCACGAGGTACGGGTCCTGCGCGATCATGAACGTCGTGATCGGGATGTGTTCGCGGCGGCACGCCACGGCCTCATCCAGCGTCTTGTTCACGATCTTGGGATCCAGTCCGAACGAATTCTTGTACAGCCGCCCGCCCGGCAGCGTGATCGCCGACGCTTTGCCGTCGGTGACCATGAAGATCTGCTTGTTCACATTCCCCCGCCTGCGCAGCAGATCGCGCGCCAGCTGCAGTCCGGCCCGCGTGTTCGTATGGAATGGGCCCACCGTCAGGAACGGCAACTCCGCGATGCTCACCAGCTTCGCGTCATCCCCGAAACACACCAGCGCCAGATAGTCCTTCGGAAAGCGCGTCATGATGAGCTCGGCAAGCGCCATCGCCACCTGCTTCGCCGGGGTGATACGGTCCTCGCCGTACAGGATCATGCTGTGACTGATATCGATCATGAGCACCGTGGCGCACCCGGTCTGATGCTCGGTCTCGTACACCTCCACATCCTCTTCCGCAAGGGTGAAGTTCTCGATCCCGTCGCGGCGGAATGCATTGGTGAGCGTGGACGTCAGGTCGATGTCCGTCGGCTGGTCACCAAAGGCGAACTTCCGCGTTTCGTTGAGCCGCTCCACCCCCCGGCCGGAGAACGGCGTCTCGTGGGTCCCGCTGGGAGCCTTCTTCAACGATGTGAAGATCTCGTTCAGCGCATCCTGGCGGATGCGTTTGATACCGGACGGCGTGAGCATCAGACCGCTCTCCGCGTCGGCGATGAGACCCATCTCGCGCAGTCTATCGATGAGATCGTCCATCGTAAGGTTCTCATCGAAGATCCCGTGCTCCTCCGCAAGCTGCCGGAGCCACTGCAGCGCCTCGTCCACGTCCCCGCTGGTGCCGGTCACCAGATAGTTGAAGAGCGACACAAGCTGTTGTAGCCGCTGGTCGTCGGTGGCCGCATCGGGCCGCCAGCGGCTATAGATGAATCGCACTACTCTTCGTCCCTCATGGTCCTCTCCACGGAAAAGATGCTTCCAACCATGTCCTTGTACGAGATCACATGGTCCGCTTCATCGCGCGCAATGCGCGAGTGCTGGTGCAGGCCGTCCAGCACGAATTCCATCATCGCCGGCCGGTCCAGCGCCGGATCGAGACCCGGCTTCAACTTTTCCACCAGCTCACGCAATCCTTTCACACCCTCCAGCGCCTTCCGGTACGCCGCGGCGGGCATCTCGTCGCTCAACTCCAGCCTGTTGCCGGCCTCAAACCAGGTGACGATCGGCGCGTAGTCTCCGTCGGCGGCCTTCACGGGCGCCGCCTCCTGCTCCCCGCCCTTGCGTTGACGCTTGCGCAGGGGGTCGGGGAAATAGCGCGAGAAGATCTCCCGCACGGCCTTCCCGACGAGCGCACGGCTGACCTTGACACTTCCCTCCTGCTCCCCCTCGAAGACCAGCTCCACCTTCCCCGTGAGTCCTGGCAGGATGTGCGGGAGGTCGCAGATCCGCGGCATCACCACGGCATCGCCGGTCACGATGGCGCGCCGCTCCGCGTTACTCACGAGATTCTCCATCGCTGCGATGGTGAGACGTGCGCTCACGCCGGACTTCTGATCGACGAACTCGTTCTTGCGCGCTTCGAACGCGACCTGCTCGATGATCTCCTTGAAGAACTGCGGCACGCGCACCTCGCGTCCATCACGCGCAACATGGGCCTCCTGCTCGGTGATGCGGATCGCATCATCCATCGACCGCGGATAGTGCGTCAGGATCTGGGAATCGATGCGGTCCTTCAGCGGCGTGATGATGTTGCCACGGTTGGTATAGTCCTCCGGATTCGCCGTGAAGACCAGCATCACGTCCAGCGGGATGCGGATGTTGAACCCGCGGATCTGGATGTCCTTCTCCTCCAGGATATTGAAGAGACCCACCTGGATGCGCGGCTGAAGGTCCGGCAATTCGTTGATCGCGAAGATCCCCCGGTTGGTGCGCGGAATGATCCCGAAATGGATCGCACCCTCATGCGCATAGTGCAGGCGTTGCGACGCCGCCTTGATCGGATCGATGTCCCCGATGAGGTCGGCAATGGTCACGTCGGGCGTGGCAAGCTTCTCTCCATACCGCCGCGAGCGGTGCAGCCATTCGATCGGCGTGTCATCGCCCCGCTCCCGGATCAGATCGACCGCGTACTTGCTCACCGGCGCGAACGGATCGTCGTTGATCTCACTCCCCTTCACCACCGGGACGTATTCATCCAGCAGCGTGTACAACAACCGGACGATGCGTGTCTTGGCCTGTCCGCGCAACCCGAGCAGGATGATGTCGTGCCGGGCGAGCAACGCGTTGGTCAGCGCAGGGATGACGGTGTGCTCGTAACCGATGATCTCGGGGAACAACGGCGCCCCCGAACGGAGACGGGCGATGAGATTGTCGCGGAGTTCGTCGCGAACAGGACGGACGGCATAGCCGCTCGCCCGCAAACCACCCAGTGTTTCCGGCCTTCCGGACGACCAGCGGTCTCCGGCGTGAAGGGGCTGTGCCTGTGAGTTCATTGCAATTGCCGCGAAAAAATGGTACAATGGAAAAGAGCCGGCATGGATCGCGTACTGACTACAACATTGATTATCCGGTTTAGTTCCGTCGGCGATATCATCCTCACGTCACCGCTCATTCGGACGCTGCGTACCCGCTATCCGCACTGCCGCATTGACTTCCTGGTCAAAGAGGATCACGCCGACCTCGTCCGGCACAATCCGCATCTCTCACAGACACTCCTCCTGCCACGGGGAAGTGGCCTGACGGAATTGCGTCGCATCCGTACGCAGATCCACGCGTCCCGCTATGACGTGATCCTCGATATGCACGACAATCTCCGCAGCCGGTTCCTGACCTTCGGGCCGACACCGGTACTGCGCTACCGGAAACGGCGGCTTGCACGCTTCGTGCTCATCAACGCACATCTGGATATCTACCGCTGGACCGGCGGTGCCCTTCCCATGCACCAGCGCTACCTCGAACCCCTCGCGCCGTACGGCGTGCTGGACGACGGCGCGGGACCGGAGGTGTTCGTAACGAAGGAGATCGAAGCCTCAGCGTCCGCGATCCTTGCCGCCGCCGGACTCGACCCGGCGGAGCATGCCATCGGCATCTGTCCATCGGCGCGCCATGCCACCAAGATGTGGGATGCGGACCGGTTCGCCGCGGCAGCGTCCGCCCTTGCGCAGGAACACAGGCTCCCCATCGTGCTCTTCGGATCACCGGAAGAGCAGACCCGGTGCGAAGAGATCGCCCGGCGGGTTCGTGCTGCCACCCCGTCGACGGCGGTCATCAACACAGCCGGACGATGCTCGTTGCTCGAAACGGCGGCAGCGATGGACCGCTGCTCCCTGGTGCTGACCAACGATACCGGACTGATGCACCTCGCGGCATCGCGCAAGCGCCCGATCGTGGCCGTGTTCGGCCCGACCGTCCGGCAGTTCGGGTTCTACCCGCATGGGAACCAGAGCCTCGTCGTTGAACACCCGGATCTCCGCTGCCGTCCGTGCACGGGGATCGGCCGGGCATCCTGTCCGAAGGGGCATTTCCGTTGCATGAACGATATCGAGCCCCCGCGCGTTATCGACGCGGCGCGCTCACTTCTCCATTGATCCCCGGATACCGTATGCACACCATCTGGCGCCTCCTCTATAATGTGATCTTCATCCCCCCGTTCTGGGCGGCGTTGCATGCGCTCGGACTCGTCAACAAGAAGGTCGCACGCGGCATCGCGGGGCGGAAGACCCTCTTCGCCGACCTCGGCAGGACGATGGCCGGCATGGCGGCGGGCCCGCGGGTCTGGGTGCACGCCTCCTCGATGGGAGAGTTCGAACAGGCCAAACCCATCATCGCCGCACTGAAGGCACGGCATCCGGACGTCCGCATCATCGCATCATTCTTCTCCCCCTCCGGCTTTGAACACTCACGGAAGTACCCCCTCGCCGATGCGATCGTGTATATCCCCTTCGACTCGCCCGGACGCGCACGGCGCTTCATCGATCTCATCCGCCCGGATGTGGCCGTGATGGTCCGCTACGATATCTGGCCGAACCACATCTGGGAACTCCGGGCCCGCGCGATACCGGTGATCATCGCCAATGCCACCATGAGCCGGCGCACGTTGCGCCGCCTCCCGTTCCTCCGGTCGATGCATCACTCCGTGTACAACAGCATGGACAGCATTCTGACCGTCGCGGAGAGTGATGTTGCCGCATTCCGCGCCTTCCGTTTGCAGCGGCCGACCGTCAAGGCCATCGGCGATACGCGGTACGATCAGGTCGCCACACGCAGCGCCGAGGCACGCAAACGCCATATCGTACCGCCCGCGGTGGTCGCCGGCAAGAAGGTGATCGTTGCGGGAAGCACCTGGCCCGAGGACGAAGAAGTGCTCCTCCCCGCATTCCTCACCCTCCGCGCGGAGCGGTCGGACCTCCTGCTGATCCTGACCCCCCACGAACCCACGCTCGAACATTGCGAAGGCATCGAGCGCGAGCTTGCGGGACATGCGACCACGATCCGTTTCTCCGCCCTCAACGAATACAGCGGAGAGGATGTGATCATCGTGGACAGCGTGGGCGTCCTGCTGGTCCTGTACGCAAGCGCACACCTTGCCTACGTGGGAGGCAGCTTCCGCCAGGGCATCCATAATGTCCTGGAAGCTGCCGTGTACGGCATCCCGGTGTTGTTCGGCCCGAAGCACCGGAACTCGCATGAACCGCTGATGCTCGTGGAACGCGGCGGCGGCTTCATCGTGACGAACGAGGAAGAATGCAGCACGACCGCCGGCAATCTGCTCCGGGATGAGCGGATCCGGACCACCGCCGGCGAACGGGCGTCGTCGTTCGTGCAGTCACATCTCGGTGCCACGGAACAGATCCTGCAATTCATCGAGCCACATCTCACCACCCGGAGCAACGGAACCTCGCAATGAGGATCGCCTACTTTGACACCATCGCCGGCATCGCCGGCGACATGACCATGGCCTCGCTGATCGCCGCCGGGGTCTCCTTCGACGAGCTCGTCGGGGAACTGAAGAAACTCGATCTGCAGGGGTTTGAACTGACCGCGCAGCACGTGCGCCGGAGCGCGATCGACGCAGTGCACTGCGACGTGGTGATCACTCAGGCCCCGCACTACCATCGTCACCTGAAGGACATCCTGGCGATCATCGGCAACTCGTCGCTGACCCCCGCCGTGAAGGAACGCGCCTCGGCGATCTTCACGGTGCTCGGACACGCGGAAGCGAAGGTGCACAACACCACGATCGAAAAGATCCACTTCCATGAAGTGGGCGCGCTGGATTCCATCGTGGATATTGTCGGCACGTGCATCTGCCTGGAGATGCTCGGGATCGAGGCCGTGTACTCATCGCCCGTCCGCCTGGGCAGCGGTGGCATCGTCAAGACCCAGCACGGCATGATGCCCACACCGGCACCGGCCACCGCGGAGGTCCTGCGCGACTATCCCGTCGTCCTAACGTCCATCCCGGAAGAGCTCACGACACCCACCGGTGCGGCGATCATCAAGGCGCTGTCACGCGGGGTCCTGACCGACGAGCCGATCCGGATCCGGTCCGTCGGCTATGGTGCCGGCACGAAGGAGTTCGAAGGCATCCCCAATCTCCTGCGGGTGGTGGTGGGCGAACTGGCCGACGATCACCTGCGTGATGGTTCAGTGGTACTCGAGACCAACATCGACGACATGAATCCCCAGCTGTATCCATATGTCATCGACCGCCTCCTCGCCGCGGGCGCACACGATGCCTATCTCATCCCGGTGGTCATGAAGAAGGGCCGCCCGGGCATCCTGCTGTCAGTCCTCACGGACCCCGCCCGCACCGAAGAGATCGCCCATGTGATCTTCCGGGAGACGTCGTCCATTGGCCTCCGCGTCCAGACCGTCGGACGGAGGAAGCTCTCCCGTATCGCGCTCGTCGCAACGACCTCTCTCGGGCCGGTCAAAGCGAAGGCCGTGCAGCGCGACGGCGCAACGGTGGTCACGGCTGAATATGAAGAATGCAAACGCATCGCTGCCGAGCGGAACATGCCGCTCGCGGACGTGATGCGGATCATCAACACGGAACTCCGCTCATCAACGCCCACTTTTGAGGAGCCACACCCATGATGTTCTCAAAGACGCTCACAGGCCTGGTGTTGGCCGGACTCGTGTCATTCTCCTGCACCTCACATCAGGATCAGAAGGCCATGGACCCACTCGCAGACAAGGCGGCGCGGTTCGTTGCCGCCCCCATCACCAGCGATACCACCCGCCTCTCCCCCGGCAACCGCGAAGCACTCCGGCTGCTGATCGAGGCGGCCCGGGTGATGGACACCCTCTACCGCCGCCAGGTCTGGAGCGGGAATGAATCGCTCCTGAAGAAGCTCGAGCAGGACACCACACCGGCAGGCAAGAGCCGGCTCGCATACTTCCTCATCAATCAGAGTCCGTGGTCGCAGCTGGACCACAATGAGCCGTTCATCGATGGGGTGCCCAGCCCCCGCCCGCCAATGGCGAATTTCTATCCCGAAGACATGACCAAAGAAGAATTCCAGACCTGGCTGACGCGGCTTCCGGAAGCCGAGCAGAAGCAGGCAACGGGATTCTTCACCGTCATCCGCCGCAACGCCGACAGCTCACTGAAGATCGTCCCGTACAATGTGGAATATGCCGAGGAGCTCGGCCGCGCCGCGCAACTCCTGCGGACTGCCGCCACCGCAACGGACAATGCCTCACTGAAGAGCTACCTGCTCACGCGTGCCGACGCCTTCCTGAGCAACGAGTACTATGACAGCGATGTCGCATGGATGGACCTCGACAGCCCGATCGATGTGACCATCGGGCCATACGAGGTCTACATGGATGATCTCTTCAATTATAAGGCCGCGTTCGAAGCGTTCATCACCCTGCGCAATGATGAAGAGACCGCAAAGCTCGCGATGTTCTCCGGGCTGCTCCAGGACATCGAGAACAACCTGCCGATCGACCCGAAGTACCGGAATCCAAAGCTGGGTGCCCTTGCTCCGATCCGCGTCGTCGACGAAGTGATGACCGGCGGCGAGTCGCGTGCCGGCGTGCAGACCGCGGCATTCAATCTCCCCAACGACGAACGCGTGACGGCCGAGAAGGGGAGCAAGCGCGTCATGCTGAAGAATGTGCAGGAGGCGAAGTTCACGAAGATCCTCACGCCCCTCGCCGCCATCGTCCTCGGCCCGTCCCAGAAGGACTCCCTCGCATTCGAGCCGTTCTTCACGCATATTCTCGCCCACGAACTCATGCATGGCCTCGGGCCCCACAGCATCGTGGTCGACGGCAAAAAGACCACGGTGCGCCAGGCGATGAAGGAGCTCAGCTCCGCATTCGAAGAGGCGAAAGCCGATATTTCTGCTTTGTGGTCGCTGCAGTACCTCATGGACAAGGGGGCGATCGACCGCTCCGCCGAGCATCAGATGTACATCACGTACCTCGCCGGCGTGTTCCGGTCGGTACGGTTCGGCATCAAAGAGGCCCACGGCCGCGGCATGGCGTTCCAGTTCAATTATCTGTCTGATGCGGGAGGGTTCGCGTATGACGAAGCCTCCGGTACCTTCACCGTCGACATGCAGAAGATCAAACCGGCCGTGCGCGACCTGACGGCCCTCATCATGACCGTGCAGGCCGAAGGCAACTACGCGAAGGCGAACGAACTCCTCGAGAGATATGCGGTGATGCGTCCGCCGATGGAGAAGGCCCTGAAGAAGCTCGAAGCGATCCCGGTGGATATCGTGCCCGTGTTCTGAACCCCGTAGGGGCGGACCGTCCAACATGCACCATCCGTGTAGGGGCGGTGCATCAACGACCATCCAACGCGCACCATCCGTGTAGGGGCGGTGCATGCACCGCCCTGCGTTGGTTTGTACAACAAGCCCCACGCATCACATGAGAACCTCCATGCTTACGAACTCCATCGTCCTCATCACCGGTGCCAGTAGCGGCATCGGAGAAGCATGCGCCCACCTGTTCGCCCGCGAAGGGTGCGCGCTGATCCTCGCCGCACGGCGCATGGACCGCATCAGCGCAATTGCCAGCGAACTGCGCACGGCGCATGGCATCCGCACCCTCACTATCGAACTTGATGTCCGGAGCCGGAATGCGGTGGAAGCTGCCATCGCCAATCTCCCCGGCGACTGGGCATCGATCGATATCCTCGTGAACAACGCCGGGCTCTCGCGCGGTCTGGGCAAGCTGCACGAGGCCCAGGTGGAGGATTGGGAGGAGATGATCGATACGAATGTGAAGGGGCTCCTCTACGTGTCGCGTGCCGTGGTCCCTGGTATGGTCGAGCGCCACCGTGGACACGTCATCAACATCAGCTCCATTGCGGCACACCAGACGTACCCCGGCGGCAACGTCTACTGCGGCAGCAAGGCCGCCGTCCGGGCCATCACCGAAGGCCTCAAGATGGACCTGCTGGGCACGGGGGTCCGAGTCTGCGCCATCGCCCCGGGCATGGTGGAGACCGAATTCAGCGTGGTGCGATTCCACGGCGACGAGCAACGGGCGGCAAAGACCTACGAGAACATGAAGCCGCTCACGGCCACCGACATCGCGGAGATCGTCCTGTTCGCCGCTACGCGACCTGCCCATGTCGATCTGCCGGAGATCATCGTCATGCCGGTGGACCAGGCATCGGTCTACCACGTCCACCGGGGGTGAGGGGCGATCACGCCGCCCCGGCGCGGCGGACACACATATGCTCTTGCAGGGGCGGTCCCGTTTGCGCCACCGCCCCCACGACGATATCACCGAACTCATCGTTGCACGGCGGCCGCTTCACCAGGGACCTATGACAGACATCTTGTTGTTCAACGACGCAAACCTCGCCGCGCAGGTGGCTACCGCCCCCTTCACGCTGGGCTTCTTCACGCTGCGCTTCTATGCCGAGAACGGCAAACCGGTGAACCGCGTCACGCCCGCCGTGGAGGAATTCTATCTGTATCCTTCCGGCGGCACCTTGCGGGATTCCTCCTTCAACCTTATCTTCTACGATTCGCGCTACGATACCTACAGAGGGTTCCAATTGCCCCACATGCGCACCACCGAGACCGGCCACCCATGACGGCTGCTCCGGCGATCCTCGAGAACTACCCCCTTGCATCGCTGACCACCATCGGCCTCGGCGGAACGGCGCGGCACTTCGCCATGTGTGCATCGGTCGACGAATGCCGTGCGGCGATCGAATTCGCACGTACCCGCCGCCTCCCCATCCATATCCTCGGCGGAGGAAGCAATACCATCTTTCTCGATGAGGGCTTCCCCGGTCTGGTCATCCAGGTGTTCATCTCCGGCCTCACGGTCCTCGACATTCAGGGAGGCGTCGTGCTCGACGTCGGTGCGGGCGAACTGTGGGACGATGTCGTGACAAGCGCGATCGCCCGTGGCTTCGGCGGCATCGAATGCCTCGCGGGCATTCCCGGCACCGTCGGCGCGGCGCCCATCCAGAACATCGGCGCGTACGGACAGGAAGTGCGCGAGACCATCACACGGGTCGATGCCATCGAACTGGACACCCTGGAGGAACGGCGGTTTGCAGGCAGCGAATGCGGCTTCGGCTACCGCACCAGCAGGTTCAAGGATGCCGATCGCGGACGGTTCCTGATCACAGGAGTTTCCTTCCAGCTGCAACCGGAAGCCCGTCCGGTCCTCCGCTATCCTGAGCTCGCCAAAGCGGTGGCCGCCGACGGACCGATGACCGATCTTGCGCCGGGACAACCCGCTCTGGGCCGTGTGCGGAAGACGGTACTGCGCCTGCGCCGCGCCAAGGGCATGGTCGTGGATCCCGCGGACAGCGAAAGCCGTTCCGCAGGATCCTTCTTCATGAACCCGTTCGTGTCGCCGGAAAAATTCTCCGACATCCAGAAGCGGTGGACCGGCGAAGGGAACACCGAGCCGATCCCCTACTATCAGAGCACCGGTGGCGTGAAGGTCCCCGCTGCCTGGCTTGTGGAACATGCCGGCTTCCCCCGTGGCACCCGACGCGGGAACGTCGGCGTGTCAACCAGGCATGCCCTCGCACTCGTGAATCGCGGCGGCACGACCCGGGATCTCCTCGCACTGGCAACGGAGATCCAGGACGCCGTCTCCCGCACCTTCGGGATCTTCCTCGCGATCGAACCCGTCGTCGTTTCACCGGAGCCCTGACCGCATGATCCAGGCCATCATCTACGATTTCGGGAACGTGCTCTGTTCGTTCCGCGTGACCTCATTCTTCGAACATCTGGCTCGCCGCAGCACGTGCACGGTGGATCAACTCATGGGATTGATGCCCGAGATCTCCCACCTTGCCATCGAGTACGAATCGGGTCGGATGACTTCACAGGAATTCTTCCGGGACTTTTCACTCCTCGCACGGATCTCCATCACCGAAGAGGCGTTCATCCTTTCGTACACCGACATCTTCACACCGATCGACGGAACGCTCGAGACGATCCGGCGGCTCACAGGCAGGTACCGCCTCGGCCTCCTGTCGAATACGAACGAGTGGCACTTCATCCACTCCATCCGGCCGCTCGCGGTGTTTCCCCTGTTCGATGCCGTGACCCTCTCCTATGAAGTGGGCGCCATGAAACCGGCCGCGCCGATCTACCAGGACATGCTGAACAAGATCGGCGTTCCCGCGGATGCATGCGTGTACTTCGACGACATTCAGGAGAACGTGGATGCAGGCGTACGGGCGGGCATGCATGCCCGGCTCTTCACGACCGCGGAAGCGATGCAGGCCGACCTCGCCGCGCTGGACGTGATCGTCTGAAGGAGTGGAACCCCGCTCCCCGACCGGCTGTTCCATAGTGTACAACAACCGGAAAAAGGAGTATAGTATGTCCAAACTTTCTATCGTGACCGGCATCATTCTCACGGCCCTCGGCCTGGGAGGGTACGCGTTCAGTGGCGCCGTCAGCCCGACGGCCCTCATCCCCGCGGGATTCGGGGTCCTCTTCATCGTGTTCGGACTCCTCGCGCGCAAGGAGTCGATGCGCCGTCATGCGATGCATGGCGCCGCGCTCCTGTCCATCCTCGGCATCATCGGGTCATTCAAAGGGACCATCGCCGCCGTCACGCTGCTCGGTGGAGGCGTCGTGGATCGGCCGCAGGCCGCCATCGCGCAGGCCATCATGGCGGTGACCTGTTCCGTCTTCTTGTTGCTGGCGATCCGTTCATTCGTCAATGCGCGACTGAAACCCGCGCCTCAGCAGAATCCATAAGGACCATCCCATGCCCCGACTGCTTGCCAAACCGTCCATCATCAGCGCCGCAGGCAACAAACCCAAGATCATCCGCGAGGTCTTTGGCCGCGTGAACTCAGGGGATGCGGGCGTCAGCATCGCCCACATGACCAGCCCCGAAGGATGGGTGGAGCCGGGGCAGACCCCGCAGTTCGACGAGTATACGTATGTCCTCCAGGGCACGCTGCGCGTCGAACATCACGGTGGGACTCTCGAGGTGCAGGCGGGACAGGGGATCCACACCGCGAAGGGCGAGTGGATCCGCTACAGCTCGCCGGCACCGGGCGGCGCGGAGTACATCGCCGTCTGCATGCCCGCGTTCTCACCGGACACGGTGCGGCGGGACTCCTGACGTACCGATCGACGGGCAGGGTGCGCTTGCACTCCTGCCCGTTTCTGTTGATATTTCCTTCATGCCCCACTACGCCGACGTCGCCATCCCCACCGGTGTCGACAAGACATTCACGTATCTGATCCCCGATCCCCTCGTCCCTGCTGCCCGGGCCGGCGTGCGCGTGCTCGTCCCCTTCGGCAAGAAGACCATCGTCGGAATCATCGTGTCGCTGCCCGCAAGCACGAACCTCCCGCACGTTCGCCCCATCACCGATATTCTCGATGCTTCGCCGGTGCTGCAGGACCACCTGCTCCAACTGTGCTCCTGGATGAGCCACTATTACATGGCACCCATGGGCGATATCGTCCGGGCGGCCATGCCGGCCGGCCTCGGTCAATCCAGCAAACGCCGCGTCAGCCTCAACGTTCCCACGGATGATCCACGGCTCGCGGATGCCCGCAAGCGGTCACCGAAACGTGGGAAACTGTTCGATCTGCTGATCGCACAGGGACCGATGCTCGCCACCGAACTCCGGAAGAGGACGGGACTCAGCACCATCCATGCTGTGATCGCGGAGCTGGAACGGGAAGGCATCCTGACCACCGAAGAGATCATACCCGGGCCGAAGGCCAGGGTAAAGGTCCGTGAGTTCATCGCAGTGGACGGACTCGACAGGGACACTCTGCAGAATGCGATCGACGCACTCCCCGCCCGCCAGAAGAAGGCACGGGAATTCCTCACGGCACTCCTCGCACTCGCGGCGGGGTCGGACCGTGAAGTGGCGCTCCTCGATTTCATGAAGCGGACGCGCACGCCCAGCACAACGATCAAGCCATTCCTTGCGCAGGGAATGATCCCGGTCGTACGCCGGGAGGTGACCCGGCAGCAGGACTACGGTACCGAAGCGAAGACGCTTGCCATCCGCCTCAATCCCGCCCAGGAAGCTGTACGCGCGAGGATCGCCGGTGCCCTGGATCAACACACATCGCACACATTCCTCCTCCACGGCGTCACGGGCTCCGGAAAGACCCAGGTCTACATCGAGGCTATCAAGCAGTGCGTGCACGCCGGCCGCACCGCGATCGTCCTCGTGCCCGAGATATCTCTTACCCCCCAGATCGTCCGCCGCTTCAAAAGCCACTTCGGTGACAGTGTCCTCGTGGTCCATAGCCGGATGTCCGCCGGCGAACGCTACGATGTCTGGCGACTGGCACTCTCCGGGGCATGCCGTGTGGTGATCGGCCCGCGCTCCGCGGTCTTCGCTCCCGTGCAAAACCTCGGACTCATCGTGGTGGACGAGGAACATGAAGCGTCATACAAACAGTACGATGCCACGCCCCGCTACCATGCGCGCGATGTGGCCATCATGCGCGGGCGCTATGCCGGCGCGGTGGTGGTGCTGGGATCGGCGACCCCGTCGGTCGAGTCCTTCGCGAACGCACGGTCGGGCAAGTTCGAACTCCTCTCGCTGCCCGACCGCATCGACGATGCCGTGATGCCGGCGGTCCGTGTGATCGATATGACCCGGGAGCGGAAGCAGGTCTACACCGCAGCTAAAGAGGCACTCCCGTACGATCAGCGCGGCAAGATGAAGGAGTTCAAACACTCCTCGCTCTCCCGCGTCCTGCAGGAGAAGATCGCCGATCGGATCGCACGCAAAGAAGGGATCATCCTCCTGCAGAACCGACGGGGCTTCGCTCCCTTCGTGGAATGCCAGGAGTGCGGACACGTGGAGATGTGCGACAACTGCCATGTCTCCATGACGTATCACGCCACGAAGAAGCACCTGCGCTGCCACTATTGCGGGCTCGTCCGACGGCCGGCGCTGCTCTGCCCCGGATGCGGCGGAGCGGATCTGCGCATGCACGGCATCGGCACACAACGCGTCGAAGAAGAGCTGCTCACACTCTTCCCCGATGCCCGCATCGTCCGCATGGACCTCGATACCACCGCGCGTCGCGGAGCCCACGACCGCATCCTGCGGCAATTCGGCGACCGGCAGGCTGACATCCTTCTCGGTACACAGATGGTCGCCAAAGGTCTCGACTTCCCCCACGTGACACTGGTCGGCGTGATCAGCGCCGACACGCAGATGCTGCTGCCGGACTTCCGCTCGTCGGAACGCACTTTCCAGCTTCTCACGCAGGTCGCAGGCCGTGCCGGCCGCAGTTCATTGCAGGGTGAGGTGATCGTCCAGACATCCCAGCCCGGACACCGTACGCTCGTCCACCTGGTGGATCATGACTATCTCGCCTTCTTCGAGGAAGAGATCAAGGAGCGCGAGGAACTTTCGTATCCGCCGTTCTCCCGTCTCGGGCTGGTGGAAACGCGTGGAGAGAACGAGGAGGAGGTGCGCACGCTCGCGGAGCGCATCGGCGCGGCGTTGCACCACAACGCCCCACCCTTCCAGGTCCTCGGCCCCGCCCCCGCCGTGATCGGCAAGATCAATAAGAACTTCCGGTGGCATATCGTGGTGAAGACATCCAAGACCATCGACCCGTCCGGCTCCCTCACCAATGCACGCCTGCGTCAGGCCGTGGACGCGGCGCAGAGTGCAGCACGTACGACACACATCATTGTGGATATCGATCCGGCGGGGATCATGTAGCCTGCATCCCGCGCGGAACCTCCCGCGTTCCGTCCGCGTTCATGGAAGAAATGGACCGTCCACTGTTCACGATACCCATGATCGCGGCGGCGTTGCTCGCCATTGCGGTAGCGCCGCATGCATACGCCAGAGGATCGGCGCAGCCCCTCGTCACCGTCTCCCTGAGCATCCCTCCAACCGCATGGGATGGCCCGGTGCAGGCAGTGATCCGCTTCACGATCGAACCGCACTGGCATCTGTATTGGTCCAACCCGGGCGACGCGGGCCTTCCCCCGACGATCCGTTGGAAGCTGCCGCACGGCTTTCAGGCCGGCCCCCTCTCCTTCCCCACGCCGACGAAGATCGTCGCCGACGGCCTTCTGGCCTATGGCTACTTCGATGAACTGATTCTTGTCGCTACCCTTACCCCGCCACCGGGGTACCGACCGGCGCTGAACGATTCCATCCACGGCGGGATCGATTGGCTGGTCTGCAAAGAGAGTTGCCTCCCGGGCAGCAGGACGATCTCTGTGCCGTGTGCGGGAACCGGCGATGAACGCGATGCCGCCAACGGACTCCTGGCACGGTTCGCCCTGACTGCGCCGGTGCCGTGGCCCGGATCCGACGCGGACACTCCTTTCGCCATTGCATCCCGGTCCGACGGCGCGATCACGCTTCACTTCGACCCGGGCGCACCGGTGACTGACTTCTATCCCGATCTCCTCGAGAATACCGTCGTGGACCTTGCAAGCATTCGCGTCGGAACCGGAGGAGTATCATTCAGAGCGCTTCCCTCCGGACCCCTCGTGTCCATGACGAGGTTGCGGGGCATACTCATCTCCGGGGCGAAGGCATATAGCATAGACGTTCCCGTACACTACCAGAATTGAACCATGTCCATGAACATCAAGAGGAGGTACCATGCTCACACGCATGAGGAACAATGCACTGGTCCTTGTACTTGCCGCCATCACGACGGCCGCTGCCGGTAAGGCCGACCCACCAGCGGCCGCGATCGGCAAGGCAGCGCCCGGCTTCACTCTGGCAGATCTTGAGGGACGGACCCGCTCGCTCTCCGAGTTCGCCGGAAAGATCGTTGTCCTCGAGTGGACCAACCCCAACTGCCCCGTCGTGCGACGGACATATGGGAGCGGCATCATGAACACCCTGCAGAAGGAGTATACTGCCCGCGACGTCGTCTGGCTCACGATCAATTCCACCAATCCCGAGCACGCCGACAACGAGACGCCCGCTAGGCAGAAGGAGCGCTACGCGGCATGGAACGCATCGCCGACCGCACAGCTGCTCGACCTCGAAGGAACGGTGGGACGGACATACGGCGCAAAGACCACGCCGCACATGTTCATCATCGACGGCAAGGGGTCGCTCGCCTACAACGGTGCCATCGACGATGACCCACGCGGCGGCAACTCCGACCGGAAGGCCTTCGTGAAGGACGCGCTCGATGCGCTCCTGGCAGGCAGAGCGGTCGCCGTGAGTGTGTCGAAACCGTATGGTTGTGGAGTGAAGTACTGAGAACTACGGGAGCGGAGTGCCGGCACGGCTGGGACGTGAATTCTTCAGGAGAGCGCGGGTGATGCTACCCGCGTTTTCGTCTTGCCGATGGCCGGCCCGCCGCGTGGGAGGAGCGGGATGAGGTCGTGCGTCTGCTCCGTCCGGCCACGGCAACCGGTGCAACGACAAGACGGAATCCCTTTCCATGCACGTTCACGATCTGCACCGCCGGATCGGCTGCAAGGCGTTTGCGCAACCGGCTGATGAAGACGTCCATGCTTCGTCCGGCGAAGAACGTGTCGTCCCCCCAGATCTCCCGGAGCGCCACCGATCGTTCCAACAGCCCTTGATCGCGCCGACAGAGCAGGGTCAGCAATTCGGCCTCACGGGTGGTCAATTCTTCGGACGTGCCCTCCCGGACCAGCGTGCGTGCGCCGGCATCAAAGCTGAATGTCCCGATGCCGTACCGGCCCTGCGCCGGGGGCGCTTCCGTGGGTGGATGCACCCGCTTCAGGACCGCACGGATGCGCAGCATCAGCTCTTCCATGCTGAACGGCTTGGTGATGTAATCGTCCGCACCGATCCGCAGCCCCTCCACGCGGTCTTCTTTCAACGAACGTGCCGTCAGGAAGATGAGTGGCACGGCCTCGTCCTGTGCACGTACCTCCTTCGCGAACGTGAACCCGTCCTTCTTCGGCATCATCACATCCACCAGACAGAGCGCATGGTCACCGCGACGGAAGCGGTCCATCCCTTCAACGCCGTTCGTCGCAAGGTCCACCGCGTACCCCTGCATCTCCAGATGCTCCTTCAGGATGAAGCCCAGATTGGGGTCGTCTTCCAGCAGGAGAACGCGCAGGCGGCTCATGTCCTCCCCTCCGGCACACGGGGAAACGACAGGATCACCGTCGTTCCTTTGCCGGGCGCGCTCTCGATCGCAACCGTGCCGTTCATCGCGTTCACCATCAACCGCACGTACGCAAGCCCGAGGCCGAACCCCTTCACATCGTGCCGGTCCCCTGTGGACACGCGGTAGTACTTATCGAAGACCCGCCCCGTCTCCTCCGGTGCCATGCCGATCCCGTTGTCGCTGATGCGCACCGTGACGCTGCCATCCGCCAGGCCCGTGCGGATGGCGATCTCCGGGACACCGGGCGTGTACTTCACCGCGTTTTCGAGGATGTTGTGGACGATGTTCGTCAGATGCAAGTGGTCGGCGATCACCCGGGCTGCGGCCCCGCCCTGGTGGAGCGTCAGAGAACCACCACGGCTCTCCACCTGCACGGCGAACGCTGAAGCGGCCTTCTCCAGGAGAGCGTGCACATCCACTGGCACGAGCGACAGATCATAATCGCCTTCTTCCACCACCGCCATCTGAAGGATCTTGGAGACCCCGGTCCGCATGCGTCCCGTCTCTTCACCGATCACATGCACATACCGGCGGATGCGGGACCGCTGGCCGATCACATCCGGGCGGACGACGGCCTCCGCCGCGAGCGTGATCGTGGAAAGGGGCGTCTTGAACTCGTGCACCATGTTGTTGATGAAGTCCCTGACCTGGGTGCTCAGACGCTGTTGGCGTGCGATGGTGCGGAATGCGGAGAGGGACGCCACCACGATGATCGCGGCAAAGAGCAGCGTGGCCAGCGCATACGGCCCGATCTGCCCCACCAGATACCAGCGGGCACCCGGGAAGCTCACCATGAGATCGCTCCGGGGAGCAAGGATGTCGGCAGGGAATAGTCGCGTCCGATAGGGAGTGGCAATGACATCCTCCCTCGCTGCCCCCGGGCCGCCGATGCGGAGGGTGTCCTCACCATACCCCATCACGCCAAAGACAAAGTCGAGCAGGATCCCATTCGCCCGGAGTTCGGACCGCAGCAGGGAATCGAGCTGGGCCGCATCGGTGCGGCTCTGGATCGGTTTGCGCTCTGCTCCACTCAGACGGTCGATGACCCGTGTGACGAGAGCGCTCCGGGTATGGTCTCCGGGGTGTGGTGCATCAACAATGACGGAATCGCCGCGCACGACCTTCCGGAGCATCGTGTCGGCCGTGGTCTCGAAGCGAAAGTAGAACCGGACGCTGTCCGCACAGGACGACCCGCTCGCCGGAGCCGACGTTACCTCTCGTTGCACAGTGGTCAAGCGAACGCGATCCGGCGCTGCCTGCGTACCGGCGCGGGTCACGTTCACCTCGTGCAGTTCCCTGACCATCGGCGGCTGACCGGCTTCTCCGGTGATGCCAATGCTCAACCGGGTATCACCAACACTGTCCGCTGTCGCGCTGCGCGGCAACGCCATCATGATCCGCGGTCCGCGTGGATCCTGCCCGGGATTCCCCGTCGTGGTCCGGGTCTCACCCACCCACAACACCGTCGTCACGATCTCCCTGGCTTCGAGCCGCTGCGCCACGGTCTGCAACGCCGCGTTCACATTCTGTTCGAATGCCCGGTCGGCCGCCCGATATGCCTTGTCGATCAGGATCACCTGGATAGCGAGCAGGCCGATCACCGCGATGATCGTGCCGGCAAGCAACAAGGGATATCTGCGCGTGGAGTCCATACCCAAAGATACGACCTCGCCCGGTCATTTGCTGTGCCGTTAACGTTCATTAACACTCCGTAACACAGTTTAACTATGACCACCGCAACAGATGCCGTATGTTGACGTCACACCGATATCACATTGCTTCCGGAGGACCCATGCGTACGATCATGATCTCAGCACTCATCGTCCTGACCGCGACAGCCGCAGTCGCGCAAACGGTGATCAAGAAAACGGATGGCGGACAGACCATCATCACCACAACTACCGGCGGCCCCGCTGCGGGTCAGAAGTCCGAAGGCGGAAAGACCATGATCCGCATCGAAGGGGGCGCTTTCATCCCCGAGCTCGGATGCGTCCTGGGCGACGAAGGGAAGCAGGTCAAGGTCCTCCATGCCATGCCCGGTACGAACCGTCCGAAGGCGTACGCCGGCATCGATGTCCAGGCGAACGATCTGATCCTCATGGTCAATGCAAAACCCTTGAAGACCGCCGCGGCGTTCAAGGCCCTCTATGAGACCCTCGCACCCGGCGATACGATCACGCTCGGCATCAAACGTGGTGAGGCCATGCATCTGGCGTCCTTCGTGAAGGTGGACCCGAAGGACATGCCCAAGGACCGCAAGATCATCATCAAGAAGAACGACTAGACGATGACACACCCCGCTGCGTTCCGCAGTATCATCGTCGGTCTTCTCATCCTTGCGGTCTGTGCCGGTGAACTCGTGGCCCAGACTGGCACGTTCTACAATCAGCGCGACGATAAATACCGGGTGCTGGGGTTGAAGCGCGCCAAAGAAGCGTACGAGGTGGCGAAAAAGGACTTCGAACGGCAACAGGAGCTCTTCGCCCGCGGCCTGATCGCCCAATCGGAACTCGACAGGGCCCGGGGGAATTTCGCGGACGCCGAAGTGAATTTCCAGCAGTCGCTCCTGGCCGTCCTCTTCGAGCAGCAATACGTTTCGATCACCCGCGCTGTCAAGTATCAGACCGCCGACGGCACCCGGCACGTCCGCATCCGCCTCGAGAATGCTTCGGGCGGGACCGAGGAGTTCCGCAAATTGCTGAACCTCGAGGACAAACTGTTCCGGACGCTGCAACCAGACCTGATCAGCAATGTGTACATCTCGCTCCTGAACAACGAAAGTGCCATCATCAGCCAGCCGTACGAGGCGAAACTCGACCAACTGCAATACGGTCATCCCCGCGATATTGACTTCACGATCCTGCAGGACCTCGATGCGGTGACCGTGAACATGATCTACGGGAACGGCACGCAGCGCAGCATGAAGATCTTCCTCCAGAAGGATGTCTCCGTGAACCGCGTGATGGTACAGGCCGATCAGTTCTCGCTCGAAGGTGAGCTCGGCTCCTCGGCCGTCTTCGACCTCCGTCTGGAACTGTTCAGCAAGGACCAGAACACCTTCACCCTGGCCACCGTCAACCTGCCGAAGCAACTCCTCGCTGTCTTCAAGGACCCCGCGACCAGCGCCCGGCTCAGCCAGTTCCGGTTCACCGAAGCCACGAACACGCGGAAGGTCGCCCTCGACGTCTCGCTGCCGGACCGCCCCACTGACGACGTGGTCATGGACAAGCCGGTCGTCTTCTACGTCCTCGTGGTCCCCCAGAGCCAGGCGGCATCACTGGTATCAGCCGGAGAGCGTACCTGGACGCAGCGCGAGATCGAACAACTGCAGGTGGGCTTTGCGCGGCTGGAACTCGTTCCCCGCGGCAAAGGCCGCCTCCTCGTCCGCCTGGCGCAGCTCTATCACACCATCGGGGCATCGGACCAGATCACGTTCCCGGTTGAACTGGTGAATGAGGGGACCCGCAGACTCGATAATGTCGAGATCAAGGTTGATCTCCCGCCGCTCTGGACCAAGGAGATCACACCCGCCGTCACTCCACGCCTGGAGGTCTCGGCTGAAGCACGGAGCCAGATCGTCGTCCACCCACCGGCCGGCATTTCCCCCGGACGGTACGAGATCCGCCTCCGCACGAGTGGTCTCTCCGACAATCAACCTGTGAATGCCGAGGACAAGACCATGACGATCGAGGTCCAGGGGGGAAGCAACATGTTCATGACCGTCATCCTGATCATCGTGATCCTCGGGCTTGTCACCGGGATCGTGGTGTTCGGGATACGGCTCTCACGGCGGTAACATACGCGAAGACCTGTTCATCAATCGGGAGCCACCATGTCGCAGCCAACATTCGAAGCGGTCAACCTCACCAAGCGGTATGAGGACGGCGTCCTCGCTCTGGATCACGTGTCGTTCGAGGTCCATCCCGGCCAGATCTACGCCATGCTCGGTGCAAATGGGGCCGGGAAGACCACGACGATCAATATCTTCCTGAATTTCCTCGAACCGACGGAGGGCGAGGCGCGTATCAACGGCGTCTGTACCCACACCGACCCGCTTGCCGCCAAGGCACAGATCGCCTATGTGTCGGAGAACGTGATGCTGTACCCTGCGTTCACCGCCATGCAGAACCTCGAGTACTTCACACGATTGGGTGGGCGTGACCATCACACGAAGGACGAGTATCACCGGGTCCTGGAACGTGTGGGACTCCAGCGCGAGGCGCACGACAAGCGGCTCCGCGGGTTCTCGAAAGGGATGCGGCAGAAGTGCGGACTGGCGATCGCGATCCTCAAGGACGCTCCCGCCATCGTGCTCGATGAGCCGACCTCAGGACTCGACCCGCAGGCGGGCTATGAGTTCACCCAACTGCTGACTGCGCTGCGCGACGAAGGGAAGGCGATCCTCATGTCCACCCACGATATCTTCCGCGCGCGGGAGATCGCCAGCACCGTCGGCATCCTGAACCGCGGACGCCTGGTGATGCAGCGTTCCGCTGCCGAACTCGGCGGCGCCGATCTCGAACAGCTTTACCTCGAACACATTGCCGGCCACGCGGCCTGACCTTCGACCCACAGCTCCGGACACCGTCACCATGCTCCGTCTTCTGATCATCAAAGAGATCCGCGACATCGTCGGGTCCACCAAATTCGCCGTGACCTTCGGGGTATGCTCCCTCCTGGTACTCCTGGTGTTCATCGTCGGCGCGCGTGCGTATCACACTGCGGTCGGGCAGCATGATGCGGCGAAACGAGAGAACCTCCGCCGCATGGAAGGGATCACCGACTGGATGCAGGTCCATGACATGAACGTGTACATGCCTCCGCAGCCGCTCTCGGCACTCGTCGCCGGCGTGGCCCATGATATCGGGCGCACCGTGACCGTCGAGGGACGGGGAGAGTTGACCGCGCACGACAGCCGGTACAGTGATGAGCCGATGCTCGCTGTGTTCCGCCAGTTCGATCTGGAGTTCCTGTTCACCGTCGTCCTCTCGCTCTTCGCCATCCTGTTCGCCTTCGACGCGGTCAGCGGGGAGAAGGAACGGGGAACATTGCGGCTGACCTTTGCCTCCCCGGTCCCCCGCCGGACATTCATCGCCGGCAAACTGCTGGGTGCGTACCTCACGCTGGTCGTCTCCCTCCTGCTCCCGATCGCGGCCGGTTCTGCCCTCCTCATCGTCATGGGCGTCCCCATGACGGGAGACGACTGGGTGCGCCTCACACTGATCATTGCCGCGGGGTTCCTCTACCTCGGCGTGTTCCTGTCGCTCTCGGTGCTCGTCTCGGCCATGACCACCCGTTCCACGACGTCGTTTCTCGTGCTCCTCGTCGTCTGGATCGTGGCAGTGCTGATCGTTCCCCGCGCCGCCGTGCTGTTTGCGGGGCGTGCCGTGGACGTGCCTTCCGTGGATGCTGTGGCCGCACAGAAGGCGAAGTTCAGCGCCGGACTCTGGGGCGACGACCGCTCCGCGATGGCGGCCTTCAAGCCATCGAAGTCCGGCGACATGCAGGCGGTGATGCAGGAGTTCCAGCAGATGATGCAGAAGCTTGCGGATGACCGCGACAGGAAGATGCGTGAGTTCGCATCGCGCGTGAATGAAGAACGCCGGAACAGGCAGGATGTGCAGGAGGCCGTGGCATTCGGTCTCGCCCGGATCACGCCGGCTGCGTGTTTCACGCTCGCCGCGACACGATTGGCGGGGACTTCGTTCGAAATGAAACAGCACTTCCTCGCGGCAACGGAGCGGTACCAGAAAGCATTCGGGGAATTCATGGTCGCCAAGACCGGCATGAATCCCGGCGGACGGATGGTCGTGCTGCGCGTCGTGGTGGGTGACGAGAAGAAGCCCGAACCGATCAACACGGCCGAGATCCCGGCCTTCTCCTATGCACCCATGCAGGTCGCAGATGTCGCCGGAGGCACCGCGCTGGATATCCTCCTGCTTCTCGCCGTGAACCTGTTCTTCATCGTGGGCGCGGTGGCGGCATTCCTGAGGTACGACGTGCGGTGAGCACATGAACGGGTCCCCGCAAGGACGCAGCGCCGTGGGTGCGGCAACGGATCTGCCTGTAGGGGCGCAGCATGCTGCGCCCGCACAACCCGCGGACAGATAGGCAATTCACTCTGGAGATAAGGCGCATGTTCACCACTGTCGTTATGAAGGAACTCAAAGGCATCCTGCTCAGCCAGAAGTTCGCGCTGACGTTCGGTGTCGTGTCGGTGCTCATCCTCATGAGCATCGTCGCAGGGATCAGTGAATTCACCGCCGGAGCGCGGCAGTATGACACCGCCGTGCAGCTCGCCGAACAGCAACTCCGCGAGGCATCGAATTGGATGGCCATCAGCGCCCGCGCCCTGCGCCCCCCCGACCCGCTCGTGGTCTTCGTGAGCGGCGTCCACAACGATATCGGCAGGCTGTCCTCGATCAATGGACATGAAGCCGTGAAGCTCCTGAACAGCGTGTACGCGGACGACCCGATCTTCGCTGTCTTCCGCTCTCTGGACCTCATGTTCATCGTCCAGGTCGTGTTGTCGCTGTTCGCCATCCTGTTCACCTACGATGCGATCACGGGGGAACGCGAGAGCGGAACCCTCCAACTGTCACTGGCGAACCCGCTCCCACGGCGGACATTCATCCTCGCCAAGGCTACCGGCATATGGGCAGGCCTGCTCCTTTCGCTCTCTGTGCCCATGATCCTGGGACTCCTCGTCGTCTCCCTTGCGGGTGTGCCGTTGTCGGATTCCGACTGGATGCGCATCGGCGCGCTGTTCGTTGGATCGCTCCTGTATTTCACGGTCTGGGTTGCCGGAGGGATCGCGGTCTCCACCTGGACCCGCACGCCATCCGCGTCGTTCATGGCGTGCCTCGTCCTCTGGATCGCGACAGTGCTGATCCTCCCCCGCGTCGGCGTGCTCGCCGCGGAACAGTTGGTGGGCGTTCCGACTGTCGCGGAAGTGGATGCCCAGAAGGATGGATTTGAGAAGGCGGCGTGGGAGAAACAGATGGCCGGGTTGAGCGAGCGCTGGAAGAAGCGGGAAGAAGCGATGCAGGGCTTCTCCAAGGAACAGCGCGAAGCGTACCGCGATGCGCATATGTGGCAGTGGATGCAGGAGGAGGACGCCGGCAGAAAGGCGGTCCAGACCGAGATCGATGCGTATGGCCTGCGGCTCCAGGAGGACCTACGGAACAAGCGCTCCGCTCAGGAACGCCTCGCGTTCACCCTCGCACGGACCTCTCCTGCTGCGATCTATCAACTCGCCTCCATGCAGATCGCACGAACGTCAGTGACCCTCAAGAACGCTACTGAGACCTCCATGGAAGAGTACCGTTCGCAATTCACCGCACATGTGGAAAAGAAGCAGCAGGAATCTGGCGGCACAGGTGGGTTCAAGATCACCGTCGACTCGGAGAAGGGGTTCTCATTCAGCTCGCCCCGGGAGCGGGGGACACTCGACATCAGCGACCTGCCGCGGTACCAATGGAACCCGACACCTGTCGGCCAACTCCTCGCGGACGCCGGATGGGACGGCCTGCTGCTTGCAGTCTTCGCCCTCGCCTCCCTGGCGCTTGCCGTGATCGGGTTTCACCGGTACGATGTGCGGTAGCACACCACGGTCACGTGATCTCCCCACCACCACCCGGGCCTTGCTGGGGCGTTCCCGCACGCGGGACCGCCCCTGCAACGCGCTGACCGTGATGCATTCCCCGACTCTCCGAACGACATGCTGATGCAATTCGCCGTTGCATTTGTGTCCACCCCTCATGATATTTCATGATCATGAGGCGACCCGAATGACACAGCATGCTCTCCCGCACCAACTCGATGCCGCGGCCGAACGCTACGTCCGCACGGTCCTGGCGCTCGGCCGGCACGACGCCGACTACGTCGATGCGTACTACGGTCCTACGGAATGGAAGGCGGCGGTCGATACCGCCGCGCTCCCCGTTTCCGCCATCCGCTCCGAAGGCGAAGCCCTTCTCGCCGGATTGCAGGCCATCATTCCCCCGCCGTCAGACACCGCCGCCGTCCGACGGCACACGTTCCTTCTCCGCCAGACCGCATCGCTGATCGCACGCTGCCGGATGCTCGAAGGATGGGTACCGTCGTTCGATGAGGAATCACTGGCATTGTATGATGCCGTCGCCCCCACGCATGAACCTGACCACTTCGAAGCATTGCTCCGTGATATAGACCGGGCAATGCCGGGCACGGGAAGCGTCCAGGAGCGGTACCATACATTTCTCGCCGACTTCATCATCCCGCGCGATCGTCTGGATGCGGTGTTCCATGCAGCCATCAATGAGGGGCGCACGCGATCGGCCCGGCATCTCCGCCTGCCGGAGAACGAGAGCTTCACCGTCGAGTATGTCACCGACAAGTCCTGGAGCGGCTACAACTGGTACCGGGGCACGAATACCAGCGTGATCCAGATGAACGTCGATTTTCCCATCACGATCGACCGCGCCATCGACCTCGCCTGTCATGAAGGGTATCCCGGCCATCACGTCTACAACAGCCTGCTCGAACAGGAGCTGGTGCGCAAACGCGGGTGGTGGGAGTTCTCGGTCTATCCTCTGTACAGCCCGCAGTCGCTCATTGCCGAGGGAACGGCGAACTTCGGCATCGAGATGGCATTCCCCGGAAAGGAACGGCTGACCTTCGAACAGACAATACTGTTCCCACTCGCCGGCCTCGATCCCGCAAAAGCAGAGGTGTACGCGTTCGTCCACGGACTTGTCCAGCGGCTGGCGTACGCGGGCAACGAGGCCGCACGAGGCTACATCAATGGCACCATGACGCGCGAAGCCGCGGCACACTGGCTCGCAATGTATGCGATGATGTCGCCGGACCGGGCCTGGCAGCGCACGAAGTTCTTCGATGCATACCGCAGCTACGTCATCAATTATAATCTCGGCCAGGATCTCGTGCGCGGCTACATCGAATCGCACGGGGGCACCATGGACAACCCACGTCGGCGCTGGGAGGTCTTCGCGGATCTGCTGTCGCTCCCCTATCTGCCGTCTGAATTGTTGGCGCGCTGACCGCGTAGCGATCCAGCGATCACACTGTACCCGGACGCTCCCGGGCCGACCGGCACCGGGCGTCCGCTCCGTTCATTGAGCGAACACGACCACACATGATCACGGGCACGCACCCCCATGCTGCCCACGATCCAGGGAGGGCTGGAGATGAAGAGGTGGAAGGGAGACGATCGGCGTTGCTTCATGCCTGCCCGCCTGCTCGCCCGCGTTCCTTTCGTCTTCCTCCTTGCTTCCACCGCGCTCTGCCCCGCAACGCACGGTCAAACCCTTCACCCCGAATTTCGCCACCTCTCCGTCGCCGACGGACTCTCCCACTCGCAAGTCGCATCGATCACCCAGGACCGATACGGATTCATCTGGATCGGCACACGCTCCGGACTCAACCGGTATGACGGATACCGCTGCACCGTGTTCAAACACCGGACGGATGATCCCTCATCCATCTCCGGCGACTTCATCCTCTCGCTCTGCGCGGCGAGCGACGGACGGCTCTGGATCGGCACACAGAACCGCGGACTGAATGTGTTCGATCCTGCCACCGGACATTTCACCCATGCGCCAAAGGGGTCGCCCGGAGCCGCACTGACGATCCCCGTCCTCATGGAAGATCATACCGGCACTCTCTGGGTCGGCACCACCGATGGTCTGTTCACCGTCGACCTCTCCGGGAGTACGTTCTCGCTGCTGCCGGTCTCCGACTCGTCAACCTCTCCAGCGTCGCGACTGTCCGTCGTCCGGGCCCTGCTTGAAACCCCCGACGGCACGTTGTGGGTCGGCACCGAGAACGGCGTGAAGAAGTTGCCACCCACAAAGCGCGCCGCACGGAAGTTCATCGCTCTTCCCCATGCCGCCGGCGATCCCGCCAGCCTGAGTGTCGGCATCGTCCACGCTCTGACGGCCGATCCCTCCGGTGGCGTGTGGGCCGGGAGCCGGACGGGCGGTGTTCGTCGCATCGACCCGCGAGGGCACATCGACAGGTTCCTTGCAGATGCACAGGAGCGCTCGCTGTTCACCGACCGGTCCGGGACCGTCTGGCTCGGCACCCTTGATGAAGGTGTATTCACGATCTCCGGAAGACCGGACCTTCCGGTCATCGAGAACTTTCGGCACGATCCGAACAGCGGGGAGGGACCGGGAGCGAACGAGATCAGTTGCATCACCGAAGACCGGTCCGGCCGCATCTGGTTCGGCACCGCCGGTGGTGGAGTGTCGTATGTCGACCCGCTTCGTCGAAAATTCCAGCACCGCCACCATATCCCCTATGCCAGGGGAACACTCTCGGCTGATCTTGTCAGGGCCATGGCGGTCGACCCGGCCGGTGACCTCTGGGTGGGTAGTCAGGGTGGCGGCATCGACCGATTCCCGCGGGGCAACGACCGGTGTGTGCATTACACAACAGGCGGTGTCGAGGAGAAGGACAACCTGCTCACAGCCCTGGTCTGCCGCGGGAACGGCGAGGTGTGGGCCGCCTACACCTTTGGAGGGATGGTCCGGATGTTCCCCGGACGGAAGGAGCCGCAACATTTCCTTCACGACACGCGCGACACGACAGGACTGACAGGCATCAACGTCGTGCGTGCGATGTTCGAGGATTCTCGCGGAACGCTGTGGATCGCAACGCACGGGTTTGGCGTTTTACGGTTTGATGACCGGACCGGTACATTCTCGCGGTACGGGATGTCGGACCGGGGGCGGTTGCGGAGCAATCATGTCTGGTGCATCACCGAGGACCGCGACGGGATGATCTGGTTCGGACTCCGGACCTATGGACTTGCCCGGCTCGATCCGGCGACGGACGCCGTTGCGCATTTTCCGTCCGGCGCGGCCGACTCCGTTCTCTCCGATGACCCGGCACTCGCGCTGCTCGCCGCATCGGACGGATGTCTGTGGGCAGCCACAGCAGGTGGCGGGCTGCAGCGTCTCGACCCTCGCCGGGGAATGGTGACACGCTACAACGAATCGCGGGGCTTCCCGGAGAATATGGTGTATGGCATTCTCGAAGACGCCCACCGCGATCTCTGGCTGAGCACAGGCAAAGGCATCGTCCGGTTCACGCCATCCACACACAAGGCCCGCCTCTTCGGGATGGCTGATGGGATCCAGAGCACCGAGTTCACGGCGGGCACATGTTGCGTGACACCGGATGGCTGGATGGGGTTCGGTGGGATCAATGGATTCAACTGGTTCCATCCCGACAGCATCGCATTCAACACGGTTCCTCCGCCCGTCGCCCTCACCGGCTTCCGCGTGTTCGATACGGAACGCCACGTCGCCCCCATACCCCCTCCATCGGCACCTCTGATCCTCCGGCGCGACGAGAATTTTTTCTCTGTCGAATTCGCCGCCCTGGACTACACGTCACCCGGTGAGAACCAGTATTCCTACAAGCTGGAGGGGTTCGACCGCGACTGGGTCCATGCAGGACGCTCGCATCGCGCGACCTACACCAACGTCGGACCGGGCGAATACATCTTCCGGGTCCAGGCTGCGAACAACGACGGCGTATGGAACATGGAAGGGGCGTCGCTCGCCATCGTCATCCTTCCCGCAGTCTGGGAGACCTGGTGGTTCCGTGCGCTCGTTGTGATCGCCGCCGGAGTCATCGGCGTCGTGCTCTATCGCTATCGCATCAACCGGCTCCTGGCTGTGCACCGGACCCGCGAGCGGATCGCGCGGGACCTCCACGACGATGTCAGCGCGATCCTCAGCGGCATCGTGTATTTCAGCAGCGCCGTGGAGACGGACGGTGGCAACGCCCTGTCCGATCGCTCCTCCCACTTCCTGACCCAGATCCGCCGCAGCTCCACCGAAGTCCTGGAACTTCTTCACGACATCATCTGGTCGATCCACCCGGACGGCGACTCCCTGGAGAGCATCCTCACCAAGTGCCGTCGCTTCGCGGCCGATCTGTGTGAAAGCCGGGGGATCGCGCACGACATCTTGGTCACGGACAGTGTGCCTGCGCGGAACGTGGACCCGGAGAAGCGCCGGGACCTCTGGCTGATGTACAAGGAGATGATCACCAATGCCGTCCGCCACTCCGCCTGCACGACGCTGCAGGTCAGGATAACCGTCGGTCCCGAAGGAGAGCTCGCGTTGACCGTGGCGGACAACGGAACCGGTTTCGACAGCACGCAGCCCGGCCGTGAGAGCGGATTGCGGAACATCCGCGCCCGGGCAACTGCGTTGAAAGGCGATCTGCACGTGGTGAGTGTCCCCGGCCAGGGGACTCGATGGGAGTTCCGGACCGTCCTCTGATCACCACTGAACTACCGGTTTATGTAGTGTGATGATCACACCTCATCCGTATCATGCGCACTCCAACGAAGCACCTTTCAGGGAAGACAATGCAGACATGGATCCGATCAACGTTGCGATCGTCGAAGACAATCCGTACGTGCGTGAGGCGTGGGGCGCCATGGTGGAGGCGGACGAGGGACTGCGCCTGAGCGGCTGCCACAGGAGCTGCGAAGAGATCCTGGCATCCGACACGCTCGAGCGGACCGATGTGCTGCTGCTTGACATCGGTCTTCCCGGGCGCTCCGGCATCGAGGGTCTTGCCGACATGCGGAAACGCGCCCCCGGCCTGCTGGTGATCATGTGCACGGTGTTTGAGGACGACGCCAACATCTTCAACGCGCTGTGCGCGGGAGCGGTGGGATATATCCTCAAAAAGACCCCTCCGGAAGAGATGCTCCGCGCGATCTATGACGTGGCCGCCGGCGGATCGCCTATGAGCCCATCCATTGCGCGCAAAGTGATCCGGTCCCTGCACACCGGCCCGACACACCCGCACGGCCCGGGGTCCGTGGTCCTCTCGGAACGCGAACAGGAGATCCTGACCCGGCTCGTCCAGGGTCGGTCGTATCGGGACATCGCCAACGAGCTCTTCATCTCGGTGGATGGTGTGCGCTACCATCTGCGCCACATCTACGAAAAGCTGCAGGTCTCATCGCGGGCTGAAGCAGTGGCAAAAAGTCTCAAGGACCGTCTCGTGCCGCCTCCCCGCTGACGCACTCCGCCTTATCCTTTGTGTCCTTTCCATTCGCCATCCCCGATCCTCGTTGCACCACCGTCCATTCTCCTTCTTACTTCTTACTTCTTTCTTCTTCCCTCTTTCTTCTTACTTCTTACTTCTTTCTTCTCTCTTCATTTTCCTTTCTTCCTTTTTCCTTCTTTCTTCTCCTTCTTCCCTCCTCATTTTGCCCCCTTCCCCCATGCTTCGATAAAACTACCCGATCCGGTAGTGCGTCCTCTCACCCCTCTTTGTATACTCCCACTCCTCCGCGATGATCCGTTCTTTTACAGATACGAGGTACCTATGATCCGTGAGTTCACCATGGCGGTGATCACCGCCTTCGCATCCATTGCCGCCCATGGACAGACACTCTGGCAATGGCAGCACCCACGTCCACTGGGACACTCCCTCTACGCGGTCGGTACCATTGACGACCACAGGATGGTGGCAACCGGCGGACTGGCGAGCAGTGTGTACTTCTACCGGCTCGAGGTCCGGCCTTCGGACGGCGGCTCCGGGCGCCACTCCGGAGATGGAACGGGCACCCATACAGAGACCGAACGCATGCTCCTCACACGATAACTGAAGAATGGCACTGAAGGGAAAGGAAGGGTGGTATGAAGAAGATCATGAGGACTGTTATCCTTGTCGCCATCGCGGGCATCATGGCATCAACCGCAACAGCCGGCATCCGCTGCACCGCCACAAAGTCCGGGAATTGGAGCGATCCGACGGTCTGGGACACGGGGGTCGTCCCCGGCCTGGGGGATGATGCATGGATCGACCTCGGTTCGAACGTCACGGTGGATATATTCGGTGCCGTGTGCCTGGATGTGTTCATATACAACGGGAAGATCACGATAGCGTCCGCAGGTGCTCTCCTGTCCGTCACCGATTTCTTCACGATCGGCAACGATCCGGCGAACACCGGCACACTGGTGATGTCTGCCGGCAATCTGTTCGTGGGTGGCAATTTCAACATCTCTTCCGACGGGACGGCGGACATCACCGGTGGGACCCTGCACCTGACCGGGTCCGGCCAGAACCTGGACCCCGGAACGTACTTCAATATCCGCATGTCCGGCGGCACCAAGACCGTTTCCGGAGACATCACGGTGGACGGTACCATGGAGATCCTCAGTGGGGCGACGTTCGATGGCGGGGCGTTCACCCACCGGTTCAAGGGCGACTGGACCAATGACGGCACGTACACCCCGAAGATGAGCACGGTCATCTTCAACGGAAGCACGCCACAGGCGATCTCCGGCACGTCATCGTTCCGCCATCTTTCATTCACCGGCCCGGGGATCAAGACACTGAGCGGCTCGCTGCTCGTGAACGGGGATGTCACCGTCGGGGCGGCGGCAACGGTACGGGCCGGGTCGTCATCCATGGAAGTGGGCGGGAACTGGTCGTGTGTCGGCACGTTCAACGGACAGACCGGGGAGGTAGTGTTCGATGGCCCGTCGATCGCGATCTCCGGCGGCGCGGCATTCCATCACGTGACCATCCGTGGAGCGACTGTCGTTACGTGCTCGAACAATATCACGATGGATGGCGATTTCTCGACCAGTAACCAGGCGACCTTCGATGCCAACGCACAGACACTGACGGTGGGCGGGGACTGGTCGAACTCCGGCGTTTTCAAAGGGGTGGGGGCGACGATCGTCATGAATGGCACCACCCAACAGATGGTGACAGGCTCGCGGAGAGTGACCAACCTGACGATCGACAACAGCGCCGGGATCCAACTGGCAGTCGGTGCCATTGACACGGTCATCGGAACCCTGACCTTCACCCAGGGAAGCATCTGGCTGCTGAACGGCAACGTTCACCTGGGAACGAACTCGGGAGTCGTCGGCGCAGGTGCAGGTCAATGCATCATCACCAACTCGGTCGGTTACGTGCACCGGAGGGTTCAGGGTGGCGTGAGTGCTGTACCATTCACATTCCCCGTGAGTCCCGATGCAACGACCTACAACCCGGTGACCATCGCCCTGCGGTCCGTCGCCGGCGAGCCCGACGAGATCTTCGCCGTCCGCGCATCCGTTCTTAAATCCGGCTCACCCGGGTTCGCTTCGATCGATACGACATTCTGGGTGTGGCGCTTCTGGGACATCATGGAAGAGACTCCCGGAGGCAACCATGCCGATCTCACGTTCCAATGGGACCGTGAGTCGCAGGGCTCGCTCTCGTGGCCCGTCAAGAATGCTGTCGTGAACGCTGGGTTCTACCTGTACGATCCCGTCTCGCATGTGTTCACCCAGTTCACCGGCGCAACCGGGCCCGCACCGTTCGGCGGGCCGCTCACTGCCGCGTCCTCGCAATCCAAAGCGACGTCGTTCGGCATTATCACCGTCGGTCCGGATGTCACCCTGCCGGTCCAACTCTCGGCATTCACCGCGACACGCGTATCGCGTTCATCGGTCACGCTGACGTGGACAACGCTGAGCGAGAGCCAGAACTACGGATTCTACGTGCAAAGGCGGGACAACGCCTCCGCCGCGTGGACGGAGATCCCGGGGTCGTTCCAGCCGGGCTTCGGAACGACGGCGAGCGTGCATCACTATGCCTACACCGACTCCCTTGCCGGAACGGGCGCGCAGGAATACCGGCTGGATCAGCGCGATCTGAATGGGACCTCCCACTACTCCGATCCGGTGCTCGTCTCCGGCGTCACGGACGTCCGCGATGGGACCGGCGCCCCGCATGAATTCATCGTGCTGCAGAATTATCCGAACCCCTTCAACCCGATGACAGATATCGGATACCAGATAACCGCGCTCAGCGATGTCACGCTCATGGTCTACGACATGCTCGGGCGTGACGTTGCCGTGCTTGTGAATGAACGGAAGACCCCGGGATCATACCAGGTGAGGTTCGATGCGGCGGGACTCCCGGGCGGCGTCTACTTCTACCGCATTCAGGCCCGCTTGGTGGAGCCGACCACCGGCCGGCCAGCCCGGGATGGCGCGACGGACTATACGGCGACGAAGAAGATGATCCTTCTCCGATAGTATCGCAGGGGACGTTGTGGTATTGCGGGTTCGGGCAGGAATTGTATATTACTCCTCGATCCGTCATGGGGAAACGGAGACTCACTCGCAGGGGAGAGGTCATCGCACGCACAGTGGACGTAACGGAGCGCCGGTCAAAGCGAAGGGCAGGCAGGGATCTGGTGCGTGACCGCCATGGATCCATTGCACCGATCGTGCCGCGGTCATCGTTGCCCGGGCTCCTCACCATCGCGGCGATGACCTTGACCATCACACTGTGTTCTCCGGGGTGCAAGAGTTCCTCCACCGACCCCGGCCCTGCCACGTCCAGGCGCTCCTACGCGATGGGATTCTCGGGCACACCCCCGCGCATCGATGTCACCGTCGCCATCGCCGCGATCGACATGTGGTCGAAGCGCGCGGAAGCCGGCATGATCGCCCAGAGTCCGCCGTGGGATTCTCTCCTCGCCGGCATCACACCCGAGACCCTCGTGGCGCGCGACCTGCTGCCGCTGGCGAACTACTACCGCTCCAAAGGTCTTTCGCTCTGGTTGTATCTGGACCCCGCGAATGGGTTGGATCGTACTGGCGAAGCCGATGCGCTCGTCGCCGCTCACCGCAGCATCACCGAGCCTTCGATCCAGGCGATCTTCCGCCGCTTCGCGGTGGTCGCCGACAGCATCCTCAAACCCGCGCATTGCGGACTTGCACTCGAAACGAACCTCATCCGGACAGCTTCCTCCGCTTCACTCTACGCTGCCGTCAAGCAGGTGGCCAATGACGCCGCGGCGGACCTGCGGGCGCGGGGAACCACCGCAAAGCTCAGTGTGAGCGTTCAGGTGGATCACGCATGGGGCAACGCCAGGGGTCCCTACGCCGGCATCGCACCGGACCTCGCCGACTTCCCCTTCATCGAGGAACTCGGCCTCTCGTCCTATCCGTACCTCGCCGGCTTCACCGCACCGGAACAACTCCCGGCGGACTACTACAGCCGCCTCCTTGCCGGGACGACACTGACGGCGGCAGTGACGGAGGGGGGCTGGAACTCCGCGACCGTCGGCGCTGTGACCTCGTCACCCGAGCTCCAGCGCCGGTATCTTGTCCGGCAGGCGACGCTGCTGGACAACGCGCATGCCACCGCGGTCTTTCAACTCATGTTCACCGACCTCGACATCCCATCGCTCGATCTTCCTCAAGGCTCCATTCTTCCCTACTTCGCCTTCAATGGCCTCGTCGATGTGCACCTTGCCCCAAAGCCCGCACTGGCTGTATGGGACAGCCTTTATGCCTTGCCGCGCTGACGTGAACGATGAAGCCAATTCTGAATTCATCCCGCTTCGCGGGATGAATTAAACAGCTCCCCCTGTTCTCTCACATGGCGCCGTGCAACCGGCCGATGGATCCTCGGCGGCACAGGATACCACATGTTCTTGAGCGTCTCCGCATCGTAGCCGAACGGAAAGAGCAACGTCTCCACGGCCTTCAACGTCATCTCCGTGTACTTCACGATGTCGTACCCGTCATCGAGTGAGTACAACGCCACCGCCTTTGCCTTCTCCGGATGCCGCTTCCCCGTGGCATCGATGATGATGTACTCCACCGACTCGCCCGGCGCAAGATGCACGCCGGCCTCGGCAAGGGCCTGCGCCACGATGGCGTTCGCGCTCCTGTTCGTATACTCGTCCGCCTCCTGCGACAGATGCCGGCGGACGACAAGATCGAGCGGGTCCGCCTTGCCCGAGCGCAAGAGGTCCAGCGACTCCTTTGCCTTCGCCAGCACCGCCGGCAACAACCCGCGCAGGTCCGCCACGGTCTTGCCTTCGCCGAGGATCTTCAGCAACTCGCCCTGCACCCGCTTGATGAACACCGGCGTGTCGCGCCGGCGGATCTCGATCCCGCGGATCTTGATCTCGTTGTTCGTGTACCATCCGACATACCGGTTCGCTGTCGGGATGCGCGGGTCCATCTTGGAGGGCGGATACAGGATCCAGTTGTAGATCCCCTCCAGCGAGATATCGATGCCCACCTTCTCGCTCACCTCGCGGGCGAGCGCCTCGTAGTCCGCCTCCGTCGCCCCGGAGCGCTTCAACCACATGCAATCCACGATGGCGTGGATGAAATGGAACCCATGCCCCTCGGCGATCTCCTTGGCCTGCAGGATCGCATCGCGCGAAAAGGCGTTCACGGATTCATGCGCCTCGATACGCCCGAACCGCGCGTTCTTATAGCCGAGATAGCCGAAACAGGTGACCAGCATCCACTTGAGCGCTGTCTGCCGGTGATCGTAGAGCGTCCACCGCGGGTCCTTCAACGCCTTGAGACGCTTCTTCTCTTTCTTATAGATCCCCCGCCTGCGCACCACGGTGCGCAGGGTCGCCGCCACGATCCCCTCCCGCTTCTCGCAGATGGTGTACCCCAGTTCCGGCACCGCGGTGTTCCTGCAACAGCGGCAGTTGACGGTCTCGGGCGATACGTTGTGCGTGACCATGATCGTGGGGTACATCGAGACAAAGTCCATCTCCGCGACCTCTTCGTGATACCCCATCTCGGGCTGGAAGATCAATCCGCCGCGGTCGGCGAGCAGCAGGATGTCCGCCGATTTGAAATCCTCCGGCTCGCGCTTGTGCGCCGGAATGAGATACCCATGCCGGTACGCCCAGGAGAGCTGCATGCTGGAGAGTGCGGTGCCGATGGTGGCACGCGACTGGTGCTGTACGGGAAGCTGTGTGAGCCGCGCGATCTCCGTCACGCCATCCAGACTCGCCTCCCCCATCATGAACGAGTTCTCGATGTCCAGGTGCCAGCGCCCGGCGAGTTCGAAGGCCCCGTCCTTGTGCACGATCTTCCCGTAGGCGAAGTAGCTGGAGGCATGCGACGTGATGTACCCGCTCCCGGCATCGCGGTTGAGCGACAACGGCACCTGATGCTCCGCGGCGAGGCGCGTGAGCATGGGGAGCAACACGGCATCGCCGTACTCCGTCAGGATCACATCCGGGTCGCACCGCTGCAGGTGCCGCTCCAGCGACGACAGCACATCGTGCGGGTCGCTGCTTTCCAGGCCATACGTGGAGCCGTCGTACGTGATCTCGAGCTGCAGGTTCTTCCGGAACTTCGGCGAAACGACGTCCGGACGGTTCTTGAGCGTGAGGATCGTCAGCGGCGGGAACGTATATTCCATCGCATCATTGGCGTCCTGCAACTGCCACGCGAGCAGACACCCATCGGGAGCCAGTTCGTACGTGCCAAAGGCCAGCGGGAAGAGCCCGGTGTCATACAGGAACAGCTGGGCGATGGGGATATCGGAATTGAAGAAGACGTAATGCGGAAGGTGCTGTTCCAGGAGCCGGACCACGTTCTTGAAGTGGGCGGTACTGCCGACGGTCACCTGGAGCACAGGCCAGTCGGTGTTGCTGTAGATCTCGCGTTTCGTCGCCGACCGGACCGTGACCGGAAAGGTACGCAGGAGCCGGGCGATGCGGTCAGCGTGCCGGACATCGAGATGCAGATACAGCGAGGGGGTGAACCGTGCGTAGCCCCGGTGCTTGCGCCCCTCGGCATCCACGAACCAGAGCGTGATGCCGTCGGCGGACGGATAGAGGTCGAAGAGCCAGGCAGTGAACATATGAATGAAGGGACAAGGACAATGGGGAAAAAGAAACCGATCATATACTCAGACTCTGCGACGCATCCTGCATGTCATCTCCCACGCCCCGGATGCTTTGCCCATTCCCGCTCCCGTTCCCATTCCCGTTGTCGTTTCCGGTCCCCTTTTCCTTGTGCCCTGTGCATCGTCGTTCCAGGTCCGCGATTCTCCTCTGTTGCGCCACCAGCATGGCCATCACGATGCTTTCGAACGGAATGGGGCGGGCAGCATAGGCGCTGCCGGCCAGCTGCAGACGCGCGACGCGGAACAGATCGTCCAGCGCGTCCTGATCCTCTTTGCGCAACCCGCGGCGGAACTTGGACCAGCTGTCCATTTCCTGCTGCAGGACCATCGTGAATGTCGGTACTGTGCGGCCCACGGTATCCTCAAAGTATAGTGCTATGCGACCAGACTCTGCAGCTCACCCTGCACACCATCTGCCATGCCCCGGCTGTGGTGCCCGCTATCGTTCTCCCCCTGCCCCTCCTTCATGCTGCTGTGCCTCTTCCCCTTTTCCCGGTGCCCTGCCATCATGCCGCTCGGCCCTGTGCCATGTTCCCTGTGCCCGATCCGTTTCATATCGAACACTTTGTCCATCCCTCCCATCACCCCCGGCAGAAGGCCGCGGCGGGCAGGAGGCACGGGTCCGACATCGGTGGACGCCACCAGCACCGAAACACCATCCCGCTTCAGCCCCTGCAACGCCTGCATCATCCGCTGCACGCCGAGACGCACATCGCGCAACGGCGCCTGCTCGTCATAGAACGTATCCAGCAATCCGAAGATGAGCACCACGGGCGACTTGCGGTCGCGGACGAACGCCCGCAACCGTTCGGCGATCACGGCCTCCATCTGATAGCAGGTGAACGCACGGGAGACGAAAATATTGCGGAGCAACTCGTCCGGCGTGCACCGCCCTCCCGCCGTCCGCCGCGCAAACTCCGCCAGCCCGTACAGATCGAACCGGTTGCTGCCATCCACCAGCGTCACGGGAACGCCCTGCACGAGCGTGTACCCGGCCGCGATCAGCGCAAGCCGGAAAACACTGCTGTCGCCATGCACGCCATACAGCGTGCCCGGCGGTGCCGCACGGAATTGCTCGACGATGCTCAGATGCATGCTCACGGTCCTGTCCGACTCCTCTCTCCGGGGCCGTCCCACCGGCCGCCCGCAGAACGATACGACATATTTGTCATGCTGTCAAGAGCAAAGTAACAAAAATGTCGTATCGCAGATTGCTTCTGGAACCCGCTTTTCCTATCTTGCAACGGGGGTCCGTTGCACCTACGGCACACGATCGCATACCGGCGCACGATACCACAGGATCAAATGTCCACCCGCGAGAGAGTGATCGCATTCTTCATCGCACCCGCACGATTCTGTGCGGATGTCTGCGATTCGCCGTACATCGAGATCGACTGGCGCATCCCCGTCACGGTCTTCGTCGTGGTGACGCTGATCCTCCGGCAGGCCATGCTGACCAACCCCGCGCTGACCGGACAGATGCAGGCGAAGATCACCGAAGAGATCAACGCCGCAGTCACCACCAGTCAGATGTCGCAGGAAGAGGCCGATCAGGCACGGACCTTCGCCACCCCGGGCAGCACGCCGTTCGAGGTGTTCCTGGCGATCCTGATGTCCATCGCCGCACCGCTCCTTCTGTTCGGGCTCTCCCTGATCTACTGGCTCCTCGGCCGGGTGAGCATGGGCAGCGAGACACCGTACGCCAAGGTGGTGGAACTGGTCGGGATCACATTCTTTGTCAATACGATCGAGGCGGTCGTCACCGCGGTGCTCATGAACGCGACCGGGTCCGTTGCGGCATCGCCGAGTCTCGCACTCGCCGCGCCGGCACTCGATCCGGAGAGCGGCACATTCCTGGCACTCACGCTCGCCAATCCGTTCCGGGTCTGGGACCTGACGCTCATGAGCATTGGACTCTCACGGCTCTTCCAGCGCGACCTCCCCAAAGTGGCGGTGATCGTGTTCACACTCTGGATCGTCTGGTCCGCCGCAACGATCATCGTCGGCATCCGTCTGGTCTGAGAGCAGCAGGAGGGATCGTGGGAAAGGCACGCAAGCTGAAGACCGGAGAGACTCTCCCGCTGTTCGAAGCGGCGACCGCTCCTCCCGCCGGGACGGGTGCATACGCCGCGGCGAACGCAGGCCGCCTGCGGCACTGGGCGGCCCGCGGCATCTTCTTCGGCACCTCCTCCTGGAAATATCCGGGATGGAAAGGAATGGTGTACACGCGGAGCTACCCCTCCAAACGCGACTTCGAGCAGGAATGCCTCGCGGAATACGCCACGATCTTCCCCACGGTGTGCGCTGATTTCGCGCTCTACGATTTCCCGAAGCCGCTGCAGATGCGCGCGTTCCACGAGAGCACACCGGACGAGTTCACGGTCTCGTTCAAGGTCACGGACCGCATCACGATCAAACGCTACCCCGATCTGCCACGTCACGGGTCGAACGCCGGTACCGTCAACCCCGACTTCCTGAATTTCACGCTCTTCGAAGACGCCTTCCTCCGCCCTCTCGAAGAACTCAAGGGCAAGGTCGGCGTGATCATCTTCGAGTTCTCGACATTCTATCCGTCGATGGGCATCACGCTGCCGGTGTTCCTGTCGCTGCTCGATCCGTTCCTCGCGCGGCTGCCATCGTCGTACCGCTTCGCCGTGGAGATACGGAATGCGGATTTCCTGACGCCGGATTACCTCAACCTGTTGCAGGCCCACGGCGTGGCGCACGTGCTGAACAGCTGGAGCCGGATGCCCCCGCTGGAAGAACAGCTCGCACGCCCGGAAAGTCTCCCCGCACCGTTCTCGGCCGTGCGCGCCCTGTTGAAACCGGGACGCACCTACCAGGATGCGGTGGACACCTTCCAGCCGTACGACCGGGTCCAGGAGCCGCTCCCTGCGATCCGGCAGGCACTTGCGGACACCGTTGTGCGTTGTATGAAAGAGGACAAAAAGCTGTACGCGTACGTCAACAACCGGGTCGAAGGCAACTCACCGAAGACCATCGAGGCCATTCTTGACATCCTTGCCCAGTATCCCTTCGAAAAACTCTGACCGGGCGGGTTCTGCCCCCGCTCCCGCACGCCAGCTGGTGCATCCCGTGTCAGCATTTCTGCTGATCGCGGTGGATGCGCTCTGGTCCGTACCGGACATGGCCGCATTCGCATGGATCCTCACTATCCCCCTCTGTTTCCTTGCGGTCGGCGTACCCACATTCCTGATCCAGCGCTTTCTCGCGAAGAACACAACGATGCAGTCACTCGGCGTCGCCTTCGTCCTCGGCACCCTTGCCGCCATCCCTACACCGATCATGGGGACCGCCGTCGGCGCGATCCTCCTGACCATCGCCGGCCTCCGTTCGCTCGGGGGTGCGCGATGACCCCGGCGGATGACATGCCCCGCAGTGCACGTGCGGTCGCGATCGCCGGCATCCTCGCGGCGATCCTCCTGATCGGCGGCAGCTTCGTCGCCTACCGCCTCTTTGTCCAGGCCCCGGCGGAACTCGCACGCGTCACCGCCGACGGCATCCGCGCGATCTTCCAGGTCACCCCACGGGTGACCGTCAACCAGACCGTCATCATCGAACAGGCATCGCCGATCCTCGAGATCGCCACCATCGCACGCCCGATGCTGATCGACCACCAGTGGTCCCACTCCTGGCTCGGCAGCACGAAGACCATCCACGTCCGCGGCACGTTCACCGCCAAGGCGGGATACAACCTGAAGGAACCGTTCGCCATCACGATCACGCACGACCCGTTGCGTGTCACCGCACGGCTCCCCGAGCCACGCCTCCTCTCCGTGCAAATGGATTCCTTCACGGTCGTCACAGATGAAAGCGGGTGGTGGAATCGCATCACCGCGGAAGACCGCTCTCAGGCCGTGACCACGCTGCAGGCACTCGCACGCAGCAAGGCGGAGTCGTCAGGGATCCTCAACGATGTCCGATCGGGAGCCGAAGACCGGATCCGGGAATTGGTGGAACGGAACGGGGCCGAGGTGCTCTTCGCCGCGCCGGAGAAGCCGCAGTGAAGACGTACCTCCTCCGGAAGAACCCGACCGACGTTGCACCGCCCTCCACGGACCGGAAGTTCCTGATCGACTACAAGAAGGAGCTGAATCCGGCGCAGTATGCCGCCGCGACGTCCGTGAACGGTCCGCACCTGATCGTTGCAGGTGCCGGCACCGGCAAGACACGCACGATCACCTTTCGCGTGGCGTATCTCGTCGAGCTGGGCGTGAAACCGGAGAGCATCCTCCTCCTCACTTTCACCCGTCGCGCCGCCCAGGAGATGCTCCGCCGCGCCACGATGCTCCTCGATGCGCGCTGCGAACGCGTCGCCGGCGGCACATTCCATTCCTTCGCGAACATGGTCCTGCGGCAGTACGCCCCGCTCCTCGGCTTCCAGTCGTCCTTCAGCATCCTGGACCAATCCGATGCCGAGGACGTGGTGAACCTCCTCCGCACGCGTCTGAAACTCGATACGCGAGAACGGCGCTTCCCCCGGAAGCAGACCCTCTTCGATATCTTCTCGCGCGTCGTGAACACCGGCGTGCCGCTGCGCGATGTGCTCACGGAGGACTATCCGCATTTCACGGAACTCCTGCCCGAGATCGAAGCGCTGATGAAGGCCTACACGGCGTACAAGGCCGGCCACGATCTCATGGATTATGACGACCTGCTCGTCCACCTGCGCACCCTGCTCCGTGACCACGAGCGGGTGCGCGATGCCCTCGCCGAACGGTACAAGTATGTCATGGTGGATGAGTATCAGGATACGAACCGTGTGCAGGCGGAGATCGTCTGGCTGCTCGGACACAAGTACGGCAACGTGATGGTGGTGGGCGACGATGCGCAGGCGATCTATGCCTTCCGGGGGGCGACCGTGCAGAACATCCTGGAGTTCCCCGAACAGTATCCCGGCAGCACGATCATCAAGCTCGAAGAGAACTACCGCAGCACCCAGCCGATCCTCGACCTGACCAATGAGATCCTCCGGAGGGCGCGCGAATGACCCCCCGCCCCCTCGCCGCGCTCCTCGCACAGCGCGGCACACTCATCCTCGATGGCGCACTGGGAACCGAGCTGCAACGCCGCGGCGTCGATACCGGTCTCCCGCTGTGGTCCGCGAAGGTCCTCCTGGATGCACCGGAGGTCCTGCTGCAGATCCATCAGGACCACATCGGCGCGGGCGCCGATATCATTGCGGCGAACACCTGGCGAACGACGGCACGGACATTCCATCGCGCCGGCTATCCCGACCGTTCCGCCGATCTCACCGCGAAGGCGATCGCCATCGCCATGGAAGCCCGCGGCTCACGCCCCGGCCGCCCCGTCCTGGTGGCCGGATCCATGGGGCCCCTGGAGGATTGCTACCGACCGGCCCTCGTGCCACCCGACATCGAACTGCGGGTCGAACATGCGGAACATGCCGGCCGTCTCGCTGCCGCCGGTGTGGATATCATCATGCTCGAGACCTTCGGGATGATCCGTGAGGCCCGCATCGCATGCCAGGCAGCACTCGCCACGGGCAAGGAGGTCATCCTCAGTTTCCTCTGCCGGGCCGATGGGTGCCTGTACAGCGGCGAACCGCTGGCGGATGCGATCGCCGCCACGGCCGACCTTCCGGTCGCCGGACTCAGCATCAACTGCGCACCGGCACGGTCACTCACGCGGCTTGTGGATGACCTCCGCACCTGCGTAGCTCGTACTCGTCACGATGGACTCACGTGTCTCATGGCCTACGGCAACGTCGGACGCGAGGGCGGCGAGAACGACGATGTGTTCGTCACGACCGTGTCGCCCGTCGAATATGGCGTGCTCGCACTCTCCTGGCTGGACCATGGCGCGCGGATCATCGGAGGATGCTGCGGCACCACGCCGGATCACATTGCCGCCGTGCGCGATGCGCTCGCCGGCTCCCGGACCCCGCCGCCGGAGGGAGCCGCGGTATGACCACACGCCACAAATACGCGAAACAGCTCTTCACGCAGAAGCCCGGGGGCGAACTGCCGAGCATCGTGGTGGCGCAGACCGAGAACCTGCAGTCCCGGTTCGTGATCCAGAAGATCCTGGATCTGCGCGAACAGGGCATCGCTCTCAACGACATCGCCATTCTCTTCCGGTCCAGCTTTCTCTCGTTCGACCTCGAGATCGAACTGAACAAGGCGGACATCCCATTCGTGAAGTTCGGGGGGTTCAAGTTCATCGAGACCGCGCACATCAAGGACCTCGTGGCGTATCTCAGGGTCATCGAGAACCCGCGCGACGCCGTGGCCTGGAACCGGATCCTGCTCCTCGTGGATGGCGTCGGTCCGCGCACGGCGGAGAAGGTGATCGACGACATCGTGGCCCGCCGCGCGTCGGCAGAACAGGATGCGACGGGCACCACGCTGCCGGCATTCTGGTCGCAGTTCAAGAGCTATCCGGACAAGATCCGCTCCCTGTTCGCAACGCTCCGGGACATCGCGCCGCAGCACCTCGCGCCGGCGGACAAGATCCAGCAACTCCTGCCGTACTACGAACCGATCTTCGCAAAGCGATATGACGACTGGAACAAGCGGAAGAAGGATCTGGAGATGTTCGGCCAGATCGCCGAACGGTACCGCGCTCTCGGGCCTTTCCTCAGCGATCTGACGCTGGAGCCGGCGAATGAGAGCGTCACCGACATTGCGCCGACCGACGCCGATGAAGAGAAACTGATCCTCTCCACGATCCACAGCGCCAAGGGCCTGGAGTGGAATTCCGTCTTCGTCATCTACGCACTCGACGGACGCTTCCCGTCCACCCGCGCGGCCCTGAGCGAGGAGAGCATGGAAGAGGAACGACGGCTGATGTACGTCGCCTGCACGCGCGCGAAAGAGCATCTGTTCATCACCTATCCCATCAATATCTATGACCGCGATTCGGGTTTGGTCCTCTCCAAGCCCTCGCGCTTCATCGCCGGGCTGCCCGACAACCTGCTCGACACCTGGGTCATCGACGAAGAATAGGCACAGCATGACGACACGACGTTCCGTCCTCCGCACTCTCGCCGGACTCCCCCTTCTCGCGGGTGCCACCGACACCCTTGTTGCCTCGCTTCTTGCGGACGATCGACGTCTCAAGGGTTCGATGTGGATCTACCTGTGGGACATCGTCGATGAAGGCTACGATGCCGTGATGGCGCGGCTGAAGGACGCGCGGCTGTCGTCGCTGAGTCTTGCCACGGCCTACCATGCAGGCAAATTCCTCGCACCCCACAATCCGAAGCGCAAGGTCGTCTTCCTCGAGGATGGCACCGTATACTTCGCGCCGGACCCGAAGCGGTACAAGCGCATCGCACCGCGGGTGAATTCGCTCGTGAACGCCGGGCACGGCCTGAAGCGCGTCACGGCGCATGCGGACAGGGCCGGATTGGAAACGCGGAGCTGGGTCGTGTGCTGCCACAACACGCCCCTTGGCCGGGCGTATCCCGACACGGTCGTCCGTACCGCATTCGGCGACCCGCTCTATCATAATCTCTGCCCTTCCAACGACGATGTCCGCACGTATCTCCGGTCACTCGTCAGCGATGTGGCTTCTCAGGGCGTCAGCACGATCGAACTCGAAGCGCTGCAGTTCCAGGGATACGCGCATGGCGAGCACCATGAGCGGGAGGGGATCGCGCTGGGATCCATACCCCGCTTCCTGCTGGGTCTCTGCTTCTGTGACGCATGCCGCAGGGCGGCGACCAGGGCAAAGGTCGACATCGATACGGTGCACCGGTTCACGAAGGCTACGCTGGAGGAGTATTTCCAGAAGCCGGAAACGATGGAAGAGCGGTATCCTACGATTCGCTCCCTGCCCGCCGGGGTGTTCGACGAATTCCTCGGGTGGCGGTGCCGCGTCATCACCACGCTCATCGAGGAACTCGCGTCACAGGCAAAGGGTGTCCAGCTCCGTCCCATCGTGAACTTCGATCCTGACTGGCGCATGATGGTCGGCGTGGATGTCCGCGCGGTCGCCGCGATCACCGGCGGCGTGTTGATGCCTGGCTACGTCAGGGATGCGGCAGCACTGCGTCCGGTGCTGGGCAGGATGCAGGAATCACTGGCCGGACATGCCATCACGGTCGGTATGCAGGTCGGTCTCCCTGAAAGCGGCGGGAAGCCCGAATTCATGGACCGCATGAACCTCGCCCGTGAGCTGGGGATCACGTCCTTCAACTTCTACAACTACGGATTCATCCCGCTGGAACGGCTGGACTGGATCCGGGAAGCGATGATCTGAGCGCAGAGGGAAGGGGAGGACACGGAAGGTGCGGCGCGACCGTGGAAGGCATGCTCCCGATCTTTCGGACCAACGGACATGAGGGCTCGGTCGCTTTTCGGGGTTCCACCTCCTCTATAGTATCTGTTCACCATTGACCACATGTTCACCTCTGCACTCGGGACTTCCGTTTCTCCTGCCTCCCCGCCCCCTCTGTCCATGAAATTCGCCTGATCCCGGACCATTCATCTGGCATGTGACTTGCCCTACGGATGCCGGCTTTGAACATTGACCCGGAGACCATGATGGCACATTCTGCACGGATGATGTCGGCCCTGCTTCGCGGGCTGTTGATGACCTGTTTCCTCACACCACTTTCCGCCGGACAATCGCTTGATGACTACCGCTCCGTGACACCGGTGTCCGCCTCCTGGAAGAACGCCGCGTCATGGCAACGGTACAACGGCTCGACGTGGGTGGCGGCAGCGACCTATCCCACCGATGCGAACACACATGCGATAACGGTACGGAGTGGTTCGACGCTCTCCGTGACGTCAGCCCTCACGGTGGACGACCTGACGGTCGAATCGGGGGCCACGGTCACGAACAGCAGCACGCTCACGCTCGGAGCAACCCTCTGCACGATGAGTGGCACGCTGTCGAACACCGGAACGCTCGTGCACGACGGCATGCTGATCGTCTACGGGACCCTGCGGAATTCCGGGACGGTGACCGCATCCGATAACAGCATATGGGTCCGCACCGGGGGGACATACCAGCACGATGTAGCCACAACGGCAGGTGCCATCCCCGGATGCACATGGGAAACCGGATCGACACTCCTGATCTCCGGGTACACGAGCAATACGGAAGAACTCTCCCTGCTCGGCAATCAGGAACTTCAGGATCTCACATGGAATTGCCCGGGCCAGACCGGCGCGATCCCATTCCCCTCCGATTTCTCAACGATCCTTGGAACATTCAGGATCACATCGACGGGCTCCGGGAGCATCATCACCAACACCACGGGGAGCAATCATCTCTACACGATAGACGGGGATCTCATCCACACAGGCGGTACCCTCAACCTGAGTTCGGGGTCGGAAGGGACCGATCTGCTCGTGAAAGGGAACGTATCGCTCACCGGTGGCACCATGACCATGACCGGCTCTGCAACGCGCTCCCCGGTCGCCCTCGTCCCGAACGACGGCAGTACGCCGGTGAACCTCACTGTCGCAAGCGCGTACACCATGGCAAGTGGTCCGGTGCTCCTGATCTTTACCGGGACCGAGGCGACACTCACAGAGGACTGCTATCTGGATGCCGGCGCACTGGAGCTTGCGGGGACGCTGCACTGCGGGACGTACATTATCCGGGGCGCGAGGTTTGAGATGACCACCACCTGGAGCACCCTGGGCATCGGCGACGAACATGGCATTGCCGCCTCTGCGGCTGAAGGGAACATCCAGACGACCTCGCGTATCCTGCCGGAGAATATTTCATTTCTGTATGAATATGCATCCGGGGATAGTTATACCGGTGACGGTCTTCCTTCAAATGTGTATTCGTTCACCTCGTCGAACACCGGTGGGGCACTGCACTTCGAGAAAAGTGTGACCGTGGAGCACTCCCTGACCGTGAACAGCCCCATCCATCTCGATACGTACGACCTCACGCTGAGGACGGATGCCTCGGTGACCGCATCCGCCCAGGTTGCCGCGGACAACAGCGGTTCCTTTACACGGCTCATCGGCTCCAGCGGAAGCTACCTGTTCCCGGTCGGATCAGAGAACGACTATTCGCCGTTCACTCTGAGTATCACCGCATCCGGCTTCTCATCAGCAGCTGTCGAAGTGAACGTCCATACGGATCCCCATCCATCCAACACGAGCCCGTCGAGCTATCTCACACGCTACTGGTCGCTCAGTGGCAGCGGGTTCAGCGGACTTTCCTACGACGGTTCATTCACATACCTCAGCGGTGATATCGAAGGGACCGAAGCAAATATCTACTGTGGCCGGTATTCCGGAACGGATTGGTTCCTGGGCGACCAGACGACCACCGCAACGAATACCATGACCATTCAGGACCAGACGGCATTCGGTGCGATCACGGGTGGAGAACCGGGTTCGCTTCCGGTCCAGGTGGCCGATGTCCGCGCGTGGCGTTCCGGCGATGTGACCCATGTCGGCTGGCGCACGCTCAGCGAAGTGAACAACTATGGATTCCACGTGCAGCGGAAAGAAGGCTCAGACGGTGTGTTCGCCGATCTGGCCGGCGGGTTCCTTCCCGGGTACGGCACGACCATCGAAGCACAGAGCTATGAGTTCATCGATCACGACCCGTCACCGGGCGTGTGCTCCTATCGGCTGAGGCAGGTCGATCTGAACGGGAGCGAGCATATGATGGGCGAGGTGCGCCTCGACGCAGCGACCAGCGTGGACGAACCTGCTCAACCACGTGCATTCGCGCTGCTCCAGAACTACCCCAACCCGTTCAACCCGTCGACCACCATGGTCTATGATCTCCCGGTCAGCGGCATGGTGCTCCTCGAGGTGTGCGATGCGCTCGGACGGACAGTTGCCGTTCCCGTACACGAGATGCAGACACCAGGCCGGCACATCGTCACGTTCGATGGGTCACGCCTGGCTTCCGGTGTGTACCTCTACCGGCTCCACGCGGATGGGAAGGTGGCGGTGCGGGCAATGCTGCTGGTGCGATAGCGATCGTTCACGCAGGACCTCCGACAGGGCGGGCGCCTCACGTGCGTCCCGCCCTGTTCTGTTCTTCCGATTCTTCATCTTCTCTGCTTGTCCCGCTCGTCGATCCTGCCCACCGTTCAGGTCCTACAATGCATCCTTCTTCTGCTTCTGCTTCTGTTTCTGCTTCTGTTTCTGCCTTTGCCTCTCCTCATCTGCCTCTCCCTTCCGCCTCTTACATTCTCCTTCTTCCCTTCTCCTTTTTCCCTTTTCCTTTTGCCGTTCAATTTCCTACCTTCCTCCGTGCATCACCTCCGGCTTCATATCACCCTGACCGCGCTGGCGATCATATGCAGCGCCCCCCTCTCCGCCCAGACCGGAACGGTGAAGTTCGACCGCATCTCCCTCGAGAACGGCCTCTCACAATCCACCGTCAATGCGATCGCACAGGATGGCCTCGGATTCCTCTGGTTCGGCACGCAGGACGGACTGAACCGGTACGACGGCTACGGCATCACGGTCTTCAAGCATAACGCACGCGACCCCCGATCGGTCTCCGATAATGGGATCTGGTCGCTTTGCCGCGACCGCGACGGTGATCTCTGGATCGGAACGATGCGCGGCGGACTGAGCCGCTATTTCATCCGCACCGGAACCTTCCACCACTACAAAAATTCCCCGAACGACCCCGGTACCATCAGCGAAGATAACGTGACGGCGGTGTTCCAGGATTCCCGCGGTACGATCTGGGCAGGCACGCTCACGGGCGGCCTGAACCGGCTCGATCCGCTGAGTGGACGCGTGCACCGGTTTCAGTTCGACCCCGATGATTCCTCGTCGCTTGCCGACAACTCCGTCTGGGCGATCGCCGAGGATAGTTCCGGCACGCTCTGGATAGCGACATGGGGCGGTCTCTGCCGGTTCGTACCGCCGCCGGCAGGAACCGAACCCGCCACCGGCACGGGAATGTTCGTGCGCTACAAGCATGCGCCGACATCACCATCCTCGCCTGCCGGCAACAACATCCGCACGGTGATGGTCGACCGGCACGGCATGATCTGGATCGGCGCGTGGGGACGCGGGCTCGACCGCCTCGACCCCCGCTCCGGAGTCTTCACGCACTATGCCCACGCACCCAACGATCCCCGCTCCCTTGCAAGCAACCTCGTCCTGTCGCTGCACGAGGACCGCAGCGGGGCGATCTGGGTGGGGACCAATGACGCGGGGCTCGATCTCCTGGATCCCCGCACCGGCACGGCGCGGCACTTCGTACCCGACCCCTCATCCCCTCTGGCACTGAACAATGGCATCATCAGTGCGCTGTTCGAAGACAATGCCGGCGCACTCTGGATCGGCACGGCGGCGGGTGGCGTGAATCGCTTCGACAGGATGAAGAACCGCTTCGACCACTACCGCGACAATGCCAACGACCCGAACGATCTTTCGGGGAGGGACGTCTGGGCTCTGCTGGAGGACCATGAAGGCATCCTCTGGATCGGCACGTATGGCAACGGCCTGAACAGATTTGACAGAGGCTCCGGGACCTTCACGCACTATGTCCACATCCCCGGCACTCCCCGCTCCCTCAGCAGCAACTACGTCATTTCTCTCTGTGAGACCCGGGCCGGTGTCCTCTATTGCGGAACGGAGGGAGGTGGGCTTAACCGGTTCGATCCCCGTACTGGCGGGTTCTTTGCCTACCGCCACGATCCGCACGACGCACACTCGATCGCCCAGGATGAAGTGACCGTGATCCTGGAGGACCGCCACGGATCGCTCTGGATCGGAACGAACGGATCGGGCCTGGACCGTCTCGACCCGGCCACCGGGCGCATCACGCACTTCCCGCCCGATGAAAAGGATCCGCGCGCCCTGCCCGCCGGGTCCATCCTCGCGCTGCTGGAGGATCGCGCCGGTTCCCTGTGGGTCGGCATGTACGGCGGCGGAGTGGCGCGCATCGATCCGTCGACAGGTGAGATCACGCGACATCTGTTCGACCCGTCACGCGCGACCGGGATCAATAACAGTACGGTGCTCTCTCTGTACGAGGACCCTGCAGGCATTCTGTGGATCGGCACGTACGGCGGCGGATTGAACAGATTCGACAGACAGGCCGGCACCTGGCAGTCGGTGACAGAACACCAGGGGTTGCCGAATGACGTCATCTATGGGATCCTGCCAGATGCCCATGGCAATCTCTGGCTGCCAACGAACAAGGGGCTCGCCCGGTATACCCCGGCCACCGGTGCGGTCCGTGCGTTCGACATGACCGATGGCCTGCAGGGGAATGAGTTCAATCAGGGATCGTACCATCAGACCCGCCGGGGAGAGTTCATCCTCGGCGGCATCAACGGCTTCAATGCATTCTTCCCGGACAGCATCACCGACAACCATTTCGTCCCACCGGTCTACCTCACCACATTCCGCGTGTTCGACAAAGAGGCCGCGCTGCCCACGGCCCTCGCGGTCACGCGATCGGTGGACCTCACCTATGACCGGAATTTCCTTTCGTTCGAATTCGTCGCCCTGAACTATACCTCCCCCGCCAGGAACCGCTATGCCTACATGCTCGAGGGACTCGATGGGGCGTGGATCGATGCCGGCACCCGCCGGTATGTGAGCTATACGAACCTGGAACCCGGCACGTACGTCCTCCGCGTCCGTGGCTCCAACAATGACGGCGTCTGGAACACCGCGGGCACGGCGCTGACGATCACCATCGTGCCGCCTTACTGGAAGACATGGTGGTTTCAGATCCTGGCCGTCGGTACCGTGGCCGGACTGCTGTTCCTCATGTATCGCTACCGCGTCAACAAGCTCATCGAGATCGAACGCATCCGGACCTCCATCGCGTCCGATCTGCACGATGACATCGGGTCGACACTCACCGAGATCGCGCTGTACAGCGATGTGGGACTCCGGTCGCTGCGCCAGCATCCCGGCACTGCGCCGTTGTCCGATGAAGAACGCGCCAAGCTCTCCTCGCTGCTGGGAGAGATCGGCACGACGTCGCGTTCCCTGATCGATGCCATGAACGACATCGTCTGGTCGATCGATCCGCGCAACGACTCTTTCGAATTTCTCCTCCTGCGCATCCGGATGCATGCCACGAGGATGCTCGAGGCCAAAGGGATCAACTACGAGATCGACATCCCCCCGACCCTCGCCTCCCTCCGGTTCCCGTTGGCTTCGCGCCGCCGCCTCTTTCTGATCTACAAAGAGGCCATCAACAATGTGCTCAGGCATGCACAGGCCACCCGCGTCACCCTGAGTATCCGGCGCGAAAGGCGCACTCTCGTGATGAGCATCGTGGACAATGGCGCGGGTTTCGACCCGGGCCTGGGCAGCAGGGGAAATGGCCTGCACAACATGCAGGCACGGGCCCGTTCCATCGGCGGTGAGTTGACCCTCACCTCGGCGCCCGGGCTCGGTACCAGCGTGACACTGCATGTGGGCATACCATGACCGCGAAGTCCGAAACCACCGTGATCGTCGTCGAAGACCGCACACGTATCCGCGAGACCATCGTCGATCTCATCAACGAGACCGAGGGGCTCCGGTGCGCCGGGTCCTACGGGTCATGCGAAGCACTGCTCGAACATCTCGCCGATGCGGTTCCCGACGTCATCCTGATGGATATCGGCCTCCCCGGCATGTCGGGGATCGAAGGGGTGAAGGCCGTGAAGGCCCGTTTCCCCGACGTGGACATCCTGATGCATACGGTGTTCGACGATGACGAGAAGATCTTCCAATCGATCCTTGCCGGTGCATCGGGCTACGTCCTGAAGAACGCCGAGGCCGAGGAGCTCATCCGCGCCATCCGCGAGATCCGGGTGGGGGCACCGATGAGCGCCTCCATCGCCCGGCGGATGCTGGCGATGATGCGGGGCAAAGAGGCAAAACCCGCGGGCGACCTCAACCTCACCCCGCGCGAGCTCGAGATCCTGCAATGGCTGGTGGAGGGACTGAGCTACAAGAAGATCGCGGAGAAACTGTTCATCAGTCCGCTCACCGTGCAATCGCACATCAAGAAGGTCTACGAGAAACTGCAGGTGCATTCCAAATCCGCCGCAGTGTCCAAAGCCCTGAAGTACAGGCTCTTCGAATGACCCCCTCCTGAGCAATACTGGAAGTCTGCTCAATAGTGACCACAGGCGCATCGTCTCACCCCCTACCCACCGTTCATTCGCAGCATTTTCACGGGTTCCCGTGGCACACACATTGTCCACAAGTGGGCGGATGACTTTGACAATTCTGGAGGTCTCGATCATGCGGACAGCACTGCTTGTTCTCGCCTTGTGCACCATCGGTACCGGCGCCGCGTTCGGCGCTGTCACGAACGACCATCGCACCAAGAGTTCCGGCGAATGGAGTTCAACGTCCATCTGGCAACGGTACAACGGCACCACATGGATCGATGCTGAGAATCCCCCTTCAACCAGCGATGCGACGGTCACCATACTCACCGGGCATAGCGTCTCGGTACAGTTTGATGCGACCATCGATCAACTCGTGATCAATGAGGGAGGAACGGTGACCATCGAATCCGGCGTCATCTTTACCATTGCCGATGGCACCGGCGACGATCTGTATGTCACCGGGATGCTCGATGTCGTGGGAACACTGCAGTTCAATGGTGGCGGGGGCGGGTTCAAGGTCTTCGGCACGGTGCGCAACTCCGGGACCATCAACGGGGCAGCGTGGTACTACGCCGAAGGACGGTATCAGCACAATTACACATCCGCGGTCGGCTACATCCCCGCGGCTGCATGGTACGGCAATTCCACCTGCGAGGTGATCGGCTATACAACAGCCACAGGGAACATGAGCGTCGGCGCACAGACGTTCCTGAACATCACGTGGAACTGTCCCGGTCAGACAGGTGCCGTCAACGTCCCCTCCCAGTTCGACAATCTCACGGGGACGTTCACCGTCACCTCCACCGGGAGTGGCTCCCTGGTCTTCAACAATACCACCGGCAGCAAATCGTGGTCGATGAACGGCGGCTTTGTGCAGTCCGGTGGTACCATCGACCTCGCCTCCAGCAGCGCCGCAACGAATCTCAATATCGATGGCGCCGTGTCCCTCCAGGGAGGTACCTTGACCGAGACCGGATCGGCATCGTCATCATACATCCGCTTCACGGGATCCTCGCCCCAGAATTTTGCGGTGAACAGCGGACACACGACCGCCAATGACGTGGACTATTATGTGTGGCCGGGATCCAGCGTGACACTGACCCAGAGCTCGAATATCGATGTGGCGACCCTGTACGTCGAGGGCGGATCGACGTTCAATTGCGGCCAGTACGTCCTGTCCGGCGCCGCCTTCATCATGACTCCCAATGCTGTTCTCTCCACGGGAAACGACAACGGTATTGCGGCTTCCGGGGCATCGGGCAGCATCCAGACAACAACCCGCACGTACTCGGGCGAGGGGTACTACGTGTATAACCATCCTTCGAGCATGTCCTATTCCGGCGATGGGATCCCGTCAACCGTGAACGGATTGACCTCGGCCAACACCGGCGGCAGCCTCCAGATGCAGAAAGCCGTGAGCATCAACAGCGCCCTCGTCCTCACCAGCCCGGTCCAGGTCGGCACGTCAGGCGGCAACACCCTCACGCTCGGCACAGGAGCAACACTCACCGGCTCCAGCTACATCGCCCTGGATGGGACGGGGAAATTCGTCCGGTACTTCACCGGCGCTGGAACCGTGTCTCTTCCGGTCGGCACTCCCGGGACCCCCAGCCCCGTGTCCGTCACCGTGTCGGCGTCCGCGTTCGCGGCACCACATCTCGACATCACGATGTCGGATACAAAACACCCTTCGAACACCAGCACGTCGAACTATCTGAACCGTGTGTGGACCATTACGGCGGGGGGGATCACATCGCCGACATACGCGCTGTCATTCACCTATGCCAACGGCGATGTTGCCGGTGTGGAATCGGGGATCATCTGTGCCCAGTACACCGGAAGCTCCTGGGTGCCGGGAAATGCTGTCGACCCGGCAAGCAACACGATGAGCATCACCGGCTTGTCCTCCCTCGGCGATTTTACCGGCGGTGAGGCCGATGTCCTTCCCGTGCAACTGACGTCGTTCACGGCCTCCGCTTCCGATGCAGGCATCACGCTCGCCTGGAAGACCGCCAGCGAGATCAACAACTTCGGGTTCCACGTTCAGCGCCGCGCGGCAGGCACCACGCTCTTTGCCGATATCCCGGGCGTGTTCGTCGAGGGCCATGGGACGACTCTTGAGGAGCATGCATACAGCTTCAGCGAACCGCTGCCGGGAGAAGGGAAGTGGGAATACCGGCTGCGTCAGGTGGACCTTGATGGCGCAGCGTGGTTCAGCGAATGTGTGTCGGTCGATGGGGTGACGGATGTTGCCACCCGCGCCGTGCCCGCAACCTTTGCGCTCGAACAGAACTTCCCGAATCCGTTCAATCCGACGTCCACGGTGCGCTTCACCGTACCCGTCCGGACCCATGTCCGCATCGTGATGTTCGATCTCCTCGGCAGAGCCGTCGCGGTGCTCGCGGATGATACGCGCGATGCCGGACAGCACACGCTCACCGTCGATGGACGCACGCTGGCGTCGGGGATCTATGTCTGTCGCATGCAGGCCGACAAGTTCCAGTCGATGATCCGGATGTCGCTTGTGAAGTGACCGCCTGTGACCACGCACCGGGGCCGCGCACATGACCCTGCAAGAGCCCCGGGATCACCGAGGCCACGCACATCGCCCTGCAAGAGCCCCGGGATCACCGGGGCCGCGCACATGGCCCTGCAAGAGCCCCGGGATCACCGAGGCCACGCACATGGCCCTGCAAGAGCCCCGGGATCGCTGGGGCTGCGCACATGACCCT
>JAUQWO010000051.1 GCA_030835135.1 Bacteroidota bacterium
GCCCCGGAGGGCGCGGCACCAGGACAACACCATGGTTACTTCACGAGCATCATCTTCTTCATCGCCGTGAACTCGCCCGCATGCATCGTCAGGAAGTACACGCCCGACGTCACCTGCTGGCCACGGTTGTCGGTGCCGTTCCACTGCACCGTGTAGTACCCGGCTTCCTGGGCACCGTTCACGAGCGAGGCGACCTGCTCGCCCAGAACATTGAACACCGCGATCCGCACCTCACCCGGCGCAGGCAGGGCATAGCTGACGGTCGTGGAGGGGTTGAACGGATTCGGGAAGTTCTGCTGCAGCGCGAACTCCGTCGGCAGTTCGCTGAACGCCGGCGTGCGCATCTTCGTTGCCAATGCCGCGTTGGTGCTGGTGCGTGCATCCGCCGCCGTGAGGCCCATGGCCGCCTTGCCTTCGAAGCGCAGCACCACGAGTTCGCCCGCCGACTTCAACGCTTCCACCTCGGCACCGGCGATGGCAAGGTCCACATACACCTTGCCGTCGCGATCGCTGTACATCACCGGCACCGGGGTCTCGTAGCCGCTCAGGAGAGCGCCCTTCTCGACGCCCAGCAACCGGCCATGGGAACCGCTGAATGCCATCGACAGACCGCGGAGGTCGTTCACCGTGCCTTCGAGCATCACCGGCACGCGGGTCTCGCCACCGCCTGCCTTCACATCACCGATCGCGACCGTCACCGGCTCTGCCTGCTCCACCGCCTGCTTCGGCAATTGGTGGTTGGCGCTGAGGCCGTAGCTGATCGAGAAGATGATCAGGTCCTCGAAATCGATCTTGCCGTCCACCTGCGGGGCGGAGAACACGTAGTGGTCGGCCGTCGGACCGATGTCGAACTTCACTTTGTACAGCGTCATCCCGCCGGCATAACCCGGAACACCGGACCAGTACGCGGTTGCCCACGGGTTCAGATCGGAGAAATTGATCTGGCCGTCGGCCGACGCATCGTTGGAGCCGTTCGCAATATCACCGAGAAACGCACGCACATCGGCCTGATGCGGGGTCACGTACACGCCAAGTGGCGCGCCCGCGCCGGAGTACCTCCGGAGGTCGGACGCGATCACTGTGATGGCGCTATGACCGGGCTTCAGCGTGCGGAGCGTCAGCTTCGCGATGTAGTTGCCTGCCACTGCCGTCACGTTGTTCGGGCTCTGAAGGCTGGCGTTGATGCGGACCCGGTTGTTCGTCCCGAGCTGGTCGGCGGTGGCATACAGCGTGTTTCCGCCGGATGGGAACAGCGAGCCGACGAAGGACACGTTCGCGTAGGCCAGCAGGGCCGGATCCCATTCCAGGGTCAGGTCTGCCGCACCGAACTCCGTGCCGGGTTCAGGCACGATATACACATCGAACGTCTGCGTGGAGGTGTATCCCCAGTCGTTCGCCAGAGCCGGATAGCCGGCCGGAAGCGGTGCCGGGAGTGCCCACGTGTCGTTCGGATAGATACCGCTGACGATGGCCGACGGGCTGCTGCTGAGATGCAACTGGAATGCCGTTGCCGGCGTGTTCACGAACGCGAACGGGGTGAAGTGGGTAGTGGTGAAGGTGAAGGTCTTCGCCATCGCATCGTACGTACCGCCCACCGGCACCCAGCTGTTCGTGATACTATTGAGGTACATGATCTGGCTGCCCGCACCGAACCCGGCGATGTCGCTCACGTCCACCGTGATCGTTGCGCTGAAGCTGTAGTTCGGCATCGAGGAGCTGAGCATCAGCCAGAGCGGAATATACGTTGCGCCTGCCGGCGGGGCAGGGTATGGCGGGTTCGGCGGCATACCGAGGAGCCGCTGCACGGTCACGCTTCCGCCACCCGAAGGCACGGTACCGAAGGTGATCGATACACCGCTTTCCGGCCACGAGTACGTGCCGGCCGCCGGGACGTTCACGTTCTCGGCCTTGCCGGACCACGGGTCGAAGCGCACGTGTTCGCTGACCTCCACGCCGGTACCATTAGCCACAACTGCCGTCGTCGGATCGGCAACACCGCCCGACGGGCCGCTGCCATTGCCCCACCAGTTGCGGCGGGCATCAACGACCGGGGCGGTTGATGTTACGCCATAGTCGCACCCCGTGAAATCGTTTCCGGACATCGTCGCCACCGTCACGTCGGTTGCATCGTACCCGATCGCCAGACCGGTGGTATTGTTGATGAACGTATTGTCCGTTGCCGTCAGCTGTGTGCCAGCGGCGAAGTATGTGGTTGCCAACACGGCGGCAGACGTCGACCCATCATAGGCAACACCCTTGCACTCCGTGACGGTATTGCCGGTGATCGTTGCATGGGCTGCGTTCTCAACTTCGATACCATAGTCCAGCCAGTTGCCAGCGCCCTTGCCGGTAAACGTGTTGCCGGTGATCATCGCATTGGTGACTTCTGAACCGTTCACATAAATGCCGATGCGCCCGATATTGCTCAGGGCGTTGTTGGAAATTGTAGCATTGGCACCGTAGAATGCGATGCCGCGGCCTGCGTAATCAGAGCTCGGGTTATACCCCATATTCTTGATGATGTTGCCCGAGATCGTTCCTGGGCCATGGGAGAGAAGCGCCATATTCACGAGCTTCCCGGCACCATCCAGCGTGACACCGCTCAGGTTGAAGGTCTTGCCTGCGTTCACCAGGAACCATCCACGCGTATCACCGGAGGCGCCGGTGTTGGAAGACGGTGTGATGATGACCGTGTTCTTGTCGGCGCCGACCACGGAGACGTCCGTGTTCACGACCACCTGCGGGCCTTCGACATAGCTTCCCGCTGCAACGTTGATCGTTGCGCCGGAGGCTGCCATGGCGATGGCTTCATGGATGCGCGAGACGCTGCCGCTCTGCGGGCCGGCTGCGGTGACGTTCAACACCATGTTGGCCGGCTGGAACCCGGGGGCCATCGGGTCTGCGTCCGCACCGGAACCGAGGTACGGGGTGTAGTCGATGTTGGGGGTCACCAGTGTTGCCGGATCGCCGCCGAACCAGTTGCCGGAGGCATCCTGCGTGATGCCTGTAAATTGATCGTCGATCGCCTTCACGTTCCCGGAAAGGTCGTTGCCGTGTGCGGTAACGGTGAGTGTTGCGGTGACATCCCTGTAATACTCAGCGGCCACGGCCCACCCGTTCACTTTGTTCCCGGTGAACAGAGCGGTCATGACCTCCGCACCAAGCGAATAGAATCCCACGCCGACACCATTGGTGCCGTCGCCGGTCACGGTATTTCGCTGGATCGTGAACGCCAATGCGTTCGTCCCCGCCAACGACTGCACCGCGTTCTGCTGTTTCACCGAAGCGGGAACCGCATCATACGCCTGCACGGCGATGCGTGGAGCCGCACCCGGATCGGCCACGATGGCCCAGAGTCCGGTGGTCCCTGCGGCAACGGCGCTCGAGGAGACGACATTCTCCTCGATCGTGCCGCCGGTATTGTAGTAGTAGATACTTGCCTGGCATCCGCTGACGGTGTTCCGTGCGGCAATGACCGATGCGGCATCATAGAACAGCATACCAGTGGCGGTCCAGCTGGCGGGGGTATAGGAGAACCCCGTCACGGTGTTGTCTGTCACGTTCGCCGTTGCACCCGACGACACCTGGATCCCGTTCTGGGCGGTGAAGTCGATGGCGCCAGCACCCGTGAAGGTATTCCCCGCGATCTGCGTGGTGAGGTTCGCACCCGAGAACACCGCGGCATTCTTCTGGAATGCCGTGACGGTGGTGCCGGTGAGGGTGAACGTGCGCGGGGTTCCCGCTGCTGCGTTCACGACCAGGCCGTTCCCGTGCTGTGAGCCGCTGATAGGCGTGTCGCGGATATCCTTGATCACGCAGTTCTCCACCGACCCGCCGGCGTTGTTGTAGCCGACACCGACGAAGCGGTAGTTCGCGTTGCCGCGTCCGGCGCCGTCAATGGTAAGGTCCTTCACCACGATGCCATCGGCATCATGTCCGTACACGACCGGGAAGTTCGCCGCACTGGTCATAAAGGAAATGGGCAACGTCGCGGGCGACTTGATGATGGTGGCCGCACCCGCTCCCTGCAGCGTGAGGGACTTGGCGATCTCCAGCTGCTCCTCGTACGTCCCTGCACCCATCACGACCTTCTCGCCCGCCTGCGCATACCCGATCTCCTGCTGCACGAGACCCGCGATGTGGCGGACGTTCGGCATGGTCACAGTGCCGCTGAGATAAGAGAACACCCCGGGGGCCGCCGGTGGGTTTGTCCCAAAGGCCACCTTCCGCGTGTAGGTATTATTGTTCCAATATGTGGCCCAATCGAATTGCGCATTGTCGTACGTGCCACGCGCCCGGATGATGTGCTCCTCACCGCCGTTGAACGTATTGCCGGTGATCACCGCTCCACCGACCGGATAGAGGAACCATCCAATATCAGGAACTGCACCAGAGAAACTGATCAATGCCCAATATGATCCCACTGGAATATTGAACGTATTGTCACGGATGACCCTGCCTGAGGCCAGACCTGACTTGCCTGCACCACTCGCAACGTCGATGGACGTGCCATTCTCCAGCACATTCCCTTCAACGGTATAGCTCTTGACATATGAGATCGCGTTGACAGCGTCGTATCGCCAGTCATTGATATAGAATGACCCGCCAGATACGTCAGCGATGGCGGCCCAACAATTCTTGATCGTTGCATTGTCGCCGATCACTTCGATGGTCTTGTTGTTCCCACTAACGTTGTCCACGATCTTCAATCCCTGGATCGTCACATTGTCCGCTTCAACGAACATGCCGCTGTAGCCGAACGAGTTGGTTGCATTCGTCGCAACTGTGGCAACCGCACCCGCCGCCGACGTGATCGGCGCACCCGCAGCATCAACTCCACGGACGGTGATGCCAGCCTTGGCCACGCCAAGGAACAGGCCGAACTGGTACGGACCAGTGCCATCATACAGGAACCGGTTCGCCGCGGTCTCCGAGTACGCGCCCGGATACACATTCACCGTGCCCCCGGCATCGACGGCGTCGATACCTCCCTGGATGGTCGCGAACGCATCCACGCCCATGGCCGTGGCCGGGCCGCCGCCGTCAGGGTCACCGGTGGCCGCTGCCCAGGCAGCATTCACATACACCGTTGCAGCAAGGGTTGTGCCCGGTGCAGCAGGGGTGGAGGCCTGTGTGCTGTTGATGCGCGCACGCGCTGCCTGCCCTTCGGCAGAGGTCCTGGAACGCAGGAGGTCGCGGTCGCCTTTCGCATCCGCACCCCACGCCGACCCGATACACAGCATCGCTGCGAGAGCGACGATAAGGACCGTGGTGAAGACGTGTTTCATGGTTTCACCTATCACAGATGATGGAACAAGTGAGTTGTAGAAGAGCTGGAACTCAGGTAGGTGGACAGCCGATGGTTCAACGTTGCAGCCGTGCAAGCGGAAGTGTCATCCCCCGGTTCCATGATCCCCAACGAGAGACAGACACTGGCGCGGACATTCACGGAGCTACGCAAAAGGACCGCTGTTCCCCCGGATACCCCGGCGTCATGCCGTGCACATGCAATAAATAGAGAGCCAGGACGCCCGTTCGAGAAACAACCCGGAGACGCCCGGCGGTGAAAGGATCTTTACATGTGACTATTGATCCGCAACTTCGTGGTGCGGCTTGATAAACAAGAGGTGTGGAATCTATATGCCAGAAACGTGCCACGGCGGGAAGACGCCAAAACGCCCCTGAGAGAGAGATTTCTTCGGTTAGTTGTACAGCAGAGACACCCCGAGTTTGCAGAAGAAAAACGGAAGTTAACTACCCGTCAACGAGGAAAGAAGGCTGAGTGGATCAGTCCCTGTCGCGTTGAAGCACAACCTTGTTCGTCTTGAGCGCTTTGCGCAGCCCCGGACCTGTGATGCCGGCCATCTGGGCTGCCTTCGCCACATTGAAGTTCGCCCGCCGCATGAGCTCCGAGAAGTAGCCACGCTTGAAGACCTCCTCGGCATTGCGGTAGGCCGGAAGCTCGTCGTACCGCTGGGCCAGACACTCCCGGCACCGGTCCCCCTCCCCCTCACGCTTCATCACCCCCAGCATCGGAAAGTCCACCGGCTGCAACTCGCCCGACTGCGAGTACGCCAGCGCACCCTTCACCGCATTCTCCAGCTCCCGCACGTTCCCCGGCCACCGGTGACTCTCCAGGGCACGGATCGCCTCGGGGGTCAGGGTGTACTGCCGCCCATCGGACTGCACGCCGAACTTCTGCAGGAAATACCCCGCCAGCGGAGCGATGTCCTCCCGCCGGTCCCGCAACGGAGGGATGTTCAGCTTCACGCCCGAGATGCGGTGATAGAAATCCTCACGCATCTTCCCCTTCGCCACCACGTCCTCGAGCTTCTCGTTGGTGGCCATGATCACCCGCACGTCCAGCCGCGTGTCCGGCCGCCGCGGGTCCTGCCCCACCCGCGCAATGCTCTTGTACTGCATGAACTGCAGCAGCTTGAGCTGCACGGTCTCGGTCAGACATGAGACCTCGGGGATGTACAACGTGCCGCCGTTCGCCGCCTCGAGCTTGCCGATCTTCGCCTTGTCCGCCCCCGAGAACGCCCCCTTCTCATGTCCGAAGAGCTCACTCTCGATGATGGATTCGCTCAGGACGCGCATGGCCAGCGGGATGAAGGGCTTGTCCCTCCGCACGCTCCGCTGATGGATCTCGAACGCACACAGGTCCTTTCCCACGCCGGTCTCGCCATAAATGAGCACGTCGAACGTGAGCCCGGCGAGGCGCGTGAGTTCGTAGTGCACCTTCTTCATCCCTTCGCTGGCGAACACGAGACGGTCATGGAACTCCGCAAAACTGCTTTGCAGGGCGCGGACGCTGATCTCGAGCGTGCGGCGTTCGAGGGCCTTGGTGAGCTTGGCGGCAAGGATGTCGCGGTTGAAACTCTTGGAGACGAAGTCGTACGCCCCGAGACGCATGAGCTCCACGGCGGTCTCGGTGTCGGCATGGTCGGTCACGATCACCACGGGCAGGAACGGGTCCACATCCCGATGCAGGGCCTGGAGCACTTCGCTGCCATCCTGATCCGGAAGACGGAGGTCCAGCAGCACGGCCGCGGGCCCTTCGAGGCGTGCCATCTCCAACCCCTTCTTCGCCGTCGTGGCGGTGCGGATGTGATAGCGGTCGCGGAGGAGCGACTCTACGTCGTTCAGGAACGCGACGCTATCGTCGATGATCAGTACTCGGTCCATGGATTTCCTGGAGTGAAACCGTGATACGACAATTGCGAACGATGCTGCTTCAGTGGGGATACATTCCCCCCGGAAGGCAACGTTCCGGTCCGCTGACCGGAAACCAATGTCCGCGTTGTGAGTCTGTTACAGGCGAGCCAACTCGACGACGAAACGGGAGCCACTGGGTGAAGAGCTGTCCAGACGCAGCGAACCGCCGCAACCCTGCAGGCACCGCAATGCATGCCCGAGCCCGAACCCGCGGCCGGTCCCCTTCGTGGAGAAATGATCCTCGAAGATGCGGTGACGGATCTCCTCGGAGATACCCGGGCCGTTGTCTTCCACTTCGATCAGCACACGCTGTCCGGCCCCCTGCACCACGCGCAGGGCCACGGTCGGCGCGTCACTCCGGTCGCTGGCGGCACCGGCCTCCAGCGCGTTCGTGACGAGCGTGGAGATCACCTCGTTGAGCTCGGAGGTCCGCATCACCACCGGCAGCGGTGCCGGGTCCCCTTCGCAATTGATCACGGCCTGCGTCCCTTCGCACCGGAACTTCGCCACGGTGGAACGGACGATGGCGTTCACGTCGCACGTGAACTCCACCTGCAACAGGGCATGAAGGTCGCTCGTGACCACCTTGATGTCCGCCACGTTGCGCACGACCTCGCGGGCCAGGGCCCGGAGACGGTCCTCCAGATCCACATCACCCAGCAACGCAAGCACCTCCGGCAGAGCGGTGCGTATGCTGTTCGTGGCGTTGCGCAGCTTGAGGGCATCCTTGGCGACGGGACGCACGGCATCGCGGAACGCGACATCGGTGGCAAGGATGTGCATGAGCGAACTGATGAGCAGCAACTGGTGCGATGTGGTATCGTCGAATTCCTGCGCGGCAATGCGGAACCGCTGCACGGGCGAGGGGCCGGCAACACCGCCGCCGGCGATGGGCATGCACAACGAATCGAGGTTCTCCAGGAATAGCGCGATCCGGTTCAGGTTCATCGACGCGCTCTCGCCATGCCGCAAGGCGTGCAGCTTCGTGAGGAGCTTGTCCACCGCCTCGCTCCGTACGGCATGCCGGAATTCGGCCTCGGCCATCTTCCGCTGGGTGATGTCGTGCAGGATCATCTGGATCCGGCCGTCGGACATGCCGCGGCCGCTGATCTCGACATCCACCCGCCGGCCATCGTGACACACCAGGCGGCGCTCCGAGTGCACCGTACCGCCGTTCTGCAGCTCTTTGATGCGGATCGGTTCCGCCGCGAGCTGGTCGGGCTCGACCAGATCGCCAAGCCGCATCGCCAGCAACTCTTCACGCGGAAAGCCCAGCAGTTCGCAGGCACGCGAGTTCACCGCAACGATCCGCTGGTCCGGGTCCCCGATCAGGATGGGATCCGCCGCCTGCTCCATCAGCATGCGGTATTCCTTTTCGCGCTGCTCGAGCGCACGGCGTGAGGCCTCGCGCTCCGAGACGTCCGTGAAGCTGTGCACGAACCCGGACCACGTCCCCGCTTCGTCCACCATCATGTTGGAACGGTAGTCCACTTCGTAACGGGTGCCGTCGCGCGCGAGGAGCGTGGCGGGCGGAAGCACGACATACACATCCTGCAATGGCCGTCCGACGGCCTCATCCACGGTCCACCCGGTGAGCGCCTCGGCGACCGGATTCATGTACCGTATCGCACCCTCCGTGCCCGCAACGATCACGCCATCATCGATGGTGTCGAGCGTGGCGCCAAGGAGTTGCTTCTGTTCGCGGATGGTGGATTCGAGCCGGTGACGCAGGAGCGCGATCTCGATGGCGGCGTGGAGCTCTGATTCTTCGAACGGTTTGAGGATGTAGGCGAACGGTTCGGTGAGGCGGATGCGCTCGATGAGTTCGGCGTCCGAGAAGGCGGTGAGGTACACGACCGGGATGCGGTAGTGCTCCTTGATGCGGGCGGCGGTCTCGATGCCGTCGATCCCCGTGCCAAGGTTGACGTCCATAAGCACCACATCGGGATGCGCAGCCCCCACAGCGGACATAGCGTCCTCCCCTGAAGACGCCATGCCCGCCACGTCATATCCGAGCTCCTGCAGCCGGTGACGGATGTCGAGCGCGACTACTGCTTCGTCTTCAACAATGAGGATGCGGGGCTTCATGGATCACGATGCGAGGTCATGTGGTTGAACCCGAACCGAATGGATGCGAGGTCCATCCATGGGTCGCCGCACACACGCAACCACGATCACCTCTTGCCCCTGTCCCCGTAATGCAAAGTTCCCTATCCCCACCAGACAAGCGAACCGGTGCTGACACTGCGCGTTGCTGCTACTGCATCCGGTACATATTCGGGATACAATTATGTCAATTTTAGTTCACCGGTCAATTCCTCAGATTCTGATTCTCCTGTCAGAATCATCGGAAGTTTTCTTGTAGTCCGTGGACTACAACCGAATCTCAGGATTTTCAGGGTTTTCGCGGAAACAATTGTTTACCGCGCCCTGAATGGTCCCCGGTGCACGTAATATGTTTCGTTGCATTTCCCCGCGCTTGCAGAAGCCTGGGAGATTAAAGTTGTTTTTCGTACCTTCATTCTATGAAAGAAGTCGCCGTCGGCATCATCTTCCGCAATGGAACCGTTCTTACGGGTCAACGTAAGCCAACCGCCCGCTACCCGCTGAAGTGGGAATTTCCCGGGGGGAAACTGGAGCCTGGCGAGACCCCGGCCGCCGCACTCGTGCGCGAACTCCACGAGGAGCTGGGGATCGATGCGTCTCCCGGACCCGAACTCCACCGCCAGGAGTGGGACTACGGCGACCGCGCCTGGCGCGTGTATTACTTTACCGTCCATGCGTTCACCGGCGAACCGGAGAACCGGACCTTCGCTCAGATCCGCTGGGTGACGCCGCAAGACCTGCTCGCAATGGACATCCTGGACGGCAACAGGGAGGTGGTCGAATTACTGTGCCGGGACGGCATTGGTCAACAGGACGCAGGCAGCCCGGCTCAGGGGAAGACCTCAAGAGGCAACGCTGCGGACGATGAAAATGTGTCCGGCGGCGGGGACCGGCAATGAGCGCGCACGGCTCTGCTGTTGTGCTTCCTTCGCGCTCCCCACTGCCTTCTCCTCCTGTCCGACTTCTCCAGCGGACGATCCTGCAGTGGTACCGCCGCCACGGCCGCTCACTCCCGTGGCGAGGCATCCGTGATCCGTACCGCATCCTCCTCTCCGAGGTGATGCTCCAGCAGACGCAGGTGAGCCGGGTGCTCGTGAAGTATCCGCTCTTTCTCAAACGCTTCCCCACCATCGCCGCGCTCGCACGCGCACGCCGCGCGGATGTGGTCCGCACCTGGCAGGGCATGGGCTACAACAACCGCGCCGTGCGCCTCCACGCCCTCGCACAGGAGGTGGCCGCACGGCACAAGGGGCGCATCCCCGGCACCGAAGAGGCGCTCACCTCGCTCCCGGGCATCGGCACCTACACCGCCCGCGCGATCCTCTGCTCTGCGTTCGGCATGCCGGTGTCGTTCGTGGATGTGAACATCCGCCGCCTCCTCTCGCGCGTGTTCCAGAAGATGCCCGACACCGGCAGTATGGTCCCCGAACCGCGGGCACGCGAGATCGCGGAAGCTGCCCTCGACCGTACCCATGCTTATGATTGGAACCAGGCGCTGATGGATATCGGCGCGACGATCTGTACGGCACGCAACCCGCTCTGCACGGCATGTCCGCTCGCCCGGCTCTGCATCTCGGCCGGATCCATGGGCGCGCCGGCGCCAACCAAGAAGAAGCCGGAACGCTCGCTCTACGGCATCCCGCACCGGATCTATCGCGGCCGCATCATCGAACAGCTCCGCCTGAGTGGTCCGCGCCGCGCACTGCCGTTGGCTTCCCTCGGACCGAAGGTCCTCCCGCAATTCGGTCCGCGGCACACGGGATGGCTGGAACGGCTGATGAAGGGACTGGAACGCGACGGGCTGGTGCGCATCACCTCCCGCCGGGGCATTCCGGTGGTCCGGCTCGCATGAAGCCGAAGCGCTACAGGAACATCGATGAGATCCATCGCGATCATGAGGAACGCGGTGAGCGCGCGCAGCAACGCCTCCGCGAGTACGCCGCGGTGCCTGCATCGGAATACTTTTACGAGCTGGCGTACTGCCTGCTCACGCCGCAGTCCAGCGCGGTGAACGCGGACACGGCGGTCGGACGGTTGAAGGAGCTCGCGTTCCTCGAACGCGGGGGCGACCCGACATCCGTCCTCCGGCAGGGCGATGCCTATATCCGTTTCCACAACACGAAGGCGCGGCGCCTGCTCACGGTACGGGACCAGTTCCCCGTGATTGCGGCACGGCTTGCGGCAACACCAAAGGGTCTCCCGCAAGGGCTACGACAGGGAATCCCGCCAGTGATGACCCGGGAAATTCCGGAAGAAATGACGCAGGCGACACCGGCAGGAACACCGCCGGGAACCCTGCAGGGGTCGCCTCCGGCGAACCTCCATGCGGCACCGACTGAGGACGTGCTGGCCCTCCGCGACTGGCTGATCGCCAACATCAATGGTCTGGGACGCAAGGAAGCTGCACATTTTCTTCGTAATATTGGATACCGGGGACTGGCGATCCTGGACCGTCACATCCTGCGCAACCTGATGTATCACGGGGTGCTGCGATCGATGCCGACATCCCTCACCCCCGCCCGGTACTCTATTATAGAGGGGCTTGTCCGGCAGTTCGCGGTGGATATCGGGATCGATATGGACGAGCTGGACCTGCTGTTCTGGAGCCGGGAGACCGGCGAGATCAGAAAATAACCCTGGAGCACGCATATGCGCTTTCTCGTACTCGGTGCCGGCATGATGGGCAGTGCGGTGGCCTACGACCTGGCCAAGGCTTCGCCGGACAACACGGTGCTCCTCGCCGACATCAATGAAGACGCCGCCCGCACCACTGCCCGCGCGATCGGTCCGAACGTACAACCGCACAAGCTGGATGTGAACGATGCCGCCGCCCTGGACGCACTCCTGCAGGGGTGCAGCGTGGTGGTGAGCGCAGTCTCCTACTCCGTGAACGAGCGCATCACCCGCGCGGCGATCGCTGGCGGTGTGCATATGTGCGACCTCGGCGGGAACAACGATGTGGTGGACCGCCAGATGGCGATGGATGCGGCGGCAAAGACACGGAACGTGACGGTCCTGCCGAACTGCGGCCTCGCACCCGGACTGATCAACATCCTCGCGGCCGCGGGCATGAGTGCGTTCGATGCGGTGGACTCGATCGCCCTGCGCGTGGGCGGCCTCCCCCGGAACCCGCGCCCGCCCCTGAACTACCAGATCGTCTTCTCCGCGGAAGGACTGCTGAACGAGTACATCGAACCCGCCGAGATACTGGAGAACGGCGAACTGAAGACGGTCCCGTCCATGACCGGACTCGAAGAGCTGTCCTTCCCGTTGCCGTACGGACGGCTGGAGGCGTTCTACACCTCGGGCGGACTCTCCACGCTCACCCGCACCCTGCGCTCGAAGGTGGGCCGGCTGGACTACAAAACGATCCGCTATCCGGGTCACTGCGAGCGGTTCAAGCTGCTCCTGGACATTGGCTTCGCGACCTCCGAGCCGATCCTGAACGCCGGCGGGTCGGTGCGCACCTCGCGCGAACTCTTCACCGAGCTGCTGAAACGGCGGCTGGACGGCGACGGACCGGACGTGGTGCTCGCCCGGGCCACGCTGACGGGCACGAAGAACGGCGGGAAGCAGACACTTGTGTATGAATGTGTGGATGTGTATGATGAAGGGACGCGCATGACCGCGATGATGCGGACGACGGCCTTCCCCACATCCATCGCGGCCCTTCTGCTTGCGGACGGCCGCATCACCCGCCGGGGCGTGTTCCCCCCGGAAGAGTGCGTCCCCGGCGATATCATGATCGCCGAACTCCGGAAGCGCGGTATCGTCATCTCCACGCAGATCTCTCACGAAAGTTTGCCATGAGCATGGTCCCGCTGTCCGTCATGATCAGCACACGCGATGCCCGCGAGGGACGCGACATCCAGCACCACTACGTGGTCAGCACCTCCAGCCCGCGGTGGGAACTGGTGAAGATCCTCGTCCGGGCGCTGTTCGAGATCAAGTTCCGGTGATGCGCACGCGTGCCGCACATAGCGCTGATGAGCCCCGGCCCGCAGGATGCCCGTGCAGCCCTCCCGGCCCGTTCGATGCCCGGCAGGCTGCGTGCTTCGCCCGACCGCGCGCTTCCCGTTTCCCGCTGTGTGCGATGTTCGTTGTCCTGCTGTTCATCCCCCTGCTCGCGGCCGCGCAACAGAATACGGTGAAGATCGTGGTGGACGGCGACCCGCAGGCGGGCGGCGTGATCGGGGTGTTCCAGTCGAAGGGGATCCTCTACGCCTCCCTCACGGACCTCGCCGCAACGTTCCGCGTGACGCCATTCGAGAACCACCGGATGGCAAAGATGGAGGTGAAGCAGGGGCCGTACCGCATCAAGGTCACCGGCGGCAGCCCGTTCATCGTTGTCATCGACCAGAACAGCACCCAGACGGTCTACCAGCTCCCCGCGAACGTGATCTATGCCGCCGGCTCGTTCTTCGTGCCGCTGCAGTCGTTCATCCCGTTCTTCGGCCTGGTCTTCAACAAATCCGGCTCGTTCGAGATCACCAGCAACACCCTGCGCGTGACACCCGCGCCGCCAACCTCCGCATACCAGATCCCGACCGTGGACCTCGAGGCGAAGACGAACGGCATGCTCATCCGCATCCGCTCCACGAAGCGCATCAAGGACGTGGAGAGCTGGTTGCGGCAGGACGGCTGGTTGTATGTGACGCTGATGGACGTGAAGGCGAACGTGCCGGTGATCAATGCGATCAAGGGCACCGGCGTGGTCAAGAGCATCATCGCCATACAGTCGCCCACGTCGGTGCAGCTCACGTTCAGACTCTCGGGCACCGTGGCCGCGAGCGAGATCCTGCGCGAGGACGATTCCGATGACATCCTCATCGCGCTCCGCACTCCCGGCGCACAGGAATCTCCCGCGGGAACCGCCCCGCTCGTGGTGCCGCCGGTGAAGCAGCAGCCGGTGCAACAGCCACAGGAGAAACCGGTCACGAGGCCGCCGGCGCAACAGCAGGAAGAAACACCGGGAGTGACACTTCCAGCCGATCAGCAGGGTGAGAAGATGCCGACCGGCGAGCAGCAGGATGCGAAGCCCGGAGTGAAGGATGAGTCCGCGGGAAACGCACCCGTGCTGCCGGACTTGGAAGAGCGCAAGCGGCGGTGGGACCTGGACGTGATCGTCATCGACCCGGGGCATGGCGGGAAGGACCCCGGGACGATCGGGGTGACGGGGCTCAGGGAAAAGGACGTCGTGCTGAGCGTCGGACTGAAGCTCGGCGAGCTGATCAGGAAGCATATCCCCGGCGTGAAGGTGGTGTACACGCGCTCCACGGACGTGTTCATTCCGCTCTACCGCCGCGGACAGATCGCCAACGAGGCCGGGGGGAAGCTGTTCATCAGCATCCATTGCAACGCCACGCCGCGCAAGCCCAGCGCCACGCGCGGCACGGAGGTGTACCTCCTGCGTCCCAACCGTTCGGAGGAGGCGATCGCTATCGCCGAACAGGAGAATGCCGTGATCTCCCTCGAAGAAGGATCGGAGGGGCGGTATCAGGAGCTCACCGACGAGAACTTCATCCTCGTCACGATGGCACAGACGGCCTACATGCGCTCCAGTGAGGTGCTGGCCGAGCAGGTGCACCGGGAGATGTCCAAAGTGCCCGGGCTCCGCGGACGTGGCGTGCGCCAGGCCGGCTTCTACGTCCTCGTGGGCGCTGCCATGCCGAACATCCTCGTGGAGACCGCGTTCGTGTCGAACCGCGAGGACGAGAAGTTCCTGCGCAGCAAGACGGGACAGAGCCGCATGGCGGAAGCAATGTACCAGGGCATCGTCCGCTATAAGAAAGAATACGAGAAGCTCCTCACCCATGAGTAATTCCGGCAGAGCATGGCTCGCGTACGGGACCGTCCTGGCCGGGGCGGCGCTGTGGTGCGGATCGATCGTTGCCGCGCCATTGCTCTCGCATGCCGGCGGCACGGCGGCCACGTGGGGCGGACATCTGTACACACTCTTTCATCCGGTCTGTCATCAATTGGATGATCGGTCGCTGCATCTGTTCGGTGGGCCGCTCGCCGTCTGTTCCCGGTGCTCGGCGATCTATGCGGGGTTCTTCGCCGGGCTCCTGATCTACCCGTTCTTCCGGTCCGTCGGCACGCCGCATCCCCCGTCGCGCACCATGCTGGCCGTGGCGCTGGCGCCGATGCTGGTGGATGTGCTGCTGGGCATCGCGGGTCTGCACGATGTGACCATCGGTACGCGGCTCATCACCGGTGCCCTGTTCGGTTTGCTCGTCCCATATGTCGTCATGCCCGTTGTCCTGGGCGCAGTCCATGAATACAACGCACACCAACCACCCCTCACTCAACTGCAGAAAGGATCCACCGATGCCTGAAAAGCCGAGTAAACTCATGCCGGCGCTGTACGGCGGCATCATCATCGGCCTGCTCTCCGGTATCCCCTTCATTAGTTTCATCAACTGCCTCTGCTGCGCCGGTGTCATGATCGGCGGCTTCCTCGCGGTGTTCTTCTACAAGAAGGACCTCCCGCAGGATGCACCGCCCCTCACGAACAACGACGCCCTTGCCCTGGGTGCACTGGCCGGATTGTTCGGTGCGCTGTTCTCCAACATCATCTCCGCCGGGTTCATGTTCACGGTCGGCAATGTGGCCGCGGGCGTGATGTATGACTTCGTCGTCTCGATGTATGACAAGATGGGCATGCTGGACAAGATGCCGCCCGAGGCGCTGGATGACATGAAGAGCCAGATGTATCAGGATTCGATCTCGCCGATGAATGTGCTGAGCTCGTTCATCATCCTGCCGCTTTTCGGCCTGCTCGGCGGTCTCATCGGGTATGCGGTGTACAAGCCGAAGGCAGAAGAGAAGCCGCCGGAAGCGCCGACACTGCCGCCCATGGAAATCAAGAATTAAGAACTAAGAATTCTCAATTCGTAATTGAATTGTCAATGGCCGGAGGAGACCCCGCGCTCACGGGGGATCCTCCGGTTCGTGTAAGAATACGTCCATGATGCAGATGCGATGAACTCCCGTCACGACCGCCTGCTGGCGATAACCTCCGCACTCCTCGGTGCCTATGACCCGCAACGGCTCTTCAACGCCGTTGCCGGACACCTGCGCGGGATCTTCCCCGTCGATGCCTTCGGCATCGCGTATTTCGACCACCGCACGGATACGTTCGCCCGCGGGATGGCCATGGCCGCGGACGGCGCGATCCTCAGTCTCGAACCCATTCCCCGCACCGGCTCCGCACTCGAAGAGATCTGCGCCACCGGCACAGCGGTGTGCCTCGATGAATCGCGCGCACGCCAGGCCCTTGCACGGTTCGTGGGATTGCACACCCCCGCGCCCGGACAGCCGACGCAGATCGTCGTCCTCCCGCTCTTCGGCCGCGATCATGCATTGCTGGGCGTTGCCGCCGGACTCAACGGCGCGGGGTATACCTACACCTCAGACGACCTCGCATTCCTCGACCAGCTCGGCACGCAGGTCGGGCTCGCGATCGAGAACATGCAGCTCCATCAGGAAAATGCACGGCTCCGGATGCGGCTCGAGGCCGAGGGACAATACCTCAAGGACGAGATCGACCGCGCGGCGGATGTGGGCGGACTCATCTACGCCAGCCGCTCGATGGACGAGGCGATGCAGCAGATCCAGCGCGCCGCGCCCACCGATGCATCGGTGCTGCTGGTGGGCGAGACCGGCACGGGAAAGGAACTGTTCGCGCGCACGCTCCACGCACGCAGCGCCTCCGCGCACCGGCCACTCGTGCGCGTCAATTGCGGGGCCATTCCCACCGGACTCATCGAGAGCACGCTCTTCGGCCACGAGAAGGGCGCGTTCACCGGCGCTGTGCACCGTCACATCGGACTGTTCGAAGTGGCCGATGGCGGGACGCTTTTCCTCGATGAGATCGGCGAGCTGCCGCTCGACATGCAGGTGAAGCTCCTCCGCGTGCTGCAGGAAGGCGAGTTCACGCGCGTGGGCGGACATGAACCGCTGCACGTGAGCGTGCGCATCGTTGCGGCAACCAACAGACCGATTGAAGCGATGGTGACGTCGGGAACCTTCCGCGCCGACCTGTACTACCGCCTCGCCGTCGTCCCGATCACCATCCCGCCGCTGCGTGCGCGGCGCGAAGACATCCCGCTGCTCGCCACCGCGTTCGTGCAGAAGTATTCACGCCGCTTCCATAAGCCCGTCCGCCAGATCGCACCCGGAGCGCTGCACCGGCTCGAGGGCTATGCGTTCCCCGGCAACGTGCGCGAACTCGAGAACCTCATCGAACGGGCGGTGGTGTTGTGCGACGATACCACGCTGCGCGCGGAACACTTTCCGCTCCCCTCCGTGAAGCATCCGCATCATGCGGCGGAGACAGGCCCCGCATCCGGCGGTCAGCCGGACGATGAGCGTGCACGCATCCTCACGGCACTCCGCCAGGCCAACTGGATCATCGAGGGCACCCGCGGAGCTGCTCACCGGCTCGGGATCAAGCCCAGCACGTTGCGCGGACGCATGAACCGCCTGGGCATCGATCGCAATAGCGACACGCCCCCTACCTGCTGACACGCTGATTCACCTCTTTGCTGCACCCCGTCCGTTTCACCTCGTTGCCACACCCTGTCAGCATCACCATCTCGTGACAACCCGTCCGTACCACTCCCTTGCCGCACCCTGTCTGGATCACCACCTTGCCACACTCCGTCTGCAACACCACCCCGTGGCAACCCGTCCGTTTCACCCCTTTGCTGAGCCCCGCTGCTTCACCCCTCCGGCCTTCCTATTTTTCTCACAATTGGGAATACGAAACCCTGGTTTCCGCCTCATTGGCAGATATTTCACCAACATACCGGCTGGCACAATATCTGTTAATCATCGATAGAGATTTGGTTTTCCCGTCCGCATCCTCTCATACAAGATCAGGACTGATACCAGAATGGAAACCCTTTACAGTATCGGGGAAGCAGCAGACATCCTGGGGGTATCGGTACCAACGCTTCGCCTCTACGAGCGCGAAGGTCTCATCATTCCCATCCGGAAAAAGTCACGGCACCGGCTGTACGCACCCGCCGATCTGGAACGCATCCGCTGTCTCCGCAAGAGCATCAACGATGACAAGGTGGGTATCGCCGGCATGCGGCGCCTGCTCGCCCTGATCCCCTGCTGGAAGATCCACGACTGCAAGGCACCCGACCGCGAGAAGTGTCTGGCCTTCAACGACGATCAGACGCCCTGCTGGAAAGTGTCGCCCCGGCCGGTGCCCTGCGGCGATGCGGACTGCAGGAACTGTGAAGTATACAATCACGTCACCGACTGCACCGCGTTGAAGCGTACGATCGCACAGTACACCATCGACAAGGGGTGATCCCATGAACGCACTTTCCCGCAGGAAGTTCCTCAAGATCACCGGGTTCACTGCGGGGGCGGCTGCCGCGGGAACGGCGGCCCTGCGCGCCACGGGCGTGTTGCAGCCCCCGGCGCCGGAACGCGGCACGCGTACGGTCCCGACCTCCTGCGACATCTGCTTCTGGAAGTGCGGCGCGATCGCGCATGTGCGCGACGGCGAACTCTGGAAGATCGAAGGGAATCCGCTCGACCCTCTCAGCGAAGGACGGCTCTGTCCGCGCGGCACCGGCGGCATCGGCGCACACTTCGACCCCGACCGTCTGCGGTCGCCCCTCATGCGCAAGCATCTCCGCGGCGAAGAGGAATGGGTGGAGGTCACGTGGGACGAAGCGTTCGATTTCATCGCCAAGAAGATGACCGCGATCAAGGAACAGCACGGACCCGAGGCGGTGGCGCTGTTCAGTCACGGCATCGGCGGCAACTTCCTCAAACACATGATCAAGGCGTACGGGAGTCCGAACATCACCGCCCCCTCGTTCGCCCAGTGCCGCGGTCCGCGCGACGTCGGGTTCCGCCTCACGTTCGGCGAGGATGTGAGTTCGCCCGAGCGCACCGACATCCGTAACGCGCGCTGCCTCGTGCTTATCGGCAGTCACCTCGGCGAGAACATGCACAACACGCAGGTGCAGGAATTCGCGGATGCCGTCGGGAACGGTGCCACGGTGATCGTGGCCGACCCCCGCTTCTCCATCGCCGCAAGTAAGGCGAAGTATTATCTGCCGGTGAAACCCGGCACCGACATCGCGCTCCTCCTTGCGTGGATGCATGTGATCGTGACCGAAGGCCTCTACGACAAGGAATACGTCGCGGCACATGGGTTCGGGTTCGAACAGTTCGCCGCGTCGCTCGCGCCCTTCACACCGGCGTGGGCATATCCGGAGACCGGCATCGAGCCGTCGGTGATCGAGGCCACCGCCCGCGAGATGGCAGCGCACAAACCCTCCACGCTCGTGCACCCCGGCCGTCATGCCACGTGGTACGGCGACGATGCCCAGCGGAGCCGCGCGATCGCCCTGCTGAACGCACTCCTCGGCAGCTGGGGACGCAAGGGCGGCTTCTACACGCCCGTGAGCATGGATGTGCCCGGCTATCCCTATCCGGAATATCCGAAGAGCGAGCGCGGGAAGGTGGACAACCCCGGCCACAAGTATCCGTTCGCGCACGAGACCATCACCACGGGGATACGTGAGGCGACCCTCACCGGTCAGCCGTATCCGGTCAAAGGGTGGTGGGTGTATGCAACGAACCTTATCCATGCCCTTCCCAACGAGGCGGAGACCATCAAGGCGATCCAGAACCTGGACCTGATGGTGGTGGTGGATGTGATCCCGAGCGAGATCGCCGGATGGGCGGACGTTGTACTCCCCGAGTCGGTCTATCTGGAGCGGCACGACGACCTCAATGTGGAGTGGTTCCGCGAACCGTTCATCGCGCTGCGACAGCCGGTGGTTCCCTCGCCGCACGAACAGAAGCCCAACTGGTGGATCGCGAAGTCCATGGCCGAACGGCTCGGCCTCGGTGCGTATTTCCCCTGGAAGGACATCGAAGAGTATTTCCAGCACCGTCTGACGGCGGCGGGACTGAGCTACGAACGTCTGAAGAAGGACGGCATCATCCGCGGCGTGAAGCAGCCGGTGTATTTCGCCGAGGGCGTCACGCCCACCTTCCCAACGCCGAGCGGCAAGATCGAGTTCATGTCGCCGCAGCTGCAGCAGGCCGGGTTCGATCCCGTCCCGGTGTATCACCGTCCCCCACCGGCACCGCCGGGCAGCTACCGGCTGCTCTTTGGCCGGTCACCCGTCCACTCGTTCAGCCGCACGCAATCCAACCGCATTCTTTCGGACATGATGCCGGAGAACGAGGTGTGGGTGAACACGGACATCGCCCGGCGGCACGGGCTTACGCACGGACAGTACGTGCGGTTGAAGAATCAGGACGGCGTGGTGAGCAACAGGGTGCGCGTGAAGGTCACCGAACGCATCCGTCCGGAGTGCGTGTACATCGTGCATGGCTTCGGTCACACCGCGCGCGGGCTGCATCATGCGGCCGGCAAGGGCGCCAGCGATGCGCAGCTCATCACGCGCTACGCCACGGATCCGCTCATGGGCGGCACCGCAATGAACATGAATTTCGTCACCTTTGAACCCGCGGAGGCCTGACCATGGCGCGTTATGCAATGGCGATCGATACCGTCCGCTGCGTGGGGTGCATGGATTGCGTGGCCGCCTGCAAGACGGAGAACGGTGTGCCGGAGGGATACGACCGCGACTGGATCACGTATGAATCCACCGGTCAGTTCCCCACCCTGCACATGGAGATCCGCAGCGAGCGGTGCAATCACTGCGACGACCCGCCGTGCGTGGGGTGCTGTCCGTGCGGCGCGAGTCACATCCACGAACGGGGCGGCGTGGTGCTGGTACATCACGACAAGTGCAGCGGGTGCAAGGCGTGCATCGCGGCATGTCCGTACGATGCGCGGTTCATCCATCCGGACGGGTACGCGGACAAGTGCACGTTCTGTATCCACCGTGTGGAAGCCGGCAAGGACCCGGCATGCGTGGCGGTCTGCCCGACCCACTGCATGCATTTCGGCGACCTCGAGGACCCACACAGCGAGGTGAGCAGGATCCTGGCGTCGAGGAACAGCCATGCGCTGGTTCCGGCCGCCGGCACGAAACCGCAGATCTTCTATTTGAGATGAAGCAAAGGCGAGAAGACCATCGATCGAAGAGGGAGGATGGAAGATCCAGGATGGAAGCCCGATTGAAGATGGACGATCGAAGAGGGAGGATGGAAGATCCAGGATGGAAGACCGATTGAAGATGGACGATCGGCGATCGAAGATGGAAGATTGATTGAGGATCGAAGATCGAAGACGGAAGATCGAGGGTGAAAAGCAGAGAGAATAAGAAGGGCCCCGGGAGCAGAAGAAAGAACCCCGCATGAACGAGATAGTGTCCACCCGCACAAACCCGATGATCGACCCGGCCATCCATATCTGGGGCTGGGAGATCCCCGTCTACCTGTTCCTGGGAGGATTGGTCGCCGGGATGATGATGATCTCCGGCTACTTCCTGTTCCGGGGACGGCAGAAGGAGATGGCGACGTCCTGCCTGACGCTGCCGTTGCTCAGCGTGGTGCTGCTGAGTCTGGGCATGTTCGCGCTGTTCCTGGACCTCGCGCACCGGTGGTACTTCTGGCGGATGTACATGACCTTCCAGCCCGCGTCCCCCATGTCGTGGGGGTCGTGGATCCTGCTGCTGGTCTATCCGGCTCTGCTCGCCAACGCCCTCATCCGTCCGCCGGCCTGGCTCACCGCCCGCATCCCCGCGCTGGTCACGCTCTCGGAGCGCATCGGCACCCGGAGCGCCACCGTGAAATTCATCGGGATCGCCAACATGCTCCTGGGCGCGATGCTCGGGGTGTACACCGGCGTCCTGCTCAGCGCGTTCGGTGCGCGGCCGCTGTGGAACAGTTCGATCCTCGGACTCCTGTTCCTCACCTCCGGACTCTCGTCGGCGGCGGCGTTCGTGCATCTCGTGGCAAGAGATGAATTCGAACAAAAGCTGCTGGCCAAGGCGGACAATGCATTCCTCACCGCCGAGATCGTCATCATCGGGATGTTCCTGATCGGGTTGCTCAGCAGCACGGCGGTGCACATCGAGGCCGCACAGCTCCTCCTCAGCGGACCGTTCGCACCCGTGTTCTGGGTGTTCGTCATCGGCCTCGGCATCGTCATCCCGCTCATCGTCCAGTCGCTGGCGGTCAATCATAAGGTCGCTCATACGCCGGTCGCACCCATCCTGGTCGTGCTCGGCGGACTCATTCTCCGGTTCGTGATCGTGCAGGCCGGACAGGTGAGTCATTGGACCCGGCTCTTTCCATCGCACTAAGGAGACCTCTTCATGCATGCAGACGCGCAATCATTGGCCGCGGACGCCGGACAGGGGCATGAGTCCCATGCGGCCGCCCGCACCCCGCAGCCGTACGTGCATCCGTACCTGGCCGGCTTCGGGCTCGGGCTCGTCCTCCTCGCGTCCTTCGTCATCATGGGGCGCGGACTCGGCGCATCGGGTGCGTTCAGCTCCGTCATCGCCGGCGGGATCGATGCCGTGGCACCGGCCCACGCACAGGGGAACGCCTTCTATGGCGAGTACCTGGGCGATGGGTCGCGCTCGCCGCTCATGGACTGGCTGGTCTTCGAGGTCCTCGGCGTTTTCGTCGGCGGGTTCCTGTCCGGCCTCCTCGCCGGACGGTTCAAGAAGGAGATCGGCCGCGGACCCGCGATCACGTCGGGCAAGCGGCTCGTCTTGGCCTTCATCGGCGGCGGGATCCTCGGGTTCGGCTCCAAGCTCGCGCGCGGGTGCATGAGCGGGCAGGCACTTACCGGCGGCGCGTTGTTGAACGTGGGCAGCTGGGCTGCGATGATGTGTATCTTCGCCGGCGCATACGCGGTGGCGTATTTCGTAAGGAGACAGTGGCAATGAACGCACCCCTCTTCAAATTCGGACTCTTCGGCGACAATGTCGGACTGATCTTCGCCTTCGTCATCGGCATCGCCTTCGGCTTCGCCCTCGAACGCGCGGGCTTCGGCAACGTGCGCAAACTCACCGCACAGTTCTACTTCACCGACCTCGCCGTGTTCAAGGTGATGTTCACCGCGATCGTCACCGCCATGACCGGACTCTTCTACCTTGCATGGATCGGGTTCGTGGACCTGTCACAGGTCTATCTCACGGATACGTACATCGTGCCGCAGGCCGTGGGCGGACTCCTGCTCGGCGTCGGGTTCGTCGTCGGCGGCTACTGTCCGGGCACCTCGTGCGTGGCCGTGTCCACCGGAAAGATCGATGCCGTTGTGTTCCTCGTTGGCATCGTGGCCGGCATCTTCGCGTTCGGTGAGATGTTCCCCCTGCTGGAATCGTTCTACAATGCGACACCGATGGGGCGCATCACGTTGCCGGAACTGCTCCATGTGCCGTATGGCGTTGTCGTGTTCCTGGTGATCCTGATGGCCGTGGGCGGCTTCGCCGGCGCGACGTGGGTGGAAAAGACCATGGCCGCAAAGAAAGGAGGGCAGACGGCATGATGAAGCGACTGGCATCGCTGAGCGTGCCGCAGAAGGCCGCCGCCGCCGTGATCGCGCTCGGCTTCCTCGGACTCTTCGCGGGTGATCCGTACAAGGGATCGCGCTATACCATCGACGAACAGGAGCTTGCACGTGTCGTGGAAACGACGGTGGACCATGTGAGTCCGCAGGAGCTGGCGGACTGGATCATCCAGGGGAAGGCGGATTTCCGGCTCATCGATCTGCGCACGGAGAACGAGTTCAAGGAGTATCACATCCCCGGAGCCGAGAACGTGCCGCTGACCGCCCTCATGAACCACGGGCTGAGCACGCAGGAAAAGATCGTCCTGTATTCCGACGGCGGGATCCATTCTGCGCAGGCGTGGTTCCTGCTGCGGGCGAAGGGATACAGCGCGGCATACATGCTCTTCGGCGGACTGGAGGAATGGAAGGACCGCGTCTTGTTCCCGAAGCGCGCCGCGAATGCCACCCCGGCCGAAGCGGTGGAATTCGCCAGGATGTCCGCGGTGAGCGCCTACTTCGGCGGCACGCCGCAGTCGGGCACTGCCGACACTGCAACCACGCCCGCCATCGTGATGCCCAAACTCGAGATGCCGGCCTCCGCGCCGGCCGCCGCGGGCGGGCCGCCGAAGAAAAAGAAGAAGGAAGGCTGCTGACGGAGCATTCGTGACCACCGCGCGATCAACCGTTCTTGGCGTGGTGCTGGCAGGGGGCCGGAGCCGGCGCATGGGGACCGACAAGGCAATGCTGCGCCTGGGGGATGCAACGCTCCTCGAACGCAGCGTGCGCACGCTCGAAGGTGTGACGCGCACGGTCGTGATCGCCGGCGGCGAGACCGGCCGATACCGCATCCCCGGCATCCCCTGCCTGGACGATACGCATCCCGACGCCGGTCCGCTCGGAGGACTGTGTGCGGCCTTGAGGTCTGCGGACGCAGAGACGGTACTGCTGCTCGCATGCGACCTTCCGTTCGTGAGCGCGCCGTTGATGAAGCTCCTCTTGTCCACTGAACCCCTGACCCCGGTCGTCATCCCGCGCTCCGGCGGCATCGTCCAACCTCTCTGCGGCCGCTACGCCGCGCATTGCGGGCCATCGCTGCAGGCGTACCTCGACAGCGGCGAACGGAAGGTGATGGGGTTTGTTTCCACCGTCCCGCATGCGTATCTTGATATCGAACCGGGCCATCCGCTGTATCACGCTTCACTCCTGTCGAACATCAACCTGCGGGACGATCTGGCACGGGCGGCATCGATCATGCAGCAGCGTGGACCAACGACATGATGGCAGATGAGAGGACCGCGGCACTATCGCTGCGCTGGCAACGCGCCGCGCTCCTCGGCAGTCTGTGGGCCGCCAACGAGATCATCCTCGGCAGTTTCCTCCATAACGTGCAGCTTCCGTTCGCGGGCACCGTGCTGGCCACCATGGCCGCGGCGCTGCTCGTGACCGGCGCACGCCTCTGGCGCGATGCCGGCGTGATCTGGCGCGCGGGCGTGGTCTGCTCCCTGATGAAATCCATCTCACCCAGCGCGGTGATCATCGGACCGATGATCGGGATCATGCTCGAGGCATTCATCATTGCGGCGGCGGCCGGGGCGTTCCGTTTCACGATCGCCGGGTGCATCATCGGCGGCATGATCGCCACCGTCGCGCCGATCCTGCAGAAGATCGTCGCCATCCTTCTCACCTATGGGATGGATGCCGCGCGGATGTACAGCGCTCTCTTCTCCGTCCTCGCCGGGATGCTGGGCGCCGCCGATGCCGAGCCGGGCCTTCTCCTTGTGTGGTTCGTGGCGGCGCAGGCGCTGCCGGGCGCCGCGGCGGCCCTGGCTGGCATCCTGATCGCACGCGGTGTCCATGAAGATATCCCCCGGTCCATCGCATGGGCCGAAGGCCCCGATGCCACACCCGACCTTCTCCACAGCACCACCACGCGGTTCTCCATCGGCTGGCTCGTGGCACACGCTCTCCTCATGACCGCGGGACTCGTTGGTCTGCCGCTACTTCCCCCGCTCGCCACGCCCATGCCCGCTGCGCTGTATCTCTCGGCGGTGTTGCTGCGCTATCCTGCGCTCCGTCCGAAATTCCGCCGGGTCCGTCTCTGGATCGAACTTGCCGCAGTGGCGATCCTCGCCGGGATCCTCCTGGGCATCGTGGCACCCGGAGACAACGGCACATGGTGGACCGGCTTGCAGAGCGGCATCGTGATGACCGCTCGTGCGATCATTGTGATCGGTGCGTTCGGCGCGATCGGCATCGAGTTGCGCAACCCCGTGATCATGGCATGGTTCCTCGAGCGCGGACTCGGTACGCTCTCCGCGGCGATGCGCGTGGCATTCCAGGCGCTCCCCTCCATGCTGCAGGGAGTGGCGCAGGAGCGCTCCGCCCTCCGTCATCCCCTCCGCGCCATGCGCCGGATGTTCGGGCTCATCGTGTTCCGTCTCGCCGAACTGAACCCTTCCCCACCCGGAGCCTGCGTGTTCATGGTGTCCGGGCCACAGGGCGCGGGCAAGACGTCGAGCCTCGCCAGGATCGCCGCGTCGTTGCAGAAGCGGGGAGGCATCGCCCGCGGCTTCCTTTCGCACGTCGTGTATGAACGCGGCGAACGGGTGGGCTATGACCTCGGATCACTCTCCTCCCGCGCGCATGTACCGCTGTGCAGAGTGCAGGGACTTTCAGGTGAACACCCGGGCGAACAGTCAGGCGATCTCCCGGGGGGACTTTCAGGCGAACACCCGGGCGAACAGTCAGGCGATCTCCCGGGGGGACATTCAGGCGAACACCCGGGCGAACCCCATGGGACTCCATCGGGCGCTCCTTCCATCGGCCGGTTCACGTTCAGAAGCGAGACCATTGCGCACGGACGTGCAGCGCTCGCCCCTGCGGGCGGCGGGGAGCGCGCGGTATACTTCGTGGACGAAGTGGGCCCTCTCGAAATGCAGGATGGGGGATGGGCCCCGGCACTCCCCACGCTTCTGCGTGATCCCTCGGCGATCGTGGTCCTTGCCGTACGCCCTGACCTGATCGTCCCCGTCCAGGAGAAATTCGGGTTCACAGCGAAGAAGATCTGGCTCGTAGCGGGAGGAACGGTGGATGAACACGAGATCGTGGATACGCTGCTTCTCACAAGCATGGCCGCTTCCCACCACCCCTGACTGGCGGACTTTTCGTCGATTCCGGCCCGTATTGGCCATTCGACAAAAGTGCCCCCTTTACTCCCTTCACTGCATCTTATCGAAAAGCATCGGTCTTCAGCGACTCTGAGAGGATTCCAATGGCAACGAAGCAGGCAGTGGTGAAGCAAGTGAGCAACGGCGTCACGTTCATGGCAAAGGGCGATTCCGGACACTGGGTGAACATGGACGGCCCGGCGGATTTCGGTGGGAGCAACGCCGCATCCCGTCCGAAAGAACTCATCCTGTTCGCGCTGGGCGGGTGCACGGGGAGCGACGTCGTCGCGATCCTCAGGAAGAAACGCGTGCCGGTGCAGGACTTCGAAATGAACCTGACCGCCACACAGGCCGACGAGCATCCCCAGGTGTTCACGGCCATCCACGTCGAGTACATCTTCTACGGCACGGGCATCAACCCGGCGGATGTGGAGCGCGCCATCGAACTGTCCACGACGAAGTACTGCGCCGTCTCCGCCATGCTGAAGGCAAGCGTTGCCCTCACACATTCATACAAGATCGAGCCCCCGAAGGTCGCGGCCTGACGGCCGCCGGACACGCCATGGCCATGACACACCGCTTTTCGATACTCCTTGTGGACGATGAGCCCGGACAACGCACCGTGCTCGCCGGATTCCTCAGGAAACGATCGCACACCGTGCGGGAGGCGGGGAGTGTTGGAGAAGCGCTTGCGCTTGTCGGACAGGACGTGCCCGACATCGTCCTGACGGACCAGCGGATGGCCGACCGCACCGGACTGGATCTGCTGCGCGAGGTCCGGAAGATCGATCCGGACACGACGGTCATCATCATGACCGCCTTCGGCACCATCGAACAGGCCGTGCAGGCGATGCAGGATGGGGCGTACAGCTACCTGACAAAACCGATCGATCTCGGCGAACTCGATCTGATGATGCAGCGCATCGGCGAACGCGAGCAACTCATCTCGGAGAACCGGCTGCTGCGGGAGCAGCTCGTGAACCGGTATGCGTTCACCGGCATCATCGCCGGCTCGGCGTCGATGGAGACCGTGCTGAACACCGCCGGGCGCGTGGCACAGAGCCGGGCCTCGGTACTGGTGCGCGGCGAGAGCGGCACGGGCAAGGAACTGATCGCACGCGCGATCCACTTCAACAGTCCGCGCGCGGCGAAGCCGTTCATCGCCGTCAACTGTGCCGCGCTCAACGAGCATCTGCTCGAGAGCGAACTCTTCGGACACGAGAAGGGCGCATTCACCGGTGCCGACCGTCAGCGGCGCGGCAGATTCGAAGCGGCCGACGGCGGGACCCTGTTCCTCGATGAAGTGGGCGACATTCCGCTCTCGATGCAGGTGAAGCTGCTGCGCGTCCTGCAGGAGCGGTCGTTCGAGCGCGTTGGCGGCACGTCACCCATCGAAGTGGACGTGCGCGTCATCGCCGCCACGAACCGCGATCTGGAGTCGATGATCAAAGCCGGCACCTTCCGTGAGGACCTGCTGTACCGGTTGAACGTCGTCACGCTGGATATACCGCCATTGCGCGAGCGGCGGGAGGACATCGCACCGCTCGCCCAGCATTTCACCGTGCGCTTTGCGAACGAGAACGGGCGCAACGCCATGACGTGGTCGCGGGAGGCGTGGGAGATCATGCAGCGCCATGGGTATCCGGGCAACGTACGCGAGCTGGAGAACATCATCCAGCGCGCCGTGATCCTGGCACGCGGCGATGTGATCACCTCGGAGGACCTGCCGCCGGTGGTGTTGAACCTGCCGCCGGAGCAGGCCATGGCGGCCACGCGGGAGATCGCGGACCTTCCCGGACAGGTGGACCGGCTGGAGAAGGAGCTCGTGCTGGAGGCGCTGCGCGTGCACCATGGGAATCAATCGCGCGCTGCAGCCCAACTGGGACTCTCGGAGCGCAACCTGCGCTATCGTCTCAAGAAGTGGGGGATCAAGTAGCCCCGCATCGGGAGGCCGTCATCGACTCTCCATCGTACAGAGGAACGATACACCCATGAGCGTCATCAACATCACGCCGCATCATTTGAAGGAGCTTCTTGCTCAGGAACCCGCGCCCTTTCTCCTGGATGTGCGCGAGTGGTTCGAACTCAAGGCATTCGGGGCCATTCCCGGAGTGGTGAATATTCCCATGGAAGAGGTGACGGGCAGGATGGACGAGCTCCCGGCCGACCGCGCGGTGCCGATCGTTGTGGTCTGTCAGAGCGGGGCCCGCTCCGCTGACGTTGCCTCGTATCTCGACAGGAAAGGATACACGGCAGTGCACAATCTTCAGGGCGGTACCTACGCATGGCTGAGGTCGGGCCATGCATAAATTCGAACCCGGCAACGCCGCGCGCCTCGAGCGCGCGGAGCGGTATCAGCTCATCCCGCCGGCCGAAACGCTGCGCAAGCTCGGGCTGCGGTCCGGCATGACGTTCGTCGACATTGGCGCCGGGACGGGGTTCTTCGCCCGTGCCGCGGCGGAGATCGTTGGTCCCACCGGACGCGTGTTCGCCGCGGACCTCGCGCAGGGGATGCTCGAGTTCATGCGGAGCCAGGGCGTTCCCGCGAACATGACGCCGATCCTCTCCGACGAGTACAGCGTTCCCGTCTCCGACGGCATCGCGGATATGTCGTTCATGGCATTCGTGGCGCATGAGACACCCGACCTCCTCCGGTTCATCGGTGAGGCGGCCCGGCTGACCGGAGCCGGCGGGAAGATCGTGATCGTCGAGTGGAAGAAGCAGACCGAAGAACAGGGGCCGCCCGAGTCCGAGCGCCTTGCGGAGAGCAGCATGATGGACCAGCTTGCACCTCACTACACGGTGCTCGAACATGGTGCGCTGAACGCCTCTCATTATTATGTCGTGCTCCAGCCGGGGAAGCGCCCATGACGCGGACACTGCTGCTCCTCATCGCTGCCGGTGTCATGCTCACCGGCCTGACCGCTTGTCAGGGCACCGACACGCCCGTGATCACGCCTGCCGAAACACACGCACGCCTCGGCAAGGATTCGCTGTATGTCTTTCTGGATGTGCGCACACAGCAGGAATTCGACGGCCCCTCCGGACATGTCCCCGGGTCGATCCTGATCCCGGTCCAGGAGTTGGAGACACGGGTCGGAGAGTTGACCCCGTACAAAGGGCGGACGATCATCGCGATCTGCCGGTCCGGGAACCGGAGCGGAACGGCGACACGCTTCCTGCGCGAAAAGGGATTTGAAGCCATGAACATGACGGGCGGGATGCACCGCTGGAGCGCGGAAGGATTGCCCGTCCACCACACGGAGAACAAATGACGACCTCACAGATCGTATTGTATGCCATTCTTGCCTTCATTGTCTTCATCTATGTGCGGAAGTTCCTGCTGACCCGTTCGGTCACCCGGTACTCCCCGTCGCAGCTCGCGGACCGCATCAAAGAGGGCGGCGTGGTCCTGCTCGATGTGCGGACCGCGGGGGAGTTCAGTGGCGGACACATGAAGGGCGCGATCCACATCCCCGTGCAGGAGCTTGCAGCGCGGGCGGACGAGCTGAAGAAGCACGGCGACCGTGAGATCGTCTGCTATTGCCAGTCGGGCAGCAGAAGTCTGATGGGTGCGGCACGACTGAAGAAGCTCGGCTACCGCGCGGCGAGTCTCGACGGCGGCATCGCGGAATGGAATTACCTGTACCGATAACACAAGGAGGCGGCAATGCGCTACGGCACATCCAAAGAAGTGGCCCTGCCATTCGAGCAGGCGGTCGCAAAGGTGACGGAGGAGCTGAAGAAGGAAGGGTTCGGCGTCCTGACCACCATCGACATGCAGGAGACGCTGAAGAAGAAGTTGAACGTGGACGTCGCGCGCTACACGATCCTCGGTGCGTGCAATCCCCCGTTTGCGTACAGGGCACTGCAGACCGAGGAAGAGATCGGCCTGCTGCTGCCGTGCAACGTGATCGTGTATGAAAAGGACGGGCGCACACGGGTGTCGGTGTTCGATCCGATGGTCATGACCGTCATCATCGAGAAGGATGCCATCGTGCCCGTAGCGCTGGAGGTGAAGGCGCGATTGGACAGAGTGATGGCAGCGATGTAGCGAAGGCACGCGGCGAAGGGAACGAGACACCGCCCTGCGCACCGTTCCCTTTGCCGGTCTCTGTTCGCGTCTGTTACTTCACCAGACTTCCTCTGATACTCACCGATCTCCCTCCCGTTTCCAGGCGGAAGATGATGACCCCCGAGCTCTTCATGCCGCTCCGTTCCGCGTCGAAGAGCACCTGATGTGTTCCCGCCTGCTGCCATGCATCAACCAGCGTCGCCAGTTCCTGTCCGAGCACCGTGTATGCCCTGAGCACGACATGCGCTCCCGCCGGAATGCTGTACCGCACCATGGTGGAAGGGTTGAACGGATTGGGATAGTTCGCGTCCAGCACGGGCAGTGAGGGGAGCGTTGCTTCATCGCTCCTGACGCTGTTCACGGGATCCGTGAGCCGCGGCGTGCCGGTGCGAAGGATCGAGCCGTTGTCGCCGCCGATCCACGCCACGGTGTCCGAGAGCACGGAGAGTCCGAAGAGATCATTGCTCGTCCGTGCGTACCCGGTCGCCCACGTCGCGCCGCCGTCGGAGGTCGTCATCACCAGTCCGGTGTCGCCGATGGCGTAGGCCCTGGTGGCCGACGCACCGGATGCGACATAGATGTTCCGTGTTGATCCGGTGGTGCCCGTGAGCCATGTCCCGCCTGCATCGGATGTATGGAGGATCACGCCGCTGCCGCCGGCGGCATAGCCGTGGGCATCATCGGCGAACGAGGTGCTCCAGAGGACGGTGGCGACGGGTGCTGATTCCGGCGCCCAGGTGGTGCCATCGGTGCTGTGGCGGATGGCGCCGGATTCGCCCACGAGCCATCCTTTCGGCCCCTGCCGCATCGCGATGCCGTAGAGCGGGTTCGTCGTGCCGCTGGCACCGGCGGTCCAGTGTTCGCCGCCATCGGTGGTACGGAGCAGCACTCCGCCGTCGCCCACGGCCCAGCCATGGGCGTCATCCGTGAACGAGATGCCGAGGAGCGTCATGGTGGTGCCGGTGGTCTGTTGCATCCAATGCGCACCGCGGTCGGTGGAGTGGAGCATGACGCCCAGATCGCCGACCGCCCAGATCTTCGTTCCCACGCAGGCCACGCCATAGAAGGAGTCGCCCGTGATCCCGTTCGCCACCGGTGTCCACGTGGTCCCGCCGTCGGTCGTGCGGATGATGAAGCCCCACTGTCCCACGCCGATGCCGTTCATCGCATCGGCGAATGCCAGCCAGTTCACCGCCGGTGTCGTACCGCTGTTCATCAGCGTCCAGCCGCCGTCCGACGGTTTCCGGGCAAGGAACCCGTTCTCACCCACCGCGATCACCGATGTGCCGGCCATGGTGATGCCATTGATGGTCGCGTAGGTGCCGTGCAGGACCTCCGCACTCCAGGACGTGCCGCCATTCGTACTATGCAGGATCACCGAGTCGTCCGCGGCGATCCAGCAGTCCAGTCCGTTCCCGGGGAAGACGTCATTCAGTCCGCGTGTGGTCCCGGACGATACCGGAGACCATGTCGATCCTCCTGACGAGGTCGTCATGAGGAGTCCGCCTGACCCCACGATGAATCCGATCTGCCCGCCATCCGCGAACGCGATGTCCTGTCCTGAAGCACTCAAGGATTGAGCGACCGCCCATGACGCACCGCTATCGGTGCTCTTGTAGAGCGTCCCGGCACCGCCGCTGGCGGCACCCGTCGCCCAGCCTGCCGTCGGGGATGTGAACGCGACGGCATTGATGGACGCACTTCCCTGTCCCATGGGTATCGTTGCCGCGGACCATGTCGCCCCGCCGTTGGTCGTCCGGATGATGGTCCGGACATCCCCCACGGCCCAGCCACGTGCGCTGTCGAAGAAGAAGACGCCATTCAATCCGTTCACCGTGCCGCTCGTCTGTTCGGACCAGTGCGCGCCGCCGTTCGTGGTATGGAGGATCATGCCGTTATCTCCGACGATCCAGACGGTATTCGCATTCACGACCGCCAGGGCCCGGAGATGGTCCGTGACGCCGACATACTGCAATGCCCAGTGCACTCCGGCATCATGCGTGACCATGATCGTGCCATCGTTCCCCACGGCGTAGCCCGTGGACGCATCGGCGAACGCGATCTTCGCCAGCGTGTTCCCCTGGGGGAGAGGATACTGCCATTCCCATTCGGCGGCCTGCCCTGTTGCCACCGCTGCCATCATCATCACCGCAAGAGCACCTGCCTTCACGCGTCATCCTTTCCTTGACAATTGGCACGTGGCAATTGACGAGTGGCAATTGCCTTTGCCGTTGTTGCCACTGTCGATGGGGAATTGCCCATTGACAATCGCCGATGGGGTGTGACGCTTCAGAAGCCCACCCCCACGCTCATCCCCACCTGATACAATCCATGATCGTTGTACGCATCATTCGACCGGTTCCGCAGGACCGCGCCGCTCAGTGCCACATCGAGTGCCAGACGCTCGCCCAGCGGGATGTACCGCGAGAGCCAGATCTCCGCTGAGCCGTGGTCATCCGTGCGTGTCACCCCCGCATCATTTCCATCGAGATCCAGTGCCGGCGCCTTGAATCGCTTCCGCGCAATGCCGCACGTGATCGTCGACTGTACCCCGAGCGGCAGGCTCTGCTTCCATATGAGCGCTCCGTCCGGCCCGTCATACGAGAAGAAATCCGTGTAGATGTCCTCGTTCAGCATGGAAGAGTTCGCATACTGCGCGAGGTAGCGTGTCCCGTTCCCCGGATTGGTCCGGTACCACCCTTCCACGTGCACCGATCCGCCCTCCCAGGAGACGCCGCCGAAGACGCCACCGGCGAGCTGCCACGCAATGGTGGTCGTTGCGTTCGTGAGAATCTTCTTATCGGACGGCACGACGAGCTTCGCCCCCCCTTTGCCCTTCCCCGTCTCCTTTTCCACGAAGGTCCGCTTCGATTCGTACAGCGTGGTATCGATCAGGTCCGTCGTGTAATACTTCATGCCGGCGGCGGCGGCGAACCCGAAGCTCAGGCCGTTCTTCAGCACGCGGCCGGTCTGGACTGTGAGGTGTCCGGTGAGGTTGGAGAGTTCGGGGAGGTTGGTGTACGAGCGGATGCCCGCATCGTTGAGGATGCGGAGGTACCAGCGGCGCACGGGGACGCGCAGGACCGTGGTCAGGGCTACGCCGGTGTTATCGAATTCGCGGTACGCCAGTTTGTCGTGCCGTGCCGAGGCGCGCAGTTGCAGGTCCAGGAACGTCCGCACGGAATCCGGGTCCACCGGCCGGTCTTCCTCCTCCTCTTCTTCGTTTTCCTCGCTCTCCTGCCGGGCGGCGGGCGGACGGCGGCGCAGTGGCGGCGCACCGAACGCATTCCGGTAGCCGAGCCGCACGGAATGCTCCAGGTAGTTGCGGTCGGTGAACGTATTGAACACCATCAGTCCGCCGACATATCCCGCCGACAGCGTGGCCGTACCCACCGGCTGCAGGTACTGCAGCTCGAGATACCCCTGCCGGAGTTGATCGGGGATCTTCTCATAATTGTACAGCGGGTTGTTGTGATACCCATACGAAGCGGACGCGAACCCGTTGAACTGGGCCACGGCCGCGGCCCCTCCCACCACGAGGAGCAGATGGACGCACACCATCCGTACGATCATCCGCATAGTTACCTCTCCTCCAGTCACACGTTGCTCTTCATTGCACTCACGGCTTCTCACTTTCGACATACCACTCTCCACCCGGCACTCTCCACTTGCCACTCTCTCTTTCTCACGCGTCACTCGTAGCGCCTCACTTCTCACTCACGACACCCCACTCTCCACCCGGCACTCTGCACTCTCCACCCTCTCCTTCTCGCGCGTCACTTCTCACGCTTCACGTCCCACTCTTCGCTTCCCACTCTCCGCGTCACACTCTCTTCATTCCATTCCCTTCATTGCTTCTTCGTTCCTTCCGCCACCACGAACCGCTCCGTCTTGGCCCACACGCGCTTCTCGCGGCGCACATAATCCGACCACCACGCCTTGATGACGATGTACATCCAGAGCTGGCAGTATGTGAAGTACATCAGGACCGCCAGACCCAGGTTGCTCAGTGTGTCCTCGCGGTCGTACGACAGCGTGACCAGCATCTCTCCGAGGAACAGGAAGAAGGCAAGGACCCACACCGCGGTGTACGGTCCGGGCAGCGCGATGCTTACCAGGTTCAGCGCGCTCACGATGAACAGGAGGTCCGAGATGACGATCGCGGCAAAGAACACATAGTACAGCGCCAGCGTATAGAGCAGATCGAACGCCAGCCGCCGGTTCTTGAAGTATGGGATATGGCGGAAGAACTTCCCGATCACATAGTTATTCCCGCGGACCCACCGCATGCGCTGCCGGATCCACACGGCCCATTCCTGTGGCTCCTGCTCGAAGGTGACCGCATACGGGATGTACTTGATCCTGAAGCCGTGTTCGTAGATCCGGATGCTCAGCTCGGAATCCTCCGTGAGCGCTTCTTCATCCCACCCGCCCAGCTCGGCGATGAGCGCAGAACGCATGACGAAGTTCGTGCCGGGCAGCGTGGCGATGTGATGCATCTGCCAGCGGCCGGCCTGGAGCATCGACTGGAACCCGAGCGTCTCGATGTTGATGAAGCGCGTGAGCAGCGTGGCGTTCTTGTTCACCGTCCGGAACTTCCCGAGCACGGCACCCAGGTCGGGATGCAGGATGAGCTGGGCAACGAGATACCGGAGCGCATCCGGTTCGGGCGTGTTGTCGGCATCATAGATCGCGATGATCTCCGAGTCCACCTGCCGGATGCCGAGGTTCAGCGCCCGCGACTTCCCCTTCCCGCCCTGCCCCTGCGGCACATCGAAGAGCACCACGCGGTCGTCCTGCGCCGCCAGCTCCAGGATGATCTCCCGCGTCCGGTCCTTCGATCCGTCGTTGATCACCATGATCTTCAGGCGGTCGCGGGGATAGACCAGCCGGCACATGGATTCCACGGTGCGGCGGATCACGAGTTCTTCATTGTGCGCGGGGATGAGAATGGTGCACGTGGGGTAGTCGAAGGACATACCATCCACGTCCCTCCGCTCGCGCGCGGAGCGGAGGAAATTGATGTAGCCGAACACGGTCAGCAGGAACTGATAGCCGATCATGAACCAGATCAGGATGACGGCGACGACGAACAGGGCGCTGAGATCGACTTCGAGCAGCGTCATGCCGGGATGCTCCTCTCGGGTGTCGCCACCGTCCTGCGGCGCACGACGACGACGGCATACATGCCGAGCAGCATCACGACCGATGCGCCGCCGAACCAGGCGATGGCGGTGGATGACCAGAAGCTGGTGAGATTGACGCCATACGAGAACACGTCGCCCGCAACGATCTCCGCCCGGTGCGACCCCGGCGGAAGGAAGAGCGCGAACCCGTCGTTGCCCTTCATCACGGAGAACGGACGGGACACGCCGTCGATGATGAGGTCATGCGGCTCACGGTTCACCATGAGCAGGCACCGGCCGTCCGATGAGTACTGGAACCGGAGCGTCCGCATGTCGTACTCAACGCCGTACAACAGTCCGGTGAACGAGAGGATATGCGGATAGAACTGGTGCGGCGACATCGAGCCGGTCATGTCGTTCACCGGCGACACGGTATGGGTGCCGGCAGGGATCAGATACAGGTTGTCGCGCACCGGTGCAAACGGCGTACCATCCAGGTAGACTTCCTTCACCGCGGGCGGCAGCTTGAGCATCACCTGGTGGGGCGTCGCGATCTGATAGCCGCCGTCCTGATGGCGCAACGTCGCGGCTCCGGCATAGGCCGCGGAGAGCATCATCATATCCTGCGGGTTCACGCTGGACTCCGCATAGATCGTTGCCCGGGGTGCGCCCAGGGCAGCGGCGCGGACGAGATGGAAGCATTCCGTGCCGGTCTGGATCATGGTCGGGAACGGCGTGATCACATCCTTGCTCCGGAAGGAAAGGATGTTCAGGTCGAGCAACAGCTTCTCCGCGGAGCCCAGGCGTGCGGCATAGCCGGTTCCCATGGATTCGTACCGCATGGGATCGGTGGACCAGCGCCGTTCGGGATCTTCGACCTGCAGGGCGAAGCCGAACTCCTTCTGCAGCCGGATGATGCCGGGCATGTCCACCCCGATGTGCTCGCGCAACTCCGGCGATCCATAGCTGTCCATCGCGGTCACCATCACCTCGAACCCTTCGCGTTCCGTCCGGATGCTGTGCGCGAGACCGAGGAGATCACGGTACACGCCTTCAAGGGTCCGGATGCGGTAGGCGGTGACCAGGTTGCGTGCGGCGGGATGGTCGCGCCAGTAGATCGGCGACCGCGGGTCGAAGAGTCGCACCGGGTCCTCGCCCAGGAGTGCGCGCAGGTCGCGCCGCGCCGAGGCATGCATGGGAGTATAGAGCGTGGAATCCTCCATGCCCCGTCCGGCTTCGAAGTAGAGCTCGGCGAGATTCACGCCATCGAATTCATACCTCCGGAGGAAGGTGGCATAGTCGGCGAGCATCGCCTGGCGTGCGCGCGAATCGGTGAGGGCCACGGGATAGCGCCACGACGGGCGTACATCCTTACCGAGGTAGTTCTTCTCCCGCCACTCCGGATGTTCCAGCCAGAACTTCTGGCTCACCTGCGGCGGCTCCAGCCACGCATAGACGAGGATACCATTCGCGTGCGCCAGCGTAATGAGCCGTTCATAGTCGTACGTGTACTTCGGATACGTGTGCCACCCGGCCACATGGATCCTCCGGATGCCATGCTGGACCCAGAGTCTGACGAGTTGCTCGATGCTCTGCATGTGCCGGAAGCCGGGATCGAAGTACATCTCCAGCGCCTCCCGGCGCATCACCGGCGCGACACCGAAGAAGGTGCGGACGTATTCCATCATGAAGGGGTAGTGGCTGTACCCGAGCTGTGTATGCGGATCGAAGCGGGTGCCGATGAAGATGACCTTCCCTTTGCCGAACTCCCTGCCGGCGACGAGCGGGGCTTCCGTTTCGTTGTCCATACAGAACACCTCGTCGCCATCCCCCACTTCGAACTTGCGAAGCGGTTCGGCCGTGCGCCAGGAGATGCGCTCTTCAGGGAACAACCGATCCTGCACACGGTTCACGCGGATGAGACCACCGGTGAACCGGAAGCCCATCTCTTCGATCAGGTAGTTGTGGGTGTCGGTGATGAGACATCCGCCGGCCTTCACCCACCGCACAAGAGCGTCATAGTCCTCCAGCCGGAGGGAGTCCACGAACCCGAACGGGACCACGACGATGTTGTGCTGCCGCGGGTCGACCGCGTCGCCGACGAAGATGGTATCGACGGGGATGTTGATGCTGGCGAACAGCGCGGCGAACGACGCCTGGTCATTGTAGGCGGCCCCGCGCGCGTACTGGTTCCAGAGCACCACCGGCCGTGCCTCGCGCCAGCTCTCTTCCGACGAGAAGATCCCGGCCGCGGTCTGCCGGACATTCATCCATGCGCGGTCCAGTGTGGAGAGCTGACGCTCCCGGAATTCTGTCGGCTCCGCCTTGTACCACTCGCCCGGCTGCAGCGTCACCGCATGCGTGGAGGGGCCGGACAGCCGTTGCTGCGAGGTCTCGCGCCGGATCGGTTCGCCGTTCCTGTCGAAGGTGGTCTCCGCAAGATACTGGTCGGTCAGCGTGACCCGATACTCCTGCGAACCGGTCAGGATCACCCGGTCGCGCATCTGCACGCGGTTGCTGTCGTCGCGCACATCCAGGAACGTGTATCCCATGCCCCGGATCGAATCCACCAGCTCCTCGAGGAGCGCGTGATCCACGAACGCATGGAAGAACCCCGAGGCAAAGCCGTCGCGCACCGCAAGGTTGACGCGCGCATCATGCGCCATCTCTCGGACGCGTCTGCGGCCGACCGCCAGGTCGGCGCTCAGCGGCACGTACCCCAGGTTCTCGGGGTAGATCCGTTGCCCGAACAGATCGCGGTGGATCACATACGGGAAGAACTGGCTGTAGTCCGCGTTCTCGATGGTCAACCGCTGTTCCATCGCCGTCGAGAAGTACTGGCCGATGGTCCTGTACAGCGTGAACGACGCGGTATAGTGCGGCGTCTCCCAGACCAGGGGATAGAGACCGTTGCGCATGAATTCCTGGATGCCAAGCTCGATCTTGTGGCGTACGCCTTCTTCGGTCTCGCCGGCGATCGGACGGTTCGTGCTTTCGTCCCAGAACTCGTAATCCGCGCCGGTCGAGCCGCGATACTGGTGCGTCACACCATGCATCACGATCGTGCCGCCATTCCCTACCATGTACTTGAGGGCATCGACCAGGTCCGGTTTATCGGAGAGACTGACACGAATGCCTTCCGCGGGAACGACGTAGAACGGCGAGACACCCACGAGGAACGGGATGCCGCGTGTTGAGAGGATATCCGCCAGGTCCCGGAGACGGTCCGGATCTTCCATCGGGTTCACGTCCTCGATGCGGATCAGGGCGGAGTGGGAATGCTCATGGTCCTCGCCGAGGATGTCGTGCAGCATGTCCGCGAAGAGGATGTAACGGTCGGAGGGACCGGTCATGGAGAACGGCGAGTCGGCGCAGTACACGAACGTGCCGGACCCGACGATGTACGGTAGCGTGCGTCCCGACCGTGGCGCCGCCACGGTCGCGAGGACCCTCACGCGGTCGCGGTCGGCGATGGTGACCACATTCAGCATCGGCTCGGTCTTGGTGAACCGGTCGGTGCCGCGTTCGACCGTGGTGTAGGCGCCGGTGGAATCCAGTCCGCTCACCGAGAACCCGAAGCGTTTCTTCAGGTCGTGCGACGCCGAGAACTCCGCAAAACCGGTATGGAGCCACATCACGGGGGTCGTCCCGGCAAGGACATCCTCGAGGAAGGGGCGGGGGACGCTGTTCTTCGCGTGGAATCCGATATAGAAGACCTGCGCGAAACCCTGCATACGGCCGGTCGTGTATTCGTCGACACCGAGCACGGTGGAGGTCACGTGGAAATGGCCGAGCAGTGCCGCCAGATGGCGTCCGTCGCCAATGGCAAAGCTCGTCGGACTCGTCTTCCCTTCCACGACGATCAGGACCTTCTTCGCCGGTTGCGCCATCGCCGGCGCGGCAACGAAGGTGAACAGGAGCAGAGAGAGCAGAGCGCCACCCACCCGCATCCAACCCACGCCCCGCATCAGATCAGACTCTCCGCTCTTCATTGCTCCTCCCTCAACGATCACCAGTGTCAATTGGCCGGCGGCAATTCGCGATCGACAATTGCTTCCTCCTCATCCACTGCTTCTCCCGCAACGATCACCATCGTCAATTGGCAGGCGGCAACTGCTCTTTTCTTCCGCCTTCAATTATCGTCTCTTCTTCGCCAGGAACTCTTTCCCTGGTCTTCTCTTCAACCCGAAGAAGTATTTGATCGCTGCCACCGTCCGTTCCGATGCCTTGCCATCGCCATACGGATTCACCGCCGTCGCCATTTTCCGGTAGGCCGCGGCATTGCCCAGGAGCTTACGCGCACCGGTCCAGATCTTCTCCGGGTCCGTCCCCACCAGCTTCACGGTACCATACTTCACCGCCTCAGGCCGTTCGGTCACCTCGCGCAGCACCAGCACCGGCTTGCCCAGCGCCGGCCCTTCTTCCTGTACCCCGCCCGAATCCGTGATGAGCAGATGCGACCGCGCCATGATGTGCACGAAGTCCATATAGTCCAGCGGCTCCATGAGCATCACATTCGTCACGCCATCGAGCACCGGCATCACGGCCTCGCGCACGATGGGATTCTTATGGATCGGGAACACCACGAGCGCGTCGGGCGAGGCTTCCGCGATGCGGCGCAGGGCGAGGGCGGCACCGCGCATCGGTTCGCCCCAGTTCTCGCGACGGTGCATGGTGACGAGGATGAGCTTCCGCTTGTCCGCGGCCGCGCGCTGCAGTGCGGGCGTCGAGAACGTGTGCTTCTGGTTCACCGCGATATGCAGTGCATCGATCACGGAGTTGCCGGTCACATGGATCGTTCCCGGGTCGACGCGTTCGCGCAACAGTGCCCGCTTCGCCGTGTCGGTCGGCGCAAAGTGGAGATCACCGATCACGGTCGTCAACCGCCGGTTGATCTCTTCCGGGAACGGCTGGGTCTTGTCGTTCGTCCGCAGTCCGGCCTCGACGTGCCCGACGGGGATGTGCCGGAAGAATGCCGCGAGACTTCCCACGAAGGTGGTCAGCGTGTCGCCCTGCACCAGCACCATGTCCGGCTCTTCCTGCACGAGCACGGTATCGAGCGCCTCGATGGCGTTGTGCGTGATCGTTGCCAGGCTCTGCTTCGGCTGCATGATATTGAGGTCATGGTCGGCCGTGATGTGGAAAACATCCAGCACCTGATCCAGCATCTGCCGGTGCTGGGCAGTGGCGATGGTGACCACCCGGCACCACTCCTGCTCCTGTTGGAGTTTCAGGATGATGGGTGCCATCTTGATGGTATCGGGACGGGTCCCGAAGATCACGGCAACGGTCTTCTTCTTCATTCTTCCCTGTGTGCTGGTTGTCCTTGAATGATGGCGGCAACGTCGGCCGGCGAAATCCCGGTCCCCTGTGCGATCGTGCGGATGCTCGATCCCTGGTCTGCGCTGAGCCCGGCCGCGGCGAGTCGCGCGAGACCTTCGTCAACGGTGATCCCTGCCTCTTCGCACAGCGATGCAACACTCTTGCGGCCGTAGCCTGGCCCGCTCCCAGCGGACAGTGCCGGCGGCGGAGCGATGCCGGCGCGGTCATAGACCTGCTTCGGGGTCATCGCATGCTGTGCGGCGAGATCCTTGATCGTCACCCCCGCGCTCTCCGGCGCGATGCCGGCGGCAGCGAGGCGGTGCATGAGTTCGTCCACGGGGAGCTTCATCTCGCCTGCCAGACGGGCGACGCTCAGCAGTTCGGCGTGCGGGACCGGCGGTTCGGTGGCGGGGGTGGACCAGCTGTTCCTGATCTCCTCTCCCCAGGCCATCACGGTGCCGAAAGGTACCGTGCCATCGGCGGCCATCACGAACACGATGATCCCGACCGTGAGCGACAATGCCAGCTCGCGCCGCTTGTTGATCCCTTCATTGATCCGCCGGGCGATGTATCCGAGAATGACCCGCCAGTTGAAGAAGAGATGGAAGGACGCCGCAACGACGAAGATGAACGAGAAGATGGTGTGGACGGACTGCCACTGTGATTTGGAGAATCCGAGCAGGCGCCAATCGGACCAGTTCGCGATGCGTCCGGGCGGCGTGATGAACAGGACGATGCCGGTGACCGCAATGACGAGGAACGAGAGCACGACGTAGAACGTGACGAAGGCTCTCCAGGTGAAGGGCTTTGCAGCCGATTGTGCAGTGGTCATGGTACGCTCAGCATCCGTAGTATGGTTCACCGGAAAAATGCACGTACCGTGCCACAGAAAGACGCCCATTTCGCACAGCAATCGCGTTCTTTGCGGTTCACGCTCGGCGATTATGCCCCTTGTTCGACGAATTTGTCGGATTTTTACCCAATGAAGATACGGAAGAGGTGGGAGAAATGCTGTGGTCGAGGAACGGGGGGCACCGGGAGCTGCGGGAGGGACACGGACATCCCGTCTGCAGGGAGGTCGGCAGGGGTTTGGGGTGGACGCGTTGCTTCCGGTGTGCGGAAAGCTTGATATGAACGACCGCCTTTGTGCGAAGCAACGGTGGATCTGCTTCACACAAAGACGGTCTCTCCGGGCATGGAACTCATGCCCGCCGATCTCACCCCCGGATCAGTGACCCTAGAACGCGCTCACGAACCCCACCGACAGCTTCGTGGTCTTCGCGATCGTGTCGTGCGTGACTTCACCGACGACGCGGAAGTTGCGCGCCAGCATGTAGCCCACGTGGCCCGTGATGGTCTCGTAGTCGAGCGAGTTCTGCTCGGAATCCACCCAATTGTACAACGCCGCACAATACCACTTCCCGGCGTCGCCACCCGGGGTGATCACGAGTTCGCCGAAGGCACCGTTGGTCTTTACCTTCGCCGGACCCGTCCCTGCGATCCAGGAGGGCGAGTAGAACGATGGATTCTCGTCGCTCCGCGTCACGTACTGTGCATTCAGCTGCACGTTGCCGAGTTCGAGCGTCACATCGGGCCCGGCCATCCACATGTCGTTCGTGGTGACCATGCGCCACTGATGCGGCAGATCCAGATTCTCTCCCTGCTCGCGCCCGAAGTACGCGAACCCGCCCACGCGAACATGCTCGCCAAGGTCCTGCGACAGCCGGAACATGGTGTTCTTGTACTTATCGGTGTCGAAGCTGCGCGACGCATCTGCCGCGCCGATCCCGGAACCATTCAGGACTTCCACGATGATGTCCGTACCCGTCGGGAAGCCATACGTCATCATCACCCCGCGGTCGTACGTGAGATTGGCCGACGACAGTCCGGGCCTCACGCGGTACACCTGATAGTCCTCCAGCGTCAGCCGCAGCTCGCGTTTGAAGAGCGGGTCCGACACCTGGAACTGCCCGAGATAGATATCCAGTTCGCTGTTGAAGACGTTATTGAACATCACGAACGCATCTTCAAGTCCGGCCACCTCTCCCCGCTCGCCAAAGAAGAAATAGAAATAGTATGACACGTCTTTCGCGATCTGTCCGCCGGAGAGCAGTTTCACCAGGTACGGCCACTGCATATCGGCCTTCCCGGCGTTGCCGGACTTCCAGCTGCCGTAGCCTTCCAGCCGGAGCGCCAGCGGGATCTCGCGGAGCAACATCAGCTCTTCATCGCCGGTCTCGCGGTAGGCCCGCGGCGCTTCCTTGTCCGCAAGCACGAACCCGTTGCCGGCGAATTCATCGCCATACGGTTTCAGCCGTGGTGCCGGACGGTGGCAGGTATTGCAGGACATATCATATTTCCGCGCGAACGCCGGGATAGCCAGCGCTTCGGCGGCGACAACGACCAACAGGAGCAGCGTGCAGAACGAGAACAGGAATATGCGGTTCATGGCGGAACTCATGGCAGGATAGTGACTGATGTTGAATGGGTATTGACCTCGATGATCTCAGCTTCTTCCATCGGCACGCCGAGGAACTCCGTGACCGGCGTGGGGAGCTTCTGGAAATTCAGCGTCGCTTTCACGGTCAACGGCCCGGGCGCGCACGTGCCCGGCACGGACCACGTGAATGTCTCCAGCTTCGTCTCCCGCGGTCCGATGCGGTAATCCACCGCCTGCGACGCGGTGTTCCACTGCATGATCGTCATGCGCCCCTGCGGGTCCAGGTACGGCAGACGGAAGATCCGGTCGCCCACCGGCACCCCGTCACGCTGGATCCCCTTGAAGTCGGGGATGTTCAACGGGATGCCCATGTCCTGGTACGCAAGCGTGTTCGCGGCGATCGTATACTCTTCGCCGGTGAAGCCCTTCTTGTCCACGGGCAGGTGATAGACCGTCCCCTTCGCATCCCTCGCCTCCACATGCAGCCACACCATCCGCTCCTCGGCAGAACCGGTGGGGAACTTGTGGCCGGTCTTCTGGTTGAACAGCGCAACAGTGAAGCGCACCTTGTCGCCCGGTTCCACCTCGCGGCCATCGGGATGGATCCGCACCTCGATGGTGCCGCGCACCTTGCCGGGATCGTGGGCACCGTGGAAAAGGTGCTGCATGGCATCGGGCACCTTCGGCTTCAGGGACACGATCTGGCCCTCGGCTTTCGTCATATGGCAGTCATGGCACCGCACACCTTCTTTCGCGTAGGGTCCATCGCGCCACTCGAGATGGGTGGATTTCACCCAGACACCATACGGACTCTTCTCGTTGTGGCAGGTACCGCAGAAGTCGGGATTCGAAATGAAATCGAGTTTTCGCGTCTCGTGCACCGGCGACACCACGCCATCGCGGCGGCCGTACTTGATCTTGCCCGGTTCGCTGATGTAGTTGAAATTGAACGGCGTGTCGCCCGCAAAGCCGGTGATGGTATGACAGACGTCGCACGATACCGATTCGTTCGCGCGGCTGTTGGCCTCCGGCTTCGGCGGCGGCACATCACCGGCCATGAACGAGAGCGGCGCATGACATCCGTTGCATCCGGCCTTCACGCCCGCCACCTTCGGATCCTTCTCCGCGTGGGGCACGGCCAGCTTGAAGTACTCGATCTCATCCCAGTGATGCGTGTAGGCCTGCGACATCATCGCCTGCTGCCACTGCTGATAGAAGTCCTTGTGGCAGGCCGTGCCACATGCCTTCGGCTTCTCGAACGCATCGTACGGGTGCGTCCCCAGGGCGTCGTCGCCTGCCTTTTTCTGCTGGCCGGTGAGCACCGCGGTCAACATCAGCGTGAGAAGGAGAACGGACAGGGTTTTCATCGTGCGGTCCCTCGCGATAGTCGAACTGGATCAGGGTGTACAGCGGATGCAGAAACGTTTTCAAACGCAGTGCCAGAGAAGAGGTGCGAATTGCTCATGATTCCGCGGGATTTTTCGCTCGCGCACGCGATAGTTCGCAAAGATGGGAATGGTCGTCACTCCTGACGAGGTTCTTCGACATTTGTGTCGAGAAAGGACGCCCCAACGCCCCGGTTTGCATGGCGCACGAGCTCCTCTCACAGGCGGTATCGGGTCCAACTGGTTGCGTGATTTGATGTTACAGCCGTGGCAGAAAAAGTGGCACGGACATTGAATGAGATGGGGCAAGCTCATGAGCATTCTCACAAACAACAAATTCCAGAACAGGGTACCAGAGAAGGAGTAACGGCATGAAACGCATCACGGCATTGTTCCTCACGCTCGCGCTGGTGGTGTTCCTCGGCGCACTGCACACCGATGCAGCGGCACAGACACTCGGCAAGAGCAGCAAGACCACCATGGGCCAGCACGGTCCGATCGATTCCGATGGCGATGGGATCCCCAACGGGCAGGACCCGGACTACACGAAGCCGGCGAACGGCACGGGCAGCAAGTTCGGGAAGATGAACGGCACGCAGAGCGGGCTCGGCAAGGGTATGGGCAAGGGCCAGGGTCTTCGTGATGGCAGCTGCGGCACGGGCACCGGAACAGGCACGGGCGTCTGCGACGGTACGGGTCCCAAAGGCCGCGGCAAGGGCCGGTAAGTTCATGGTGACGCAGGTCGGCACCGGGATCCCCGATGCCGCCCTGCGTCACTTCGTTGTCTTGTGCCGGGAAGTTTGGGAAGGAAGAGAGCCATGACCTCAAGAACGATGTCTCTGATAGCCGTGCTGGCAGTACTGCCGGCCGTCGCCTTCAGCCAGTCGCGCGACACCACAGCGGCAGCACGCAGTGCGGAGCAGCAGCGCGACCGCGTGCGGGCCGGACAGGGAGGTTTCCGCGACGAGAACGGCAACGGCATCGACGACAGGATCGAGCGTCAGGGCAAAGGACAGGGCGCGCGCAAGGACCGTTTCGTGGATGCCGATGGCGACGGGATCTGTGACGGCCGCGCGGGCGGACTCGGATTCAAGCGCGGAGCGATGAACGGCGGGCAGGGCGCGGGTGCGGGCAAAGGCAATGGGACGGGGAACCGATTCGGACAGGGAGGAAAGAAGTGAAACAGACCACAGGTGCAGTTGCCTTCATTCTCTTCGCCGGTGTTTTTCTTGCCTCGAACCCCGCAGCCGCCCAGTTCTCCGTGGAGGCAGAGGTCGGCACCATGGTGGACGACAACGTGAACAACAACAGTCTGCGTCTCTCGGACCGGATCGTCTCCGCTGGCCTGCAGGCGGGATACGATTGGGTCACGGACCGCACGAACACGACGCTGCAGTACAATGGCGGGTACAACTATTTCACGCTGGTGCCGGGGCGGAGCAACCAGGTACACGGCGGTGGAGTGTCCTTCGCGCAGCTCTTCGGCAATGATGAAGAAACATTGTGGAATGCCGCGGCAAGCTACAGCGTGCGCACCGACAGGGAGGAATTCACCTTCTACGACAACACCGCGTTCATGGCGTCGAGCACGCTCAAGCACCAGTTCTCCGCGATGTTCATCGGCCGCGCCGGCTACACGCTGAGGCTCATGCGCTTCCCGAACCTCGCATCATTCGACCATGCAGAACATCAGCTCTTCATCCAGGGCTCCACATTCCTCCCTTCGCATACCACCATCATCGGTCAGATCGATCTCGGCATGAAGCTGTACAGCACGCCGAACGAGGATACGACGGCGGCCGCGGCGGGACGGGGCCGGCGCTCGAGCGCGCTCTCCAGCCCCGGCGTCACCCAGCTGACCGGGAGCGTCCGCATCGGACAATCGCTCTTCGAACAGACGGGCCTCAGCGTTGCCGGCGGCTATCAGTTGAACCTCCGGAAGGACACGCGCTATCTCGGCTCCACCAGCGGCCTGATCGCCGATGACGAGATCTTCGACGACCACTATGGCTATGAGGGTCCGCAGGCATCGCTCATGCTCACCCAGATCCTGCCGTGGGACATCAAGGCGCGCCTCTCGGGCACGTGGCAGCGGCGGACGTACTCCACGCAGCCGGCGTTCGATGATGCAGGCACGCAGCTGGCAGCGCACCGGCTCGATACCCGGAGCGCGGTCAACCTCACCGTGACCGTGCCGGTACCTGCACTCCGGTGCACGATCGGCCTGGCCTACGACCGGATCTGGAATGCATCGAACGATCCGTTCTATGCCTACACCAACAACGCGTTCACGGTCCAGCTCTCGTTCCCCTGATCGGTACGGAACCCTGCGACCGGCCCGGTCACCTGCATCCGGCACGGCCGCCCGCATCGGGGGCGGTGCCCTGCAAGTGCCCGGGAATTTCGCTACATTGGCACCACGATGCCCATCCCCTTCGCCGTCAACATCCGTCCGCGGGTCCTGATCGCCGTCACGGCAACGGTCGGGGCCCTTCTGCTCTTCTCGGCATTCTGGGAACTCGACCGGAGCAGGAAGGAACTCTCGCATGTGGTCCATGAAGAGGCCCTCGGGCTCGTCGAAGTGGTACACCAGAGTGCCGTCAATACGATCCTCGCCACCGAGCAGAACGAATCCCTGCTCACCGAGAGGCTGCTGAACAATGCCTGGTTCATCGCGGAGCTTGACCGCACCGGGTCGCTGTCGGAACAACGCCTCGCGGCGATCGCGGAGGCCAACCACATCTTCCGCATCAACATCTTCGACCACGCCGGGTACAAGGTACTGTCCAACCACCGCTCCGAGGAGGGCCACGGCCCCGTCGCCGGACGTCACCGGCCCGGGGAAGCGATCGCGCCCATCCTCCGGGGCGATACCACGGTGCTCGTCATCGGTCTGAAGGACGCCCGGATGGAGGAGGGTCAGCGGTACGCCGTGGCTGTCCGGCGTCATCGCCCGGCAGGCGGTGCCATCGTCCTCAATCTGGATGCGGCGGAGTTGCTTGAGTTCCGCAAACGCATCGGCATTGGCAAGCTGATCCGGGACCTCGGGGACAACAGCGGCATCGTGTTCGCTGCGTTACAGGACCCGCAGGGCATCATCGCTGCGAGTGGCGAGGTGAAAGAGCTCTCGTCCTTTGAAGCCGATCCGGACCTCGGCCATGCGATGGCATCCGATACGACGCTCACGCGTGAGGCCCCGTTCGGCGAGACAACGGTCTTCGAGGTGATCCATCCCCTGGTGATCGAGGGTTCAACACTGGGTGTGCTGCGCCTGGGCCTGTCCATGGACGAGGTCCGCGCCGCGGAACAACGCATGCAGCGCCGGATGGTGATCGTCATGTTCGTCCTCCTCCTGCTCGCGGCACTGGCCACGCTGGCGATCATCGCAAACCGGAACTATCAGCGGGTGCAGGCCGAGCTCCAGCGTTCCGAGAAGCTGCTCGCGCTCGGCGAGCTCGCATCGGGCGTGGCCCACGAGATCAGGAATCCGCTGAACGCGATCGCGATGATCGCGCAGCGGTTCGCGCACGAATTCACGCCGGCACAGGACGTGGAGGAGTACCGTTCGCTGACCGGCGTGCTCCGCACTGAAGCAGAGCGGGTCAACGGGATCATCGTCAACTTCCTCCGGTATGCCCGTCCTCCGCGGCTCAACCCGGTGCCGGTGGCGCCCGGCGCACTGGTTACGCACTGTGCGGCGGTGATCCAGCCGCAGATGAAGGCGCGGAATGTCGGGTTCACGCTCACCGCCCATGGCGACGGCACCGTTCTCCTTGACCGCGATCAGATGACGCAGGCATTATTGAACCTGTTGCGCAACGCGCTGGAAGCGACACCGGAGGGAGGGAAGGTGACGCTGGCATCCTGGGTGGACCACAACGGAGCGGTGATCACGGTGACCGATACCGGGGTGGGGATCACGCCGGAGGCGATGGAGCGGGTCTTCAACCTCTATTATACGACGAAGCCGGACGGGACGGGGATGGGGCTCCCCATGGCGCGGCAGATCATCGTGCAGCACGGGGGGAAGCTGGAGATCGAGAGCGAACCCGGGGGAGGAACGACCTGTCGGGTGAAGATACCCGCACACTAGCGGGAGCGGGAAGAAGGACCACCGTGCTCTCCTTCTTCCCTCTCCGGCTGCGACACTTCCCTGCCGGGTTACTTTGTATCGAGAATGATCGGCAGTCCGTCTCTCCCCGCACCAACGATCACGACCTTGGTGTTCGGCGACTGCGCGATCTTCTCCGTTGCCTCGATGCCCTTCCACCGCAGCAGCTGTTCGCTGATCCCCGCCGCCACGATGGTCTGGAAATCCGCGATACCCTTCGCTTCGATCCGCTTGCGGTCCGCTTCCTGCCGTTCCTTCAGCAGGATGAACTCCATCCGCTGCGCTTCCTGGTCCGCCCGCTGCTTCTGCTCGATCGCTTCTGTCAACTGTGTGGGCAGCGCCACGTTGCGCAGCGGTGTGGTCTCCACGATCACGCCGCGGGGTGCGATGGTGCGTGCGAGTTCCTCCTGCACGGCCATCCCGAGGCGCTCGCGCTCGGTCGAGTAGAGCGCACTGGCCTGGAAACTCGCCGTGACGGCACGGCTGATCGACCGGAACTGCGGGATCAGGACGATGGTCTCATAGTCCCCGCCGGCGATGGTCTGATACACCCGTGCCGCGGAGTCCGGGTTCAACCGGTACAGCACGCTGATCTCCAGGCCGATGGTGAGCCCTTCGCGCGACAGCACTTCCATGCTCTCCTTGTGCTCGCGGGTCTGCACGGAGAATTCATGCACGCGCGCCAGCGGATTCACGGTATTGATGCCGGGCGGCAGGGTCCGGTCGGACACGATACCGAAGAAGTCCACGACCCCCACGTGTCCGGCGGGGATCTGGGTGAAGAACTGTGACAGTGTCACGATGCTGAAGAACGCGAAGACGAAGACGCTGACCGTTGCCAGCGAGCGGAACGATGAATTGCCCTGCTTGACCTTCCGGGCCGCGGCGCGCCAGCCGATGAACGCGATCACGGCGATGATGACGCTGAGTATGAACAGCATGGTGTGTTCCTCCGAATGATGACTGTGGCGTGCGCCGGACGGCGCCGCCGGTGGTGAACTCGATGTTATACGGACAGGCGGCGGATCACGAGCACGGTCATATCGTCCGCCGCGGGCTCGCCGCCCTGATGCTTCATCACTGCATCCAGTATCGCCTCGCGCACGGTCATCGCGGACATGCCGCGTTGCTCCGCACAGATCTCCCTCAGGCGGTCGTCGCCGAGTAACTCCTTGCGCGCATTCATCGCCTCGGAGATCCCGTCCGTATACAACACGAGGGTGTCGCCGGGTGCGAAGGCAATGGACTCCTGCGTGTACTCCATCCCGTCCACAATGCCCAGGATCGTCCCGCCGGCGGGCAGCTCGGTCACCGCTCCGCTCGCCGCTACGTGATACGGCGGATTGTGCCCGGCGTTACAGTAGCGGAACACATGCTCCTGCGCGTCCAGAACGCCATACACGAGGGTCACGAATTTCTCCGGCGCGGTGGTCACCACCAGGCGCTGGTTCAGCATCGTCACGCAGGTGCCGGCATCGGTCGCTTCATGGGCCACATCGCGGACGGAACCCTGGATGTGCGCCATGAGGAGTGCGGCGGGAAGCCCCTTCCCCGAGACGTCCCCGATGCTGATCCCGTAGTGCGCCGGGTCGAGCCGGATGAAATCATAGAGGTCACCCGCCACCTCCCGTGCCGGCATCGCCGTCGCGGCGAACTCGTAGCCGGCGACCGCCGGGAGCTGCGCGGGCAGCAGTCCCATCTGCACTTCGCGCGCCGCAAGCAGATCGCGTTCGATCCGGATCTTCTCGCGTTCCTGTTCGTAGAGCCGTGCGTTCTCGAGTGCGATTGCGGCGTGGACGGAGAAGGCGCTCATGATCCGCGCATCATCCTCGGTGAAGACGCCATCCTTCTTATTGAGGAGCTGAAAGACACCGATGATCTTCCCGCTCTTCACGCGGATCGGCAGACACAGGATGGACGCGGTGCGGTACCCCGTCTGGCGGTCGTAGTCCGGATTGAAGCGGGGATCGAGATACGCATCGGGGATGTTGATCGTATCGCCCGTAGCCGCCACATACCCCGCGATCCCCTTGCCGATGGGCATGCGGATGGTGACGCGGCTCAGGCCATCGAGCCCCTTCGCCACGCGCGTCCACATCTCCTGCGTCGTGTCATCGATGATGTACACCGTGCCGCGGTCGCCGTCGGTGATCTGCAGCGCGAAGTCCACGAGCATATCGAGCAGCTCGTTGAGGTCCAGCGTGGAGTTCAGGCTCTTCGCGGCTTCGATGAGCTGTTCGAGCTTGTGGACCTCGAGGCGGTTCTGTTCCGCACGGCGGGCGGATTCATGGACGAAGCGGTTGTTCGTGGCGCGCAGCCGGATGCTCAGGACCTGCAGGAGGCGTACCGCGAGATCGCGCGAACGGTACAGCAGGTGTTCGAAATCCGTTTTGTGCAGCGCATACGTGACGCAGTGCTCGAGCGCCACGACGCGTGCCGAGCGTGGCCGTCCTGCGATCAGTTCCAGCTCTCCGAAGGTATCGCCGGGGTGCAGGAGTGCGAGCAGCTGATCATCGGCGCCGGCGATGCGTTTGGAGATGCGCACGCGTCCTTCCACCAGGAAGTGCACTTCGTCGCCGTAGCCTTCATCCTCGATGATCACCTCATCCGCGGCGAAGGTCCGCTGAATGAACTTCTCGCGCACACCCTCAAATTCATCGTCGGTGAGGGTCTCGAGAAGGACATTGTAGCGCAGCCGCATCGGGGCGGTACTACTTTTTGAGGGAGACATGGTGATTGCCAACATACTGGCAACGCGCCCGAAAGTCAAGTGGAAAGCGGACGGCCCTTTGCATTTGCCGCGAATGCTGAGTATTTTATGCTGCATCCCCACCAACCGGAGAACCCGTGGAACCCCTCAAGGCGCCAAGACTGAAGGCCGGTGACCTCATCGGCATCATTTCCCCCGCAAGCCGTATCGCGAAACCGGAACGCATCGACCAGGGCATTGCCTATCTGGAACGCCTCGGCTACCGCACCGCCACGGGAAAGCACATTCTGAGCACCCACGGCTACCTCGCGGGAACGGACGAGGAGCGGGTGGCCGACCTCCACGCAATGTTCGCCAACCCGGAGGTCAAAGCCATCATGTGCATCCGGGGCGGGTATGGCACCCCACGGTTGCTCTCCCTGGTGGACTATCGCCTGATCGCCCGGAACCCGAAGATCTTCGTTGGGTACAGCGACATCACGTCCCTGCAACTCGCCATGTGGAAGCGGTGCGGACTGATCACGTTCCAGGGTCTGATGGTCGGGGTGGACATGCCCGACCAACCCGATGCCTCGACGGAGGAGCTGTTCTGGCGCCTCCTCACTTCGCCCAGGAAAGCGGGGCCGGTGATCCCCCCGGGCACGCAAACCGTGACGCTCCGGAAGGGGAAAGGCACCGGTCGCCTCCTCGGCGGCAACCTGGCCCATCTGGCCGGGGCGGTGGGGACGGTCCACATGCCCTCGTTCAAGGATGCGCTTCTGTTCATCGAAGACATCGGGGAGGAGCCGTACCGGATCGACAGGATGCTGACCCAGCTGCGCCATGCGAAGATCCTCGACCAGGTGAAGGGCATCCTCGGTGGTCAGTTCACCGATTGCGAGATCAAGGATGCCACCAAACCGACCCTCACGGTGGACGAGGTCCTTCAGGAATTCGGCCGGACAGCCCCGCCCCCCTTCCTGGCACACCTCCCCTTCGGGCATGAGGCGCACAAGATGACCATCCCGATGGGGATCAGGGCGAAGGTCGACGCCGGGGCCGGCACGCTTGAATTCCTCGAAGGCGCCGTGAAATAGCCAGGTTGAATCTCTGGCAAAATTGTGCTACTATGGAAACATGCTGAATATCGCCGTATTCGGGTCGGGACGTGGGTCCAACTTCAAATCCTTGCTGGATGCCATGGACGCCGGCCGCGTGCGGGATGTTCGCTGCGTTCTCGTTGTGAGCAACAACGCCGATGCCGGCATCTTCGATCATGCGCGCCGGCATGGAATTGCAGTGCTCCAGTGGAGCCGGAAGATGTACGCATCGGACGAAGCGTACGCCGCAGCGATGCTTGCTGCGTTGCGGGAGGCGCGTGCAGATCTGATCGTCCTGGCGGGATACATGAAGTTCCTTCCCGCTCCCATCATTGCCGCCTATCGAAACCGCATTCTGAATATTCATCCGGCGTTGTTGCCGTCGTTCGGAGGCACCGGGATGTACGGACTGCATGTACACCGTGCGGTCCTTGCCGCGCATGAACCGCTTACCGGTGCGACGGTGCATATCGTCGATGAAGAGTACGACCATGGTCCGATCGTGATCCAGCGGACCGTGCCGGTGCTGGCATCCGATTCACCCGAATCGCTCGCCGCACGCGTGCTCGCAATGGAACATCACATCCTTCCCGAAGCTGTACGCTTGTTCGCAGAGGGCCGGATCACGGTGGAACCGGGCCGGACCCATGTTCACATACGTTCATCCCAGGAGTAGCTGTGCCTCTCATTCGCCGGGCTCTCATCAGCGTTTCTGACAAGCGCGGACTCATTGCCTTTGCCTCCGCATTGCATGCGCGGGGTGTCGAGATCATCTCCACCGGCGGCACGCTTTCCTTCCTCCAGAAGAACGCCATCCCCGCACGCCAGGTCTCGGACGTGACCGGCTTCCCCGAGATCCTCGATGGGCGGGTGAAGACCTTGCATCCGGTGATCCATGCCGGACTGCTCGCGGTGCTCGACAATCCCGAGCATGTCCGTCAGCTCGCAGAGCACAAGATCACGCCCATCGATATGGTGGTGGTGAACCTCTACCCCTTCGCCGAGACGATCGCGAAACCGGGGATCGGGCTCGAGGATGCGATCGAACAGATCGATATCGGCGGACCGTCGATGCTCCGTTCCGCCGCGAAGAATTTTCGTCACACCGCCGTGATCACGGACCCCGGCCGCTACGACGCGGTGCTGCAGGAACTGCAGGCACGCGATGGCTCCATCAGCGAGGAGACCTGTTTCGCGCTCGCACGCGAGGTGTTCCGCCATACGGCGGCGTACGATGCGGTGATCGCCGGCTACCTCGACCGCCAGGCGGAACCCGCCACGGTCTTCCCCGCATCGTTCCAGGTGTCCACCCCGCGCGAACTGGCCCTGCGCTACGGCGAGAACCCGCATCAGCAGGCGGCGCTGTACGGCACATGGACCTCGCTCTTTGAGAAGCTTCATGGGAAAGAACTCTCGTTCAATAATATCATCGACGTCTCGGCGGCGGCCGCGCTGGCCGCGGAGTTCGACGAACCGGCAGCGGTGATCGTGAAGCACACGAACCCCTGCGGCGTCGGCACGGGCGCCACGCTCGACGAGGCCTATGAACGCGCGTTCGCCACCGACACGGCCTCGCCATTCGGCGGCATCGTGGCCGTCAACCGGCCGCTGAACCGTTCCGCCGCGGAGCTGATCAACAAGATCTTCACCGAGGTCATCATCGCCCCGGCATTCCCGGACGAGGTCCTCGAGCTGCTCAAGAAGAAGAAGGACCGCCGGCTCATCACGCTGCGCGGCGACCTCCGGCAACGCCGCGATCCCGATGTGCGCAGCGTGCCCGGCGGTTTCCTGGTGCAGGAACCCGATGTCCGCCCGCCGGCGGAAGAAGGGTTCCGGTGCGTCACGAAGCGTGCTCCCACCGACGATGAGACCCGCGCGTTGCGGTTCGCGTGGAAGGTCGCCAAACATGTGAAGTCCAACGCCATCGTCTATGCCGGCCCCGACCGCACGCTGGGTGTGGGGGCGGGACAGATGTCGCGCGTCGATGCGTCACGCGTTGCCGTGCGCAAGGCCGGCGACCACAACCTCTCGCTGACGGGGTCCGTGGTCGGTTCGGATGCATTCTTCCCCTTCGCGGACGGGCTGCTGGAAGCCGTGCGCGCGGGGGCCACAGCCGTCATTCAGCCCGGGGGATCCGTACGCGACGATGAGGTGATCGCCGCCGCGGACGAACACCAGATCGCCATGATATTCACCGGTACCAGACACTTCAGACACTAACGCCCATGGGCCTGTTCTCGTTCTTCTCCGCCGACCTCGCCATCGATCTCGGCACCGCCAACACCCTGATCCACATGAAGGGGAAGGGGATCGTTCTCAACGAGCCATCGATCGTTGCCTTCGACCGCAACACGAAGAAGATCGTTGCGATCGGGCACGAAGCGCAGCAGATGCTCGGGAGGACGCACCGGGATATCCGGACGATCCGGCCGATGCGCGACGGTGTGATCGCCGATTTCGAGATCGCCGAAGGGATGCTGCGCGAGTTCATCCGGAAGATCCATGCGAACTGGATGCCCAGCCGGCGCATCGTGATCAGCGTGCCGAGCGGCGTCACCGAAGTGGAGAAACGCGCCGTGCGCGATGCCGCGGAGCATTCCGGCGCCAAGGAAGTGCATCTGGTGGCCGAACCGATGGCCGCGGCCGTCGGCGTGGGACTGGACGTGGAAGCGGCGGTCGGCAACATGATCGTGGACATCGGCGGCGGCACGACCGAGATCGCAGTCATCGCCCTCTCCGGCATCGTGAACGAGGAATCGATCCGCATCGCGGGCGACGAGCTGAACAATGCCATCATCCAGTTCTTCAAGAAGAACCATAACATCCTGATCGGGGAGCGCACCGCCGAGGCCATCAAGTGCGAGGTCGGGTCCGCCATGCCGCTGAAAGAAGAGATCTCGATCCGGGTGAAAGGGCGCGACCTCGTGAACGGCATTCCGAAGACCACCGAGGCGAGTTCGGTCGAGATCCGCGAATCGCTCAGCGAACCGGTCGGTCAGATCATCGAGGCCGTGAAGCTGTCCCTGGAACGCACACCACCGGAACTGTCGGCGGATATCCTGGACCGCGGGATCATGCTCAGCGGCGGTGGCGCGCTGCTGCGCGGACTGGACGAGCGCCTGCGGCTCGAGACGCAACTCCCCGTCCATGTGTCCGAAGACCCGCTCTCCGCCGTGGTGCGCGGGACCGGGCGCATCCTCGAGAATCTCAACAAGTATTCGAAGGTGCTTCTCAAGAGCAAACGCTATTGAGGCACAGGCCGGAGCAATGACGGCGCCATGCTGAAACGTGCCTACGATCTCCTCGTCCAATTCAAAGAGTACGCCCTTCTTGCGCTCTATCTCCTGACCGCGCTCGTCCTGTTCGCGCAGAACACGAGCGCGCCGGTGAAAGGCATCCGCAGCAATCTGCTCGCCGCCGCCGGCTTCCTCCAGGACACCTTCGATTTCATCCCGGACTACTTCTCGCTGTCGCGCGAGAACCGCGCGCTGCGCGAACAGAATATCCTGCTGGCGGATGAAGTGAACATGCTGCGCGAGGCGGCGATCGAGAACATCCGGCTGCGTGCCATGGTCGGACTCAAGGACCGTCCCGCCTTCCAGTACGTCAGCGCGCTCGTCGTCGGTACCCAGATGCACGCGCTCACCAACACCGTCACCATCAACGCCGGATCGGAGAACGGGGTGAAGACCGGCATGCCGGTCCTCACCGACCATGGTCTCGCGGGACGCGTCACCTCCACGAGTGGGCGGTATGCCATCGTGCAGCTTCTGCTGCACAAGGACATCCGCGTGAGCGCACGCATCCAGCGCAGCAGGGTGAACGGCATCGTCCGGTGGACGGGCGGGAATGAGTTGCGGATGATCAACGTGCCCAAGACCTCCGACGTGATCCCCGGCGATGTCCTCATCACCTCCGAATTCAGCAGCCTGTTCCCCTCCGGGATCCGCATCGGCGTGATCTCCTCCACCCGCGATGTCCCCGGCGATCTCTTCCAGGAGATCCTGGTGAAGCCTTCCGTGGATTTCGACCGCATGGAGGAGGTGTTCGTGGCCACGGTGCTGCCGGATTCCACGCGCATCGTGCTCGAAGGACGCATCCGCTGATGACCTCCGCTCCCGTCATACGACCCGCACTCCTGGTGCTCATCTCGCTGGCGGCCCTGCTGCTCCAGACCATGGTCATCCCCTACGCCGCGGTCGGCACCATCGTGCCCGATGCGGTGCTCATCTGGATCGTGTACCTCGCGATCACCCGCGGCCACATCGCGGGATCCACGGCCGGGTTCTTCCTCGGACTCATCATGGATGTCCTGATGGGCGGCGACGGGATGCTCGGCCTTGCGGCATTCACCAAGACCCTCGCCGGGTTCCTTGCCGGCTACACATTCAGCGAGAACAAGACCCTGCAGACCCTCTCGACGTCGCGCTTCCCGCTCATCGTCGCGATCACGGCCCTGGTGCACAACCAGTTCTACTTCCTGGTCTCGCTGCAGGGGACCGATATTCCGTTCGAATCCGTGGTGCTCCGCTATGGCGTCCCCGCTACGATCTATACGGCGCTCCTCGCGCTGCTCCCCATGTTCATTTTTGCACGCCGGGTGCGTTCCTGATCATGGCACTGCAGGATGACATACAGATCTACGAAAAGCGCCGCGTCCTGTACGTGGTCATCGGCCTGGTGTTCGTCATCTTCCTCGGCCGCCTCTTCCAGCTCCAGATGTTCTACAGCGACGAGTACGGCAAGAAGTCGGAAGAGAACAGCATCCGCGTCATCCCCCGCGAACCGATCCGCGGGTACATCTATGACCGGAACGGCGTGCGGGTCGTGGATAACCGTCCGTCGTTCACCGTGACCGTCATGCCGTACGAGTTCGACCGCCGCAAGCTCGGGTTCATCGCGCGGGTCCTCTCGCTCGATACCACATTCATCCGCGCCCGCATCAAACAGGGCGAGGAGTATTCCCGGTTCGCGCCCGTGAAGATCAAACGCGACATCGATTTCCGCGAACTGTCCGTGCTCGAAGAGAACCGCGACCGTCTTCCCGGCGTGGACTACCAGGTGGAATCAAAACGCTGGTACGTGACCCCCGCCCGCGCATCGCATATCCTCGGCTACACGAAGGAGATCTCGGAGAACCAGATCCGCGCCCTCGGCGGCGAATACACACAGGGCGACGTCGTCGGTTCGTCGGGGCTCGAAGGCGGCTATGAATCGAGCCTGCGCGGGAGGAAGGGCGCCGAGTTCAGCACGGTGAACGTGCGCGGACAGGTGGTGGGCGGATTCGAGAGCGGCAAGCTCGATGTGCAGGCGGTGGATGGCAAGGACCTTGCGCTCACCATGGACTTCGGACTGCAGGCGTTCGCGGAATCGCTGATGGCGGGACGACGCGGTGCAGTGGTCGCACTCGACCCGCGCGACGGCGGCGTGCTTGCCATGGTCAGCTCGCCGGACTATGACCTGTCCGTCTTCAGCGGCGTGACCCCGCCACAGATCTGGCGCGCGATGAACAGCGATGCCGAACGGCCGCTCTTCAACCGCGCAACACTCACCCGCTATCCCCCCGGCTCCACTTTCAAGATGGTGCTTGCGATCGCCGCACTGGAGACCGGCAAGGTCACCCCGCAGTGGCGGGTCAACTGCGGCGGATCGTTCCGCCTCGGCAACAAGGTCTTCAAGGACCTCCACGTGCATGGTTCCGTGGATATGCTCAGTGCGATCCAGCATTCGTGCAACGTGTACTTTTATCAGCTCATGCTGAAGACGGGGCTCGATGAGTGGGCGTACTACGGACGGGAGCTCGGATTCGGGATGCTGACCGGCATCGACATCGCGGAGGAGAATCCGGGACTGTTGCCGTCCACGGCGTTCATGAACCGGCGGTATGGCCCTACGGGATGGACCCGCGGATTTCTCCCGAGTCTGGGCATCGGACAGGGCGAACTCGGTGTGACGCCGCTGCAGATGGCGGCGTACGCCATGGTCCTCGCGAACTGGGGCGATTATCACCAGCCGCATGCCGTGCAGGGGTTCCGCCGGAGGAGCGACGGGAAGGTGGATACACTCGCGTTCCAGAGCCGCAGGCTCAGCGTTGCGATCCCCACATGGGCCATCGTGCGCGAAGGCATGCGGCGTGCCGTGGAACTGCCCGGCGGCACGGGCGGACTGGCGAAGATCAAGGGTATCGAGGTGGCGGGCAAGACCGGCACGGCCCAGAATCCGCATGGTCCCGACCATGCCTGGTTCGTAGGCTTCGCGCCGTTCGACGATCCCCGAATCGCCATCTGCGTCCTCGTCGAGAATGCGGGCTTCGGCGGTTCCCATGCGGCGCCGGTCGCCGGCAAGTGCATGGAGCGCTATCTGTTCGGCCCGCAGGGTGCAACGCCACCCCCGAAAGCCATACCCCGTCCAGCGGTCACGGAAACGGCACAGCAGACTCCGCCCATGGCAGGAGGTGAATGACGCATGCTCAATTATATTCAGCGCCATTTCGACCTGCAGATCGGTATCGCTTCATTCCTGCTCGCCCTCATCGGACTCGTGTCGGTGTACAGCGCCACCTATGATGCGCGCGCGTCGGATATCTTCTTCAAGCAACTTGTCTGGTCCGGTGCCGGCACCATCGTCGTGCTGACGCTGACCCTCTTTCCGTTCCGCTTGCTGCAGACCATCTCGATACCGGCGTGGCTTTTCTCGCTCCTCCTGCTGGTGGTCGTGCTCCTGCTCGGCAAGACCGTCTCCGGGTCTACCAGCTGGTTCAACCTCGGCTCGTTCCGCATCCAGCCATCGGAGTTCGCCAAGATCACCACCGTGCTGGCGCTGGCCTCGTATCTCTCACGCAGCGACGTGAGTTTGCGGAACCCGCGCGACCTGATGCTCGCCACGGGCATCGTGCTTGCGCCGGTGGCCCTCATCATGATGCAACCCGATTTCGGGACGGCGGTCATCTATGGCGGCATGGCGTTCGCCATCATGTACTGGGGCGGCGCGTCGCAATTCTCCCTCCTTGCCGTCGTCGCTCCCGGAGCGGCGGCCGTGGCCGCACTGTTCGGCACCACGCCGTTCCTGATCGTTGTCGCCGTGATGGGCGTCCTCATTTATCTCACGAAGGAACACCGGCTCGTGGCCGCCGTGGTCTTCTCGATCATGGTGCTCGTTGGGATCTCGGTGCAGTTCATCTACGACGGCCTGCGGCCATATCAGCAGAAACGCATCGACACGTTCCTCGATCCGGGTGCCGACCCCCTCGGCGCGGGATACAACATCCTGCAGTCCAAGGTGGCCATCGGGTCGGGCGGGGTGTTCGGCAAGGGCTACCTGCACGGATCCCAGACCCAGTTGAACTTCATCCCCGAGCAGTGGACGGACTTCATCTTCTGCGTGCCCGGCGAGGAATTCGGCTTCATGGGCGCCGCCACGGTGCTCCTGCTCTTCGCGGTCTTCCTGATGCGGGGGGTGACGCTGGCATCGAAGGTGAAGAGCAAGTACGCGAGTTTCGTTGCGATCGGGCTGACCGCCACGATCGCCACGCATGTGTTCATCAACATCGGTATGGCCCTCGGCCTGTTCCCCGTCATCGGCGTCCCGCTCCCCTTTCTGAGCTATGGCGGGTCGTCATTGTTGTCGAATGCCGCAATGGTCGGCATCCTGATGAACCTGTACACCAACCGCAAAGAGTACTGATGAAGACACGATCCGCGACCCGCACACGCCATCCCCTCGAACTCCCGGCGTCGTCGCTGCGCTGGCGCTGTACCACGGCCGCCATCGGCGTGGAGAACGTGGACGAGGTGACGCCCCTCCATGATATCATCGGTCAGGACCGCGCGCTGCAGGCCCTCGCGCTCGGACTCGATATCAAACATAACGGATACAATGTGTTCGTCACCGGCCTCTCCGGCACCGGCCGCACCACGACCATCCGCCGTCTGCTCAAGGAGATCGAGCAGCGCCCGACGGAGCTGACGGATAAATGTTACGTCCACAATTTCCGTGACCCGGATTCGCCGGTGCTCATCACGCTTCCCGCCGGCAAGGGGCGCAGCTTCAAGAAGGACATGAGCGCGATGCTCACCGAGCTGACGAAGGCGATCCCGTCCGTCTTCGAAAGCCGGCGTTATGCCGAGCAGCGGAAGAGCACGCTCGAACACTTCCAGAACCGGCAGCGCAGCGTCCTGCGCGATTTCGAGAAGAAGGTCAAGGAACGCGGCTTCGAAGTGGTGCAGATGCAGGTGGGCGGCGGCAACCGGCCCGAGATCGCCCCGCTCATCGATGGCACGCCGGCGTCCATGGACCAGCTCGCCGCGCGGGTGGAATCGGGCGAGATGACCGCCGACGACCTGAAACTCATGGAGATGCGGCAGGGCGAACTCGAGAAGCAGATGGACCTCGTGATGCGGGAGATGCGCAACATCGAGAGGAAGGCCAAGAAGTCCCTCGAGGACCTCAACCACCGCATCATCGTTCCCGTGGTGGAAGAGATGATGGAGGAACTCCGCAACCGCTACACGTCGCCCCGGGTGCAGGAATATCTCACCGATGCGCAGCAGGACATCCTCGACAATCTCCAGCGGTTCCAGCAGCGCGACGACCCCTCGCACCAGATCATCGCCGCCGGTGAGGCGCCCGAAGAAGAGATGTTCCTGGAATATCAGGTGAACGTGATCGTGGACAATGCCGAGACCACCGGCACGCCGGTGATCTTCGAGGCCAACCCGCGGTACAAGAACCTCTTCGGTACCATCGAACGCGTCGTGGACCGCAATGGGATGTGGCGTTCGGATTTCACGCGTGTGCGCGCCGGGTCCGTGGCCAAGGCCGATGGCGGCTACCTCGTGATCAACGCAACGGATGCTCTCACCGAACCCGGGGTGTGGAACACGCTGAAACGCGTCCTCCGCAACCGCCAGATGGAGATCCAGTCGTACGAGAATGGGTTCTTCGGGACCAGCTCCGCCCTGCAACCGGAGTCCATCGGGATCAACGTGAAGGTGGTGATGATCGGCGACTCGCACATCTACCATCTGTTGTTCGGCCTCGATGAAGACTTCAAGAAGATCTTCAAGGTCCGCGCCGACTTCGACACCGAGATGGTGAACGATGCCAAATCCATCGGGTCCTACGTCTCGTTCATCCGCTCCTTCTGTGAGAAGGAGGGACTGCTTCCGCTCGAACTCAGCGCCGCCGCCGAGATGGTGGAGTACGGCGCGCGGCTTGCCGGCCGCCAGCAGAAACTCTCCACCCGCTTCAGCCTTCTTGCCGATGTGCTCCGCGAAGCGAGCCACTGGGCCTCCGAAGACAAGGCCGCGCGGGTGACGGACACGCATGTGCGCCGGGCGATCGATGAGCGCACGCGGCGGGTGAACATGCTCGAAGACAAGATCCAGGAGATGATCCTGGACGGGTCGATCATGATCGACACCGGCGCGGCGGTGGTCGGACAGATCAACGGGCTGTCGGTGTACCAGCTTGCCGAACATGAATTCGGGCGGCCGTCGCGCATCACGGCCAAGACCATGATGGGCCGTGCGGGCATCATCAACATCGAACGCGAAGCCGCGATGAGCGGACCGATCCATAACAAGGGCGTCTACATTCTGAGCGGATACCTCGGCTCGAAGTACGCACAGGACAAACCGCTGGTGCTCAGCGCCAGTCTCGCCTTTGAACAGTCGTATTCAGGGGTCGACGGCGACAGCGCCTCGTCCGCGGAGATCTATGTGCTGCTGTCGAGTCTCGCGGATGTCCCCTTGCGCCAGGACCTGGCTGTCACCGGTTCGGTGAACCAGCACGGCGAGATCCAGCCCATCGGCGGCGTCAATCAGAAGATCGAAGGGTTCTTCGACGTCTGCGCCGCACGGGGGCTGACCGGAACGCAGGGGGTCCTCATTCCCGTGCAGAACGTGCAGGACCTCATGCTGCGGCACGACATTGTGGAGGCGGTCGACGCCGGGCGGTTCCACGTCTATGCGCTCACGACGATCGATGAAGGGATCGAACTGTTGACCGGCAGGAAGGCCGGCACACGCAACGGCCGCGGTGCGTACACGCCGGGGAGCATCCATGCGCTCGTGGACAAACGCCTCACGGCGTACGCACGCAAGAACAAGACCTTCGGTCAATGACACCGGACGAGTTTCGCACATACGGGCACGAACTCGTCGACTGGATGGCGGACTACATGGCGAACGTGGACACGTTGCCGGTCAAGCCGGACATCCCGCCGCGCGCCATCATTGACCAGCTGCCGGCTGCACCTCCTGACACACCGGAGCCATTCCCACGGATCTTCGATGATTTCCGGTCGATCATCCTCCCGGGGATGACGCACTGGCAGCATCCGTCGTTCTTTGCCTACTTCCCTGCCAACAGCAGTCCGCCGTCGGTCCTCGGCGAGATGCTCACCGCGACGCTGGGCGCACAGTGCATGAGCTGGGCGACATCGCCGGCCGCCACCGAGCTCGAGCAGCGCGTGATGGAGTGGTTGCGGTCCATGATCGGACTGCCGGCATCGTTCACCGGCGTCATTCAGGACACGGCATCCACCGCCACCCTGTGCGCGATCCTGACCGCGCGCGAGCAGCGGTCGGGATTCGCCGTGAATGAGCGGGGATTCTCGCCGGACGAGCGGTACACGGTGTATTGTTCCCTCGAAGCGCATTCGTCCGTCGAGAAGGCCGTGAAGATCGCCGGGATCGGGCGCGAGTACCTCCGGAAGATACCGGTGGACGCTGCGTACGCGATGGATCCCCCGGCATTGGAGACCGCCATCGCGGCGGACATCCGGTCGGGGCTCACGCCGCTGTGTGTCGTAGCGGCCATCGGCACCACGGGCTCGACGGCGCTCGACCCCCTGCCGGCGATCGTGGCGATCTGCCGGCGGCACCGGGTCTGGTTGCACTGCGATGCGGCGTTCGCGGGGAACGCGCTGATCCTTCCCGAATGCCGGTGGATCGCGAAGGACATCGGGTCCGCGGATTCCATCGTCTTCAATCCGCACAAGTGGATGCTCACGAATTTCGATTGCTCGGCGTACTTTGTGCGTGACGCCGGGGCACTGGTGCGGACCTTCGAGATCCTGCCGGAATATCTGAAGACCCCTGAAGGTGACCGGGTGAACAATTACCGCGACTGGGGCATCCAGCTCGGGCGGCGGTTCCGTGCGCTCAAACTGTGGTTCGTGATCCGGAGCTATGGGGTGTCCGGCCTCCAGGCGGTGCTGCGGAACCACATCGCAATGGCGCAGACGCTGGCGTCCACCATGCGTTCGATGCCGGATTTCGAGTTGCTTGCCCCGGCGCCGCTGAATGTGATCTGTTTCCGGTACGCGCCGCCGTCGGTGACGGATGCGGCGGCGCTCGATGCATTGAACGCGAAGCTGCACGCGCTGCTGAACGCCGATGGTACGATGTTCCTGACGCACACGAAGCTTGCCGGGCGGTACACGTTGCGGCTGGTGATCGGGCAGACCAACGTGCGGCAGTCGCACGTCGACGCTGCCTGGGCCCGGATCGTCTCGACGGCGCGGAGTCTCGCGGAATAAAGCTGCATATTGCTCTGCGGCCCGGGGTATGCTCCTGGCCGCACCACCGGACTGCCGAATTTGGGACAGGCCGGAGGGAGCGTCGATTCAATATCCGAGTTTCCGCTGGAGGGGCACACCCCCGGCGCCAAAACCGATACAACATTCACAAATGAGCACTTGCGCAGAGCGTCCATGATCCTGACCGACTCGCAGATCCGGGAAGAAATGAAGCGCGGCACCATCGTCGTCGAGCCGTTTGACCCGGCATCCCTCGGCTCCAACTCGTACGACGTGCATCTCGGCAGGACCCTCGCCGTGTACCGCGATGAAGTGCTGGACGCGCGCGTGCACAACCAGGTGGACTACCTCGAGATCCCGGATGACGGTCTGATCCTCCTCCCCCACCGTTTCTATCTGGGCGTGACGGAAGAGTACACCGAAACCCACCGCCACGTGCCGTTCCTCGAAGGCAAGAGCAGCATCGGCCGGCTCGGCATCGACATCCACGCTACTGCCGGCAAAGGCGACATCGGGTTCTGCAACACCTGGACCCTCGAGATCTCGGTGAAGCTCCCTGTGCGCGTGTACGCGGGGATGCCCATCGGTCAGCTCATCTATTTTGAGGTCGCGGGCGACGTGGCCACTCTGTACCGGGCCAAGGCGAATGCGAAGTACGCCACGCGCACCGACAAACCTGTCGAATCCATGATGTGGAAGAACTTCCTGCCAAAGGAGAAATGATGCATATCCGCCAGATCCGCGTCACCGCATTGCTGCTCGTTCTCACGAGTGCCCTGGCCCTGATGGGCACGGCACAAGCGAAACGCGCGGTCACCATCGAGGACTTGGGCACGATGAAACGTATCGCCGCCCCGGCCCTCGCGCCCGACGGCAAATGGGTCGCCTATACGGTGAGCACGCCGGATGTGAAGGCGAACAAGAACAGCGCCGACATCTGGCTCTCGTCCGTGGACGGCAAGGTCCACCGCCAGCTCACCACCAATGCCGCCGCGGACCGCAACCCGGTCTGGTCGCCGGATGGATCCCAGATCGTCTTCGAGTCGTCGCGCTCCGGCGAGAACCAGCTCTGGCTCATCAGCGTGAACGGCGGCGAACCGCGGCAGTTCACCACGCTTGCCACCGGCGCATCGCAGGCCGTGTGGTCCCCCGACGGCAGCATGCTCGCATACGTGTCGGAGGTGTTCCCCGAGTACTCGCATCTCCCGTTCAAGGAAAGCGACGAACAGAACAAGAAGAAGCTCCAACAACTCGAGAGCGGCAAGGTGAAGGCACAGGTCTTCACGCGACTCCTCTACCGTCACTGGGACCACTGGGTCGAGGGGAAGCGCCAGCACATCTTCCTCCAGTCGCTGGCGGGCGGAGAGCCACGCAACCTGACACCCGGCGACCGTGACGCGGTGCCGTCGTCGTCGACTTTTTCCGCCGGAACTGACTACGCGTTCTCACCGGACGGTTCGGAGATCGCGTACACCGCCACGCCCATCCCCATCCGGGAAGAGGCATGGAATACGAACCACGATGTGTACATCGTGCCGGTCGCCGGGGGCACGCCGCGGCAGCTCACCACCAACCCCGCTGCCGATGGCTACCCGCGCTACTCGCCCGATGGCAGGTACATCGCATACCGCGCCCAGGAACGTCCGGGCTTTGAAGGCGACCGCTGGCAGCTGATGCTGTACGACCGGAAGGCCGGGACCACGAAGAGCCTCACCGCGTCGTTCGATGCCGCGGTGGGGACGCCTGTCTGGTCGCCCGACAGCAGGAAGCTGTACTTCGATGCGGAAGAGCGTGCGCGTACGCCGATCTTCGCGGTCTCGGTTTCGGGCAATGATGTGAAGAAGGTCGTGGATGGCCGCACGAACCACGACATCAGCATCGACGCGAAGGGCACGTTCCTGGTGTTCAGCCGTGTCGGCGTCACCCGGCCCGTGGAGATCTACACCGCGGGCGTCGACGGCAGAGGATTGCGACCGATCACCGGCGTGAACGATGCGGTGTTCGCGCAGCTCACGTTGCCGGAGCCCGAGGACATCAGCTGGACCGGCGCGGGCGGCACCCGTGTGCAGGGGTGGCTCCACAAGCCGCCGCAGTTCGATCCCGCGAAGAAATATCCGCTGATCCTGATGATCCATGGCGGTCCGCAGGGGGCGTGGGGCGATGGATGGTCGTACCGCTGGAACCCGGTCCTCTGGGCGGCGCAGGGATACGTTGTGCTCGCGCCCAATCCGCGCGGCAGCACGGGGTTCGGACAGAAGTTCACGGATGAGATCAGCGGCGACTGGGGCGGCAAGGTGTACATCGATCTCATGAAGGGGCTGGATACGGTGTCGGCGTTCCCGTACATCGACTCCACCCGCCGTGCGGCGGCCGGCGCATCGTTCGGCGGCTATATGGTGAACTGGATCCTCGGCCATGCCGGCGAACGGTTCCGCGCGCTCGTTACCCATGATGGCGTCTACAACTTCGAGAGCATGTACGGTTCCACGGACGAGGTCTGGTTCGACGAGTGGGACCACAGCGGCGCACCGTGGGACAAGCCGGAGGAGTACCGGCACTTCTCGCCGCATGTGTATGCGAAGAACTTCCGGACCCCCACGCTGGTGATCCACGGGGCACTCGACTACCGGATCCCGTACACCGAGGCGATGCAGCTCTTCACGGCTCTCCAGCGTCAGAACGTGCCGTCGAAGTTCCTGTACTTCCCCGATGAGAACCATTGGGTGCTGAAGCCCGCGAACAGCGAGTTCTGGCACCGGACGGTGTTCGGGTGGCTCGCGGAATACCTGAAGTAGGGAGAGTGAACCCGGGCGGGTCCGATGGTGTTCTTAGAAGACCCCAGCCCGGGAACCATAGTCCTCCCCTGGCAGCGGGGCAAGGGCGCTGAACGAAGAGACGATCATTGAATTCGCGCCCTGCCGACAAGGCACACATACCGGGATGATAAGGCACTCCGCTCTGGCGGGTGAGGCCGCTCTCCCATGCTGCTCATTCACTGATAACGAAACAAAGGAGATCACCATGAAAGAACAGTATCGTCAGCAGATCATCGACATGCTCACCCGTGCCTACTGGATGGAGCTCGAGACGGTCACCAATTACATCGCCAACTCGGTGAATCTGGACGGCGTGCGTGCGGAAGAGATCAAGAAGAGCCTGGCGCTCGATGTGACCGCCGAGATCGGCCATGCGCAGCTTCTCGCAAAGCGCATCAAGCAGATCGGCGGACTGGTCCCGGGTTCACTGCAGTTCAAGCCGGACCAGAAGGCATTGCAGCCGCCGACGGACACGACAGACGTGGCCGCGGTGATCCGTGGCGTCATTGCAGCGGAAGATGCCGCCATCACGCACTACGGCAAGCTCATCGAACTGTGCGGCGAGGCAGGAGACTATGTGACGCAGGACCTGTGCATCACCACGCTGGGCGATGAAGAAGGTCATCGAGTCGAGTTCGGCGGCTACCTCAAGGAGTACGCGAAGGGCTGACGCCTTCTCCTTCATGAAGACCATCGACTCGACGCTCGTTCACCGTGTCCTTCCGCCGGAACACGCCGGCGCGGGGCCGCATCCTGCTCTCATCTTTCTCCATGGCCGCGGTGCGGATGAAGAGGATCTGCTGGGGCTCACGTCCGCATTCGACGAACGGCTGTTCGTCATCAGCGTACGCGCGCCGTTCCCGTACGAATACGGCGGCTATACGTGGTACGATGCCGGCACGATCGGCGAACCGGATCGGGTGCGCTTTCCTGAAAGCTGCGACCGGCTCTCCCGCTTCATCGCCGACGTGAAGGCGCGGTACGCGGTGGACCCGGACAAGGTCTTTCTCTTCGGGTTCAGCATGGGCTGCGTTATGTCCTTCGCGCAGGCGGTGAGCCATCCGGGTTCCGTGCGGGGCGTTGCGGCGAACAGCGGGTATGTGCCCGAAGGTCCGCACCTCACGTTCAAGTGGCAGGAACTGGCCGGCACCTCGTTCCACATCACGCACGGCATCCACGACCCGGTGATCCCGATAGCATTCGCACGCCATACCAGGTCGCTCTTCGAGCGCTCGAATGCGCCGTTCACGTACAAGGAATATCCGTCGGAGCACTACCTTGCGGAAGAGTGCATCGGGGACACCGCCGTGTGGCTCCGCGGCTTGATCGACGGACAGTAGGTGGGAGGAGGACCGGTGGGGGCCCTGCGGCGCGAAACCGCCGGGGGAAGCGCCTTCATCGGACAGGTTTCGTGACGCAGGGCCCCCACCGGCCCGACGTACCGAGACCCCCGGAGAACAACACAGCGGGGACCACACGTCGTGGCCCCCGCTTTCGTTTGCCTCAAGCAGCGCACAGCAGGTTACTTCTTGATCTCCTGTGCATCCCGGACAGCCATGGCGGTGACGTTCACGATATCCGCCACTTCGTTCCCGGGGATCACCAGATACACCGGCTTCTTCATGCCCACGAGGATCGGTCCGACCAGCTCCGCGCCGCCGAGCTTGCCCAGCAGCTTGTAGGCGATGTTCGCCGACTCCAGGTTCGGGCACACCAGCACGTTCGCACTCCCCTTCAATGAGCTGAACGGATACAGCGACTCGAGGATGTCCGTCGAGACCGCCGTGTCCGCCATCATCTCACCGTCGATCATGAGATGCGGTGCCCGCTTCTTCACCAGGTCCGTCGCCTTCGCCATCTTCGCGGCCGAGGGGTGCTGCGTGCCGCCGAAGTTGCTGAACGACAGCATCGCGATGCGCGGATCGATATTGTAGCTCTGCACCTTCTCCGCCACCAGGATCGCGATGTCGGCCAGCTGCTCCGCCGTCGGATCGAAGTTCACGGTGGCATCGGCGATGAACCGCACATCGTTCTTGAAGATCAGCATGTACATGCCGGCGATGGTCGAGATGCCGTCACGCGGTCGGATGATCTGCAGCGCCGGACGGATGGTACCCGGGTAGTTCTGCGTGAGGCCGGCCACGAGGCCGTCCGCTGCCCCTTCGTTCACCATCATCATCCCGAACGGGATGGAGTGCTGCAGGGCGTCCTGCGCGTCGTTCCGCGTCATGCCCTTCCGCTTGCGCATATCGAAGTACTTCTGCACGTACACGTCGAACTGCGACGACGTCTTCGGGTCCACGATCTCCGCACCCGTCAGGTCCAGATCGAGCGCCTTGATCTTCCCCGTGATGATGTCTTTGTTGCCCAGCAGGATCGGCGTCGCGATCTCCTCATCCAGGATGATCTGGCTGGCGCGGAGGATCTTCTCCTCGACGCCTTCGGGGAACACGATGCGCTTCGGTGCTTCCTGCGCCTTGTGGATGAACACGCGCATGATCTCCTTGGAGCGGCCGAGGCGGCTCTCCAGGGAATCGCGGTACTTGTCCAGGTCGGCGACCGGCCTGCGCGCCACGCCCGTTTCCATGGCGGCTTTGGCGACGGCCGGGGCCTCCCACAGAAGCACGCGCGGATCGAGCGGTTTGGGGATGATGTACTCCCGCCCGAACCGGATCTTCGCGCCGCCATAGGCCTTGATCACGGAATCCGGCACATCCTCTTTCGCAAGTTTGGCCAGCGCCTGCGCGGCCGCCATCTTCATCTCATCATTGATGGCCGATGCCATCACGTCCAGCGCGCCGCGGAAGATGAACGGGAACCCGAGCACATTGTTCACCTGGTTCGGATAATCCGAGCGGCCGGTGGCCATGAGGACATCGGTGCGGGCGGCGAATGCATCCTCCGGCATGATCTCCGGATCCGGATTGGCCATCGCGAAGATGATCGGATCGCGGGCCATCGACTTCACCATGTCCTTGGTGACCACGCCCTTCACCGACACGCCGGCGAACACATCGGCGCCCTTCATCGCATCCGCGAGGGTCCGGGCGGAGGTCTCGATCGCAAAATACTCCTTGTAGGGATTCATCCCCTCCTTGCGGCCCTTGTACACCACCCCCTTCGTGTCGCAGAGAATGAGGTTCTCGCGCTTCACGCCGAGCGTGATATAGAACTTGGCGCAGGCGATGCCCGCGGCGCCGGCGCCGCTGAACACCACCTTCACCTGATCGATCTTCGTCCCGACGATCTCGAGCGCGTTCAGCAGTCCCGCCCCGGAAATGATCGCGGTGCCATGCTGGTCGTCGTGGAAGACCGGGATGTTCATCATCCCCTTGAGCGTCTCCTCGATATGGAAACACTCGGGGGCCTTGATGTCCTCGAGGTTGATGCCGCCGAACGTCGGCTCGAGGGCCTTCACGATCCTGATGATCTCTTCCGGATCGTGCGTGTTGAGCTCGATGTCGAACACATCGATGTCTGCAAAGCGCTTGAAGAGCACGCCTTTGCCTTCCATGACCGGCTTGCCTGCCAGGGCACCGATGTCGCCGAGTCCGAGTACCGCGGTGCCGTTGCTGATGACCGCAACGAGGTTGCCCTTCGCCGTGTACTTGTAGGCATCTTCGGGATTCGCTTCGATCTCCCGGCAGGGTTCTGCAACGCCCGGGGTGTAGGCCAACGACAGGTCGCGCTGAGTCGCACAGGGTTTGCTCGAGATAACCTCGATCTTTCCTTTGCGGCCGACGCTGTGGTAATCAAGCGCATCCTGCTTGCGGATCATGGCCATGATGGGAGCTCCTTATGTTATCAGGAACAGGTAGGACCAGCGCGGTGCGCGGACATCCGCAGGCACTGTCGTGCGGATGACGGACCGCGGCGGAGACATTGTGGTTGTGATGGAAGATACAAGAAAGTGATGAATAGTGCCACCCCAACGGATGGTGCCAAACGACGTGCCGGCAACATCAGTGTCGGGGTGATCATCCCGCCGCGAGATGCGTGGCGGAATGCCAGAGGGCAGTTCCGGTTACCTTGCTTTTCAGGGCTGTTTTGCGTAAGATAGACAAACCACTACGTACCATTCTCTCGACGCTGCGCGGTGACCACCCTCCGGACACCAGTCAAAGTACCGGCATCCTGTGGGGCACGAACCCACGTCCGTAGTGTCTCCATTCCTCACTCCGCACGTCGTTGCACCCTGATCCCATCTCCCGGTGGGGAGGCATGATGTCCCTCCTCATCAGCATCCTCCGGTTCCTGGCCAGCACGATCGCCACTGCCATCATCGCGGTCGTCGCGTTCGTGACCCTGCCCTTCAACCGGAACGAGAAACTGTACCACCGGATCGGCCGCTTCTGGTCGCGCCTTCTCCTGCGGATCTGCGGCGTCCGGGTGGAACTGCACGGTGCCGAACATTGCGCACACGGCGCATCCGTGATCTATGCGGCGAACCACGCAAGCATGCTCGATATTCCGGTGGTCATCGCATCGGTCCCTGATGATATCCGGCTCGTGTACAAGAAGGAGCTGGAGAAGATCCCCGTGTTCGGATGGGGATTGCGGTATGGAAGCTATATCGGCATTGACCGCGGGCGCGGGTCGGAAGCGCGCAGGAGCCTCGAAGAAGCGGTCGACAAGATCCGCCGGGGCGCGTCGGTGCTGCTGTTCGTGGAGGGCACACGAACGTCCGACGGCAGACTGCAGCCGTTCAAACGCGGGGCATTCAACCTCGCGGCCCGGTCCGGCGTCCCCGTGATCCCGCTGACCATCAACGGTACCTACGCGCTCGTACCGAAGCATTCCCTGCGCATCCGGCCGGGGACCGTGCACCTGCATTTCGATCCGCCCATCACGGTGGAGAATGCGGAGAACGACCGTGAGACCGAAACACGGCTCATGGAACGCGTCCGGATCGCCATGGAAAGCCATTACGTCGTCCAGGAGGATTGACCCGTGTCCGTGACCCCGAAGGATGTTGACCACGTTGCCCGCCTCGCACACCTGTCGTTCACCGACGGAGAGAAGCAACGCCTCACGAGCGAGTTGAACACGATCCTGTCGTACATGGAGCAGCTCAACGGACTCGACACGGAGCATGTGGAGCCCCTCGCGCATGTGATCGAACTCGCGAATGTGTTCCGGCCGGATGTGCGCACACCGGGACTTGCCGCCGACGATGCGTTGCAGAATGCACCGGGCCGGAGCGACGATTTCTTCACGGTCCCGAAAGTGATCGCCGACCGATGAGCCATCCGCCTCACAGGGTGGTGGCCGTCATCCCCGCCCGCTATGCGTCGAACCGTTTGCCGGGAAAACCGCTGGCCGACATCAACGGCAAGCCGATGATCCAGCATGTGGTGGAACGCGCACGGATGGCGCAGAGGGTGGACGATGTGATCGTGGCGACCGATGACCAGCGCATCATGGACGCCGTGCAGGCGTTCGGCGGAACGGCCGTGATGACCCCGGCCGATTGCCCGAGCGGATCGGACCGGATCGCCCTCGTGGCGCGCGGACTCGCCGGAACGGAGATCATCGTGAACGTGCAGGGCGATGAGCCCGTGATCCCGCCGTCCATGATCGACGAGGCCGTGGCACCGCTGCTCGCGGACCCGTCGCTGCCGGTCGGCACACTCGTCACACGGCTCCGGACGGCGGAAGAGTTGCTGGATCCGAACACCGTGAAGGCCGTGCTGGACTCGCGGGGCCGCTGCCTGTATTTCTCCCGCTCCCCGATCCCGTACGGACGCGATCTCACGCCCGCCGCACTGCTGGAACGCTGCCCCGTGTACCGGCACATCGGCATGTACGTGTACCGGCGCGATTTTCTCATGCAGTATGCGGACCTGGAGCAGACACCGCTCGAACAGGCCGAGAAGCTGGAACAACTCCGTATCCTTGAACATGGCTATGCCATCCACGCAGCGGTCACAACCGGCACGAGCATCGCGGTCGATACCCCCGCCGATCTCGACCGCGTGCGCGCATTGATCACCACACGCCCATGAACGAACCTCTTCAGAAGACCATCTTCGGCCATCTCCGTACCACATTCCTGCGCGGGGTCGGCGTCCTCATCCCGCTGTGGCTCACGTACTGGTTCTTCGAGGCGCTGCTCAATGCCGTGGACGGCATCCTCCGCCCGCATCTCGAGAATTGGATCGGGCACAAGGTGCCCGGACTCGGCGTGCTCAGCGTGCTTGCCGTGGTCATGCTCGTGGGGTTGCTCACACGCAATCTCGTCGGACGGCTGTTCCTCGCCTCGTTCGAGAATCTGCTGAAATCCATCCCGGTCGTCCGCTCGGTCTATTCGGCGATCAAAGACCTCGTCACGGCGTTCGCCGGAGGGAGCAAAGGCAAGACCTTCCGCCAGGTGATCATGACCGAATATCCGCGGAAGGGACTGTACTGCATCGGGTTCGTGACGAACGAAATGAAATGCCGTCTGCCCGACGGCAGCACCACCGAGTTCCTGAACATCTACATCCCCAATCCGCCCAACCCGACGTCCGGGATGCTGGTCCTGGTCCCGAAACAGGAGGCCATCAAACTCGATCTCAGCATCGAGGAAGGATTGAAACTGGTCCTCTCAGGGGGCATCGTCGTGCCCGAATTCCTGAGCGGCCATTCACTTGTCAGCCATGAAAGGACCACCCCGTGAGCAGGCGCCGGCAGGTCAAATATATCTTTGTCACCGGAGGCGTCGTGTCTTCCCTCGGGAAAGGGATCGCGTCCGCATCCCTCGGCTTGCTGCTCAAAGCGCGCGGCCTCCGGGTGACCATTCAGAAGTTCGATCCCTATCTGAACGTGGACCCCGGGACCATGAACCCGTTCCAGCACGGCGAGGTGTACGTGACCGACGATGGCGCGGAGACCGATCTGGACCTCGGGCACTACGAACGCTATCTGGACATCACCACCTCGCGGAAGAACAATTCCACCACCGGACAGATCTATCACGAGGTCATCACCAAGGAGCGGCGCGGCGATTACCTCGGCGCCACGGTCCAGGTGATCCCGCATATCACCGATGAGATCCGCCGGCGTTTCGAGGCGCTCGGGGAGACGGGCGACTACGATGTGGTGATCACGGAGGTCGGCGGCACGGTCGGCGATATCGAGAGCCAGCCGTTCCTCGAGGCCATGCGCCAGTTCATGTACAAGAGGGGGCGGCAGAACGCCATCGCCATTCACGTGACGCTCGTTCCGTATATCACCTCGGCGGGCGAGATCAAGACCAAACCGACCCAGCACAGCGTGAAGGCGCTGCTGGAACTCGGGATCCAGCCGGATATCCTCATCTGCCGGTCGGACCGCCCCCTTTCCAAGGAGGTGCGCGAGAAGATCGCACTCTTCACGAACGTGGACCCGGATTCGGTGGTCGACGGCCGCGACGTCTCGACGATCTACGAAGTGCCGCTCGTGTACGCGGAACAGGAAGTGGACGAGATCGTCCTCGACAAACTCGAGATGACCTGTCCGCGCCCGAACCTCCGCGAATGGAAGAAATTCGTGGACCGCGTGAAGAACCCCTCCGGACGCGTCCGCATCGGGATCTGCGGAAAGTACACCGACCATCAGGATGCGTACAAGAGCATCGCCGAGGCCTTCGTGCATGCGGGCGCCGCCAACAACGTCGGCGTCGACCTGAAGTGGGTCCGTGCCGAGGATGTCGAACGCGATGGCGCGGAGAAACACCTCAACGACATCAACGGACTGCTCGTGGCGCCGGGGTTCGGCGAACGGGGGATCGAAGGGAAGATCGCGGCGGTGGAATACGTGCGCATGCAGCAGATCCCGTTCTTCGGGATCTGCCTGGGACTGCAGTGCGCGGTGATCGAGTTCGCGCGGAATGTGTGCGGACTCGAACACGCCAATAGCACCGAATTCAAGCAGAGCGATCAGAACGTCATCGACATGATGGTCGAGCAGAAGAAAGTGAAGGACTACGGCGGGACCATGCGCCTCGGCTCCTACCCCTGCCATCTCGAACGCGGGACGAAAGCGCACAAGGCGTACAAGGCCGATCTCATCCATGAACGCCACCGTCACCGTTACGAAGTGAACAACGCGTTCAAGGATGCGCTGGAGAAGAAGGGGCTGATCATCAGCGGTACCTGTCCGGATAACGGACTGGTGGAGATGATCGAGTTGCCGGACCATCCCTGGTTCGTCGGGTGCCAGTTCCATCCCGAACTCAAATCGCGCGCCACGACCGCGCATCCGTTGTTCCGCGAATTCGTGCGGGCGGCGGTGGAGCATCAGGGGCACTGACCGGCGACCAGGCCATGGATCGTATCAGCCACCATACCGGGAACACACACGCATGAGTCCATCGATCCTGCTCCGTCCGGGATACTTCTTCACCCTGATCTTCGCGTCGGCGCTGACGGGGACCGCGGCGTTGCCGGCGATCATGCCCGAGCTCTTTGGGATACCGTCCACGGCCGCGTTCGCGATCGTACTCGCCGGGATCGTGGCAGCGATCGGCCTGCTCCTGCGCTGGCCCACCGCACGCCCCCTGGTCATGGTGTATCTCGGCATCCTCATCGCGCTGAGTGCATGGTATGTATTCACCGGAGTGCCCATCGCGAGGATCAGCTGGGGTATCCTGGGGGCCGTCGCGGCGGCATTGCTCGCAACGCTGCTCCTCTCGGGCACGATCCGGAAGTACGAGGCATGACCGTTGTTTTGCATGGCTGAACGCCGTGCCATCACGCGCTAGCCACCACACACACCAGGAGGACATATGGCAGGACGCAAACGCACGACCCATCGGAGTGTCTCCGGCACGAAGTTGTACGCGGTCCGCGACGCCAAAGGGCGGTTCGTCGACATTCAGACCTACAAACGGGCGCACGGCGCCGATCTGAAACGGAAGAGCAGGAAAGAGAAGGGCAAGTGACCCATGAGCGCGAACGAGGCAACACCGTTCGGCGCCATGGCATGGGCCGACCTGACGGTCCGTGACGCGACACAGGTGCGCGACTTCTATGCAGCGGTCGTCGGCTGGGAGGCGGTCCCCGTTCCCATGAGCGGCTACAATGATTTTCAGATGAATCTCCCGGGAACGGACCAGCCGGTGGCCGGCATCTGCCACGCACGGGGCGCCAATGCCAACCTCCCCGCCCAGTGGCTCGTGTATGTCACCGTCGCGGATCTCGATGCAAGCATCGACGCGTGCACGAACCATGGCGGCATGCTGATCGCCGAACCCCGTGGCATGGGCTCGTATGGCCGGTTCTGTGTGATCAAGGACCCCGCGGGTGCGGTGATGGCCCTGATCGAACCACCCAAACCCGCACAGCAGTCTCCACCGAAGGACAAACACTGATATGGCAGATGGACTGTTGCTTGGCGGCGGCATCCTGCTCGTCCTCGCAGGGCTCGCGGGTGTGATCATCCCCGGTCTGCCCGGGGTCATCTTCATCTACCTCGGCCTCTTCTTCATTGCGTGGGCGGACAGCTTCGTGCGTGTGGGGTGGATCACGCTCACGATCCTGCTCGTGATCGGGGCCGCGGCATGGGGCGCCGATCTTGTCACCACCACCTATGGCGCACGCCGCTTCGGCGCAAGCCGGTGGGCGGCACTGGGTGCAGGCATCGGCATGTTCATCGGCTTCTGGTTCGGCCTGCCCGGTATCATCATCGGTCCGTTCGCCGGCGCCCTGGTGGTGGAATGGCTGGTGCGCAAGAACTTCATCGAAGCGGGCAAGGCGGGTGTCGGGACCTGGATCGGACTCCTCCTGGGCACCGCGATCAAGATCGCACTCGTGTTCGTCATGATAGGGATCTTCCTTATCGCGTATCTCATCTAGGGCCGGCCCGGACAACGCTCCGGCAGGAGATCGATGTGTATGCTTCATTCTCACCCGTCTTCCGCTCTGTCTTTGCTGTCACGCAACGTTCCACCTACCCGGAGATCCCCGTGTCATACAAATTTTCTTGCACGATCCTTGTGTGCGGCCTGACCATGGCCACCCTTTCCGCCTCCGCGAGTCCGGACAAGGACTTCACCGTATCGTCCCCCGACGCCAGAACCCTGGTCACCATCGCCACCGGCGATCAGGTGACCTATGCGGTGCAGCGCGATGGGATCGTCCTCGTCTCCCCTTCACCCATCGGCATGACCTTCGGGAACGGGACCGCCGCGGGTGTGAAACCGGCTGTGAAGCGCACATCCACGCGCTCCGAGAACCGCACCATCCCGCGCGTCATCCACCAGAAGAGCAGCACGGTCCTCGAGGCCTACAACGAACGCACCATCGAGTTCAAGGATGGCACCTCGCTCATCGTTCGCGCCTACAATGAAGGCGTGGCATACCGGTGGAGCATCGGGTGGAAGGGCGCGACCATCGTGTCGGCCGAGACCTTCACCATCAATGTCCCCGGGGAGCCCATGGTCTGGTTTCCCGAAGAGGAAAGCTTTATGTCGCACAACGAGCGCCTGTACACGCATGCACCCCTGCGGACCATTGCAGCGAAGAAATTCGCCAGCACGCCGACCCTGATCGCCACCGATGGCGGCAAACACATCCTGATCTCGGAGTCGGATCTGATCGATTATCCCGGATTGTGGCTCAACGCAACGGGGACGAACGCCCTGCACGGCCTGTGGCCGTCATTCGTGCTGGAGGAGAATACGAAGAACGACCGCGATGTGGAACCGGTGAAGCGGGCGGAGCATCTGGCGGCGACGCAGGCACCGCGGGCTTTCCCGTGGCGTATGCTCGCGATCGCCGACCAGGACCGCGATCTCCTCACGAACGACCTGGTGTTCCTGCTCTCGCAGCCCTCACAGATCAAGGATCCATCCTGGATCAGGCCGGGCAAGGTGGCGTGGGACTGGTGGAACGCGAACAACATCTACAACGTGGACTTCCGCGCCGGCATCAACAACGAGACCTACAAGTACTACATCGACTTCGCGGCGAAGCATGGCATCGAGTATGTCATTCTGGATGAAGGGTGGTACCCGCTGGGCGATCTGCTCAAGCAGGAACCCGGCATCGATGTCCCTGCACTGGTTGCCTACGGCAAGAGCAGGAATGTCGGCATCATCCTGTGGGTGATATGGAAGACCCTCGAAGACCAGATGCAGCCCGCGCTGGACCTTTTTGCATCGTGGGGCGTGAAGGGCATCAAGGTGGACTTCATGCAGCGCGACGACCAGTGGATGGTGAACTACTACTGGAGGATCTCGCGCGAAGCGGCGGCACGCAGACTGCTGGTCGACTTCCACGGCGCGTACAAGCCGTCGGGACTGAACCGTGCCTGGCCGAACATGCTCACCAGCGAAGGCGTGCGCGGACTGGAGAACGCCAAGTGGTCCACCGTGACGCCGAAACATTGCGTCACGCTGCCCTTCACCCGCATGGTGGCGGGGCCGATGGACTTCACGCCCGGCGCCATGGTCAATATTCCCGAGAAGTCGTTCAAGCCGATGTGGGCGACCCCGGCGAGCATGGGCACGCGCTGCCAGCAACTCGCCATGTATGTCGTGTATGAAAGCCCGCTCCAGATGCTGTGCGACAGTCCGACGAACTACATGCGCGAAGAGGAATGCATGAAGTTCCTCGCACCCGTCCCCGCGGTGTGGGACCGGACGATCGCGCTGGATGCAAAGGTCGGGTCGTACGTGTTGATGGCCCGGAAGACCGGCAATGAGTGGTACGTGGGCGGGATGACCGATGAGGAAGGCCGGACGCTCACGGCGGACCTCTCGTTCCTCGGCGCGGGACCATGGACCGCCGAGATCTGGCAGGACGGCATCAACGCCGACAGGAACGGGAACGACTTCAAGCACGTAACACAAACCGTCACGGCCGCCACGAAGCTGGATGTGCGCATGGCACCCGGCGGCGGATGGGTGGCACGCATCCGCAAATAGCCACGGCACACGGTCGCCGGAGGGGGTCGTGGTTTCGGTGATGGAAAAGTGGTATATTTCCGCTACCACCTATGCAATTCCACCGGAAGCAATACCTCGACCTGATGACCTTCGGCCGCGCTGACCGGCCGATGTTCGTAGAACTCTTCGGTCCGCTCGTCGGACTGGAAAACGAATGGCTGGCACAGGGTGCCACGCCAGATGAACTCACCCTCGAAGCATTCGATTGGGACTATGTCCCCGTCACCACCTGCGGCGGAGCTACCGGCGTGTTCGGCGGCCCGCCGCCCGTCGTTCTGGAAGAGACCGACGAGATCCTCATCCGCCGCGATGAGATGGGCCGGCGGACCAAACTCATCAAGAGTGCCGCCACTATCCCCCTGCCGATGGACCATCCCGTGCACGACATGGATTCGTGGGTGAAGATCAAGCCGCTGTTCACGTTCCGCGAGGACCGGATCGACACGGAGGCCATCGCCCGCGCGCGCGCAGCGCAGGAGCAGGGGACGCTCGTCGTCGCCTACATCCCGGGAGGGTTCGACATCCCGCGCGAACTGATGGGCGAAGAGCTCTCCTGCATGGCCTACTACGAGCAGCCCGAGCTGATGCAGGACATCATCGACACCATGAAGGACACCTCACTCCGCGTGCTGGAGCGGGTAACGGACACGCTGGTGATCGATCAGTTGTCGGTGCACGAGGACCTCGCCGGCAAGGCCGGGCCCATGATCGGTCCGACGCAGATCGAGACGTTCATCAAACCGTATTTCTCTTCGGTGTGGGACCTGGTGCACTCGCGCGGCACGCAGATCTTCGACATGGATTCCGACGGGAACATGTGGCGGGTGCTCGATGCGTTCATCGGCTGCGGAGTGAACTCGATGCACCCGATGGAACCTGCTGCCGGCATGGATGTGGTGGAGGTGCGCAAGCGGTACGGCACGAAGCTGGCGATCCGGGGCGGGATCGACAAGCATGTGCTGCGCACGGACAAGGAAAGCATCCGGAAGGAACTCGAATACAAGATGCAACCCTTGATGCGCGAGGGCGGGATCGCATTCGGGCTGGACCACCGGATCCCGAACGGGACCCCGATCGAGAACTACCGCTATTACGTGGACCTCGGGCGCGAGATCCTGGGGCTGCCGCCGCGCAACGGCGCGCACAAGGGCTGGCGGCGGATGGCGTTCTAAAGCCGGTGTATGCGTTCCAATGGCGACACACGTCGTTCCACAGTATGCGTCGTCGCGGATACCACACCGGTGGGGACCCCGGGGGTATGCCCCTCCAGCGGAAACCCGGTGGCTGGATGCGCGTCTTCTTGGGTTCGGGTTTCCGCTGGAGGGGCATACCTCCGGGGTCGATTGAGGCACCATTCGTTGTCGTGCTCTACTGTCAGCAGGAGAGGACATGTCCGATATGATGCACAACGGAGCACCAGAGACACCGCCGGGAGCGCGAGACCTTTCCCTCTCCATGCGCCAGGTCAACCTGATGGCGATCCCCGTCGCCCTCATCCCCGTACTGCTCATCGTGCTCCTGTATGCGGGCGTACACGGATGGGGCGCCTTCAGGGCCACCGTCGGCATCTTCCGCCAGCCCGGACTCTCCTTTGCGATCCTCGCCGGCGGCATCATCCTCCATGAACTGCTCCACGGCGCCGCGTGGGCGTACTACGGACAGAAGTCGCTTGCCGCCATCACCTTCGGGGTGCACTGGGCAACCCTCACACCCTATGCCCACTGCCGCGAAGCGCTCACCGTGGAAGCCTATCGTATCGGCGCACTGGTCCCGGCGATCGCTCTTGGCCTGATCCCAAGTCTCCTTGCCGTGTTCGGCGGCATGCCGTGGCTCCTCTTCCCGGCGATCCTGTTCTCCGCGGCAGCCGGCGGCGATCTACTCATCATCTGGCTCCTCCGGAAAGAGTGCGGCACGGCAATGGTCCTCGACCATCCCGACCGTGCCGGTTGCATAGTCTATGATCCACCATCAACACAGGACGGTCTTGTATGAGCATCGAACTCGAGTTCTGGGGCGCGGCACGAACGGTCACCGGATCCATGCATCTCATCCATGTGAACGGCAAACGCATCCTTCTTGATTGCGGCATGTACCACGGCCGGCGCGATGAGGCGCTCGAACGGAACAGCACATTCCCCTTCGACCCCGCATCGATCGATGCGATCGTCCTGTCGCACGCTCATATCGATCATAGCGGCAACCTTCCGGGTATCGTCAAACAGGGATTTGCCGGACCCATCTACTGCACCCCGGCCACCGAAAGCCTCTGTCAGGTGATGCTCAAGGACAGCGCGTACATCCAGGAGAAGGACGCCGAATTCATCAATAAGCGGCACAGGAAGAAGCGTCTCCCGCTCGTGGAACCGCTCTACACCGAGGATGATGTCCTGCAGACCATCGATCTCTTCCAGTCCTTCAACTACTCCAGGGACTTCGATGTCGTGGATGGCGTGCGCTGCCGCTTCGAGGACGCCGGCCACATCCTGGGTTCCGCATCCGTCTCCCTCGATCTTCGCGCCAACGGCACCCGTACCACGCTCGCCTACACGGGCGATCTCGGGCGTCCGCACCTCCCCATCCTCCGCGACCCGGTGATGATCGCGAATGAACGTACGGAGTATCTCATCTGCGAATCGACGTATGGGGGGCGGTATCACGCAGCGCAGGAGGACATGGAGGACCAGCTCCTCCAGCCGATCCTGCGCGCGATGGACCGGAAGGGAAAGATCGTCATCCCCGCCTTCAGTGTCGGACGCACACAGGAGATCGTGTACACGCTGCATCAGCTCAGCAAGGCCGGGAAGCTTCCGCACATACCGGTGTACGTGGACAGCCCGTTGTCCGTAAACGTGACGGACGTGTTCAAGAAGCATACGGAATGCTTCGATGAAGAGACACTGGCGATCCTGCACGCGCCGGACCACAACGACCCCTTCGGCTTCGACCGTCTCACGTATGTTCGCACGCTCGAGGAATCCAAGGCCCTGAATGAGAAACCCGGACCGTTCATCGTCATCGCTGCCTCGGGCATGTGCGAAGCCGGCCGCATCGTGCACCATCTCGCCAATTCCGTCGCCGATCCGAAGAACCTCATCTGCATCGTCGGCTATCAGGCCGAGCACACCCTCGGCAAACGCCTTGTCATGAAGGAGCCGGTGGTCAACATCTTCGGTGAGCCGCACGAGCTGAAGGCCGAGGTCGTGGTGCTCAACTCGTTCAGTGCGCACGCGGACCGGACCGAGATCCTCGACTATCTGCACGACTTCCCGCGCAAGCCGATGAAGAAGATCTTCCTCGTCCACGGCGATCCGGACCAGTCCGAGAAGCTGGGCGCGACGCTCCGCGAGGAGAAATTCGGCGAGGTGATCATTCCCTCGCGCGGGAACCGCATTCCGCTCGCATGATGCCTGCACTCTCCCGTGCGCTCCGGATCCTTCTCCCGGCGGCGATGCTGGCGATGGCCGGATCTTCCGTGCAAGCGCAGGAGAGCATGCGGGAGGGCGAGACGGCGATCGCGGGGCCGGACTCGGTCCAGCGGACCAACACCGCGGGGATCCTGTTCGACAAGAACCTGAACACGTTCAACTGGCTCGGCCGCCTCGCGGTAGACACGGTTGCGGGACGAACGCGGTTCGGGGTCGGCGCGACCTACCTTTCGAACATCATTCAAACCGAGAACCCGGCGCCCGGTTCGGCGAGAACAAGCGAGAGTACGCAACAGAACTTCCGGCTGATGCTCGCCCATCCGGTCAGCGAGCCGTTCGCGCTACACACACAATGGTCGTCCCTCATCTTCTCGGACAACCGCGGGAACGGGCTGAGCAATGCCTCCAACCACACGCTGCTCGCCGGTGTCGATGTCAGCCCGTGGCCTTTCGTCACGCTCTCGCCTCTCGCGGGATACCGGTGGGACCGTCAGGGCGCCATCCATGACCGCGGCCTCGCGCTCGACCTCGGCGCGGAGCTTCATCCTCTCGACTTCGATGGGTACCGGTTCGCCGGCGAAGGACATTTCCGGCGGGACAACCTCTCGCCCCGTGTGCTGACCAACCACATTGCCCAGGTCGGCGTGGAGAAGCGATTCAGTCCGGAAGCACGCGACAGCATGATGATGGCATTCCAGCAGACCGGACGGGAATTCTATCTTGCGGGTGACAGCACGATCGAAAGCCGGACCGACGACCTCTTCTCCTTCGCCAACCTGCTCTCGTACGATGTCAGCCGTTCATGGGGGGCCGACCTCTTCGTGAACGTGAACAGCCGCGGACTGGACAAGGACATGCGGCGACTGCGGCAGGATGCTTCGGACGAGGCGTCGTTCGACACGCGCATCGAGGAGTTCCGTCTCGATACGTACGCGCAGGTCTGGTATCAGGCGCCCGATGCCAGTTCCTCGGCGCACATCCGGCTCGGATACTCCGAACGGAATGAAACGCATCGCGCGAAGGCACCGGCGGGAACGATGGCACCCAACATCGCCGTGCTGTTCGCCGAACGGAACCGGCAGGAGCAGTCCAAGGACAACGTCGCACGCAGGGTTGCCCTGTCGGGTGGCACATCACTCGATGTGTCGCCTCTGCACCGGGTCATGTTCGCCGGGTCGGCGACCATCCTGCGGTACGATACGCCGAGCGAGCTGAACCAGGAGGACCGTGATGAGCTGCTCGTGGCTCTGGCACTGGGCACGTGGCACCGGGTGAGCCGCGCCGTGGACATCGGGATCGCGCTGGACGGGACATACAGCCATCTGGTCTATCTGCTGAAGGAGCGGAGCGCCAACAATAACATCAACAGGGTCCTCCGGCTCTCCCCCCGGGTCATCTACCGGCCGGTGGAGTGGTTCACCAGCATCAACGGGTTCGAGGTCCTGGCCAATTACACGGTCTATGACTACGAAAAGCAGGTTGCCCTGGCCCGGAGCTTCTCCTACAGGCAGTTTTCCTGGATGGATTCCACCACGGTTGAGTTCACCGGTCGATTAGGACTTGATTTTTACGCCTATTTAAAGTTGTATGAACGGGGGATGCTTCGCTGGGACGAGTTTCTGGAACGGACCGAGAACTCCACGGTGGACCGGACATTCTCCGCGCAGGTGCGCTACGCCCCGGCCCCCGCGGTACTGGTGGCTCTGGGGGTGCGGTACTTCAGTCAGTCGCGGTATGTGTACAAGGACACGGTCCGCCGGCCGGACACGTTCTTCAGCAGCGTCGGACCGACGAGTCTGATCCGGTGGGATGTGAGTGCGGCGAGCAGGTTATTGTTTCAGGGCTGGTACGAGCGGCGGAAGCAGTCGGACGGCACATTCCGCTCGCTGGCAAGCATGACGATGCAGGTCTTTCTCCACTTCTGAGCACAGCAATGCCGAAAGCACCCCGATCGATCTTCCGCCTCACTCTCCGGAGTGTTCCGAAGAGTGTCATGCGCGTTGAGGGCTATCTGAACAAGATCAATGCCGTGGTCGGGCTTGACGAGATCGCGATGCACAAGCTGATGGTCTCACTGACGGAGGCCGTCAACAATGCGATCCTCCACGGCAACGCCTCCGATCCGACGAAACGCGTGAAAGTGTCGTGCGAGATCCTGCCCGGATGGCTGCTGTTCCAGATCAATGATGAGGGGAAAGGGTTCCGTGCGGAACAGGTACGGAATCCATTGAAGGAAGAGAATCTGCACCGCGCGAGCGGACGCGGCGTATTCCTGATGCGCACGCTCATGGATAAGGTGGAGTTCACCCACGCGCCGGAGGGAATGCAGGTGCGCCTCTGGCTCAACACGAACAAGTGACGATCACCCCCCTGCCCTGATCTCCGTCAGGGTCAGTTCCGTCCCCCCGAACCCATCATCAGGTTCCAGCCAGATGACCGGGAATGCCGTCGGGTCATCCGCGAGCCAGAAGGTGTACCGCATGTGAGGCCCCGCGAGTTCCACGCGGTAGGCGGGGATGACCTTCTGCTGCCCCTTCACCTTCACGGCATACATGTCCGGTGTACCGGAGATGAGCCCGTAGACCGCTTCCGTCCTGGCGGTATCGAGATGGCCCACGAAGAACGACCTGTTCGATCCGATCGACACTGCCGCGATGCGGTCCCAGGATTCAGGAAGTGCGGGGAGTCTGCGGATGCGTGCGATCGTGGCAAGGAACCCGTGCCGGTAGATGTCGCCGTTCGACGCCACCGCAACCGTCACCGTGTCGAAGACCGACGCACTGTCGCGCAGCACGCTGGCACTATCCACGAACACGGTCCCCACGCCGACCCCCGGCACGGGGAAGCCGGTACTCAGGACCTTCCATCGGGCTCTGGAGCGCGAGGAGTATATGGGGTAGCCGTACTCGTCGGTAAGGAGGGCATCGTACAGGAACACGTCACCCGCGGTGAACACGGGCGTGACGGAGATGGGGGTGGTTGCGTACGGGGTCTCATCCTGCCGGCAGGAGACCGACAGGAGGCCCAGGACAAAAAAGGCTACCCGGAGGGTAGCCTTGATCGTTTTCACGGTGATGCAGAGCTCCTACAGTTTCACCTTGGCGATGCTGGACTCGACGTCCGCGGCCGACTTGCCGAGGGCGGTGGCTTCGTCGGGATTGAGCTTGATCTGAATGATCTGCTCCATGCCTTTCTTGCCCAGTTTCACGGGGACGCCAACGAACACGCCCTTCAGGCCGTATTCGCCTTCGAGGTGGACCGAGCACGGGAGGATGCGTTTCTTGTCCTTCACGATCGATTCGACCATCGCGACGGTCGCGGAGGACGGCGCATAGTACGCGCTGCCGGTCTTCAGGTGGTTCACGATCTCAATACCGCCGTTGCGTGTGCGGGTGATCAGCCGTTCCAGGGTCGGCGCATCCATCAGTTCCGTGATGGGGATCCCCGCGACGGTGGAGTAGCGTGCGAGGGGCACCATCGAGTCGCCGTGGCCGCCGAGCACGAACGCATTCACATCCTCGACCGACACATTCAGCTCGAGGGCGATGAACGACCGGAAGCGGGCGGCATCGAGGACGCCGGCCATACCGATCACGCGGTGGCGCGGAAGTCCCGTGGCCTTCATGGCCACCCAGGCCATGACGTCCAGTGGATTCGACACCACGATGAAGATGGCGTTGGGGGATTTGGCAACGGCCTGTTCAGCGCAGCTCTTCACGATCGCGCTGTTCGTGTTCATCAGGTCGTCGCGGCTCATCCCGGGTTTGCGGGCGATGCCTGCGGTGATGACGACGAGGTCGGAGTTCGCGGTCTCGTCGTAGCCGTTCGTGCCGATGACACGAACATCACTCTTCTCTACCGGAGTCGCTTCGAACATGTCGAGGGCTTTCCCCTGCGGGATGCCTTCGACCACATCGACAAGCACAACCTCATTGGCCAGGGCCTTGTCCGCGATACGTTGCGCGGTCGTGGCTCCGACGTTGCCTGCCCCGATCACCGTGATCTTCATGGTCGTCTCCGGTGCTGATGGTGGGTATATTACTTGGAGAGGATGCTCACCACGTGGCGCGACTTGCTGACCTTCTTGAACGACACCACGCCGGGCGCCTTCGCGTAGAGCGTGTCATCGCCGCCGATATCAACGTTCTCGCCCGGGCGGAACTTCGTGCCGCGCTGGCGGACGATGATGGCGCCTGCGGTGACGGTTTCGCCGCCGAAGCGCTTCACGCCGAGACGCTGCGCATTGCTATCGCGGCCGTTACGGGAACTGCCTACACCTTTTTTGTGTGCCATGACGCGCCTCTACTTGCCGATGCTGAGAATTTCGATCTGAGAATATCCCTGACGATGTCCGCGCTTCACACGGTATCCCTTGCGACGCTTCTTCTTGAACACGATCACCTTGTCCATCTTGGCATGTTCAACAAGGGTCGCCTCGACGACGGCACCGCTGACGAGCGGGCGGCCGACTGCAACGGCCTTCTCGTCGCCAACCATCAGGACACGGTCCAGACGGATCTTCGTTCCGGGTTTCTCGTTGAGGGTGGGCACCATGATCTTGTCTTTCGGTGCCACTCTGTATTGCTTTCCAGCGACTTCAACGACGGCGAACATCGATGTATTCCTCTCTCATATAGGAATGTAAATGTACCAAATGATCGCAAAAAAGTCAATAATTCGACGCCAAAAAGGTGAGGACCCCCTCCGGCAGATACGCCGGATCTCCTTCTGAATGTCCTATGAATCAGCCTTTTTCATCAGATTAGGCCAATGAGCGCATCAGAGCACCGGAACGCAGTTTCCCGGGCGGAGGAAAGCCTTTCCATGGTGAAAAAAGACGCGCCGTCGGGGGGCACGGGCCCCCCTGCACGACATGCCTGCAGCACCGCCAAACCACGGGCCTGGAACCGGGAACGGCCGGCCGTCAATACCAATCATCCCTCGCCCACGGATGCACACGGTCCATGGTCCCGATCGTCCTCCGCAGGAAGACGTACAGCCGGGGGGCAAGGAAGAGACAGACGACCGCGAAGACCGCCCCGCCGAGCACATCCACCACATAGTGGTACCGCTGATACACCGTGGCGACGATCAACAGGACCCCGGTGATCAGCACGACGTGCCGGGAGCCAAGCCGGTAGCGCACCGCCATCCATATCAACACAAGCGTCATCATCGTGTGGCCGCTCGGAAAGACGTCGCGCTGCGTCGCCGCCATGGCCGCCGCACTGCTCACGCCCATGGGGATGGACTCCCCCCAGTTCACGAACCACCGCAACGCGGGGGTCAGCCACAGCCCGGGGATCTCCGCATCCAGCGAATTGAAATCGTGCAGCGTATACCGCGGCCCCACGGCGGGCAACGCGAAATAGCCCACATACGACAGATAGAATCCGAACACGCAGGTGAACATGAAGAAATGGAACTCGCTCCGCGGGTGTTTCTTGTAGAGTTCGTACCCGACGATCAGGAACAGCACATAGAAGAGCGTGTACGCGATCATCAGTACTTCGGTGATCACCGGATGGCTGAACTGCTGCAGCCACTGCGTCGGGTGCACCCCGAACAACCAGTGATCGGCGGCGATGAGCCAGTCGTCGTAGTCGATCCCCTGATGGATCGGCTTGATCATGTAGTACAGCTCTTTGAACGTAAGGAACACCAGCGGCGGTACGTACCAGTCGTGGAGCAACGCCAGCACCTTCGAGGTGCTCGCCTCACGCCACGCGGCAAGGCCATGGACCGCCGCGATGATCAGGACATTGATGAGCACCATCACCCACCACCCCGGGATCCGGCCCGCGAACACGAAGTTCACGATCGTGAGGAGCGTGAAAAATGCAACGATCACCACATCGGTGGAGTGCAGTCGCGCTGCCGGGGTGCGGAATGTCATGCACCTCCCGTTCCGCCCTGGAGGGCGGTGAACAGTTCATCGCCAAGCTGCACGAGTTCCTGCAGACTCAGTTCCTCCGGTCGCCGGCCATAATCGAAGCTCGTCGCCGGAGGCTCGGCCTCCAGATGATACCGGAGCGAATTGCGGAGTGTCTTGCGCCGCTTGCCGAACACGCCGCGCACCATCGAGCGAAAGAATTTCTCATCCTGCAGCGGGAACCGTGGTCGGGGCAGCGGGCGAAGGCGCACCAGCGATGACGTGACCTTGGGCCGCGGATAGAAGACCGTCGGCGGCACCTCGAACAGCAACTCCACATCGAAGAAGAGCTGGAAGAAGACCGACAGGATCCCGTAGTCCTTCGTGCGCGGCACGGCGATCAGCCGGTAGGCCACCTCGCGCTGCATCAGCAGAACGCTCTCGGTGACCACTGCCCGGTGCTCGAGAAGATGAAACAGGATCGGGGAGGTGATGTTGTACGGGATGTTGCCGGCGACCTTCAGTCTGCCTGCCCGTCCGGCGAGTTCGGTCAGGTCCAGTTTCAGGACGTCGGTGAAGATGACCTCCACCGGTTTGCCGGCAAAGGCCTCCTGCATCCGGGCGATCACCCGCTCGTCCAGGTCCACGATCACCAGCCGTCCGGCCAGCGAGGCAAGCTCGAATGTCAACGCCCCTTCGCCCGGCCCGATCTCCAGGACCGTATCCGCCTGGCCGGGGCCGAGGGCGGCCACGATCTTATGGGCGGTGTTCCGGTCACGCAGGAAGTTCTGGCCGAGGGAAGCGCGGGGGCGCAGAGGGGGGGCAGCGTTCACAACAACCCTTTCAACCGGTCCCGTTGGCACGGCAATGGCCCCCTGAGAAGGGGCAAAAATGAAGTTAAATATAGACAAGGGGGGGGCGAATGTCAACGTAACCCCCCGGTTTCGTTGATTCTCTCCTTGGAAAGCTGTACTTTATTGGGAATTAACCGTTCGGCACTGCCCGCATTGTCCCTATGACCACGACCCCAGACCAACCGACCGACCAGAACGCCCAGCCAACTGAAGGGCAGCAACCGCAGCCCCAACAGCCGCAGCGGCATGGCCAGCACCAGCGTCAGCCCCGCCAGCAGCACCAGCGGAATCCGCAGCAGCAACAGAACCAGAACCAGCAGAACCAACACCAGCAGGGCTGGGCTGACATCAGCGTGATCGTTCCCCTCTACAATGAGGAAGATTCCCTGAAGGAGCTGAACACGCAGCTCCGCACCGTACTCGGCCGGATGAACATCCGGTATGAGATCCTGTACATCGATGACGGCAGCACCGACCGCTCGTTCCAGGTGCTGCGCGACCTGAAACGGAACGACCGTCACATCAAGGTCGTCCGCTTCCGCCGCAACTTCGGGAAGTCCGCCGCCCTCGCCGTCGGGTTTGACAAGGCACAGGGGAACATCGTGATCACGATGGACGCGGACCTGCAGGACGATCCTGCCGAGATCCCGTCGATGCGCCGCCGCATCGAGGACGGCTTCGACCTGATCTCCGGCTGGAAGAAGGTCCGCCACGACCCGATCACCAAGACCATTCCGTCGAAGTTTTTCAACACGATCACCGCGATGATGACCGGCGTGAAGATCCACGACATGAACTGCGGCCTCAAGGCCTACCGCAAAGAGGTCATCAAGACCGTGAAGGTGTACGGTGAACTCCACCGCTACATCCCCGTCCTCGCCCACTGGGAAGGCTTCAAGGTCGGCGAGATGGTGGTGCAGCACCGCGCCCGCAAGTACGGCAAGACGAAATTCGGCCTCGGCCGGTTCTGGAAGGGATTCCTGGATCTGCTGACCGCGATCTTCACCACGCGCTTCCTCCGCCGCCCGCTGCATCTGTTCGGACCCATCGGGATACTCTCCATGGTCATCGGCGGCGGCGTGGACCTGTGGATGGTGATCAACCGCCTGATGCTCGGTCCCGATGTGTACGCCCTCGGCAGCCGCCCGATGTTCTTCGCGGCAACGATCCTCGTGGTGATCGGCGTGCAGTTCATCTCCCTCGGGTTGCTCGGAGAAATGATCAGCAAGACGCGGACCTCGGCGGAGGAGTATTCGATCCGCGAGTTCCTCAAGTAAGGAACACGTCCTCCATGACACAACCGTGGGCGTCCATCGACGCATTGCAACGCGACTGCCGGTGGTTCCGCGGCGATGTCCCCTGCAAACCGCACAAGAAGTCGGGCTGCCATTGCCATGAGGCCGATGGCAGCGTCTGTGCCCAGTACGTCCCCCAGTCGGGCAATATCCTCATCATCAAGCTCGGCGCCATCGGCGACGTCATCCGCACCACGCCGCTCCTCCGGAAATTCCAGGCCGTCGATCCCGGACACCGCATCTGGTGGCTCACGCTCACTCCCGAGGTCGTCCCCGCATCGGCGGTGGATGTGGTCCTCCCGTTCACCCCGCAGACGATCGCAACGCTGAACGCGATGCACTTCGACGTCCTCGTGAACCTGGACAAGGACCGCGAGGCGTGCGCGCTCGCCGCCACGATCGGTGCGGATGTGAAGAAGGGCTTCACGCTCGTGAACGGCAAACCGGCACCGATCGATGCCGACGCGGAACCAAAGTTCCTCACCGGCGTGTTCGATGACCTGAGCAGGGCCAACACGCTCAGCTACCTCAAGGAGATCTTCGCGATCGCCGGCTTCACGTTCGCGCACGAAGAGTACATCATGGACAACCACGCGGACAAGGGGTTCGTGTGGAAGCTCCCGAAGAAGAAGCCCATCGTCGGGCTGAACACCGGCTGCGGCGGGCGCTGGGTATCGCGTCTCTGGGACGAGAAGAACTGGGTCGCGCTCGCGAAGAAACTTAAGAAGGCGGGCTATGAGCCCGTGCTGCTCGGCGGCGAACAGGAACACGCCCGTAACAGACGCATCGCCGCGAAGAGCGGTGCGCGCTACCCCGGCTACTTCCCGCTCAACCAGTTCATCAACCTGATGGACCAGTGCGATCTCGTGGTCTCGGCGGTCACGATGGCCATGCATATCGCCGTGGGCCTCCGGAAGCCGCTCGTGCTGTTCAACAGCACATTCAACAAGAACGAGTTCGAGCTGTACGGCAGGGGCGAGATCCTCGAGCCGGACTTCGACTGTCCGTGCTACTATTCCCCCGTGTGTCCCAACAATTGCATGCAGTACCTTCGTGTCGAGACGGTCTTCGACAGCTGCCGAAGGATCCTCCCCACTTAGCCATCCACGTCCGCATGGCAAAACCCAGATCAACATCACGGCAACGGCCAGCGTCCGGCACCCCGTGGGAGCCGTCGGACCTTCAGGCCGTTGGCTTCTTCGCGGCCATGACCGGCCTGTTCTTCCTGAAGATCCTCCTCGGTACCGCGTACCTGTGGGAGGACTTCGTGTATCAGTGGTATCCGTTCCGCCAGTATGCAGCCACCGCCCTCGCCGCGGGTGAGTTCCCGCTCTGGAACCCGTACACCGTGGGCGGCATGCCGTTCTTTGCCGAGATCCAGACCGAGGTGCTCTACATCCCGATGCTGGCGCTCACGCTGTTCGTGAAGAACGGTCACCTGAACGTCTACTGGCTCGAGCTCGTGAACGTGCTGCACTACTTCCTGGCCGCCGCCGGGATGTACCTGCTCGCGCGCTCTTTTGATCTCCGCCGGATGTCCGCACTCCTCGCCGGCACGGCCTTCGCCTTCTCCGGGTTCCTCGTGACCCATGCGATCCACCAGGTGATCGTCGGCGTCGCCGCATGGTATCCGCTCCTCCTGTTCATGATGCGCAAGGCGTTGCAGGAAAAACGCTGGACATGGGTCTTCATCGGCGCACTCGCGCTGGGGCACAGCTTCTTCGCCGGTTCGCCACAGATGTCGCTCTTCTTCTATTTCTTCCTGGCCTGTTACGTCGCCATGGAGATCATCGCCACCGTGGGCGTGCGCGGACTCGCGACGCGACCGGGCCTCGTTCTCATGAGCCGCGCCGCGACGCTCGTCGGCCTGTCGTTCGCTTTCATCATGGTCCAGTTGCTGCCGACACAGGACCTCTCCGCGCTCTCCCAGCGCGCCACCATCACGTACGAGAAGGGCTCCGAAGGCTCGCTCGGGTGGGGACAGCTTCTCACCCTGCTCGTGCCGAAGTTCTTCGGTGCCTCGGACGCGCACAGCTACACCTGGTGGGGACCCGGTGCGTACTGGCAGTACTGGGAGACCAGCATCTACTTCGGCGTGGCGCCGCTGCTGTTCGCGCTGTTCAGTCTCCGGTTCTTCCGGACGAACCGCCACATCGCGTTCTTCGCGTCGTTCGCCCTCTTCGCGCTCCTGTTCTCCCTGGGAAAGAATTTCTTCCTCCACGGCTTCTTCTTCGATCACATCCCGGGCTTTGCCTCGTTCCGGAACCCCGGGCGCATGGGGGTCTTCGTCGTGTTCGCCGGCTCTCTCCTCGCAGCGTTCGGCTTCGATGCGGTGCTGAAGGGACAGTTCACGGAGAAGGAAGGCAGGCGCTGGGTCGCCACGATGGTGTGGATCAGCGGCGTGTGCGCCGCCATCGTCGTCGCCGCGCTCGTCGGACTCCTCGACGGGATCTTCCCGTTCCTCGCGCAACAGCAGCAGCGCACCTTCGTCCGGAAAGAACTCGCCATCGCGCTGGTCACGATCATCCCGGCGTTCTTGTTCTTCTACGCACTCATCCGCCGCAGCATGCCCGCGGGGATCATCGGACTCCTGCTCGTCGCGATCACGTTCTTCGACCTCTCTATCGTGGGGTCGGAGCAGAACACCGCGGCGCAGAACCCCGAGGAGCATTTCGCGCAGGCCTCGCGGCTCGTCGGGTTCCTCAAGTCGCAGAACGAACTGTTCCGCGTGAACACCCGCAATGCCCAGGGGATGATCATGGACAGGAACCAGGGGATCATGGACCGCGTGTTCACCATGGAAGGCTACACGCCGCTCATGCCTGCGCGTGTGTTCCCGCCCGCGGCCACCGCCGACAATTTTTACGACCTGCTGAACATCAAGTACTACCTCCAGACGGATTCCGTGCGCGGGACCATCGGACTGAAGGAGCGCCCGGGTTACCTGGAGCGTGCCTATCTCGTCTTCACCACCACCGTTGCCCGGAATGAAGAAGAGGTCCGTGCCCGCATGACGGCGCCGTCCTTCGATCCCCGCAAGGAAGCGGTGGTGGAGGACAGCACGTCCATTCCGATCGCCACGGCCACCCCCCCGGCGGGCTGGCAGGTCCGCATCACCGATCACCGCATCAACAGGATCGGACTCGCCGTGGAAACGCCGCAGGCCGGATACCTCGTGCTGAGCGAAGCGTACTTCCCGGGGTGGCGCGCATCGATCGATGGAGCGGCAGCGCCGGTGTACCGCACGAACTTCGTCTCCCGCGGCGTGCCGGTGCCCGCAGGCAAGCACACCGTGGAACTGGTCTTCGATCCGCCGTCATTCAACCGCGGGGCGCTCATCAGTCTGCTCACCCTCCTGGTATGCGGTGGCGGCATAGCCGTCGGCATGTGGAACGCCCGCCGCGAACGCCAACGGTCCGAAACGGCAGGTGCCTGACATGACGATCACCGTTTTGAGCACGGCGTTCCCCCTCCGCGGCGGCATCGCTCATTATGTGTCCCTGCTCGTTGCCGCACTGCGGAAGAGGCATGATGTGCAGGTGCTCACATTCAAGCGCCAGTATCCGGCGTTTCTCTTCCCCGGCAAGACTCAGGAAGAGACCGGCAGCGAAGGACACGACGCACCCGCGCCGCAGGTGATGGATTCCATCAACCCGTTCAACTGGATCAGCGTCGGGTTGCGTCTCCGCCGCGAGCGCCCGGACCTGATCATCTTCAAGTACTGGCTCCCGTTCTTCGGGCCGTGCTTCGGCACCATTGCCGCGCTCGCCCGTTCCAACGGCCACACGCGGGTGCTGATCGTCTGCGACAATGTCATCCCGCACGAGCGGAGGCCGGGCGATATCCTGTTCACGCGGTACCTGCTCCGGTTCTCGGACCATTTCATCGTCCAGTCCGCATCGGTTGAACGGGACCTGCTCTCTCTCAAGCCGGGAGCATCGTATCGTTTTGCCGCGCATCCGGTGTACGACATCTTCGGCACGGTGATGCCGGCGACCGAGGCGCGCGCCGCCCTCGGCATCACCGCTCCCCGGGTCCTTCTGTTCTTCGGATACATCAGAAAGTACAAGGGTCTGCACGTGCTGCTCGATGCAATCCACCGGCTCCCCGCCTCGTTCAACCTGCAGACGTTCGTCGTGGGTGAGTTCTACGATGATGAGGCGAAGTACCGTGACCAGGTGGCACGGCTGGGACTCGGCGACCGCGTCACGATCGTTTCCGACTATGTCCCCAACGACAAGGTTCGTCAGTATTTCTCTGCGGCGGACGCCGTTGTCCTTCCCTACCTGTCGGCCACGCAGAGTGGTATTGCCCAGATCGCATACAATTTCGACCTGCCGGTCATCGCCACTGACGTGGGGGGACTGGCGGAGGTCGTGCGTCATGAGGTCACCGGGCTGATCACTGCACCGAATGACCCCGACGCGCTTGCCACAACGATCCGGCGCTACTACGAGGATGGGCTTGCGGAACGATACCGTCCGCACGTACGCACCGAGAAGCTGAAGTATACCTGGGAGAACCTCGTGAACAGCATCGAGATCCTGACAGAACGGCAATGACCACGACACCGATACCCGCCACCGGCAAACCGGCCGCCTATGGAGGAGAGCTCCTTCGGCGGCGCGACCGTCTCGCGCGACGCTTTGTGTCCTTCACAGGTAAGCGCGTCCTCGATTACGGATGTGGCAATGGCGCGCAGACGGTCACGTTCGCGCACGATGCTGCCATGATCCTTGGATGCGACATCATGCCGGACGGACTGGCGGAACTGGAACGGGTGACACGGGAGCAGGGGATCACGACGATCCAGGCGCAGATCTTTGATGGCACCACGATCCCCGCACCCGATGCTTCGTTCGATCTGGCGATCAGTTTTGAAGTGCTTGAACACGTGGAAGATGAGTGCAGGACCCTCCAGGAGATCCACCGGGTCCTCAAGGCGGACGGCGAGTTCCTCATCACCGTCCCGAACAAATGGTGGGTATTTGAGACACATGGTGCGCGGCTCCCCCTGCTCCCCTGGAACCGGGTACCGTTCTTTTCCTGGCTCCCGGCCTCATTGCACCGCAGATGGGCGCATGCCCGCATCTATCGCAGGTCCCAGATCCGCCGCCTACTCGAGCAGGAACGGTTCACCGTCCTGGGTGATGCGTACGTGACCGCCCCCATGGATGTCCTGCCCGTGCCGGCCCTCCAGCGGTTCTTGCGCCGGACGATCTTCCGTGCGGATGCGACGCACGTTCCATTCCTTGCCACGGCCATCATGGTCCATTGCCGCAAGCGCAGCGGGTCATGAGCACGACCCTCCCCATCGTCACGGTGCTGCTGGTGAACTGGAACGGCAAACAGGTCACCCTCGAGTGTCTTGCCTCACTGCAGCACGTGACATATCCGGCGATGCGCATCTTGCTGGTTGACAACGGATCGCACGACGATACGCTCCCGGCCGTCCACGCGGCCTACCCCAACGTCAGCATCCTTGCCCTTGGTGAGAACAAGCGCTTCGCTGCAGGCAACAATAATGGCATGAAGGTGGCACTCGAGGAAGGGACCGACTTCGTCCTCCTTTTGAACAACGACACCACGGTCGCCCCCGACTTCATCACGCATCTGGTGGACCGCCACCGTGCCACCGAACGGTGCGGCATGGTGGTGCCGAAGATCTACTACGACACACCCGGCGATATGATCTGGTACGCCGGCGGGAACGTGTCGTTCTGGACCGGCACGATGAGTCACCGCGGCATCCGCGAGATCGATCACGGGCAGTACGACGTTGCCGGCGAGACCGGCTACGCCACCGGCTGCTGCATCCTGGTGCCGGCGGACGTGATCCGTCGCGTGGGGATGCTGGACCACCGCTACTTCATGTATGGGGAGGACGCCGACTGGTCACTCCGCGTGCAGCGCGCCGGCTATCGCGTGATGTATGAACCACGCTCGAAGGTATGGCACAAACTGTCGGTCAGCGCGGGCGGACACCTCTCCTCGTTCAAACTTCGGAACAAGGCGATCAGTCAGTACCGGTTCTTCGCGCATCATGCCCGCTGGTATCACTGGTTCACCTTTCCGTGGCTTTCCGTGCTGATGAATCTCTTCGCGACGATGCGCTATCTCATCGCGGTCAGAGGCATGCGGACGGCGCAGGTCACCAACCCGCCACCCCCGGGGACCCGGAAGACGGAGCTGCCATGAGAACTGCATACGCCCGCGTGGGGCCCGGCGTGCACTGACCCGACGGACCGCGCATGGAATTCGGCAAACATATCGGCAAGAGTCTGTGGGGGATGGCGGACAAGGCATTGCCCGTGGTGTATGGGTTCGGGTACGTGCTGCTGGTCATCCGCGTCCTGCCCGAAGAAGAGTTCGGGAATTTCGTCCTGCTGCAGGAGATCTTCCTGATCCTCTCCGGACTCGCGACCGCCGTGGCGCTCCAGCCGATGTTGAAGTTCGCCTCCGAGCAGAGCGACGACCCGGCCGGCATCATCGGCGCAGGCATGCTCCTCAATATCGTCTTCATCGCGGTCTCGTCGCTCCTGGTGGTCCTGGTGCGCGAACCGATGAGCGCTATTCTCCATTCGCCGGCCCTCGCGCCGCTGCTCCTGTACATCCCGGCGATGATGGTCGCATCCCTCATCCGCAACGTGGCGCTGATCCTGTTGCAGACGCGTTTCGGCATCGCCCGCATCTTCTGGATCGACGCCGTGCACTTCCTCGGTGCGCCATTGCTGGTTTGGATCTATTCGCGGATGCACCTCTTCGACACAGCCGAGGACCTGATCATGATCAACGTGCTCTCCCTCTCGGCGTCGTCGCTGCTCGGACTGGCATTGTCCTGGCGGCTGTTCCGGTGGCGGTTGCGTCCCACGCGCGACGAGATGCGGCGGATGTGGGAATATGGCAAGTACGCGCTCGGCGGGAACGCGAGCTACCTCGTGTACTCGCGTGCCGACACGTTCATCCTTTCGGCGTTCACCGGACCTGCGCAGGTGGCGGTGTACAACTCCGCGAAGATCTTCACCCGTATCTTCGACATGGCGACGCAGATCATCCAGATGTTCATCCTCCCCGGGGTCTCGCTGCTTGCCTCGCGCGGCGAACGCGCAACGCTGAAGGTCGTGGTGGAGAAGTCCACGCTCTTCTCCGCGGTGGGCATGGTCCCGGTTTTGCTGGGCATGGTGCTATTCGCAGGACCGATGATCGGCATCATCTATGGCGGCCGGTACCCGGATGCCGTGCTGATCCTGCAGATCTTCGGGCTGATGTCACTCGCCGTGCCGGCCTTCGCGATCGGTTCGAACGTGCTCATGGGACTCGGTGAGGCACGGGCAAGCTTCATCCTCGGTGCACAGATGCTCGTGGTGTCGCTCGCCGCCTACTTTGTCATCATCCCGTGGCTCGGCACCATCGGTGCCGCGATCGCCGTGGTCGTGGCATCGTACATCATGGCGTGGATCGCACTGGCACGCGTGCAGGACTTCGTCCCCTTCACCATGCGCGAGGTCCTGGCCCGTCGTCACGATATCCGCGCATTCGTCGTGCGCCATCTGCAGACCATACGGGAGTAGCGCACACTCACCGTACCCACTCCGATTGACTCTCTCGAATCCCCTCCGTACTTTGAAGAGGGGATGATCCCTCCTGCACAGTACTACCCACCGTTCTTGCTTCCTTCCGATGGTCATAGAGAGGGGATACCAATGAAACGACTCGCATTCATATGCCTCCTGACGTTCTGTTCCTTCACCGCGTACACCCAGGTCATCGTGCCGCGTGTTCCGGACGTGAAGACCATGGCGCTGTGGCATCTGGATGAAGTGGTCCCTGGCGCCATGTTGGACGCCACCGGAAATGGTCTTGCCGGCACGGCGATGGGGACAACGGTAGTGGCCGGACGCGCCGGGAACGCACGGTCCTTCAACGGGACATCCGACTACATCACCCTGATGGATCCGGGCTATGGCCCGTTGGACTTCTCTCCGACCGAGAGTTTCACAGTTGAGTGCTGGTTCAAGACCAGTTCGGTCAGTCCCATGACACTCATTCGCAAAGGTGTCGCTCCCGAACCGGGCTACACACTGCTCGTCAGCGGCGGAAAAGTGGTCGGGATCATTGGTAACCGGGAAGACGGGACACCGCCTGATGCACTTGTGAACATCACGAGCACGGCCACCTACAATAACGGGCAGTGGCACCATGCCATGCTCATCCGTGACCGTCCGATGCAGAAGCTGTGTCTGTACGTGGACGGGGAACCGGCAGCGACAGCGGTGTCCGACACATTCCCGTATGCCATCTCCAACGATCGTCCGCTGACCGTCGGGCGGTGGGAAGAGAATAATTTCCCGTACTTCTTTGACGGGGCCATCGATGAGATACGTATCACCCGCGATGCCCGGCATCCCGCTCTCTCTACCCCCCTCATGGCCTCGTGGAACTTCGATGATCCTCAGGGGAGCTTCATCACCGACTCATCAGCAAACCACAATGGGGGCATCGCCATCGGGACAACGGTCGTGGAAGGAGTGACGGGATCAGCGCGGAGATTCAACGGGAGCGGTGACTACATCTTCGTGGACGATCCCGAGAACGGATCGCTGGATTTCGACTCCTCTCAGAGTTTCACGGTGGAAGCATGGTTCAGAACCACATCGGCGGCGGCCATGCAGTTGCTGAGGAAGGGGCTTGCTCCCGATCCCGGATACGGACTGTTCGTGAGCGGAGGATATGTGGCTGCCGTCATCGGCAATCGGGAAGACGGTGTAACACCGGACACCCTTCTCATCCTCAAGAGTATCAGGCAGTATATCGATGAGGTCTGGCACCATGTATCCCTGGTGCGGGATCGGACAACCCGCAAAGTGTACCTCTACGTCGATAACAAGCTCGTGACCCGGCCCCTGGACGATGCATTCCCGTATGCGATCGCGAGTGCCCGCCCGCTGACGATCGGACGATGGGAATACCCATCACTGCCGTACTACTTCCAGGGAGATGTCGACCGCGTTGCGATCCACCGGGAAGCGGTACACCCCGAGGGTGCTCCGACTCCTACCGTTCTGGTCCGCACGGAACCGATCGAGTGGGAGACCGTTATCATCGGCGATGCGGTAGAGCGCCGGTTGAGCATCTACAACGCTGGCAACCGTGACACGCTCCAGGTGAGCACCATCGGCGCGACACCCTCTGTGTTCTCTCCGGAGGAAACGCAACTTGCCATCGGCCCCGGCGATACTGCATCGATCGTGATCCGCTATGCGCCGACATCAGCCGGGCAGGATTCGGGTTCGATCACATTCGCAACCAACGATCCCGGGACACCTTCCGTGACGATCCCACTCCTCGGGCGCGGGACCCCCGTATGCATGGTAACACTGGTCAGTCCCCTGAACTACGCCACCGCCAATAGGGACACGGTCAGTTTCAAATGGCGGAAGGCCACCCCGGCCGCGACGAAGTACTGGTTCGAATGGTCCACATCCTATTCGTTCACGGAACGAACCGTAGACTCGACGCTGACGGATACGATGAACGTAGCATCAGGCTTCCCCAAGAACTCGAGCATTTATTGGAGAGTGCGCGCCGGAAACGAACTGGGCTGGGGAGAGTATAGCCTGACGCGGTCCTTTTTCAGAACAACGACGTCTGTGCCAGAGGCCGGAAGCCCGTCGGCGTATACCCTCCTCCCCAATTACCCGAATCCGTTCAATCCATCGACCACGGTATCGTTCACGGTTCCTACAACCACACAGGTACACATCGATGTGCACAATGCGGCCGGTGAGTTGGTCAGTGTCATGGCGGACGCCCTCTACCCCCCGGGAGAGCACCGCATCGTATTCGATGGCGCAGGCCTCCCGAGTGGAATGTACTTCACCCGGATGCGCGCGGGATCGGCGGTTCTGGTGCGGCCCATGCTTCTCATGAAGTAGGTCTTTCTTCCGGATGGCGCCCTCCGGGGCGCCATCCGGCATTCCTGGTGCTCAGAAAGCAGCAGATCACACGCCGATACGACAAGTGGCGGTATCCGCTCCGTACCCATCGTGTTCGCGGAGTGGCACATTCGTCCGCTCTCCCTCGCCTCTCGTGCGCCACCCTGCCCTTGTTCCTTCCTTCCGAGTTGCGTATCTTGAAAGCTAATTCTGGCTCGAATGGCCTGCTTTCAGCGCCGTGCCATGCTGGCACGTACGGCCGGTACTTGCCGGGCAAACTCCTGCTCCCCGACACTATCCGTTGTGCACACCAATCAGGGTGGTACTTCAGCGATGACCGTGGTCAGAGAATTTCAGGCGTTCGTGCAGGAGGCCTTCCAGGGGCTCGCGAACACCGTGGTGGATTCGAAACGCGGCATCCGTGATGTCCTCGTGCTGATCATCCCCCAGGTCGCCACGGTCGTCGCCGCACTCGCGACCTCCGTCCTCCTTGCCCGCGGTCTCGGCCCGGACGGCGTTGGGCAGTACACGCTGATCCTCAGTCTTGCGGGCGTCGCCGCTTCGCTCTCCGATCTGGGGATCGGACAGACCGCTATCCGGTTCGCGTCACGCGCGGCTTCGGTCGGCGACACGACCGGACAGATGGCCGTGCTGCGCTGGGCCTTCCGCCTGCGCCTGGCCCTGTCGATCGCCGTTACCGGCCTCCTCATCGCCCTCGCACCAGAGATCGCGGAACTCTGGAACGCAACCGACCTGACGCCTATCATGCGGATCGGGCTCATCGGCGGCATCTTCACCGCCCTCGCCACCATCCCATCGATCTATTTCCAGTCGCTCAAGAAATTCGGCCGTAATGCGAGCATCACCGTCGCGCAGACCGTGATCACGCTGCTCGGCATCGTGCTCCTGGCCATCCTCGGACTCTGGTCGGTCCATTACGTGGTCATCGTCTCACTCGTCGCCGCGGCCCTCGGTGCCCTCATCTTCATCCTCGCGATTCCACGCGCCGCACTCATCGGCCGCAACCCGCTCCCCCGCTCCATCGCGGACGGGTGGAAGAAGGTCTGGCAGAACCCGCTCGCATCCGGGACCGGAGCACCGGTGAAGGACGGCGACGACCCCGCGTCCTTCGCACGGTACAACCTCGCCTCCACCGTCATCGTGCTCATCATCCTGCGGCTCGATGTCTGGCTCATGGGCGCCTTCCTCCCCAAGAGCGATGTCGGGATCTACAACATCGCCACCCGCTTCGCCACACCACTCGCGATCCTGCTCACCGCGATCGGCGGCGCACTCTGGCCGCGCGCATCGTCGCACCTCACGCTGGAGCAGATCCGCACGATGATGAAGAAGACATTCATGCTGTGCGGCGTGATCGCGTTCTTCGGCACCCTGTACGCGATCTTCGTCCCCATCCTCGCGCCGCTGCTGTTCGGCAAGGCCTTCGGGGGAAGCGTGTTGCTCGGACAGGTGCTGTGCCTCCGCTACGCCTTCGCCATCCTCATCGCTCCCATCGGCATCATCGGGTACAGCGTGGGCATGGTGAAGGTGTACTGGAAGATCAATTTCGCTCAGATGGTCGCGGTGGTACTGGTGAACATCATCCTCCTCCCGCAGATCGGGCCACTCGCCTCCGCCCTGGCACTGCTGGTGAACGAGATCATCGGTGTCTCACTCACCGGCGCCATCCTGTGGAAGCGCCTGTCACCGCAACAAGGAGAGCTGCATGTCTGACACCACACCCTACCAGCACGGCGATGTGGCCGCGACGTGGGACAAGGTCTCCGCCGCCTATGATGAGGCCGCGTACTGGCAGTTCCCCGAGAACCGGGCGAACCTCGAGACCATCGTGCGCCATCTCGGCGACCCGTCCGGGAAGCGGATCATCGAGGTCGGCTCCGGCAGCGGCCTGACCTCCGTGGCGCTCGCGCAACGCGGCGCACGCTGCGCCCTGCTCGATATCTCGTCGGTGGCGCTGGCAACGGCGGCTGAAGGGTTCAAACGTGCAGGACTTCCTCCCCCCGAGCAGTTCCTCGCGGACGCGTTGCGCAACGACGTGCCCGGCGGCGTATACGACCTCGTCTGGAACGGCGGTGTGATCGAACACTTCGTGGACGAAGGCAAGGTGCTGCTCATCCATGAGATGGTGCGCCTCTGCAAACCCGGCGGACTCGTGCTGATCCTCGTTCCCAACCGTCTGGCCTGGCAGTTCCAGTTGCGTCAAAGCTGGCAGAAGATGCGCGGAACGTGGAAGTATGGCTTCGAAGATGACATGAGTCCGGGACGCATCCTCCGGATGGCCGTGAAGGCGGGATACACCGGCGCCGAAGCGTATGCATTCAATCCTATCGCCGCATGGCGGTGGATCCCGAGGACCAGCAGGATCCTCCGCTGGCTCGCGGTGGATACGCTCGAACACCACATGAAACGCTCGGCAACCGGTATGATCACGGTACTGGCCATCCGCTCCAGGGGCGCCCGGTCATGATCGAAACGCTCATCCGCACACACCTGCAGGGGTTCACGGCCGGACGGATCCTGGATGTCGGTCCCGGATTTTCCTCGTTCAGCCGCGCCGCCGCGGAGGTCACGGGCGCGAAGGAGATCACGTACCTGGATTTTGACCCGAAGGTACTCGACTGGCAGATGGCGGAGGCGTCGCGCGCGGGCATCACCGCCACCGGCATCACGCTGCGGCTGGATGCCACAGACCTTCACACGCTGCAGGGACCCTTCGATATCATCCACTGCCAGGAAGTGCTGGAACATCTCCCCAATGCCGAGCAGGTGCTCACGGCACTCGCGGCGAAGCTCGCTCCCGGCGGGAGAATGGTCATCACCGTCCCTTCGCGCGTGTCGGAACGGTGGATCAAAGCGATCGATCCGTCCTACATGAGGGATGAACCGTTCGGGCATGTGAACGAATACGACCGTGCGGCGCTCGAGCAGCTCCTTGGCCGGACCGGACTGCAGGCGCTCGTGTTCGTTCCGACACAGCCGCACTACTTCGTCGGCCACACGTGGTTCTACGGCTCGCGCATGCGGAGCGAACCATCCTCCGGACGCATTCTCACCGGTGGCCTCCGTGGAGCGGTCTATTCGCGCATCTTCCGGATGTCGCGCTGGCTGTTCACGCATACCGGCCCACGGTTCTGGGGACGGCTCATGCCACGCAATTACTTCGTGCTCGCGGCACACAGGTAGCACGCTCGAATCAGCATCAACGAAGGATCACCGCATGTCGACGGTTGCGATCACCAATCTCGTCACCCCCATCCTGAGACTCGTCGGACGCTCCGGCATCCAGTCGATGATCACGAACGAGTTCACCAAGGCGTATGAGGCCGGACAACCGTCGTGGCCGGCGCGCGTGACATTGCCTCCCGGCTACGGCAAGCGCCTTCCCGAGCGCGCCGTGGAGATCCTGTTCGCACGGCTCACGTATGTTCCCGGCAAGCGCGTGCTGGACGTCGGGTTCGCCAACATCATGGAGTGCCACGCCACCATGCTGCGCTCGCTCCCCGGGCCGCGCCGCGTGACGGGGATCGACATCGCCGATCCGCACTACGACCCCACGCCGCTCTACGAGCAAACCGTCAAGGGCGACATCACGAAGACGCCGTTCGATGCCTGTACATTCGACTGCATCTGGTGCATCTCCTCGCTCGAGCATTTCGGGATGGACAATTCCGGATACACCGCGCACTTCACGAGGGCCGATGCGATGGACGCAAAGGCCGTCCATGAGATGCTGCGCATCCTCGCGCCGGGCGGGCGCCTGCTGATCACCGTCCCGTACGGGAAATTCGAGAACCATGGCACGCACAAGAACATGGACCGCGAGAGCTGGCAACCGCTGCTCGACATCGGGAAGGGCGCGGCGGATGTGAAGGAGTGGTATTTCCGTCACACGTACGGAAGCGGCTGGCAGGAAGCACCCGCGGAAGAGCTCCGGTACGTCGGGTATTACGACCAGGCCAACGCCGGGGCCGGAGGGCTTGCCGTCGCCCTCATGACCAAACGCTGACACACATGAACATCGCCCTCGACGCATCGGTGCTCGAGCTGCCGCCCACCGGGATCGCCAAGGTCACGGCCGGGCTGTCGCATGCATGCCTTGCGCACGATCCGGGCCTTACGATCGGTGCATTCCATCGACTGCCGCTGCGTCTGACGTTCCAGGGCCGCATCACCGCGCATCCCATCGGCCGCTGGGTCCCCCATCAGTACTGGCGCTCGCTTGTCCTCCCCCGTGCGGTCCGCCATGCCGATGTTGCCTGGTTCCCCTGGAATGGGAACGTCCCGCGTCTGCAGACCTCCGGCATCGTCGCCTCCACGATCCACGATGTTCTGCCCTTGATCATCCCCGGGTACTTCCGGACGCCCGGCGATGAAGAGCGCTACCGCGCGCGGGTGCAGCAGGACCTGGACCGCTCCGATGTGATCTTCACCGATTCCGTCTACTCGCGCCAGCAGATCGTCACGCAATTCACCGCTACGCATGAACCGGTGGTGATCAGGTTCGGTCCGACCATGACACCGCTTTCGCCGGATGCGCCGGTAGGCAGGACCGGTGATGCGCCGTTCTTTGTGTACGTGGGCGGCTACGACCGCCGCAAGGGGATCGAGGGGCTCGTCCGGCTGTTCCTCGCACTGCACACGGACGGCAGGATCCGATCGCGGCTCATCCTTACCGGAACGCCACAGTATTTCTCCGCAACATTCCGCGATGCCGTCAGAGAAGCCGTTGCCCGCGGGGCCGTGGAAGAACGCGGCTATGTGGACGAGCCCACGCTCGCCGGTCTTTTCCACCACGCACGCGCACTGGTGTACCCGTCGAAGTATGAAGGGTTCGGGTTGCCGCCCCTGGAAGCGATGACCGCCGGGTGTCCGGTCATCACCACGCGCGCAACCTCCCTCCCGGAGGTCTGTGGTGATGCGGCGGTGTACGTGAATCCGGACGACACGCGGGCATTCGCGGACGCGATCGTTTCCGTCGAAACCGACGCACTGCTCCGCGAGCGGCTGCGCGCGACGGGATTCGCCCAGGCGGCGACATTCACTTGGGAGGCGGCAGCCGCAACATTCCTGGGGGCGCTGCATACCGCGCTGCAGAAGCGGAGGCACGCATGAACGGCCCGATCATTTTCATCGAGCCGTTTTGCCGCGACTTCGAACACGCTCAGTACAACACACCGCTCGTCAAGACCGCCGCGGTTGCCTACCCCGGGGCGCCGATCATCTATATGGCCGAGCAGACGCATCTGGACCAGGTGCGGACCATGCTCACGTCCGCCGCGCCGGAGGTCACCGTTGAATGGCGGTCCATCCAGCTCCCGGCACGCAGTCTCGCCCCGGTGAAACGGATGCAGGCGGAGTATGCGCTCCTGCGCTCCGCGATGGAACTGGCCGCGCAGACGAACGCACGTGCGGTGATCTCGGCTTCGGCAACGGATACGGCGGCGCTCGCGGTGAAGCTTCTGTTGCACCGTCACCGGCCACCGTGTCCCGTCCTGGTCGTGCTGCACAGCGTGCTGGCCGGACTCGAAGACCACACGCGGCGCTTCGCCGCGCTGCGCGGGATACGCCTCGCGATCGCGGTCCCGCATCCCCGAGGGCTCCGGTTCATCGTGCCGGGACGTCCGATCCACGAGTATCTGCAGGAGTATTTCCCCGCGGTGGCCGCACATTGCCGTCCGCTGGACCATCCATCCTTCTGGGCCGCGCACACACTGTCACTGCCAGATCCTTCCGCGCCGGTGCGGTTCGGTTTCTTTGGCGTGAGCGCCGTCCCCGGATTCGACCTCGTCGTGCAGATCGCACGCGAGTTGAAGGCGGAAGGATGCACGGCAGAATTTTCGATGGTCGGTCATCTCAATCACCCCGAGGATGCGAAGCGCGACTACACACCTGTACCGGATGCGCGTCTTCAGGTGTTGACGCCGGAGGAGTACCGCTCGCGCGCCAGACAACTCACGTATGCCCTCTGGACCACCCGTACGCACCGGTCGGGACTCGTGGCGAGCTCCACGTTCCTGGACACGCTGTCGTACATCAAACCGATCATCTATTTGAGCAACCCGCTCATCGACGGGTACGCGCGTGAGCTGGGTGATATCGGATACCGGTGCGACGATGCAGCGGCAATGAAGGACGTTGTCCGTCGGCTTGCTGTCGAGCCGCCGGGTGAACGCTACCAAAGGCAATGCAGGGCCATCCAGGAAGGCAGGCGTGCCTTCGATCCGGAGGTCGTGGGTGCGCGCCTCCGCACGGTCATCGAGGAAACGGAGCGGACAGTATGACCCTCCTCTTCTTCTCGGACATCCCGTGGGACCATCTCTACCAGCGTCCGCAGCACCTCGCCTCCCGGCTTGCAGAGCGATGGCCGGTCCTCTGGATAGAGCCTGCCACGCTCGGCACGCGGCGCCGGTGGTCCCCGCAAAAGCGCACGGACAACATCACGATCCTGTCACTTCCCCAATTCCCGCACAACGCGAAGGATCGGCGCATCCGTGCGTTCTCACGCTCCGTGAGCAAGGTCCCGCTCTTCCGTGCGTGCCTCACATGGATCCAATCGCTGCTGCTCCACCGGGCATGCCGTTGCATCGGCGTCGATGTCACGACATCTCCCGCGGTCGTCGAAAACTTTCAGTACGCACCCCTTCTCGCGAAGGTCCGGCCGGCGGGCGTGGTATTCGACTATATCGACGACGCGTTCGGGTTCATCGATTTCCCCGGGTATGTCCTGAGGGACTGGCAGCTGATGATCCGTCTGTCTGACCGCATCAGCGCCACGTCGGGCATTCTTCAGCAGCAGATCATGCGCGAAACATCAACGCCGGTCACCCTCATCGAGAATGGCGTCCACGCGGCGGCGTATGCAACCCCGACAACCCGTCCGGCCGACCTTCCGGATCACGGAACGCCGACGGTCATCTATGTGGGCACGATCTCTCATTGGTTCGATCTTGACCTGCTCGAAGCCATGGTGCAGGCATTCCCCGGCGTGAACGTGGTGCTGCTCGGACCGGTGCACCCGGACTGTGCGGAACGGTTGAACCCGATCCGCAAATTCACGAACTTGCACGTGCTCGGCGTTCGTACCCACGCACAGATCCCCGCCTATCTTGCCTCTGCAACGGTGGGGATCATCCCGTTCCTCAGGAACCGCCTCACGGAAGCGGTCAATCCGGTAAAGTTGTATGAATACGCAGCCGCTGGTATCCCGGTGGTGAGCACGGCGTTCTCCGATGATCTGGAGAAGCTCCACCATATCGCTTTCATCGCGCACACGCGGGACGAATTCATCGCGGATGTGCGCACCGCGCTCGTACGCGGGCCGGGGGTTCCTGATGCAGGCCGGCTGCAGGACTTTGCACGGACGAACGACTGGGGGGCGCGAGCCTCGGCGATCGCCGCGCTGGTCGACGGTGCGCTGAAAACCCACCGCACACACGAGTAGAGAGATCACCCACGTTCATCAACGGACAGACATCATGAGCAAACAGATCAAACGCCCCCAGGCCGCACGGACCGCGGCGCCATCGTTCCTTGCGCGCTTCACCCCCCTTCAGCTCGATCTGATCTGCATCGGGCTGCTGTATGTGCTCATGCTCGTGGTCTTCCGGAACGTCGTGTTCAATGACGCCGCGTTCTCGTCCGAAGGCGACACCGCCGCGGCGCTGAGCTACACCGAAACAGGCAACCGTATCGCACAGACCGAGAACGTGGACGTGCTCTGGATGCCGCAGTTCTTCAGCGGCATGCCGACCTTCGGGAACGTCGCCTACATCCCGCACAACGTGAGCTACGTGCAGCAGGTCCTCCAGCATACACTGAACCTCTTCTTCCTGAACGGGAAATGGACCTGGGCGGTGGTCTACTACTTCCTCGGTGCGGTGTTCATGTTCATGATGATGCGCACCCTGAAGTTCTCCCGTCCCGCAGCATTGTTCGCCGCGGTCCTGTTCATGCTCGGGCCGTACAACATCGCGCTCGCCAGCGAAGGCCATGGCTCGAAACTGATGGCCCTCTGCTACGTCCCGCTGGTCTTCATGTTCACGCATCTCCTGTTCGAACGGAAGGACCTGCTCTCCTTCGGTCTGCTCACGGCCGCGATCGGCACACTGGCGCTCACGAACCACATGCAGATCGTGTACTACGGCTTCATGGTGATCGGCGCGTACCTGCTCTATCATATCGTCATGAACGTCAAGGCGGCACCGGGACGGACGGCGATCGTGACGGCTGCCTTTGCCGGCGCGGTGGTCATCGGGCTCTGTATCTCCGCCTACATCTATCTTTCTGTCCAGGAATTCGCGCAGTACTCGATCCGCGGCGGCGGGACGACCGGCTCCACGGGCGGACTCGCATGGGACTATGCCACCAACTGGTCGTGGCATCCTGCCGAGATCCTCACGCTGTTCATCCCCGGGTTCTTCGGGTTCCAGTCTCCGTACTACTGGGGCACCATGCCATTCACGATGTCCACGATCTACATCGGGATTCTCCCCCTCGTGCTGGCCGGCATCGCCCTTGCCTACAACCGGACGCGTCTCACGTGGTTCTTCGGTATCATCGCCGTCATCATGATGATCGTGGCATTCGGGAAGCATCTGCCGCTTCTCTACGGCCCGATGTTCGACTACCTGCCGTACTTCAACAAGTTCCGTGTCCCGGTGATGATCCTGCACCTCCTTCCGTTCGTGGCCGGCGTACTGGCCGGGATCGGACTCGATTGGCTGCTGGAGATCCCCGCCACGGTTGCGAAGGAACGGATCGAGAAGCTCAGCCGCACGCTGATGATCGCCGGCGGCGTGCTGCTTGGCCTGCTGGTCATCGGACTGCTCATCAAGAGCTCGCTGTATCAGACACTCTCGGGATCGATGTTCACCAAGGCGGACGAGCTGCCGCAACTCCGTCAGCAATACGGGAACCAGACCGACGCCGTGATCGTGCAGCTCAAGCAGGCGCGGTTCGATCTGCTCTGGAAGGACTTCGTGAAGTTCGTACTGCTGGCCGCGGCATCACTCGGCATCGTCGTGCTGTATCTCAGGAAGAAGACCTCCGTTGCGGTGCTGACCGTCGCGGTCTTCGCGCTTCTGCTGGTCGACCTCCTCATCGTGATCAACAAGGGGAACTACGTCACCTCCACGCCGCAGGCAACTGTGGAAGCGAGATTCAAGCCCGATGCCACGGTGACGTGGTTGCTGCAGCAACCCGGGCTGTTCCGGGTCTTCCCCCTGGCCGATCAATTCAACGACAACACGTATGCCTACCATGGCCTGCAATCCATCGGCGGGTACAGTCCGGCGAAGCTGAAGATCTATCAGACCATGCTCGATTCCTGTCTGTACGTGAGCGCGGATCCGGCATTCCCGCTGAACATGAATGTCGTGAACATGCTCAACGCACAGTACCTGATCTTCGCCGGCCGGCTGCCCGAGGACAAGTTCACGCTCGCGTACGTGGACCAGGAGAAACGTATGGGCGTGTACAGGAATCTCACGGCGCTGCCGCGCGCTTTCTTCGTGGACACCGTGCTTGTCGCCGGCAGCGACCATGAGGTCTTCGGCGCCATGAATGCACCTTCCTTCAATGCGGCCCGGATGGCGGTCGTGCAGAGCCCACTCCCTTCACCGTGCACGCATCCCGACAGCGCGCGTGCGTCCGTCGAGGACTACAAGTCGCGTTCCATCACTATCAAGGCATACGCCTCTTCGCCGGCACTGATGGTACTGAGCGAGGTGTACTACCCGGCCGGCTGGAAGGCGACGATCGATGGGAACGAGGCGGAGATCCTTCGTACCAATTCCGTGCTCCGTTCGGTGGTAGTGCCCGCCGGCGAGCATACGGTGCAGTTCACCTTTGACCCGCCGGTGTACAAGGCTGGCTACACGATCTCCAATGTGGCATGGGCCATCGCGGCGATCTGCATCCTGATCGGGCTATGGCAGATCCCGGCGGTGCGGGAGAGGATCAAGGGGCGGCCTGCTGCCGCCGGGAAGCACGAACAGCACGCCGGTTGATCGCGGCGCTTCGTGCAGGCACCACGGGGGATGGCATGCCCTGTTCCCGGGAAGCGTGGGGGTGGAGATCAAAGAATTCGCGTGGACTGAACACGGAGCTACAGCGGGAGGAGAACATGAATCCCGGTGAACTTGCCCCTTCACAGCGGTCGTTCCTGGGGTTTTGGGGGTGAAACGGGGAGATGGGAGCATCGGCGGGAGCACGATTCGTTGACTCTCAACCCCTGCTTGGCTATATTGTAGGACACCTTGTACAACAGGAGATACCCTCAGATGGCGGAAAATTCGCAGGATGCTCTGGGCATGGTCGAGACCAAAGGTCTCATCGGCTCCATCGAAGCAGCTGATGCCATGGTCAAAGCGGCACGCGTGACCCTGATCGGGAAAGAGACCATCGGCGGCGGCTATGTGACCGTGCTGGTGCGCGGTGATGTCGGAGCTGTGAAGGCCGCAACGGATGCCGGTGCCGCAGCAGCACAGCGCGTCGGCGAGCTGGTCTCCGTCCACGTCATCCCGCGTCCGCATGCGGATGTGGAACTGATCCTCCCCAAACGGGCCGCAAAGTAGTTCGCCCGCGGGCATGCCACCCGGCACCGCCCGTGATGCGCACCTCCGACCTGCATGGAACTTGCCCTCGGCATGATCGAGACGCGCGGCTTCGTCGGTTCCGTCGAAGCCGCTGACGTCATGCTCAAGACCGCGAACGTACGACTTCTCGGTAAGGAAGTGGTGCGCGAAGGCCTCGTCACGATCGAAGTGATCGGGGAGGTCGCGGCCGTGAAGGTGGCCGTTGAGGCAGGGGCCCAGGCCGCGGCACGCGTCGGTGAGTTGCTCAGTGCCCACGTGATCCCCCGGCCGGACGACGAGATCGACATCCTTCTCGCCGGACAGGCGGGCGTGGAAGTCGCACCCGTACCGCCGCCCGTTGTCCGGACAGCGCATGCCCCCGCCGCTGCCCCGAAGTCCGCTTCCGCACCGGTGATCACCAGCGACGCCGAACTGGACGCCATGACCGTGCACCAGTTGCGCGCGATCGCCCGGGAGATCCCCGGTCTCGGCATCCAGGGTCGGCAGATCTCGAAAGCGAATAAACAGGTCCTTCTGACCGAGATCCTCAAGGCCCGGAAGGGCTGACGTGGCATTCTCCGATCCGCGCACGCGCGATCCCCACTCCGTCCGGTCCACGGACGCCCGGAGTGACACCCGATGAAACGCCGCCGCTTCCATATCGTCATCACCACGCTTCTCATCGGCATCTTCCTCTGGCTGTCCGTCACCCTGCGCGAACAATTCAACGTCACCGTGGACGCTCCGCTTACCGTGGAAGACGTCCCCGAAGGCATGGCGATCAAGACCGCGGTGCCGCGGCAGATCCGCCTTCGGTTACGCGGCGAGGGGTGGCGTCTGGCCGGACTCCTCATGGGATCGTCGCTCCGCGTGAACATCCCCTTCGCATCGCTCACGCCGGGCAATCGCATCATCACGATCAACCAGATCGTGGAGCGCGTCACGCTCTCTCCCGGCATTCAGGTGCTCCGGACGATGCCGGATACGGTCGTCGTGTGGCTGGACCGCGTTGCCACGAAGCGCGTTCCCGTCGTCCCGGATATCGCTCTCACATTCCGCGAGGGATACGGGCAGGTCGGACCGGTGCAGCTCATTCCGGACAGCATCACGATCACGGGCGCGGAGACCGTGGTGCACCAGATCAGAGAGTGGCATTCAGCGCGGGTGGCATTCACGGATGTCAAGGCTCCGGTCGAAGCGATGATCAACGTCGCACGCAGCGATGGTCCCGCGGTGCAGTGCATCCCGCCGGAACTGCAGGTGCGCATCAATGTCCAGCCATTCGCCGAGAAAGTGTTCAGCGGACTCCCGGTGGAGATCGCCGGCACGCCGGCCAACCGCGAGGTCATCTTCATCCCGCCCAAGATGGAAGTGGTGGCGCGGGGCGGTATCCGGCAGCTGGCCAGCCTGATGCCCGTGGATTTCCGGGTCGTGGTGCAGTTCGACAATATCGTGGCCGATACCACCGGCACGGTCCTGCCCGAGGTCTATCCCCCTGCGGGCATCCAGGTGGTGACGCATCATCCGGAGAAGCTGCAGTACATCGTGCGGAAGAGACTGTAACAGATCAGGAAGAAGGAAGAGGGCACTGCCGTGAGATTATGCATCAACATCGACCACATCGCCACGTTGCGCGAGGCGCGGGGTGGATTGGAACCCGATCCTGTCACCGCGGCGCACATCTGTGAGCTGGCAGGCGCCGATGGCATCGTGTGTCATCTCCGGGAAGACCGGCGTCACATCAACGACCGCGACCTGCGCATCCTCCGCGAGACGGTGAAGACCAAACTGGACCTGGAGATGGCGGCGACCGATGAGATCGTGAAGATCGCGATCGAAACGCTCCCCGAACTCGTGACATTCGTCCCCGAACGGCGCCAGGAGCTGACCACTGAAGGGGGGCTCGATGTGCTCGGACACATGCACCATCTGCGCGATGTGATCGCGGAGATGCACCGGCATGATATCGAGGCGAGCCTGTTCATCGATCCCGTGCTGGAACAGGTGGAAGCCGCAGCGGAGTGCGAAGCGGACAAGATCGAGATCCACACGGGTGAGTACGCGAACGCCCGCACCGACCAGGAGCAGATGGACCTGCTCGAGGTGGTCCGCACCGCGGCGCGCCGGGCAAAGGAACTCGGCATGGGCGTGAACGCCGGACACGGATTGAACTACCTCAACATCATCCCCTTCCGGTCGATCACCGAGATCGACGAAGTGAGCATCGGACATTCGATCATTTCGCGGGCGGTCTTCGTGGGCCTGGACCGTGCAGTGCGGGAAATGATCGCGCTCACACGGTAGTCCACGGGGAAGACGGCCGGAGCAGCAGGAAAAAGGGCAAGGCAGCGGAGATCTCACCCGCGGCCTTGCCCTTTTCGTTACAGACTTCCTCCTGACTGCTACAGGTCAGGGCTTCACCTCTTCTGCCCCTCCCCACTCTCCTTCCGTCTCTCTCTGTCTCGTTCGGCTGCTACCGCTTCGCCTATCTCACCAGGGTCAATTTCCGTGTCTGGGTGAACTGCCCCGCGGTCAGCCGGTAGAAGTACACGCCCGAGGCAAGGCCGGCGGCATCGAACGTTGCACGGTATTCACCCGCATCCTGATACTGATCCACCAGCACCCTCATTTCCTGTCCCAGGGGAGAGATGATGCTCAGATGCACGTTGGTCCTGCTGCCGAGCGCGTACGGGATCACCGTCGATGGGTTGAACGGATTGGGGAAATTCTGGTGCAACGATGAGACGACCGCACGGTTACTGACGTCCGACCCGAGACCAGTGATGATGTTGAGCCCACCGTTCATCATCGTCACTGCAGGGGTTCCCGCGTTGAATGTGAACCGACGCAGCGTCAAGAGAGTCGAGCTGCCGGTCCCGCCTCGGATACGGCATCGAAGAATGACGATGGCGCCTTCGTCGGTCATGAACTGGGCGCCGAAGGCACCGACCGTCAGAGAATCAGCGGATATGTTCGCATTCGCGGACCAGCCGGACGTACCCACCAGCGTGCCCTCCGTCACGATGGACAGAACAGTGACCACACTCGCCGAGTAGCGGAGGGTGAATTGACAGGAGAGGACGGTTGAGTCCGGAATGCTGGTTGTATGCACCGGAATGTCGATGGTGTCACCCGGAGCACACGTCAACGTGGGGACAGACACCTCTATGGTGGCACGTGCCGCGGAGAGGGGCAGCGCCACCAGAACCAGGATCGTAAGCCACTTCATCACATCGCCTCCTGAATGGGCCATTGCACACATGCGTTGTTCATGGTCGGGACGCAGGGGAGGTGGTTGTCCCCCCTGCGTTCCGTATCTTCTATTTCAGCATCATGAGCCTGAGGGTGCCGACGAAATCGCCCGCTTTCATTCTGCAGAAATAGTGCCCGGTGGAAACGACCCTCCCGGCGTCATTCGTTCCGTCCCATTCGATCTCATGTCTGCCCTGATCCGTCACGTGATCGAACAGCGTTCTCACATGCACACCGAGGACATCGAACACTTCGATCGTGACCGGAGTTGTCGCCGGGACATCGAACACGACCGTCGTGGAGGGATTGAATGGATTGGGATAGCTGCTCACCAGCGCAAAAGCACTGGGCAACACGCGGGTCGCTGCACCTGCCATGTCCACATCGCCAAGCAACGACGCATTCGCCATACAGGATGAGATCCTGAGGTCCCGCACCAGCGACGCCTGTGCAACCTCGATCTCGAACTTCAGATCCTTGAGATGTATCCCGGTGGGGTTGATGAGACCGACCGTCCACTTCCCCGCGTCGGGATGATGCATGGCACAGACATATCCCGGGGGGAGATCCACAGGACGCACGATCCATTCCCCTTCATTCGCAGCCGGCACTTCAAAAGCCATCGTAAGCGCAAACACCTCTGCAGTCTCCTCCCCTGAGAGGGTGAGGCGGACGACCGGGCGCTCTCCCTGTCTTCCCGCAGCCGAAAGAGATGCGCTCAGCGCCTGCAGCGCCTGGACGACACTTCCGTCCTTCGCGGTCCCGGCAAAGCATGTCGCAACACCTCCCGGCGGCGGCAGACCGATGGATCTCCGGAGTATCAATGCCGCGTCAAATGCTTGCACCTGCCCATTCAGATCCACATCGGCATTGAGCTTGCCCTGCGACGTCAGGGGTGCGACACCGATCGCGTCTCTCAATGTCAACGCTGCGTCATAGGCCTGGATCGATCCGTTCGCATCCGCATCGCCACACTGAAAGCCGGAGATCGTCAGACGGCCGTTGAGGGTATCGGCAACCGGATCGCCCGCGTTGAAGAGGAACGAAGAGAATGTCAGGTCCGCTGTCTGTCCATCCGTGGCATTCGAATCGATATCCGCGGCAAGAATGACAAGAGCGCCGGAACCTGTCAGAGGTGTGGCACCAAAGCCACCGATAGTGATCTGCCCGGCCGTGTCGGAGTTCGCAATGACCGACCAGCCATTCTGGTCAGACAGCGTTCCGGTGGTGATCAGGGCGTTCTGTACCGCCACGATCGCCTGCGGGGTATCGAATTTCACGGTGAACTGATACGAGATCACACCCTTTCCTGTCAGGTCCCCGACATGCACGGGGATCTCAATGCTCATCCCTTTGCGCACAGTACGACTGGGAAGGGTCACGGGCACGGCATTCGTTTGCGCAGACGTCAGGTTACGATGAACGGATATCCCATACGTGCCGTTGTACAACGCGGCGGTGCTCAGGTCGGGCCTGCCGTCCCTGTCGAGATCGCCGATGCTCAGATCGTACGTCCCCTCACCGAGCGTTGGGATGTCAACGCGCGGAGAGAATGACAGGACGCCGTCTGAACTGGCGTTGCAGAAGATCGAAACCATCGATGCCGCGCCATGATCCACCGGTGCAGCGATATCCAACTGCCCGTCTCCATTCACATCGGCGAGTTCAACCTTCCAGGCGCCATTGATCAGGTCGGGAAGGACCAGCGGCTCGGCGAACGACACGGAGTCGGGAACGCTGACGTTCAGGAAGACGGAGATCTGTTTCGGCACTCCATCGGCCCCGGCGCCGGTGGTCACCGTCACATCCGGCTTTCCATCGCCATCCATGTCCCCCGCGGCGATGCCCATGGGTGCAAAACCAGTTTGAAAATTCATCGCAGGTGCGAATTCGATCATTCCCGGCGTGGAGAGGTTTCGAAAGACCGTCACATACCCACCAGAAGAACGAAGGGCTGCAACGATGTCCTGTTTCATGTCACCATCGATGTCGGCGAGCGTCACGGCCATATAGCCACCTGGCAGGTCCACCTTCGGCGCGAACGATATGTCCCCCCCGGTTCCCGTGCCGCGGAAGACACTGATCGAAGTCCCCGACACCAACACGTCGGGCTTCCCGTCACGGTCCAGGTCGCCGATCGCGATCCCCTGAGGGGCCCCCGTCGCATAGAAGTCCGTTCGTTCAAAGTCAATGGATTGTTGTCCACTGACATTCTTCAATACGCACAGCGTCCCCTCGGTATTGGCAATGGCAGCGAGGTCCAACTTGCCGTCGCCGTTCAGGTCCGCGGTCTTGACGCAATATGGCCTGACGCCAACGCTTGCCGACAGGAATCCGAGAAATGAATCGGCGGTAAGATCGCCCGGTGTACTGTTGTTCCAGAGGATCGAAACGGTGTTGTTATTATTGGGCTCGATCAGGTCCAGTCGCCCATCGAAGTCAAGATCAGCAACGGTCCCCCACCGATAGTGCTGACCTGCTGCCAATCCGGTATAACCGGAAAAACTCAGATCCTGATTGTCCGGAGATCCATCGAATGTCGGCATGAATGAATATTGTGAATATGCCGTGAGGCCATTCACGAGGACCGATACCGGTGCATACGTTGCACCGTACGGGATGGTCACCTGCAATGACGTGCTGGTTGCAGCGGCTACTCCCGCGCGCATGCCGCCGAAGTACACGATGTTCGAGACAGGTGTGGTCGAGAATCCCGTCCCATTGATCGTGACCAGCGTGCCGGGCTTTCCTTTGAGGGGAGACACTGAAGATATCACGGGGGGCGTGGTGAGCTGCACCCCGGCCACGGAGGCTCCCTGCGGGATTTCCGCGGTAGCATCATTGACGGACGCGAACACCGCACACAACGAGAGCGGGAGGACGAACAACATGAAGGTGATGGTATTCCGTTTCATTGGTATCCCCTGCTGGACTGGTTGGAAGGAAGGAGTGAGGGGGAGGAGCGGTGTGATCTGAAGAGGCGTTACTGCGATGGATCAACAGCGCACAGTGCGGATCGAAGGTCACGAATCCGTCGCCCACCCGACTTCTTCGCCTGCAATGAACATGAACTTCATTGTAAAGATACCCATGGGTTCACTGAGAGTCAAGTTATCGTTTGCATCTTCACCCTCTCCCCAACACCCAGACGATCAGGATACAGACGGACACCACTACCAGCCACTTTGGGAGATTTTTCATCGGATTCCCCTTTCACAGATGACACGCACATCTCTGTATCGTCGCATTTCCCTACAGGTGCGGAGAACACAACGATGCACCCCCCAAGAATATCAAACACCACGGAAAAATGCTGTGCGCCCGAACACGACCGCGGTACACACAACACACACACCGATGACAGCAAGCGGTGCGAGGAATCCGCCGCCGGCGTCGAACCACGCACCGCTGAGCGTGGCCGCCGGTGCGGCGATCATGTTCGCGGAGAATAGCAGCCCGTAGACCTGTCCGACCTGTGCCGCGCCCCAGATCCGGACGACCATCGCTGCGTACAGAACGAGGACGCCACCGTAATGCAATCCGACGAGCGCAGCGAATGCAAGGTAGCCAGCATCGCCGCGCAGCCAGAGTCCGGCCGAGAGCAACAGCACGGCCTGCCCGGCAAGGTTCATCAGGATCACCGTCCGCGATGGCAGGCGGTCGAAGACGTAACCCCACAACGGGCGCCCCGCTGCATTTGCCACCGCAAAAACACCGACAGCGATCAAACCGGCACCGGAGCCCCCCACCACGGACAGGTCGCGCATGTTCGCATTCACCGCGAACCCCGCAGCGAGACCCATGACCATGCACAGATACAGGACGAGGAATTCCGGACGTCGCACGATCCTCATCGCGGCCAACGGCGCCTCGGCGGTGGGCGCACTTCCCGGCGGGTATACCATCAACCAGCCCGCCGGTACGCTCACGGCCAGGAAGACGATGCCAAGAATGCGGAAGACCTCGAAGGGTCCGATGCCTCCACCGATCAACGCGCCCGCGACCTGACTGACCAGCAGCGCGCCACCGCCGAAGCCGGCCACCGCAAATCCTGTCACCGCGCCGCGTGACGCGGGGAACCACCGCACCAGCACGGCAATGGGAACGACGTACACGAACCCCACACCCATACCCGCGAGGATACCGATCCCCATGACCGTCCAGGCGTATGACAGACCTCCCATCGAGGCAACGAGCCACCCGGCACCGAAGACGCCACCGCCGGTCATTGCACACACCCGCGGACCGAATCGGTGCAGGAGCCGGCCGGCGAAGAGCATCGTCAGGGGAAAGCAGAAATAGAAGAACGTGAACGGCAGCTGGGCGACCGTCTGGGTGAGTCCGGCGGCAAGACGCAGCGGGCCAACGAACACGGACCACGCATAGATGGCGCCGAGGCATACCTGAAGAAGGAGCGATGCGGTCAGGGCGTAGTATCGGTAGCGGGAGGTCATGAGATCATCTGTTCGTGCACGGCGGTGCGTTCGGACATTCAGCGTCCCTGCACGAGATACGACCCATCACTGTCGACGGTGATCATGGGCAGCTCCCTGGTCCGCTGGAAGTATTCGAACCCGGGCTGCAGCATGTTCCAGAAGGATATCAGCGTGGCATCCTCCCCCTGTGCCGCGGCAAGATACTCCATCCCTTCCTTGTCCATGCGGCAGGGGAACACGTGCACGGGGATCCGTTCCATCCCTGCCGCGTGCACCTGGACGGCAAGCCAGTACACTTCTCGGATGCACTCGTCGCGGATGGGGATGCACCCGATGGTCACGCAATCGCCGTGGATCATGATGTCGCCGCCCGGTTTCTTCCTGTCGCTCAGGATGGCGTCCGAAGCGTTCGGATAGTTGATACCCAGCGAGAGGTGGTAGTCGCTGACCGGGTTGAAGATGTTGATATGGTAGAACCCTTCCGGCACCTGCAGGTCGCCTTCGCGGCGTTTCGGTCCGGGCACCCCCGACCGTTCGCAGATGGGATAATCCGTGAGCAGCACGAACGGTCCCGTGACGATGTCGCGCGCCCACACTTCCAGAAGACCTTCACGCTTGAATGCGCGGAGGAAGATCTCCCGGGGTGGATAGTGGAGCGAGCGGGCGGTACAGTACGTCCGGAGGACGGAGTCCGTCTCCTGTTTCGCCGCGCGCACACGCGGATACCGGAGCTGCTCCTCCAGGAAGTCGCCGGCATGCGACGTGTAGCCGATAAGCAGGACTGCCGTGGTTGCCAGGATGAGCCGCACAGAGCGGGGGGCAGGGGACATGCACTCTCCTTCAGGATGGTTGCCGCAGTGCGCCCCGTACCGGCGCACCGTGCACTGTAAGTACGGAGATTTTTCCCGCGGTGCAAGTGCCCTGCTCTGGCACCATGCCGGATGACTGTCCTTCTGTTGATCTGTCACTCCCCCGGAGACATTTCACGCCATTGTGATACGGCGTTAGCGGAGATACTGTGGTCGCACACCCCGGACCCGTTCCCCACACCAGGGCGTCGGTACAAGAGTGCGGTTATCGTCCGCAATGCAGGATCCCGTCCTGTGCGGCCTTCACCCAGTACGCTTCCGTAGGCAGAAGGATATCCGCCGGCGTGAACCGGACGGTGAACCCGTAGAACCGGGAGGCAATGATGCCAGGCGGGGTCGTCGTGATCCCGTCGACGTGAACCGGCACATGGAACGGCGCGATCAGGTTCCACCCTGCCTGCAGCGGGATATCGTGCACCGCGGCCGTGTCCCCGCACATCTGCTCGGTCCTTTGGACCACATCGTTGCACCAGTATCCCCGTCCACATGTCAGGGTATCCGCAGCACGCAACGCGCCGTCGTACCCCATGGCCAGTGGCGCCGGGAAAGAAAACAGATCTCCCGCCCGCATCGATGCCGCATGGACCGGCACCGAACGCATCGACCATCCCGGCCTCCGCACGAATCCCGTACACAGCGTATCAGCGGCCGTCAGGTACCGCACGATCCGCCGCATCACTTCCGCACGCATCGCCACACTGTCGATCGCCTCGAATCCGAACGAAAAGTACACCACCCTGCGTGCATCGAGGGTGTACGCAAGCGCGCCGATGAGGGGAGTTCCGGTTATCACGTGCATGACGGGACGGAAAGGATCCACCCGCTGCGAACGTGCCGCCAGTTCCGGGTCGGGAACGACGTCATCGTACTGCATCAGCGGGACCGCCGGCGGCAGCGGGACCACGGCAGAAGGAAAGACCTGATCGTCCGCGCCGTCGCCACCACCGATCCTGTAATGCGAATGGCGGAGGAATCCTGCATCGGTTCCTCCCAGCGCGAACACGCCTGAGCCATCCAGCGCCAGCTCCGCACGGAGATACGTGGCATAGAAGTGGCGGTCGCTCTCACCGCCCCGTACGGTGAGCGCATACCCGATATCCTGCCCGGTGATGAACAGCCGCCCCCCGGCATCCAGGAACGCCGCCAGGGCCAACTGCTCTGCCGATGTGAGGGGCGAGGTGTAGTCGCTCCCGCAGAACCAGATCACTCCGCCGTCGCCCCGGAGATATTGCGCGAGCACCTCCGGCGTCACCGCACCCACGGCGATGGTATGCCACACATCGCACGATCCACCGGCCGCTGCGAGCGCGTCCATGAAGTACGATTCGAACGGCATGCCGGCATCGTCATCCACGAGAAGCCACGGATTCCCCGCAAGGAAGACCTCCACGGAGGCCGGTCCGGCCGGCGCACTCCGCCATCCATCCGACCACGTTGCGGTGAGGATGTAGGTGTGCTTCCCCACACCCGGCATGCGGTCGGTGAAGATACCGATCCCGGGCGCGACGCTGTCGATGCAGATGCCATCGCGGGTGACCAGCACACACCGGAGCGCGCGTACGGGGTCAGCCGGGGGATCATTCCATTGGATCACCGCATCCGCGCCCGATTGCCGCACGGCAACGACCGCGGGGGGTTGCGGCTGCGGAAGATCGCCATAGAGGGCGCGCCAGACATCGAGCCGCCCATGACCCCAAAGGGCATTCGGGACCTGTCCCGTCCCCGCGTCCGAGCGTGCGGCGCCAAGCAATCGCTCCTTCACCTGCGCGGGTGTGAGCGTGGGGTCGTTCTCGAGCAGCAACGCGGCGGCGCCGGCGACATGCGGGGCTGCCATACTCGTGCCGCTCATGCCGCGGAAGTTGCTGCCGGGTACCGTGGACGTGACGTTACCGCCCGGGGCAACGATGTCGGGCTTCCATGCGCCGTCCCGTGCCGGACCGTGTGCGCTGAAGACCGACAACGCGCCGGTGTCATCGTTGTCGCACGATCCCACCGTGATCGCACCGTCTGCGCCGCCGGGCATCCCGATCGTGCACGTTTCATCGCGGTGGTCCAGGAACGCCACCTCGAAGTTGCGCTCCCACCAGAGATCGATCCGTCCGCCTTCGGGCAACGCACCATCCCCCGCCGCTTCGAGCCTGAACACCAGCACGATATCAGACACCGTCACCGGTACGGCGGGCAGCAGACTGCACCGGATGACGTTGTCGCCGTTCAATGGCGAGTGGACCATGCTCGTCACTGCAACGTCGAGCGAATCGAAGGAGAGGAAAGCGGTGCCGCCGGGTACGACGGATGGCGGGAAGGACGCATCGCTCTCTTTCCTGCAGGAGATGCTGATGCGGTCGCCCCCGCTGTACCAGGCCTCCATCGGGATCGCGGCGCTGTCGTTGGGGAACACCGTGTGGAACGCACACCGTATCTCCACCGCTCCTCCGGGAGGGATCACGGCGCTCGCATGCCGCGCGGACGAACCCTCATTCCCGGCTGCCAGACAGAGAACACTGCCCGCACGGACGTCGGCGTCGATGGCCTGTTCGAACAACGAGGTGCCATCGTGCGGACCCAGGTTGGTGCCCTGACTGGTATTGATGACGTGCCTCTTCCCGAGTGCCGTCGCCTTTGCGCGTATGTAGTCATACCCATCCAGCGTGCCAACGGTCGTGAGGCCGCCCGACCAGAGATCATCGGGCCTGTTGCATACCATGATGATGTCCGCCTCCGGCGCCATGCCAATGAACGTGCCCCCCGTCCGGCCATTCCCCGCGGCGATCCCCGCCACATGCGTGCCATGTTCCGCGAGGTCGTACATCCACCAGCGCCGGCTGTTGATGTCCGACGAATCGTGTTCCGCACCGTATGACCACCCTGGTGGTGGGTTCCCGCTCCCCTGCTGGTCCCACACCGACAGGATGCGCGTGCGGCCGTCAATCGTGCGGAATGACGGATGTGGTGTATGGATGCCGCTGTCGGTGAATCCGATGATGACGCCCTTGCCGGTGAGGCGGCGTGTGACATCCGTCTGCGCATGCAGCACATGCGCGCCTGTGGATGGCACGCTGCGGTTCAGCGATGGCCGGAGGGTGCGTGCCCCCTCGATGGCACGGATCCCCGGTTGCACAGAGAGCATGCGGAGCGCATCGACGGGAACTACCGCCGTGCGTATCGATCCATGCCGCGAGCCGACGCGTCCTCCTGCGCCCAGCACCGCGGCCTCCACGCGTCCGTCGCCGGCGATCAGGACCCCGACCGTATCCTCCGCTGCGGGCGATGCGCCGAAGGATGCGGGCGCGTTCATGCGTGGCGCGAGATGCGCGCGCAGCGGATCGGTACGAAGTGCGAGCATCTGTTCGAGCGCCGGATCCAGCGTGGAGGAGCCCGCCGGTGCTTGCGTCGCGTGTTGCTGCCCGGTGGCTCCCATCACGAACGCGAGCCAGAGGGTCAGTATCCCCCGCAGTTTCATCCGCTATGGCTCCTTCATGGGTGCCCCGATACCGCGGCGTACGAGGGCAAGGTCCGTGGCACCTACGCCGCCGTTCAGATCCACATCGCAACGGTCGTACACGCGTGCGCGTCCCACGGCCGTACGCACCGCGGTCCGGTCCCATGTTCCTATCAGACCATCGCCGTCAGCATCCCCCACTCTGAGTCCCCAGAGAGACGGAGCGAGACGGGCCGCGTTGCCACCATCATACAGCTCCGACCCCGACGTCATATCGCATTCCCCGGCAGTGACGCCGGCCGGGATCGGCCGCGTACAGAGCACCGCGAGATGATTGCGATGGAAGAATGCGGGATACAGCTCGTGCTGCAGCGGGTCCGGGAATACGAGCGGCGCATCGAACGGAGGATCGAAGGGACAGACCGTACCGTCCTCGGTGAGCCATGCAGGCTGCGCGAGCCTTTCTTCCGCGTCCGGTTCCGCGGCGAGCCCGCGCAGTTCAACGCCGATACTATCCACGGCCTTCGCCGGTAGTGAGCGTCCCGGGAAGCGCTCTGCGAGTATTCCGGATGCACGCAACGAGGTTCGCATGCGCCCCGTCCGAGGCTCGAACGGACCTTCGAGCATCATGCGCGCAGTAAGAAGACGGACGTTGTAGTGCAGGGTGATGTGCATGGTAATGAGTGGACCCATAGTCCCCAGCGGAGCGCTCCCTCTCCCCGTCGCCATGATACTGCGCGGAGGCACGACATCACGGAGCTCAACCAGCGCAGCGACCCCGGACGGCAGGTCCCAGGATATGGCCACGGTTGTTCCGGCACCCCTACGGCAGAGAAGAAGGTGATGCTGCACGCCGACTCCTGCCGGATCGCCGGTGCGGAGATCGATCCAGGTCCCCTCACCCAGTGCGCGCCGCGTCGTATCGGGATCCGCAAAACGAGCATCGAAGATACCATCCGGCGGCGGTGGCGGGATCTCTGCTTCACCCAACGAGTCATCGATGCCGGATGATGCACCCGGGGCGATGCCGGCGCAGACCATCAGCGTGTCGCCCGCATCCGTGCTCACCGTGAACGGAGCAGGGAGCATCGGTTGCGAATGCGCGGCCGGTACGCGCACCATGCACATCACGATCACGGCAATCACAGAGCGGAACCGCATCGGCATCCTCCTGAACGCGACAGGGTCCCGATGCCGGGACCCTGTCATTGCTACACGCCGAGGATATGTTTTCCGAAGGTGAAGATGCGTTAGTCCGCGTGAGGGGATCCGCTGGTTGTGGTCTTGCCGATCGGGGCCCCGACCGGAGTGTCGCTCGTGTTCCCGCCCGGGGTGCTGCTCGTGTTCCCGTTCGCTTTACCGTTCGCGTTCCCGGCCGCAGGGCCGTTCGTATTCCCGCCCGGGGTGCCTTCCAAGTCACCGCCCGCGTCCGCCTCCGGCGACACTTCGACGCCGCGCCGCCAGAGCCGTATCTGTTTCTTCAACCTCTCCCGGTATGCCGGCGATGGGTCTTCGGACAGGAGACCCTGCCCCACTGCCCACGAAGCCACCTGATCGTAGGAGTCGCCCGTCATGATCGTGACGGGGTTCATGGCTCTATCAAAGACGAAATTCAGAATGATCCCTTCCTTCACCGGGACCGGTGTCACGTTCCCCTTGTTGTCATTGACGCACACGGTCACCTCACCGTGCGCGCTATCCACCCGCACGAACAACGCCCCATTCCCCTTCTGGTCCACACCGAGGGTCGCGCCCAGAATGCTTCTCGGAAGCAGGGCATATCCCTTCTCGATCCCTGTGGACGGCCGGATGCACCGATAGGCCGCGGTATGCGGGGAGCACCCGTCGATGGCATTGGCATCGACCATCGCAAGGTACGCCCGGTTGAACGCGTTGTTCGTCCCGCACATGAAGAGTTCGACCGACCCATCTCCATCGAGGTCTGCAAGGGTGATGTCTGCCATGTGCCCTGTGCTCACGTATGTCTGCAGCACCGTGCCGGTGCCCAGTGCCAGCCTCTGCACCATCCCGGGAAAGCTGGGCGTGTGTGAGGATGCAACGAACAGGTCGGGGATGCTGTCTGCGTCAACATCCCCGACAACGAGATCATTGATATTGAAAAACCCCGCTCTGGTGTCCGGACGTTCCGGAAAATCATAGTCAGGCGCGATCGTCCGCGCCCAGAGACGCCGGTCATCCTTCAGCGAGCGCGCGATGAGTTCTGTCGACCCGCCGATTCTGGATCCATCGTTCTGTGCATAGATGATGTCCTTCATCCCATCCCCATCCACGTCAGCGAAGGCGTACCCATGTTGAGGGTCCCAGGGGGATGTGAGCCTGTCCCACTGGATGACTGTCGCCTCCCCGACCTGGATCGTCGCGATCGCCGCACCGTAGCGGTTCATCACCATCAGCCTGTCGCCCTCATATGTCACCCGCATCGGGTCACGGTCCAGCCGCCCCAGTATGTACCACCCTCCGAGCAGAAGCAGCACGGTGGAGGACACCAGTGCTACGGTCCGCGACTTCCGCCGCCATACCATGCGCACCGCGTGCATCGCCAGCGACGCGCGATCCGGCTCGATGACGCGCAGGTCGTAGAACACGTCGCTCAAGGTTCGCACACCGACGATCTCGAGCGTCCGCCGAGGATGGTGCGACCGGAGAACCTGCACATGCGATTCCGCCTCGTCCGTCTGCCCCCGTGGCACGACGAGCACTGCCACGGGCGAATGGAACGCGGCTTCCACCTTGAGCCGCAGCGTTGCCCCATCCACCGGCAGCACGCTACCCTCCGCATCGAGTCCGCCGGTGAACGCAACCCCGGCACGCACCCGGTACTGCTGGCGCTCATTATTATGGCGCAGCACTGCGCACGCAAGCACGGCGGCAACCGCCAGGTCCGACGAGTTCCCCTCATGCAACGCCTGGGCCCCGCCGAAACTCACCTGCCCGATCATCGGCTCCTCATCCCCAGCTCCGCTCCGGCGCAACCACACACGCACCGCACGCATCGGAATGTCCGTGAGTCCGCCTTCGGCGTGCTCGACCCCGAGCACCGCAACATCGGCGGTGATGCTGTCGTGCCCCTCCGCACTATGACTGTAGATGCGCGCGTTCACCTGGCGGAGTGCACCGCTGTGCGGGATCCCGGCATCCGCGAGGCGCTCGATCACCGGGAACCACGCCGCGTGAGGGATACCCTCCGTCTCCTCCAGAAGGAGCCGCCGGAGCTCTTCACACTCTTCCCGCAGCGCACGGTCCGAAGGAGCGACGGCCTGACCGATCGCCCGCAGTCCATCACCACCCGGGGGAATCACCGTGAGGTCAAGTCCGTCTGGAACCGGACAGCCGAGGACGCGGAACATGCCCTCCCATCCGGCGACGAACGCGGAGGCCAGCGCGCTCAGATGCTTCAGCCGGTCCAGCCCCGCGGCGACCCCCGGCGTCTCCATCGCACTCTCGCACTGCCGGAAGCCCGCCTCGATCTGCAGCCGGATCTGTTCGAGCAACGCGGGTGCATGCCCGGATGCGGTGAGTGCGCGTGCGGAGACGCGGAAGCGCTCCGCGACATCGATGACGTGGGATTCGTACACCGCCGCGGCGTTCCCGAGAAACCCGAGGAAGGAGGCGATCGATGCCAAACGCTGATATGGTGTTGCGGGAAGGGAGAGCGACAGGAGAAGTTCCTGGTACCGTTGCTCCACTTCCAGCGGGTTGAGCTGGTTACTCATGATCGGGGGGACGACATCGTGTGATGCACAGCGGCCGGACCCGGCGCGCTCTCCACACACCGGCCGCTACGTGTACAACCGGACCACGATCCGTTTTCCCGGAGCGGGATCGGGGAATACCCCGCGGCCGGAAGTCAGATGGATCAGCACTGCCTTTCCTTCCGCGGACCAGATCACCGCGCGGCGGATCCCGGGCATGGACGGCCCGTCCGAACAGCGGAGTGTGATCTGATCACCGGACGATTCGATCGCGACCTCATACGCATGGCCCGGCGTGTTGTCGACGCTCACCGTTCCGTTCTCCGCACGCACCGCGGAGCAGACGGGGAACGCAACGAGCGCTTCCGCCTGCGACCATTCCCGTGGGGTCCGGGGCGCTTCGATGGGGAACTCCGCGCGGCCCGCATCATCGATCACGGCATCCGCATCGAGTGCCGGGAGCGTGACGACCGGCCCGAGCTGGCACAGCGGATCATCGGCATGATAGTACAGTTTCACCCGGCGGTTGGATGCATCCTGCCGCACGCGGAGGAGGATGTGATTCACTTCGGAGGCATACGTCGCAACGGTCTCGAACCCTTCGTGCGACATCGATTCGGGCGCCATGGCGGCAAGGATCCCGGAGTACGACCCGCCGGCAGGCACCTGAAGATGCGGATGATACGGTGTCAGCCGCACGACCGCATGCGGCCCGAGGAAGCGTTGCATCGCCGTTGCCAGCGAAGGGGTCGCCTGACCCTGGCTGTCACGGAGATGGCCATGCAGGGCCAGGAGATCTTCGTACACGGCCCGGCATCCCGCGCACACACCGGCATGCGCGGTCAGCACCGCCCGTTCCGCCTCCGGGAACCGTTCCGGCTCCAGGATCAGCAGTTCCAGTGTATGTTCGTCGATGTGGGCCATAGTTTCTCAGTGTTCGGTGCAAACACGGGGTCCTGCGGAATTCCGCCCCGGACCTGTCATTGCTGCGTCCCCAGGAGCTCCTGTCGGACCATCGCAAGGAAGCGTTCGCGGGCCAGCTTGGCGAGATATTCGAGATGGCAGCGGTGGTGTTCCCTGTACTCCTCCTGCGAGAGCCCGGGGAGGAGACCCTCCAGGCGGGCATGATACGAAACACCGTTCCCGTCGTTCTCCACGAATTCCGCACGGAGGATGTCGCGGATGGCATCCAGGTACGCCGTGTACGTCAGGCCGGTCACCTTCCCCTTCTCCACATACGAGGGGCGCTTCTCGGCCTCGAGAATGGCCAGTGCCTCGCCGATGATCCGCTCCGCCTCCTCCGAACGCAATGCGGTCTCCTCCGGCCTGCCTTCATCCTCCGGCTCCCTTCCCACGCGCGCGTACGCCATCCGCAGGATGAGGGCAAGCGATGTCAGCGGCACGCTCTTCCTGCAGATCGTCTGTCCGTCCAGGATCATCGCGCACCGCTGCACGACCTCCCGCAAGGAGGTCCGGTCGTGCAGATGTCCGCTGAGCTCGCCTTCGAGATACGCCCACGGCATCTCCGGCAGCACGCGCTGTTCAGGCGTCTCCCCTGTCAGCGTGATCCAGAGCTCCGCACCGCGTCGGTCCTCATGCAGAGCGGCGGATCCCCGGAGCGCATTCCGCAGGTTGCGGATGATCTTCTCGAGTGAAGGGTCATGGTCGCGGTACAACCGGACGAGTTGCTGGTGCACGGTACTGTACACGATGCGGCGGGTGGCGGCGAGGAGCTCCGCGTCCGACATCGATTCCCAGTGGATGGCCGTGTAGTACGTTGCGATCTGGGTGAACCTGCCCTCCGCATCGCGGGCGAAGAGCGGACCGAGGCAATCCAGGGCGAGGTCGGAGGGGGTGAGACCGAAGAACGCTGGTGTGAGGGTGCCGCTCGTGACGCGTTTCAGGATGTGGATCGTGGCGATGCGCAGGGTGAGATCGATGTACGCGCGGCTCTCCGCGGGCGCGGGGCGCAGCGACAGCATATGGCGGATGGCTTCGCGGAGTTGCATCGCTCCCCTGAGGATGCGGTCAAAGTGCGGCCGATGTGGAACGGCATCAGGGTCGATGCCGTTGCAGGGTGTACCTGTTCACCGCGCCGGGTGCGCGGGTCAGTCCCTGAGCTCCAGCTTCCGGATCTCGTCGCGCAGGGCGGCCGCCTTCTCGTACTCCTCCTTCTCGATGGCCGCCTTGAGCTGCTGGTTCAGTTGCTCGAGCTTGGTCATCTTCCCGCCGGCTTGCTCTTTCGATGGCTGTGCGGGCGCCTTCGGTTGCTTCGGCGCGGCCCCTTCCTTCGGCTGGGCCTCGTCCTCTTCCTCATCAGGCACGAACGAGGCTTCATCCATCACGCCCGCCGACACGAAGATCTGCGCACCGTAGCGCACGGCGAGCGCGATCGCATCGCTCGGACGTGAATCGATCAACTGGTTGTCGATGCTGAGTTTCGCATAGAAGGTGCCGTCCCGCAGATCGTCGATCGTCACCTCGGTCAGCTCCGATCCGAACGCGGCGATGATGTTCTTCATGAGATCATGCGTCAGCGGACGCGGCGGCTTGATCCCCTCCATCTCGAGAGCGATCGACTGCGCTTCTGCCTGTCCGATGATGATCGGCAGCCGCCGCGCACCTTCCACCTCGCGCAGGATGAGCGCATATGCCCCACCGCTTGCGGGGTTCGTTGAAAGTCCCAGGATATCTACCAGCACTCGTTCCACAGTGATCTCCTTGCCGGGAGCACATACACAGGCCAGCCCCGCAATGGACGGTCTCCCGTCCGCGCCCCGGCTCCTGCGTTCTTCTCCGCCGCTTCCTTCTTCCCTCTTACTTGCTCTTCTTCAACTGCTCCGTCAATGCCGGCACAACCTCGAACACATCCCCCACGATGCCGTAGTCGGCCAGCCCGAAGATCGGCGCATCCTTGTCCTTGTTGATCGCTACAATGTACTTCGAAGACGACATACCCGCAAGGTGCTGCACCGCCCCCGAGATACCACAGGCAATATAGAGCGTCGGGGAGACCGTCTTCCCGGTCTGTCCCACCTGCTCATCGTGGGGCCGCCAGCCGGCGTCCACCACCGCACGCGATGCGCCGATGGCCGCCCCGAGGACATCGGCGAGCGATTCCAGCAGCGCGAAGTGCTCGGGGCCTTTCATGCCGCGGCCGCCGGCCACGATGATGTCCGCTTCGGTCACGTCCGGCCGCCCGGTGGCAACCGCTACACTCTGTACAACAGTCACACGGTCTGCAGGTTCCATGGCAACCGCCACCGTCTCCACCGGAGCCGCGGCCCCGCCTGTCGTCGCCGGAAACACGTTCGGCCGCAACGTGAACACTTTCACCGCCGTCTTCACCCGCACATCCGCAACCGCCTTGCCGGCGAACACCGGGCGCGAGGCCAGGATGTCGCCGTTCTCCACCTTCAACGCGATGCAGTCCGATGCCAGTCCGGCCTCCAGCTGCACCGCCACGCGCGGGGCAAGGTCCTTGCCCATCTGACTCGCCGGCAGGAACACGATGCCAGCCCCTTCTTTCTTCGCCACCGTGCTGATGGCCTTCGCCCAGGCACGGTTCGCATGCGATGCAAGGGCCGCATCATCCACCGCGATCACCCGCGCCGCACCGTACTGTCCGAGTTCGCCGGCACCGGCTGCCACGCCGCTGCCGACCACCAGGGCAACACACTCCGCACCGAGGCTCTCAGCGATATCGTGTGCTGCGCGGACCGATTCGAACGATGATCTCTTGAACTTGCCGTCACGCTGTTCGGCAAACGCCAGGACTTTCATATGATCTTCGCCTCATCATGCAGTAGCCGGATCAGTTCGGGGACGGCCGTCTTGTCGGTGCCCAGGATGCGTCCCGCGGCCTTTGCGGCGGGCTTCCTCAGGGCAACGGTCTCGACGCGCGCAGCGGTCGCCACGGCGGGCTTCTCCTCGATGGGCTTGCTCTTGGCCGCCATGATCCCCTTCAGCGACGGATACCGGGGTTCATTCAACCCCTTTTGCGCCAGAAACACGGCCGGCAATTTCGTGTGGACGGTCTCATGGCCACCCTCGATCTCGCGGTGGCAGACGACGGTGTCGTCAGTGATCTCGATCTTCACAGCCACGCCCACGGACGGGAGTCCGAGCATCTCGGCTACGAGGATGCCAACCTGGGCATCGTCGTGGTCGATGGACTGCTTCCCGAACAGGATCACATCGGGGGCCAGGGCCCGCAGCTCTTCGGCAAGCCCTGCGGCGACGCCGAACGAGTCGCGTTCGCCATCCTCTTTCAGGAGGACGGCCTTGTCGACGCCCATTGCCAGGGCTTTCCGGAGCGTTTCTTTGTGCTTCTCATTGCCCAGACTGATGGCGATGACCTCGCCCTTGAACTTGTCGCGCATACGGAGACCCTCTTCCACGGCGATCTCGTCGTACGGGCTCATCATGAAGTTCACGCCGGCGCGGTCTATGCTGACATTATCGGCGCCGACCTTGATCTTCGTTTCGGTGTCGGGAACGTGGTTTATGCAGACGGCAACCTTCATGCAACTCCTTCACGTGGACTGACAAAACAGCTCTCCGGGGGCGAATACGGCCCTTCTCCGGGGGCGTTCGGGCTGTTTATGCCCTCTTTGACCCCCTGTACCGGGTTGGAAATATACCTACACCCTGCCCAAAAGGCAAACGGGCTTTGACTTTCTCCGGTGAATTCCGTATTTTTATGCTTCGTAACGATAGTACCTGTTGACGTACCTCATTCTCGGAGAAGCGGCCGGATGGCTCAGCACGAATCGGCGGAAAAAAGGGCACGCCAGGCGAAACGCCGCGCAGCCCGTAACGCGCAAGCAAAGTCACGCATTCGCACGTCCATTAAGCGCGTCATGTCCACAAAGGAAAAGGCCAAGGCCGTTGTGGAACTGACCAGGACGGTGAAGCTGCTCGATCAGCTTGCCGCAAAAGGCGTGATCCACAAGAACACCGCCGCAAATCAGAAGTCACGCCTCGCCAAGCTTATCAACACCCTGAAGTAGTCGTTCAAGTTCCGCAAGGCGTTCACGATAGCGCCCGGCATCTGCCGGGCGCTGTTGTGCTAATCTGTTGTAGGCCTCCACTGCCTCACGGTACCTTCCCTGGTCCGCGTAGATCTCCGCGAGCGTCGCCGATACGATAGGAAGAGCTGCGTCCGTTCCCGCACCTGCACGCACTCCCGGCTCTTCACCTGCTGATGGCGTTCCACTCTGTTCTGTTGTGCCGGCATCCGGACGTACATGCACGTGCGGAAGCCGGCGCAGCATGAACTCCACCCCACTCTCCGGTCCGCCGTCCTGCTGCGGTTCAGCCCCAACATGGGACAGGCCCGGCAGTATCCGCCGGGCCTGCACGAATTGATGCGCAGCGTCCTGCGCTTTCCCCAACCGCTCGTAACACCGCCCCAGCAACACATGCGCCGTAGCATAGCCCGGGTACTGTTTCAACCCGGCCAGCAGGAGGCTCAGGGCCGCAGGCACATCGCCGCGGTCCAACAGACCCGCCGCGCGCTCCGCGAACCGTGGCTCGATATCCGTCCCCCCGGCCACGTCACCCCTCGGCACGCAGACGGCGCGCGAGGAAGGCATGCTTCAGGGACATCCCCGAGACGAACGTGAAGCCAAGGAAGAACATCAGTTGGAATGGCACCGCCGCGATCTCGAGGAAATAGATCGACGCCACGACGCCGATGAGGCAGTACGCCGCGAGGAACACCTCGAGCACAACGGTGCCGCTGATCTTCACCGGGGTGTAGGACTTGTCACGCCAGGTGTCCTTCTTGTTCTGGATCGAATACTTCGGCGTGCGCACGAATTCGCTCTTCCGCTTGAAGAGCCCTTCGAGCACCGCGCGGCTGTTATTCACCGCGAAGCCCATGCTCCCCGCCATGAACACCGGGAAGAGGAAGATGCGCTTCCGCCAGTCGGCGTACACGTCCTTCTGCGAGAACAGATAGAACAGGAACGAGCCGATGAACGCGAACACGAACACGGACATGAACGTGAAGTAGGCGTTGTGCGCGCCGGCGTGCTTGATGAACACGAGCGGCACGTTCAGGATGCCCGCCAGCACGATGAACGGGAAGACCAGGTTGTTGGTCAGGTGGAACGTGGCGTGCACCTTGATCTTCAGCGGCAGATCGGAGCGCCACACCGTGGGGAGCATCTTGCGCGCGGTCTCGATCGCGCCCTTGGTCCAACGGAACTGCTGCGACTTGAGGGCGTTGATCTCGGACGGCAGTTCCGCCGGCGAGGTGACGTTGTTGAGGTACTTGAACTTCCAGCCGCGCAGCTGCGCACGGTAGCTCAGATCGAGGTCCTCGGTCAGCGTGTCGGCCTGCCAGTTGCCCGCATCGAGGATGCATTCCTTCTTCCACACGCCGGCAGTGCCGTTGAAGTTGATGAAGAAGCCGACCTTGTTGCGCACGGCCTGTTCGATCACGAAGTGCCCGTCGAGCGCCATGGCCTGCGTGCGGGTGAGGATCGAGTAGTCGGAGTTGATGTGTTCCCAGCGCGTCTGGACCATGCCGATCTTCGGATCGGTGGCGAAGTACGGAAGTGTCTTGAGCAGGAAATCCTGCCGCGGCACGAAGTCCGCGTCGAAGATCGCCACATACTCACCGCGTGCGGTCTGGAGACCTTCCTTGAGCGCACCGGCCTTGAACCCCTGGCGGTTGGTGCGGCGGACCTGCTTGATGTCGTACCCGAGCTTGCGGTAGCGCTCGACGTGCTGCGCAACGACCTCCACGGTCTCGTCCGTGGAATCATCCAGGACCTGGATCTCCAGCTTGTCCTTCGGATAGATCATGGCGCATGCGGCGTCGATGAGGCGTCCGACCACATACACCTCATTGAAGACCGGGAGCTGAACGGTCACGACCGGATACGATTCCAGCGTGCCGGCTGATGGCTGTTTCCGCGACTTGAACTTCAGGTAGTAATAGATCATGACGAAGCCATGCGACCCGAAGATAAAGAGGATCGTGAGTGCGGTGATGTACGAAAAGAGGATGATCTCTTCCATGGTGGGTTTTGAGGGGCTACCTTAGATTGTGATCGATAAGGACACGATGGTTACCAGCCAGACACTGTTTCCAGCAGCACATCTTCTGTGATCTTGCGGATCGCTTCCTGCAATCCCGACTTCCGCTGCGAGATCCCGCCGCCCGAATCATAGTCGCCCCACTGGGAGAAGGACTTTTCCCAGACCTTCTTCCGGAGCTTCATGTCCTGGAACGCGAACCGCACCGTCATGGTCACCCGCCTCTTGCTCACCTGCTCGCCCTGTTGCACGACGGACGGCGCATCGGACACAGATACGATGGCGCCGCTCAGGATCGCATCGGCCGTGTTCCGGTCCGCGACCTGCAGGCTGTTGTCACTGATGAACTGGTCCGTGAGCAGCCGCGTGAAATCCTCGCGCAGCCCCGGCTCACCGAACCCCGACTGGTCATCGACCAGCGGGATGGCGACGGTCTTGAGATGCGACGGGACCGACGCGCCGGTGAACGAGTAGCAGGAACCAAGAACGAAGGAACCCAGCAAGAGGAATCCCACGAGCATAACGCCCGCGCCTCTCTCGATCCTTCGTTCCGATATCCAGCGCTTCATCCTGATGTCTTTCAATAAGAATTAAGAACTAAGAATTCTTAGTTCTTAATTCTTAACCTTTGGCGTCCAAGCCATACTCTTTGATCTTCCGGTACAGCGTCCTCTCACTGATCTTCAGCGCCCGCGCCGCCACCCGGCGGTTCCCGTTGTAGCGCTCCAGGGCCTCTTCGATCATCTTCCGCTCCATCATCTCCAGCGAGAGATTTGCGGGTTCCACCTGCGCCTGCGTGGCCGGCGGTTCGGAGGCATACGCCTGCGCGGCTTCGGCATTCTGGATGTGCTCGGTGAGGATGCTCTTGAGCTCCAGCAATCCACCCTTGATGTCCAGCAATGCCCGCAGGATCAGTTCGCGCTCCGCCTGCTCCACGCTCTTCCCGAGCGGGATCGGCAGGTTGCGGTCCGACTGCCCCACCGCCCGGTATTCCTTCAGATACTTCTTCACGTCTTCCGCTTCGAGGAACCGCCCATTCTCCAGTACCAGCATGCTCTCCACGACGTTGCGCAGTTCGCGCACGTTGCCCGGCCAGTGATAGGCCTGCAGCAGGCTCAGCGCGGCCTGACTGATCCCCGTGAACGGGATGGAATTCCGGCGCGACACGTCGGCGGCAAAATGGCGGAACAACAGCGGGATGTCCTCCACCCGGTTCCGCAACGGCGGCACCAGGATGTTCACCGACCGCAGCCGGTAGAACAGGTCCGCCCGGAAATTCCCGGCCTGCACCTCATGCTCGAGGTTCTTGTTCGTGGCGGCCACCACACGCACATCCACATGGCGCATTGCGGACGACCCCACGCGCTGGAACTCGCCGTTCTCCAGGATGCGGAGGAATTTCACCTGCGCCGCAAGCGGTAACTCACCCACTTCATCCAGGAAGATCGTCCCGCCGTCCGCCAGCTCGAAGTACCCCTTCCGCTGCTCGGACGCGCCGGTGAACGACCCGCGTTCGTGGCCGAACAACTCGCTCTCGATGATCCCCTCGGGGATCGCGCCGCAGTTCACCGTGACCATCGGCTTGCGGGAGCGCGTGCTCGCGCCATAGAGGGCCTTGGCGATCACTTCCTTGCCCGACCCGCTCTCACCCGTGATGAGCACGGTGATGTCCGTCGGTGCCACCTGCTCGATGACCTCGACGATCTTCCGCATCTCGACGGAGTTGCCGAGGATGCCATACTCTTCCTGGAAGCGGTCGGCCGGTATGTGGACGGCGTTCTCCATGGGTCAGCGCGACACCACCATGGCACTCATCCCGGTCTTGCGCTTCAGCTCCGCCGCGGCGGCCTTCGCCTCATCATAGGTCCCGTAACTCCCCACCATCACGATGAAGAGCGATTTCGTGTCGCGCACTTTGCTGATCATCTCCGCGGTGTACCCCAGACCTTCATACCTGTTCTTCTCGGTGACGGCATTCGCGTGCACGGTGTACGCGCCCACCTGCAGGGAGAAACGGACCGGGATGGCGGTGTCGGTTCCCGCGGGCGAGGGGTCCTGCACGGCCGGTTCGGTCTTCGGCTGCACCGGACGCACCTGATCCGGCGGCGGGGGCAGACCCGCTTTCGGCATGTCCGGGTTCGTGACGGCCGGCTTCACATCATCGGGCTTCACCGTGGCCGGCTCCGGCGCATCGCTCTGCGCCTGCGGCTGCGCCTCGGTGAACGGCGATGAAGGATACGCGGACTTGAGCTGTGCCATTTTCATGTCCGCGGTGCGGTACAACCCCAGCGCGTAGTAGAACTGATACACCTTGAAGAGCGCGTCATCCGCCCACTCGCTCTTCGGAAAATTGTCCACGATGCTCTGATACGTGCGCACGGCATCGGCGCCTTCGCGCGTGAGCAGTGCCTGGAGGTACAGCACGCCGGGGTCGTTGGGGTGCTCGCTGAGCAGCGACGGCAACTGTTCGCGGACCTCGTCGGCGCTGCCCGCGTTCACGCGCGCCACGAGGGCGCGGATATCGGGAGCGGCATTCTGTGCCGGGACGGTGAGAACGACCAGAGGAAACAGGAGCAGCACCATCAACGACCGTGTCATGCGGCTTCACCTTCCGTATGCTTATCCGCCCTGACCGGTTCCCCGAACAGTGTGGCGGCATTCGCGCGTTCGATCCTGCAATCGACGAGATCCCCCTCGCGCAGATCCCCCTTCGGAACGATCACCGTCTTGTTGGTATCGGTGCGGCCCATGAACTCCGCATCCGACTTCTTGCTCGGCCCTTCCACGAGCACCGCTTCCACGGTGCCGATGAGCCGCTGATTCAATTCCGTGGAGATCCCGCGCTGGAGCTCGACGATCTCCGTCACCCGTGCGCTCTTCTCTTCTTCGGCAACGCTGTCACCCATCTCCCACGCCTTCGTGCGCTCGCGGGCGGAATACATGAACGTGTAGGCGCCATCGTACCGCACCTCGCGCATCAGGTCCATCGTCTTCCTGTGCTCCTCCGCCGTCTCGGTCGGGAAGCCGGAGATGATGTCGGTCGAGAGACTCACACCCGGGATCGTGTTCCGGATCTTCTCCACCAGGTGCAGGTACTGCGACGCAGTGTACGTGCGGTTCATCAGCGCCAGGATCCTGTCGGACCCGGACTGCACCGGCAGGTGGATGTACTTGCAGATATTGTCGGTGGAGGCGATGGCATCGATGAGCGCATCGGACATATCCTGCGGATGCGACGTCGTGAACCGGATACGCATCGTGCGGTCCACCGCGGCAACGGCTTTCATGAGCGCCGCGAAATCATGACCGCCATCCCGGTAGGAGTTCACGTTCTGGCCGAGCAGCGTGACCTCGCGGAAGCCCTTGTCGGCGAGCATGCGGACCTCGTCCACGATGCTGTCGAAGGACCGGCTCCGCTCGCGTCCGCGGGTGAACGGGACGACGCAAAAGGTGCAGAACTTGTCGCACCCGCGCATCACGGACAGCCAGGCGCTGATGCCTTCGGTGCGCAGTGGTTCGATGTCGTCGTAGGTTTCGACCCGCGAGAGGCGCACCGCGATGCCCTTCTCGCCGCCGAACGCGCCGTCGAGGAGCGCCGGCAGCTTGCGGTACTCATCCGGACCCACGATGAGGTCCACGAGGCGCTCTTCCTCGATGAACTGTTCGCGCAGCCGTTCGGCCATGCAGCCGAGCACCCCGATCACGAGGTGCGGACGGGTACGCTTCTGCGCGTTGATCAGTCCGAGACGCCCCCTGATCCGTTGCTCCGCATTATCGCGGATGGCACACGTGTTCAGCAGAACGACGTCTGCGTCTGACAGTTCGCCGGTGAATGTATAGCCACGGGAATTCAGGATACCGCCGACGAGCTCGCTGTCGGCCACGTTCATCTGACATCCGTAGGTTTCTACATACACGCGACGCGGGGGAGCGGAGTGTAGTGCGTTCGAAGTCATATTTGGGGCTGACAAATGTATCCACCCTGTGACAGAAAAGCAATTTGGGAAGATTAGAAATTGGTTAATTGTTTTTAATTTGACCGATTTTGGGCGGTTTTTCGCTGATTTCTGTCATTTCGTCAGATGAAGACTTTTTAATAATCGGAGGCGACATGACAAAAGCAGATGATTCTTCGTATCTTTGGGGTGCAATTCCCTGAAACGCCGACTTTTCGACTGATCGAGTCATGACACCCAGCAATCTTATCCTCGAGATCCACGCGAAAGCGAAAAATCTCGGAAAAACGATCGTTTTGCCCGATGCTACGGATGAACGGGCCATCCAGGCAGCACGAATCCTCAAAGACCAGAAGATCGCCACTCCTATCCTCGTGGGGGACGCACAGGCCATTGCAGCGGGTATGAAGAAGACGGGGACGTCGCCGGACGGGCTGACCGTCGTGGACCCAAAGTCCTCGGACCGGCTGGACGATTTCGCGGGCATCCTGTACAACCTCCGGAAGGCGAAGGGGCTCGACCTCCCCGGCGCGAAGGCGCTCTTGCAGCAGCCACTCTACTTCGGGGCCATGATGGTGCGCGAGGGTCTGGCCAGCGGCAGCGTGGCCGGCTCCCTCTCCACCACAGGTGATGTTCTCCGGGCCGGCATCCAGGTGATCGGACTGGCGGACAACATCACCGTCGTCTCCAGCTTCTTCCTGATGGTCTTCCCGCACCAGGCGTATTCGTTCGCGGACAGCGCCGTGGTGCCCGATCCGACGTTCGAGCAGCTGGCGGACATCGCGATCTCGACGGCCGACAATCACCGCCGCCTCACCGGCGAGGAGCCGCGCGTGGCGATGCTGTCGTTCTCCACCAAGGGGAGCGCAAATCATCCGCTCGTGGAGAAGGTGCAGAAGGCCACGGCGCTGGTGAAGACCAAGCGTCCGGACCTGTGCGTGGACGGCGAGGTGCAGCTCGACACGGCCATCGTGCCGAAGGTGGCGGCATCGAAGGCCCCGGGCAGCCCGCTCGAAGGAAAAGCCAACGTGCTCGTCTTCCCCGACCTGAACGCAGGCAACATCGGCTACAAGATGGCACAGCGCATGGCGGGTGCCGACGCGATCGGACCGATCGTGCAGGGTCTCCGCAAACCGGCATTCGATCTCTCGCGCGGCTGCAGCGTGCAGGATATCGTGGACGTGTCGGCGATCAATGCGGTGGTGGGGGCGGTGTAGGACGGAGAGGGCGGAGAATAGCAGAGCGGAAGATGATGGAAGGAATACACGGAGGCGCCTGAAAGGGCGCCTCTGCTATTTTCTCGAATGATCAACTGCAGGTGGAGGGGTCCGGGGGGTGCTCCTCCAAACGGAATTCCAGCGGGCTGGATGCGCGTTCTATGCCCGGAATTCCGTTTGGAGG
>JAUQWO010000052.1 GCA_030835135.1 Bacteroidota bacterium
AGAGCCGCCATTGCGACGTTCATCGACGAATACAATCACTACTGGCTCATTGAACGCCTCGGGCATCGATCCCCTCGGGAGTACCGAGAGGACCATACCAATACTGTCTTAAAAAGTGCTTGACTAATTGGGGCCTATACAGCATCCCCGCTGTCACGACAATTGATCAGCCATGCCATAAGCATGAGCGGCGGCGGCCTGGGAAAGTTTCGGATGGGGAGTACGGATTTCGATACCGTCCAGTCGGCAAACAAGGCCTTGATGGATTTCGGGAAGAAAACGACGCTGAAGGAAATGCGTGCGCTTACGTTTGAAGAGCTTCTCACGCTGACCAATGACTATGCAGCCGCAACGAAGAAGACCATCTTCTTTGGCCCCATCGTCGATCATTTTGTGTCGGACGGTTCCTTCGATGAGGTGGCAAGAGCAGGGAACATCGCCGACGTTCCCTACATGTTTGGGTACACCGCCAACGACCTGTTCGATATGACACAAGCGGTCGTGGACTTCTGCGCCCTGCGTGCCAAAACGAGCAGCAAGCCGGCGTATGCGTATGTGTTTTCCCGCCAATTGCCAGGTGATTCCAGCGGCGCATTCCACTCTGCTGATCTGTGGTATATCTTCCATTCGTTCAGGTACAGCTGGCGTCCGTTCACAGCGGGCGATAAAGCACTGAGTACAAAGATGATCGAGTACTGGACCAACTTTGCCCGATGGGGCAATCCCAATGGCGCAGAAGATGGCATCTGGACATCGTACTCAGCCGGGGACCCAAAGCTCATGGAATTGAATGTGGTTGGAGACGATGCCGCCTGCACAATGACCGGCTCTCCCAAGTACCTGGGCAGTACATTCAAGTGGCGGTGACCAAGAACGGAATCCGGACACCCGATGCCCGTTGCCTGGCCGATCATAGCGCGGTCAAGCGCATCAAATGCCTTGCGGGCTGGCGGGGGCAACCAATTGCCGCGCCTCCAAGGACCTGGCGCCATACCTCGGTTTCGTTCAGTTCCTTGAGGACCATGCGCAGTTCCTGGATGAGATCCTCGTCACTCTCGACTCCGCGCGCCTCAGCATGGTTGGGGGCGTGTGAGGTGCCGCTGCGGATGGCTTTGAATGCGTTGGCCTCTTGCATGTCCGGGTCAAGGAAGATGTCAGGCCCTCGAACGGCACTTCCCAGGAACTTGCGGCAGCCCACCCCTGTTAACGGATACATGGGATGGAAGGGGGGGCCTGACGCATTGGTCCAACACTGAAGGAGGTTCTTACATGAGTGCGAGATATGCGGTCGTGATCGCTTCGGTCATCGTTGCGTTGTCCACCGGGATCGCCGGTGAAGTGGAGCACAACGGTCAATGGTGGCGCGACCAGAACCCCACGGAGAAGTACCGCTACGCAGCAAGGATGTTCGATGGCCTGACCGTGGGCTCGAACTTCCTCGAGTTCGGGATGTCGGTTCAGGTCGTCGTCAATCCAGTACCCTCTTCGAGGCGGACCCAGGCGTCACAACAGTACGTCCGGTTTGATGGCGGCCAACTCGTCGAAGGTTTGGACAGGCTCTATGCCGACCCCCGGAACGCGGCCATCACCGTTCCCCGGGCGAGCCAGGTGTTTGTCCAGAGTCTCGCCGGCACACCCCGCGCCACGCTGCAGAAGATGATCGAAGAGTTCAGGAAGCCCGGTTGCTAGGGTTCCTGCAATGGACACGCCGCGATAGTCTCTCGGATCGATCGCGGGAACACAGCGCGGCGGGCAACACACTGAGCAGGGAGGGACGGGTGCTATGAGCAGACAGAAGACCCCGGTACGCAGACAGTGCGGGACCATGGGAGCGCATTTCCGTCTCCTGGAAACCGATGAGACGTTCCGGCGCAAGCAGTATGACCTGGAACGTACCACAATGCAGCGGCTGGTCATGCGGAAGGCCTTGCGGCCCGGTCTGACCACGATCCCGGTTGTCGTGCACGTCGTGTATAATACTGCCGCTGAAAAAATCCCGACCTCCCAGATCACCAGCCAGATCGCGGTGCTGAACAGGGACTACCGGGCTGCGAACCCGGACCGGACGAACGTGCCCCCGGTGTGGAAGGGCCTGGTGACGGATGCGCGCATCGAGTTCGTGCTTGCCAGCAAGGATCCGAAAGGGAAGAAGACGAGTGGGATCACCCGGACGAAGACCACACGAACATCATTCGGCACCGGTGACACCGTGAAGTTCACTGCAAGCGGGGGGATCGATGCGTGGCCATCGAAGAAGTATCTGAACATCTGGGTCTGTACCCTGGCTGGCGGCCTTCTCGGATATGCGCAATTCCCGGGCGGCCCGGCGGCGACCGATGGCGTCGTCATCCGCAATACTGCATTCGGCACGAAAGGGACTGCGAAGGCGCCGTTCAATCTCGGGCGAACTGCAACACACGAGGTCGGACATTGGCTGAACCTGCGGCACATCTGGGGAGACACGGAAGATTGCAGCGGGACAGACTTCGTTTCCGATACTCCCAACGCCGCAGGGCCCAACTACGGTAACCCGGGCTTCCCGCATGTGAGCTGCAGCAATGGTCCCAATGGCGATATGTTCATGAACTACATGGACTACGTCGACGATGCCGCCATGTTCATGTTCACGTCGCAACAGGCGGTACGCATGCAGGCGGCGCTGGACGGCCCGCGCAAGTCGCTGGGCACATAGGGACACATCGATGGTCGCAAAGAGGGTTCCACGGGCCCTGCTTCAGCACTGGACCCATTCCCACGAGGAGGATACCGAAGCGGAATATGTCTACCGCCCGGCCTCGTTCACCTTCCCGCCTTCCAGGGGCAGAAGCTCATTCGAGATCAGGGCGAACGGTACGATGACAGGCGAAACCCCGGGCCCGACGGACTGCTCCGAGGCGGTCCAGGGAAGATGGAGCTATCGGGAGGAAGACTCGGCGTTGACATTCTACGCGGAGGACTCATCGAAGCCGGCGAAGGTGGTGCAGATCGTGTCCCTGACCAAAGGGAAGCTCGTGGTGAAGCACAGATGATGCGATGTCCATTCTCGTCCCTGCCAGCACATGGATGGTCGGCGGTGACATGCCTATGTTGTGCACGTGACGGCGTCCAATAACTCATTGTACCAACGACGCTTAACTCTTCCTGCTTGGTGTTGATTCTGCGCCTCTTCGTACCGTGGGATGTCCCGCACGTTCGCCTGTTCATGTCTTGCCCGGACCGATTCCGCTCACATCGTTCCCCAGAGATTCCCCACGATTCATGCTCTGCATTCTCCGGTTCCTCGTCCGAAGGTAGAAGTACCAGAGAGCTCACAGCGGGTCGCCCGTTGTACGTTGTCAGAGGTGGCAGGGAATGGCCCAATACGCCGCAGGATCGAACAGAGGACACCGGTATCCCTCCGCAGGCTGGGCTCCAGCAGGCAGGAGCAAAGCGAACACGCGATGACAGCATGCTGACCTAACCATGACATATCTTTGACATCCCCGGGGAATGGTTGAAGTACCTTGATGGAGGGGACCACCCGTCGGCTTCTATGCACAGCGGAACGGCGGGATCACGCTTCTCTCATTGCCTTAGGAGACCCTCAATGGAAACACCGCTTCCACCCTCCGGTACCACGAGACGCCGGTTCCTGCCTTTCGGATTCCTGGGCGCCGGGCTTATTCTGCTCGCGATCTCCTCTCTTGTCGGGATCAGCGACAATCCTCCGGGGATCGTTGCGATGCTCCTCGGCATATGCGCGCTCATACTCGGGGGGTTCATGCTCGTCCGGCCACGGAACACGCGGACCCGCACGCTCGGTCAGGAGTTGTTGTACTGGGCGCCACGGGCAACGTGCATCACCTGCGCTGTGTTCATCAGTATGTTCGCTCTGGACGTCTTCGGTGAGGGCCGGGATCTCTGGGGAACGATCACGGCATTGTTCATGCACCTCGTGCCGACATTCATCATTCTTCTCATCCTGGCAGCCTCATGGCGCCGGGAATGGATCGGCGGTATACTCTTCATCGCTGCCGCGATATGGTATCTCTGGTCCATCTGGGACACGCGGTTCTTCTGGTCGGCCGGCCCGCTCATTTCCGGACCGCTGCTTGTGACGGGTATCCTGTTCTTGCTGAATTGGATGCATCGCGGTGAGCTCAGGGGTACGCCGGCGTGACACGGTTTCTGCCTCGCGTTCATCGGCCCAATATTGTACCGACCCATGCAGTTCTGCCTGCGCGATGTCCTGGAGCAGGCGGTCGGGACCGGGGAAGCCGACAGAGTATTCTTCAAGGCAGGCTCTCTTGCCGGGTCGCATTTCTACGATCACTTTGTGCCGGCCACGAGCGATGTGAACGGGTAGGTGAAGTCACTGCAAACATCGCTGAAAGACCTTGCGATCGAGATCCTCAGGGTCGAACAATCCGTTCTTCACGACACAACCGGTGGGTACGGGTGTCGGGCTCGGTCTGTATATCGTCTCGACGGTCGTCCATGCGCTGCATGGCACGATCACCGTAGAGAGTATCGTCGAAAAGGGAACAACCTTTACGATGGCGTTCCCCGCAGTCCGTTGATCCCTCCCGGGTCCGCTTCACGCATGGACCGTTGCTCCGCGGGAAATGCAGAGAAACGCGGCGAGAATCCTTGAATCTTGGCGAGGTGATAAGTATATTAAGGTTTAGCGCGGAACCCGGGGACCACGGTTCCGCACTGTAGGTGAGGTGCTGCCAGGGGAGACATAGCGCGAGTCCATTCGGTCACCTGTCCGCAATGTCCGGGCCTCCGTGGTTCAATCCGATGTTGTTCTGCCATACCCCCCATCTGTGCTGACGGTGAGGCGGCCGGGATCGTCCCGGGCCGTGTGACATCCCTGTTCTTTCTACGGCGCCGTTCCACATCCCATCGCCTGCGGCTGCGTGCCCGCCAGCATGTATCACCGTCGTGTGGTTTCACCTGCGAACACCCACGACACGGATCATGTCCTGACGTGCCCGATCGCCACCGGCATCACGCGCGGTCCGGCGGCCGACCATTCTCTCCACGTTCAGGAGCATCCCATGAAGCGTCTGTTGTTCCTTCTGCTGTGCAGCACCACGCTGTTCGCCATGCCCGCGAAGCGCACGCCTACCCTCGTTGCGCAACCCGATGGCACCACATTCACCGTGATCTCCTACGGGGATGAGCGCTATCATTTCAACGAGACCCCGGATGGCTATGTCGTTGTGAAGGGTGCCGACAGGTTCTGGTACTTTGCGGCACTGGGCGCGGACGGCAAATTCGCCGCCACGACCGTGCGCGTACGCGGTGCCAGCCCCTCGGTGTCGGACGCGGCAACGATGCGCATCACGAAGCACCTGCGCGAATCCCGCGACGTGGTCCGGGAACAGCTCCGGACCCGCCCGATGATCGTTCGCGGCGCTCTGGCAGACCGGCAGGTGGGTGCGCTGCCGAAGGTCTCGGCCACGCAGGCGACGGTGAAACGTGTGCTGGTCCTTTGTGTCAAGTATCCCGACATGGCCTCCACACAGACGGCGGCGAGCTATCAGGCGATGATCAACGACGACACCTGGCACAGCGGTGTCGGAGGGATGAGCAAGTACTACGAGGAGGCATCGTACGGGACGCTCTCCATTCAGGCGGACTATCAGGAATGGATCACCGCCGCACACGACGCCATCTATTATGCAGACGGCGATCCGGATGCGTCCGCGCACACGAAGGAACTCGTGGCGCAGTGCATCGATGCGGCCGAGGCGAACGGCGTGGATTTCTCGGTCTACGATAACGACGGTGATGGGGAAGTGGATGGACTGATCATGATCCACGCAGGTCCCGGTGCTGAAGAAGGCGGCAATCCCGACTACATATGGTCGCATGCCGGCAGCCTGACCGCTCCGTACGCACGCACCTACGATGGCGTGGGCGTTGCGAGCTACATAACGATGCCGGAGCTCTACGACGGCGGCCATGTCGACATCGGCGTGTTCTGCCATGAGTACGGCCACATGCTCGGCCTGCCCGACACGTATGATGTGGACTACGCAACGAACGGTGAATCCAATGGCGCGGGTGCGTACTGTCTGATGGCCGGTGGCAGCTGGGGTGCGAACAGCGATCCGGAGCGTCCGGTGCACATGTCGGCGTACTGCAAGGCCCTGCTGGGCTTCGTCACGCCGACCGAAGTGCAGGCAAACGGGACGATCAGCGTTCCCGCCGTGGAAACGGATCCCGTGATCTACAAGATATGGCTGGATGAGAACCGGTCTGATGAGTACATCCTGGTCGAGAACCGCCAGAAGACCGGCTTCGATGCAAACCTCCGAGGCTCGGGATTGCTCATGTACCATGTCGACCGGAACCTGGCGGACATCTGGCCGGCATCGAATGATATCAACGTCACGAACACGCATCTCGGCATCAAGATCTATGAAGCGGACGGTGACGAGGACCTTGCGAACGGGGTGAACAACGGCGACAGCGGCGATCCGTATCCCGGAGCCTCCTCGAACACTGCGCTGACCGGCAGTTCGACGCCGAACACGCACCTGTGGGACGGGAGTCCGACCGGTGTGGAGATCACCGGCATCTCCGCATCGGCGGCGACCATGACCGCGGATGTGGCGCTCCCGACGTACTACGGCAGTTCGCAACAGTTCTTCCGGCAGGCCTCCGGCTACAGCTATGGCAATCCGTCAACGAATACGGGCTATGGCCTGCTGAAGGTGGTCCCCACCGAATCCGGCAAGCTGCTGGGCGTCCGGGTGCTGAGCTTCGCGAACCGCCACAGCAACATCACCGCCGAGGTCTTCTCGACGCTCACGGGCAGCACGCTGTCCGGGTCCATCAGCACGCCGGTGTCGGGCGCTTCGGATGTGGTGGATAAATTCGTGGCACTCAATTTCTCTCCCGGCGTGGACGTGACCGCGGGCGTCCCGGTGTACGTCCGCCTCCGGTTCGACAGGATCTCCGGCGGGAACGTGCTCCCGATCGATCTCACGGGTCCGATCACGGGATCGAGCTATTATTCGAGCAATGGGACCTCGTTCACGAAGCTGACGCTCTACGATATCATGGCCCGCGTCGTCCTGAAGAACACGAACCCTCTTCCGGTGCAGTTGACCGCCTTCAGCGCAGTCCCGGGCATGGACGGCGTGACGTTGCGGTGGGAGACCGCGTCGGAGATCGAGAACTTCGGCTTCCAGCTCGAGCGGGATACCGTACGTGCCGCGCATGTGTTCACCGCGGTTGCGGGAGCATTTGTTCCGGGCCATGGGACGACACTGCTGCCGTACACGTACAGTGTGGTGGACAGCACGGTGCACGCGGGGCGCTGGGTCTACCGGTTGAAGCAGATCGACCTGAACGGCACCGAGCATTTCTCGGAGCCGGTGGAAGTCGATGTGACCACGACGGCGGTGAACGGGAAGGCGGCGCTCCCCACCACATACGCATTGGACCAGAATTTCCCGAACCCATTCAACCCGGTCACGCAGATCACCTTCGCTCTGCCGGTGTCCGCGGACGTCCGGTTGGCGGTGTATGACGTGCTTGGGCGGGAGATCGCCGTGCTTGCCGCCGGTCCCATGAGTGCCGGCACCTATACCGTGCCGTTCGATGGAGCGCAGCTCGCAAGCGGTGCGTATTTCTACGCACTGAGAGCGGGTGCATACACGTCCTTGAAGAAGATGCTTCTCGTGCGGTGAGCGTGCGCATCATAAGCCATGCGCGGACGGGGGGCATCATGTTCCCGTCTGTGCGTGGATATGCCAAAGGGCTCCGGATCGATCCGGAGCCCTTTCCATAGCATCCGTGTGGTGCGGATCGCTGTAGGATCATCTCATCCCTGAATTCTTTCCCCGATCATTCGTCATGTGTCCTCCCTCCGTCACGGCGTCCTTCGCGCCTGGACTGTCCGTCTTCGCTGGATTGAACATGTGTCCGCCCCCCGGTCCACCCGGGAATGTCATGCCCGGCAATGCGGGTTTTCCGGTCAATGGGCAGGGGCTGCGGCTTGGTTGTCAATTCAGCGAGAAAAGACTTGACACGAGCCCCCCGAGACCTTATATTCGTAAAGCACACGCGTCCACGGCCTAAGAGAGTAAGGCGCGGTATTTCACCGGCCTAAGCGACTAAGGCTTCGCTCCGACGGGCCGCATGGTCGCGGGCAACGGGTGATTGAAGTCCCTGGCCCGGTGTCGTCCGCCTCCCGGTCCAGGACATGGGCGAGCGCAGCGGATCGGGACACAACGATTCACTTTCATTCATGCATGGAGGTGCGATGAAGAAGATCGAAGCAATTATCCGGCCTCACAAGGTGGAGGAGGTCCGTGAGGCATTGGTCGACCTCGGCGTGCGGGGGATGACCATCATCGAGGTGCGTGGGATGGGGCGACAGAAAGGGCACACCGAAGTGTACCGCGGGTCGGAGTACCAGATCGATTTCCTGCCGAAGATCAAAGTGGAGGTCGTTGTCGCGGAACGGCTTCTTGATGGAGCGATCGCGGCGATCCTCAAGGCGGCGAAGACCGGCAACATCGGCGATGGCAAGGTGTTCGTGAGCACCATTGACGAAGCGATCCGGGTCCGCACCGAAGAGGTCGGTGAGAGTGCCCTCTAAGCGGGCGGACATCCACAGCCATCATACCACATTGCACGCCGGGATGCTGCCGGCACGAAGGAGAGACCATGCATCGTGTGAAGCGCTTCAGGAGTTACGCCTGGGGGATCGGGTTCTCGTTGGTCGCATTCTCTGCCGACCTTGCAGCGCAGGAGCAGGCCGTGCCACCTGCCGTTACCACCACCGGCTTCGTCGACGTCTACTATAGCAAGAACCTGGCCACACCCGCCGGCAACGCGAATGCATACCGGAACTTCGATATGGTGCAGAACCGGTTCGACGTGAGTCTTGCGGAGATCGTCTTCCAGAAGACCGCCTCGCCGATCGGCTTTCGGATCGACGCGGATTTCGGAAGCGCCAATGACGTTGTGCAAGGGACCTCTTCACGCACCCTTGCCATGGTCCAGCAGGCATATGTGACGGCCGTACTCCCGCTCGGGGCGGGGCTGACCGTCGACATGGGGAAATTCGTCACCCATATGGGCTATGAAGTGATCGAGTCGCGCGATAACTGGAATTACAGCCGCTCCTTCCTCTTCTCCTGGGCGATCCCATACTACCACTTCGGCGTGCGCGCGGCGTATCCGATCCTTCCGAGCGTGACGCTCTCAGGGTATCTCTCGAATGGCTGGAACAACCTCGAAGACAACAATGATGCAAAGACCGTGGGAGCGAGCATCTTTATGACCCCCTCGGAGCAACTCACCGTGATCGCTGCGTGGATCGGTGGCAACGAGCAGCCGGACTCCGCCAACGCGGGGATGCGCAACGTCATCGATCTGACGCTGGTGTACCGCCCCACTGCCACAGTGTCCTTCGCCATCAATGGAGATTACGGCACGGAATCATTCGCCGGCACCTCCGTCACATGGAAGGGTGTGGCGCTCTACGGGCGGTACGCCTTCTCGGACGCCACTGCCCTTGCCGTGCGTTCCGAGATCTATGACGACACCGATGGCGCAACGACCGGGACCGCGATGCGACTCGGGGAGCTGACCGCAACGTTCGAGCACCTGCTGCTCGGCGGCCTGCTCCTTCGCGCGGAATTCCGGCACGATTGGTCCACCGTGCCCGTCTACACCCAGGCTGACGGGGGAGCCCCGCTCGATCACCAGAGCACGATCGCGCTGGGCGCCGTGGTCAGCTTCTAGACATCCCGGGATCATTGACAACCATTCACCTCACCGCAGGAGTTCGCATGGATAACAAAGTTCTCTTTGATACACTCTGGGTCCTTGTCACCGCGATGCTCGTGTTCTTCATGAACCTCGGCTTTGCCATGGTCGAATCCGGCATGGCCCGCATGAAGAACACCGTGAACATCCTTTCCAAGAACTTCATCGTGTTCGCCGTCTCATCGATCGCATTCTGGGTGGTCGGGTGGGGTCTGATGTTCGGGAATGGCAACGGGTTCATCGGATGGGAGGGCCTCTTCGGACTTTCGGGGGCGGACAACAGTCCGGCCACCGGTGACGCCTATCAGGGTGTGTATGGCGCCCTCAGCTGGGCCACGGTGCCGCTCCTCGCGAAATTCTTCTTTCAACTCGTTTTCGCAGGAACCGCCGCCACGATCGTGTCGGGAGCGGTCGCGGAACGCGTGAAATACCTCTCGTTCATTCTCTTCTCCTTCATCCTCGTCGCCGTGATCTACCCGATCTCCGGCCACTGGATCTGGGGCGGCGGCTGGCTCGCATCGCTCGGGTTCTGGGATTTTGCCGGATCCACCGTCGTCCATTCCGTCGGCGGCTGGGCTGCCCTCGCCGGAGTGATCGTGCTCGGCCCGCGCATCGGGAAGTTCCGTGGCGGCAAGGTCCACCCCATCCCGGGGCACAGTATGCCCCTCGCCACGATCGGCGTCTTTGTTCTGTGGCTCGGTTGGTTCGGCTTCAATCCCGGCAGCACGATGGCTCTCGATCCGGAAGCGATCTCACGCATCGCGGTCACGACGAACAGCGCCGCCGCAGCCGGCCTGCTGAGTTCAACCATCGTGGCGTGGCTGATGCTGGGCAAGCCCGACCTGAGCATGACCATCAACGGATGTCTCGCGGGCCTCGTCGCCGTGACCGCCGGCTGCGCCTACGTGAGCGTGGGCAGTTCGCTGATCATCGGCACGATCGCAGGCGCACTGGTCGTGTTCGCCGTCCTCGCGTTCGACCGCTGGAAGCTGGACGATCCGGTCGGGGCACTCTCGGTCCATCTCGCCAATGGCGTCTTCGGAACGTTGGCCGTGGGGTTGTTCTCCGAAGGCCGGTTCATGCCCAACACGACCGGCGACGGCCTGTTCTTCGGCGGCGGCACATCGTTGCTCGTGTCGCAGCTCATCGGCATCGGCGTGGTCGCGGTCTTCGCGTTCCTTGTTTCCCTCGTCGGCTGGTATCTCATCAAGATAACCGTCGGCGTCCGCGTCACGGCTGAAGAGGAACTCGAAGGCCTGGACATCGGGGAGCATGGCATGTCCGCGTACCCCGAATTCGCAGCGGCACCGGACCGCTATTCAGAGATGGCCCTCCCGAAAGGACCGGCATCCTCGCACGCACGCTAGGCACCGGTCTTCGAATGAGGTTGTGCGCCCGGACGGGTCCTCCGCCGGGCCATAGGGAGTGGAAGCGGGCTCCGGGGTTGTATACCCGGGGCCCGCTCGCTTGTTGGGCGATGCGTCCGAACTACCTGAGCCCTGGAGAAGGGAGTTGCCCCGGGCTTGCGCACAGATGACGGACCTCAACCCCGGGGGACCTCGTCTCCCGTGCCCGGCATTCGCGGAGGACGGTCGTCGATGCTGATCTGCATACCCGGGGAGAGTGGAAGTGGCAAATCTCCTCACGCCGAACAGATCTAGAATACCCGCCAATCCACGCAGCGCGATATTGACAATGTAAGAATCCCGACGTACTATCAGGATGGCAACTCCCCCGGAACGAGCGAGAGGAAGCCATTCCAGGAGAATATCCGGTCTTAGTATCTGATGCCCCCTCGGGGAGGGGGTGGACGTTCGATTGTCCTGGGAGACGGCGCATGGAAATGCCCCTGCGACAATGTGCCCTCATGCTGTTGGCTGCGTTAACGTCCATCAGTGGTTGCGCACGTGATCCTGACGAGAGTGGACCGCGGTATGCAACTGTACCCCTCCTCGACGGCGCACGTGAATACCGTGTCGCTATCCACCCGCTGCACAATCCCAGCCGGCTGAGCCAGGCATATCAGCCCCTCCTGGCATACCTCAGTAGGCACCTTCCTGGAAGGCAGTTCACCCTGGAAGCTTCCCGGGACTACGCGGCGTTCGAGCAGAAGATAGCACAGCGTCTCCCTGACGTGATCATCCCCAATCCGTGGCAGGCGCTTCAGGCAATGCACCATGGGTACCACGTGATCGCGATGGCAGGCGATGCGTCGGACTTCAAGGGACTCTGGATCGTGCGGAAAGGGAGCGGGATCCGTGCTCCGTCGGACCTGCGAGGAAAGACCCTCTGCTATCCATCCCCGACGGCACTTGCGGCGTGCGTCATGCCGCAGTACTTTCTCCATCGCCACGGGCTGAATGTGCGCGACGATGTGAGCAACGTCTATGTTGGCTCCCAGGAATCTTCGATCATGAATGTGTATCTGGGTACCGCGGCCGCGGGTGCGACGTGGCCGCCACCCTGGCGATCATTCCAGCGTGATCACCCTGAGGAGGCGGACAGCCTTGAGGTGATCTGGGAAACGGAATCGCTGATCAATAATGCCGTCATGGTCCGGGATGATGTCCCGGGATCGCTGCGGGACAGCGTGCGGGCGGAGCTCGTCCGGCTGCATCTGAGCGCTGAAGGGCGTGCGATCCTCGGCGGTATGGAGACAGCCAGGTTTCATGAAGCCTCCGATAGTACGTACGAGATCGTGCGCCGCTTTGTGGAGCGGTTTGAACGCGACGTGAGAAAGGTCGACCCCCGATGACGGCGCGCAGGATCCGGCATATCATCTTCGGGACGCTCCGGGGGCGGCTGATCCTGAGCGTCGCGCTCGTGAATGCCACCCTCATGTCGCTGTTCGTCGTGGATGTCGCGCAGCGACAGAGAGCCCTCCTCCTCGAGAACCAGGTTGCAGAAGCAAAGGCAATGAGCCAGTCACTGGCCGCATCGTCGGCAGGCTGGATCGCGTCGCATGACCTCGCCGGACTCCAGGAACTTGTCGAGGCCCAGAGGCGATACCCGGAGGTCAGCTTCGCTCTTCTGTCCGACGACGAGGGGAGAGTTCTCGCACATACCGATCGGTCAAAGCGGGGACTGTTTCTGATCGATCTTCCCGGCGTGCCGGAGGAGACGCAATTTCGTGGGTCGTCGTCGCTGGTGGACGTCGCCGTCCCGTGCATGCTCGGGTCGCAGCATGTCGGTTGGGCGCGGGTGGGGATCGGGACCTCAAGTGCCTGGGCGCGTGTGCTGGACCTGGCGAGGACCGGCGCGTGGTATGCCCTCGGCGCCATCATTGTGGGATCCATCGTGGCATGGGTCATGGGGCATCGTGTCACGCGTCAATTGTATCGACTCCAGCAGACCGTCCATGAGGTCCGGTCGGGATCATCCACCGCGCGGGCACCTGCGGGAGGGACGGATGAAGTGAGCATCCTTGCGCGGGAATTCAATGCGATGCTCGACAGTCTGGACGAACACGAGGCGGCATTGCGCCGGAGCGAGGAAGAATCGCGCTCGCTGCTCCTGAATGTCCATGCGGCGGTCATTCTGCACGGCCCGGACGGGCGCGTACTGAAAGCCAACCCCATGGCGCAGCGTCTGCTTGGGATCGACGGGGAACAGATCCTGGGACGGTCTGCCGGGCACCCTGCGTGGCATTTCATCGGGGAGGACGGCGCCCGACTATCCGCGGATGCATATCCCGTGAACTGCGTCCTCGCGAACCATCAGCCGCTCCGGAACAGGGTGTACGGTATTCAGCGGGCGGATGGATCGGATGTGGTCTGGGTGCTCGTGAATGCGGATCGGGTAGCGGATGAGCACGGTGCGACGCGGGAGGTTCTCGTTGCGTTCATGGATGTCACCCCGCGGAAGCAGGCGGAGATCGCATTGGAGAGTAGGAGCCGGGAGGTACACGAACTCTACAATCGCGCTCCGTGTGGCTACCATTCGCTCGCGGGCGATGGGACGTTCTTACAGATCAACGACACCGAGCTGGAGTGGCTGGGGTACCGGCGGGAGGAAGTCGTCGGGATCAAGCGCTTCTCGGACGTCGTCACCCCCGCCGGTCGTCAACTCTTCGGCGAAACATTCCCGGTCTTCCGGCGGCAGGGGTGGGTGAAGGACCTGGAATTCGAACTCGTCAGTAAGGAAGGCGCCACGCTCAATGTTCTCGTGAGCGCGGTCGCCGTCTATGATCCGGATGGCGCCTTCGTGATGAGCCGATCGACCGTCTATGATATTTCCGACCGGCGGCGTGCGGAGCAGCAACTCCGCGAGCGCGAACGGCACACGCAGGCGTTGCTCCGTCTGTCCCGTCGGCTGGAGGGCGCCGCTGCCGATCAGGAAGCATTGGATGCGGCGCAGGCCGCGGCCACCGAGGTGCTGGGGTACAAGAACCTGTGGGTCTATTTGTTCAATCCCGACGGAGAGCATGCAACGGCACTCTTCGCTCGCGGGTGGCTGGCGGATACGATCCTCTCCGCGCAGGGTGTTGCGGTCCTCACCATCAAGGGTGACCGCATGCTTGAGGAGATCGCCGCATCGCCGGAGATCGTTGTGGTCGAGGATGCACGGACCGATCCCCGGACGAACAAGGACATCGTTGCCTTCCTGGGCAACATTACGATCGTCAACGTTCCGATCGTGCTTCTGGGAAAATACATGGGGAGCGTTGGTGTTGGGACATTCGGGGAAGAAGGAGTCCGTGTTCCATCAGCGATCGAACGAGAATTCCTTGTCGCGCTCGCGAGTCACCTCGCCGTGGCAATGGACAGGATCCGGCTCCTCCGTGACCAGCAGACCGCCGCCAGCTCGCTCCAACTCATCAACCGCGAACTCCGTGCCATCAGCAGCTGCAACAAGACCCTTCTCCGGGCGATGGACGAGGAAACGCTTCTCAACGACGTGTGCCGCATCGTCTGTGATGAAGCCGGATACCGGATGGCCTGGGTCGGCTATGCCGTACAGGATGAAGGGAGGACGGTGAGACCCGTCGCGAGCGCAGGCATGGACGAAGGCTATCTTGCCGCTGCCGACATCACCTGGGCCGACGCCGAGCGTGGCCATGGACCGTGTGGAACCGCGATCCGCACGGGGAGGAATGTCTGCGTGCAGGACTTCGGCACGGATCCCCTGGTGAGCCCCTGGAGGGAAGCCGCTCTTGCCCGGGGCTTCCACTCCAGCCTTGCCCTGCCGCTGCGGAATGTGGAGGGCAAGGTGTTTGGCGCCTTCACGGTCTTTTCAGAACGGCAGGGAGCATTCACCGACGATGAAGTGCGTCTCCTGGAGGACCTTGCCGCCGACCTCGCGTATGGGATCGCATCGCTGCGGGGGCAGGGAGAACGACGGAAGGCGGAAGAGGAACTCCGGCGTGAGCTTGATATCAACATGGCCATGACGGGACTCGCCGAACACCTGGTGGCGGAATCGGGGAGCGTCAGGTCCTTCGCCGAGGTCACGCTGAAATATGCCCTGGCCCTGACAGGAAGCGAACATGGCTTCGTCTCCACCATCGACCCCAAGACGGGAGAAAATGTTGGGCACACGCTGACGGAGATGATGAAGGGGTCGTGCCTGCTCACGGGCGAACATCGCAAGATCGCGTTCCCGATGGGTGCCGATGGGCGGTACGGCGGGCTCTGGGGGTACGCGCTGAACACCCGTGCGGCATTCTACACGAACGCACCAGCGGACCATCCCGCGTCGGAGGGAACTCCCTCCGGTCATATTCCGCTCAGGCGTTTCCTGGCCGCGCCTGCGCTCTTCGGTACCCGTCTCGTCGGAGAAGTGGCACTGTCCAATGCGCAGCGGGACTACACCGATGCGGACATCGCTGTGATAACTCGCGTGAGCACTATGTTCGCGATCGCGGTTGCCCGTTTCGACGCCGAGCAGGATCTGCATGCCAGCGAAGAACGATTCTCCGCCGCATTTCATCTGAGTCCGGTGGGATGCGCGATCAGCAGGGCATCGGATGGTGTCATCACGGATGTCAATGAAGTGTTCACACGTATGCTCGGTCGCAGCAAGGAAGAGATCCTCGGTCATACTCCCGCAGACTTGAACATGTATTCCGATCCTGAGGATCTGGGTCGTCTCGCGGCGGAGCTTGCCGCGCGTGGGGCCATCGAGAACTTTGAACTCAGGCTGACGCCACGACCCGGCGAGGAACGCACGGTCCTGACGTCCGCCCGGATGATCACGATCGGCGGGGAAGCGCATGTCCTGGGGTCGCTCCTGGATATCACCGACCGCATACGCGCGGAGAGGGACCTGGCGGCGCGGGATGCGGAATTGCGGAATATGGCACAGTCGTCCCCGGGGCTGATCGGCACGTTCTACCTTCGGCCGGATGGCACGACGTGCATGCCGTACACCTCCCCCCAGATCGGACAGTTGTTCGGCCTGCGACCGGAGGACGTCATCGACGATGCCACGCCTCTCCTTGAGAGGACCCACCCTGATGATGCAGCACGGGTCATTGAATCGATCCGGGAATCAGGCCGGACGATGACGCCATGGCGGTGCGAGTACCGCGTGATCCATCCCGACCGCGGAGAATTGTGGCTGGAAGGAACCACCAATCCGCGTCCGCATCCGGATGGCGGCATCATCTGGTATGGTTTCGTTCATGACGTGACCCGGAGAAAGCTGGCGGAGGCGGAGATCCTTCGGCTGAACCAGGATCTGGAGCGTCGCGTTGCTCATCGGACCGCGGAACTGGAGACCGCGAACAAGGAGCTCGAGGCATTCGCGTATTCGGTGTCGCATGACCTCCGGGCGCCGTTGCGCGCGATCGATGGCTTCAGCCAGCTCCTGCTCGATGAGCATGCGGGTGTGTTGAATCATCAGGGGAAAGACTATCTTGCCCGGGTCCGTCTGGGTGCCCAGCGCATGGGACAACTCATCGACGACCTCCTCTCCCTGTCGCGCATCAGCAGGAGCGACATGGCGATCCAGACCATCGATCTCAGCGTGATCGCAGCGCGGATCGGCGAGGATCTCAAGAAGCAGGAGCCCGGGAGACGCGTCACGCTGCGGATCGAAAAGAATGTGGTCGTGCGGGGCGACGGGAGACTCCTCACGATCGTTCTGGAGAACCTCCTGGGGAATGCATGGAAGTACACGAGCCGGCACCCGTCCGCGCTCATCGAGTTCGGGGCAATGGAGCACGACGGGAAACGGGAGATCTTTGTGCGGGATGATGGGGCCGGGTTTGAGATGCAGTATGTCGAGAAACTCTTCGGGGCATTCCAGCGGCTGCACAGCCTTGCGGAGTTCCCGGGGACGGGGATCGGTCTGGCCACAGTGCAACGTATCATCCATCGTCACGGCGGCAGCGTTTCCGCTGTTGGCGCCGTGGAGAAGGGCGCGACGTTCGCGTTCACACTTCCCTAAAGGTGTCAGAGATGTCCGCTGGTCATCTGTGCGAAAGGAGAAGGGCACCGTCCCATGCATCGACACGGTGCATTGCGGTGACGTCGCTGCTCTTCGTTGTGCCGGTGATGGGATCCGGGGCGTGGTGTCCGGATGATCCCCTGTGTGCTCCGGCGTTCTCCACCCGGCACCGACAGGTGGACTCTGTTCTCAGCACCACTGTGTCCATTGCCGACACACCATCGGTCACGGGAAGGAAGAGGGAACTGGGAGACCTGGATCTCCGTGAACTCTCCGCGATCCGTCTTTCGCCCTTCGATGTTTCCACCGGAGGAGATCGGGGATATCTTCCCTCGAACGCAGTCTCCGGTTCGCGCATCGATGTCCAGATCCAGGATCTCCCGTTCGCGATACAGGCTTTTACCGGTCAGTTCATCAGTGACCAGAAGGCTACGATGATCTGGGATGTGGCCCGGTTTGCTCCCGGCGTGACCTACCGGAGCAATGACTTCAATGAAGGGAATGCGAATGTCGCGATCCGCGGTTTTGCGGTGGGTTCATTGTCCGGGGGCAATATCCATCTCCTGCGGGACGGTTTTCATGGTCCATCGATCGTTGATTTCACGAACATTGCCCGCGTGGAGGTGGTGAAGGGACCGGCATCGTTCCTGTATGGCCAGCTGGCTCCCGGTGGCGTCATCAACATCATCTCGAAGACGCCGGAGGAACGGCCATTCGTGTCGGCCGATCTCCGCGTGGGGTCCTACGGTGAATACCGGATGGAAGCCGATGCAACAGGACCCATCACCGATGCTCTTCTGTTCAGAGTGGCGGGATCCTTCGATCAGGACATTCGCTACTGGAGACCGTACGATGGTCATTCATGGGATATCGCGCCGTCCCTCCGCTGGTTCCCAACGGAGGGAGTCGGGGTCTCGGTCAGGTATGAGCGGTTCCGCAAGAATGAGACACCGCAGGTCATGCAAAAGCCGGGATACAATACACACTCAGGCGTCCTGCCGAGTGCCGCAGATCCCAACCGTTCGGGCGTGGACGTCCCGGGACTCCCTGATGATTGGAACAGCATGTCGCACTACGACTACCGGCGCAGTGCGACGGATGGCCTCACGGCCTGGATCGACATCAGTGTGACCTCCAATTGGAGTGTGCGCGCGGGCTATTCGCATGCGGAGTTCTCGACGGATATGCTCTTCACCGGCAATCTTGGGATGGCGAACAATCACACGGTGGTCCAGGGCCGAAGGGTCAGAAAGCAGGTCTACACCAATCGGGGTGATACCTGGGAAGTTCAGGCACTGGGCAAGTACCACCTCGGCGACGTAAGCGTCCGACTCCTTCTGGGTGCGCAGTATATCGACCGGGTGTTCGATACGTGGGCGGCGCAGGCTCCGAACGATCCGCGGTTGGGAAACGATCCTACTGCGTCTCCGTTGCCCCTGTGGGACCTTGGCGACGCATCAACGTGGGACCGTGAAGCGACGGTGCCGATCGGAGTGCTCACTGCGAACCGGGCGGATCGATCAACATATTGGACCGATCGGGCGGCGTGGGCGGGCACCACGGTCGGCCTGTTCGCTGACCGGCTGCTCATCCTTGCCGGAGGGCGACTGACGTCCACGCACAGCAGCCTTGCCGACCGGGTCGGGACTCAATCGCTTCCTCAGATCAGCACGGAGGTGGCCACCCCCCAGGTCGGTATCTTGTGGCATCCTTCGCACGCCGTCGCGCTGTTCGCGTCGTTTGCGGAGTCTTTCGTGCCCAGCACCCAGGCGTTGCTGAATCCCGACAGCACAACCGGGCTTGCCGCGCCAACCAGGGGGCGGGGGTACGACCTGGGATGCAAGTTTGACATGTTCAATGGCTTCGCCACGGGCACGATCACGCTCTTTGACATTCGGAACCGCAATATCATCAATGACCTGGCGATCACCAATGCTGACGGGTCGGTGACCATTTACAATGTCCAGAGTGGGGAGCAACGCGCCACGGGTGTTGAATTCGATCTCACCCTTTCGCTGGATGCCCGGTGGCAGACATATCTCAGCTACAGCTACATGGACTCGCGGATCACTGCGTTCAGCAGTAACGATGACGCCATTCTGGCGCTGGACCCCGCCGGACTTGATAAGGCAGGACAGCTCAATTACAAGAATGTACGTCGCTTTCATGGCGCGCCGCTCCAAATGAGTGCGCCCCATCTGGGGAATATCTGGACCCGTTACGGAGTTGGTGACGGTCCGTTGAAGGGGCTGAGTCTTGCCGCCGGGGTGAATCTGGTCCTGGATCAGACGCTTCTGCCCGACGCACCCCCGGATTCGCGACAGTCGTATGCGCTGTTCAGTGTCACCATCGGGTATTCGTGGACGTGGCAGGGAACCAAGGTTCGTGCCGACATCATGGGGAAGAACATCGGTGATGTTACGTATCGACCATCGCAGAGCACGCGCAGCCGTCCGCGGGAAGTCCTGGTCGGTCTGAACGCAGTATTCTGAAAAGGGGAATGATGCATATGGCAGTGCGAGGTGCATGGGGCCGGGGCACGGCCCGATGCGTGGTCTGGTCGGTGCTGGCTCTGCTCTCCGGATCATGCAGTGCCGCGGAGTATCCTGCAGGAGACCGGCCGGGTCATCTGTTGGGGGCCGGAGTGCATCCGGCCAACCCGGTGCGGTCGCTGGCCGTTCTCGCCGCGAAGCAAGCAGGTCCGGCCGGAGCGGGGCCCATGGGAGCCCGTCTGCGTGCCAGCGAGGCTCAGAGTCAGACGCCGACACGGGAGGAGGTCATGGCGGCGTATCTGCTGAATTTCGGACGGAACGTCGCGTGGCCGGATGAAGACCACCTCGACGTGTTCACCGTGAAACTCATCACAGCGAATAGCACGCTTGTCGAAACGGTCACGAGGATGTTCAGATCAAAGACCATGCGCAACCATCCGGTGCGCATCACGGCGGAGCCCCGCCTCACGTCGGTGGACAATGTTCAGGTTGTCTTTGTAGGACACGACAGGCAGGAGTCGGTGATCGACGTTTTTGACAGGATCGAAGGCAAGCCCGTTCTTCTCGTATGCGACCGGTACGCGGACAGGCGGGTGGTGATGATCAACTTTGTGGAGACAGCGGATCACACCCTGCGCTTCGAGATCAATAAGGCGAATATCCTGAATCAGGGTCTTGCACTGATGCCGGATCTCGTGCTGCTGGGTGGGACCGAGATCGATGTTGCTGCGTTGTATCGTGAATCCCAGGTGAGCCTGCGCGGCCTGCAGAAGCAGGTCGAGGGGCTGCGCCAACGCGAAGCAGAGCTCAACCGGACGCTCAGCACAAGTGGGGTCGAGATGGCGCGGCAACAACGAGCCATTACGATGCAGAGTGCAGCCATCGATAGTCAGCGCATTCAGCTCGCGCTTCAACGATCGTTGCTCGATCGTGTTCTCGCGGACATCGCGCGCAAACAGGATACGCTCCGCCTCCAATCATCCATCATCGAACGGCGCGAGGGTGAATTGCGGCGTCAACGCGCCGAGATCGAACAGGGAGACCGGATCCTGGCCGAACAACGGGGAACCATCGAGCAGCAACGGCTCGCGATCGAACACCAGTCCCGTGCCCTGGAGAAGCAGGGAGAAACCATTTCCCTGCAGCAGAAGATCCTCGTGCTGGCGATCGCAGTTGCTGTGCTCGGTCTCGGATTTCTGATCTCCATCTTCCGGGGGTATACACAAAGGAAGAAGATCAATGCCCGTCTGACGAAGGAGATCGAGGAGCGGAGAGCCATCGAAGTGGCTCTGGGCAAGAGCGAGGACCTGTATTATCGGGCGCCCTGTGGGTACCATTCTCTCGACGGGAACGGTGTCATTGTACAGGTCAATGACACGGAACTTGAGTGGCTGGGATACACCCGTGACGAGGTCATCGGGCGATTGCATTTCGGGGATCTGCTTGAACCCGCCGCGCGCCAGGAATTTGAGCACGGGTTCGCCAAGTTCAAGCTCGAGGGCGAAGTGAGGAATCAGGAGTTGGAACTGGTCCGGAAGGACCGCTCGCTCTTGCCGATCATGTTGAGCGCTACCGTGATCCGCGATGAACACGGTGCGTTCCTGATGAGCCGGTCGACAAGCGTGGACATCACCGATCGGAAGCATGCGGAACTCGAGATCCGGAGGCTCAACCAGGTGCTCGAGCAACGCGTGAAGGAACGAACGCGGGAACTGGAGACCGCGAACAAGGAGCTGGAAGCCTTTGCCTATTCCGTCTCGCATGACCTCCGTGCGCCGTTACGGGGCATCGATGGCTTCAGCCAGCTGCTGCTCGAGCAATACACAGACCACTTCGATGCCAGGGGGAATGACTATTTGCGGCGCGTGCGCGCCGGCGCGCAACGAATGGGCCACCTCATTGACGCGATGCTCGGCCTGTCGCGGGTGAGCCGTGCGGGTCTCTCTCTCCGGCCACTGAACCTGAGTCAGATAGCCCGCGAGGTGATGCGCGACCTGACCGACGCAGCACCCGGGCGCCGGTGCACGATCGCCATCGCCGATGATCTTGCGGCCAGTGGCGACCCCCGCCTCCTGCGTGTCGTGCTGGAGAACCTGCTCGATAACGCATGGAAGTATTCCGGGAAGGTGACGCACGCGCAGATCGAGGTCGGACGGATGGACACGCCGGAAGGTCCTGCCTTTTTCGTGCGCGATAATGGGGCAGGCTTCGACATGCAGTATGTGCACAAGCTGTTCGGCGCATTTCAACGTCTGCACACGATGGACGAATTCCCGGGCACCGGGATCGGGTTGGCGACGGTACAGCGGATCATCCATAAGCATGGCGGGTCCGTGTGGGCTACCGGCAGGATCGGGGCCGGGGCGACGTTCTATTTCACACTACCATAAGGGGAACACAGCATGCAACCAAAGACGATTCTGCTTGTTGAGGACAATCTTGACGACATCGAGCTGACGCTGCAGGCGCTGAAGAAGAGCAAGATCACCAATGAGATCACCGTCGTTCATGACGGGGCGGAGGCACTCGAGTATCTCATGGGCACGGGGAAGTACGCCGGACGGGACATCACCGAGCTTCCCGCCGTCGTGCTCCTGGATCTGAAACTTCCGAAAGTGGACGGACTGGAGGTGCTTCGCGCGTTGCGAACCGCCGAACACTCGAAGCTTCTGCCGGTCGTCATTCTGACTTCCTCGCGGGAGGAGCAGGACATCGTGAAGGGATACTCCTTCGGAGTGAATTCGTATGTTCGCAAACCGGTGGACTTCACTCAATTTGCCGACGCCGTGAGTCACCTGGGGCTCTACTGGCTCTTGTTGAACGAAACCCCGTCGCGTCCATGAGGACACAACGAGCAGACCTGCGGCGGCCGGCGCCGGACAGACCGACCGGAGGCATGCCGCACATGGATGCTTCCAGCGGCGCACGCGAGGAGAGCGCGTTGGGATTGAGGTCCCTGACGATCATCCTCGGCTTCATACTCCTGGGCCTCGTGCTGCTGATGGCGACCGGACATGCCGGGACGCTCGTTGTCCTTGCGCCCCACCCCGATGACGCCGAAGCCTCCTGTGGTGGCCTGATCGCCAACGCCGTAGCAGCGGGTGACACCGTGTTCATTCTCACCATGACGGGCGGGGAACTCGGGGTCTGGGGGAGATCGCCTGCCGAAGCGCGAACCATCCGAGAGGCAGAAGCCAGGAACGCTGCCGCCGTACTCGGCGCGCAGGTACTGTTCTTCGGAGGGATGGATGGTTCTCTGGCGGTCGATACCAGCGCAACGAACCGCCTCCTGAATATCCTGGAGGGGCTCCATCCGTCCGTCGTCGTGGCCCCTTGGCCTCTGGATGTGCATCCGGACCATCAGGCGACCGGGCTCCTGGCGTGGCGCGTGGTCCATGACCGGTCCACGACCTTCGATCTGTATTTTTACGAGACCTCGAACAGTCCCCACACGAAGAGCGCGCATTTTGTACCGACGGAGTATATAGATATCACTTCGGTTCTGCGGCTGAAACAGACCGCCCTTTCGCAACAGGTGTCGCAACATCCCGAGGAATGGTGGCCGATGTATGAGGCCATGGCGCTGGTGCATGGATATGCGGCGGATGTTCAGTATGCGGAAGCGTATGTCCGTGCCCGGACATCATCGGGAATGGGGGGGAGAGCGATGGGCACATCGCGCACGTTGCCGATCGTCCGATGATCCTCTCATGGCCGGGTGAGCCGGCTGACGGACGGTCGAGAGTGGTCTCCACATACACACGGAAGGGGCTTCATCATGAGCGGCGTTATACGTATCCTGCATCTTGAGGACGATCCTGCGGATGCCGCACTGGTCGATGCGAGACTCCACGCTGAAGGGATCTCCTGCGTGCTGCAGCGCGTCGACAATAGGATGGATTTCGAATCGGCGTTGAACGCCGGCGGTTGGGACGTCATCTTTGCGGACTATCAGTTGCCCTCCTATGATGGCGTGAAGGCGCTGGATCACGTCCTGCGAGTCGCGCCAGAGACCCCCCTCATCATGGTCTCCGGAACGCTGGGGGAGGATGCCGCGATCGATTGCCTGACGAAAGGCGCCACCGACTATGTGACAAAGCAGAAACTGTCGCGTCTCGGACCGGTCGTCCGTCGGGCACTGCTCGAGGCCGAGGATCGACGCGTCCGCAAGCGGAGCGAGGAGGAGATCGCGCTCCTGAATTTTGCCCTGAACAACGTCCACGAATCCGCCTATCTCATCGACGCCGATGGGCACTTTGCGTACGTCAACAAGGAGGCCTGCCGGTCGCTGGGGTATACCGCCGAGGAGATGCTCCGCATGGACGTCCACGACATCCATCCGGAATTCCCCGAACCACGCTGGCGCACGCATTGGGAGGAACTCAAAGCGAAGCGATCGCTGACGTTTGCAGGACGCCATCTGACCCGGACGGGCGACATCCTGGAGGTGGAGATCCATGCGAACTATTTCGAGTATGCCGGGCGGCCATACAACTTTGCGCTGGTCCGTGACATCACCGAGCGAAAGCGCACGGAGGAGGCGGTGCAGAAACTGTCGCACGTCGTGGAGCAGAGTCCGGTGTCCGTGATTGTCACCGACACCGAAGGCACGATCAGCTATGTGAACCCGAAATTCTGTGAGGTCACCGGATTCTCAGCCGGGGAGGTGCTCGGCAAGAACCCGCGGATCCTGAAATCCGGCACGATGCCCGCCGCGACATACACCGAACTGTGGCAGAAGTTGAAGACCGGGAATGACTGGCGGGGAGAGTTGTGCAATAGACGGAAGGACGGGTCGATCTATTGGGAACTCGCCGTGATCTCTCCCATGGTGGACGGGACCGGGAAGGTCACGAACTATATCGCCGTGAAAGAGGACATCACGGTGCGCAAACAGCTCGAAAACGAGATGCGGAGCTCGCTGCAGGAGAAGGAAGTGCTGTTGAAGGAGATCCACCACCGCGTGAAGAACAATCTCCAGATCATCTCCAGCCTTCTGGAGTTGGAGGCCGCCCGCCACACGGGCATGGAAGTGCGTGATGCGTTCGTGGAAAGTCACCGCCGAGTCCGGACGATGGCCCTGGTGCACGAACAGCTGTATGCCTCCTCGGACCTTGCGCAGATAGACTTCGGGCACCATCTGACGAAGATCGCGCAGGAGTTGCGGTCGACGTATGGCCAGGCGGGAGTGACACTGGAGTGTACGACCGACCATATCCGTGTTTCTGTCGACCACGCCATCCCGTGCGGCCTCATCGTGAATGAGCTCATCACGAATGCGCTCAAGCACGCGTTCCAGAACCGGCCCGATGGTACGATACAGGTGCGGCTCCGGCAGCCGGATGAAGGGCACATCGAGGTGCAGATCGGGGACGACGGGGTAGGACTGCCTCCGGATCATGAACTGCGATCGCGCTCGTCCATGGGCATGAGGCTTGTCGAGACCCTCGTGGATCAGCTTGGCGCGGACCTGCGAACGGAGCGGAAAGGGGGGACGCTGTTCACCCTGACGGTCCCTCTCATGGAGTAGTGCAGGGCTGTGGATGAATGCTGCAGCACGTCTGGTACCACTGGAAGGGTGTATGATGTTCGATGAGATATGGCCGCACGGACTGCGCGTGCTCTTTGTCGGCGCGGTCGCAACGGAGCCCTCACCTACGCTGGAGTTCCATCACCTGCACCCGCGCGACCGGTTCTGGGAGCTGCTGGACCTGGGAGGCATAACGAAGGGGCGAGTCATCACGAAGGAAGAGCGGAAGGCGATGGCGGACGGCCACGCGCGCGGGAACATCACGGACCCGGTCCGCCAGATCTTCCTGGAAAAGAAACGGAATCAACTTGTCCGGCTCGGCATCGGGATCACGTATCTGAACCGGAGTCCGGGCATTGGTACGGAGAAGGACAAAGCCGCGTTGCCAGCCGCGGAAGACCTCACCCGATTCGTGGCCCGTGCGGAGGCAACTGCTCCCCGCTGTTTTGCATTCGTGATGGACAACGCGATGTTCAAGGAGCTCTGGAGACCGCGCTGTGCAGATGCCACGGATGTCCTCGGGAAACAACCATTCACGATCGCGGGTGTCCCGGTGTGGCTCATGGGTTCGGCACAGGCGGTCCTCAAGGGCGATGCGCTCCTTGCACAGGAGGACCAGTTCTTCGCCCTGGGAGAGTATCTTGGGAGCCTCGCCGATGACACTTAAGGGGACGGCCGTCGGGATGAACATCGAGCGTCCGGAGCAAAGTCTGATAGCGCACTGAATACGTACCAATCAATCACTACGAGGTCATATGCGTTCCTTCGTCCTGTGTGTGTCGATCGTCATTCTCGCCACGATCATCCGGGGATCGGCCGGCGCGGATCAACGGGGGGGAGGCACTGCTGCGAAGGGAGCACAGATCGGCCTGGTGGACGAAGCGCTGGAGATCTTCCCCGACAGAGTGCCCGATGCGATGACCGACCGGCTGCCCCTCCATGTCCCGCGCAATGCCACTGCGGGAGTGCATGTGATGCTTACCGGACTCACCGGTCGCGAACGGATCAGAGTCGTCGCCAGCGCACCGCGGGGCCAGCGCCTCGGACAGGAACGGTGGTACCGCATGATCGATGTTCCGGTGGCAGAGAATACGGGGCTGGACCGGAATACGGAGAAGTACAGCGGCAAGATCAATCCGTTCGTGGTGCGGCGCGCGCCGTTCAGGGTGTATGATCCGTTCCGTGCCGTCACGTTTCCGTTGACCGCAGACTCTTCTACCGTGGTCTTGCGGCTGGAGATCCCCGTGCCGGCGGATGCGCGCGCCGGGGATCATGCGTACACCATCACGGTCCGGTGTGGCAAGACCGTGAAGACACTGCGCGTTCCTATTACCGTGCACCGGGTTGCCGTGCCTCCATTGGAGCGCGCGGCGACGGCGTACATCAACTGGCACAGTCTGGACAACATCTGCGCTGTCCACGGCGTGGAGAAATGGAGCGAACCATTCTGGGCAATGCTCACGCAGTATGCACGCCTGATGGCGAAAGGGCGGCAGAACGCGTTCTGGTTCATCTGGGGAGAGTACTTCACGTTCGACAGCACGGGGAATGTCGTCGGGTTCGAACGTGGGCGCCTTGAGAGGTATATTCGTCTCTTTCAGGCAGAAGGACTGACGATCATCCATGGCGCGCCGCTGGTTGGACGGCGGGACTGGTTCGGATCGACCGACATGTTGCTCAGCGTGAAATCTGCTGATGGGCTGGAGGTGCATGCCACGTCGCAGCGGGGGAAGCACATGCTCCGGGAGATGGGGACCAGGGTTGTGGCGATGATGAACGAAAACAAGTGGGACGCGCACTGGGTACAGGGGATCTTCGATGAGCCGACGGACGAGTTCCTGGACAGGTACAAGGAGCTCGTGGCACTCTTCCGGGAGATGTCCCCGTCTATCCGGATCCTGGAGGCAACACTCACCATGAGTGTTGCCGGCGACGTGAACATCTGGTGTCCGCAGGTGCACGAATACCAGGCGAACCGTGCATTCTTCGACAAGCGGAAGGCGGCGGGCGACAGGGTATGGGTCTATACGTGTCTCGCCCCCGGCGGCCCGTGGCTCAACCGGCTCCTCGACATGGAACGGCTCCGGCAGGTGTACATCGGTTGGGCACTGGCGAAGTACGACCTGCAGGGGTACCTGCACTGGGGATTCAATCACCATACGCCGCGGCCCTTCGATGAGTTGGTGCGCTTCCATATGGAAGGGCAGTACCTCCCCGCCGGCGATTCGCATATCGTGTACCCTGTGAAGGAAGGTCCGCTTTCGAGTCACCGCTTCGAGGCGCACCGGATCGGTATGGAGGATGCTGAGGTTCTCGCGCAACTGAAACGCCGCGATCCCGGACGGGCGGATGAGATCATCGGGATGGTGGTCCGGGCCTTCGATGAGTACGAGACGCGTGTAGAAGAATACCGGCGTGCACGGCAGGCGTTGCTTGAGGCAGCGGATGTTTATACGGCACCCTGATGTGGCAGAGTGTGGCGGAAGGGTTGGCATTTCATGGGTGAATTCGGTACATTGGCTCATCCCATCGATGCGTTGTTCACTTCACACGGTAAGGAGACCCCATGAAGACGATAGTACGTGTTGCCCTGATCCTGATTGTGATCGCCGGTGTTGTCATGACGGCCGGCACGGTGCAGGCACAGACAAAAGCTGTGAAGGCACCCACGCAGCTGGATGCTGCAAAGACCAAGGCCGCTGAACTGCTCGATCTGAACAGCGCCTCTCTGGATCAGTTGAAGGCGCTGCCGGGCATCGGCGAGGCATATGGCAAGGCCATCATCAAGAACCGTCCGTTCCGCGTGAAGACGGACCTGGTAACAAAGAACATCATCCCGCAAGCGACCTACGACAAGATCGTGAACCTCGTGATCGCGAAGCAGGCAAAGTGATCCTCTGATATCTCCGCGTATGTCGACACAGCCCTGGCGAGAGCCGGGGCTGTGCATTTCGTTCTACTTCCCCGGGTTCGGTCCCTCCTGAAGACGTCATGTTCTTGCGATGAAGGGCAAGTCCACCTGTCCGACTTGTATTCCATTCTGCTTGAGGAATTGCGGTCAACGCATTACATGACATGGTGTTACGACTTGTTGCGTAACAATATTCTAGCATACAGGGGACCCGTCTGTCATCTCCTGCCGTGGAGTGCCGACTCAGAGGCGCGGCCCTGATTCCTGCGAAGATGTACCTCAATTTCGCCCCAATCGCCATAATTCAGGCTAAAAAGTGGCCGATCCGTGCCGATAATGAATATGAACCGGCAGGGAGTGACATGGGAGTCCTGGATTCAGTGGCAGCCTCAAATCCTTTTGCATCTGCAACGTATGCGGTGGAATCGCGCCGTGCTCAGGTGGCGCAATATGCCATCTATAACGCCGCGCAGAAAATGGCCGCCGGAGACAACGAACTGGCCATCAGATCCTTCAAGACCGCCTTGGCGTTCGATGCCCAGAACACCACCGCCCATACGTACCTCGGCAAGATCTACCAGAGCCAGGAACGCCAGGCGGAGGCCATTGCCGAGTTCAAAAAGGTCGTGCAACTGGACAACCTCTCCACCGAGGCCTGGAACAACCTTGGCAATGCGTACATGAGGGACAAGCAGTACGGCCTGGCTGAGGAGCAATTCAAGCGGTCGGCCAGTCTCGACCCGACCGACCCCATCGCGGACTACACGTTGGGCGTGATGTACACGGAGACGGACCGTTACAAAGACGCCGAGGCGCAGTTCCGGAAGGTCCAGAAGACCTCTCCCCGCGATGGGAACGTGTCGTACAGTCTGGGCGTGCTCTACAACAAGATGGGGGATGCGGAGACCGCCGCAAAGGAACTCAAACGCGCCCTGGAACTGAAACCGGATTTCGCCGCCGCGAACTACGAGCTCGGCGCGGCCTACGTGACCATGGGCGACATGGAAAAGGCAGAGGACCAGCTGGATGTCCTGATCTCCAAGGACCTCGGTCTGGCGAACGATCTCCTGTTCCTGATGGAGAAGCCCGAGATCTCCTATATCGAAGAGACGGACAATATCAGCTTCAACTCCCAGCTCGGCGGAGGGACGCCGCTCTGGATGCTGGACCCGTCCCAGCTCTCCACGGCAGGGGCGACCGTGCGCGTGGCCGTGGCGATCCAGTTCTCGAACGAAATGGATGCCGCGTCGGTGATGAACCCGGCAAACTGGGATATCTCCCGGGCCCACGATAGCAAGGGCGGGTACTACAACAACATGATGCCCGTGGGGCCGAACGAAGTCTCGATCCCGAACCGGCCGTTCTCGGTCACCTATGATCCCGCGACACACCAGGCCCGCGTCTTCTTCCTCCTCAATCAGAACAGCAGCTTCGACCTGCTCAACGGGAATAAGGGCGCGACGATCGATCCATCCCATCTGGTGTTCAAATTCTCCGGGATCGACAAGGCGGGGAGGACCATGTCGACCAGCGGTGACCAGATCACCGGGTACTCCTTGAAGTCGTACTAGCTCAGCTCCTGGCACTCCGCCGTCTTATCTTCTTCGCGCATCCGATGTGTCTGTGCCATGCTCCCACTGTGACCTGCCCGGCAAACCGTGGTCCATAGGCCCCCCTCATTGCGGTCGCACCCTTGACAAGCGAAGCCGGGCATCGTATACTATGATTCGATCATTCCTTGAGGACGCAATGTTTTCGGCTCTCTCCCGCGCGCTCAGACCCTGGCTGCTGTGCGTACTGTTGTCGCTCATGCCGTGCTCCCTCGTTGGTGAGGGGACCGGAGTTGCCGGGCCCGCTCCTCCCGGTTATCCCGACCGCTCGGGCACGACCGACATACTCCGCGGCTTCAAAGAACCCCCACCCGGGTACGGCGATGTGGCCTTCTACTGGTGGCTGGGAGATACCCTCACGCGTGAACGGCTGACCTGGCAGATGGATCAGCTGGCGGGACGTGGTGTCACCGGTCTGCAGGTGAACTACGCGCACACGGACACGGGCGGGTTCTCCTACGGACGGACGATGAAAAGTGCGCCGCCCCTGTTCAGCGAAGAGTGGTGGGATCTGTTCCGGTGGTTTCTCGGCGAAGCACGCAAACGCGGGATGTCGGTCAGCCTGAGCGACTATACCCTCGGCCGCGCGGGTCAGGGGTGGTATGTCGATGAGATCCTCCGAGAGCATTCTGGACTCGCGGGGGAGAAGCTCGCGTGCACGGAGATCCATGCGCAGGGAGGCATCCGGTGCACGACGGTGGCGCCACACGGGACTCTGATCGCCGCGGCCTACCGCCAGAATGGTGACACGCTTGTGAGCGATTCACGGACGGACCTCGGACGTTTCATGCAGCAGGGGCATCTCGCGTGGGATGTGCCCGATGGTGCATGGAAGATCCTGTTCATTCACCGGGAAACCGTTGCCGGCTCGCTCGATCCCATGGATCCGCTGACCGGCAAGGAGTACATCGCCAGGTTCTTCCAGCGCTTCGAGGACCGGTGTCCCGGCGAAGCGGGCAAAGGACTCAACTTCTTCTTTTCCGACGAACTCGACTTCGGCATTCGTGGTTGGCTCTGGAACGATATCTTTGCGAACGAATTCCAGAAGAGGAAAGGGTATGATATCATTCCGGAACTCCCCCTCCTCTTCACGGATTGCGGCCCGCGGACCCCGAAGGTCCGCATGGACTACCATGATGTGATCGTTGCCTTGAGCGAGGAGCATTTCTTCAAGCCAATCTACGACTGGCATACGGCACGCGGCATGCTGTTCGGTTGCGATCATGGCGGCCGGGGCACCGACGTGACGGAGTTCGGCGACTACTTCCGGACACAGCGCTGGATGTCGGGGCCCGGGTGCGACCAGCCGGACCTCGTCCGCGACATCGTGAAGAACAAGGTCGCAAGTTCGATCGCACATCTGTATGAGCGTCCACGGACGTGGCTTGAAGGATACCATAGCAGCGGGTGGGGGACAAGCAGTGCGCAGATCGCCGACGCAACATTCGCGAACTTCGGGATGGGCCAGAACCTGCTGAGCCTCCACGGACTGTATTACAGCACGCACGGGAGCTGGTGGGAGTGGGCGCCTCCGGACAATCATTTCCGGCAGCCGTACTGGAACGAGATGCCCGCGTTGCTGGGTTGCGTGGAGCGGCTGAGCTACCTGCTGAGCCAGGGGGTCCACCGGTGCGACGTGGCGGTGCTGTATCCCGTCGCTCCCATGGCGGCCGGTGTGCGCGGTGATAGTGCCGTGCAGAGTGCCTTCAGAGCGGTGCGCCAACTGTACTCGGCAGGGATCGATCTGGACTTCATCGATGATGAGTCCATCGGTCGCGCCGTCGTGGCCAACAGGGAGCTCCAGGTCAGCGGCGAGCGCTACCGTGTGCTGGTGCTGCCTGCCATGTCCGCGGTGCGCATGAGTGTGATCGCGAAGGCAAAGGAGTTCGCCGACGCAGGCGGAACGGTGATCGCGCTCGGCGAGTTACCATCGGTGAGTGATACGAAAGGGCGGTATGACCCGGATCTCGATGCCATGGTGCGTGCGTTGTTCCTCCGGCCGGGAGGAGACTCTGCGACGATGCGGGGGATCTCTCTGACCGATCCTGCCGCACTCGTGCAGGTGGTCGAGCGTGCCGCGCCCCGTGACATTTCCTGGCCGGTCGATCCCGCGCATCCGGTACAGATCCTCCACCGCTCGATCGGAAAGCGGGATGTGTACTACGTGTACGGCGCGAAGAAAGGGACGGAATTCCGCTTCCGCATGCGCGGGAAGGTCGAGCTCTGGGATCCCTGGACCGGCTCCACACGTCTGCTCCCCGTTCTGGCCTCGGAGGAAAACGGTACGCGGCTCCTCACCCCGCTGACCGAATACGAGCCGCAGGTCTTCGTGTTCAGTCCGGGCACGCCACAGATCGACAGTCCTGCGTCACGGACACCTGCGCTCACCACGATCCCGCTGGAAGGCGAGTGGCAGTTCACGCTGCAACCGACGCTCGATAATCAATGGGGCGACTACCGGCTGCCGGCGTTCGCTGGCAGTATCGGTCCGGAAGCCGCGACCTTCCTGTACAAGGAAGAGACCGGTCAACGGCAATCGTGGCAGTTGCCGTGGACCGTCGTCGACAGTTCATGGAAACCGGTCGAGGCATCATTCGGTCCGCAGTTCATGAAGCTCGGGCCGCTCCCCCGGGACCTGCGGTCGATCCCCGTGCGCTACGCACAGCGTGGATCGATCGATCCCGCCGACTCGATCGAACTGAACGGGGCGGTGTATAGTTGGCATGCCTACGAGTTCTCCTGGCGTCGCGGCCTGAAGGGAAACGCCGGACATCAGGGCTATCACGGTCTCAAAGGGATCGTCCACGACGATCAGATCCAGCTCGGCCATCCGGTGAAGACCTGGCGTGGAGCACCGGGGCCGACGTACGAGCGCGAAACCGGTGGCGACGTGTACTACGTGTGGTCGACCGTGCGGGCCGCCACTCCCGGCTGGGGCACGATCCGGCGCACGGGGATCGTCCCGACCGGCATCTGGTTCAACAATGAATTCATCGATACGACGTGGCAACGGGTGCGCCTCTTCCGCGGCGTGAATACACTTCTCCTTCGCTACCGGGGGACCGGGATCGGGACGTTCCTGATCGATACGGTCGCCTCCGCGCCGCATGACCAACGGGTCCCGATGTCATCCTCGTGGTTCACGAATGCATCGGTGATGCGTTTCGATCCTCTCCCTGATCCCAAAGGGCGTGTCGGATGGTACCGCTGCCCCGCACCTCCCGGACTCCACTCGCTCCGGTTCGCGGCGCAGGGTTCCGTGCACCTCTGGGTGGATGGCGCTGCGGTCAGCATCATCCGCGATACGCTCCCGTCAGACCGGTTCCCGTGGTCCGGCGTTCCTGTGTGGCGCGCGGAACTTCCGGCCGCTGTGCGGCATGCATCAACGGTCGTGCTCCGGATCGAACATGCGCCGGGATGGTACGGAGGAGCCGCGATCCCGGAGCCGATCGCGTTCCTCTGTGACACCGGGCTCATCGCCGCGGGCGATCTCTCGAGACAGCCTGCCCTTACGCTGTACTCCGGGGGGATGCGGTACTCGCGGTCGGTCACGCTCACCAGCGCGCAGGCGAAGGCCCGGAACGTCACGCTCGATCTCGGCTCGTTGGTCTCATCAGCCCGAGTCACGGTGAACGGACATGCCGCGGGTGTGCGGTGCGCACCCCCGTGGGAATTCGACCTGAGCGGAAAGGTCCGGGCGGGCGCAAACAGGATCGACGTCGACGTGCATACCACGCTCGGCAATCACTTCCGGACCGTCCCCTCAGAGTATCCCGGTGGAGGGAGTTCCGGGCTCATCGGACCCGCCATGATCAGGATCGGAGGGTAGGGCCGGGATGCACACACTGCGCGACATCGTGTCACATCGGGGAGCTATCGTCATCAAAGTCGGGACGAACCTCCTGACGGACAAACGCACGGGCATCCGCGGCAAGCGCATCATGCAGCTGGCACGGGATGTGGCGTATCTCCGGGGGCTCGGTCACGACGTGGCGATCGTCAGTTCCGGAGCGATCGGTGCCGGGGTGGCAACGTTGCGTCTTCCCGGTCGTCCGCGCACAATACCGGAAAAGCAGGCCACTGCGGCGGTCGGGCAACCTGTGTTGATGGAATCGTATCAGTCCGCCTTCCGGAAACTCGGCATGCATGTGGGCCAGGTATTGCTGACGGGCGACGATTTCACGGAGCGCACTCGATATACGAACGCGCGGAATACTCTCCGCGCGCTCTTCGCACAACGGGTGATCCCGATCATCAACGAGAACGATACCATCGCGGTCGATGAGATCAAACTCGGCGACAACGACAACCTCTCGGCGCTGGTCGCCAGTCTGCTGGGCGCGAGCCTTCTCGTGATCCTGAGTGATGTGGATGGACTCTACACCGACGATCCGTCCCGGAACTCCGCGGCAGTACGGATCCCGCTTGTGGCATCCATCACGCCCGACATCGAAAAGCTCGCGCGGAAGAGCGGGAGCGATCTCGGAACGGGCGGAATGGTGACGAAGATCCAGGCAGCGCGCCGGTGTGTTGCCTCCGGCGTCGCCATGGTGATCGCTCATGGGGAGGACCCGTCCGTGCTCAGGGACATGCTGACCGGCGATATCCGCGGAACGCTTTTCCTTCCGGGGAGCCGACGGCTGTCAGGGCGGAAGAAATGGATCGGCTACGTGGCGAGGCCTCGCGGGAGCGTGACCGTCGACGATGGTGCGCGGACGGCATTGCTTGTCCGTCATACGAGTCTGCTGCCGTCAGGGATCATCGGTATGTCCGGTGACTTCCGGGCCAGGGATACGATCAGCATCGTTGACCGTGGCGGTGTGGAGATCGCGCGCGGGATGACGAACTATTCCTCGGCGGATCTCCTGCGGATCCGTGGCAAGAAGAGCAGAGAACTCCAGCAGATCCTCGGCCGGCCGTCGAGGGACGAAGTGATCCATAAGGACGATCTCGTGATCGTGACAGGGAAAGCATGATGGAACGCTCGATCGAACAGCTTGCACGTACTGTCAAGGCCGCGGCTGCGGCGATGTATGTCTGTCCGACGGCCCGGAAGAACCGGTTGCTGCGTGCGATCGCCACGCGCCTGCGCTCCGCGATGCCTGCGGTGCTCGCCGCGAATGCCGAGGATCTGGAGGCCGCGCGCGGAGCGGGACTCGCCGGCGTACTGCTCGACCGGCTGACGCTGAACGAAGTCCGTCTCACGCAGATGGCGCGCGGCGTGAGGGACGTGATCGGTCTGCCGGATCCGGTCGGAGAGATCACCGAAACCCGCAAGCGTCCGAACGGTCTGAAGATCACACGCGTACGGGTGCCCCTGGGCGCCGTCGGCATCATCTATGAAGCGCGGCCGAACGTTACGGTGGACGCCGCCGTGCTCTGTTTGAAGGCCGGGAATGCCGTATTGCTGCGTGGAGGTTCCGAGGCGATCCGGACGAACACGGCACTCGTGCGGGTGCTGCGCGGGGCGCTGGAGGAGGTCGGGCTCCCGGCGGATGCGGTGGGATTCGTGGAGAGCACGGATCGGGAGGCCGTCCGTCAGATGCTGAAGCAGGACAGGTCGCTGGATGTGATCATTCCGAGGGGAAGCGAGCAGCTGATCCGGTTCATCCAGGAGCAGTCCTCGGTCCCCGTGATCGCGCACGGGGAAGGCAACTGCCATGTGTACGTGGATGCATCGGCGGACCTCGCCATGGCGGAAGAGATCGTTGTCAATGCGAAGACCCAGCGGCCGTCCGTGTGTAACGCCGCCGAGAAGCTCCTTATCCATCGTGCCGTGGCCGCGAAGGGGCTCCCCCGCATCATCGCGCGGTTGCGTTCGGCGGGCGTGGAGGTGAGGGGGGACGAGCGGACGCGGGCGATCGTCCCCGATGTGATCGCGGCAGTGGGGGAGGACTGGGAGAAGGAATACTTGGACCTGATCATGGCCGTCAGGGTGGTCGATGACGTGGAGGCGGCCATCACGCATATCAATGTGCACGGATCGCATCACTCCGATGCGATCGTGACACGGACGAAACGGAATGCCGACCGCTTCCTCCGTTCGGTGGACTCGGCCGCCGTGTACGTGAACGCATCGACGCGCTTCACGGACGGGTATGAGTTCGGCCTCGGTGCGGAGATCGGGATCAGCACGCAGAAGCTCCACGCGCGCGGGCCGATGGGACTTGTGGAACTGACGTCCACGAAATTCGTCGTCCAGGGCCGGGGACAGATCCGGCGGTAGCCCCCGGCGGCGGACCGCCACCGGCGGTTGGGTCTTCCGCCTCCCCGCGCGTTCTCCTGGTTGCATCTCACAGGTCCCTGCCGTATCATGCACTCCATCGTGGGGACCCATCCTCCTCCTCATTGTCGTGCATACGTACCGTCTTGTTCATCCCGGAAGCCACTATGCGCACTGCCATATTCATCGCCGTCACCGCATTCCTCGTACACACCGCCCCAGCAGGGGATCAGGCATTCCAGCTCGGCTCACTCTTCACCGACAATATGGTCCTTCAACAACGTGCCGAGGTTCCGGTCTGGGGTCAGGCGTCACCCGGTGCAGTGGTGACGGTGCAGGCCTCGTGGAATGAACACGCAAGCACCCTCGCGGGAGCCGATGGCTCCTGGATGGTCCATCTGGCGACACCCGCAGCAGGGGGGCCACACGCGATCGACATCACCTGCGGCACGACGGGAGTGCATCTCCGCAACGTCATGACCGGCGAAGTATGGCTGTGCTCCGGACAATCCAATATGGAGATGCCGCTTCGCGGCTGGCCGCCGAACGACACGATCATGAACAGCGGGCGGGACATTCCGGCAGCCACCCTGCCTGAGATCCGCTTCTACTCTGTGGCCCGGGCGACCGCACCCGTTCCGGAACGCTCCTGTGTCGGCGCCTGGTCGGAATGCTCTCCGTCGACGGCCGCAGGGTTCAGCGCGACCGCGTTCTACTTTGGCAGGGAACTCGCACGCACGCTGCGTGTCCCGATCGGCCTGATCCAGACGACCTGGGGGGGGACGCCGGTGGAAGCGTGGACCGATGCCGAGTATCTCTCGCGTCTCGCCCGGTACGATTCGACACTCATCTGGCTGCGCGAGGCTGAGAAGCAGTTCCCGGCGTTCAAGAAATGGATCTCGCAGCTCCCGGTGATACCGCCGGTGCAGACGGGAGGCGAACCGACCTGGGACCGTTCCGCATTCCATGACGAAGCACTCGCAGCCCGCGTTGTCGCGGATAGTGCGTGGCCCACGATGATGCTTCCCGCTCTCTGGGAGAGTGCCGGGCTCGGACAGTTCGATGGCATTGTCTGGTTCCGGAAGCAGATCATCATTCCGGCGGCGTGGCTGCACAGAGACCTCGTCATGGAACCCGGGCCGATCGACGACATGGACATTACGTATGTGAATGGAATTCGGGTCGGCGGGACGGAGACGGCCAATATGTGGAACAAGGACCGGACGTATCGCATCCCCGGATCGCTGGTGGACAGTACTGTCCTGTCGATCGCTGTCCGGGTGACGGACCAGATGGGGGGTGGTGGCATGTATGCACCCGGGGGGAAGATGACATTACGTCTCGCGGACGGTGACGGGGCCGTGTCCATGACCGGCTCGTGGCGCTATCTCCCCACTGCGATCTGGCGGACATCGCAGTTCTATTCATTGGGTACAGACGGGAAGCTCTTCGCTGCGCGTCCCGGTCTCCCCATGGAAGTCGGCCCTGCGACGCCGTCCGCGTTGTACAACGCGATGATCGCCCCCCTGGTGCCCTATGCCGTGCGGGGTGCGATCTGGTATCAGGGCGAATCGAACACGCCCGATCCGGCATTCTATCAGCAGCAATTCCCTGTGATGATCCGGAACTGGCGGACCGCATTTGAGAATCCCGCGATGCCATTCTACTACGTCCAGATCGCGCCGTTCGATTACGGCACGGAGCGGAACTCGGCATTGCTGCGCGAGGCACAGCTGATGACGCTTTCGCTTGCCGGGACCGGCATGGCCGTGACCATGGATATCGGGGATCCGAAGAACATTCATCCGCCGAACAAGACGGACGTTGGGCGGCGACTTGCCCTGTGGGCGCTCGCGCGCACCTATGGGAAGGAAGTGCAGTACTCCGGCCCGCTCTATGCCGGTTCGCAGACTATCCGCAACAGGATGATCCTGACCTTCGAGCATGCGGGAACGGGGCTGGTCCTCCGGCCGGGAAAGGAGGGGAATGGCTTCCTGGTGGCGGGGCCTGACAGCGTGTTCCGGGAGGCAAAGGTTCAGGTGAGGGGGAACAGCCTCACCGTCTGGCATCCTGCGATCAAGGATCCCAGGGCGGTGCGCTACGCATTCACGAATACCGCGGCGGGCACCCTGTTCAACAAGCACGGGTTGCCTGCATCATCGTTCCGCACGGACACGTGGATGAAGTAGCCGTGTATGGGCGCGACCCGCGACGCAGCGGATTCGAATGCGGCGGGTGATGGTCTCCTGAACGAGGCGACCTCGTTGAGCTTCGCGATCTGGCCGTCGGACAGGATCTTCTGCGACGAGAACTCCGATGATCCGGCGGCATTCGACGCCACACCCCGGTTCACGTATGGCACGCCGGGCACGGGCACTTCCGGGGCTTTTCCGTTGACATTCACCGCCCGGGTGGATACATTGACCACATCACAACCCGCCTGCATCCGCGAGGCCGACTCCGGATGTTCCCTGTATCCACCCCATCACTTCATTTGAGGAGCACCATGATGAGACGTTTCTACGCCGTTGCACTGCTGGTCGTTCTCTCTGCCGTACCCCTCGTTGCCCAGACCTGGGCCCCCGTCTGGAAGTTGACCACGCCTGCGTACCTCACCCGGGAGGACATCAATGATATGGCCATGGTGAAGGCCGGGTTCGACACGGACAAGGATGGATGGGGAGAGTTCCTCTGCACCTGGACGGACTCGGACTCGAATGCGGTGTGCATGTACGAAGCGACGGGGAATGATGCGTACAAGCTCGTGTGGTCGTGGGTCGTCCCGGTGAACGGGAACAGCTTCATGGGTGTAGCCGTCGGTGATGTGAACAACAATGGCACCGTGGACATCGTGGTCTCGTATCCGTCCATTGCCGGCACGGACGTCAATCCGCTCCGGCTCTGGTTCTTCGAGTGGAACGGGGTGACCGGGACGAACGACTATGGCGTGAAAGACAACGTCACGGGGCTGTTCACGTATTCCGGCGGATACAACCTTGGCGTGATCGACAACTACGACATCCGCCCGTACAGCCTGGTGATCGAGGACATGGATGGCGACAGTAAGAACGAACTCGTCGTGGGTGTCCGGCAGGAAGGCACGTCGGTCCGTTCGGCCTATGTCGTGAAGGTCGATGGCGACTTCAACGGCTTCTACTTCTGCGAGATCAAATGGAAGTTTCAGGGCGGGTTCGGCGGATCGAACTACAGCACGACCACCGGCGATCTCGACGGCGACGGGAAGAAAGAGATCTATATGTTCGTGTGGAACAAGTTCACGTTGCGCATTTTTGAATGCACCGGGGATACCAGCTATGCCACACGGTTCGCCGTGGACACGTGGTCTGCCGCGGAGAACGTGGACCATGGGGCGTTGGATGCCGTGCGCGTCGCCGATGTGAACAATGATGGCACGAAGGAAATGTACATCGCATCGACGGAGCCGAACAACGAGATCTTCATCATCACCGGCGTCTCCGACCTGGCGAACCTGACGCCGGCGAACATCAAACGTCTCTACACGATCCCCAAGACGAGCGCCGGCAAGTTCCGCTCCATGTGGGTGGCGGATCCGGACCATGATGGGAAGACCGATCTCATGATCGGCGGCGAGAGTAACGGTCAGATCTTCACCCTGGAATACAAAGGCACCGGAGATCCCGCGGATTCCGCGTCATGGGCGCATCAGGTGATCTTTGATGTGTGGGCGGAGGCCGGTGCATCGGCGGGTCTGATCTCGCCCCGGTTATTCTATGGCAGCCCGGCCGGTGACATGGACAAGGATGGCAAGGATGAGTACGTCTTCGTGAACTACAGCCCGGACTACTCCACGTGGGCTGATGATGTGCCGCTGTGGGTGATCGAGATGTCAAGCACCTCCGATGTGCGTGACGGGTCCGCCGGCGTGCCCGCGGAGGCAGGGCTGATGCAGAATTATCCGAATCCGTTCAACCCGTCGACGACGGTGCCGTACTCGCTGACCAACCGCAGCAAGGTCAGGCTCGAAGTATTCAACGTGTATGGCGAACTGGTGGCCACGCTGGTGGATGGTGAGCGGGAGCCCGGCCTGTATCAGGCCACCTGGACAGCACGCGTGCCGAGCGGCACGTACTTTGCGCGCCTGTCGGTGGAGCAGCTGGAAGGGAACGGCGGCGCCTTCCGCGATGTGAAGAAGATGGTCCTGCTGAAATGATCACGGCTCGTGCAGAAGGCCGGGTCGGGTGCCCGGCCTTTCTGTTCTCCTGCGTGCGTCCTGTTCAGCGCACGGCACCACCGAAAGGGTCCCCCTGAGAAGTGAGATCGATGTTCCTGTCCGTGACTACGACCGCCGGGAGTTCATTGCGCGCGTCGGGAAGGGGATCGGCCTGGCGACGCTCGCGTCGGCGACCGTCGCGGGACTCTATCAGGAGTTGCAGGCAGCGACCACCCGCGTGGCGGGGCTGCCGCCCGCTCTGGCGGCGACCGATGAGGATTTCTGGTTCGAGATCCAGCGTGCCTTCAACAGCACCCGGAGCATCATCAACCTGAACAACGGCGGTGTCTCGCCCTCCCCACGGATCGTCACGGAGGCGCTCGTCCGGTATACGTGGGAGCAAGAGGACGTCCCGCCGTACACCATGTGGCAGATCATGGAGCCGCAGAGTGAGAATGTGCGTGCCGGACTTGCGGGGATCTTCGGGTGTGACGCGGAAGAGGTCGCCATCGTGCGCAATGCATCGGAGGCACTGGAGACGCTCCTGTTCGGCCTCGACCTGAAGGCGGGTGATGAGGTGCTGACCACGACGCAGGACTATCCGCGCATGATCACGACGATCAAGCAGCGCGAACTGCGGGAGAAGATCGTGCTCCGGCAGGTGACGTACCCCGCACCGCCGAAGAGTTTGCAGGAGATCTACGATGCGATCGAGCGCGGCATCACGCCGCGCACGAAAGTGATCCTCATCTCTCACGCGGTCTTCCTGACGGGCCAGATCACGCCGGTGAAAGCGATCTGCGAACTGGCGCGCAGCAAAGGCATCGAGTGCATCGTCGACGGCGCGCATTCGTTCGCGCACTTCGATTTCACGTGGAAGGACCTGCAGTGCGACTACTTCGGCACGAGTCTGCACAAATGGTTGTACGCGCCGAAGGGCACAGGTCTCCTGTTCGTGAAGAGGGACAGGATCGAGAAGATCTGGCCCTTGATGGCCGCGGAGGTGAAACGGCGGAGCGACATCCGCAAGTTCGAAGAAATCGGTACCCATTCAGCGGCGATCCGCCTGGCGATCGGAGAGGCGGTCCTGTTTCACCAGGGTCTCGGGGCCAAACGCAAGGAAGAGCGGCTCCGATTCCTCCGTGCATACTGGGCCGGCAAACTCGCGTCGCTGCCGAACGTCCGGTTCCATACCTCGTTCGATGCGGACCAGTCGTGCGGCATTGCGCTCGTCGAGATCCCCGGAGTCGACCCCGCGGAGATCACGAAATACCTGATGGAGAAACACAAGATCTTCACCGTCGCGATCAGTCACGACGAGTTCAAGGGGAACCGGATCACGCCCAACGTGTATACGTCCCTCCGCGAACTCGACCGATTCTGTGATGTCATGGAAACCATCGCCCGGAAGGGCCTCCCCCGCAACTGACCTGCCCGGTGTCCTGTGGGCACGACGTGTCCACGAACGCGATCAGATCTCCTCATCACGCGGCCAGTGATGACGGAGGGCCCTCCGCAGGATGCGGAGGGCCTTCGTCAACTGGTTCTCCGCCGTCTTCGGGCTGATGTGCAGCCGCTCCGCGATCTCAGGTACCGATAGTCCTTCCAGTCTGCTCAACGCAAACACGGCCCGGCAACGCTCCGGGAGGTCCTCGCGCATCGCTCGCCGCAGATCGTCCAGCAGGAATGCGTGCTGTGCTGCGTCCAGGGGGTCGGCATCCTCCGGTGGGAGGGGGGGGGGAATATCCGCGGCCGTTCGTGTCCGTGTCCCGGCGTGGCGGTAGAGATCACGGACGAGGTTCATCGCGATGCGGTACAGGAAGGCCTGAAAACTCAGATCGGGTTTGAGGGATGCGCGATGCTCCCACACGCGCAGAAAGGTCTCCTGAACGATATCATGTGCGGCTTCGACATCGCGCACATGGAACGCAATGCCGCGCACCAGGGCCGGTTGATACCGCGTGAACAGGGTCTCGAAGGCTTCGAGATCGCCTGCACGTAGTGCCGCGATGAGGTGAGGTTCGTCCTGTAGTTCTGCCAATCGCTCTCCGAACGGGTTCACACAAAATAGTGCTCGCAGGCGACACACGCAACAGCGCGTAGGGGAGAAATGCATGTCATCCGTTGTACAGGTAGGAGGAGGATATGCCATGAAGCGCACACTCAGAGATCGTCTCCGGAGCTGGCTCCGGCCCGACCGGGCAGATGCCCGGGCGGATCACGGGATCGACATGCTCATCCGCGATGAGGCCCACCGGCTCGATACCCTGGATCCGGATACCCATCGGCGCTGGCAGATGCTCCGCAACACGATCACGGCACGCCCCCAGCCCCACACCCCTCAGCCGTCCACCATCACCGGCAGGATCCTCCGGCCTGCGCTCGTGGGAGGGATCCTCGCGTCCGCGGCGATGATGGTCTTCGTGCTCTGGAAGACAGCACCGGTCCCGGAACAGAGGTTCGTCACGGGGAGAGGACAGATGTCGGCCATCACGCTGGCAGACAGCAGCGACGTGATCCTGAACCATTCCTCGGAGGTCCAGGTCGCACCGATGATCGCCGGCCGATCACGGACGGTGACCCTGCACGGTGAGGCGTTTTTCAAAGTACGCAAGAACGGTGCGCCCTTCCAGGTCCTGACCTCCGCGGGCTCCGTGGAGGTCCTCGGAACGGAATTCAACGTCCGTGAACGGCAGGGGGCATTCGAAGTTGCGGTGGTCTCCGGCAGAGTGCGTGTGCGCGTACCCCGTGCTGATGGCGACCGGTCCGTGGAACTTACGCGCGGGATGGTCCTGGTGATCGCGGACGGCGATACGTCATGTGCGCCGCGTGAGATCCGCTTCACGCCGTATCCCGGTTGGATGCACAACAGGCTTGTCTTCCAGGACACCCCGCTTGCCTCGGTCTGCGAAGAACTCGAAGCACGCTTCGATTGCCGTGTCCGGATATCACGCAACTCAGCTGCACGGGAACGGATCAGCGGAACGCTGGAAAGCCGATCGGCAGACAATGCCCTTGCCTCCCTTGCTGCTCTCACGGGTCTTTCCCTGCGCCATGAAGCCGATGCGTACATCCTGGAGTAGCATCCTGCTTGCTCTGGTGTGGTGCAGTGCGCCCGCCCAGGAGCACCCGGAACGGACGATGGCGTTCCGCCAGCATCCGCTGGCCGCAGCGATCGATTCTCTGAGCCGCTGGTACGCCATCCCGATCATCTATCGGGAAGCTGACGTGCAGGGGAGGACCATCACGTTCAGCTGCACCGCATGCACGTTCGATGAGGCCCTCATGCGGATGCTGGCGGGATCGCCTCTTGATGCTGTTGCGGCGGGCCGGCAGGTGATCATCAGGCAGCGTCAGATCATCGCGCGCGAGGACGACGGGACGGTTGCGGGGACCGTGCGCGATGCTGTCACCGGGGACCCGATCGCGGGGGCGGTCGTGGTTCTCCGGCGGCAGGACCAGGCCGGAACGAGCGCCGCCCTCCGCGTGTGCCCCACGAACGGGTTCGGGTTCTACTCGCTGCGCTCGATCCCTCGGGGGGAGTACCTCCTCGAAACACGATGTGTCGGCTATCTCATTGACCTGAGACGTGTGGCGATCGTGATGCCCGAGGCAGCGCGTCACGATGTCGCGTTGCGTCAGAGCGGTATCGCGCTTGACGAAATGACGGTGGAGGGGGAGCGGATGACGGGTGCCACCGGGTCAGGGCTGGCACGTGGCCTGTTCATCCGCTCGATCCCCGGTGATCCGAATGAGTACCTCCTGGACGGCGCTCGGATCTATAATCCTGCCCACTTCGGGGGTGTCCTCAGTAGCTTCCACCCTGAGGCCCTGAATGAGATCGAGATCGGGAAGACTGGCCTTCCGCCGTCGTTCGGGGGGCGGATCGGCGGGATGCTTGACCTCTCGCTGCGTGACGGCATGCGGGAGTCCATGACCGGAACAGCCGGAGCCGATCTGCTCGGCATGCACGCGTCCCTCGAGGGCCCCATCGACCGTTCCACATCGTTCCTCGTGACCGCGCGCCGGGGCTGGCCCGATGCACAGATCGCCGGGTTGTCGCAGCACGGCGTGCCAACCCGGCTCGGGACCGGGGAGATCATCGGAAAGCTGACACACAGGCTGTCGTCGGGATCCACGGTGTCCGCCCATGCATACATGAGCTCGGATCAGTACACGAACGGGACGACATCGGGTGCCGGGCCCCTCACGAACGATCTGCGATGGTGGAATGCTTCCTACAATTGCCGTTGGTCAGCGATCGTGACATCGTCACTCTTCGCTCACGCGGCCGTCACGTATACGCGCTACGGATTGGACTTTGCCCACGCGCTGGGTCCTGCGGATGGAGTGGTCATGCCATCGACCTACGCGATCGATGATGTGACCCTTCGCGCGGAGATGGAGCACTACTATGACGCGTCGCATACCTTCGGCGGGGGCCTGGAGATCACGCGGCATAGCATCGAAGGTTCGATCAGCGCGTTCGATGCGGTCATCGCTCCTTTCCGCATCGAGGCACAGGAAGTATGGGACATCGCAATGCACGTGAGGGACCGGATCGCGTTGACCGGCACCGTCAGTGCAGAGATCGGGGTACGGGCCACATCCTTCATCGGACGGATGAAGACGATGTCCGGCATCGATCCGCGGCTTGCCCTGCATGTTGCCCTGTCGCCCACGACCCGCGGGTATCTGACGTTCGCCTCGATCAACCAGTTCATGCATCCCTACCGGCAGAGTGGCACGTTCCTGTGCTACCCCGCGCCCTTCTGGTATCCTTCCGACGGGGATCGTGCGCCAACAACATCGGTCCAGTTCGCCGGTGGTGTGATCCATGATCTGGCAGGCAGCGACATCGTCTTCGGCGCGGAAGTGTTCTACCGGTACGCATCGCAGGTCCAGGATGCACGGTGGACGACTCCGTCGCAGGACGATCTCGGTGCGGCACTCATAAGCGGGAGCGGCAGGGCATACGGTATCGACCTCTCCCTGCGCAAGCGCACGGGTCCGGTCAGCGGAGCTGTGAGCTACACCTATGCGCACACCGAGCGTTGGTTCGGTGACGTGAATGGCGGTTCACCATTCACCCCGCCATTTTCGCCGGCACACGAGGTCCATGTGTCGATCGGGTATGTGCCCGACGATGACTGGCTGTTCGGGGCGCTGGCAGTTCTCGATCCAGGTCGGTGGGAGGGGACAGATGGGGTCTCGATGGCCTCGGCACCGATTGCTCCGGTCGACGTCAGCGGCTTGCGGTTCGCTCTCCCCGGAGAGTTCAGTGACGTGAATGGGAGCCGTTTGCCGGGTTTCGAACGGTTGGAATTTACGGTGTCGAGGCGGATCCGTCTGGGAGGCTTGTCAGGGAGTATGTCCCTCCGGTTGATCAACGGCTATGGACTTCTCGATCCCGTGGAATGGATATACACAACAGGTGAAGCCGGTCGCCCGATGTGGCGTGCACGGGTCAGACCGGTAGCGTTGTTCCCACTCTTCCCGGTGGTCGGGCTTTCGATCCGGGTGTGAAAGCAGGCAGGTATGCACCGACGGAGGGATCACAGACATCGAGCAGGTGCCGTGCGTTGGACCGCAGGCCTGTGTGCGCTCGCTTTGTTCATGCCTCTGGCATTCGGGACGTCACCTCTCCCGCCGCCGTTTCATCGGTACGTGGTGTCCGGCAGGGTGTCGCACCGGGACGGATCACCCGCGGCGGAGGTCATACTGGTGCTGTTCGCACGAACGGCACGCGATACGGCACTCCACATGCCCCGATCGCCTGTCAGCACGGATGAGCAGCCGATCGCCGTATCGACCAACGACGGACAGTTCGTGCTGACGGCAAGGACGGAGACGATAGCGGAATCGCTTGCGGTCGGTGCGATCGCCGACAACAGACCCCTGGTGCGGAATGCCGCGTTCCACCCGGATTCCTCCCTGGCTTACGCAACCCGCCGGAAGGGGACGAACACCACGGATGTCGGGTGCGCGGGATGCGGCACCGACCCAGCCACGTTCGAATACACGGTCAGCTATACGACCAACATCAGCAGCACCTTGACGATCGATTGAAGCATTGGATGCAGTGCAGCGGCGATGAACAGACACAGTGAAGGAGGAACGATGAAACGCATATGTGGTGCAATGGTCGTGACGATGTTCCTGGCGGGAAGCGGGTTTGTGTGCGCGGACGGGGGACTGGACCCGGGGCCGGTCCATCCGGCCTGGGTGGACAGTCTGGTCGCGGTATACAGCGCCGCGCCCGTAGGGAACCCACCGCAATCGATCTGGCAGTACACGTACAACGGCGCGACCGTGTATTTTGTCCCTGCACAGTGCTGCGATCAGTACAGCGACCTGTACGACTTCACGGGAACGCTGATCGCTCACCCGGATGGAGGGATAGCGGGCGCAGGAGACGGGCGGTGCAGCGACTTCATTGCGGCCGCGAAGAACCCGGTGCTGATCTGGCGTGATCCGCGGTCACGGAACTGAACCAGCCTCAACCATGAAGGTATCACCATGACGATCCAACGTGTGGTCACAGGGCTCCTGGCCGCCCTCCTCATGCTTGCATCCTCACGTACAGAGGCTCAGTACTGGGGCGAGCGTGCACAGGCTAAGGGGTTCGAGCAGAACGAATTCTATTTCACCCCGGCGCATCTCCTTCCGTATGGGCTGGGGGCATTCGCCGGGACAACGCCCGGGGTGCTGCGCGACCCGATGCTCGATCTCGTGCTCAATCCGGCGCATCTCCGGCTGGACAGCCTTACGAATGACGTGATGGTCTACACCGATTTCCGAGCGTCGCGGAACATGCAGAGCAGGGATGCGTACATCCTGCCCACGTACAGGACGATGGACTATATGGCGTCGTCGGTCTACCGCCCGTACCCGTCGATGTTCCTGCAGACACGGAAAGTCCTTGAGCCGGTGTTCTCGGGCGCTGTCATCGTCCGACCGCTGAGGGAGATCGCACCAGCGCTGCTCATCGGCGGCACCTACCAGCTCATGCTCCAGGATGAGAAGTACTACGACATACCATCTGACATCTATCGGAGCGTGATGGGCGCCGACTACACGGGGCGGACCGCCGCGGCGGCAGCATCGGACATGCCCATCGTGGACCGTTACAGCGGTGACGACAACATGCACCAGAACGGACATTTCCTTTCATTGTTCGCCCGCACCACACTCAGTCCGTCGGTCGAAGCCGGCATCAAGATCGGCCGCGTGATGCATGAGCGCAACGGAGCGTACGGCTCCACGAACCTCTGGAATTCATACTATTCGTCACAGTATACCTCCCTCTGGTCCAACCGTGAGAGACGGGACCAGGGATACCAGCACTGGGAGCTTGCGGGAGGAGTGCTGTTCCATCTTTCCGACCGGGTGACGCTCGGGGTCTCGGGAGGACGTCTCCGGGGCCGGGGGACACAGGCACTGGCGAACGAGGACACATCGTACTATGGGTACGGCACGCTCCCCGTTCAAACCAGCGAGTACATCCACGGGGGAGGGAAGTTGAGCGAATGGGTGAACGACGGCACCGGCACGGAGTTCGGGTTCGAACTCAGATCGCGCATCGGGGCACGGACCGCCATGACCCTGTTCTACCGGCCGCGGTGGTCGACGGTCGCGTTGTCGACGGCGTCATTCATCACGGACACGAGCAGCAGCTTCCATACGTGGACCAACAACAATGAGACCTCGACCTCCCGGTCACGCTCACAGTTGCTGGACCGTCGCGTGGGGACGGGGGAGGACAAGTCGGGCACAGATCTGTTCCTTGCGACCTTCACCTGGGACATCGATGACGCTGTTACGCTGTCGCTCGGGGGACAGCTTGAATTGTCTTCGCGTGAGATCAGGACCGACGAGGACGTGGAGGTGCAGGGCATGTCGGCCTACACGACCACCTCGACACAATATCCCTATGCCTACCTGCACGAGAACAGAGAATCGAAACACCTGCACTGGGAGTTCAGGGCCCGGCGACAGAGCTTCCGCGTGCCGGTGTTCGTGACGATCAGGGCGTCGCGGGTGGCCGGGATCCTGCTGGGTTTGACCCGGGACATCTCGCGGTGGGAGATCGACGATATGACCCTGGCAACATTCCGCCGGAGATACATGAATGAGAACGGCACGATCCAGGACAAGTACAATTTCGGCGAGCGGTACACCGAGCCGCAGGAAACAACCACGGACGTGAAGACCACATTCATGGCAGGTCTGACCATCTCCCCATCCCCGCTGTTCCAGGCGCGGGTACTGATGGTCCCGGTGTTCGCCGACCGGCCGGACGGCGGAGAATTGGAGCAATTGCAGTGGTGGCTCGGATTGACGGTTACCCCGTAACACGGCATCGATGCCGGCGGACGGTACGGAGGGGCAGCACGTGTGCTGCCCCTGTTTTGTTTCTGTGCAATCTTCGTTATCTTCCACGGACATCCATCCGCTCACATTGCCCGAGATCGCCATGTATTCTCCCTTCGCACGATACGTCATCACTCTGATGGCCGTTCTGGTCCTCTCCCCGGCCACCAGGGCGCAGCGTACAACCTATCCGATCGCGCCGGTCCGCTTTACGGAGGTCCGCGTCGAGGATGAATTCTGGTCAAAACGCCTCGAGACAAACCGCACGGTCACGATCCCGCATACGATCGCGCAGTGTGAAGTGAATGGGCGGGTGCGCAACTTCGAATTGGCGGATAGCGTGCTCCGGGGCCTGCTGCCGGAAGCGAAGTTCTGCGGGCGGTATGGATTCGATGACACGGATGTCTACAAAGTGATCGAAGGCGCCGCCTACGCCATGCACGTGCAGTACGACCCGGTGCTTGACGCACGCGTCGATTCCCTGATCCTGAAGATCCGGAAGGCGCAGGAACCGGATGGCTATCTGTACACCATGCGCACGATGAAACCCGAGGCATCGTGGGCTCCGGAGCGTTGGGTGAACGACCGCAAGGGGAGTCACGAACTCTACAACTCCGGCCATTTGTTCGAGGCCGCGGTAGCTCATTATTATGCCACCGGCAAGCGGAACCTGCTGGACATTGCCCTCGCGAATGCCGATCTCCTCGTGAACACCTTCGGACCCGACAAGATGCGGACGGTGCCGGGCCATCAGGTGACCGAACTCGGTCTGGTGCGGTTGTATCAGGTCACGGGGAAGCGGGCGTATCTCGATCTGGCTGATTTCTTCATCCGTGAGCGCGGACATGGCACCACGCCCGGGATGACGTATAACCAGGATCATATCCCCGTCCTCGAGCAGACCGAGGCGGTCGGACATGCCGTTCGCGCCGGCTACCTGTACGCCGGCATGGCCGATGTAGCCGCGTACTCCGGTGACACATCCTTCCTTCCCGTGCTGCACCGGATCTGGGATGATGTCGTCTCCCATAAGCTGTACATCACCGGCGGCATCGGTGCAGCAGGTAACATCGAGGGGTTCGGCCCGGCATATGATCTTCCCAATCTGACCGCATACTGTGAGACCTGTGCCGGCATCGCGCTCGTGTACTGGGGTCACCGGATGTTCCTGCATACGGGTGACGCACAGTACCTCGACGTGGTGGAACGCGTCCTCTACAATGGATTCCTCTCCGGCGTGTCGATGACCGGGGACCGCTTCTTTTATCCGAACCCCCTCGAGACCATCGCCGGCGAAGAGCGGTCGGCGTGGTTCACCTGCGCCTGCTGTATCTCGAATGACACGCGGTTTGTCGCCTCGATCCCCGGCTATGCCTATGCAACGAGCGGGAACTCGGTGTACGTGAACCTCTACATCGGGGGGAGCGCATCGGTGATGGTGAACGGACAGGCCCTGAAGGTCCGTCAGCAATCACGGTATCCATGGGATGGGACCATCAGCCTGTCGCTCGGGCTCGGCGGCGAGAGCCCGTTCAGCCTGCGCCTGCGAGTGCCCGGATGGGCACAGGGGCGGCCGGTGCCATCCGACCTCTACGCGTATGATGGCGCGATCAGGCCCGCCATCGGATTGAAAGTGAACGGCGTCGCGCAGGCTGTGACGATCGAGAAGGGGTTTGCGGTGATCACGCGGACGTGGAAACCGGGGGACAAGGTCGAATTGACGCTTCCCATGCCGATCCAACGCGTACGGGCGCATGAGCAGATCGTGGACGACCGCGGCAAGGTCGCGTTCGAACGCGGTCCGATCGTCTTCTGTCTCGAGGGACCGGACCAACCTGCACCATGGCTTCTCGACGGCGTGATCCCGGATTCCGCGATCATGCAGTCCAGCTTTGAACGGACGCTGCTTGGTGGCGTTCAGGTCATCACCGGTACCGCGTTCGCAGCACAGCGCACCGCGGATGGCGGACGATCACTGGGGACGACGCGGCGATTCACGGCCATTCCGTATTATGCCTGGGCACATCGGGGATTGCATCAGATGACGGTGTGGCCGGCGCGTACACTCGAGGCAGCGAAGCCGGCGCCCGCACCGACGCTGGCGTACATAAGCGCGCTTGCGACGTCGGGGGGGACGAGCCCGGACGCGATCAAGGATCAGCTCCTCCCTGCGTCGTCCAACGACCCCATGACACCGTATTTCCATTGGTGGCCGAAGAAGGGGACCACGGAGTGGGTCCAATACCATTTCCCCGAACGATCGAAGGTCTCGGGGGTGACCGTCCACTGGTTCGACGACACCGGCTCCGGAGAGTGCCGGATACCCCAGTCCTGGGAGATCCAGTACCATGACGGCACATCATGGAAGCCCGTGCAGTTGACGTCGCCGGTGGAGACCGCGGTGAACGTGCCGTCACATGTGACCTTCGTTCCCGTGCAGACGACGGATATCCGGTTGATGATCACGCTGCCCGAAGGGTTTTCGTGTGGATTGTATGAATGGTCATTGGAGTAAGACGGAGGGAGCGACGGCGGGATGTCTGGAGTTGCGGGATAGGGAAAACATACTAGAAGAATACTGCGTTTGTCCGATTTCCTCAGCGCGCGGAATTCACTAGATTTTGCCCAGTGGCGACCGTAGACCGCCCGACATTCACCCGACACTGTAGAGGGAGACAGTAATGAAGAGAGCCGTTCTCGGTCTCGCCCTGATGGCACTCACGCTGCTGGGAGCTGGGACTTCCACAGCGGAAGACTTCACGATCACAACGCTTGCAGGATACAAGGGGGGGGCAGGGTTTCGTATTGCCGGCAGCGTGGGCAATTTCGCGCAGGGCTTTCCTCTGGCCATCGAGCTCGGCATCACGCATATCAGGCTCGATCCCGGCCGCGCGACCGATGTCCGCAAGATCTTCATCAACGACGCAACCAATGGCACCCCGGACAAGTCCGGCTGGATCTGGGGATTCCATCTGGATTTTCTGTTCCCGGTACGCTGGCTCGGGCTCCAGAATGCGCAGTTCTATCTCGGCGTCAGACGATCGCTGTTCACGGGAGAGTTCATCTACATTGGCGGCAACGAAGACTTCGAGATCACGAGCAATCAGTGGGGGGCAGGAGCGGGACTGCGGTCGACCTTCCCCATGGGGCGTTTGCTCGGCCTCACGCTGAGCGCGGGGCTTGATTATTATCCCAACGCGGTCCTGACCGGACATGATACGACGTACGGGCCGGATGGCGACAATGTGAATGACCGGGAAGGGTACACATTCACGGATGCTGACAATGCCGTGAATCAGCCGAAGATCCAGCCGATGTTCATGGTGGGGCTATCCTTCCGGTTTTAGCGCGGAAGGCATGTTCGCGCATCAAATGACGTAGGTCCCGTTCACCCCCGGGTCCGACTGCGAGCGAACGAGTGTCCGGTGTTCCACCTGTACGAAGGAATAGGGCGGGACGCTCTCCGTCAGCCAGACATTTCCCCCGATGATACTGTGATGCCCCACAGTTGTTGCCCCCCCGAGGATCACGGCCTGAGCATAGATCACGACGTGATCCTCGATGGTGGGGTGGCGCTTCGATTTCGCCAGCTTCTTGTCCACGCTCAGCGCACCGAGCGTCACCCCCTGATACACCTTCACATGGTTCCCGATCACCGTTGATTCTCCGATGACCAGACCCGTGCCGTGGTCGATCGCGAAGGACGATCCGATCGTTGCCCCGGGATGGATGTCGATGCCCGTAAGCTGATGCGCATACTCCGTGAGCAACCGGGGAAAGACCGGGATGCCGAGGGCGTACAGGCGGTGGGCGAATCGATGGATGGCGATCGCTGTAAATCCCGGGTAGGCAAGCACCACTTCATCGATGCTCTCCGCCGCAGGGTCGCCTTCGTGGATGGCCGCCGCATCCAACCACAGACTATCGTGGATCGACGGAAGCGTCGCAAAGAAATTCCGGGCCGCATCGGCAGCGGCGTCGGGCGTGTCGTTGAGGAATGGCTGCACGAGTGAGGTCAGGTCGCGCCGGAGCAGGGTGATCCGTGCGGCGATCTCGCCGGTCTCATGGAACTCTTCCCTGCAGAAGTGGGGGAAGAGCAGGGCGAGGAGGTCCTGGACGAAGCGCGCGGTACTCTCCTTCACCTGAAGCCCGAGGGCATGCGAATCTCGTCGTTCTTTGAGTCGCTGTGCGAATGAGGTCGTATCCATTGGTCGATGTCCTGGTCCCTGGTAGAACAACCCGCCGGAAACGGCGGTTCCTGTGGAACTTCCGCCAAAAAAAGTGTATGTTTTTCTACGAACTTATGCAATGCCCGGACACTCACAGAATCTGACCAATGCCATCCCGAATCTGCATTCTTTGTGTTGAAGACGAGGCCGAGGTCCTGGACGCGGTCGTCAAGGACCTCGCTTCGCTCGAAGACCGGTTCCCGCTCTACACCGCACGTTCCGTTGCCGAGGCACGCGATTGCGTTGCCCGGATCGAGCAGGCCAAGGACAAGCTTGGCATCGCGTTGTGCGATCATGTGATGCCAGGGGACACCGGCGTGGAATTCCTCGTGGAACTGTACCGCGACCCGTACACGGCGAGGTGCCGTAAGGTCCTCCTCACCGGTCAGGCAGGGCTCGAAGCGATGGTCCGTGCCGTCAATTTCGCGAAGCTCGACTACTACATCGGTAAACCCTGGAGCCAGGATGAACTGGTTGCCGTTGTCAGGAATCTGCTCGGTGAGTACATCCGGGAGTATGCGCCGGACCCGGAAGCCTACCGCGACTTCCTCGAAGGACGATGAGCTATACACTTCTCGAAGGCGAGCACGCGGCGGACCATCCTGCCATCGCCGCTCTTCGCGCAGCGATCACTGATGGTCTGCCTGTCGGCACCGTCCGCACGTACACGCACGGCGATCTGCTGATCCGCGAGGGCGATCTCAACGATGCACTCTTCGTGATACTGGACGGACGCGTGCTCCTGCTGAAGGGGTACGCGACCGCGAACGAGGTGGCGATCGGGACGCTGGAGGCGGGAGACCTCGTGGGGGTGCTGTCATTCTATGGACGGGGGCAGGTCTTTTCGACCGCGCGCGCGAAGACCGATGTCGTCGCGCTGCGCATCAAGCGGCGGGAGTTCGACGCGCTGCCGCGGGAACAACCGGGCCTCGCGGAACAGCTCCAATCGCTCGTGATCACCAATCTCGCCGACCGCTACCGGCGCATCCTCAATCTGCACATCGAAGTCGCTGCGCTGACGCGCGAAGTGGAGATCGAGCGCAATCAACTTCAGCACGCCCTCGATGAACTGCAGAGCACGCGCAACCGTCTGATCCATCAGGAAAAGATGGCGATCCTCGGGCAACTCGTCGCCGGCATCGCGCATGAACTGAATAACCCCGTCTCCGCGCTCCTGCGCGGGGCGGAGACGATCTCATCGCTCCTGCCGGATGCCCTCGGTGCCGAGAATGCGATGCCGTATAGGATGCTTGCGCTGGGGCAGGCCCGCTCCACCCCGGACACCGCAGCGCAACAGGAGAGGATGACGTTCCTCGAACAGCGATATCCCGGGATCCGGCGGAGCCTGATCCGCACCCTCGCCCAGATCCCGTCCGCACATTTTGATGAACTCGCCCTTGCGTTGCATCTCGATGAGCCTGCAGCGGAACAGCGGCTCGGTGCAGTGATCCCGTGGTTCGAGATCGGGATGTTCCTGCGGAACATCGAGATCGCGAGCACACGGATCGGCAACCTCGTCTCCAGTCTGAAAGGATACAGCCGCCAGTCGAAGGACGATGTGGAACGCGTGGACGTCCGGCGGGGGATCGAAGAGACACTGCTCCTCCTCGGGAACCGACTGAAGAACGTGACCGTCCACCTGCTGCTGGACGAGGTCCCCGCGGTCCAGGTCCGCCCCGGGGAGATCAATCAGGTGTGGACCAACGTGATCCTGAATGCGTGCGACGCGATGCATGACCGGGGAGAGCTCACGGTACGGACGAGGGCGGGGGAGGATGGGACGGTGACGATCTCGTTCGAGGATTCAGGTCCGGGCATTCCGCCGGACATCCTGCCGAAGATCTTCGAAGCGCATTTCACGACGAAAACGGCGAGTGGATCGTTCGGCCTGGGGCTGGGGCTTGCGATCTCAAATGAGATCGTCCGCAAGCACGGGGGAACGATCGCCTATGCGAATGTGACGCCCCCGGGAACGGGTGCGCGGTGTACGGTCGCACTGCCGGGAACAGAAGGGGATCGGCAGTGAACCTGCTCCTCTCACGCTCCCGGCACCGGTGATCCAGGCCGTTTACGTTCAACGCGCAGATGCTGCAATGGCATGAAGCCTGCCACCGATCCCTGCATTTCTCTGCCGTACCCGCAGACCCAGCAGCCATCGATCTCGAGCGTGCTGGTCTCCCCATGCACGAGCATTGTCCCTTTGCTTCCGCACTTCGGACAGTCAGCGATACCGTTCCAGCTTCCCATGCGTTCCTTCTTCTGATCCTGTATGGTCATGCATCCTGCATAGTACAGTGCAAATGCAATACCAGAATCAGTGCCCGTGAAACGCAAGGAATTGCGGATACGCTCTGCTGACGTTGACCGATGTGTGCACACGTGGCGAATACCGGCCAGCAACTTGGAATTCGCGGGGATGCGTAGTATATTGCACGAAGTGGTACGGTTCTCACCACACAAGGATCAGCTCATGCCAGCGAGTACCGTAGACCTCGAAAGTGTGGATAGCGCGGTCGGCAGAGCCACGCCATCGATCTTGATCGTTGAAGATGAAGTCATCGTTGCCGAGGATGTGCGCCGCCGGCTCGAAGAGATGGGGTACACCATCACGGGTGTCGTTTCCCGGGGAGACCAGGCCCTCGCGCAGGTGCGTCGGGTGCATCCCGACCTCATCCTGATGGATATCGGATTGAAGGGGACCGTGGACGGGGTGGAAGCGGCGAAGATGGTCCTCGCGGAAGAGGATATCCCGATCGTCTTTGCCAGTGCCTACTCTGACGATGCGACCCTCCGACGTGCCAAGACCATCGATCCGTTCGGATTCGTTCTGAAACCCTTCGACGAGCGCGAACTCCGTACGGCCATCGAGATCGGATTGTACAAGCACCAGACCGAACGGCGGTTGCGGGAACGGGAGGCCATGTACCGGTCACTCGTCGAACTCTCCACCGACGCCATCGCCATGTTGGATGTGCAGGGCACGATCCAGTTCTGCAATGGACAGAAGGCGGCCATGCACGGATTCGCGTCGCCGGATGCGCTGCTCGGACGTCATGCGCTCGCCTTCGTTGCGCCGGAGGACAAGGATCGTGCGGAGCAGATGCTCGCCGGCGTGCTGCGGGGAGAACCGCTGACCGATGCACTCCTGACCTTCGTCCGCGATGATGGCACGCCGGTCCGCGCCGAGGTATCCGCAATGCTGCTGGCCGAAGCCCCGAACCGCGGCACACGGGTCATGTGCGTCGAACACGACGTGACCCGCCGGCTGCAGACCGAAGATGAACTCCGGCTCGCGGTGCGGCAATTGGAATTCGTCGTCGAGAATCTGGATGACGGCATCCTGTTCGAGGACGCCTCGGGACGGGTCCGTCTGACGAATTCAGCCTTCCGCAGCATGTTCCGCGTCGACGGCACCACCACGGCACCGGGCGCTCCGTATGACGGACTCGCGCAGGTGACGAGTGTGCTCATGACCGACGCACCCGCGTATCTCCGGCGGATCGAACAGGTGCGTACGGGCGGGGCGGCGGTGCATGGCGATCTCCTGACACTCACGGACGGCAGGTCCATGCACCGGGATCACACGTCGCTCCTGGTGGATGGGCGCATCCTCGGACATGTGTGGCACTACCGCCTCCTGCCTTGAACGGCGGCCGGAGCGGTTGCACCTGAGCCCTTTCCGTTGTATGTTTACAGGATGCGTTGTACCCCGAGATCAGAAAGGTCATGACACAAGATCCTACACCGCGTTCGCGGGCCGGGGCGGACCCACCGCTCCGGACACAAGGCAAGACGCGCGTCCTGATCGTTGAGGATGAGCAGATCGTTGCACGGGATGTCCAGGTCGGCCTGACCAAGGCCGGCTATGAGGTACCTACCCCCGCGGGTTCGTTCGAGGAAGGCCTGGCACAGGCCGAACGGCTCCATCCCGATATCGTCTTGCTCGATATCGGACTCTCGAGCGCGAAGGACGGGATCGAGCTTGGCCGCGAGATCTTCCAGCGGCTGGACATTCCGGTGGTCTTCGCGACCGCATTCTCCGACCCCGCCACGATCCAACGGGCCAAGGACGCCGCGCCCTCCGGCTACATTCTCAAGCCCTATGACGTGCGCGAAGTGCGCACGGTGATCGAGATCGCCATTTACAAACACCGCCTGGGCCAGACGCTCCGCATGAGCGAGGAGCGATACCGCCTCCTGTTCCAGCGTTCGCCGGTGGGCATCGTGCACTTCGGCAGTGACCTGGCGATCACCGACGCGAACGAACGCATCGCCGCGATCGTCGGGAGCCCCCTTCCGACATTGTTGCAGATCCCGGTCACCCGCATCTTCGATCACTCGGTCCACGGCGTGCTCCTCGGCACGCTCCGGGGGGAGGCCGGAAGATTTTCGGGCGTGATGCGGCGGCCGGCAGACCGCGCCGTGGTGTGGGTCTCGGTGCGTACGGCACCGTTGCACGATGGGAGGGGACGGACGATCGGCGGGGTAGCGATCGTGGAGGACGTCACCGACCAGCATACGATGGAAGAATCCCTTGTCCGGCGCATCACGCTCGAGAACATCGTCACCGGCTCCGCGGCGCGGCTGATCAATGCCCCGGATAGCCGCCTGCAGAATGAACTGCAGCACACGCTGGACGCCGTCGGCACATTCCTCGGGGCGGACCGGTGCTTCGTGGACCTCTTCGACATGAAGAACACCACCGTCGAAGCCACACATGAGTGGGCCGCGCAGGGGATCAGCGTGCGCGGACAGAATCACAAAGGAACCAGCCTGGCCCGATGGCCGTGGGCACTCACCAAACTCCATCAGGGCGAACGGGTCTGTCTCCACAGCGTTGTCGATCTTCCGCCGGAAGCCGACGAGGATGCACGGTTCTGGCACGACGAAGGCGTTCGGTCACTGCTGCTGTTCCCCCTCTCCGCAGCCACCCGGCTCTTCGGGGTCTTCGGCGTGGTGGTAGAACAGGAAGAACGGATGTGGGCAGGGGAGGACCTGCGCCTGCTGCAACTGCTGGGCGAGGTCCTCGCGGGTGTTCTGGCCCGCCAGATCTCCGTGGGGGCTCTGTACAAGAGCGAGGAGCGCTACCGGCGCATCACCTCCGAGATCACGGATTATATGTACACCGTGCGGCTCGAACGTGGACATTGGCGGGAAACCATCCACGGCCCGGGTTGCCTGAATGTGACGGGGTATGCACCGGAAGAATACGAGCGGGACCCGCATCTGTGGCTGCGCATGGTGGACGAACGGGACCGCCCGCAGATCCTGGACCAGGTGCGCCGCGTTCTGGCCGGAGAACCTGCGCCGCCCCTCGAGCACCGGATCGTGAGGAAGGACGGCGCCGTCCGATGGGTGAAGAATACTCCGGTCCTGCACTTCTCGGCCGACGGGGTCCTGCTCTCGTATGACGGGCTCATGCAGGACATCACCGACCGCAGAGAGGTGGAAGACGCGCTCCGACTGTCCGAAGAGCGCTTCCGCATGCTGGTGGAGAACCTGAACGATGTGGTCTTCGGGCTCGATGGGCGAGGGTACTTCACCTATATCAGTCCACGCATCATCGCGATGTCCGGTTTCACCCCCGATGAGATCGTGGGCGAGCATTTCATTCGCTTCGTCCATCCCCACGACCGGCAGGGACTGCTGGAGGATTGGGAACGTACCCTGACAGGACAGATCGGGGAGTACGAGTTCAGGATCCTGACAAAGGACGGAGAAGAGCGGTTCGTGCGGACCTCCAGCCGCGTGCGCACGGAGAAGGATGAAACGGTGGTTGTTGCCGGGATCATGCGCGACTGCACGGAACAATTGCTCTCCCGCGCACGGATCCGTGCGTGGGAATCGCGGTTCTACGAGACGATGGACCGGTTGCGCATTCCGGTGATCGAACTCGATGCCCAGGGAGTCCTGCAATTCTGGAATGAAGCAGGGGCGAATCTGTGCGGGCGTCCGCACGGATCACTCGTCCGGCACAGGTGGATCGATGTGTGCGTTGCTCCGGATGACCGGGCGCGGGTGCAAGAGCTGATGCGGGATATCCTCCTCGGCGAGTCCGTGCCCGCACCCGTGCACTTCGGCCTCCTGGATCCGCATGGCGGTGAGGCATTCTCCGTCCGGTGGACCGTGAGGCCGTTGTCCGGCGAAGGAGATGTCCCGGTCGGCATCGCCTTCATGGGAGAGGTCCCCGTGCCGGTGGAAGGCTGGACACGATGATCGCGGCTGAGCCTCTTCTCGCGGTAGGGATCATGGAAGGGCGGCAGGAGATCGCCGGAGCATTCACGGGACCGTACCGTGATGGCGGGGGTGTCGAAAGAGAAGGGTCCTTCCGCTGTCGCCATACCGGGAGTGCCTGGGAATTCACCTGCGGCGACGCGGTGACGGTGGTCGGGGGGGCCGACCTCCGGTTCACCCCGTCAACTCCCTCGTCGGTCGTCCGGCTGGATGATGTCACCATCGGGATCAATTTTCACTGGGAGCGGAACGAGCCGCAGATATTCCGCGGAGGCTTGCACGTGCTGTGGGTGCCCGGACAGGGGATCACCGCGATCAATGAGGTCTCGCTCGAGGAGTATCTGAAGAGCGTCATCTCTTCCGAGATGAGTGCCACGGCTCCGGCCGGTTTGCTGCAGGCACACGCGATCACATCGCGGAGCTGGCTGGTCGCGATGCTCGAACGCCGTTCGCATGGGGTGTCCCCGCCCCCCGGTCTCCGTGTTGGGCCGGACGCCACCGAGGTCATCCGCTGGTACACCCGCGAAGACCATGCCACGTTCGATGTCTGCGCCGACGATCACTGCCAACGCTACCACGGGGTCACGAAGATCATCTCCGCAGCCGCCGACGAAGCCGTGGAAGCCACCCGCGGTGTCTTCCTGGTGCACGACAACGAGGTCTGTGACGCCCGGTTCTACAAGGCGTGTGGAGGTCGGACGGAGGACTTCGCCTCCGCGTGGGAGGACCGCGAGATACCGTACCTCCGGAGCGTGATGGACGCGGAAGCCGTCCGGCCTCCGGTCACCACCGAATCGGACATGGCGGCGTGGCTCGCGCACCCACCGGACGCCTTCTGCAATACGAACGATCCGGAGATCCTGCGCCAGGTCTTGCCGTCCTTCGATCAGGAGACGACCGATTTCTACCGGTGGACAGTGACATATCCGGCGGCTGAACTGGATGCGCTTGTGGCACGGCGGTCCGGCCTGAAACTCGGCCGCATTCGTGCACTCGAACCAGTCCATCGGGGTCCTTCCGGCCGCCTCACCGCCCTGCGCATCGTTGGGACGGAACAAACCGTGATCGTCGGAAAAGAGCTCGAGATACGCCGCTGGCTCTCCCCGAGCCATCTCTACAGCTCCGCATTCATCGTGACGACGACCATGGGGGCGGATGGCACTCCCCGGGCATTCCGCCTGAGCGGCGCAGGGTGGGGCCATGGCGTGGGACTCTGCCAGATCGGCGCAGCGGTCATGGCTACGCGGGGCATCCCTCCGGAGAAGATCGTCCTTCATTACTTCCCTCACGCTGCAATCCAACGGCTGTACTGAGCACTGCATGACGCGCCACCTTGCCGCCGTTCCGTTCCGTTCGAGCGTGTCGGGCTCCACCGTCCAACATCCTTCTCCCGGGGGCCCGGCGTGAACGCGTACGTTGACATGGCCGCACTGTCGGTTCGCCTACGGGAGCACGGGGGCGTCATGCCTGAGGGAATTTTCGCTCCCCTCCGGCTCAAGGGAAAGGACGCTCTCGATCTGATCCACCGGCTCTCCACGAATGACCTCACAAAATGCCGGCCCGGGATGTCCGTCCCCACCGTGTTCACCAACGAGAAGGGGAGGATCATCGATCGGGTGGAAGTCCTTGCGGTGGAAGACGGGGCGTGGGTGATCTGCCATCGCGCCGCCGCAGGGAGCGTCCGTAATTGGATCGAGAAATATACCATCGCAGAAGATGTTGAGATCACAGACGTAACTCTCTTGTTCGATGTGACTTCGGTCGTTCTTAATGATGCCGATTCCACTATTGTGGAAGGTGCGGGATCTTCAGGCTCCGGTGACATCCGGGAGTGGAGTGTGCGATTCGGGCCATACACCGTACGCCGATACCTCATGAGAGCAACGGAGACTTCCGCCTTCACCGCACAGCTGAAGGCGTCAGGCGCAGAGATCCTGAGCGCTCCGGCATACAGGGCTTTGCGGGTTGCATGCGGCATCCCATCGTTCCCGGAAGAGCTGAATGACGCGCATAACCCGCTGGAAAGCGGACTGCGCAGTGATATCTCGTTCACCAAGGGCTGTTACATCGGCCAGGAGGTGATCGCCCGCCTGGATGCGTTCAAGAAAGTGCAGCGCGATCTCGTCGTTCTGTCGGTCGATATGGATGACGCCCTGATCCCGGATGCGGCGGTGATCGAGACACCCGCAGGCGTGGCAGGAGAGGTAACCTCGATCGGAGGATGGCAGGAGAGTCTCCACGGAGTGATGGTCATGGGGCACATTCAGCGAAGTGCCCTTGCGGAGGGGGTAACCTTGCGCGTCCGGGCCACGGCCGGGTCAGCCCCGGCCCGGCTTCTCGGCCCGGCGGGCGATGCCGGGTTTTCCGGGAGCATGCCTGCATGAGTTTTCAGGTCCGCCGTACCACGATCGATCAATGGAGGGATGCGACACAGCGCCGGACCGTGCGGCTTGCTGTCGGGACGCACAGGCAGGCACTGAACTTCATCAGGCGTGTGGGGTTCTGCTATCTGTACCGCGCCGATGATCCCGAGATCCCATCCTTGTGGCATGCTGTTCATGGCGTAAGACCGGGTCTTGAAGGTGTCGTCGCAACGGATCGGGCAAGGACCTCGCTTCTCTGGGAGCTGAAGTCGACCCTGGCCGCCGGGCGTGAAGCGTATGTCGGAAAGCTCATTCTGCAGAAGCCCACTGTGGTATCACCGGAATTCGTAGCGTACTTCTTCGCGACAAGCGGCAGAACGGGTGATCGGGACGATTTCATCCGGGCGCACCAGCGGGGACTCCTTTCGGTTGGGGCCCGGCGGGTGATGGAGCTGTTCCGGCGGCGCTCGTATCTTACGACGGGAAGGATCGCCGAGCTGCTCGGACGTGGGGGGCATGCTGCCCGTTTCTCCGTGGAACAGGCGCTTACGGAGCTGCAATCCCGGATGTACATTGCGAAATGCGCGGAAGCGCATTCGTTGCACGCTTCAGGCTGGGCGCCGGTACACGTTCTCTTTCCGCGTGAAGTCCGCCGGTCGCGAACGATCGCTCCGGAGCATGCCCGGTCGGTGATCCTGGAACGACACTTTCAGGTTCAGTATGTATCGACGCTGGCGGACATCCGGCATACGTTCCGGTGGTCCCGCCAGGAGATCTATCAGGCGCTTGGGGATCTCCACCGGCGCGGCATTGTGGCGAGTGACCTGTCCGTTGAGGGGATCGCCGGACACTCCTATATCTATCTCGGGGAAAGGACAACCGTAGAATGAAACAGCATCAACCAAAGCCACCTAAATCCTACAAGGACATCGAGTTCCTCAATAGTCCTGAAGCAAGAACATTACGTATCCTGTCAGAGTTTCTCGGGCCCCAGAGGCGTTTCCGGCATGAGAAGGTCCGGGACACGATCGTGTTCTTCGGGTCAGCGCGGATCCTCCCGAAGAAACAGGCCATGAAGGAATACCGGGCACTGAAGAACCGCACGGATCCCAGGGCGCGCGCTGGCAATGGGCTCAGCCGGGAGCTTCAGGAGGCCGCGGTACGCGTCGACATGTCGCGGTACTACGAGGACACGGTCAAGCTTGCCCGGCAGATGACAGAGTGGTCTCGGTCGTTGCAGGACCCTGGCCGGTTCATGATCTGTTCCGGTGGAGGGCCTGGCATCATGGAAGCCGCGAACCGGGGAGCACACCTTGGTGGCGGAAGGTCGGTGGGCCTGAACATCAGTCTGCCCTTCGAGCAGTTCGCAAATCCGTATGTGACGCCTGACCTGAGTCTGGAGTTCCACTACTTCTTCATGCGTAAGTTCTGGTTCGCATACCTCGCGAAGGCCCTCGTGGTGATGCCCGGAGGTTTCGGCACGCTCGATGAGCTGATGGAGATGCTGACCCTGATCCAGACGCAGAAGATCACGAAGAAGATCGCGGTGATCATCTATGGGACGGAATACTGGAAGAATGTCCTCGACTTCGACTACCTCATTTCGCGCGGGGTGGTGAGCAAGAAGGATCTCTCATTGTTCAAGCCGTATGATGACGTCGATTCGGCAGCCGCGTACCTCAAGGATTTTCTCACGCGCCATTATGTAAAGGGGGGTAAGTAGTTCCAGGGGAGAGGCTTCCCTCATGAACCGTGAGGTGTTCTCGATGATATGCGCCTGTCGGCCCACTTGACTTTCTGCGATGGATTCAGTACGATACATGCATGGGGATGATCTGGCTTCGACGAGGATGAGGATGGTCCAGATCGCGTGCCGTGCTCTCCGTGGTGCACGATAAACAACGCGGAAACCAATAAGTGCTGACTACAACTACGCACTGGCCGCTTAACTAAACCTTAAGTGACCCGTTGCCCGGGGTTCTTCCTGCCGGATCCCGAAGCAGCGCCGACTTCAGACAGGATAGCGCATTGAGCCCCCTGGCGGCGATGCGTGAACCGTGCCACAAGCGCGGCCAGCCGGGGTGGTTCCGTAGATCGCCTGTCTGTCGGAGATCGCGGAATGAAGCTCAAAAGACTGACTACGCACGTAGTGCTCGGGATGGTCTTCTCCCCGGACGCGGGTTCGACTCCCGCCATCTCCACTGGACGCTCTCACGGATCTCCGTGAGAGCGTTTTTGTATTCGCGGAATACTTCCATGATCCAGAGGCAAGGGCCAATGGAACTCGCATTCACAAAGCTCAGCGGTGCCGGGAACGACTTCGTTGCGATCGATGATCGTGACGGTCAACTTGCCGGCATCGACAGACATGCACTCGCACGGTCGCTGTGCGACCGTCACCGGGGGATCGGCGCGGATGGCATCCTGATCCTTGCCCCGAGCTCGATCGCCGATGTCAAGATGCTGTACTACAACGCCGACGGCACGGACGGGGGCATGTGCGGTAACGGCGGTCGCTGCGCGGCGGTCTATGCCAGAATGCTCGGGGTCCCGGGGACCGAACTGACCATCGAGGCACTGGATTTCGTCTACCGGGCCGAGTTCACCGTCCATGGTGTTCGTCTGCACATGAAGGATCCTGTGGGAATCGTCCGTGGGATACGCGTGACGGCCGCTGGTGCGACGTACACCGTGCACAGGATCAACACGGGCTCGCCGCACGTCGTCACGTTCGTACAGGACCTGAGCCTGCCGGACGTGGAAGGTGTGGGGCGCGCGCTGCGGGAGCACGAGAGGTTCGCACCCGAAGGAACGAATGTCAATTTTGTGGAGACCCTCGACACATCTTCATTGGCGATGCGGACGTATGAGCGTGGGGTCGAGGCAGAGACCCTGGCGTGCGGCACAGGCTCGGTGGCTTCAGCCATCATCGCGCATATCGAGTACGGTCTCCGACCGCCGATCAGGGTACGGACCCACAGCGGTGAATCCCTTCGCGTCGCTTTCAGGAGTGCCGGTGAACGCATCACCTCAGTTACGCTTGAAGGTCCGGCGGTTACTGTGTTCTCCGGCACGACGTTATACGATCCGACGAATGCACAACTGCGGGGTGAAGGCGGGTCGGACCGGTGACGACGGCCGAGTACACGTTCATCATGAACCCCGCAGCTGGCAAGGGCTCGGGGCTGCGTGCCGACGAGGAACTCGAGGGACTCCTGAGGAGTTCGGGGCTCAGCTACACGGTCGTCTATACGGAAGGTGCGGGCGACGCCACACTCCTGGCGCGGAGGGCGAGAAGCCGCGTGGTGGTGGCGGTTGGTGGTGACGGGACGATCAATGAGGTCGTGAATGGTCTGGCGGGCTCAGAGCGCATCATGGGCATCATTCCGACCGGTTCAGGCAACGATCTCATCAAATCGCTCGGGATTCCGCGTTCCGTACGAAAAGCACTGGAGGTACTGAAGGCAGGTCGCATCCAGACGATGGATGTGGGAAAGGTCCGGACAGGGACTCTCGAGAATGGGAGCATGCAGTATGCTCCGTGGCGGCTCTTCGCGAATGGCGTTGGTATCGGATTCGACGCGGCCGTTGCGCGTAAAGTTGCTGAGATCACGTACCTCCGCGGAACGTTGCTGTATCTGGCCGCGGTGTTGCAGATCGTGGGCAGATACAGGTCGCCGTCGTTTGAGGTGCGTGTCGATGAAGAGTCATGGAGTGCCCGTGAGCTCCTGATGGCCGTAGGCAATGGGCGCTGCGCCGGCGGCGGATTCTATCTGACGCCGGGCGCCGAGGTGTCCGATGGACTGCTTGACGTGACCGTTGTCGGGGATGTGCCTGTGGTGCGGGTGCTGGGATTGATCCCCGGGGTCATGGGTGGAAAGAAAGTGAAGCGGAGCTTCGTACGGTACATGCAGTGCAAGGAGTTAGAGGCCTGGTCCTCAGAGCGATTCAACGTGCATGCAGATGGTGAGATCGTCGGGCGTAAAGTGCATGGGGTTCGGGTTGGGATCGAGGCAGGAGTACTGAAGGTCATCTGTGGGGCTGTTGAAGCGTAGACCGCTTCGTCAGCCCCTTTTTCATATAATGTGTATTATGTTAAGTCGACTGCTTCATCTTTGAGGCGATAGCTCCGTAGTACGCATGCCCTAATTCCTCGACCGGCACATCCAGTATCCCCTCGATCACCAGCGCATCTCCGCCTGTCGTGCCCAGCCCTGCGCATGCGATACCGTGTTTCTGTGCCAGTGCAGCTACCCCCGTCGTGTGCTCCGGCACGCAGCCTATCACGACCCGCGTCTGATCCTCGCCGAACAAGAGTTGATCCACCCTGAGCCCGGTACCATCCAGCCGTACCCTGGCACCGATCTTCTTGCCCTCATCAATGATACAGCACTCCGCGAGCGCTACCGCCAGCCCACCATCAGCACAGTCATGCGCCGTCTCGATGAGCCCGGCGGATGCAAGCTCTGCCAGGAGTCTGTAGAGTCTCAGCTCTTCCTGCAGGTCCAATCCGGGCGCATCCCCGGCGACGATCCCGTGTATCGCTGCCAGATACGTGGAGCCGCCAAGATGCCCATGCGTAACCCCGAGAAGCAGCACATCCCGGTCTGGTTGCCGGAAGGCCGCGCGTGGCGAGCGCCGGATGTCGTCCAGGACCCCGAGCATTCCAATAACGGGCGTCGGATACACGCTCGCCGTCGGACTCTCGTTGTAGAAGCTGACATTCCCGCCAGTGACCGGCGTATCAAAGACCCTGCATGCCTCGCCGATCCCGGCGATCGCTTCTTTGAACTGCCAGTAAACACCCGGCTTGTACGGATTCCCAAAGTTCAGGCAGTTCGTGACAGCCACCGGCGTCGCCCCCGTGCACGCCACATTGCGGGCCGACTCCGCCACCGCGATCTGGGCACCCCGGCGAGGATTCAAATAGACATACCGTCCATTGCAGTCCGTCTTTACCGCAAGGCCCTTATGTCCTTCTTTGACATAGACTACTGCCGCGTCACCTCCAGTCATGACGACGTTATTGGTGCGCACCATGCTGTCGTATTGCTCGTACACCCAGCGCTTCGATGCGATGTCCGAAGCCGCCATGAGCGCAAGCAGCACCGCTCCCGGATCCACCGGTTCCGGCACCGAGGCAATGTCGAGCGCGTTCACCGTATCGAGGTACTCAGGCCTGATCGCTTCGCGAATATAGACGGGAGCACCGCCGCCCAGCACAAGCGTCTCCGGCGGCAGATCAGCTACGAGGTTCCCCTTGTACGAGATGTACAGCCGGTCCTCGCCGATCACTTCACCGATGATCTCTGCATGCAGGTCCCACTTCTCGAAGATCGCACGGATCTTGTCTTCGTGGCCCTTCGCCACACAGACCAGCATCCGTTCCTGAGATTCGGACAGCATCAGTTCATAGGCCGACATCCCCGTTTCACGGGCCGGCACCTTGTCCAGGTCGATCCGCATCCCGCACTTCCCTTTTGCACTCATCTCCGACGTGGAACACGTTATTCCCGCCGCACCCATATCCTGGATCCCGACCACGAATCCAGACCGGATCGCTTCGAGCGTGGCCTCCAGGAGCAGCTTCTCGGTGAACGGATCGCCGACCTGCACCGAGGGACGCTTCTTCTCTGACGCCTCCGAGATCTCTTCGGACGCGAAAGTTGCGCCGTGGATGCCATCCCGACCCGTCGATGAACCGACGATCATGATCGGATTTCCGGTGCCCTGGGCCGTGGCGCTCGCCCAGGCACCGTGCTTCACCACGCCGACCGACATCGCGTTCACGAGCGGGTTGTCATGATAGCACGGATCGAAATAGACCTCGCCCGCTACCGTGGGAACGCCGAAACTGTTTCCGTAGTCGCCGATGCCACGTACCACACCGTCCACGAGATGCCGGGTCCGCGGACTATCCAGAGACCCGAAGCGGAGAGAATTCAGTGATGCGATCGGCCGCGCACCCATGGTGAATATATCGCGCATGATCCCGCCGACGCCCGTTGCGGCCCCCTGATAGGGCTCCACGGCGGATGGATGATTGTGGCTCTCGATCTTGAAGGCCACGGCGAGCCCCTCCCCGATATCGACGAGTCCGGCGTTCTCCTCTCCCGCACCCACCAGAAGTCGTCCTCCGCTCCTTGGCAGGGTCTTGATCTGCGCGATGGAGTTCTTGTAACTGCAGTGTTCGCTCCACATCACGCTGTAGATCCCGAGTTCGGTGTACGTGGGTACGCGCCCGAGAATGCTCAGGATCTTCCCGTATTCCTCCTCGGTCAGGCCGTGCTGCTGGGCCGCGGCGAGGGTGGATTCCGGTTCACCGGGAAAATTTACGGGAGTGCTCATGTTCATTTCCAGGAGTAGCTGAGTGTGAGTGCGAAGATCGTGCTCGACATCGCGTAGGTACCATTGAAATACTTGTCCGAGGCATACAGGACGCGGGAATCCGTGACCGTGCGGTCCGCGTACCTGTCGACCTGAAGCGCGAGGTCCAGCACGAGGCCGTCCTCGACGATATACCCGAACCCGATGTTGTAGTGCAAGGAGCTGGCATCGGGAATGGAAGGCCGCAGTTCGGCGTCGGGCACCGGTGAAGGTTGGATCCCGATCCCCGCCCGGAGCATCACATCCGCGATCCTGAATTCGACGCCGGCGCGGTACGCCAGGACGTCCTTCCAGCCAGATTGATCGATCAGCTGGCTGGACACTGGAGATTCGAGCCGTATCGTCACGCCCTGCACGCCCGACCACCGCGTATATTCAAGCTCGCCGGTGAAAAGAAGCGCATCCATGGGCCGGATCATGATGCCACCCCGGAAGCGCTCGGGAAGCGTCAGGGTTGTCGCGAAACTCGTGCTGGCAGGAGTTCCCGGGGGCGACCCGCCTGGTGTCCCGATGTAGGTCACGGTCCCCCTGGTGATCTCGGCCGTGGTTTTGCTCCGCATCGCAAGGCCGAACGCGAATGCATCTCCGGGAGAATACATGAGACCGAGATCAAAACCGTATGCCACGTCAGCACTTCCCGTCATGGACATCGTGGGAAATGTACCGGTCAAGGAGTCGGCGACATCGCCAGTCCGTCGGGCATGGTCCATCCGAACGAATGTAGCCTCGAGCCCGAAACCCACGGAGAGGTTTCTCGACACCCGGAACGCCACTCCCGGAGAGATCTGCACCCCCCGGATCTCGGATGATATCACGATCGGGCTCCCGACCCAGTCATCGCCCCAGTTGGTCTTGATCTGCCATGGTATCCCTGCCGAGATCCCGATGCCGAGACCGTTCGAGAACGTATGCGACAGCGACATGCTCGGAGGAAAGAGAGACTGCGGCTTCATCTTGCTGGAGGCGGTGGACGGGAGCACGCCCCTGAACTCATATTCCGGCATCGTCACGGTGGCGCCCAGAGCCAGGTTCGTTCCACGCATGAATGCCAGCGACGCAGTATTGGAAAAGACCCCGGCCTGGTCGCCCAGCAGGGCTGTCGCCGCACCTCCCACGCCAAGCGCCCGCGCCGTCGGGGCGGCGAATTGGAATCCACCCGCGAAAACAGATGCATCGACCCAGCCTGAGACGATCACGGCCAGGAGACTATGATATACGATCTTACGGATTTTCATTCGAGTATTACCAGCACTTCGCCTTTTTCCACGGGGCTTCCTACCCGGGCAGGGATCGTGGCCACTTTCCCTGCGCGGGGCGCCCGGATCTCATTCTCCATCTTCATTGCTTCCAGCACGATGAGCCCTTGACCTGCAACAACATCCTGACCCGGCGCGACCTCAAGACGTACGACGAGCGCCGGCATCGGCGCAACGATCGAGGTGCCATGCTCCGCTTGTGCCGCTGAAGTCCCGGCCAGCGCCAGCAACCGTGAGCGTTCTGTGGCGAGTTGCACGGTCACTTCAGGTCCACGTCCGCACATGCTCATCGCCCCATCGGATCGCTTCACCTTGATCGTGTACGAACGTCCGGCGATGATCACCGACCAGGTCCCAATGTCCACGGGGACAATATCCGCAGTTCGACCGGAACCTGCAAGAACTATCCCCTTTTCAGGATCGGCATCGATCGGAACAGGAAGCCCTCCGACAGTCACATCGTATCGGATCGGTTTCACGCCGGTCCTCCGCGCATCCCACGCATCCGGCCCGATCTCCACCCCTCCATGGTGACAGACCCTCCGGAAGAAGGGGCGTTCCCGCTGACAGGTCCGGCCCCACTCCGCATCGTGCCTCCGCCATTCCGCTCCAACCACACGGCCAGGATCGCCATCGCCTCGGCCTCTTCCCGGTCGTGATCCACCGCCTCACCCGGATCGTACCAGCGCTGAAAGAAGCCGGTATCGTACGCTCCGTTCCTGAATGACGGATGACCGAGGACAAAATTGCACGCCGGGATATTCGTAGTGACGCCGGCGATATCGTACTCGGCCAGTGCCCGTCCCATGCGATCCAGGGCACCGATCCTGTCAGGCGCCCAGACGATAAGCTTCGCGATCATGGGGTCATAGTACACGGTGACAAGATCGCCTTCCTGCACTCCGCGGTCCTCGCGCACACCGGGTCCGGCGGGAGCCCGGAGCCGCGTGATCGTGCCGGTGCACGGCAGAAAGCCACTCGCCGGGTCTTCGGCGCAGATACGGCACTCGATCGCATGTCCGTTGAACCGCACTTCCTCCTGCGTGATGCCCAGCGGCTCGCCGGCCGCGATACGGATCTGGTGGCGGACGAGATCCATGCCTGTACGGAGCTCGGTGATCGGATGTTCCACCTGAAGCCGCGTGTTCATCTCGAGAAAATAGAACCGGCGGTCCTTGTCGACGAGGAACTCGATGGTGCCGGCATTGATGTAACCGCAGGCTCGAGCTGCCTGGACGGCCGTCGCGCCCATGGTCTGGCGGAGGGGCTCGTCGATGAACACCGAAGGGCTCTCTTCCACGACCTTCTGATGGCGGCGCTGGATGGAACATTCCCTTTCCCCCAGATGCAGCACCGTGCCGTGTGCGTCCGCGAGCACCTGGAACTCGATGTGCCGCGGTTCCTCGAGGTACCGTTCGATGTAGACACGTTCATCACCAAAGGCCGAACGGGCTTCCGAGCGCGCCTGGTCCAGGGATGAGGCGAGCGCATCAGCCGCGTGCACGACACGCATCCCCTTGCCGCCGCCACCCGCAGCGGCCTTGATCAGCACGGGGAATCCGGCGCTCGCACAGAACGATCGGGCTTCATCGATCGACCGTACCGGACCGTCGGTACCGGGAACGGTCGGTACGCCGGCCCGCTGCATGAGTGCCCGCGCAGAGGTCTTGTCCCCCATGGCACGAATGGCGTCCGGCGGCGGCCCGATCCAGATCAGACCTGCCTCCTGGACCGCAGCGGCAAAGGCCGCGTTCTCGGAGAGAAATCCGTAGCCGGGATGTATCGCATCCGCGCCTGCATCGTGCGCGGCAGCGAGGAGCGCATCGGTGCGCAGGTAACTCTCGCGCGCAGGAGCCGGACCCACCCGGTATGCTGCGTCAGCCATCAGCACATGCGGGCTTGTCCGGTCGGCATCGGAATACGCTGCCGCGGTACGGATCCCCATTTCCCGGCAGGTGCGGATGATCCGGACCGCGATCTCTCCGCGGTTCGCTATCAGGACGCTGCGTATGGTCCGGTGTGGGGGCATGTCATTGATCCGCGAGCTCGACCACGGTTGCGCCCGTGCCGCCTTCATTCCATTCGCCAAGGCGGTAGGAGCGTACGCGCGGGTGGTTGGCAAGGAATTCCGTCACGCGCCTTCGCAGTGCGCCGGTCCCCTTTCCGTGGATCACATCGACCCTATGCAACCCGGCAAGGATCGCTGCGTCGATGAATTTGTCGACCAGAGGCAGGGCTTCATCGCCGGTCATCCCGCGCAGATCAAGCTCACGCTCCACCTCCTCCGGCTTCTCCGGATACGATGAGGACGGTGAGGGGCGTGCGGACTTCCTCTTGCGCGTCGCCTCGAGCTCATGGACGGGGACCCGCATGCGCACGATACCGAAGACCACCGTGGCGGTCCGGCCATCAGGTGAGATCGCCTCGACCTCTCCCGCTTCGGTCTTGCCGCTCAGCACGACCGTCATACCGGGCTTGAGCGGACCTCCGGGCGCTGCCTCTGCCACAGGTTCCGGTTCCGGCGTCTGCGCGAGTTCCTCGATCGCCGCACGCACGGTCGTGACCTGTGCCCGTGCTTCGCGGACCGACTCCCGTGATGCATTCTGTTCGCGGATCGCTTTTACCGCCTGTTCGATGGTCGCATTCGCACGTTCGACGATGGCACGCGCATCATCCGCGGCCTTCCGCTTCAGCTCGCGCGATTCCTTCGTGAGTCCGGCGACCTTCTGGGTGTACTCGATCACGAGAGCTTCCGCACGCGCCCGCTCGGCCTTCAGGCGGTCGCTGGTCTCCCGATGTTCCTGCGCGGACACTTCCAGTTCCTGGAGAAGGGTATCGAGACGCATATGATCGCCACCGAGGAGGACGCGCGACCGTTCCATGAGGTCCGGCGGGAACCCGAGGCGATCCGCCATCTCGAGGGCATAGCTGCTCCCCGGAACGCCCGGACGGAACCGATAGGTCGGCGCAAGCGTCTTCTGGTCGAACTCCATCGCGCCATTCTCGATACCGGGGGTCTCATGGGCGAACATCTTGAGTGCACCGTGATGGGTCGTGGCGATCGTCAGCGCACGGAGTTTCGTCAGTCGTTCGAGCACGGCTGCAGCAAGTGCGCCGCCTTCCGCGGGGTCGGTCCCCGTCCCGATCTCATCGATCAGCACAAGACTCTGTGACGTCGCTCCGCGGACGATGGTCTTCAGGTTCGTGAGGTGCGAACTGAAGGTGCTGAGGTCGCTTTCGATCGATTGCTCGTCGCCGATGTCCACGAACATGGCGGTGAACACCGGCATCACCGCATCCTCACGTGCGGGGATGTGCAGGCCGCATTGGGTCATGAGGGCGAAGACGCCGAGACATTTCAGGGCAACGCTCTTCCCGCCGGCATTCGGCCCGCTGATCAGCAGTGTCGTCGACGATCCTCCGAGGTCGAGGTCCAGCGGGACGGTCCCCTGCCTGCCATGATGGGCGATGAGCAGCGGGTGCCGCGCTTCACGCAGGTGCACCACATCCGCTCCGTCGACACGGGGTTCGACGCCCAGGATCTCGATCGAGTACTTCGCCTTCGCCTGGAGCACATCCACGGTCGCGAGGACCTCGACCATGCGCAGGAGCGCCGGCTTCTGAGCCCCCACGGCAATGGTCAGTTCGCGCAGGATGCGATCCACTTCACGCTGCTCCTGGAACTGCAGGCTCCGGATCTCGTTGTTCAATTCCAGCGTTTCCGTCGGTTCGATGAACACCGTTGCACCGCTCGAGGACGCGCTGTGGATGAACCCCGGGACGCGCTTCTTATGCTCCACCTTCACGGGGATCACCATCCGTCCCTCGCGGGTCGTGATGATCTCGTCCTGGCTGAAGCCCTGATCGGACACGCCGCGGAGGACCGACTCGAGACGCTTCCGGAGGTCGTCATACCGGTCGGCGATCGCGCGCCGGATCGATTGGAGTTCGCGCGAGGCCGTGGCACGCACTGCGCCGGTCTCATCGATCGCCTGCTCGATGTTGAACTCGAGGACCTTGTCGAACGGCAGCGCGTCCACCAATTCCCACACAGCCGGATGGGCATCGCGCCGCTTGTGGACGGCGGAGCGGAGGACGCGTGAAGCCCGGAGTGTGCTTCCGACCTGGGAGAGTTCGCGCGGGGTGAGGAGACTCCCTTCGACCCCGGCTTTCTGGACGGCGGGCCGGATATGGTGCATGCCCTCGAGAGGCAGCGCGTCTTCCACCTCCAGGAGGCGTTTCAGTGCCGTCACGCGGCCCAATTCGGCCTGGACCAGCGTGGGGTCGGCCAGCGGCAGCATGTGTTCGATGAGGTCCCGTGCAGCATCGGACACCGCATAACGCGCAACGCGCTGCCGCACCCTGGCAAATTCGAGTTTCTCCACTGCGATGTCGAAAGGACCCATCCGCTCACGCTCCGGCGAGGAGCTCCTTCACGATGTCCTGGATCAGTTTGCTATCGGCCTTGCCCTTGAGCTGCTTCATCGTCGCGGGCATCACCTTCCCGAAGTCGGCTGCCGACTTCGCACCGGTCTGCGCGATCACTTCGCGCACGATGCGTTCGATCTCCGGACGCCCGATCTGTGCCGGAAGATACTCCTGGATGATGGCGAGTTCCTCCGTTTCGGCGGCGACAAGGTCCTGCCGGCCTCCTTGTGCGAACATGTCGATCGACTCTTTCCGCCGTTTGGCAGCGCTCATGACCACGCCGAGTTCATCCTCCGCGGTCATGGCCGGACCGCCGCGCATGGCGATCTCCTTCTCCAGCATGGCCGCCTTGATCGAGCGGAGTGTTTCGAGCCGGCGGGTTTGACCGCTTTTCATGGCGGTTTTCATATCTTCCGCGATCTTTTCCTTCAGGGACATGGTCTCCTCGTCATCTTCTCGTCATGGGAATATCAAATATATCCAGACCCGCTCCGAATGTCAATAACCTTGCAACTCACCCCCTGCGACAGTATATTGATGCATTCACGTGACCATTCACAACGTTCATTGACTCCCATGCCTGTCTTGCCGCTTCGCACCGGACGGTACGCTGCCCTCCGGCACCTGCTGGTGATGATCGCCCTCACCCTCTCATCGCTGGAGACACCGCTCGCCACCGCGCAGCCCCTTGCAGCACTCCCCGGCGAAGTCCACCTGGCCAATATCCGGCAACTCACGTTCGGAGGCGAGAACGCCGAGGGGTATCTGTCGTTCGACGAGACCCGGCTCATCTTTCAGGCCACGCATGCCCCGCGGACGTGCGATGCGCAATATGTGATGAACCTTGCGGATGCGTCCTTCTCCCTGGTCAGCACCGGAACAGGCAGAACAACGTGCGGGTATTTCCTCCCGGGTGACACCACCATCTTGTATGCTTCAACCCATGCAGCGAGTGCGGAGTGTCCACCCGTCCCCGATCACTCACAGGGCTATGTCTGGGCGGTCTATCCGTCCTACGATATCTACACCGCCCGTCTGGATGGCAGCGGGATCAAACCGTTGGCAGCTGCCCCGGGCTATGATGCGGAAGCAACGGTCTCCCCCCGTGGTGACCGGATCGTGTTCACGTCGGCCCGTGATGGCGATCTGGACCTGTATTCGATGAACACCGACGGCAGTGATGTGCGCCGGTTGACCAATGAACTCGGCTATGATGGCGGAGCATTCTACTCCTGGGACGGGGCGCACATCGTGTACCGTGCGTGGCATCAGACGGACAGTGCTTCAGCGGCGACATACAAGCGCCTCCTGGCATCGAACCTGGTCAAGCCCTCCCGGATGGAATTGTTCGTTATGAACGCCGACGGTTCAGGTCGCCGGCAGATCACGAACAACGGGGCGGCGAATTTTGCCCCTTTCTTCCACCCGGACAACAAGCACGTCATCTTCGCATCCAACGTTTCGGACCCCCGTGGAAGGAACTTTGATCTCTACATGATCGGCGTTGACGGGCAAGGACTTACGCGCATCACCTTCAACGATACGTTTGATGGTTTCCCGATGTTCACCCGGGACGGGAAGAAGCTCGTGTTCGCCTCGAATCGCAACGCGAAGAGGCAGGGTGAGACGAACCTGTTCATCGCCGACTGGATCGCCGATCCGGCTCCGGCCAAGTAGTACCATCACCACGGACAATCAAGGATACACTGTGAAGAACACTTTGGTGGTAGCATTACTCTGCGTGGCCTCCCTGCCGGCCTTTCCTCAGACCGATCCGGCGGCCATCACCGCGGCCGAACTCCGGGAGCACGTCCGGTATCTGGCATCCGACGAGCTGGGCGGACGCGGATCCGGGACGAAGGGGAACGACGAAGCCGCGATCTATATCGCGGCGAAACTCAAGGTCGCCGGCCTGAAGCCGGCAGGAATCAACAATACCTACTTCCAGCCGTTCGATTTCGTCTCCGCCGTGAAATTGGGTGAGAAGAACACGCTCACGCTGGACGGACCATCCGGGGAGCGTCCGTTGAAGGTGGATGTTGACTTCCGGCCGTTCGGATTCTCCGGCTCCGGGAGTGCGACCGGTGACCTTGTCTTTGTCGGATACGGGGTCTCGGCACCCGAGAAGCAGTATGACGATTATGCCGGTGTCGATGTAAAGGGCAAGGTCGTTGTCATGTTCCGCTACGGGCCGGACGGTGCCTCGCCGCGGAGTGAGTATCAGCGACACACGGGGCTCCGGAACAAGGCGCGAGTGGCCCGCGACAAGGGTGCGGTGGCCATGATCATGATCAACGGCCCGGCGGACGAGGCCGAGGATGGCCTCTACAAGCTTGCGCTCGACCAGGGCGCGGGATCATCGGGGATCGTTGCGGTGTCGATGAAGCGTGACCTCCTCGATCCCTGCTTTCAGGCAGCAGGCTGGTCGCTGAAGGCGCTCCAGGACTCGATGCGGGCCCGCCAGAAACCGAACAGCCTGGTGTTGAAGGACTGCAGCGCTGCGTTCGAAGTGAGCGTGAATCGCGTGAGCAGCCAGACGGCGAACGTGGTGGCGTACCTCGAAGGGAACGACCCCGTCCTCAAGGATGAGGTCATTGTTCTCGGCGCACACATGGATCATCTCGGCATGGGCGGTCCCGGTTCCGGCTCCATGGTCCCCGATACCGTCGCCATCCACAACGGCGCCGACGACAACGCGTCGGGCACCGCTTCCCTGCTCGAACTGGCGCAGGCGATCAGTGCACATACCGCGACGGTGCGGCGTTCGTATGTCTTCGTCTTCTTCTCGGGAGAAGAACTCGGTACCCTCGGCTCTCAGGCATACGTCTCGATGCCATTCTTCCCGCTCCCGCAGACGATCGCCATGTTGAACATGGATATGGTCGGCCGCCTGCAGAACAAAGCGCTCTCGATCGGTGGGACAGGCACGTCGAGCATCTGGCCTGGCCTGATCGCGCGGCACACGACCGACTCTGCCTTCACGATCACGATGAACCCTGACGGGTTCGGGCCCAGCGATCACGCAAGCTTCTACGGGAAGGATGTGCCGGTCCTGTTCTTCTTCACCGGAACGCACGACGATTACCACAAGCCCAGTGATGATGCCGACAAGATCAACTATGCGGGGCACGAGAAGATAACGAAGCTGGTGCATGCGATCGTCACGGACCTTGATACAATGGCCGTGCGCCCGCCTTTCGTGCGGGTGCAGATCGCGGCGGCCGGCAGGGGCAACGCGGGCGGCGACAGCCGGAGTTTCAGCGTGACCCTCGGCATCGTGCCCGATGTCGGGGAGAGCAGCACTGGGATGAAGGTCAGCGGTGTACGGCCGAATGGCGCCGGTGAGAAGGCCGGACTGAAGGCCGGCGACATCCTCATCGGCATGGGCGGGAAGAAGATCATGAACATCTACGACTACATGGGGATGCTCGGAGAACTGAAGGCCGGCGATGAGGTGGTGCTGGATGTGAACCGGGACGGTACGGTGATCCAACTGAAGGCCGTGATGCAGAAGCGCAACTGATCTCCGGCGTCGGAGCACGAGAGGGCGGTCCGCGGGGCCGCCCACATCGTTTGCGCCTATGCCTTCTTCGGGGCCGCGGGGGTCTCCCGCGCCACGCGCATGAACTCGTGGACCATACGGACGCGGGCATCTTCGCTCCGTGCGGCTAGGAGTTCCGCGCGCAGGACACGCAACTCCTCGCGGAGCGATGACCGCTCTGCATCACTCAATGATCCAATGAACCCTTCCAGTGCATCGTATGCAGCCATGACCGTCCTGTCAGTCCTGTGATCGTGATGGAGGCGCATCGGCCCCCGGTTTTGTGTAGCGCCATCCCGTGTCGCTTAAATGAAGCGGCAGCCCATCAACCCACCGCTCTTCCCCGACCACGAGCCCGGCTATGAGGGTGTGATCTCCCGCCGGGGTCATGGAATGCACGGAACACCGGATCGCTCCGAGCGCACCCCGGGGGACCCCCTGCCATGGCGCATCCGCGCGGTAGAGTTGGGCACGTTCGGCGGGTACTGGTGAAGCTCCGGCTTTCATGATCCGCTTCGCGATATCCTTCCCCCCTTCCCGGGGCAGCATCGCCAGCGTGAACGATCCTGTCGAACGTACCTGACCGAGGAACTCGCTGTCGCTTTCCAACGAGATGCCGATAAGCGGCGGGGTGAAGGAAAGCTGGGTCACCCATGTGATGACGATCGCCGTCAGCTGCGGCTCATGTCCGGTCGAACACACCCACAACGCATACGGGATCCCTTCAACAGGACTCGAGCGATCGCCTCGTCTGGTCACTGTGGGCCTTCACCTGCAGCCGGTTCCCGCCGCTCCACGCATGCTTCGCAGCAACAGAGTGAACGAAGGTGCTCCCACGTGTAGAGCCCTTGTTCATGGCCATCCTCCCAGACCAGCTTGAGAGCATAGCTTCCCACCGTCTCAGCCCCCTTCAGAGTGTACTTGCCCGGGTGCGGATCGGGATCAGGGGCAGGTGCATAGTGATGCAACAGCACCGTTTCGCCCTGGCATCCCGCGCACGGACAAGCATCGCGAAGGAGCTCAAGCGGCGTCACCCCGACGTGGCCATCATCCCAGAAGAGCTGGAGTGTGGTTGAATCGAGGCGGGATAACTTCTTTAGTTTCATTCTCTTTTGGATCCCGATGAATCCATACTCTATGCTATCCCTACCATCAATTTTCCGTCCCGGATGATGTTCTCCTCGGAGCCGTCAGGATACACGAAGTTCAGATATCTGACCGTGATCAGGGGTTGCACCTCGGGGACGTACACCCAATCGATGTGCACGACCTTGTCAGGGGCCGAGAACTGCGCCGGACCGACCTGTCCTCCGAAGTGCTCGCTGCGCCCAAACGCAATATGCAGGCCGAGTTTCTCGTCAAGAAGCGTGCTCCCGACCGGTTTCACGCCCCACTCACTGAGGACCCCGACACCGAGTTCGGCGATATTCCCGTAGGCCGGCTCAGCCGCAAGCATCCGCGCCTGTTTCCCGGATGCCGGACCATCACTCAGGACCTCGACGGCCTTGTTCTCGAGTATCCGGAAGCGGACGACCTCATCTCCAAACTGGACCGGAAGGACGCCGGTCGTCTGGCTTCGCTCGCCGGGCTCTTCCCCCTCGTACGGGACGATATAGGCTTCACCGGAGGGGAGGTTCGCCACGCTTCCCGGCTGGCGTATCAATCCCCCGCTCGCATGGCCGTTCCGGAAGCGGAGATCGATATGCAACGGATGCAGCACATCATCACCCACACCCAACAGAACATTCGCCCCACTTGCCCGGTTCATCCTGTCCTGGATCTGAAGAACGCGGCGGTTCACGCTCTCGTAGTTCAATCCGAGTGACGGCATCATGGCCCGGGAGAATCCGGGCATGGTGGCACCCCGGAATCCCAACCGGCGAGCGAGCATCTTCAACGGCGCGGTCGCGGAGAGTTCCGTAGGAGCGAGGACGATGCTGCTGTCCTTGAGGACGGCCTCGAACGTCGTGTCCAGGCTGGAGGCGATCGTTCCGTGGCGGTTGACCTGCTCCACCAGCAGGATATCCTGCGGCAGGTCACCATTGTTGGTGCCGACATTCGGATAGGCGCAGAAGGAGAGTTTCTCGAACGGCATCGCATCCCAGCTGTCCTGAAGCATCAGGTACCATTCGGTGGCGATCCGTCGGCGATCCTTCCATGCGGCGGAATCGGACACCCTGCCGTCGGGAAGATCCACGAGGAACGTCAATCCTGCTTCACGTGGTGCGCACTGGAAGACCGCATCGAGAAGGGCAAGGAACTGCGAGGAGGAGAGGTTCCGGCTCATAGGGGATCCCGGGTTCGAAAGGGGTGGTCGTTGCGCTCCGCGGGTCACACCAGCCGGCGTGCTATCTCGCGCAGCGCATCCCGCGTCAGGAACTTCTGAACCAGCGGGAACAGGATGTTATTCTCTTTGTGGATATGGTTGACGAACTTCTGGACCACTGTCTGCGCCTGTGACCGGATGGTCTGGAGCGTCGCGGCACTGGGCCGACCGCTCCCGAGTTTTCCGACCGACGTCCGGAGCTTCTTCAGATCGCGTTTCAGAGCGCGATGTTCATCGCGCATCACACCGGTCGGGCCTTCCACGTACCGTTCGAGCACGGGAAAGAGCGCATCCTCCTCGTGCTTGTTGTGCACGTCCACCTCATCGGTCAGGAATCCGACGGCATCGCGGACGCGCAGGGCCGCCTCCTTCGAGTACCCATGGTCCGCCAGCGCGCGTGTCGCCCGGTTCAGCGCAGCGAGGTGCATCAGCGTCACGTCGTGCTCCTGCATGAACCGCGCGATGGGATCGATCGGGCGGCGGACGGCCATATCAGAACTTCTCGATGTACGTGGAATATTTCATCCCGCCCTTGTCCACGAGCGTCCCGATCTGCGAGATCAGCGCTTCCATCTCCGGCGTCATGCTGTCCTCCAGCGCTTCATAGTCCGCTTCGGTCGCGGTGACGAACATCTCGAGGAAGTGATTCTTTTTCCCTTCGACCTCGAAGATGGTATAGTCCTTGCCCGCAGCGGTGAGCAGTGACTTCAGCTGTGCGATGTGTTTCTCGTACGCAGCGCGCGCCTCCGGCTTCACTGCATACGTGATCGTGGTAATGACCTTCGACATGGGTTCCTTTCGTTGTGCGTAGACATGCGCCGAGGCGCATCAATAACCGGCACGCCGGATCTCCGCTTCCGACATCCCGAAGTAATGGCCGATCTCGTGGATGAGGGTCTCGCGGATATGTTGCCGCAGGTCACCCTCGTGCGCCGCAAGATCTTCCAGGTTCAGCTGGTACAGCGTGATCGTATCCGGGATCACCGGATACATGCCATAGTCGGCGCCCCGCCGTGTCAACGGGATGCCATGATACTCTCCCAACAGCGACCGTCTCCCCTTGCGCGACGCCGGGGGAAGATCCTCGACGACGATCCGGATGTTCTCAAGGGTCTCCCGGAACATCAGGGGAAGGTTGCTATACTCTTCCTCCAGCACCTGCTCGAACGCCGCGCGGTCCATACGGTCAGCGCAGCGGGATCAGAAAGAGCGCACCCGCCGCCCCACAACAGACGGCAGTGAGCAACCACGCGACGCTCGTGCGGCACCCCGCCATCACGCGGATCCCGATCGCGATGAGTGCCGCCGACCAGATCGCTGCAATGCCATCGAGTCCGATGAGGACGATGTACGCCATCGGATTCAGCACGATGGGCGGAGGATTCGGATCGAAGAGATAGATCCCGAACACCGCGATCTCGATCGGAAAAATGATGACCAGTGACAGCACGATGGGGACGACGCCGTACGCCAGCAGTGCGAATGCGTTCCGCGCGCTCACCTTCCGCCCGACCGCCGGCGTCACGACGGACAGAACGCGCGCCAGCACAAAGAACAAGATCCCCCCGATCGCGGGACCCGCAAGAAGTCCGATCCCGATGATCGTCAGCAGCCCGGGTTCGATGACACCGTAGCTGGCATGCCAGAGCAGCGCATACACCAGGGCAACACCGAACAGGGCCGTCAGCGCAAGGACGTAATTCTTCGTCCCTGCCAACGCGATCCGGCGAAACGTGGCTGACGGAGACTCCATCAAGCCCCAGATCGTCTGGAACAGGTCCAGGGTACCGACCTTGGCCTGCACATATCCTTTGCAGGAAGAGCAGACCACCGCGAGGTCGTCGTTCTGCGTACCACACACGGGACATGCCCGCGTCAGGCCGGCTGGGTTCATATATCCTATATAATACGGTTTTTCAGCACGTTATACAACTTTCTTGAACTTTGCGGTGAAGTGCCGGAGCATAGGGGGTTCCTCCACGATCCGAACACCGCGCAACGCATCCCGGTTCTCGAAGACCTCAAGAACGGCTTCGATGACATAATCGATATGGCTCTGGGTATACACCCGCCGGGGAATGGCGAGGCGGACCAGTTCCATCCGTGCCGGGATCAGCGCCCCCGACCGGTCATAGGTGCCGAACATGACGCTCCCGATCTCCACCGAACGGATGCCTGCCGCGAGGTAGAGCTCGATCGAGAGGGCCTGCCCCGGATACTCGTCCACGGGAATGTGGGGGAGGAATTTCTTCGCATTCAGATAGATCGCGTGTCCTCCGGGTGGCCGGAGGATCGGTACTCCGGCCGACACTAGGCGGTCTCCCAGGTATGCCACCGAGCGGATACGGTACTGCAGATAGTGCTCATCCAGGATCTCGTCCAGTCCCTGGGCGATCGCTTCAAGGTCCCTCCCTGCCAATCCCCCGTAGGTCGGGAACCCCTCCGTCACGATCAGCAGATTCCGGGCGGACGCAGCGACGGCATCGTCGTTGAGGGCGAGGAACCCGCCCATGTTCACGAGCGCGTCCTTTTTCGCGCTCATGGTCACTCCATCGGCGTACGAGAACATCTCCCGGGCGATGCTGGCCACACTCGTATCGGCATATCCCGGTTCACGCAGTTTGATGAAGTACGCGTTCTCTGCAAAGCGGCACGCGTCGAGGAAGAGCGGTATGCCATGTCGCGTACAGACCTCGCGGACCGCCCGGATGTTGGCCATCGAGACCGGCTGCCCGCCGCCCGAGTTGTTGGTGATGGTCAGCATGCAGAGCGGTATCCGTTCCCGCCCCGTGCGCGCGATGAAGTCTTCGAGCGCGGCGACATCCATGTTCCCCTTGAAATCCGCAATGGTATCCGGGTCCTTCCCTGCCTCGCACGGCAGGTCCACGGCTTCGGCGCCGGAGAATTCCACGTTGGCGCGGGTGGTATCGAAGTGCGAATTGTTCGGGACGACCTTCCCTGGGCCGCCCATGATCGAGAACAGGATCTTCTCCGCGGCCCGGCCCTGGTGCGTGGGAATGATATGCCGCATGCCGGTAAGCGAGCGGACCCTCTCTTCGAACCGGTAGAAACTCCGGGCACCCGCATACGATTCGTCCCCACGCATCATCCCCGCCCACTGTTCCGCACTCATGGCGGATGTTCCGCTGTCGGTCAGGAGATCGATCAGGACATGCTCGGCACGGATCAGGAACAGGTTGTAGTCCCCCTGCGCCAGGATCGTCTCACGCTCTTCACGCGAGGTGAACGTGATCGGTTCAACGGATTTGATGCGGAATGGTTCTATGATGGTCTTCATGGGTCCCGTCCTGCGTTCCCTGCAAGGTACGGCGAATACGCGAAGATAGCAACGAGGGCGAGGCGCGCGCCACGCCGTCTTGACAATGAGGCGGCAGCACGGTATACTTCTTCTCATGACGAACGACCCGCCATTGACAGCAGAAGGAGCCGGGGCTCAGCTCTATGAGTACCTCCGCCGCGAGGTTGTCGGCGAGGGTGTGCTCTCTCTCGCCCGCCTCGGGGAATCCCTGCAGAAGTGTGAGACGCCCCTGGGTGATCAGCGTGAGGGGGAGATCATCATCGGATGCATGTTCGCCGCCGTGCTCGCGGTCGAGGAGATCGCTTCACCGGCCCAGCGGGAACGGATGCGCACGGGGTTGGACGGGGAGTTCATCCGCCATCTCCGTGAGCAGGGTGCGGATGAGGAACACGTCGTCGAATGGCGGACGATCCTGGGGGAGCACTTCGTGGACTACTTCAGGAGTTGTGAGGGGCATGCCGGACCTGCCTTGCCGGAGGCACTGGGCAAGGAGTTCCTGTGGAATCTGACGGGCATGGAACACGATGACGCGACCCCTATTGAGATAGCAACGACCTATCTGGCGGGCGCGCGGGCAGTGTCCCGCCGCGCCGTGCGCGATCTCGTTGCCGCCTTGTCCGCGTAAGCCTGCCGTACGCGGCATGGCCCTCCCCTCGCGCAATGGACGCGTCGTCCGTTCGCGCTCTTCATGGGGTGCTCATTCCCGGTCATACCGGATGATCGAGAAGATGTCGAGATCCCCCAGTCGCTCACGTCCGCGCAGAAAGTCGAGCTCGATCAGGAACGACACGCCGACGATCACGCCACCCAACCGTTCGATCAGCCTGCAGGTTGCCGCGGCGGTCCCTCCCGTGGCCAGCAGATCGTCATGGACCACCACCCGCTCCCCCTTCTGGATCGCATCCGTATGTATCTCGAGGGCATCCACCCCGTATTCGAGTTGATACTCCTCGCGCAGGGTCTGTGCGGGCAGTTTCCCGGGCTTGCGGACGGGAACGAAACCCGCATGGAGGCGTGATGCCATCACGGCCCCGAGGATATAGCCGCGGGACTCGACACACACGACCTTCTCGATGCGTTCGTTCTGGTAGCGCTGCACGAGGATATCGGCGGCACGTGCGAACGCATCCTTGTCCTTGAGGAGCGTGGTGATGTCGCGGAACATGATCCCGGGCTTCGGGAAACCCGGGATGGTCCGGATCGTCCGGGCCAGATCGTCTGCGGGCCGTGTCACCATTCCGGGACCTCGTTGTTGATCAGGGCACGTGCTCCCTTGCGGCACTCGGTGGTCATGCGCGCCGCGGCATACACGTTGATGGTAAAATCGATCGTATCCGACCCGTTCATGCCGTTGAGCTTGCTGAGCAGGTCCTTCGCCATGCTCATCGCGACACTGCTGCTCTTCTCGACCAATTCCGCGACCAGCGCTGTCCCCTTCTTCTCGAGCTGATCATCCGGCACGGCCGCGGTGATCAGGGCCATCTCCTGTGCATCGGTTGCGGTGACGGTATGACCCCGCAGGATGAGTTCGCGGGCGCGGCCCTCTCCCACGCGTCGCACGAGGTACGGTGCGATGAGGGCGGGGACCATGCCGGTCCGCACTTCCGATACGGCGAACTTCGCGCGGTCGCGCGACGCCAGCACGAAGTCGCAGACGGTTGCCAGCCCGCACCCGGCGCCGAGCGCAGGTCCGTGGACGAGCGCGCAGACCGGTTTGCGGATCTCATAGATCGTCCGGAGCAGCGTGGCGAAACGGAGAGAGTCCGCGCGGTTCTGCTCGAGATCGGCCGCGCTCATGCGTTCCTGGTGTGCGGGATCGATGCCCGAGCAGAAGGCCGGGCCGGCACCGGCGAGCACAACGACCTTCACGCCGGGATCGCGCGCAGCGGTGATGAACGCGGTGGTCAATTCGCTGACCGTGGTATCGTCAAGCGTGTTGCTCTCGGAGGGACGGTTGAGCGTGATGCGGGCGACACGTTCGCCGGCGGCATATCGGATCGCATGGAAGTCCATGCACGAACATAGCGAGAATATCGTGTAAAAACAAGGATGGAACGCGACGAACCCCTGAAAAGAGGGGCGGCATCCGGACCCACCATCCGGATGCCGCCGGGGAACAGTGCAGCTGACGCAGAGCCGTGCGGCTAGACGTCGTAGTAGAGTCCGAACTCGTACGGATGCGGACGAAGGGCCATCGGCTTCACTTCCTTGTCCATCTTGTACGAGATCCAGGCCTGGATCGTGTCCTCGGTGAAGACATCGCCGCGCAGCAGGAACTCATGATCGCGCTCCAGTGCGTGCAGTGCTTCCTCCAGCGAACCCGGGGTCGAGGGCACGTTCTTGAGTTCTTCCGGTGCGAGGTCGTAGATGTCCTTGTCCAGCGGCTGTCCGGGATCGATCTTGTTCATGATGCCGTCCAGACCCGCCAGCAGCAGCGCCGAGAACGCGAGGTACGGGTTGCATGCCGGATCCGGGCACCGGAATTCCAGGCGCTTCGCTTTCGGGCTCTTGGAGTACATCGGGATACGGATCGATGCACTGCGGTTGCGCTGGGAGTAGGCCAGGTTCACCGGGGCTTCAAAACCGGGGACCAGACGTTTGTAGGAATTCGTCGTGGGATTGGTGATCGCGCACAGCGCTGGCGCGTGCTTCAGCAGACCGCCGATGTAGTGCAGCGCCATCTCGCTCAGGTTGGCATAGCCGTTCCCGTAGAACAGCGGCTTGCCGCCCTTCCAGAGGCTCTGATGGACGTGCATACCGGACCCGTTGTCGCCGAAGAGCGGCTTGGGCATGAAGGTGACGGTGTGGCCGTTCTGCGCCGCGGTGTTCTTGATGACATACTTGAAGAGCAGCATGGCATCGGCGCTCGCGAGCAGCGGGGCGAACTTCAGATCGATCTCCGACTGTCCGGCCGTCGCAACCTCGTGGTGCTGTGCTTCGACCGGCAGACCCACCGCCATGAGATTCTTCGTCATCTCGTTGCGGAGATCCTGGAAATGATCGGTCGGTGCCACCGGGAAGTATCCTTCCTTGTAGCGCGGCTTGTACGCCAGGTTCGGCATCTCTTCGCGGCCGGAATTCCATCGGCCTTCGATCGAATCGATGTAATGATAGGAGCAGTGCTCGTTGGTGTCGAACCGCACATCATCGAAGATGAAGAACTCGGCCTCGGCACCGAAGAAGGCGGTGTCCGCGATGCCGGTCGACTTCAGGAACGCTTCCGCCTTCTGCGCGATGTTGCGCGGGCAGCGCTCGTACTTTTCCTTCGTCAGGGGGTCGAAGACATCGCAGACGAGGCTGACGGTCTTCTCCTTGATGAAGAGGTCCACGAACGCCGTGGCCGGATCAGGGATGAGCAGCATGTCGCTTTCGTTGATGGCCTTCCAGCCGCGGATCGATGAACCATCGAAGCCGAAGCCATCCTCGAAGCTCGACTCTTCGAGCTGCTGGATCGGGACCGACAGGTGCTGCCACTGTCCGGGCAGATCCATGAACTTCAGGTCGATCATCGTGGCGCCGCTGTCTTTGATCAGCTTGAAGACATTGCCGACCGCGCCTGACGCGTCTGCTGTTGCCATAGGGCTTATCCTCGTGATGTAGTTGATGGTGAAAGAAAGAACTTTATCCGTGATGTCTCTTTTGCGGTGGAGAGCACGAGCTGGGTGCGTGTGTGGACGACGCCGGACCATGCCTGGATCTTCGCGAGGAGTTTTTCCAGCGACGCCGTGTTGCACGTGCGCACTTTCAGCAGATGGGTGCCGTCGCCCGTGATCGCGTGACACTCCATGATCTCGTCGAGACCGTGCGCATGGTCCAGGAATGCGGCATAATGCCGGGAGGAATCCACGGTCACGACGATGAATGCCGTGATGTCGTTCCCCATCCGTTTGTGGTCCACACGGGCATGGTAGCCGGTGATCACGTTGGCTTCTTCGAGTTTCCGGAGGCGCTCGCTCACGGACGGCAGGGAGAGCCCGACGGATTCCGCCAGGTCGTTCCTCCGCGTCCGGCCCGCCCGCTGAAGGATATCCAGGATCTTCAGATCGATGTCATCGAGCATGCATTGCCTCATCGCCTTAGTTTCTAAAGTCATCAACAATGGACACTTAAGAATATAAGGCGTCTGCGGGGGAATGTCAAGGGGGTTGCCTAAAAAAGTTAGGCGAAGAGGAGAAATGACCTCACTTCGTCAGGCCTGGACGGCCCCGGGAGGGAGACGGTCCGGAGCGGCACTGGCGCGCAGGGTGCGCACGGCCTCAGCCCGGGAAGGTGCGGTGAGGATGTAGTTGCCCGCAACGAGGACGGTCGCACCGGCACCGACCACCGCGCGGGATGTCACGGCATCGATCCCGCCATCAACCTGGACCGCGGCTGCCGATCCCGCCGCGCGGAGCATGGACGCCACGCGGCGCACCCGCCCGACAGAGCCGGGAATGAATGACTGTCCACCGAATCCGGGGTTGACGGACATGATCAGCACGAGGTCCACGTCCCCCACCACCTCGTCAATGAGTGCGAGCGGCGAGGCCGGATTCACGCTCACGCCGGCACGCGCACCGCTCTCGCGAATGTGATGGAGCGTCCGGTGCAGATGCCGGCACGCTTCTGCGTGTACCGTGATCGAATCAGCCCCGGCAGTCCGGTACGCTTCGATCCACCGGTCAGGATCCTCGATCATCAGGTGCACGTCGAGGGGCAACGTGGTTATGGCACGCAGCGACCGCACGACCGGCGGGCCGAACGTCAGGTTCGGCACGAAATGTCCGTCCATCACATCGCAATGGATCCAATCTGCCCCCGCGGCCTCAAGAGAATGCACCTCTTCTTCGAGGCGCGCGAAGTTCGCGGTAAGGATCGAGGGTGCAATGACGATCATGTGCGCGTTCAGTTCGTGGGGGGCATGAATTCTTCGGTCGGCCGACCGGCCTTCACCACGAACAGGTCGACGCCCTGTCCGGGGGCCGGCACTTCCCCCGGCCGCGGGAATTGATCCACGATCGTGTTGGGGACCAGATCGAAACTGGCCTGATACGATATCGTCCCCACCTTCAAATGCGCTTCCTCGATCATCTTCGTTGCTTCGCCGAGGGTCTTGCCGATCACAAGAGGCACGCGTACGTCGCCGGCGCTCCGCCCCTGGCTCACCGATATGCTCACCGAGGTCCCACGGGCAACACGCGCATCGGGTGCAATGGACTGGGCAATGATCGTGTTCTCCGGGAAGGTGTCGGACGTGTCATAGCCGATCCCCCCGAGTTTGAGTCCGAACCGCTCGAGCGCGAACCGGGCATCACGCAGCGATCGCCCGCGCAGCGAAGGGACAACCACCTGGATCTCCCCCCCGCTCAGTGTCAGATACACTCGGCGACCTTCCTTGACGATGGCGTTCCCCATCGGGTTCTGCTGGACCACGACACCCGGCGGGTACGTGGGGTCCGGCCTCGTCTCCGCATCCACGACGCGGAGGCCCGACTGCTCGATCACCATGAGCGCCGAATCTTTGGACATGCCCACGACGGACGGTACGGCGACACGACCGGCGTGATTCACGTACAGGGGTAACACGATGTAATTCACGACGATGAAAACGGCAACGAGAATGCCCGCGACGACGAGAAAGGTCTTCCGGGGCGGCGAGAGGGCCCATTCTTTCAGAGATGCGAGGGTAGGTGTCATGGTCGTATCTGAATATAGTGAACCGGCGGCAGACCCACAAGCGAACGCTTCCGGGCAGCGCGGGCACGAGTGGCACGTTTCATGAAACTTCCCTTCCCCCCGGAGCGTTGTATGGCATATACACCGGAGATACATGCCAATTCGTCTCGTCATAGCTGCGATCCTGATCCCCCTGCAGATCTTTCTTTTGCGCCGGTTCTGGAATTGGGCAAGCTCCCGTTCCGGGGCTCTGCGCCATGTCCGTATCCCCGGTCTCGGGGTGTTCGTCGTGTTCAACGCTGCGCTGCTGGTCGTCACCTATTTCGGGTTCCGCAGCGTGAATGTCTCCGGCGGCGTGGTCCATTGGGCAGTCTATCCGTTCCTCCTCTGGCACTTCTCCACGTTCATCATCGCGCTCCCCCTCCTCGCGGCATTACTGCTGAAGCTTCCCTTGAAGGGGGCATGGGCAGGGGTCAAGCGGATCCCACAGTTACGGCAGCGGGCTCATGCGATATCGAGCAACCCTGCGGTCCAGCGGTTCGATGCGGGACGACGGACATTCCTCCGCCGTGGCGTGTACGGACTGACCGCCGCTTCGTTCGGGGGGACGGCCTATGGCATGATCGTCGGACGTTCTGACTATCAGGTGGCCGAGAAGATCATCCATATCCCCGGACTTCCTGCGGCGTTCTCCGGGTACTCCATCGGACTCGTGACGGATATCCATTCCAGTCTGTACATGACCGAGCCGGAAATGAAGGAATACGCGAAGCTCCTCAACGGCATGGGAACGGACATGATCCTGGTCGGAGGCGATCTCGTAAACGGTATGCCCGAGGAGATCGATCCTTTCGCGGAGGCCTTCAGCGGATTGCGTGCTCCCGACGGGGTGTACGGTGTCCTGGGAAACCATGACTTCTACACGCGGGAGCCGGACCGTATCAGCCGCACCGCGACTGAAGCTGGGGTACGGATCCTCCGTGACGAATCGCTCATTCTCCGGAGGGGTTCGGCGCACATCACGTTGCTCGGTGTCGATGATGCGGGTACGGCAGCGCAGACCGTTCGGAAGATCCGGCATGCCGCGGAGGGCACGCCGTCCCACAGCACACGGATCCTTCTCTGCCACCGCCCGTATTTCTTCCGTCAGGCAGCCGCGGAGGGCGTCGACCTGATGCTTTCGGGTCATACGCATGGAGGCCAGGTCGTCCTCGGCGAGATCGCAGGCATTGCGTTCACTCCTGCCGCAATGGCATCCCCGTATCTGGCCGGGCTCTACAACGAGGGGGCCGCCCAGATGTACGTTTCCCGTGGCATCGGCACGGTTGGTGTCCCTGTCCGCGTCAACTGTCCGCCCGAACTCACCCGCCTCGTTCTGAAACCGGCCTGAACCCCCTGTTTTTCTTGCGTCTCGCGTGTTCTTTTGGTATATTCCTTGAAGCTTCCAACGTGGAGTGCAATGGATCACAAAACCCTGGTATCCCATGCGCGGGCGGCGAAGCGATTCTCGCATTCCCCGTATTCCCGTTTCCGGGTCGGTGCTGCAGTTCTGACAGCGAGTGGAAAGATCTACACCGGCTGCAATATCGAGAACAGTTCCTACGGCCTGACCGTCTGCGCCGAACGTACGGCCCTGTTCAAAGCCGTTTCCGAGGGCGAGACCTCCTTCACCGCCATCGCGATCGCTTCCGATGAAACGACTGCAACACCGCCCTGTGGTGCCTGCCGGCAGGTGATCATGGATCTTGCGGGCGATATCGACGTGATCCTGACAACCAGGAACGGCAAGTACACGACATTGAAGACCACGGCGCTGCTCCCCTACCCCTTCGGGGGAAAGAACCTCAAGAATCTCCGACGCACACGACGATGACCATCCCCACGATTCATGATTCCCCCCGCACCACCGGCTGGATCGAGGTGATCGCGGGTTGTATGTTCAGTGGCAAGACCGAAGAGTTGATCAGACGCCTGCGGCGCGCCCAGATCGCGCGGCAACAGGTGGCGATCTTCAAACCCGAGATCGATACCCGGTACAGCAATGACCATATCGTTTCGCACAGCGACGCGAAATTCCCCTCCACAATGGTGGCGCGCGCTTCGGAGATCCTCCCTCTGGCGAAGGATGCGCACGTTGTCGGGATCGATGAAGCGCAGTTCTTCGACATGACCCTGCTGGATGTGGTGGAACAGCTCGCCAACGACGGGAAGCGCGTGATCATCGCGGGCCTGGACCAGGACTACCGGGGGAAGCCGTTCGAACCGATCCCCCAGTTGCTGGCTGTGGCCGAGTACATCACGAAGACCCTGGCGATCTGTGTGGTGTGCGGCAACCCTGCGGACCGCACCCAGCGGATCACGCTCGCGAGCGAGCGCGTCCTCGTCGGTGCGAAGGATGCGTATGAAGCCCGGTGCCGTCGCTGCTTCCAGCCACCGCCGCCAGGCGCCTGACGGCGTCCGCGCCACGGTTGAGTCCCTCCTCCATGAGCACCTCCGGGCATATCGACCAGGCTGCAGCGTTCCTCCGGGAACGCGTGCCGGCACCTCCTGACCTCGCGATCGTGCTGGGATCGGGTCTCGGCGGATTTGCCGACGCCCTTCAGGATCCGGTCACAGTGAAGTCTCATGACATTCCCCACTACCCCCGGTCAACGGTCGAGGGACACAAGGGGGAGTTGGTCTTCGGAACACTGGGTACAAAACGTATCCTCGCAGTTCGGGGCCGCGTGCACTACTACGAGTCGGGGTCACTGGATACCGTTCTGTTTCCTGTACGCATCCTTGCCGCGCTCGGGACGAGGACACTCGTCATCACGAATGCCGCCGGTGGGGTCAACCGGACATTCGTTCCCGGTGATCTGATGGTCCTTTCCGATCAGCTCAACCTGACGGGCATGGGTCTCCCCGCAACGGCTCCGAAAGAGCGGGGCACCGCGGACTACTACGATCCCGTGCTCCGGAAGCTTGCCCTTTCGACGGCGGAACGCCTCGGGTTGCGTGTGGTCGCCGGATCGTACGCCGGCGTGAAAGGCCCGTCCTATGAAACAACCGCCGAAGTGGAAATGGTACACCGGCTGGGGGGCGATGCGGTTGGAATGTCGACGGTCATGGAGACGGCGATGGCCGTGGCCCTCGGCATGTCCGTGCTGGGGATATCCTGCATCACAAACAAAGCGACCGGAACGAGTCCGGCCAAACTCGACCACGCAGAGGTCACCGAAGTCGCAAACCGCGTGAAAGAGCATTTCTCCCTCCTGCTCCGGGAGATCATCCTCAGCATCTGACGGTCGTTCTCCCCTCTTCCTCCTTTGTCGTGCGCGCCTTCACACCCCTGGCGTATAGCCCCTATTCACTTTGAAGAGGGCCAGCTAACCAATTACCCCACCGCGTCTTACACCGACGAACGCAAGCGATTCAGAGGTCTACGAGCCGATCGATCCCGATCGAGATAAAGAACGCCGGGATATAGACAAGAGAGGCAAGGAAGACTTTGCGGGCATGCACGTCACTGATCTCCCGCTGGAAACGGAGAGCGGGGACCACGAAAGCGAGCCACGCAACGATCACCAGCAGAAGGAAGAGGGGTCCGGCCATCCCCATGATGTACGGGAGCACGGACGCAGGGAGGAGTGCCCAGACATATACCATGATGATCCGGGCGGTCACCCCTCCGCTTGGGTCAATGGATGGCAGGAGGCGATACCCTCCCGCTTCGTAGTCCCTGCGGTACATCCAGCCAAGGGCCAGGAAGTGGGGCATCTGCCAGAGGAAGACCACAAGGAACAGCACATAGGCGTGAGGGGCAAATGCCCCGGTGATCGCGGTCCATCCGATCACCGGAGGGATCGCCCCTGGCAACCCGCCCACGGCGGTCGCAAAATGCGATATCCGTTTCATCGGGGTGTAGACCAGGACGTAGCTTACCACCGTGAGGGCCGCAAGCGAGGTAGCGAGCACGGTCGTCCACGCGAGAAGGAACACGCCGAGCGCAACGAGGAGGCATCCGAAGATCAGGGCATTCCGAGGAGGGATGACACCGGCAGGCAGCGGCCGTTTGAGCGTCCGCGGCATGAGGGCATCATACGAGCGTTCACGGTACTGGTTCAGGGCGACGGCCCCACTACCGACGAGAAACGTACCGGATGCGACGAGAGCGAGGTGCACGGGGAGTGAAGGCCCTCCGGGCGCGAGCAGCGCTCCAGCGAGCGCGGTGCTCACCGACATGAGGGTCAGACCGGGTTTGCCGAGGGACACATATGCCGCGAGGGGCGAGTGCAGTGTTCTTCCCGTTCCCTCCTCCGCCTTCCCTTCGGGAGAGGTCATCAGGATCCTTTGACGCCGACCTTCTTCATCAGGAAGGAAGCGATCGAATCTGCCTCGGCCGGTTTCAGTCCCTGCGACGGCATGTTGGGGAAAGCCGGATCAACCTTCACCGGATTCAGGATGAATCGCACCAGATCGGCTTTGCGGCCGGCATACTTCGTGACCACGGTCGTGTACGCTGGACCGACCTTCTTCTGGTCGAACAGGTGGCAGGCGGAGCACTTGCCATTGTAGATATCTTCACCCGTCAGGGGTTTCGCCCCGACGCCCAGAGCGGTCTTCAATGCCTCCTCATGCCTGTCGTACACCACCGCGAGAGCCACGGCATGATCGCGCGTCGCATTGTGCAGGGCCACCTGGTACATCGAAGCAAGACACGTTGTGGCGGCGACCACCAGAGCGAACGCATACGACGTCGTTGCAGGTCTCCCCAGTTGGACATACGCGTAGATCGCCTGCAGGGCACCGAAGAGTGCCAGGACCGCGCAGGCCGCGAGCACATACACCCATCCCGAGACCGCAAGGTCTTCGAGACGGAGCAGTGACGCCGCGAGGAACAGCGGCAGCGCCAGGATCGCGGCGGTGAGGATCTTGAGCGCGAGGGGCCGGATCGCGGAGTCGTACGCCGGACCGCCATCAGGGTCTGCCGGGATACGGTAATGGAAGAACAGGACGCCGATACCCGTCATGGCCGCCGCGAGGCTGAGGAACACAAGCCATGTCAACCAGACGTCGGCGGAGATGAACAGTGCCAGCATCGAGGAAATGTCGTCCCACGCGGTTGGCCTGATGCCAACAGCCGTGGCAGCGCTGAGGAAGAACGACGCGAACACGATCGTCCACGCGGCGACTTTTCCGCTCTTCTGATGGGTGGTCAGGGCCCCGGCCTGCAGCGACCCTGCCGTGCCGCCGTCTGCTGCGGTGTCCTGCAATGCCTCCGTCAACCGGAAGGTATACTGGTATGCGAACGCAGCCACGCCCGCCGCGATGAGCAGGGCGACGGCAAGGACAGCCGCTCCGGTAGCGAGTGCCGGGGTCCCCTGCAGCACCTGGGCATAGACAAAGGCGACCGCAAGGGACGGGAGGATCGCGAAGAAGGTGAAGAAGCTGCGCGAAGGCAGGACCGCGGTGATCAGGCGGCGGGCGAGCAGTCGCATACTCCCGTCCCCTGCCGTCCGCCTGTCGGCGTACACCGCCAGCACGATCGACCCGGTGACCAGTGCCAGGTATGGCAGAAGCACCGCCATCACCAGATTATAGATGAACAGGAGCAGATGGAAATGCTCCGTGGACTGAGGGAGTGCTATGTTGTTCAGGACTTCCATGCCTGTCGGATCCTCATGTCAGATTTCAGCGTGTGCGTATCCTCGTCCGGGTCTGCCCTTTACCTGGCAGGTGCGGCAGACCGCAGGGGCGCATAGTCCTTCGATGCCTTCGCCGATCGTGCCCGGTACCACTGGTCGAAGGCCTCGGGCGTCATGGCCACGACCTTCGTATACATGTACGCATGCCGGAGACCGCAGTATTCCGCGCAGGCGATATCATAGGATCGTGGTTCGGGTGTGCTGAACCACATCACATTCGTGCGATTCGGGATCACGTCTTTCTTGATGCGGAATGCCGGGATGTACATCGAGTGATTGACATCCATCGACGTGAGTGACAGCTTGATCGGCTGCTGCACCGGGACGAACAGCGTATCGGTCTGCAGCCCGTTCGGATATTCGAATGTCCAGGTCCACATCCGCGCCGTCACATGGATCGGCACGGCATTGTCCGGCACCTCGCTCATCCGGCTGTATCCTTCCCATCCCATGTAGAACATGCCCATGAACAGGACCAGCGGAATGACGGTCCACGCCACTTCCAACGGGACATTCCCCTCGATATTCGTCGGATGCGGGTTCCGTTTCCGGCTGTACCGGAACAGGAAATAGATCATTGCCACCACCAGACCGAGCAGGACCAGCGAGGAGATCCCCACGATCAGAAGGAATGTGGCATCGACGTAATCTGCGAACGGTGACGAACCAGTGAACATGAGATCTTCTCCGGGCTCCGGCTCTCAGTGAAATGCGTAGTCAAAGAATGTCATCACGATGAAGATGAGGAACGTCACGAACGCGACCACCGTGAACAGCCGGAAGACACGATCCTCGAACCGCAGGTGCATGAAGATGTTCAGCACCAGAAGGCTCTTGATGCTCGCGATGACCAGTGCCGTGATGATCACCCAGCGACCGAGCTCGATACCGGCAAGAGCAACGGTGAGCGCCGTCAGGGCGACGAGTCCGAACCAGATCACGACATACCGGCTGTAGGAGACGACGTGCTGTGCGTGTGCAGATTGATCGGTGTGGCTCATGATCGGTCCTCAGTGCAACAGGTAGAACAAGGGGAACAGGAAGATCCAGATGATATCGACCAGGTGCCAGTAGAGGGCGCCCGATTCGAGACGGACATACGACCCGGCGTTGATCGAGCCGCGGCGGACCGCCTCGAACACATACAGCAGGACCGCCAGGCCGATGATCACGTGCAGGGCATGCAGACCGGTCATCACGAAATACAGACCGAAATACAGGATCACGCCCTGGGGCTGCGCGAGCAGTTCCGGGGCGCCGGGGTAGATCCCGACCTCGAACTTGTGGCCCCATTCGAAGTACTTGTTCACGAGGAACGCCAGCCCCATCATGATGGTCATGCCAAGGAGGGCAAGCGCGAATCCCTTCTTCCCTTCCTGGACGGCCGTGATCGACATCGCGACGGTGAGGCTGCTGGTGAGCAGGATGAGGGTGTTCACGGTGCCCACGAAGGTGTTGAGTTCCGCGGCCGCCAGGTGGAATGCATCAGGATGCGTGTACCGGTAGACGGCATACACGATGAACAGGCCGCCGAACAGGATGAGTTCAGTGAACAGGAACAGCCACATGCCCATGCGCGAACCTGTGTCGTCGCGGTGGGCGTGCGTGGTTGCTGCGGCGGATGGGGGCATGCTGCTCACGGGTGCTCCGCGGAACGTTGTTCGTATTCTGAGTAGTCGTACGGACCGGTGGTGACGGTCGGGATCGTGTCAAAATTCTCCATGGGCGGCGGTGAGGGCACCGTCCACTCGAGGGTCTTCCCTCCCCACGGGTTGGCAGGCGCGATCGCGCCCCGCCGCAAGGAGACCAGCAGATTCACGATCAGAATGATGACGCCGAGTGCGAGGACCCACGAACCCACGGTCGCCACGACATGGACGCTCTGATATTCCGGGAGGTAATCATAGTACCGGCGAGGCATGCCCATGTACCCGAGGATCAGGAACGGGAAATAGAGCATATTGAAACCGAGCGTGGTAAGTGCCCAGGCCACGACCGCCGGACCTTTCTTGTACATGCGTCCGAACATCTTCGGGAACCAGTAGTGCATCGCCGCAAACAACCCGAATCCCGTCCCCCCGAACATCACGTAGTGGAAATGGCCCACCACAAAATATGTATCCTGCACGTGGATGTTGACGGCCAGGGCGCCGAGCATCAGCCCGGTGAATCCGCCAATGGAGAACTGGATGATGAACGAGAGGATGAACAACAACGGCGGTTCCAGGGCGATGGATCCCTTGTAGAGCGTCGCGATCCAGTTGAAGACCTTGATCGCGCTCGGGATCGAGACCAGGAACGTCAGGAGCGAGAACACGAACATCCCGGTATTGCTCATGCCCACGGTGAACATATGATGTGCCCAGACCAGCGAGCCGAGGAAGGCGATCGCAAGGCTCGAGTACGCGATGAATTTGTAGCCGAAGATCGTGCGCCGCGCGAACACGGGCAGGATCTCCGACACCACCCCGAGTCCGGGCAGGACCATGATGTACACCGCCGGGTGGGAGTAGATCCAGAAGAGGTGCTGGAAGAGCACCGGGTCGCCGCCCAGAGCCGGGTCGAAGATCCCCACGCCGAACATACGTTCGACCGCAACGAGCAACAACGTGATGCCGACGATCGGCGTCGCGAGGATCTGGATCCATGCCGTGGCATAGAGCGACCAGACAAAGAGCGGCATTCTGAACCAGTCCATGCCCGGCGCCCGCATGCGGTGGATCGTGGTGACAAAATTCAGGCCGGTCAGGATCGAGGAGAACCCGAGGATGAATGCCGCAATGAGCGCAGGAAGCACATTCGTCGACGTCCGGACGCTATACGGAACGTAGAAGGTCCATCCGGTATCCGCAGCACCCCCGGGGAAAAAGACCGACGCCAGTGCCAGCAGTCCGCCGATCATGAAAAGCCACCAGGACAGAAGGTTCAGGCGCGGGAAGAAGACGTCCTTCGCGCCGATCATGATCGGGAGGAGGAAATTGCCGAAGACCGCCGGAAGCCCCGGGATGATGAACAGGAAGATCATCATGATCCCGTGCAGCGTGAAGAACGTATTGTACGTCTGGGGTTCGACGATCGTCTTTCCCGGCGAGAGCATCTCCAGCCGCATGAGCACCCCGAGCGTCAGGGCGGTCAGGAAGAACACACTCATCGACCCAAGGTAGAGCAAACCGATGCGTTTGTGATCGGTGCTGAAGATCCACCCCCGGATACCGGTGTGTCGTCCCGGCTCGTCATAGAATCCCCGTCCCCCGGGAAGGGTGTGAGCTGCTGCCTGTGTCATACGTGTGTCACCTTTCGCCTGTCCGTTTCTTCGGCATCACGATGAAGATCACCACGAACACCGCGACCAGGCCCACGACCACGAGGCCGCCGACGCGGGTGATGTTCATCGTGTACGACTGTGCTTCCGGGTCGTACCGGAAGCAGTACTTGATGAGCTTCGCGATCGTCGGTCCGGTCCGGCCCTCCGCCGCCTCCATCACGGCCATCTTCACGTCGAAGGGAAGATACTGGATCCCGTTGATGTACCGTGTCACTTTTCCCTCGGGCGAGATGACGATCAGCGCACCCGCGTGGGCATAGTCGTTACCTTCGCGCCGGAAGTAAAAGCCCGCCGCGTCCGTCAGCTGCATGATCGTTGTGCTGTCCGCAGTGAACCAGCGCCATCCCGCGGGATCGATCGGCTTCTTCAATGCCGCGAGATAACTCGTCTTCTTCTCCCCTGCCAGCGGCGGCTTCTCGCGGTGATCGAAACTCACCGTGACGATCTGATAGTCCTTCCCGGCCTCCAGGTCCATCTTGTCTATGGTGCGCGCAAGCTCGGTGAGCAGCGGACTGCAGATGCCGGGGCAGCGGTAGTACACGAAGGTCACGATCGTCGGCTTGGTGACGATGTCGCGCAGGGTCACCGGGTACCCCTGCTCGTCGTACAAGGTCACGCCCAGAGGAAGCGTGTTCCCGAGTTTCTCCACGATGCCGATGGGCGGATGTGCGGCCGCCGGTTGGTCCTGGCCCGGGCTCGCCACGGGAAAGAGCCCGACGCTCGCAGCAGCAAGAAGCACGATGGAGCATCGCTTCATCATAACACGGCTCCTGTGAGGGTCCGGTGGAGCATGACCCAGTTCTCCCGTGACAGTCGCGTCACGGAAGGCCTGAAGCCCAGCCCGACCGGGTCGGCGCTCACGATGCGGACGAACTCATCAACGGTTGCACAACGGTTTCCTGCGGTCCGGATGGCCTGCACTGCGCGCGCCGGGTCCTTCGCGGTGCGGAGGAAGAGGAGCGCCCCGGGGTCGCCACCGGAGCCATACCTCTCGAGCATCCGCACGACGGCAGCGCTGTCCTGTGCGTGCTCGGCGACCAGGGCCTTCCGTGCATTCACGATCGGCACCTGTGCCGGGATCGTTGTTCCCTTCGAGAGCTGATAGACCGTCTCGAGGTTCGCGATATCCGCCTCACTGTCCACCGGAGGAGCCGGGTGGAACGACCGGATCAGATGGATCAGTGCGAAGCGATCTGCCGGGGGCAGATACCCGTACGATGCCATCCCGTTCTTCACGATCCCGTCCTGCAGTGTCCGGTAGATGTCCGCAATGCGCGCACCGTTCGTCCATCCTGCAGCGGCATGGAAGTTCCGCGGACGCGGGTTGAGCACGAGTCCCGCGGGGCCATCGCCGGCACCGGTTTCACCGTGGCACGAAGCGCACGTGGTGCGGAACACTTCTCTGCCGCGCGCAAGAACGGAGTCATTCGCAACAACCGCCTTCGTGACGTCGACCGGCGGCAGAACGCGGGGTGATTGGAACGGGATCTCCTGGACGAATGCGGTGGAGTCCTTGAGGGCGACCGGCATGATGCTGCTGCGTCCTATGGCATCCATGCGATTCACGTAGAGGATCCCGATGATGACAAGCACCGTCAGGACGTACACGTACGTATAGCCGAACAATTTTCGCGGGCTCCGCAGCAGATCGCGGAAGTCCATTTCAGGTTTCAGATCCGACCTCTGATCCATCCCGGGTCCTTCAATGATTACAGGTGGAAATCCAGGCCCCGCTGCAGCTTCGGATCGCCGATCGGGACAAGGTTATAGCGTTTACTTTTCCATGAGATCAGGAGCATGATGAGACCAATGCCGACGAAGGGAAAGCCGATCTCGGTCCAGCTCAACGACAGGTCCGGGCTATGCGTCGGCATGACCAGCCAGTACAGATCCACGAGGCGCGCCGCCAGCAGCCAGATCGCCATGATCTTCAGACGGCGGAGGTCCATCTTCGCCTCCTGTGGCAACAGGACGATGTACGGGACCGCGAATTGGACCACGATCAGCAGCACGGACATGATCTGCCACCCGTTGGCCCAGCGCGCCATGAACCAATACGTTTCTTCCGGCAGGTTCGCGTACCAGATGAGAAGGAACTGGCTGAACGCAATGTAGGCCCAGAAGTTCACGAAGCCGAACATCAGGGCACCGAGACTGTAGAAATGGTCCCTGCGCAGGCCCGGCAAATACCCCTTCTCGTGCATCAGCACCACGATCAGGGTGGTCGCCGCAAGGGCCGCGAGGATGGTCCCAGAGAAGAAGTACACCCCGTAGATCGTCGAGAACCAATGCGCTTCGAGGCTCATCGCCCAATCGAACGCCGTGAACGTGAGGGTAATGGCGAAGAGCGGAAGGAAAGCAGCGGCGAGCCGGACATTCGAACGTGTGAGCGACGGGTCACGGGTGACGTCCTGCTTCGTCGAGTTCCGGACGAACAGGAACCCGAAGAGGATCCAGATCGCGAGAAATGCGGCGGTCCGGATCGAGAAGAACTGCACGTTCAGGTACGCGGATTTCCCGGCAAGCACAGTATCCGCCTTCACTGCTTCCTCGTGGGTCCAGTGGAAGAGATCGTGCAGATGAAGAAACAGCGGCAGGACCAGAAGGACTAGGAACGGAGCGATGCCGGAGAGGAATTCCGGTACGCGCCGCATGGGGACACTCCAGACCGCGCCCGTGATATGTTCCAGGGCCACAAGAAAGATGGCACCGACGCCGATGCCCACCATGAACAGATACAGGACCACGGCATCAAAGGAGGCCCGGACAGGCTGGAGGACGAACGCAGCGATCACGAGCAGGACGCCGGCGAACAACAGTCCCAATCCGATGCGGTCCAGGGACGGAGGCAGACTCTTGCTGGGTGCGGCCGGGATGTGTGTCGATGTACTCATTGCAGGTCGGACTCCTTCGCGTTGTGTGCACGCTGCAAGACCCGGATATAGTGCACGATCGCCCACCGCTCGTCACGCGTCAACTGCGAGGCATACGCGGGCATCACATTCTGTCCTTCGGTCATGACATGATAGATCGAGCCATCCGGCCACGTGCGGACCTTGTCCGAATGGAGCGTGGGCGGGTTCGGGAACTGTCCGTTGAGCCGGCTATCCCCGCTTCCGAAGTTGCCGTGGCATGGGCTGCAGAACGTCAGGAACTTCGCGCGGCCGGTCGCCACCGTTGCATCCGTAAGCGGCAACGGGTTCACGAGGAACTTGCCGGCATCATCCGGCTTCCCCTTGTACGGATATGGCATCACGCCCCGTGCGATCGTCCCCTCTACGGGAGGCCGCATGCCGATGCCATTCTTGAACAGCGCACTTGCCTCCTGGGCGCCCATTTTCCTCTGCAGCATCATCCAGTTGTACGGCGGCGCATACAGGACAACATTCAGCATAAGATAGGTCGATGCGGCCACGACCAGGGCCACGGTGGCGAGCAGCGCGATGAACTTCAGGTCGAACATCTTCGCCCCATGCCGGCGGTCTTCCAGGTCGTAGTGGACGACCGCGATGTCCGTGCCGCCAAGCGACGCGAAGAATCCCCTCACCTTCTGTTCATCGAACAGCGGATCGGCCGCCTCGATGCAAATGCCGAACCCGTCCGTCGAGACGCGCTTCATGTAGGGTGTATCGTGGAGCGGATGACTGTTGTTGGGGAACTTGAAGAAGATGACGATCATCGACACGACGGTGAGCACGGAAGCCAGGAGCACCGTGATCTCGAACGCCACCGGGACGAACGCCGGCCACGACCAGAATGGCTTCCCCCCGATGACCAGCGGATAGTCCACCAGTGTGACCCACGTCATCAGGCCCACGGCACCCACCGCGCCCAGGAGCCCGAACACGAGGGCAAAATATCCGAGCGGCGAGGTCGTGAGTTTCATTGCGCGATCCATGCCGTGCACCGGGTAGGGTGCGTGGACGTCGTACCGTGTGTATCCCGCCTTCACGGTGGCCGCCACCGCCTGCATCAACGCGTCCGGCGTCGGGAACAGCGCCGTCAGACTGTAGACTGGAGTGTCCATGCTTCTCTGTGTCATGTGGATTTCACATTCACCGTTGCTAGTGGTGTTCCGGCTGCGCGCCCGGGACAACGGCCTTGATCTCGGCGAGCGAGATGACGGGCAGGACGCGGACGAACAGGAGGATCAGGGTGAAGAACAGGCCAAGACTGCCGATGAAGATCCCGAAGTCGACCATGCTGGGCGTGTAATGTCCCCAGCTCGACGGCAGATAATCGCGTGACAGGGACGTCACAATGATCACGAACCGTTCGAACCACATGCCGACATTCACAAAGATCGCGATGATGAACATCGCCGGGATCGAACGGCGGATCCGCTTCGACCAGAACAGTTGCGGGAAGATCACATTGCAGGAGACCATCGTCCAGTACGCCCAGGCGTACGGTCCGAGTGCGCGATTGATGAACACGAACGACTCGAACTGGCTCCCGCTATACCAGGCGATGAAGAACTCCATGCCATACGCATACCCCACCATGCTCCCGGTGAGGATCATGACCTTGTTCATCTTCTCGAGCGTGTCGAGCGTGATCAGGTGTTTCAGGTCGAAGAGCTGGCGCACCACGATCAGGGAGTTCTGAACCATGGCAAATCCGGAGAACACAGCCCCCGCGACGAAGTACGGCGGGAAGATCGTAGTATGCCAG
>JAUQWO010000053.1 GCA_030835135.1 Bacteroidota bacterium
ACCTAACAAAGCGGCTGCAGCTGCCGCCGCGCCACGGGCTCGGGGTATTGACCTTAGTCATGTATAGTGTTGGTTGAGGTTTTCACAATCAGCATTCGTTTCGCGGCGCAGGTGAGCCGCGATCCGTTAGGTTGTGCGCGCGATTGCGCGCACATCAATTGGAAAGTTGTCTCGGGCAAGGTCGAGCGTCGTCGCGCCCGGGAAGTGAGCGAGGTCGGTTCTCTGCGACGCTGGTGGTCGTGGAAACCCGCTGTTGCCAGCTTCACCAGTACTCTGCGTGGCAGCGCGGGGTTGAAGGATCTCAGTAGTTGATTCTTGGCGTGGTCGCTCCATCCGGGCAAGCGGGATCGTCGAGTCGGCTTCGCCGAGCTCAGTAGTTGCTCCGGATGGCGGCTGCCAACGTCAATGCTGTATCAGGCGGCACCGAAGGCCGGGTGGGCGGGATTGGCGACGCGCTGTGCTGGCAATCAAACGGTAAACCAGCTATTCGGGGCGGGGTCACGGGGTCGGCGGTGGGAAATCAAGTGAGGCTCCGCACCCGCGATCAGCACAACCTAACAAAGCGGCTGCAGCTGCCGCCGCGCCACGGGCTCGGGGTTGGGCACTTCGTCACACGAGGGTTTTCGGTTAGAAGAACACAAAAGCGTTTCCAAAACAACAGTCGTTTCGCGGCGCAGGTGAGCCGCGGCCGTTAGGCGCGCGTGTATTGCACGCGCGACATCGGGAATACATCCAGCGACGGGGAAGTGCGCCTCGCGCGTTGACAATGTCCGAATCCTGCTGTATCTTGCTTGTGTACTCTCGGGGGAAATGATGCAAGACCTGTATGCCTCTTATCCAACAGTCGTGGATGGGAGGCATTTGTGTCTTCGGGCGACTCAGCGTTCTGGTACCATACTCGCATCCAGAGCGGATGGTAACCCTGTGTTGCAGGATCTCAAGAGTTGTTCCGGAAGGCCGTTGCCAACGACAATGCTGTATCAGTCTACATCCAAGGATTGGTGGCCGGGATCGTCAACGGGCTTTGCTGTATCATCGCGGTCCGTTTGCTGAGGGACGGGTCACCGGCAGAGGGAGACTAATGGAGGCTCCGCACCCGCGATCGGCGCGCCTAACCAGCGGCTGCACCTGACGCCGCGCCACGGGCTCGGGGTATTGACCTTAGTCAGTTATAGTGTTGGTTGAGGTTTTCAAGATCAGCAGTCGTTTCGCGGCGCAGGTGAGCCGCGATCCGTTAGGGTGCGCTTTCAGGTCCGTGCCAAAGGGGAGGTCCCATGCGAAGACGTCACGTGCTAATCGGATTGACAGTGGCTTGCCTTGCTGGCCAGGTTGCGCTTTCTCAAGGCGATTGGTTGCAGGGTTGGAGGGAAGCGACAGTCGCGATTGGAGTAATTGACAAGGCTAACGCGAAAGATGCTCGCACTGGCAAGTTCATGATAGACCGATGGGGGGATACTGTTCGCATATCTTATTTTCGCGTCATCGGGACGGGAGTTCTCTGCCAGTTACCCGACACCTCGGTGAAGACTCCTCTTCTTTTGACGGCCAAGCATGTGTTCATTGACAAGCAGAAGCGTTGGGAGCCGGCCGCAATCCAGATCCGCTTTGCATGGTTCGCAGATAGGTCCGTATCTGAATATCTGGGGATCACAGTGAATCTAAGGACCGCAAAGGGCAGTCCTCTTTGGTTCGAACATCCTGATACCTCAGTCGATTTGGCGGCAATTCCGTTGATGATACCCAAGGCAGATGCTGGACGAGATAGCGTAGCCCCAGTTCGTATCGAGCATTTTGCTGACGAAAACCGCGCATATGAGGGTGCCTCGATACTCCTTCTCGGATATCCTGGGGCCGTAGGGCTAAACTACTGGACACGACCGGTCGTTCGGCATGGTGTAGTCGCCTTCGTTGACCCTTACCACTTTGACAGACGCCCAATTCTGGTCGATGCGATGATCTATCCTGGAAACAGTGGGGGACCAGTCTTCACCGTCCCAACCGGAATGGCACGAAACGGGTCATTCGCCGTGGGTGGGCTAGGCGCCTTTTTGGGGATCGTCTCCAAAGCCAAGCAGATAAGGGTCGATGTTGAGAAATTGACCGCTGATATCGAATTGGCAGAAACCGCGGCCAGCGAGACCCACTTCCGATCTCTGGACTATATTGGTCTAGGCGTCATTGAACCAGCGGGACGCGTACGCGAATTGCTGGAGGCAATCACAAGATCAAAATGAGCGCACCCTAACCAGCGGCTGCACCTGACGCCGCGCCACGGGCATCGGGGTATTGACCTTAGTCATTTATAGTGTTGGTTGAGGTTTTCAAAATCAGCATTCGTTTCGCGGCGCAGGTGAGCCGCGATCCGTTAGGCGGCTTCACTTGATACGCGAAAGGGGGACATGATGAAACTCGAAATGGGGCTTCTCGCAAGCATTATCACCGCGGCCGTGCTTCTTGGAGGGTGCCACAAGTCCGATTTAATTCAACCGCCCGGTGGGGAGATGTACATCAGGTTTGTCGACAATGGTGCAGTCGTTCCTAATCCGGTGATAACAACCGTCATGGTAGAGCCTGACAAAATCTCCGGCAATTCATCACAGGATGGGACTCCAGTTGTGGGGTGGGCTTCGACAATCGATAGTAAGGACTACCAGCGGCTAGTTCGCATCGCAATTGACAACAACCTCTCTCGCGGGCCATCCGTTCCAGTTGGGCAGGGTGCTTGCGTCGGGAGCCGAGAAATGCTTGTCGTCATAACAGTTGATGGCCTCGCACACACCATCACAGTCCCGGGATTGTCACGATGCGACACCAGCGCCTGGCCTGCGGGACTAGGATCGCTTGTCAGTCTGAAGGACAGCTTGGTGACGAAATATCATCGATAGAAGCCGCCTAACCAGCGGCTGCACCTGACGCCGCGCCACGGGCATCGGGGTCGTGACCGGGTCTGTTATAAGTGTTGGTTGCTTGCAATTACACAGTCGTTTCGCGGCGCAGGTGAGCCGCGATCCGTTAGGCAGCAACACATGGGTTCTTGAAACCCCCACAACTGTCGCACTCGGAAGTGAGTCATGTTGCCTCGACTTTCCTGGTTGAATTGTCTTAGCGGACTCTTTGCAGTATTTGCCGCGGTCATCGTTGTGTCGTGCATTGACCCCGCAGGCCCCGGAACATCAATTCCGAGAATCCTCCCAGGTATCAGTATAGACGGCATAGAACTGGGATATACACGAGAACAAGTAGAGAGGACTCTCGGAAAGCCCGTCGTAGAAGGGTGGGGATCGGGCATTGATCGATCATGGCGCGTCGCTGAGTACTACAAGCGCGCAGTGCCTCTCCGGCCTTCGTTCCTTGTCTACTATACTTCGACGGCCGAAGAAGAGTGGGGACCCGTGGATTTTGTTGCGGTTGGTACCGGATACAATGGAACGACTAAAGAAGGTATTGGGATCGGCTCTCAAAGGAGCGAGGTGGCACAGTCATACGGAGCGCCCCTGTCGATACTGTCCGACTCGCTTACAGGTGATTATGATTATCAGTATTGCTTCAACAAGAAGAATATAGCCTTTCGATTCAACAGGGACACCATAGAATACATAAACCTTGGGCCTCGCATTCCATACAGTTTCACCCCAAAGTGCGATTGACTCATGCTTTAGAGCTCTCAGATGAAGCAAGCGAATGAGGGAAGTGGTCACCTGCTCTGTTGCTGCCTAACCAGCGGCTGCACCTGACGCCGCGCCACGGGCATCGGGGTATTGACCTTAGTCATTTATAGGGTTGGTTGAGGTTTTCAAATTCAGCAGTCGTTTCGCGGCGCAGGTGAGCCGCGATCCGTTAGGCAGTGCCACCTCGGAGGCATAGCTATCCCCATGTATTCAGCAGCACGGCATCTTGAAGAGATGATAGCATCAGCTTACACCCAGTTGGCGGCTATTTCTGAGGAGCGAGCCAGCGCGAAGCCGTATGGTGAGAAATGGTCGTTCAAGGAGATTCTCGGTCACCTGATCGACTCTGCATCGAACAACCATCAACGGTTCGTGCGCATGCAGGAAGTGCCTCACATTGGCACGTTCCGCTACTCGCAGGAACATTGGGTCAATTCCCAGGGATACGCCTCTGAACCTTGGAGAGACCTGGTCGACCTCTGGTTCAGATACAATCGCCACCTTGTTCACGTCATCGCGCATGTAGACCCGGCAGCCCTGTCTCACTTGTGCGACGTGGGTGACACGCAGCCGGCGGCCCTAGAACTGATTATCAATGACTACGTGAGACACGTAGAGCATCACCTGCGGCAGATCCTCTCGGGGGCGGATCCACGTAACCGAGAGCACTGGAAGTAGGGGCTACTTGAATTCGCGAGACCGTGGCACTGCCTAACCAGCGGCTGCACCTGACGCCGCGCCACGGGCATCGGGGTATTGACCTTAGTCATTTATAGGGTTGGTTGAGGTTTTCAAAATCAGCAGTCGTTTCGCGGCGCAGGTGAGCCGCGATCCGTTAGGTTGCCGCAATGGAGGCGTACACGTGTTCCACGAGTTGATTTTCGGTACTATTCGAGACGTGATCTCGTATCACCTCGGCCTGACATTCTTGAGGGCGGTGACCAACGGAAGATATCCCCCTGAGCCGGTTTCG
>JAUQWO010000054.1 GCA_030835135.1 Bacteroidota bacterium
GACAAATTCAGATATCAGAATTCAGATATCAGATATCTGAAGTGGAAGCGAAGAAGGGTTGGTTTGCGGGAGTAACTCAGTTGGTAGAGTCACAGCCTTCCAAGCTGTTGGTCGCGGGTTCGAGTCCCGTCTCCCGCTCGAAGGTGTTCGCGGGCCCCGTCGCGCTTACCGCGCGACGGGGGTTCTCGCCCCGCCGTAGGCGGGGCGGAATTCGAGTCCCGTCTCCCGCTCCCCTTCGAATTCAGGGGTACTGCTCAGTTCACCGTCAGCATCACCACCGAACACGCGGGCAGCGTGAGCTTCACCATACCACCTTCCACCTTCGCCCCCCTGAACTCCGCCGGCTTCACCGCGTCCGGCTTCTCGAATGTGTTGTGATCCTGCACCTTGCCCGACCGCAGTATCCGGCCGCTCACCTTTTTCACACCGTCGCCCACCGCAAGCTGGATCTCGTGCGCGACACGCAAGTCGACGTTCACGAGGGAGATGTGCGTGATGTTGTTCCTGTCCTTCGAAGCGGAGACGGACACCGCTTTCATCGTGTCCTTGCCGGCGTAGATCATCGGACTCGCGAACGATACCGGCAGCAACACCGCGTCCTGGTGCGGCACGTACATTTCCATCACATGATACGTGGGAGTGAGAAGCATGTGCACGCTGTCCGTCAGGATCACCGCCTGCAGGACGTTCACGGTCTGCGCCAGGTTCGCCATCCGCACGCGGTCGGCCCGGTTGTTGAACACGTTGAGCGTCATGCCCGCGAGCACGGCGTCACGCATGGTGTTCTGCTGATACAGGAATCCGGGGTTCGTGCCGGGTTCCACCGCATACCAGCCACCCCACTCGTCGACCGCCAGGGCGACCTTCTTGTTCGGATCGTACTTGTCCATGATGGCTGCGTGCCCGTTGACGAGCTCTTCCATCTGCCAGGCACGCTTCATGGTGTCGTAGTAGTCCTCATCGGGGAACCCCGTGGCCGGCCCCATGCTCCCCCAGCGCGCTGCATAGTGATGCAGGCCGACTCCGTCGAGCATCCAGTGTGGCACATCGCGCATCAGGACCTCTGTCCAGTGGTAGTCGCCGCCACCCGCACCCGATGCGATGCGGAAGATCGGACTCTTGCCCCACGACGACGATGCGAACGTCGTATACATCCTGTAGATGTTCGCGTAATACTCCGCGGTCATGTTCCCGCCGCATCCCCAGGTTTCATTCCCGACACCCCAGTACTTCACCGCCCAGGGTGCGTCGTGACCGTTCTTCCTCCGGAGATTCGCCATCGGCCCGATGCCACCGAAGTTCACGTACTGGATCCAGTCGGCGAATTCCTGCACCGTGCCGCTCCCGACGTTCCCGGAGATGTACGGTTCCGCACCGAGTTGCTCGCACAGATCGAGGAACTCGTGAGTCCCGAAGCTGTTGTCCTCGGTCACCCCTCCCCACCAGGTGTTCACGATCGTGGGTCTGTTCTCCTTCGGACCGATGCCGTCCTTCCAGTGGTAGGTGTCGGCGAAGCAGCCACCGGGCCAGCGGAGCAGGGGGATGTGCAGCTTGCGCAGTGCCTGGACGACATCGTTGCGCATGCCCCGCGTGTTCGGGACAAGGGTATTCTTCTCGCCCACGTAGAAGCCGCCATAGATGCAGCGCCCGAGATGCTCGGAGAAGTGGCCGTAGATGTTCCGGTTGATCGTATCCTTGCCCGCCGCACCGACAGTGATGCGGATGGGTTCGGCTCCAGACGCCGCCGCTGCGGAAAGGATCGCCGCGGTGGCACAAAGGATCGTGAGGATCCTGCGGGTGCGAACCATGGTGAGACTCCAGATGATGGGACGAGGTGGTAGTGCCCGTGAAAGATACCACGGCGCATGACAAAGGACAAGGAGAAAAGCGGCCGAACATGGTGCATCCTGTCGCGTTGCCGTGCCTTCCATCCCCGTCCCCATCACCGTCGTCGCTGACTCCTTGCATCGCGTGCGGATTCTGGATTCCTTCCGATACACGCTGAGGGAGGCTCCCCATGAATCCTCGTTGCCCTTGCCTGCACCTCCTGGTGCTTGCCCTGTCTCTGACCCCCGTCTGGCTGCATGCACAACCCCCGGAACACGTCCGGGAAGGGTCCCGCGTTGCCAGACTTGCGTACACCAACACCCTGGGCGAGCAGGCTTCGACTGAGTTCTTCCCGGATGCGGACGGGAGGATCGTGAGCGCATACTGGCAGCTTGCCGACGGGTCCAAGAGGTCCACCAATACCTACCAGTACAACCATCGTGGACATCTCATATCCGTGTTCCGGGAGTTCTCCGATTCGGTCACGTCCTTCGAGGTATTCACGTACGATGAGCAGGGAAACAGGGCGGGGGAGCGATTCTGCCGTTCAGACCGTGTCCGGGGTACGGCGGCGTATCACTATGATGCTTCTGGCAGGCGTGTGGGTGCGACCTTCCAACGGCACAAGGGGTGGCTGGACGGTGAGGCGGTCTTTGCCTATGACCGCGCAGGGGTGCTGACCGGCGGTGTCATAATGAACGACGCCGATACCGTGGCCATCATTACCTATACTTATGATGCGCGTGGGGATCTTGTCGATGAGGTGTGGCGATTCACCCAGGGATGGTCACAGACCTTTCACTACGAATACGTTCCGGCACAATGCCGGATCTGGAGTCTCCCCGACCCACTCATCACGAACTCCTGCAGGTTCCGGCCGCTGCGGGAAGAGTACACATACAATGACACGCTGGGCGGGCCTTCGCAGTACACGTATGGGCCGGAAGGGAATCTTGTCAGGAAATCCTTTGCACGGTCGGACGGGCTGAGTACGGTGACGACGTATGAGTACGATCCGTCGCGGCGTCTCGTCCGGTCGGTCTGCAGGGAGGCGGATGGCACGGAGCATGTTTCCATGTTCGAGTATGATACTGCCGGCAGGATGATCCAGAAGACACGGATGGCAGGCGACGTTCCCGTTTCCACGACCGCGTATTACTATGACGCACAGGGAAGGGTGCTCCGCCAGGTACTGCAGAACGTCGACGGGTGGCTCACGGGGTTGCTCACCTTCGATACCGATGGCCGTGGCCGGGTCCAGCGCGGTGTGTTCCGCGGCCAGGGCTCGATCCGTGCGACCGTGACGTACGAGTATGACGTCTATGATCGTTTGCGCACGGTGCGCTGGCACTTCTCCTCTGGCACGACCCAGGAGTACCGGTACGCGTATGAGGAACGCGGGACCCGGTAACGAGCGCAAACAGCGAAGCAGCACCTCCGGGAAGCCGGGGGTGCTGCTTCTGTGAATCGTGAACTGGTGGCGGTGATCGGGTGCCGGTCGGGCCGGCCTCTATTTCATCAGCACCATCTTTGTGGTCCGGGAGCCCTGCGTGGTGCGCAGAACACAGAAATAAATGCCCGACGGCCACGGTGCACCGTTGACCTGCACTTCGTAGTTGCCGCGTGCGAATGCGCCCTCCGCAAGGACCTCGATCTGTTCACCCAGAATATTGAATACGGCCAGGGAGATCTCCTGTGTCGATGGGATGCTGAACGACACCATCGTCGATGGATTGAAGGGATTCGGATAGTTCTGCGTGAGCGAGATCTGCTCCGGAACCGTCGGATCCGTTGAAGGCCGCACCTCCGTGGTCCTCAAGATCGCTCCGGTCTGAAAATCACCGAGGAACCGCATGATCATTCGCTGGATCCACATCGTGTCGGTATTGTGACCCCACCAATAGGATGCGCCCCAGTAGTTCTTCGACGTGTCCGTGATCATCGAAGAGAACTCGTTCCATCGCAGGTCCCCCAGATTGAGATACCGGTAGAATGCGATCGAATCGCCCATCGGTTGTGTGCGGAATGCGCGTCCTCCGTCGTTCTCGCAGTTGGCCAGGAACACCGAAGCCTCCGCTGCCACCGCCAGGTTCCCCACGGGGCGGCATTGCGCAAGCATCTGTTTCCCCCACCAATCGAGACTATCGAATTCACATCCCATCGGTCCGATGCGGAGCCGTGCACCCGCGGGCTGTGAGGGGATGATGTACTCGAATTTCCATTCGCTGCTGAGGGCGAGGGAGTCGGGATCGTAGCAGCTCACCAGCCGCAGCGACCTGTCCGCCGGCAGTTTCGTTGCCTGTGCCGTTGCGGTATCACATGCGGCGCGGAAGGTGATCGGCTGGAGCTGTGCCAGCTCGAGCAGGACACCGGTGACGTTCGCGTCTGCGACCGTGAATGCACTTCCCTGAACGAACGGGTCGCCGGAAGATTCGGGGTTGATCTCCCCGTCCTGATCGATGTCCTTCACGGCAACCGGGTAGTAGGTGCCATTGGCAACGTGGGGGATCGTGAATGCCCCGCCGGTCGTGCTTACGCCGCCTATCATCAGATTGGGTTTCCCCCCGCCGGAGATCGGCCCATCCGTCAGGACGACCAGACAGTTGGCCGGATCGACACCGCTGGTTCCTGCCAGCACGGTGCCGCTGACCGACGGTGCCGGGAAGGATGCCGCTGTCGTGAAATAGAAAATGTATGGCGCCGTGAGGGCAGCTCCGCTCGCGGCCTTAACGTAGTAGTACACGATATAATGCGCCCGCCCCGGGGTCAGGTGGGCCGAGTACGAAATGGTCCGGTTGTCCGGACTGAGCCCGATGACCTGGATGGTGTCGACGTTGGTGAAGACCCCGCGGTCCGGATAGGCAAGGATGCTGCTGTCGATCGCCGCACTGAACGTGATGCTGATGGTGGTCGCCGCGGCCACGCTGGTTGCGTTGTCCGTGGGTACCGTGCTGGTGATCGTGAGCTGCGCAGGCGCGGTTGTGCTGGCAACGATGGCAAGGACGAGAAACAGTAGAACGCGTTTCATAGGTGCGATTCCCTTCGCATGTGAAAAAGAGCCCCAATGCAGAGGGATTTGCAATTAGTCTGCCATGTTCTCTATGCGGATATCATGTGGGATTCAGCGGGTCCGGCATCCGGCGGCACGTGGCAGTGTGCAATAGTCACCACATGCATGGCAGGAGGCCGGTTCAGCGTGAGGAGAGATCCTTCAGATCGGCGGCAACACGACCCTCGAGCTGGTCCTGGAAATCGTAGTCATCGAATTCCTCGACCTGCGCGAATGCCGTGCGGGCTTCCGCAACGCGGCCGAGCCGTGCATAGGCCTGTCCGAGTTTGTGGTAGCCGTGCGGCAGGGTCCAGAGTTCGCGTTCGGGAGAGAGGCGGAACAGGCGCGCGGACGTCGCGATCACGTCCTCGTAGCGCTTGAGTTCGTATTGCATCTGCATGAGGCCCAGGAGTGCCCGGCTGCTGAGTTCGACGTCGCCGTGCGCGGAATCGAGAGCGCTCTGGAAGTGGGCCAGGGCCCGATCATGCAATTTGCTGTTGGCATCGTTCGTGGCGCGGAGGAGTGATGCCTCGCAGGCGGCAATGGGACGCGCCAATTGCTCGCGGGCCCGGCGGTAGTAATACGCGTCCATGGGCCGCATCGGGTCGGAACTCGTGCGGACCCGCGCATAGAAGGTCTTCGCCCCGGCGCGGTCGCCGGCGAGTTCATGCGAGACCCCGATACGGTACCATGTCCAGTTCCAGACCCGCTCGGGGCCCTTCAGGGAATCCACGTACCGGGCGTAGTAGGACCGCGCCGTGCTGAACTCATTGCGGGCGAAGTACAACGACCCGAGAGTATTGCATGCGAGGTCTTCGACATAGCGGAGGGGATGTGCCCTGTTCCGCTCGACGGCATTCAGGGCGTCGGTGAGGGCATCCTCGGGTTTGCCTGTCCGCTGCAACCAGCTCGCGCGGAGGATGAGGAACAACGTGTTCTCGGGATAGCGCGCCACCAGGCGATCCAACTGCTCGAATGCCTCGCTGTGGCGCTGTTCGTTGAACAGGAATTGCGCAAGATACAGTTGAGCCTCGTTGCGCGTGTACGTGCCACGCTCGGCAGCGGCCTTGAGCATTCGCAGCCCACCGTCCAGGTCGGGCGTGATACCCATCAGTTTCAGCATCCAGTGGAACGATCGCGGTGCCTTGGCAACCAGGTACCGGAACAGACCGAACCCCATTTGCGCATCGTAGAGATCGGGGCGTTCTTCTACTGCCTCTTCGAGAAGCGAATACCCTTCACGTCCTTCCTTCACGGCCTTGATCAGCGACCCTTCGGTCTGCCATGCCATCCCGCGATAGCCGTAGATGCCGCCCAGGTAGAATTTCGCGTTCGCGTCTTGTTCGTTCTTGTCCAACAATCGCTCGCACACATCCACCACGGTATCGGACTCCTTCATGAAGAGCTCGAAATACCGGTGGTCCCTGTCCAGTGCGTACAACGAGAAATGCACCATGCTGCGGAAGAAGTGTCCCCGCGGGTCGCCGGGGGCCATCACGGCCACGGAATCGAAATGACGCAACGCCGCTTCGTTGTCGAGCCGGTAGAACTTATCGATGCCACGGAGCGTTATCTCATGCACCTTCGCCCATTCGATGCCGTCGGCAGGCGGCGGGGGCGATGCAGCCGCGGGCACCGGGACCGTGCATGTCAGTATGGTGAAAACGAGATGGACGGACAGCATGAGCTTGTGGATCCGGGTCATGGTCATCCCTGGGAGTCGAGGCATGGACCCAAGGTACCAGTTTTCCGGCTGGAATGAAAGAATGGTGATGATTTCGTAATGGTCCGGTGGTTGCCCTCGCCTGCCGTCAGTCGTACATTACTCTCCGTTGTACACAAGGAGGAGAACCGTGGTCACAGGTCTGTTGTTCATGGGCGTCCTTGCGGTCGTCCCCCCGTCCGCCGGGTTGGCTGCCGGGGATTCTGCATTTGTTGCACAGCGTTACGCCGAAGCGCGCTCCTGCTACGTGGAGCGCCTGCGGTACGAGCCGGCGGATCCCTCCACGCTCTGGCGGCTCGCGCGGCTGTCCAATGTGGAAGCGGGGAGTGCGACAGGGGAGGCCAAGCATGCCGGCTACCGCGATGCGGAACGCTATGCGCGCGCGTGTATCGCTGCCGACAGCTCCATGGCGGAAGGGTTCACCTGGCTGGCGGTGTCGCTTGGCAATCTGGCAATGTTCGAGGGATCGAAAGCGAAGGTTCGTATGTCCACGGAGATCAAGGATGCGCTCGACCGGGCGCTCCAGCTGAATCCCGATGACGACATCGCGTACACCATCCTCGGTTCATTCTACCGCGCCCTTGGCAATGTCTCCTGGATCGAGCGCCAGCTCGCCGGATTGTTCCTGGGCGGATTGCCGGATGGCGGATATCCTGAAGCGGAAGCAGCGCTCAAGAAGGCGATCGCGCTGGCTCCCCGGACGCTCCGGCATCAGAAGGAGCTGGGGATGCTGTACATCGATTGGGGAAAGGAGGAAGAGGCAAGAACTGTCCTCCGCGCATCGCTGCGACTTCCCACCCTCCTTGCGAGCGATGAGGCGGACAAGCAGAGAATCCGTGCGGCTCTGGCAGGGCTCGACTGACGGCCGGCGCAGGGTGGCGCGCCTCCGTCAGGACCCCGTGGAGTTCGTGTTCGTTATAGCCGAGGCGTTCCGACACCACCGGATCCGAGAAGACGATGGTGTTGTTTTACATCGAGGATGAAGAGGAAACCCTTGATCGTGCTGAAGAGGGCGTGCAGGTCGGTGCGTTCCTGGCGGATCGTGTCGGTCAACCGCGCGCGCGATCGCCCCACCGATCTGCGAGGCGATGGTCTCCAGCGCGATCCGCGCGTCGCCGGTGATCACTGCCAGCGATCGGGAGACAGCGTTCAAAACCCACCGCTCTCTTCTTGCTTCTTCCAGCCGACAGTGGTATGTTACCTTCTGCAACCCGTGCCCTCATCCGCCAACCGTTGGAATGCCCGTGCGTACCATGTCTTCCTGCGTCCTTCTGCTGGTCCTTGCATGCCCTGTGTTTGCGCAGACCTTTCCCGTCGACGATCCGGTCATCCGGAAGATCTGGACGGAGGCGATGGATTCTTCCGCGCTGCCGGTGCTTGCCCATCAACTCCTCGATGTGGTCGGCCCCCGTCTGGTCGGCACACCCGGGATGCTCAGAGCACAACAGTGGGCCGTGGACAGATATGCCGGCTGGGGTATCCAGGCGAAGAATGAGCAGTACGGCACGTGGCGCGGGTGGGAGCGTGGGATCTCCCACGTCGATCTGCTCGAACCCCGGGTGCGCTCCCTGGAAGGGACGATGCTGGCGTTCTCTCCCGCAACGCCGGAGAAGGGATCGTCAGCGCGGTTGTCGATCATCCCGGATGTCCGCGATTCCGCGGGCTTCTATGGTTGGCTCCCCTCGGTGAAAGGGACGTTCGTTCTCCTCTCTGCCTGTCAACCCACCGGACGGCCGGACAAGGTCTGGGAAGAATTCGCCACGAAGGAGACCTTCGATAGCCTGAAGGCTCTGCGCAAGAGGATCGAAGAGAATTGGGACCTCCGGCTCAAGAGCCCGGGTGTCGGTGTGGATTCACTCATCCAGATCCTGGAGAAAGCCGGCGCCGCCGGGATCATCACGTCGCAATGGAGTTCCGGCTGGGGCACCTTCCGCATTTTCGATGTACGCACGAAGAAGATCCCCGCGGTCACGCTTGCCCTGGAAGATTACTCTCTGCTGTACCGCCTTGCCGCCGCCGGCGACCGGCCCCTCGTGCGGGTCATCGCGTCTTCACGAACCTTGGATACCCAGCCTGCGAACAACCTGATCGCTACCATGCCGGGCGCTGCCCGCGGCGGTGAGTATGTGATACTCTCAGCGCACTTCGATTCCTGGGATGGTGCTTCGGGTGCGACCGATAACGGTACCGGCACACTCATCATGATGGAAGCGATGCGCATCCTCCGAAAGGTCTATCCCGTGCCCCGGCGCACGATCATCGCCGGACACTGGGGAAGCGAAGAGCAGGGGCTGAATGGATCGCGCGCCTATGCGCTGGACCATCCGGAGGTGGTCGACAAGCTGCAGGCACTCTTCAATCAGGATAACGGTACGGGACGGATCACGTCGATGGGGGCCGCCGGCCTCATCGATGCCGGAAGTCATCTGGCCCGGTGGCTGTCGCGCATCCCCACCGAACTCACGCGCGAGATCAAAGTCCAGTTCCCGGGCATGCCGGCCGGTGGCGGCACCGACAATGCGTCGTTCGCCCCCGCGGGTGCTCCGGCCTTCGGTCTGGGCGCGACGAACTGGGATTACTTTTCATACACCTGGCACACGAACCGTGACACCTACGACAAACTGGTGTTCGATGAGCTGAAGAACAATGCGGCCCTGGTCGCATGTCTCGTCTACCTTGCGTCCGAAGACCCGGAGTTCATCTCCCGTGAGCGCCGCATGATGCCGGCCGACAGGAAGACCGGGGCACCGCAGACGTGGCCGGCAGGCACCGTGCCCAATCGGGACGGCCGTCCGCGTGTACGCACCCGTGAGTGATCACATTATGGAGGGAAGTTACGAATGAGGATCCTGACCATCATCGTCGTGTGCGTGATGCTCGGTGCCGTGCCAACCGCCGCGCAAAACCATTCGCCTGAACCCCAGTACGGCGTCTTCGCCTTCACCGACACTCTCCGGCTTGCCGGAACTCCGGGAGAGGTGTATGATGGCATCACCGGCGACGTCACCGGCTGGTGGGACCATTCCTTTTCGAAGAAGCCGTATCGCATGTATATCGAGGCGAAACCCGGTGGCGGGTTCTATGAGATATTCTCGCCGGACGGTGAAGGGATCCTGCATGCCACCGTGACCGCCGCTCAACGCGGCGTGATGCTCCGCTTCGTCGGACCCCTCGGCCTCGCGGGGAATGCGGTCGATATGGTCACCACCTGGATGTTCCACGCTGCCGGACCGGATTCAACCGAGCTCGTACTCTCCGTCCATGCCGCCGGCGAAGTGAAAGCAGAACTCGGTGCCATGGTCCGCGGCGTCTGGCGGCATTTCCTCGTGGAACGATTCACCCCGTACTGGAACACGAAGACACATCATCCGATATCGAAATAAGGGATCCCTATGCCAACCGCACCTGTAGCCTGCCTGAACTGTGGCCGGTCCGAGAATGATTTTCCTGTCCTCGTGCTCCGCCTCGCCGGGCACGAGACTCATATCTGTCCCCAGTGCCTTCCCGCATTGATCCATCATCCGGACCGCATCACGGAGAAACTCATCGAGGCCGGGTGGAACGGCACCGTCCCGCGTCCAGCCGACCACAAGGCCTGATCACGCATGCCCTCCTCCCGTCGCCGCCTTTCCCTCGCAGGAGTCGTTGGCATGCTGCTCTCGTGCGCCGTGGCGCACGCTGCCGGGTCACCCCTCGAAGAACGGATCGATCTGTCCGGCATCTGGCGTTTCCAAACCGACCGCGAAGACCGTGGCCTGGCAGAACGATGGTTCGCGCGGTCACTCAACGATGAACTCCGCTTGCCGGGGTCCATGGCGGAACGGGGAAAGGGCGATGAGATCCGTGTGAATACCGCATGGACGGGTTTGATCGTGGACAGCAGTTGGTTCACGGACCCGGCGATGGCGCGGTTCCGCACACCCGGCAACGTGCTCGTGCCGTTCTGGCTCACCCCGCGCAAGCATTACGTCGGCGCGGCATGGTATCAGCGCACGGTATCGATCCCGCGAGGCTGGCGCGGCCGGCGGATCGTGCTCATGCTCGAGCGGGCCCACTGGCATACCCGTGTCTGGGTCGACACCTCGTTCGCCGGGGAGGGCACGAGTCTCGGCACACCACACGAGTTCGATCTGACCGCGCTCCTCTCACCGGGCTCCCATGTTCTCACGGTGCGTGTCGACAACAGGCTCGCTCCGGTCGATGTTGGTTCGAGCGCGCACAGCGTAACGGATCACACGCAGACCAACTGGAACGGGATCGTCGGAGCGATCGCATTGACGGCAGCGCCCGCCACCGGCATCGTGGAGATCGGGGTCGGGTCGGATGGCCGTGCGCGGTCGTTCCATCTGCGGGTTCGCGTTGCCCGGGGAGATGATGGATCTCTGCCGGCGAGCGTGACTGTGCGCGCGGAAGGGCAGAACGGGACACGGAAGCATGTCGTCCCCATCCGGCGCTATCCGGTCTCAGGGGATGCCGATACCACGGTCGTGGAGATCGAGCACGCACTCGGGAATCGGGCGCTGCTCTGGGATGAGTTCTCGCCGGCGTTGTACACTGTAACGGTTGCCGTGCAGGATGCGCGGGGGCGCGAACTCGACCGCCGCATCGTCCGCAGCGGCGTGCGGACGTTCGCTGCGAACGGAACGCAATTCGTCGTGAACGGGCGGCCGGTCATGTTGCGGGGGACCCTGGAGTGTGCGATCTTCCCCCGCACGGGGTACCCTCCCACCGATGTCGGCGCGTGGCGTCGCATCTTCCGGCAGTGCCGCGCGTTTGGATTGAATCATGTCCGCTTCCACTCGTGGTGTCCCCCCGGGGCTGCATTCGATGCGGCCGATGAGATCGGGGTGTATCTCCACGTCGAGACCGGGATGTGGACCGCCGTGGGCAATGGCGCGCCTCTGGACAGATGGCTCTATGACGAATCGGAACGCATCATCCGATCGTACGGTCATCATCCTTCGTTCTGCATGCTTGCGGCCGGGAACGAACCCGCGGGGGACCATCAGGAGCGCTTTCTCGGCGGCCTCGTCCGGTATCTGACGTCGCATCATCCGGGAAGGCTGTATACCGGATCGGCGGGATGGTCCGCCCTGCCGGAGAATCAGTACCACGTATACTACGGTCCGCGCTTGCAGGCATGGGGGGCGGGGCTCGCGAGCCCGATCAACGGTGTGCCGCCGCAGACGACCACCGACTACCGGTCCGATGTTGCACGGTTCACCGTGCCCATCATCAGTCATGAGGTGGGACAGTGGTGCGTGTATCCTGATCTGGATGAGATCAGCAAGTATACCGGGGTGCTCCGTGCAGGGAATCTGGAGATCGTCCGCGCGACACTGCGGGACCATCATATGGGTCATCTGGCGCAAAAGTTCCTCATGGCCTCGGGACGGTTGCAGGCGCTGTGCTACAAAGCCGACATCGAGGCATTGCTGCGGACGCCAGCTCTGGGCGGGTTCCAGCTCCTGGACCTGCACGATTTTCCCGGGCAGGGCACGGCGGTGATCGGCGTACTGAATGCGTTCTGGGAGACCAAAGGGTACATCGGTCCGGAGGAATTCCGGCGGTTCTGCAACAGCACCGTTCCGCTGGCGCGGATGGCGCAACTGACGTTCACCGATGCTGAGACGTTGCATGCGGCCATCGATGTCTCACACTTCGGTCCGTCGGCATTGCGTGGCGAGCAGGTGCACTGGCAACTGCTGAACAGCGCGGGTGCGGTGCGGCAGCGTGGCGCGTTGCCACCGTGCGACATCCCGACCGGAGCGTTGACGACCGTGGGTGCTCTGCGCGTTCCGTTCACCCGTGCCCGCGTGCCGCAGCAATTGACCCTTGCCGTGCGTGTCGGAAGGTTCGAGAATCGCTGGAACATCTGGGTCTATCCCGCGAGCGTGCCCCGGGTCGACGAACGGTTGATCCGCGTCACCACGTTCCTGACCTCCGGACTGCTCGACACGCTTGAGGCCGGCGGGCGCGTGTTGCTCGTCGCTCCGCCCGATACCGCCGGCGGGCCGGGAAGGGATCCCATTGCCGTGGGATTTTCACCGATCTTCTGGAACACGGCCTGGACCCTCGGGCAGGCACCGCACACGCTGGGTATCCTGTGCGATCCGCGCCATCCGGCATTGAGGTCGTTTCCCACGGAGAGTGCATCGGATTGGCAGTGGTGGGATGCCCTTCACGATGCCCGCGCGATCCGGCTTCCTGATCGCGACCCGGCGGTCGTGCCGATCGTCCGGTTGATCGATGATTGGAACCGGAACCGGCCATTGGCGGTGCTTGCGGAATTCCGTGTGGGTCGGGGCCGGCTGCTTGTCAGCGGCATCGATCTCACCGGCGAGCCGAGATCGACCCCTTCACGCGCATGGCTCCGGCAGAGCATCCTGTCGTATCTGTCGGAAGGTCGATCCATCCCATCGGAGGCGCTCTCGAGGTCTGACGCCGTGCGCTTGTTCCCGGGCTGCTTCCGGTGATCGATGACTGTGACCGATGAAAGCTCGTGAGTAGGAAGAGAGGTACGGATTGTCTATCTTGCATCCAACGTTTGGAGGGGGTGTGGAGAAGTTCCTTCCCCGGGGGCCGCAGTCACCAGGCCTCCTCTCTCGCAGAAATCTTGTCGTCGCGATCATTATGGGCAGCCTCGGGTTGCTCATCATCGTACTCGGGCTGCATTTCCGCATCCCCGCGACGAGGATCTATACCGATCCGCGCGAGATCTTTGCAACGATCGGTGCCGCACTCTGCGGACCGGTGGGTGGGTCGATCGTCGGGGTTCTGTCCAGTCTCGCGGATGATCCTTCGCTGCGCATCTATATCATTTCATCCCATGTGGTCGGGTGTCTGTGGATCGGGTGGGCGTACGGCCGGTTCGTCTACCCCCGGCACCACATCGTCAGCTATCTGCTCGCCTGGAACGTCGTCATCTTTCTCTACTACTATGTCTGCGCCTTGCCGTCGCTGGTCACGGCGTGGTACCTCTTCCCGGACACCATCCGGAACGCGTTTCCCGCCGATATCTCCCTCCCCGGCGCGATCCGCGTGATGTACGATGGTCTCCTTATGGAGTATGTCCTCACGGCATTGACCACGACCGTGGTGTTCCTGGTCCTGCCCGAGGTGTTCCGGCGGCCCCTGTGGTCGTTCCGGGTTCCGCACCCGGATATCTCCTCCGAGACCGGCCATGAAGTGCGGCGCATCCTCGGGCTCCGCCTCACGGTGTGGTTCGTCCTGTTCTCGCTGCTCCCTATCGCCATTGCCGCACTGTTCGTGCGGGGAAATCTCCGGATGATGCTGATGGAACAGCGGGCACTCGGCGAAATGGAACTGGTCCGGCATTGCACGCGTTCATTCCCGACGGATAGTGCCGCGATCGCTGCCTGGAGCGTACCACGGTCGTTGGGGATCGCGGACACGACATGGGTGGTGGTGGATACCAGCGACCGCGCTGTGTCTGCTGGCCTCCCCGTGCGCCTCTGGCATCCCGCAAGCGAATTCTTTGCACCGGCGGTCCTCCTGGAGACGCGCGAAAAAGATGAGGGGTTCATTGAGGACGTGACCATCGACCGGCTTGTGCTCTACGCGCGGATCCCGGGCCGGCCGCTCCGGTTCGTCCTCATGCGGTCGATCGATGATACGTATGCCTCCATCCGCGCTTTTGAGCAGGTCTCGGTCACACGGTTCGCCGCCGTCCTGGCGGCCATCACCGCCATCGCCGGCGTCGCGATCTGGCTGATCATCGGAGCGCCGATGCGCACGCTTGCGCTTGCGGTGCAACGGTTCGGCAGGGGCGACCGGCATGTGCGTATCGACACGCGCTTCATGACCGATGAGATCCAGATCCTGGGCCGGTCGCTCAACGAGATGACCGAGAACATCAGTATCCTTCACGCCGGACTGGAACAGGAGATCCGTGAGCGCCGGATGGCCGAGCATGCCTTACGGGCGAGTGAGCACAAATTCCATCAGATGGCGGAGTTGCTCCCGCAACCGGTGTTTGAGGCCGATGTGATCGGGCGCATCACCTTTGCCAACCGTTCCGCGTACGAGACGTTCGGGTATGGCCCCGAAGCGCTCTCCTCGGGCCTTACCCTCTTCGATGTTGTCTCGGCCGACGAGCACGCGCGGGCGCTCGACAACTTCCGCCGGGTGATCAACGGCGAGCAGCGATCCGGTGTGGAGTATATGATGCGCCGGGCCGATGGCATCGCGTTCCCCGCGCTCGTCCATACGGGGGTCGTGTACGGTGATGCAGGGCCTGTGGGGCTCCGTGGGATCGTCGTGGATATCACGGAGCAGAAGCGCGTGGCCGAGGTCCTCCAACAGGCGCTCAACGAGAAAGAAGTGCTGCTGAAGGAGGTCCACCACCGCGTCAAGAACAATCTCCAGATCATTTCCAGTCTTCTCAGTCTGCAGGCCGATGCGCTCAACGATCCGCAGGACCATGCGCTGTTCAAGGAGAGTGAAGGCCGGGTGCGGTCTATGGCCCTCATTCATGAGCGCCTGTACAAGTCCGCCGATCTGGCGCGTGTGGACTTCCGTGACTATGTCGAGTCCCTCGTGACGACCCTCTTCTATTCGTACCAGCGGCCTGGTGTGATCCCTGTCGTGGATGTGTGCGATGCCCGTCTTCCGCTGGACACCGCCATCCCCTGTGGATTGATCATCAACGAACTGGTGAGCAACGCCCTGAAGCATGCATTCCCCGGGGAACGAACCGGAAGCGTGACGATCACCATGCAGGACGCGGGGAACGGCATGCTCCGGCTCGAGGTGCGCGACGATGGCATCGGATTGCAGGAGGACCTCGAACCTGACACGGCGAAGACCCTCGGGCTGAATCTCGTCAGCATCCTTGCCCGTCAGCTTCAGGGCACATTGAGCGTCACACGAAACGGGGGGACCGGCTTTGCTGTCGTGTTCATGGGTCAGGCCGACCGCCCCACATCCACGGCAGGGGAAGGCCGGTCATAGAAAGGACCTCCGCATGGGATACCTGCTTCTCCTCATAGCCACGGTGCTCAACACCGCGGCGAACCTCCTTTTTAAACATGCCGCGGCGCTTCCGGTCTGGACCATGCAGAAGGGGTGGCTGTTCCTGCTTGCCCTGGCGCTCGGACTTGGCAACACCCTCCTCTATATTAAGTCCCTCGAGAAGCTCGATCTGGGGATCGCCTACCCGTTGCTCAGTGCCAGCAGCATCGTGCTGATCGCAGTGCTTTCCATTCTGCTCTTCAAGGAAAGCCTCTCCCTCCAGAAGGTCCTCGCGCTGTGTACCATCTGTGCGGGCATGTTGATGCTCTGGCGGGCCTGACCTGCCCCGACAACCCCGGACGCTCGTTTCCGCCATTGATTCCTGCCATTTATCGCGTATCTTTAGGTATGGATCACGAACTTATCCGCGAAAAGGCGGCGCAGGCGTCCTCGCTCGTGGCGGATGCCGGGGCCGATTGCTGGATCACGTACGTCCGCGAGTCGTCTCTCAACGGCGACCCGATCCTGCCGTATATCGTCGGCTGCGATCTCACCTGGCACAGTGCCCTGCTCTTTGGCGCCGATGGCTCGCGCGTTGCGATCGTGGGACGGTATGACCGTCAGATGGTGGTCGACACCGGCGCATACGACCGGGTTGAATCGTATGATACCGGTGTGCGTGCACCGTTGCTTGCCGAACTTCAACGGCTCGCTCCACGGCGGGTGGCACTGAACTTCTCGGTGGATGCCGAGGTCTGCGACGGTCTGACGCACGGGATGTATCTGGACCTTGTCGGCATCTTCCGTACCGCCGGGTGTGGACAGGAGATCATCGGGGCGGAACCGATCATTGCGGCTCTCCGACAGCGCAAGACCCGTGCAGAGATCGCCCATATGAAGGAAGCGGTCCGGCATACGCTGGAGATCTTCGATCTTGCGGCCGGCCAGATCCGGCCCGGTGCCACCGAAGCGGGCATCGCATCGTTCGTCCAGGCGGAGGTAGAACGGCGTGGTCTCGGCTTCGCATGGGAGCGTGGTACATGTCCGTCGGTCTTTGCCGGGCCCGATACGGCCGGCGCGCACTATGGCCCGACGGGGCGGCAGGTGCAGGGGGGACATGTGGTGAATATGGATTTCGGCGTCCGCGTGCATGGCTATGTCTCGGACATTCAACGGACCTGGTACGTTCTGCGCGAGGGTGAACGCGAGGCGCCGCCGGAAGTACGCCGCGGGTTCGCCACGATCCGTGCGTCGATCGAGGCGGCCCGGAAGGAGATCCGGCCCGGGGCACAGGGTGTAACGGCGGATGCGGCCGCCCGCGCCGTGCTTGCATCCGCGGGGTTCGAGGAATTCCCGCACGGCCTCGGCCATCAGGTGGGGCGCGTGGCACACGACGGACTGGCACTGCTCGGTCCGCCCTGGGAAAAGTACGGTAAGAAACCGTTCGTGCCGATCGAAGAGGGGATGGTGTTCACGATCGAACCGCGCCTGACCGTGCCCGGCCACGGCGTTGTGACGATCGAAGAGATGGTGGTGGTGACGGCCGGCGGGGCCGAGTACCTTTCGGCGCCACAGACGGAACTCCCTCTTCTTGCCGGGCGATGAGCAGGCCGTGACGACGGGAACGATCTTCAATATCATGCGGTTCGCCGTGAACGACGGCCCGGGGATACGGACCACCGTGTTCCTCAAAGGGTGTCCGCTCGCGTGCACATGGTGCCACAATCCGGAGGGATTGCACCCCGCGATGGAAGTGGCGTACCGGCCCGACCGCTGCGCGCATTGCGGCGCGTGCATCGAGGCATGTCCCGAGCATGCGCTGGCGGATGCGCCGGAGGGGGTCGAGCGTGCAGTCGACCTGTGTGTATCGTGCGGCACCTGTGCCGGGGCCTGTGTCACCGACGCACGTGAACTGATGGGCCGCGAGATCACGGTCGCAGAGCTCATGAAGGAGGTGCTGAAGGACCGGGTGTTCTACGATGAGTCGGGCGGTGGCGTCACGTTCTCCGGTGGCGAGCCGTTGCTTCAGTACGACTTCCTGACCGGGGCACTGGCCGCCTGCAGGAAGGCGGATGTCCATACCGCGGTCGAGACCACGGGGTTCACCTCCTGGGAGAGGCTCAGCGCACTGATCCCGTTCACGCGCCTCTTCCTGTACGATCTCAAGGTGATGGATGCGGAACGGCACCGTCAGTTCACGGGGGTGTCGAATCTGCGCATCCTGGAGAACCTGCGCGCCCTTGCGGCAACCCGCGCGCCCGTGACGGTGCGTGTGCCACTGGTCCCCGGCGTGAATGACGATGAGGAGAATATCCGGGCGGTCGCACGGTTCGTTGCGGATCTGGGAACGGTCCCGCCGGTCCACCTCCTGCCTTTCCATGCCGGGGCATCGGGCAAGTACCACGCCCTGGGCATGGCATACGCGATGGAGGATCTGCGGTCACCGTCGCAGGAACGGGTACAGTCACTAGCATCAATATTCACGGCGCACGGCATTGCCGTGCATATCGGAGGGTGAAGCCATGACCGAACGGCTCCGCGCATTGCGCGAACAGAGCGTGTCGATCCAACCGTATCTCTCAGCGGAACGGGCTCTGCTGGTCACGGAGGCATCCCGGGTCTCGGGCGTCCACTCTGCCCCGGTGGCCCGCGCGATGATCTTCGCTCATGTGCTCGAGCACAAGGCGATCTGCATCAACGACGGCGAACTGATCGTTGGCGAACGCGGGCCGGCCCCGCGGGCGACGCCGACGTACCCGGAGATCTGCTGTCATTCGATGCAGGACCTGGAGATCCTGCATACACGCCCGAAGATCCCGTATGCCGTGAGCGAGGAGGTCCGTGCGGCCTACCGCGATACGCTGATCCCGTTCTGGCGCGGGCGGACGATCCGCGAGAAGCTCTTCACGGAGATGACGCCGGCATGGCACGCGGCCTATGAAGCCGGGATCTTCACGGAGTTCATGGAGCAGCGCGCACCGGGGCACACGGTGCTCGACAAGAAGATCTATCACCGCGGGATGCTGGAGACGATACGGGAGATCGACCGGACGATCGCAGGCCTGGATTTCCTGGGCGACCCGTCCGCCTATGCGAAGCAGGAAGAGCTGCGCGGCATGCGGATCGCCGCCGCCGCGGTGATCCGGTACGCCGAGCGCCATGCGGAGGTGCTCGAAGCACATGCGGCCGCGTGCACCGACCCGGTCCGGAAACAGGAAATGACGCATGTGGCGGCGGTCTGCCGCCGTGTCCCGGCACACGCACCGGCAACCTTCCACGAAGCATTGCAGATGTACTGGTTCATACACCTGGGCGTGGTCACGGAACTGAACCCCTGGGATTCGTTCAATCCGGGCCGTCTGGACCAGCACCTGCTGCCGTTCTATCTGGCGGAGACACAGCAGGGGACACTGACCGACGACGCTGCGCGCGAACTGCTCGGCTGCCTCTGGGTGAAGTTCAGCAATCAGCCGGCCCCGCCGAAGGTGGGCGTCACGGCAGCGGAGAGCGCGACCTACACGGATTTCGCGAATATCAACTGTGGCGGACTGCGGACGGACGGGTCGGATGGCGTGAACGAGGTGACGTATCTTGTGCTGGATGTCATCGACGAGATGCGCCTCGTCCAACCCAGTTCGAACATCCAGGTCAGCCGCAAGAACCCCGATGCGTTCATCAAACGTGCGCTGCACATCATCCGGAAGGGATGGGGCCAGCCATCGATCTTCAATGCGGACACCGTGATCGAAGAGATGCTCCGGCAGGGGAAGTCGATCGAGGATGCACGCGACGGCGGGACGAGCGGGTGCGTGGAGACCGGCGCGTTCGGCAAGGAAAGCTATATCCTCACCGGCTACTTCAACTTCCCGAAGGTCTTCGAGATCACGTTGCACGGCGGCGTGGATCCGCGGACGGGCGCGATGATCGGCGCGCCGACCGGCGACCCGCGGACGTTCACGACCATGGACGAACTCGTTGCCGCATACCGCACGCAGCTGCGGCACTTCATCGACATCAAGTTGCGCGGCAACAACGTCATCGAGCGGCTCTATGCCGTGTACGTGCCCACGCCGTTCCTGTCGATCCTGATCGATGACTGCATCGCGCGCGGGAAGGACTATGCGGATGGCGGGGCCCGGTACAATACCAACTACATCCAGGGTGTCGGGATCGGCACGCTGGCCGATTGCTTCGCGGCGATCTCCGCGCACGTGTTCGGGGACCGGTCAGTGTCCATGGATGAGCTGCTCGCCTCGCTCACGGATGATTTCGCGGGCCACGACCGGTTGCGCGGACTCCTGCTGAACCGGTCCCCCAAGTACGGGAACGATGATGAGCGTGCGGATGCGTTCATGCGGGAGGGGTTTGAGATCTTCTATGACGCAGTGAATGGCCGGCCGAATACGAAGGGGGGAGTCTACCGCATCCAGATGCTTCCCACCACCTGCCATGTGTATTTCGGATCGGTGACCGGCGCGTTGCCGGATGGACGCAGGGCGGGCGTGCCGCTGTCGGAAGGCATTTCACCGGTCCAGGGTGCCGACAGGAACGGTCCAACCGCGGTCCTGCGGTCTGCCGCGAAAATGGATCACGTGCGCACCGGCGGCACACTGCTGAACCAGAAGTTCACCCCCGAGCTGGTGGAAGGCGAGAAGGGGATCGATCATCTGACACGCCTGGTCCGGTCCTACTTCACCATGGGGGGGCACCACATCCAGTTCAACATCGTCGATGCGGCGACCCTCCGCCGGGCGCAGGAACATCCCGCGGAACACCGTGACCTGATCGTGCGCGTAGCGGGGTACAGCGACTATTTCTGCGATCTCGGTAAGGCATTGCAGGACGAGATCATCGAGCGGACGGAGCATCAGTCGTTCTAGGGGCGCAGCCCGGACACCGGGCCGGCGCTGGTTGTGAGTGAGTCCCCGGTATCGTATATTACATTGCTATCGCCGTTGTTTCGTGTCGATCGAACGGGTGTATGAGCTACGAAATTCAGGATTTTGAGTCAGACGTCATAGAGCGCAGCCGGAGCGTTCCCGTTCTCGTGGATTTCTGGGCGGAATGGTGCGGGCCGTGCAAGTCCCTCGGTCCGGTCCTGGAGCGCCTCGCAGAGAAGGCCAATGGCCGATGGGTCCTGGCAAAGGTCGACACCGATCGGCATCAGCAGGTGGCCGCGCGGTTTGGCATCCGGGGGATCCCGAACGTGAAGCTCTTCATGGACGGCGCCCCTGTGAATGAATTCACCGGCGCTCTTCCTGAACAGGCGGTCGTGCAGTGGCTGAACAAGGCGTTGCCCGATCCGCTGGCCGATGAGATCGGCCGGGCCGCACAGGCGATCGCTGCCGGCAATGGTGGCGAGGCCGGACCGATCCTGGAGGAGGTGCTCCGCAAGGATCCGAATCACGAGCATGCTCGCGTCCTCCTGGCGCGAACCCTGCTGGAGAGCCATCCGGACAGGGCGCTGGATCTGGTCCGCGGGATCGAGGAGGATTCGAAGGAATTCCCGATGGTGGATGCCATCAGGACCGTTGCGGGTCTGACGGAGAAACTCGCGGGCGCGCAGACGCTTACCGGGAGTCCCGCCAAGCAGACGTACTGTGATGGATTGCATGCGCTGGCGCGGTTCGATCATGAACACGCCCTGCAGCACTTCATTGCGGTGATCAGGGCGGATCGCTACTATGATGACGATGGTGCGCGCAAGGCGTGCGTGGCCATCTTCAAGATGCTGGGTGAGGATCACGACATCACCCGGGCGTACAGGAGAGAGTTCAGCAGTGCGCTGTATGCGTGAAGGAGCGCATCACCAGGACGCTTAGCTCAGCTGGTTCAGAGCGTCGCCCTTACAAGGCGAAGGTCGTAGGTTCGAACCCTACAGCGTCCACGCAGGTCACGTTCATCCATTCAAGGAGGGTAGTATGAAGTCCGTGTTGACGATCGTTGCTGTGCTGGCCCTGACCGCCTCGTTGGCCTTTGCGGGAAGCCCGAAGAACTATGGAAAGACGTTGACCCTGAAAGAGGTCACGAAAGTGTCGGAGATCCTTGCCAATCCCGAGAAGTTCAATGGCAAGCGGGTGCGCGTGCAGGGTGCCGTCGTGGATGTATGCTCGAAACGCGGCTGCTGGATCCGGCTCGCCAGCGACAAAGAGTATGAGAGCATCGTGTTCAAGGTGGACGACGGCGTGATCGTGTTCCCTATGGATGCGAAGGGCAAAACCGCCATCGCGGAAGGGGTCATCTCCGCAAAGACGTATACCGTGGAACAGCTGATCGAGCAGGGGAAGCACACCGCGGAAGAGACCGGAAAGCCATTCGACCCGTCGACGGTGAAGGGTCCGAAGACCGTCGTCCGGATCATGGGTGAAGGAGCCTCGATCCAGTAGTGTCCGTGCCTTCGTCCGTGACTCCCGCTGCCCGCCCCCGGTTCAAGTGGAGGAAGTGGAACAACATCCTCCACCGCGACATCGGATACATCATCGTTGGCCTGACGCTCGTGTATGGCGTGTCGGGCATCGCGGTGAACCATACTGCCGATTGGAATCCCAACTACGCCGTCGAACGGGAAGGTCGCGAGATCGGACCGCTCGATGGCGCGACGCGTGAGGAGCTCATTGCGACTGCGCGCGAACGGCTGGGCCTGGCAGACGAGCCGAAGAATGCCTTCCGTCCCGATCCGGAAACCCTGCAACTGTTCTATGACCGGGTGACGTATGCGATCGACATCCCCACGGGCAAAGTGATCGTCGAGTCGGTCCGCCCGCGCCGGGTGCTGTTCGAGTTCAATCAGCTTCATTTGAATGCGCCGAAGCAGGCGTGGACGTACATCGCCGATGCGTATGCGGTGAGCCTCATCATCGTGGCGATCACGGGGATGTTCGTTCTCAAAGGGAAAACCGGGATCACCGGGAGGGGAGCGTGGCTTGTGGCGATCGGGGTGCTGATTCCCGTTGGCTACTGGCTCCTTCATTTATACGTCTTCTGACTTCCGTCCTTCCTTCCAGGGAGCTCCGGGCCCGTTCACGCGCACCAGGCGTGAACGGGCCTTTTTGCTCAATTCCGGCGCCCCCGGTGGCCTTTTTTCAACCGGATGGCCAATATTCTCCACCACCCCCCTTCGTGCCTCCCTGCTAAACTCTTCACAATGCATGATTTGACCAAACCCTGTGCACATATCGTCAGGGTGCATGCTGGCACACCCGTTGCTTGAGAGGAGCTGAATCCCGAGCAGACGATTTCCCAGCAGGAGGCAAGGTCATGTCGATGTTCAGAAAATCCGGCGAACGTGCAGCCACCATCACGGCGGCTCCTCCGGTGCAGGGCACAGCGCCTTCGCTCTCCGCGGAGCATCGTGCTGCACTGGCCTATCGGCGTGGGGACAAGGACGCAGCGCTGGAGTTGTACCGTGATGCGGCGCGGCAAGCCCCGGCGGATGCTGCTGTGCAGAAGGCGCTCGCGGACTTCTACTTCGTCGGGCTCAACCGACCGGATGAAGCGTATACCGCATACAAGCACGTCCTGGACCTGACCCCGAACGATCCGGCCGTGTTGCAGATCCTGGGGAATATCTGTGCATCATCCCAGAAATTCGGAGAAGCCCGCCGTTACTTCTCGACCCTTGCAGATGTGCAGCCCTCCAATCCCATCGCCCAGAAAGCATTGAGTGCCCTGCCGCCGGAAGGTGGAGCGTCGGTCACCCCCGATGCCTTTCGCGCGATGATCGAAGAAGCACAGCGGTCCATGAACACCACCACCGGTGCTGGTGTCGAGGACGCGCTCGAGAAGCTGATGCAATTCAAATCGCGCTCCGTCCGTCCGGCCGCCGGGGCGGCGCCGGTGCTGACGTATGAGGAGATCTGCACGCTCGCATCCCAGGGAAAAGATGCAGAGGCGATCGCGGCGTTGGAGCGATACGTTGAGGCTCATCCCAGGGATGGGCGTGCCCATAACGATCTCGGCGTGTTGCAGTACCGTGCCGGTTCCGCCGCACAGGCGCTCGAGCACTACCGACTGGCCGTCGAATGTGAACCGCGCGACATCATCTACCGCAAGAACCTTGCGGACCTGACATACATCGAATTGCGCGATCCGGAAACCGCGCTCCGCCATTATGTTGAGATCCTGACCATTGCGCCGCGTGATGCCGAGACCCTGCTTGCGCTCGCCCAGGTGTGTCTGGACCTGCAGAAGGACAATGATGCGCTCGTGTTCCTCGATACGTTGCTCGGGAATGAGCCCTGGAATACGCAGGCGCGTGAGATGCGCAACGCGGTACAGTTGCGCCAATCGATGCCCGGCGGCGGTGCCTCCGGGATGGATCCCATGGGTGCGGTCGGCGCAGCGTTGGCGTCGGGCCGGACGGAGGAAGCGATCCGTTTCCTCGAGCAGCATGTCCGTTCCTCCCCGCAGGATGCGGGCATGCGCAACGACCTCGGCGTGCTCTACTATCAGAGTGGACGCGTGGCCGAAGCCGGGACACAGTACGAGGAGGCGGTGCGCCTTGATCCCGGCAATGATGTTTTCGCGCAGAACCTCGCGGACTTCTATGTTGTGGAAGCGGACCGCCCGGAGGATGCACTCCGGATCTACGTGCGCATTCTGGAGAAGAAACCGCGCGATGTGGACACCTTGCTCGGCATCGGGAGGATCTGTGAAGTGCTCGGCCGTTCCCAGGACGCACGGGACTTCTATCGCAAGGCTCTCGATGCGGAGCCGTGGAACACTGTGGCCCGTGACCAGTTGAACCGTCTCGGGGCCTGACCGTAGGATCGATCGTTCCAGTATCGCCTCTTCTCTGCCTGCGGTGGGATGGGCCGGGGGGAGGCGATGCTGTGTTTCCGGGCCTCTCACGGTGTTGTTCATATGGCCGATAATCGCCACCACCCTGCCGCCGTTCCCTCTGCTAATCTATTTTCCGTACGAGATTTAGCGAATTCCTCATCGTTTACTGGCACTCCAATTGATGGAGACACAGGAGTGCCTTGCCCTGTCCGGGCCAGGAAATCCAATCAGGAGTCGTGATGAGTGAGAACATCGGACGGCGCTATTCCGTGACACGCTTCGCGATGTACAACGCATTGGAAGAGTACATCCGCCGGGCCGGACTCGGCGGGCGTGTGCTGATGGTGAGTGAAGGAACGGAGATGGCGATCCGGCGCATGTTCCCTCCGGACACCGCCTTCACCGTCACGACCTATCCTCCGGTCGATGTTACGGATCTCGGACTGTTCGCCACTGCATCGTTCGACTGTGTGGTCACCGATCAGGTGCTGGAGCATGTGCGTCAACCCTGGCGCGCCCTGGCCGAGCAACGCCGCGTCCTCGTTCCCGGCGGCGTCGCGATCAACACCAGCTGTTCGTTCAATCCGGTGCATGATGCATGCGACTACTTCCGGTTCATGCCCGACGGGTTCAGGACGCTGCACGAGGACACTGTTGGCCGGGTGGAGGTGAGCGGATCGTGGGGAAACCGGGAAAGCATCGGCCGCTTTGTGTCGGAGAATGCGAAGTGTTTTGATGTCCGTGGAAACGATGAATTGATGATACGCGCCACACGCACCGAGGCCGAGTGGCCCTGGGTGGTGTGGTGTGCCGCACGCACACCCGAGGGAGATGAACATCCATGAGCCCATCACTCGACACCGGCATGCTGCAGCAGCTGTATGAGAGGAAGGGAGCGTTCCCGATCGATGAGGACCTGCTCGGCCGTATCACGCCATCCACGCTCGGGGTGGAGACCCTCCAGTTCCTGGGGATGCTTGTGCTGTGGCGACAGCCGAAGCACATCTTTGAATTCGGCAGCGGGCTCTCCACATTGTTCCTCGCGCGCCTGCAGGAGCGCCTCGGGACGACGACGCCATTCCCGATCATGTCCATCGATCATTCGCAGCGGTATCTGGGTGAGACCCGCCGGGCACTCGGAGGATCACCGGGCGTGCACCTCGTTCATGCACCTCTGGCGGTCACCGAGTGCGCGGGCCGGGTCTTCACCACCTATCATCCGGCCTATACGCGCGAGATCCCCGGGGATGTGCGCTTCGATCTCGTACTCATCGATGGCCCGCCGGCATACCGGTATGGCAGGGAAGCACCGCTCTATCACCTCGCTCCCTACCTGACGCAGGACGCGCTGATCATCCTCGATGATGCGAACCGGGAACCTGAGCAAGAGGCTC
>JAUQWO010000055.1 GCA_030835135.1 Bacteroidota bacterium
ACCGCCCCTACAAATGCACCGTTAGGTTTGAGGGAATTGACATGACGACTCGCAGAACATTCCTCGGCCAGTTCACCCTCCTCGCAGGCGGCACGCTGCTGGGCGGCACCGCACTGCAGGCCTTCGCCGGCGTGAAGTCCGACGAGGAGATCTTCCTTGCCACCATGGCATGGGCGAAGAAGAACCGTCTCGCCGCGATGTCCGTCGGCGATGCCATGGCCGCCTTCGGGCAGCACTTCCTTGGCACCCCGTACGTCGCGCATTCGCTCGAAGAGCCCGGCGATGAACACCTCATCGTCAACCTGCGCGGCTTCGATTGCCTCACGTTCGTGGAGAACATGCTGGCGATGGCGCGCTGCGTGCGCTCCGGAAAGGCCACGTTCGACGATTTCAAGAAGCAGTTGACCCACATCCGGTACACCGGCGGGGTCATCGACGGCTATCCGAGCCGGCTCCACTACTTCACGGAATGGATGCGGGACAACGGGGCCAAAGGCGTGCTCCGGCCGCTGACCCGGGACCTGGGTGGCGTGGCCTACACAAAAGCCATCGATTTCATGTCCACGCACACCACAGCCTACCGGCAACTTGCGGATACGGCATTCGTACAACGGATACAGGCCGTGGAATCGGCCCTCAGCGCCGGGCCACTCTATTATATACCCGCGGATGCGATCGCGGAGATCGAGCCGGACTTGCAGAGCGGCGATGTGGTCGGGACCGTCACAACGATGACGGGGATGGATATCGCGCACACGGGGATGGTCCTGCGGCGCGGCGGGAAGGCGCACTTCATGCACGCGCCGCTGTCGGGCAAGCACGTGCTGGTGTCCGATGGGACCCTGGCAGAGTACATTCACAACATACGAACACACACGGGCATCATCATCGGGCGACCGCTCGAACCGGTGCGCTAGCCCTGTTCAATCACACACGGGAGTGACATCATGAAGAATGCAATGGTCCGGACATCCATGCTCATCGCGCTGCTGGCGTTGATGACCATCGGTCTCAATGCGCAGGGGCTGTACTGGGAGAGCGAAGTGAGCGGCGAGAAGATGGAAGGCCGGGAAGGGATGAAGACCTGGTACATGCCGAAGATGCTCAAGATCGAGACGGGTAAGGACGGCGACTACGCGATCCTGCGCCTCGACCAGGAGAAGATGTACATGGTCCGGACGAAGAACAAGACCTACTCCGTGATGACCTTCGCGGAACTCGAAGCGGGCGTGAAGCAGGCGAATGCGCAGCTCGATCAGATGCGCGAACAGATGAAGAACATGCCGGCCGAACAGCGCGCGCAGATGGAGAAGATGCTGGGCATGTCGGGTGGCAGCGACGCGAAGGCGTCGGTGAAGAAGCTCGGCGAGGCCCGCACGGTGAGCGGCTATCCATGCACGCGGTACAAGATCCTGAAGGGGAACGATGAGTTCGCGGACCTGTGGGTGACGCGCGGCATCAAGGGCTTCGATGCCATGCGCGGCGACCTGCAGGCGTACTCGAAGCGGATGGCGTCGCTGAACCCGCGGATGGGTGAGGATCTCGGTCAGGCGATGGAGAAGATCGACGGCTTCCCGATGGAATCCACGGCCATGGGCATGAAGACGACCGTGAAGAAGATCGAACCGCGCACGACCCCGGCCTCGGACTTCGCACCGCCGGCAGGGTTCACGCAGGTGGACATGAAGGAGATGGGCGGACGCTGAGAGGCAGGCGCGACCGAACGATGCATGAACGGCAATGGCAAAGGCCGCGGCCGCAACGTCATCCCCAACAAACAGAAGGACGCCAGGCACTTCTCTGCACGGCGTCCTTTTCTTTTCTCCTGCCCGTTTCTCCTCCGCCCCGTGTCCCCGGCCGGGTCGGTCTTGCCGTTGCTTCCTTATCGCTCCAGAAGTTCCAACCCGTGCACGCACCGCGGGTTCGTCGTCTTCTGCACCATCTGGAACCGGTCCCAGCAGGCATCCGACACCTTCGTGATCGCATGATGCACGTGGTATTGCACGGCCAGATTGCGGAGGGACTTGCCCGTGATCCCGGCGAGGCCGAGGCGGAACTGGATGTCGGAGTCTTCACCGCATCCCGGGCCATCGTACAGTTCATCAAAGCCGTTGATCGTCACCATGTCCGACTTCCACGCGGAGAAGTTCGATCCCAGCATCCCGCGCACCGTACGCAACAGCAGCGTCCGGAGAATACGCGAGGGGATGCGGATGCCGTCCTCCATCCGGAGCGCGTGGCCGTTCAGTCCGTCTTTCCACTCCTGGATCCCGTACTTCTCGTATGCGCCCGACGCGATCTTCGCCATCGTCAGTCCGGCCGCCCATCGGTGCGAAGTTTCCACGCGGCGGCCGAGAAGCACGCGGCCGCGCTCGCGCTGCTCGAAGTGGTCGCGCAGAAAATGCCGGGACGGGATGCAGTCGCCGTCGATGAACACGAGATAGTCGGCATGCGACGCGCGGATCGCATTGTTGAGCATCGTGTTCTTCCGCCAGCCGTGGTCCTCGTGCCAGAGATGGCCGAGCGGGAACGGATACGCGGTGCGTGCATCGCGGACGACGTCGGCGATGGCCGGACCGGAGCCGTCGTCCGCCACGATCACTTCGAAATCAGTGAAGGATTGCCGCGCACACGCGGCGAGGACGTAGCGGAGCAGATCCGCCTTATTATAGACAGCAACGACGAGCGTCAGTGCCGGGGGTGTTGTAGGTTCGGGCATGGTGCAAAAGATACGAAAAAAAGGGAGAAAGTCACCGGTCGACTTGACCTTTTCATGCTTGGCCTCTATCTTCATTCTCCTGCCTGGGGCACCCGCACACGCCGCCAGCAGTCACCGGCCCACCGTGGGCCCCGTCCGCCGAAGGGGAGAGTATTCACGTGATGCAGAACGATATCGCCATCCAGATCCGCGCCGTTACCGGTTCCGCCCTCACGGAACTCCGGAAGAAATTTCCCGGCCGACAGTTCGACCTGATCGTCAGAGACTTCGCTCCATCGATCCATATCCAGATCCGCAAGAACCAGTTCAACGAACTCCTGACGCACACATCGGAAGGCTTCGTGTTCGAAGAGTTCTGTCTGGACACCCCCAGCGCACAGGGGACGATGCTCTACAAGGAAGGCGCGCGGATGAACTATCAGAAGACCGTCGCCCTTCTGCGTGACCTGAAAACGATACCCGTCCTCCAGGAGCTGGAGGCCTATGCCGGTTATCACCATATGATCCCCTGGTGGCGGGAGCAGACGGGGCACGAAGGGTTCTTCCGGCTCCTGCAGAACAAGTATCCGCAGATCTTCACGCACCTGGACTATGACACGACAACGAAAGAGCTGACGACCGTGCTGAAGGCGGCGATCGAGCGGAGGTACCGGACGAATGCGATCGAACATCACATCGAGGGCCGGAGGGGGATCGAGGACCGGTTGGCGGGGATCATGGACTGGCACCTCAACGCAAGCGAGAAATGGTTCGCACAGATCCGTGGTTTCATGCCCGAGCTGTCGACGCAGGGATTCCAACGCATCACGGTGACAGAGATCGTTCCGCGCGGGCTCGCCACGTATTGGGGCGATGTCGGCGGCAAGACGGTGAAGCTCGGCACGTTCACGGAGTTGAACAGGGAATTCATCCTCTCGCAGCGGGATGCATTGGGGGCTGAGGCGTTGCTTGCGGAGGACCATCATCTCCGCGAGTACCGCGACCTGTTCCTCCACATGCTGGTGGCACGCCGGTACATCTTTCCCGAGGCGCTCGATCAGATCCTCGAATTCGAATCGCGCGCGATCCAGCAGGACCTCGAACGCCTGAGCACGGACGATGACTTCCGCACGTATGCCTACCGGTCGTTCCTGAACCACAGTCAGCTCTTCATCGAGAAGTTGTACCGCACCCACAACCTTTTACGCGATTGACCACGGAGGTCTGCCGATGTCTGCAGAGTTCATGCTGGGATCATGCAACGGCGCACCGTATGTGACCTGCATGCGGAATGAAGAAGTCATCCACTCTCCGCAGGATTTCCTCGACATGATGGCATGGGGCGGGGAACATGATGCGAACCGCATCCTCCTCCGGGAGGAACAGATCGCCCCGTCCTTCTATGACCTGAAGACCGGGTTCGCCGGCGAGGTCCTCCAGAAACTCTCAAACTACGGCTGCCGTCTTGCGGTCGCGGGTTCCTTCACGGCGGTCCGCAGCGAACGGTTCCGCGAGATGATGCGTGAAGCGAACAAAGGGCGGCAGGTCAGGTTCGCGGACACCGAACAGGAAGCCGCCGAATGGCTGACGTCGGCCTGACCACTATTGGCCACATGTGTGTCCGCGGGTGAATCTCCGCCCTCCGTACTCTTCGTCGCGTCCTCTCTGCCATACTTCCCTCTGAAATTCGCCGAAATACCACGGCATTTGGTGTAACTTTACGCAGAAACCATTCATTTCTATGGCACTATCGTTGCACTAGAGACATCGCCGGATCCATTGACGAGGGGGCCATCTGTGCCCGGGTCCGACAGCCCGGACGGTACGCAGGGGAGAACCATGCGCACGTCTGGTGCTTTCGCATCAGTCACAGAGGATGAGCGATGAAGAAACTGCGCATGGTGATGGTGATCGGTGCGTTGATCACCGGCCCGGGTGTTCCGGCCGCTGCCCAGGACAACTACTCCGACCTGAACATCTTCGGATACCTGCAGGCTGCGTATATCGATATCCCGGCGTCGTTTCTCGGTCCGCAGTCGACGACCTTCTTCCTCCAGCAAGCGAACCTCATGGGGGCAAAGGAATTCGACAATCACTTCAGCGCATTCCTGAACCTCCAGTTCACCAACGGCTTCAACAGCAAGCTCGGCTGGGGGAATATGAACCTGGAAGAAGGGTGGGCCAAGTACAGCTACAGCCATGTACTGAATGTGAAGGCAGGCTTCCTGCTGCCAAGTTTCAACTCGTTGCTGCAGGTCAGGAACCGCACGCCGCTGTTGCCGTATATCGTGCGCCCGCTGGTCTACGAACCGCTCATGACCGACAGGCTCAACATCGACGCGTTCCTGCCGACGCACGCGAACCTCGAGGTCTATGGCAGCGTACCGGTGCTGGCCGACGTGGATCTCGAGTATGCGGCCTTCGTGGGGAACAGTGAGACCTCGTACATCATCAGCGGACAGGGTGCGGGGTTCCAGGTTTCCGGGATGGACACCTCCGAGTCCAAGCTGTGGGGCGGGCGTGTCGGCCTGAGCACGCACTGGTTCCGGGGCGGCGTGTCGATGACCACGGACATGGAGAACCAGAATCAGTTCGGCATGGGGTCCATGCGCCGCTACCGGTACGGTGCGGATCTGTACGTGCGCGTTGCGAACATCAGTTTCGACGGTGAAGTGCTGTTCGTCCGGCCTTCCATGAGCGACCGCCAGAAGGCGGTCTTCGCGATGGTGGGCACGTTCAATCCGATCGTTGGCAAGGACCTCGACCGGACGTTCCTCTACGGCACGCTGCTCTGGGATATCACCGATGCGCTGTATGTGTATGGGAGCGTCAGTTCACTGACGGTCAATGATTTCATGGGCATGTCCGAGGGTATTCGGGAGTGGACCTTCGGGGGCGGATGGCGGCCCATTGAGAGCATCGTCGTCAAGGGGCAATATGTCCGGATCTCCTGCCCCAGCCCGCACTTCCCGTTGGACCTCGGGTTGCCGATCATCGCCATCAGCGTGATGTTCTGAGGAGCCCGGCCATGAAACGACTACTCCTTAGCGCTCTTCTGATGACAGCCTTCACCGTGATGGCACGGGCCCAGCTCGTGATCATCGCCAACCCCTCCGTGCCTGTGGCGTCGATCGATACCAGGGCGGCGGTCGACATCTACATGCTGACGCAAACCAAGTGGACGAATGACGAACCCATCCGCGTCTTCTCACTGAAGAAAGGGACGACCGGAGCGGAGAAGTTCTATGCCGCCCTCAACCTCAACCCCCTCGCGCTCAACAAGCAATGGCTCAGGGTCCAGCTGACCGGCGAAGGACGGGCCCCCACGCTGGTGGCCGAGGATGAGATCGTAGCACGCGTCGCCGCGACGCCGGGGGCGATCGGCTTCGTGGACATGGCGCGCGTCACGGACCACGTCAAGGTTCTCCGGCAGGTGACGCAGTGAAACAGAGGATCCTCTCCCAGAAACCCCGGCTGGGGCTCATGGTGGGGACCTTCGTGGTCCCTCTCGTGCTCTTTTCCATGATCGTTGCGTGGCGCTACACAACAGTCATGGAGCAGGACATGCTCGCCCATGCAGAAGAGATGGCAGGGGTCTCATGCGAGGTGCTCGCTTCGTCCGTAGGCATGGGGCTGAGCGACGGAAGCTTCGAACTCGTCCAACGGTCGTATGACCGGGTGCGGCGCGACAACGACGTCACGTACATCGGCATCTTCGATGACGCAGGCGTGCCGCTGATCGAGTACGACCCGCTCTTCATCGCACGGCCGCTGCGGGGTCCCGCGACCCAAACCCCTGCGTTCGAATATACAGGAACGGCGATCATCGCCGAGGCCGCCGCACAGTACCAGGGTGTTACGTACGGGCATGTCAGTCTTGCGTACTCACTCCGTGAGGTCCAGCACCGCATCGCGTCCATGCGGACATGGTCCTTCTTTGTTGCACTCGTTGTCCTGATCATCGGTCTCTATGGCGTCTATCTCCTGCGCAGACAGGACCAGGCTCTGCGCCGCGCCACCGAGGACCTCACCCGCTCGGAACACTTCCTCGACGACATCGTGAACAGTGCGCCGGTCGTGCTCCTTGCCAAGGATGTACGCCAGGATAACAGGATCGTGCTCTGGAACAAGGCATGCGAGGATGTGTTCCGGGAAAAACGCGAGAACATGCTGGGCCGGCACCTATGGGACATTCTCACGGAGAACGAGGCACAGACGATCAGGACGAGCGATGCGCAGGTGATCGCCAGCAGAGGTATCGTGCAGGTGCAGGAGCAAACCATCACACCGCACGGGGGACCGCAGAGGCTCCTCCGCACGAGAAAACTGCCCATCTTCGACGGACGCGGTGCGATCACGCATATCCTGACGATCGGGGAAGACATTGCGGCGCAGAAGCAGTGGGAACTCGATGTGATGCGCGCTAAAGAGACCGCGGAAGCGGCGTCACAAGCGAAGGGCGAATTCCTCGCGAACATGAGTCATGAGATCCGCACCCCGATGAACGGCATCATCGGGATGACAGACCTCGCGCTGCGCACGGAACTCACCGACCGTCAGCGCAAATATCTGAACGCGGTGCGCAGCTCGGCGGAGTCGCTCCTGGTGGTCGTGAACGATGTGCTCGATTTCTCCAAGATCGAAGCGGGCAAGCTGGTGCTCGAGAAGACCCCGTTCGACCTCCGCGAGACCGTGGGCGACGTCGTGAAGACCATGGCGGCGCAGGCCCGCAAAAAGCATCTGGAACTCCTGGTGGATGTCGACAATGCCGTCCCCCGCGTGGTCGACGGCGACCCCACGCGGCTGTCGCAGATCATCACCAACCTCATCAGCAACGCTCTCAAGTTCACCGAGGAAGGGGAGATCATCGTCCGGTTGAAGCTGGGTTCGCTTCAGGGGAACACGGCCGTGCTCCGGTTCGACGTCGAGGACACCGGGATCGGTATCGCGCAGGACAAGGTTGCACGGATCTTCGAATCGTTCACGCAGGCCGACCTCTCCACCACGCGCAAGTATGGCGGCACGGGGCTGGGCCTCACGATCACCGCCCGTCTGCTCGAACTGATGGGCGGTTCCATCCAGGTCCAGAGCGAACCCGGCAAGGGAACGAACTTCTCGTTCACCGTCACCCTCGGCGTCGTGGAAGGGCACACCGGCTTCCTCCCTTCGGGCGTGGAGCGGCTCGAAGGGATGCGCGTGGTGGTGATCGATGACAACCGGACGAACCGGTATCTCATCTGCGACTCCCTCACGTACTGGGGCATGCGGCCCAAACCCCTGGAGCACCCGTGGGACCTGCAGGACGTGCTGGTCAAGGCGGACCAGAGTCTGCTGCCCTATCAGGTGGTGATCGTGGATTCGAAGATGCCGGAGGCCTCGGGCGGCGATATCATCCGCGCGATGTCCACCGTGGCGCTCAGGACGCGGCCCAAGTTCATCATGCTCTCGCAGGAGATGCATGATGCGGATGCATCGGAAGATCCGCTTTCGTGGCCCGACATCGTGCTCGAGAAACCCGTGAAGCAATCGGAACTGTTCGACGCGATCGTCACGGTGCTCGACAAGGACCAGCCGATGACCCTCCGCAAGACCGCGGGCGATGCCATCAAGCAGGCGGAACAGCCGTTGCGCGTGCTGCTTGCGGAAGACCATATCGTGAACCAGGAACTCGCCATGGGCATCCTGGAACTTGCCGGTCACATCACCACCCTGGCGCGCAATGGCAAAGAGGCGGTGGACCTGCTGTCGCGGCAGGAATTCGACGTGGTGCTGATGGACGTGCAGATGCCGGAGATGGACGGGTTCCAGGCGACGGGCATCATCCGCGACAGGGAGAAGGAGACCGGCGGGCACATCCCCATCATCGCGATGACGGCCCATGCGATGAGCGGGTACAAAGAGAAGTGCCTCGATGCCGGCATGGACGATTATCTGTCGAAGCCGGTGCGCGCGAATCAGCTCCTGGAATTCCTCAGCCGCATCGCGCCGCGCACCATCGCGCCCGCGCCGCCGCAGCAACCGGCGGCGTCCGTCGCGTTAGCTCCGCCGGCCATCACCGTGCCGCACTTCCATGGGGCGGTCTTTGATGGGAATGAAGCCCTGCACCAGTGCCTGGAGAATACGGACCTGCTCCGGCGAGTCCTGAAGAGCTTCGTGGACGGCCTGCCGGTGTTGAAGAAGGACATCGCGGATGCTCTTGCCGCCGGAGACACTGCCGCCGTTGCGAAGGCAGCACACACCCTGAAGGGGGCCGCGGGCAGCATCGTGGCCCAGCGTTCATCGCTTGCTGCGCTTGCGATCGAGCAGGCGGGAAAATCCGGAGATCTCGGACGCGCGACGGAGGGATGGACATCCCTGTCCGCGGAACTCGCGCAGCTGGAGGATGCCATCGCGGCGTTTCTGGCGGCACTGCCGGCCGCGGAAGCGGCACGGCCGATCATCAAACTCAAACATCGAAAACCCACACATGAGCACTGAACACCAGGACCAGAGCATGGAAGCCGACGAGGGCGTCCCGGTACGGATCCTGATCGTTGAAGACGATCAGACCCAACGTCTGAAGCTCACTGTCATCCTCGAGAACCAGGGGTATGATGTTGCCGTGGCCGTTGATGGCGAGGATGGCCTGGCCAAGGCCCGGAGCCTCAAGCCCGATCTTGTGGTCAGCGACATCGTGATGCCCGGAATGGATGGCTACGCGCTCTGTCACGCCATCCGTGATGACCTCTCCCTGCGCCACACGAAAGTGATCCTGCTCACCGCCCAGGGCGAGATGCATGATGTGATCAAGGGGATGGAAGCCCGGGCGGACAACTACATCACGAAGCCCTACGACACGAGGCGTCTCCTCGAGACCGTCGAGACCGTGCTGGCGGATCACCAGCTGGATGAGGAGATCGGCTGCCCGTGCAAGGCATACCCGCCCCTCACGGTGGAGGAAGGAACCGGCACTACCATCCGCAGTTCGCGCAAACAGATCCTGAACTTCTTCATCAGCATGTACCGGGATGCGTTCTCGCGGCATGGCGAACTCCAGACGGCCCATCAGAAACTCCGGTACTATTCCGAGCATCTGACCCAGCTCGTCGAAGAGCGCACCAACGAAGCCGTGGAAGCCCATCTCCGCCAGCGCAGGGCCGAAGATGAAAGCCAGGCACGGGCGAGTCTGCTCGACAAAGCCCACGATGCCATCATGGTCACCGACTACGACGGCCACATCAAGTACTGGAACAAGGGGGCCGAGAGACTGTACGGGTGGAACGCCACCGACGTGCAGGGGAAACCCATCGGCTCGATGCTCCACGACATGCGCCGGCCCGCGTCCACCGATGCCCTGCGCTCCGTGGTGGAATGGGGGAAGTGGGAAGGGGAGCTCACGCAGGTCACCAAGGACGGCGAAGAGCGCGTGGTGCAGAGCAGCTGGACGCTCCTCACCGACGATCAGGACAAGACCGAGGGCATCCTCACGATCAATGTCGATATCACCGAACGGAAAACGCTGGAGGCGAAGTTCCTCCGCACGCAGCGGCTGGAGAGCATCGGTATGCTTGCGGGCGGCATCGCGCACGACCTGAACAACCTCGTCGGCCCGATCCTCATGGGTGCGGAGCTGCTGAAACGGAAGATCCAGGACGAGGATATCCGTAAGACGCTCACCCTCATTGAATCCGGTGCACGGCGGGCGGTGGATGTCGTGCAACAGGTGTTGACGTTCGCACGCGGGACGACCGGCGAGCGCGTGCGGCTCCAGACGAAGCACCTGCTGAAGGAGATGCAGCAGATCATCCGCGGTTCCTTCCCGCCATCGATCTCGCTCACGCTGGACTACCCGAGGGATCTGCCACTCGTGCTTGGTGATACCACGCAGGTGCACCAGGTGCTGATGAACCTGTGTGTCAACGCACGCGACGCGATGCCGCAGGGGGGGATGCTGACGCTTTCCGCCCGGCAGATCACGATCGATGAAGCATATGTGACCATGGACCCCAATGCCAGGCCGGGCGACTACGTGGAGATCGTGGTCAAGGACACGGGCATCGGGATGCCGCCCCATGTCAAAGAACGGATCTTTGAGCCGTTCTTTACGACGAAGGAATCGGGCAAGGGGACCGGCCTCGGACTGCCGACGGTCATGTCCATCGTGCGTTCGCACAACGGGTTCATGCATGTAGAGAGCGAGCTGGGGCGCGGGACGGAGTTCCACATCTACCTGCCGGTGGCACCGCGTGGCGGCGAGGATGTGATGCACGACGACACGAAGACCGTGCCCGCGGGGAACGGCGAGCTCGTGTTGTTCGTGGATGACGAACAGATCCTGCGCGAGGTGGTCGGGACCACATTGCAGCGGTCGGGGTACCGCGTGGTGACCGCGAGCGATGGCATCGAGGCGCTTGCGCGGTTCGCGGAGCGCAGCAAGGAGATCAGCGTGACGGTGATCGATCTGCTCATGCCGAACCTCGACGGGCCGATCACGATCAGGGCGATGCGCAAGTTGAACCCCGATGCGCGGGTCGTGGCGATCAGCGGACACGAGGAGGCCATGCGCCAGGCGGGGAACACCATCACGCCCGCGGTGCCGTTCCTGGGCAAACCGTTCACGTCGGATGAATTGTTGGTCAAGATCCACGAGCAGATCCACAGGGAGCAATAGGTGCGCGCAGGGGTGGCCGGGTTGCCCGGCGTTGTGGCCCTGTCATGTGCAGGTGACACGGGTGATGTGAATGTGGTGTAGGGGCGGTGAGTCCGTGTGACCCGATGCTTTGTAGGGGCGGTGAGTCCATGTGACCCGGTGCTTTGCAGGGGCGGTGAGTCCGTGTGACCCGATGCTTTGCAGGGGCGGTGAGTCCATGTGACCGGATGCTTTGTAGGGGCGGTGAGTCCGTGTGACCCGGTGCTCTGTAGGGGCGGTGAGTCCATGTG
>JAUQWO010000056.1 GCA_030835135.1 Bacteroidota bacterium
CCCGGACTGGAAGGTATCGGTTCTCGCTCAAAGCTGACGATGGGGCGCGGCTTGCTGTCGGTGCACACCTGCTGGTGAACCGCCCGGTGACCACGTGCATCGTGCTCCGCACTCCGGCGCGTGGATCACACCCGGATCCCACATGTGCTGATGATACGCCCGTCCCCGCGTCCGTCCTTCGCCCCGACGCGACGGACGCCGCACTACAGGGACTCGTCGCGGCGTACTTCAATGCCGTCGCCCCGCAGGGAACACCCGTGCTTACCCGCACGGATACCCTGCTCTCACCCTACTGGGGGACCGGCAGTCCGGCCCCGGGCATCCGGCCCGATTCGTTCTCCGTCCGCTGGACAGGAATGATCATTCCTCCCCGGACTGGAAGGTATCGGTTCTCGCTCAAAGCTGACGATGGGGCGCGGCTTGCTGTCGGTGCACACCTGCTGGTGAACCGCCCGGTGACCACGTGCAATGTCCGCGCGTTCGCCGATGTCGATCTGGAGGGCGGCGTACGCTACCCGATCACGCTCGACTACACGGACCTCACCGGATATGCCGGCCTCCGTTTCCGGTGGTCCGTACCGCCGCCGCCCCCCGACCCTGTGGAGCGCGATGCAGGGATCGCGGACCTCTTTGCATTCATGCGATCCCTGGAGGACTCGCCGGAGGACGCACGCATGATGATGACGTTCGATGCATGGAAGAACGGTACCACGTTCACGTCGCGCGACACCATGCTCACCCGTCTTTATGACAATGCGCGCTTTGCCCTGCCCGGCATGGTCGGCTCGCTCGGCCGAATGGACGCCGGTATCTTCGAATACGGCGACCAGTGGGTACGCGATGGTTCGAACGTCGCGCTCGGTCTCATCCATGCCGGACACTTCGAACAGGCACGCGCCCTCCTCTCCTACATCCTCACCGACCTCGTTGCCGAAGAGGGGGCAACGATGGTCGCCGGTGCATTCGATGATCCGGACCGCGAGGAGTTCGATCAGATGGGTGAGCTGATGCATGTCTTGAAGGCCTGGCACGATTGGACCGGCGATACATCGCTGATCGTTCCCCACCGGAAGAAGATCCTGACGATGATCGAGCGCCCGTTACGGCCATCGTTCCGCGACGCCACCGGGATGGTGCACAACCACCGCGAGTTCTGGGAACGCACCTTCGACGATGGCTACGAGCTGGCCTATCAGACGTTCATGGTGCAGGGGCTGCGCGACGCCGCCGATCTTGCACCTCTCCTCGGCGTGCCGCCGGAGACGGAAGCCCGGTGGCGGCGTGAAGCAGACACCTTCCTGCGTGCGATGCTCCAGCACCCCACACGCGCCCTGGTCGATAATGGTCGGCTCATCAAGCGCCGCAACGTCGATGGCTCCGTCGCCGATCTGATCCCGGGGCTCCCCCGTAGTTCGGGGCGCGACGATCCTGCGTCCACCGAAGCATATCACCGGTTGAATCCCGACGCGAGCGCGGCCATTCCGCTGTTCCTTCGCGTCGTTGATCCCGGTTCGGCTCTCGCAAAGAATACGCTCGACGCTCTGGAGGGTATCTGGAATGCCCGGTGGGACATGGGAGGCTACGAGCGTTACCATTCGAGTTCACAGCAGGACCAGCCGGGGCCGTGGTGCTTCGCCACCGGGTTCATGGCACGAGCGCAGCATGAGGCCGGACTCTTCGATCGCAGCTATCGTTCACTCGCCTGGCTCGCCCGCATTCAGGGTGGCGCCGCCGGCGCCTGGTTCGAAGAGATCCCGCTGAACCGCACGCAGATCCCCACGGCAGGGATCGTCGTGTGGACGTCGGCCGAGGTGACCGTCTTCATGGTCCGGCACATGCTGGGCGTGTGGTTCGAAGGGAACGATCTGGTGATCCGGCCCCATCTCTTTCCGACCGACAGGGAGTGCCGGGCGGATCTCCGGTTTCGCGCAGGGAGGATCGCGCTCACCATTGAACGAAGCGATACCCCGGGATATGCCATGGTCAACGGAACGAAGATCGCCGCGAGACGGGATGGTGCCATCGTCATTCCGGAGGGCATGCTCGTGCATGACATAACGGTCCGGATCATGCGTTGAGGCCCGGGGACGCATCTCACCGCTGGCCTGGTGAACGCGCAGGCATCGACTTCAGTCTTTTCCGGGCAGGCCCACCGACGTAGCGATGACCTGCGTCACCTGCACGTTTCCACGGAGGGTGATCTTCAGGAGGCGCACACCCGCACCCACGTCCGACGCGGCTGTGGCGACTGCATCGTAGAACCCATAATCGTTGTACGGGGAGGCAAACACCGTCTCACTCAGGCCGGCCGCCACGCGGAACGTGGTTCCGTCTCCCGATACGCTGACTTCGACGGCATCATTCCGGCCCGTGCGGAACCAATCCACGCGCAGGCGTTCCACGTCTTCAGAGAATTTATAGACCAGATAGCTTCCATCGCTCCCCGCCACGCGGTCACGGTCTTCCTTCGCCTTTCTCACGTCCTCCATGGAAAGCAGGCGGAATTCCCCCTCCTTCTGGAAGATGCGTGAAAAGTCCTCCAGTCGATCCACGAAGGTCCGTGCGGCGACACGAACGGGGCCCACGACATTCGAATACCCCGATTCCCCCACGCCATTGCATGCACAGATGCGATACAGGTAGGTGTGTCCCGGCAGGACTGTTGCGTCGCTGAACAAGGGGCGGAATGGTGTCCCGCCGTCTTCCACGTCGACCCCGACGGTGTCCCATGACCCACCGCCTTCCTGTCTCTCTATCCTGTAGGAAGCGGCACCGGTGGAACCCTGCCATGAGATGAAGGCGGGATCGGTGATCGGGAGCAGATGTGGCGGCTCGGGGATATCCTCCCTCGCCGGGGTACGTCCATCGATCCGGAATGCCCGTTCGCGCATGAGGCTGATGACCAGCCGTTCGTTGTACGCGTCGCCCCCTGCAGAGCCCGGCCAATGATATGCAGCGGCGTTGTTGTACTCGTAGTGCGCATAGAATCCCCCCTCCCGTGCATGGCCCCGCAGACTCCAGATCATGCCGCCGGCAAGTCCCTGATTCAGGATGGTATCCGCGATCGCGCGGATGTCTGCAAGCGGCACGATGCCGAATTCGCCGACGATGTAGGGTTTCCGACCGCGCGCCTTCTCCTGGTTTGCCACGATCCGTGCCACGGAGACCCCGGGATCGCCATAGTGATGGGTCGTAACGACGTCGATGACGGGATCGTCGAGGGCATCATCATCCAGTTCCGGGTCATGCGGACCGTCGATGATGAGATGGTTCAGGTCGAGCGAGCGGATATATGCCGCGATCTCTCCGGTCCATGCATACGGTGCGTCAAGTTCATTGCCCGTTTCCCAACCGAAGATCGCACGGTCCTCGCTGTACAGCGTCCCCGTCACGGTATTCCTGCGGGTGACCAGATGGCGCACCGTCGACTTGAAATCCGCGATCACATCGGGATCGGTCCAGAATTCATCCTTGTGCAATCCACGGAATCCAGCATATTCCCGGATGCCTCCCCACCAAGGCCAGTTGTCGACGAACGGGATGATGACGCGCACGCCGACCTCGTTGGCGATCGCCAGAACCGTATCCAATGAGCGGAATGCTTCTTCGTTGAAGCGCCCGGGCCCGTCGACATGGCGGATCACGCCGGGTTGATCATCGTCCCTGCGAACCGAAAGGACATACATCCGCGTCACCTGTCCGCCAAGCTGCCGGATGCTCATGAGCGCATCCCGGATCTCGTACGCGTCGGGAAGCCGGAAGGGAGACGTCCCTTCGAACGGCAGGAAGTCCTCGACATAGTGCAGATTCGGGATGTTGAAACTCAGGAAACGCAGCGGGCGCGCCTCCGCGAAGAGGGTGTCTGCGCGTCGCGTCACGAAGGTGGTGAACTGGCTCTGGGACATGACGGACATGCCGGTAGTCAACAGGAGGATGGTCGTAATGGCGATGCGCTTCATGGGGTCCTATTTGATACCGAGTTCCTTACACATGCGGTAGAAGTTCGACGGCGCAAGCCCGAGCCGTTCTGCCGCATTGGAATCCGAACTGGAGATGCTCCGCACGTATTTGAAGTAATTCGTGCGGAAGAGCCGTTCGATCTCCTTCAGCGGGAGGATCTGGCCGCCACCGACCTCCTGAACGCTCATGACCTCATCCGTGAGCGGCGACGTCCTCAGGATCATGGGGTGGGTCATGTCCTTTGCCGTGATCCGGCCACTCGTATTCAGGACCAGTCGCTGCGCCACGTTGCGCAGTTCGCGGACATTTCCCGGCCAGCGGTAATTCAGAAGGATCTCCTTCGCCTTTTCATCGACCTCCGGGGTCGGCATATTCATGTCCGCGCTGAAGTATCCGAGGAAGTACGTGAACAGTTCGAGAATATCCGTCCCCCGTTCTTTGAGCGGGACAAGATCGAGAGGGATGACGTTCAGCCGGTAGAACAGATCTTCACGGAACCGATGTTCGGACACTTCGCGTGACAATTCCTTGTTCGTGGCAGCGATGATCCGGACGTTCACCGAGAGTGCTCCACGGCGGCCGATCTTTTCGATCTCACCTTCCTGGATCACCCGCAGCAACTTCACCTGAGCAGGGTGCGGCAGTTCCGAGACCTCGTCGAGGAAGACCGTCCCGTTATTCGCCACTTCAAAGAGGCCGGGCTTGCTGGTGTTCGCCCCCGTGAACGCGCCCTTTTCGTACCCGAACAGTTCGCTCTCGATGAGTTCCGGGGGTATCCCACCGCAATTGATAGGCACGAAGGATTCGAATTTTCTGCGGCTCTTCAGATGAATGTTCCAGGCCACCAGCTCTTTGCCGGTGCCGGAGGCCCCGGTGATGAGGACGTTCGCGTCGCTCTTCGCATACCGTTCGATCGCTTCCCGCAGCTGGAGGATCGGCGCCGAGGTGCCCTGGATCTTCTTGGCTTCGAGCATGGACTCGATGCTCTTCATGAGGCGTCGGTCCGACTTCTGATGCTGCTTCTCCAGGCGCCGCTTCTCGTACGCATTGTAGACGCTGAGGATGAAATCGGTCGGTTGATAGATGTAGTCCTCGATGTTCCCGGGGTATTTCGTGCAGTACCAGAATGCGCCGGCCCGCAGGAGGCTGGTGGCAAAGGCCAGATCCGTCATGTTCATCGTCATCTTCGTGATGACGATGATCTGGAGCAGCGGGTCCAGCTCCTTCATCTTCTGGATGAGCTCCTCTCCGCGGAGTCCTCCCGAGATCTGGAAATCCAGAATGACGACGTCGTACCGGTCATTGCGCTGACCGATGAACTCCAGCGCGGCCTTCCCGTTCGAAACGACATCGGCGATATGGATGCGGGTGTTCACGAGGCGGACCGTCTTCCGCACGCGTTCCACATCGAATTCCTCGTCCTCGACGAGCAGTACCTGGATAGGGGCTGGTGCACTCATGGGTCACATCCGATGATCGATTCGAATAGAGAAACAGCATCCGCCGTCGGCAAGATTCTCGGCATCCATCCGCCACCCGCACTTGCCCACGGCGAGCTGATACGCGATGTAGCAACCGTATCCCGAGTGCGATCCGTGGCCTTTGCCACTGCCTTCCTTCTCGGCGAACACGCGCTGCACACCGCGGTCGTCCGTCTCCAGCAGCCGCGCAGCAAGTCCCTCCCCGTTGTCCCTGATCCGGACGATCGTCGACTGCGTCAGGGGGTCATGCACGGTGGACACCGTGATCAGGAGCGCATTCCGGTGACCGTGATCGATACTGTTCTGGATCAACGGCTCGAAGATCTCCCACAGCGAGAACTCGTTGACATGCACGGTGGGTACCGCGGGATCAAGCTGCAGATCGAAGCTGAACATGTCGTTCCTGCTCGAGATCCGCAGGAACACATTCTCCACGATGAAGCGGATGGTGGCATTCACGTTCGACCGGAAGGCCGGGTTGATGATCGTATTGATATCCTGGTCGTACCACTTCATGTCATAGATGATGCGCGAGATGAAGTTGGAATACGCGATCACACGCTGCTTCGAGAGATCGAGGTTCGACGGGTCCATCGCGCGCACATCGCTCTTGATGAACCCCATGATCTTCTCTGCTTTGTGGTGCGTGTGGTAGATCCGTTTCGTGAACACCGACTCCTTTTCCAGCCGGATCTGTTTCTCCAGGTTCGCCTGATGTTCCTCAAAGAGCCGTTCGCGTGCCTCATTCCGTTCCCGCACCGCGCGGGTGGACACGACGTACATGATGATCAGCCCGACGAACACGAGCGCGGAGAATGCGAAGGTGGTCCTCTTGAAGCTCATCTGGATCTCGTCCGTCAGGAGCGTGAAATCGGGCGTGATCCGGAGATAGAGGGCGCCGAGGTACTCACCATGGGGCACGAACGGGACCAGCACATTGAAGGTCCGCAGGTTCACGACCTCGCTCTTCATGCGTTCGGTCCGGAACAGCTCTTCCCTGGCCGTGGCGAAATACCGGAGCCCATTGCCCGGCAGATCGGCGGACGTGGCGTCCGATGGCGGCAGCGTCCCCTTGAAGAACTCATTCATGTCCCGGCCATTCGTCACCACATAGGTCCGTCCGTCACGCTGCAGGATGAGCGTGATCTCCTCGACATTGCGCTGCAGCACGAGTTGTTTGAAGATCACGTTCATCGCAGCCACCAGCCGGGGTTCATCGAAGCGCCCCTCTGCCCGTAGCCGCTCCTGGCTCTCGAACAGGTTCTCCATGCTCACCGAGGTCACTACCGCAATGCGTTCGGCATGGTACTTCTGGAACCAGTGCTGGGCGTCGTTCAGGAAATTGGAAGCGAGCGACCCCTGAAAGAAGGCCAGGAGCACCTGAGAGGCAACGATGACGATGAAGAACACGAGGATGTGGTTGATCTCAAACCGGTGTTGCGAGAGCTTATGTCGGATGTTCGCGAGGTGCATGGGAGTGTCAGGGGAGACCAGCAAGCTGGGATGCGGCAGCCGCCGCTTCCGCGCGGATCTGTGTGCTTGCCTGACGCAGCGCCTCGGGAACGCTTACGTGCATCCTGATGGCCTGCGACAGGGACGACGCCAGGATCTCCGAGTAGCGTGTGTAGCGTTCATCGAACGGCCGGTGTACCCCGATCTCCTGCAGGCGGCGGATGTCGGCAAGTTCGGGATACCGCCGGAAATACGTCGTGTCCTCGAAGAACACCTTGAGGACGGGGGAACTCCCGCCGCGTGACAGCAACACCTCCTGTGATTCGGGCGTCAGGAGGAATTTGATGAAATCGATCGACTGCTCGAGCTTCGTGCTGTTCCGCGCGACCATCAGGCTCCATCCGCCGATGGTGGCCGCGGAATGGTGATCGGAGAAATGGGGTGGTGCCGCGAGCCGGATCCGGTCCGTTCCCGCAAGGGTGTCATTGAGGTCCTTCCGGATATTCGTCCACCCGAACGCGAAGATCCCGTTCCGGCGCGTGTACAGCTCGTAGCTCGTCACCTCCGTCATCGTCGTGGCTTCTCTCGGCGTCACGTGATACCGGTTCACCAGATCCACCAGCAGCTGGAGCGCACGTTGTGCTTCCGTGCGGTCGAAATCGAATCCATAGGTCTCGAAGTACGCGGGTTCGAGGCCCAGAAGGATCGATGTGAATGAACAGACCAGACCTTCGTACTCTGCTGCGGGATAGATGTAGTACGGACCGGGGTACCGTGACCTCGCGCCGAACGCGAGGAACTCCTCCCAGGTGACCCCCTCCTGGAGTCGTCGCTCGAATTCCGCACCCCCGGGGAGCGATTGCAGCAGATCGTGGCGGTAGGCCAGCGCCTCCATGACGTTGAAGAACGGGACCGCCACGAGGTTCCCCTCTTTATAACATGATCGCAGGCCTGTCGGCGTGAGCCGGGCGAGTTCCTCGGGGGGGAAATACGGTTCGAGGTGCTGACACCAGCGTTCAAAACGTTGAACCCAGATGCGGTCGACCGCAAAGACGTCCATCCCCTCCCCCTGGCCACGGAGGAGCCGGGCGAACACCTCCTTCCGCTCATTCGTCGTGAACTCCTCGTTGGGGAAGTCGATCGGCACGACCCGGATCTTCCCCTCGTGAAGGCGGTTGTATCGATCGATGAGGATGCGGTGCGCGTCCGTCATACGGTCGGCGAAGAACACCTCGACAAGTCCATCTTTCTTCGGGGTGGTAAAGAAGGCCTGCACGGCGATCGCCGCAAGTGCGGCACACGACAGGAAGATGACGCCCCAATGTTGTCGTAAGATCGATCTCATGGTCCGCGGAAGGAGTGGTGACATCTCAATGTCCAGCCTTCGGACAGAAAAAGCAAGTCCAGCGGCAGATTCTCTCAGAGGAGGTCATTCTCTTCCCCGCTCCCCGCGGCCCTCTTCCAGCCGGCGAATGCAGTTGATCAACCCCCGCGAGGTGTGGTAGTTGCATTTCCAGATCGAAGCCTTCGGCGAGGTAGCAACGGCCGGATCACCGTCGGTTCCGCCCCAGTACCACCCGCCGTTCACCGGGTCGATGACGTACTTCGTGCAATACGACCACTGGAGGAGGAATTTCTCTGCATACTCACGCGGATCATCCGGAAACAGGTCCGCCATGAGCTGGAGCGTATTCAACGCCTCGATCTGTCCCCACCATTCCTTGGTCGTCTGGATGACCCTCGGCTGCTCCTCCCCCGCAAAGAGATACCCCCGATCGAAGATGCCTCCGTGTGTGGTGTCCCAACCGAAGGAGAGGGTGTGATCCGTCATCCGTTTGGCCGCACGGAGCGTGACGGGATCGCGGGGTGCACCGAGGGCATCCGCGGCTTCGAGGAGGAGATACGCGACCTCGATGTCATGGCAGAAGGAAATGTGATCAATGCCGACATGCATTTGCCGCACATCCTCCGGGGCATCGCGGAACGATACCGGCGTCCAGTCGGGGGCAAAGAACAGTTGCAGCGATCCCGAAGGCAACGTGATCCTGTCCCTCACCAGGAACAGGAGCTCCTGCAATCGCTGCCGGACGAGCGGATGGGGCCACACGCGATAGAGCTCAGCAAAGGCCTCGAGAAGATGGATGCTCGAGTTCTGGTCCTTCGGCGGTACGTCAAATCCTTCCCGAAGAGGTTCGCCTTCGCGCGTCAGAAACTGGAAATACCCGCCATGGACGGGATCGTAGCTGTGGGTTTCCAGCCATGAAAATGTCTTCTTCGCCAGGGCCAGAGACGCCGTGTTGCCTGTCGCACGATAGTGTGCGGCCAGGCCATAGACGGCGAAGGCGTTCCCATAGGCCCGCTTCACGATGCGCCCTTCTTCGCGCAGCGGACTCCCCATTCTGTCAACAAGCCAGTAGAAGCCTCCGCACTCCTGGTCCCACAGTACGTCGGTAAGGAACCGGACGCCGTGCGTGGCAACGTCCTGAAGCACGGTGTCCCCTCCAGAGAACAACAAGGCATTCGAGGCAGCCCAGATATGACGGGCCTGCGTGACGATCATCTTGTTCTGGGGGCCCTCGACCTCCCACCGGGAATTCAAGTCGCTATAGAACCCGCCACATGCAGTATCGATGGATACCGGATACCAGCACTGGAATTCACGATCCAGACAAGAGCGCAACTCGCCACGAATGCCGGGGATGCTGAGGGGGTCTGAAGCGCAGGCAGCTGGACTGGACATGGCGGGCCCCGGGAGTAGTATCAGCGGATCGAATGGCGGGCCCATCCGCAGGCCCATTGTATCGGCAGTGCGATCATGTGATCCCGGCATGGGACCGCAGACAAGATAACCAGAGAAACAGAGGGACGCAAAGTCCAGTGGCCTTTGCGTCCCCTCTGTATGATCGGTACGGCTGCCGCGTTACTTCAAGAGGAGCATTTTCTTGTTCGAGACGAAGCTGCCTGCTTCAAGACGATAGAAGTACACGCCCGAGGCGAGGTTCCGTCCGGAGAAGACATACGTGTGGGCACCCGCCCCGAGATTGCCATTCACCAGATTGCCCACTTCCTGTCCGAGCAGGTTGTAGATGATCAGTTTCACCGCCGACGCCTTCGCGAGACTGAACGAGATGGTCGTCGAGGGGTTGAACGGATTGGGATAGTTCTGATGGAGGGCATACGTGGAAGGCATATCTCCATCGTCCACGCCGGTCACCGCTGTTTCTTTGATGAGCTGGATATAGTCGATCTTCACGTTCGAGCCGCTCAGGGTATAGGAGTGCGCCCCTGCGGTCAACGCGAATCCCGCCGAGTACACGTCGTTGCCCGTCGAATCCGTGCCACCCGTCGACTTCGACTTGAACGGCAGCGTCGGCGTCACGATCGTGCTTGCACCCTCTTTGATCGTCAACGGAGCGCCGGCGCCCGAGAGGTTCTGCCCGAAGACCCGGAAGTGGTACGTTCCGGCCTCGGTCGGATTCACCGTGAACGTCATCGATCCGTTGGAGCCAAGATCCACGAATTTGAAGCCCGATGCGACCCAGTTCACGCCTTCGGCACCCGGTGTGACGAGAACCGGCACCGCTTCGGGGGCCATCAGCTTCAGGGTATCCGTCGTTCCATTCCGGATCAGATCGATCTCTGCGAAACGGACCTGACCCCAGCCGCCGCCCACGACGCCGATCGTATGTGTTCCGGCAGACAGCGTGAAGAGAGTCGTAGCAGAGCTGCCGAACGGGGACACGAGCTGAACCGAATCAGCAACGATCGGCACCCAGATCCACTGATCCGTCGGCTGACCGGCGGCCGGACCGAGGTCGGGGGCGACCACGAACTGTCCCCATCCGCGAGCTCTGTCAACGAACTGGCTGCCGTCGATGGCCAGGCACGGACCGCTCATGCTGCGGCCTGTCTCGTGGATGAGCCAGCGCGTATCATAGAGACCTGCGGTCGCGATATTCACTGTCCAGGTGATCGAGCCGCTGCCATTGTAGTCGAAGAATGTGAGTCCCTGGGTCGACTTTGTGCTTGCCGGGGAGTTTACGGTTGCATTCTCGGCCTCGATATTGGAGACCAGATTGGTGACAACGACCTGGCCCGCAAGGCCTTCGAGCGTGGCAACCCGCTGCGCCTGATTGGCGAGGAACTGAGCCTTCATTGCCGGGAACCAGTTGAGGTCACCGATCGGCAGGCCGTCCGACGCGGCGGTCATGAGTCCCGCATCCGTATAAGCGAAATTCTCCGGAAGCGGCCAGGTGTAGTCCGTCCAGGCCGAATTCTGATGATACACGTACTGGGCTCCCGGGGTCTGATTCGCACGGAGGGTTCGGATCGAGGCCCACATCGAATCGATCATCGAGCCGCTCGATGTCAGGTGTTGCGGCTTCTGCCAGTTCACATCGTTCAGGGGGTTCGCCATCCCTGCCGGATACGAGCCCATCCAGACCGTGTCGGCGATATACATATGGAAGCCGCCGGCAACGCCGTACAGGTCCGCGAAGTCAAGCTTGGAGATCGGGTCGAGGAATTGCGCGCGCTTGACGCCATCGGTGGCATACAGCGCAGTGAAACGGGGATCGAGATACGCATAGTTCTTTGCGATCACGATGCGACGTGCCTCGTTCGGCACGCCGTAGACGGACGGCAGGGTGCCGATCGAGAACAGGCCGTTGTACGTCTGACGCGGATCGCGCCCGGTCGCTGTCAGGTCCGCCGTTCCTTCGCCCTGCCAGAATCCGTCGATGATCAGATTGTTCCCGATGTACGCATTCTGCCACCAGTTCCCCTGGGTCAGCTGCCGGCCGCATTCCACGATCGTATTGTGGTTGAAGCGGACGTACTTCGCGGACCCGCCTTCGATCTGTATCACGAAGCAGCCGAGGTTGAAGAACGTATTGTTCTCGACGATCACTTCCTCCTGATCGGCCCAGATGGAGATGCCACGGCCGGTCCACTGCTGCGTGATCGGACGTTCCACGAGATTCCGCATGGTGTTGTTGAAGTAGTGGATCGTGTTGCCCGAGCCCGTGAACGCGATCGGTGCGAAGTTCGATTGTTCGATGATACACCCATCGATGAGGAAGGTCGAGTTGTTCGCGGTCATCGTAATGAACTGATAATTGTTGGACTGCGAACCGTCGTCCCAGCGCCCCGAAATGTACAGCCCCTTCAGGGTTACATCGTCGAATCCCGTGATCATGCGTCCGTCAGGGTTGCTCCCACCCGCCGTCGAGTGCATTTGGATGAGCGGCGGATTCTTGATATAGTCGCTGGGGTCGCCGGCCTCGCCCACAAGGCGAAGCGGGAACGTGGTGCCGTTCTGGATGTTCTCGATGCGGTTGGCCAACCAGTAGATGCCGCCCTGCTGCAGCTTGTAGACGCGGTTCAGGTTCTTCCGCGCTCCGTTCGCGAGGGTATCGCCAAGCACGACATTCCGCAGGGTATCGATGACGGGATCCGAACCGTTCTGCGTCCATGGAACGAGCAGGGTATCCTGTGCAACGGCCAGCGGACCGAGCAACGCAAGGAGGGACAACACGGCAAGCAGCAACGTATGTTTGGGCTTCATAACGCTCCTCCGGGTGAATGTATGAGAGATGTGCAGCTTGAACTACGACACTCGATGCATCAGAGCTTCTATAATGAAAAGCGAACACCGACATCCATGGTGAATCCGTAATATTCCTGGTACGTGGGGTACAGCAACGTGTACCCTTCGTGGGTCTGATCGTGACGGTTGTTGAGGTTGTTCAAGTTGGCGTAGACCTGCAGTCCCCAGCCGATCTTCTGCTGCAGCGCAACGTCGAACCGTGAGTAGGCCTCGGTGTAGGAATCATATTCGGGCTTGTTCGCCAGGAACGTTGTCCGGCCGGACTGGTACAAATAGATGAGCCGGGCGGAGAAACCCTCGTAGTCGTACCCGAAGCTCACGTTCACCGTATGCCCGGGCTGGTCCGGCATCGTGGCGAACTGCGAGTACTGGATGAGCGCATTGCGATACAAGGGCGGACGGTGGCCGGGGATCAGGATGTTCGTCGGGATGACGGAGAAATAGTCCTTATAGGTCTGTGACCAGACCCGCGAATAATTGACGTTGAGCACGATCCCCTTGAACACGGAGGGGAGATACCAGAAATGCGTTTGCCACTCGACCTCGAATCCTTTGTAGATGGCCCGTGCCGCGTTGTTCGTATAGGTATCAAGCTGGAAACTGTTCGCCGCCAACCAGTTGTTCGGGATATTCAACCCTTCCGGCAACGGGATCCCGGGATCATCCGATGACTGGGGCTGCTTGTAGTAGATGGTCGACTGCATGATCAGGTCGTACACATCCTTGTAGAAGCCTGCCACCGAGAGGAGGCCGATGTCATTGTTGAACACGGAGATCGATGCATCCCAATTGTACGAGCGCGCCGGTTTCAGCAGCGAGTTCGCCGCCCGACAGTAGTTGTTGTTGCTGTTCATCGACGTGATCGGCGCATACATCATGTAGTCCGGCAGCGTCAGTGTCTCCGTCCGCGCGAGCCGTATCTTCAGCCAATCGGTCGGCGCAACGATCAGGTGCACCATCGGGAGGACGAAGTGATTGTCGCGTTCGACGTACAGATACTGCAGATCCGTCGGGTCCTGCTCGATATTGCTCACCTTCACGTCCCGGAACACCTGCCCGTGATAGGCCGAGGAATACCGCTCGTAGCGCACACCAGGGATGAGGGTCACCAGATCGGTGAACTTGAGCTCGGTCATGAGGTAGGCCGCCTGATACCGTTCCGTCCCGGCATAGTCCCTCCCCAGGCTGCCAACGCCGTAATACTTCCACTCACTGGTCCCGCTCATCGCATTCGTGAACTTGTTGAGGAGATCCAGGTCGGCGATCATTTTCTGCGGCCAGTTCCCGTCCAGGAAATTCGACCGGCTATATCCGGGATCCAGGAATCGCGTGATCGGCAGCACGCCATACGTACGGGTCAGCGTGGAATCGGCGGCCCAATTGTAATCCTCCGGGTACATCGCGGCCGCACGTCGCAGCGCTGCCGTCAATGCCGCACTCACGGATCCGCTCCCTCCGTACTGAAGACCGTCCCGCCCCCACTGCGTTTCGTCATTCCGGCGGTCGAGCCAGCGGCAGGTACCGCCGACCTGCAGATACCCGGTCAACTCTTCATTCAGCCGGAAGGGCATCTGAATGTTCAATTGCACGGAATTCTGATACTCCCAGCGTTTCGTCGAGTTGATGTACGCGGACTGGAATCCGGTATGAGCGGAATCGATGGTCTCGAGTTGCGGAAGGTCGAACGGCGGCGTGAACATGGACGCTCCTGCAAAGGCAGCATTCTCCTGAGCGAAACTCCACACACGATGGTCGGGATCGTCGTTCGCCGTCCCGGCCCGCGAGAGTGTCATGTCGTACTTGAACAGGTCGAAATCCTGTTTCACCCCGAAGGAGACCGTGAAGACATTCGTCCTGGCCTTCGACTGCTCGAACTGGTAGTAGTGCGAGTTGTGCTCGGCGTCAGGCTGGTCGATCCGCAGCGTCGCATTCGGCTCGAGCTGGTTGAAGAACCCGTTCGCGCTCAACTTGCCGAAGGGGATCGCATAATCCAGCAACAGACTCCCCCCCGCCCGCTTCCGGATGATCGCTTCATCCCGCAACGTCACTCCCTGCAGACCCGGGGTCTGTTGTCCATTGATATCATGTGCCGTGTACGAAGCGGAGAACTTGTCCGCGGAACGGTTGTACCGGTCCGCGTTGATGCTCGCTATCACGCCAAGATCACCGTCGAGGAAGCGCTGCCCCCAGTTCCCCGTGAAGGCATAGTTCCCCAGGTCATCGTGGATGCGGTTGTATCCCGCCTGCGCGGAGAGGTTGACGATCATCTCCGCCGGCGCTTCCTTCAGCTTCAGATCCACCGTACCTCCGAGCGCGGAAGCCTCCATATCGGGGGTGTTCGCCTTCTTCAGTTCAATCCCATCCAGGATGTTGGAGGAGACAAGCGAGAGGTCCACGCTGCGGTCGTCACCACCCGTCGCCGGCAACGGCACACCGTTGACCGTCACGGCATTGTACTTCGGCGAGAGGCCGCGGATCACCACACTGCTTGCCTCGCCGTTCGACCGGTTGATCGCGACGCCCGGCAGACGACCGATGGATTCGGCCGCATTCACATCCGGAAGCTCCTTGATGCGCGCACCGGACACCACGTTGCTGATGGTATTCGAACTGAGCTGCTGATTGATGGCACCGTTCTGGCCCTGTGCCTGTGCGGTGATCACCACGGTCTCCCCTTCGATCACCTGTGCCTTCAATCGAAAGCTCACGTCCACCGCCGACCCTGCGCTCACCGTCGTCGTGGTCACTTCATCGGCGTATCCGATGTACGACGCCTTCACTTTGCAGACCCCGGCCGGCACCGCATGGATCACATACGACCCATCCAGATTCGTCGCCGCGCCAAGACTCGTCCCCACCACCACCACATGCGCTCCGGGCAGCGGATCGCCGGTGTGCCTGTCAAGGATCTTTCCTTTCACGGTCCCCGATCCCTGACCGAAGGCAGGCAGACCGACCGCCAGTACGAGGACGCAGACGAGAACCACTCTCCGGGGGATCAGTAGCAGATGCACACTCATGAAATCCTCGCGCTTCTCTGTGATGAATACGGAACGCCGTGCATGGCACACGACCCGCGGCGCATGACGAGACTCAACTCTGGAAAGATCCCTCCCACTGCAGACTTCTTGTGCGTAGCGACATTGTGCAGACGTTGTTGTGATGGTCCGCGAGCTGCAGGCCATATGGGAAAGTCGGGGAATACCGGATCGGATCTCCGGCGGGCGTAGCGTCACTTGTATATTCAATCTCAATGCCAAGTCCCGATCAGCGGGGCGGGGAAATACCTCCCCGAAACAGAGGAGTTTTCAGGATGTGGCCCGAACCGCGATCGCGATATCGGTCGAGGGAAATATCATTCCAATAAAAAGTGATCAAAATGATAAAGACAGACCGGCATTTTTCCCCGTTCTGGGGGATTCTGCCCTCCCCCGTTGAGAACGCTTTTTGCTACATTTCACATGTGTTCTTCCTGCACCCCGGGCACACCGATGTCCCGACGTACGGTGTGGGTCGATCCGTACACCCGCATTCCCGCAATTCCATCAGCGACCACAGAGAGGTTCTTATGAAACCGGCAGGCAAATCGATCCTGACCCTGATACTGTTCTGCGCCACGGTGATGCTCTCTCCCGCACAGCCGAAGGACTACCATGCCTGGTGGCACGATCAGCACGTTGGCGGTCCGGTCGCGGGACCCGCGTTGTCCGTCCTCCCCTCGATCCGTGTCCACGGGAGCCAATTTGTGAATGAACAAGGCGATACGGTCATCTTCCGCGGCATGGCCATCTCCGATCCGGACAAGATCGAGCATCAGGGGGAGTGGAACAGCGCGTTGTTCGAGCACGTGAGGGACATGGGTGCGAACATCGTGAGGATCCCCGTTCACCCCATCGCGTGGCGTGAGCGCACGCCGGCCCGGTATCTGGTCCTTCTCGACCAGGCGATAGAATGGTGTACCCGGCTCGGGATGTATGTCATGATCGACTGGCACTCGATCGGGAATCTCGGCATGGAGCTCTATCAGGATCCGATGTACACAACCACCAGGACCGAGACCTACGAGTTCTGGCGGACGATCGCGCGGCATTATCAGGGGCACCACACCCCGGTTTTTTACGAGATCTTCAATGAGCCCACCCTCTATCGGGGAACGCTCGGTTCCATGGCGTGGAGTGAATGGAAAGTCATCAACGAGAAGATCATCCGTCTGATCAAGGCCATTGATAGCGAAAAGATACCTCTCGTGGCGGGTCTCGACTGGGCCTACGATCTTACCCCCCTCGCCGATGATCCGTTGGATGTGGAAGGGATCGCGTATGTCGTTCATCCCTACCCGCATAAACGGACTCCCCCGTATGAGCCCAAATGGGAAGAGAACTTCGGCTTCGCGGTATCGAGGTACCCCGTGTTCGCAACCGAGTTCAGCTTCACGCTGGGCGATGAGGGGATCAAGGCGAATGGCGCCTACGGCGCTGCGATCGTTGCCTACCTTGAAGCGAAACGGATGAGCTGGATCGGCTGGGTCTATGACCCGGAATGGACCCCCCGCGTCATCACGTCGTGGAAGACACATGAACTGACCGAGTGCGGGACGTTCTTCAAGGACGCTATGCAACGCTCCTCCGCGGCACGGAAACGGAAGTGAGCAGCCCTGGTGTGCACGCCCCACAACGATCCATCGGATCTGGACAGATATCCCCGGAAAGAGCATCACTATGCGATTCGGCCACTTCGACGACAAGCAACGCGAGTATGTCATTACCCGCCCCGATACCCCGCTCCCCTGGATCAACTACATAGGGTGCGAATCGTATTTCGGCATCGTCTCCAACACGGGGGGCGGCTACTCCTTTTACCGTGACGCGCGCCTGCGCCGCCTCACGCGCTACCGCTATAACAATGTCCCGCTGGATTTCGGAGGGCGGTATGTCTATCTGCGCGACAACGCATCCGGCGAATTCTGGTCTCCCTCCTGGCAGCCCACCCGGCACAAAGCAGAAGACTATACGTGTCGGCATGGGCTCGGATATTCGGTGATCGGCTCGACGTTCAAACGCATCGCCGCCGAGACTCTCTATGTGGTTCCGCTCGGCGAGACCCTTGAGATCTGGCGTGTGAAGGTGAGCAACCACAGGAAGCAGACCGCAAAGCTCTCCCTGTTCTCGAGCATTGAGTTCGCTCTCTGGGATGCGCAGGATGACGCCACCAACTTCCAGCGCAACTTCAGTACCGGCCAGGTTGAGATCGACAAAGGGGTGATCTACCACACCACCGAATACCGCGAGCGGCGCGATCATTTTGCATATTTCGCGTGCTCCGGGAAACTCGCGGGCCATGACACGCAGCGGGACACATTCCTCGGACACGGTCGCGACTGGTCTGCGCCGATCGCCGTGGAACGGGGACGGTCGTTCAATTCGGTGGCCCATGGCTGGGCACCAATGGGATCTCACCATGTGAAGCTCACGCTGAAACCCGGTGAGACCCGCATCGTGACATTCGTCCTCGGATACCACGAGAACCCGGTCGAGCAGAAGTTCGATCCCCCCGGAAGTCAAACCGTCAACAAGCGATCGGTGGAACCCCTCATCGGGAAGTACCTGCGGGAGGATGTCCTGGAACAGGTCATGCTCTCGCTGCGTGAACACTGGGACCGGCTTCTGGGCGTCTATCAGGTAACCTCGCCCGACAGACACCTCAACAGAATGGTCAACATCTGGAACGCGTACCAGTGTATGGCAACGTTCAATATGTCGCGCTCAGCATCGTTCTACGAATCCGGTGTAGGGCGGGGGTTGGGATTCCGGGACTCCAATCAGGATCTGCTTGGCTTCGTCCAGATGGTGCCCGGCAGGGCGCGTGAGCGTATCCTCGATCTCGCGGCCACGCAGCTTGCGGACGGTGGAGCGTATCACCAATATCAACCGCTGACCAGGCGGGGCAACAACGATATCGGATCGAACTTCAATGATGACCCTCTGTGGCTGATCATCGGCGTCGCGGCGTATCTGAAGGAAACCGGCGACTGGAGCATCCTCGATGAGTCTGTCCCGTACGACAATGCCCCAGGGAGCGAGTCTCCCCTCTATGAACATCTCGAGAGAAGCCTGAAGTACACGCTCGCGCGGCTCGGTCCCCACGGATTGCCGTTGATCGGCCGGGCCGACTGGAATGACTGCCTCAATCTCAATTGCTTCTCCGACACCCCCGGCCAATCATTCCAGACGACAACGAACAAGGACGGGAAGGTGGCGGAGTCGGTGTTCATCGCCGGACTCTTCGTCCTTGCAGGGAAGGAACTTGCCGACCTCGCCGAGCGGAGGGGACTGGGAAAGGATGCCGCCTCGTATCGCGCCGCGGTGACACGCATGGAGGCAACGGTCGGAACGCATGGTTGGGACGGTGAATGGTTCGTTCGTGCCTACGACGACTACGGCAAGAAAGTGGGCTCGAAGGAATGCGACGAGGGCAAGATCTTCATCGAGCCGCAGGGCTTCTGCGTACTGGCAGGCATAGGGGTCGGGGACGGACGCGCCCGGAAAGCGCTGGATGCAACGAACCGCTACCTCGCGACCGGGCATGGGATCGTCCTGCAGCAGCCGGCGTACGCAGGATACCGGCTCCACCTGGGTGAGATCTCGTCGTACCCCCCCGGGTACAAAGAGAATGCAGGGATCTTCTGCCACAACAATCCGTGGGTGATCATCGCCGAAACAGTCCTCCGCAACGGGGACCGGGCCATGGACTACTACCTGCGGATCAACCCTTCAGCACGGGAGTCAATGAGCGACGTGCACCGGTGCGAACCCTATGTCTATGCTCAAATGATCGCGGGCAAGGATGCCCCGACACACGGCGAAGCAAAGAACTCGTGGCTCACGGGCACGGCAGCCTGGAATTACTTTGCTGTCACGCAGCATATCCTCGGCATCCAACCCACACACGATGGCCTGAGGATCGATCCCGTGGTCCCTTCGTCGTGGACCGGTTTCAGCGTGCGGCGTCACTTCCGGGGTGTCGTCTACACCATCACCGTCACCCGGCGTGCGCGTTCCACTCATGGAAACGAGACACAGATCAGCGTCGATGGGAACCCGCTGGCCGGAACGACGATCCCCTTCCCCGCGTCCGGGACGAACAACGTCCGCGTTAACGTTCTCCTGGGCGGGTGATCGGACCACTACGTGTGCTCCCGAAAACCACAGACACTCTTTCACGATCGAAGCCACTCATGACCCACCGCCCTGCGGCTCTTGTGATCCTTCTCGCCCTTGTCTTCGGTTCCTGCAGTTTCCCCGTTCTCGTTCAAGAGCGGGAAGGATTCATCACGATCGAGAACGGACGTTTCATCCACCGTGGTTCCCCATACTACATCGCAGGCGTGAATATGTGGTATGGTTGCTACATTGGATCTCCCGGCTCGACCGGCGACCGGCCGCGGCTTGTTCGCGAACTCGACTTCTTGAAGGCCCATGCCGTCAACAACATCCGGGCACTCGCTGCATCCGAGGGCTCGCCGATCACGCGAGCCGTTCGCCCGGCGATCCAGCGTGCCCCGGGTGTCTACGACGATTCCCTCCTCATCGGGCTCGATTTCCTACTGGCCGAGATGGCGAGGCGGGATATGCATGCGGTCTTGTACCTGGGCAATTTCTGGGAGTGGTCGGGTGGTTTCACTCAATACAACGTCTGGACCGGGGACCGGTCCGTGGACCCGGAGGATCCCGCGCAGGGCTGGGCAACGTTCATGGACTCATCGGCAACATTTTATTCGAAGCCGGCCTCGATGGCACTGTACCGGAACTTCGTCAGCATGCTGCTGGCCAGGGTGAACACGTGCAACGGACGCGTGTATGCTGAAGATCCGACGATCATGGCGTGGCAACTCGCCAATGAGCCCCGCCCTGGCCGCGACGGTGAATCAGGCGCCAGGAATGCCGATCACTTTGTCCGGTGGATCGACGAAACAGCCCGATTCATCCACGCGACGGACCCGCACCATCTTGTGTGCGCGGGAAGTGAGGGAACCATGGGAACGATCCGTTCCGAGGACCTGTATCTCCGGGCGTACAGCACTCCGGCCATCGACTATCTCAACTGCCACCTCTGGCCCTTGAACTGGAGCTGGTTCGACCCCACCCGATGGGAAGAGACTCTGCCATCGACGGAAGCGAACGCCATTGCATACATCAACACCCATATCTCCCTGGCACGGGCGCTCGGCAAGCCGATGGTCATGGATGAGTTCGGGCTCGGGAGAGATGGCGGTGCGATCATGCCGGAAACACCGACGCAAGCACGCGACCGGTACTTTGCCACCATCCTCCGCGTAATGGAAGATTCCGCATCGGCAGGAGCTCCCTTCGCAGGCTCGAACGTGTGGGGCTGGGGAGGCGAAGCACGTGCCCGGCACGCCGACGGCATGTGGCGACCGGGAGACCCATTCCTCGCTGATCCGCCTCAGGAACCCCAGGGACGGAATTCGATCTTCACGACCGATACTTCAACGGTCCGGATCCTGAGAGACCATGCCGTAACGATGGAGCGGATCTTACTTCAGCAGAAGAAGCTTCCTTGATCCACTCATCGACCCGGAACTCAAGCGGCAAATATATGCACCGCTGGAGAGTCCGGTGGCATCGAATGCGGTCTGATATGTGCCCGGAGCCCGGAGGTCATTCACCAGCGTGCGCACTTCACGTCCGAGGAGATCATAGACCGAGAGTCTAACCTGGCCGGCGACCGCGATGTGCCACGTGAGTTGGGTTGCAGGATTGAAGGGATTCGGGAAATTCTGCTCGAGGCCAAAGGCCACCGGCGTGCCGGTCCGCTCATCATCGATCCCGGTGAGGATCGTCCCGGGGATGGCAATGTAATCAAGATCCATCCACCCCCAGAACAGTTCGATCTGGATCGAGTTGCTCCCCTGCTGCAACCCGATCGTTCCTTCGAGCTCGCGCCAGACATTGAGGGCGCCCGCGAAATGGAGTGTTCCAGCGCGAACGCCATTCACATTCAGATACTGGTCCTTTGGTGTATCGTACGCGAGCCGGTAGCCATAGAGGATCGGATACGATCCCGCGGCCGCGACATTCGGTATCGTCCAGGTGACGGTACCCGTCTGCGCCGCCATATTCACATACGTCCCGCCGCTTGCCGTTGCATCCGACCTGGGGACGATCCCCGATCCCGTGCGCATCGCGGCCTCCGCTTCGAACCGCTTGAACGGTGGCGTCCCTACGGTCACCCGGATCCCCCGGGTCGCTCGTTCGTGCCCCTGATCGTCGGTGGCGATGGCCACGAGAGAGTACATTCCCTGAGCCATGCCGGTCCAATCGAACACGTACGGCGCAGCGGTCAGCGTAGTGAGAAGAGTATCCCCTGCATAGATCTTCACGGAAGCGATCGCGCCGTCACTGTCTGCCGCAGACACGGCAATATGGACGGTTGCTCCCGCCGGATATGTCGTGTCCGCTGCGGGAGCGGTCATCGTTACCTGAGGCCAGAACCCTCCTATCCCTTGGACATCCACATCCTCCCGGTGCCGATCCCATATGCGCTTCATCCCCGCGAGCATGTCCGCCTGTGTGGAGAAGGCCGGGTCGGTCCAGGCCCACGCCATGGCCCCGGCATAGCCATTGTCGTACAGCAGCTCATACAGCGTATCCTTCGGCACGCCGAGCGTTGCTTTGGCTGCGAATTCCGCAACGACCACCGGCTTGCCGAGTCCCCATTGAACAGCGGGGTGATGGAACGGCGAGAGTCCGGTCCCCGCCCAATCATAATAGTGCACGCTGAAGAAGTCCAGCGTTCCGTCGGGGTCCCCACCGGCGGCGACCAGACGACTGTCGGAATAGTAATTGTAGTTCATCGTTCCCGCTGTTGCGAACGATGTCGCGATCTCCGATGCCGTGCGGCGGACGCCATATTTCCGGAAGTACAATTCCTCCATCGCATGTTGCTCGTCCACAGGACGGCCGGTCACCTCCGCGACGGCCTTTCCCAGCGACAACGTTGGAGAGTCCGTGAGACTGATGAAGCTCCACGCCCCGTTCGTCACGAGAGCCGTGGTATCCGTGCGGTGGATCGCCCCGGCGCAGAGGTTCACGAACCGCTGGATGGCCGACATCGGAACGTGGTTCACACCCGAGAAGAAGAACTCGTCGCTCATCCCTTCCGGCTCGTTGAAGATCTCCCAGGCGATGATGGCCGGATGCCCCCGGAGCGAATCCACCATGGGGATCAGTGCGTTCCGGATATAGGCCATGGTGTACGCGGTGTCGGTGAGCATGAGGGTAGCGCGGTTCAGCTCGGCCGTGCTTCGGGAAGCGCTCAGCATGTCGAACGACCAGAGACAGAGTTTCACCCCCACTTCGCGTTCCCACGCAAGGTCGAGCACCTGCTTCAGATCGGTGATCGTGCCCTCTCCGGGACCGTTCACTCTATCGTCGCCGCCGAAGCCCGGTGAGTTGGTGCCATTGGTGTGGAGCCACCAGCGGAGCGCGTTGCCGCCGTGGTCGTGCATCTGGAGGAGCACGTCGCCGAAGGTCGCAAGATCGGTGGATCCGGGACCGATATCGTGAGCGAACGACAGCCAGGCAAGATTCGCTCCGCTCAGAAACAGGTCCTGGTCATTGTACAGGATGCGTTTGGGTTGCGCGTGGCTGGACGCCACACCGAGGAGGAGGAACACACAGAGGAGAACCCGCCGTACCATCATCGCGATCCTGTGGAAGTACGCAGTGGCTTCATCGTTTCCGCGGCTTTGTTTTCGGGGAGAGCATGTTCTCGTGCAGCAGCGCAAGACGTTGACGTACCGACGCGCCGGTCGTGTACTCATCCGCCGGGGTGTGTTGCACATAGTCAAGGAGCCGATCCATCGTGGACACGGCCACGTGCACGCGCGTGTCGGATGATCCGTAGTAGATCAGCACATCGCCGTTCTTCCGGGGGACCCAGCCGCAACTGAAGAGCACATTGGACACGTCCCCGATCCGTTCCTCCCCTTCGGGTGCAAGGAGGTAGCCTCCCGGGCGGGCGATGACACGGGACGGGTCCTGCAGGTCACACAAGAACAGATAGAGCACATAGCGAAGCCCGGCCGCCGTGTTCCGGACACCGTGCGCCAGGTGCAGCCACCCCATCGCCGTCTTGATGGGGGCGGGACCCAATCCGTTCTTCGCTTCTTTGATGGTATGATACTGCCTGTCATCGACGATCACTTCATGGTCGATGACAGGCCGCGTGATATCCCGCACCAGTCCCCATCCGATGCCGCCTCCGGAACCCGCGTCGATGAACCCATCCTGCGGGCGCGTGTACAATGCGTACTGGCCGTCGATGAGTTCCGGATGCAGGACAACATTCCTCTGTTGCGGCGACGGGGTGCGGAGATCCGGCAGCCGCTCCCAGCCAACCAGGTCCCTGGTGCGAACGATCCCCGCCTGCGCAATGGCCGAAGAGAGGTCGCCGTGCGGAGCGGCAGGATCCTTCCGTTCAGTGCAAAACAGCCCGTAGATCCAGCCGTCCTCATGCCGCACCAGCCGCATATCGTACACATTCACATCCGGTACGTCCGTCTCGGGCAGGAGCACCGGTTTGGGACGGAACACGAAACCATCGATGCCGCTCTTCGACCCGGCGATGGCAAAGAACGATTTCCTGTCGACGCCTTCCACACGCACCATCAGAACCACCATCCCGTCGAATTCCATCGCCCCCGCATTGAACGCCGCGTTCACGCCGAGGCGTTCGATCAGCAACGGGTTCGTCCGCGGCGAGAGGTCGTAGCGCCATTCCAGCGGAACATGGTCCGCGGTGATCACCGGGTACTTGCACCGCGCGATGACACCGTTGTTCGCACGCAGAACATCATTCTTCCGGCGGAGCAGCGCCCTGTGTGCCGCGGCGAGTTCCCGCATACGCACACCGAATCCGCGGAAGACCGGGAAGAGCGATCGTGTTGTCATCGGGCCACTCCCCCCACCTTCACATCGAAGTCCGTGGGCAGGGTCTCCCGGCTCATCTCGTCCAGCTTGTCCCACCAGGTGAATTTCAGGATCATCGAGGTGCTGATGATCGCCGGGAGCACCCAGACGAGGAGATGCGCTTGCTGGGTCACGATCGCCACCGGGAGGATGACCAGGGAGATCTGCCAGAGCACGCCGACCACCACATTGAACACATCACGCTTGAACCACGGATTCGGCTGGAAATCCGGATAGTACACACGCACCTTCCGGAGGACCGGCTTCCAGAATCCCCACGGCCGGACCTGCATATAGAATTTCATGAGCACGGCATCAGGCTCGGGGCGGGTCAGCAGACTGCCGGCGATACAACCGATGAGCGACACGCCGAGCACCGGGAAGAACGCCCAGATCCCTGATGCCTCCGGAAAGAGTTCCGGGATCACCATGGACGCAAGGATACCCGACATCATGCCCCAGAAGTACCCGTGCCCGTTCAGGCGCCACCAGTACCACTTCAGGATATTCGAGGCGGTATAGCCGCCGTACAGTGCGCTGACGATCCAGAGGGTGACATCGTTGATGGAATCGACCATGAAGCCGAAGGCAAACCCGATAATGACAAAGGCGATCGTGGTGATGATGCTCAGGCGGACGTAAGTGCTTTCTTCCGCGTTCGGATTGACGAAGCGCTTGTAGATATCGTTCACAACGTACGCGGGCGCCGCATTGATCGTGGCAGCATAGTTCGACATGAACGCCGCAACGAGGCCTGCGAGGAGGAGACCGACCACACCCACCGGAAGGACGTTCCGGATGATGTACGGGAGGATCATTTCAAAATCGATGTTCGTGCCCATCGCCTGGAGCTGGGGGGAGAAATTCGCGAGGGCGAGGACCGTGATGCCGGCGATCAGCGTATAGCGCGGAAAGATGAGCACGACATTCACGAACCAGTTCATCTTGGCGGCTTCTTTGGGTGAACGTGTTGCGAGCACCCGTTGCATGTCGTAGTTGGGAGCAGGACCCGCCATGCTTTTGAGGATGCCCTGGAAGAGGAGCATGATGAAGAACATGCCGAACATGCCGTAGCCGTCGGACGTGATCTTCGCATTCACCGCGTCGATCAATCCTGTCCAGTTCAGGTCCAGCGTCCAACCAAAGAACGGCGTTGTCCAGCCCTGAGGGATGAAGTGCTCGAGTTGCCCGGGAGCTACCCTGGTGATCGCAAGGATGCCGATCGAGATGGAGGCCACGGTGAGGACCACGAACTGGAGCACCTCTGTGATCACCACACTGAACATCCCCCCCTTGGCGGCATAGATCGCCGTGAGGGACATGAGGATGATCGCATACATATCCGGAGAGAGATCCCAGGGGAAGAAGACCGCCGCGAATTTCCCGATCCCTTTGAATGCATACGCGATGAAGCCGATCACGCTGACGAGAGCGAACACGACCACGCTCAGATGCGAGAGGTTCGCCCCCGTGCTCTTGCCGAAGCGCGTCTCGATCCATTGGGCTCCGGTCATGACCTTGGACTTCCGCAGCCAGATCGAAAGGAAGACCATGAGGAAGATCTGGTTGAAGGTCGGCCAGATCCACGGGAGCCAGACGCTCTTGAGTCCGTAGACGAACAGCACATACACGAGCCACATCGTGCCGGTGATATCGTACATGCCGGACGCATCAGAGACCCCGAGCATCCACCAGGGAAGCGCATTTCCCCCCAGGAAGTACGAATTCATCGTCTTGATGGCTTTCCGGGACACGATGATACCGATGCCGATCGCGACAACGAAATAGCCGATGATGATCGAGAGATCGACGACTGAGATCTGCATGAGATTCCTGCGTGGAAGAGAAGAGAAGACGCGTAACACTTTGTAGACCACAATATCATGCCATTCCGGACCCAGCAGAAAACCCCCAAAATTGAGGTATTTCCGGTTCCGCAAGATAGGAGGTTTATCACTCTGATAAAATCGGAAAGAATTGATAAAGAAGCGGCCGGATGCGCGGGTCAGCCGGCCATGCAGGGGCTGGTCTCGCCCATCGTTCCTCGCCAGGCTGTTCTTCGCGAGGCAGCACTTTCATCGTTGCTTGCGACACTTGGCTTGCGTACCTTCGGGTGAGGACCGGTCGCGATCAGGGACCGGTCCTGTCCACCCGCTTTCTGGGTGAAGGAGGTCACGATGAAACGCTTGATCGTCCTTTCGCTCGTTCTTCTTGCCGGGTGCGCATCTGCCCGGTACACACCAGCCACCACCCCCGCTCCCGAACTCATCGACATGTCGTCCTTGCCCGGATGCTCCATCGGTTCATCCATGGGAGAGATCCAGGTCGAGGTGATCTTCGAGGTCCGACGGGACGGGAGCATCGCCGGTGCGCGCATGCTGCATTCCAGCGGCGATCCCGTCTGGGACCGCTCCGCGCTGGAGTGCATGAAGAGATGGCATTTTGCCGAGGTCCCCTCGCTCGAGGACAGCGCCACGCTGGCCGTGAAGACCCGCGTGATCGTCCACCCGGAAGAGCGGATCGAGTTGGTGCTCGGTTCGCTCGTCGTGTCGACGGAGGCAGAAGCTCTCGAGTTGCACAGGCTGCTGAAGGCAGGTGCCAGTTTCGACTCCCTCGCCGCGACACCGCGATGGGATGCGCCGGGGAAACGGGGCGGGCCGCTCGGCCTCAGGGACATCGGCCGGTACCCGCATCACATCCGCCAGGAGCTCCGCGCATTGCGTGCGGGCAGGGTCACACCACCGCTCCGCCTGGGGTCGGAGTACATGATCTTCAAGCGCTATGCACTGTCGATGTAAGCACGACATCTCAGCGGACGCCCGCCGTGTGGAAGACGGCGGGCGCCCCTGTGCGGCGTGCAGATGCGTGTGATGCGACAGAGGCTCCCCGTCGCGTGGAGATCCGGCCGCGGCGCTTTCGCTCATTTGACAATGGTGAGGCGGTTCTCTACCTTACCGGCCAGCAGGGACTGAACGCGCCGGACCCGAAGGACACGCTGCCGTCTGGCCGCAGCACTGCCGGCATTCATACAACGATGACCCGCTCGTTCCAACCACCCGTCCTGGACCACATCATGAAGCGTATGGCATTCTCCCTTCTTCTTTTGGTGTCTGTTCTTGTTCCCCCCTCGATGGTCGCTGACACACCGGTACCACCGCGGCGTGCCATCACCATCGTCGACATGACCGGCGACTGGGAAGCGGCCGGCGATCTGCCCCGCCAGGCCCTTGTCCTGAGCGTGCAAGGACTCGCGAACAGGGACAGCGCACGCATCTATGCCTTGTATCCCGAGACGCATGTTCACGCCGGCACCACACCCATTCTCGACTACTACCGTGTGCGGCACGATCTGCAGACCACACCGACGACTTCCATCGAGGAGCTCGTCGCGGCGCAGCGTGCGCATGTGAAGGGATACGTCATCTGGGACACGACCGTGGTGCCATCGCTCATGGTGGCGTTCACGATCGCCGGTGTCGAAGATGCCTGCGTGATCACCGCGGCCCACCTCCCCTTGATGCAACGTCTGGGCATCCCCCCGGTCATCGATCTGCGGGACCGGTTCCGGGGGCAAACCGATGCCGCGATCTTCCGTTGGGCGTATGACCGGTACTGGAGCAGGTGCAGCCGCGACTATCTGGTGTATCTCGGGGAGCACTGCCGTGGTCTGAAGAACGGACCGGGCATGCGACCCGCGATCGCCGATTTCGCCATCGCCAATCGTGCGTTTTGCTCCGACCTCTCCGCGCGGCCGGGCGCGGGTGCCGAATATGAACTCGCGGAACGCATCATGAGCGAGATGAAACCCCTGGCCTACGTGTACGGATGGCATTCCTACTGCAAGGACAAGGAAGAAGAGCACATCACCATGGTGTCTCGGCACGCGCTCGTCATGGCAGAGGGACTCGCGACGGTGCCCAATCTCAGTTTCCATCACGGCATGCCCCTCTCACCGGACTTCCGATTCGTACAGAAGGCGACCTATGATCCCGATCCCCCCGTCCGGGACAAGGTGTACATCACCCTCATTGAAAGCGACGGCCTCGGGATCGGTTCATGGAACCGTCCGGGGCGCGGGGCGATCCCGTATGGATGGGAGATGAACGAAGAGTACTTCACGACGGCACCCGCATTGCTGCAATACTACTACGAAACCGCGACGGCACAGGACCATTTCATCGGGAGCCTCAGCGGTCCCGGCTATTTCTATCCGAAGTATTTCCCGCCGTCCCTCCTCCCTGTCGTCCTCCGCCGGGAGGACACGCTCATGCGGCGCATGGATCTGCATGTCTTCGGGATCATGGATTTCTCTGAGGGAGACCACGCCGTCGGGAATGCCGACCTGACCCGGAGCGTGGTGGATGCGTACTACGCCAGCATGCCTTCGGCGCTGGGGTTCCTCAACGGGTACGGACCGGCGAATACCTATGATTGCCGTGACGGCCGTCCCCTCATTTCGTACAACTATTACGTTGACGTAAAGAAATCCGTGGAAGAGGTTGCGGAGGACATCCGGGAGCTTGCACGCATCAATCCTCGCCGTCCCTACTTTCTGCCCGTGCATGTGCGGGAGGACAACAACGTCGAGCGCATGAAGAAGGTCGCGGACCTGCTTGGTCCGGACTTCCAGATCGTTTCACCACCTGAGTTCATGATCATGGCAGGAAAGCGTCCGACAATGACGACGCGCTATCTGGACCGCCGGCCGGATCTCTCGGGGCACTGGAAGCTCGATCCCACGGCGAGCAGGAACATCTTTCCCACATCGTATGAGCTCGACATCGATCACCGGGGACACGTCATCAGCATCATCACGACGGCACGCGAACCGCGGTACGTGCATCATCGGGAGCGGAGGACGGCGAAGAGCCTTGTCATAGGTGGCCCGGCCATTGCGTCCGCTGAAGAGGTCACGCGACGCATGGGTTACTCTGCAGGATGGTCGGACAGCATCCTGACGTCCGCGGCATGGAAGGATGACGGCACGACATTACTGCTGAAGTCAACGGCGGAGGTTGAGACATCGCAGGGGGTCCATCGGATCATCACGATTGGAGAGTTCACGCTCTCCACCGATCTGATGACGCTTACCGTGAAGGAATGGCGCGCATCGAGGACAGACGGGGAGCCGGTAACGGTGTACGTATACCGGAGAGTCTTGTAGGGCCGGATCCGGAGGGCCGGAGTAGCCCCGGCGACATGAAGTTGTCCGGCCATCTTTGTGCTGATCGGACGCAGAGACACATGTGATCAGCACATCCCTACGGCACGAACAGCCGGACATCCCCGAACGCGAGGTCCAGCGTGTGCGTCGTGCTGGCGCGGCCGCCCGTCTCAGAGCGAAGCGGGAACGGGAAGGTCACCGTGAACGGACCCGGTCGTGGACGATCCGTGTCTCCGTTCGGTGCACCGAACGGTGTCGGAGGATCCGTGCATATGACCACGGCCCCAGCGCGCGAGCCCGTGACGACGGCGGACCGGTCTGACCATGGCGCGGCCCCGGCATCGGTTGCAAGCTGACGCAGGATGTCCGTTGGAATGGGGGGCGTGGCACAATAGACCGACGACCAACCATCCATCTCCCGACGCGCAAACGCTACGCTGCTGCTCCCCTTCCAAACGCCGAGCGTCTCGAACCCGTCGCCCCGGACGTTGAATCGCGGTGTGAAGAGATCGGTACTCCGGAGGCCGAACGTGATCGGTGTGACGTTCGCGATGCGGACATCGATCAGCATTTCGCCCGGGTCATCGATCTGCGTGAACCGGAAGCCCGTCAGGCGCTGCATCTGCGCCAGGTCGATCGCGCCCGGCCGGCAACCCACGTGTGGACGCAGCAGCCCGGGCGCGTAGAGCCAGACCACTGTGGCGCCGGACCCACGAAGACGCTCGTGCATCTGGTCGACACCGTCCGGCGTCATGAGAAAGGCATTCGGGACCAGCACCAGCTTGTACTTGCGGTAGTCCTCAGCGGTAAGGTCCTCGCGGTACAGTTGATCTATTGGCTGACCGGCGCGGTAGAGGGTCCGGCTTTGCGCGTTGAAGAACCAGTGGTTGACGACGTCCGTGTACCGGATCCCCTGTCCGGGCCAGGGGCGCGAGGCCATCCAGTGCCTGGACACGAGGAAACCATCCGTATCGCCGGCGATCGCGATCTTCGCGACCGACGAGACATCGACGCGTTTTCGCGCGTCCATCATCTTCAGCACGTCGCCGACCGCTTCAATGAGTTCGGGTGAGCCATACCAGCCGCCGGGCGTCGGCTCATCGAGGCCCCAGTCGGAAAAGTTGTACGGACCGAAGTCGTACAGCCAACCACCGGTGTTGGCGGCCATGACGGCTCCGAGATCCCGTCGGAGGATGTTCTTCGTACCCTCGGGCGTCATCGAGCCGGAGCCACCGATCTCCTTCCACTGACGCGAACGGTGGCGGTACGAACCCGGGTCGATCTCGGAGATGTACAACTTGCCCTTCCTGCGGTAGCTCTCGACCGCGGACCGGAAAGACGCGTCACCGCCGACGCCGCGGGCGCGGCCAACCCAATTCCCGGCACCGTCGTACAGATCGCTCTCCCACCGCGCTTTCGCCGGGTCGTTGGTGGCCAGGTATGTGTAGGGACACGCGATCACATCCACATGCGGACTCTCGAGCACGGCGTGGGGCGCAAGGTGTCCGCTCTCCTGGATGCGCGGGTTCTCGGTGAGGTATCCGTAGAAGGTGCCGGTGATGACCGGACGGCTGGATTCGCTCTTGATCGCTGCCGCAAACGCCGCGATGCAGTCGGCGGATTGCCGGTGATATCTGCGGTAGAAGTCAATGACGTGCTGCTCCTTCGCAGGGTCGCGCAGCAGTCCGAGGCTGGAGTTCAGACGCTCATGCGGCGGAGGCACGGGTCCGGCCTTCGCCTGCATCGGCGCCTCGTAGCCGGGCCAGAAATTATCGCCCGGGTTGTTCCACTCTTCGGTTGCGCCGTGGACGAAGAAATAGCCCATCAGGCGGCTTGCCAGCGGACTCTGATCGATGAACCGCACCAGCGCACGGAGGCTGTTCGCCGTGTCGCGTCGCCACACATCAGACGCCCACGATGCCTCCCATGCCTCGCCGTAGAAGTTGGTGAAGTGGTGGTCTCCTTCGCGCAGCGGGTTCTCGAGCGGACGTGTCCGCCAACCGTCCCAATTCCGTGGGGCGACGTCCATACCGTAGTGTATGCACTCATCCGGGTGTGCCTCTTTCCACCACACCGGCGTCAGCAGCTGGACGCGTGGAAAGAAGAACGCCTTTGGTGCGAGGCTCGCGATGCGCAGGAGGTACTCCTCGAGTGCCCTGAAGTCGTACGTGTCCGGACCGGTCCAGGCGCTCATCATGCCCATTTGAGGCTGCAGCAGTTGCATGCCCATGCCGGTGAAATTCTCGATCACTTCGATCAGGCTGGTGCTGAGCCCCCAGAAGGGTGTGGTCTCGTTGCCGTTGACGAAGAGCCTGGGGCCGCCTCGTTCCGTGCGTATCTCTGCGCGACACGGACGTTCTGCGCGGAGGCGTGCGATGGTCCCGGCGAGCGTTCCGTCGGAGATGCCCGCGAGTCCGGCCGAACCGGGAAACACCATGTCGAGCGGTGCGAGGGCCATCGCAGCGCTTGCGGCAGTGGTCTGGTGGATGAACGTGCGTCGGTCCATAGGAGCGGTGGTTGTGGGAGTCAGGTGGTCGATCGTGCCCGATGGCCGAGTTGTTGCCATCCGCAGAGTCGTTGCCTACAGCGTCGAACAGGGTGAGGAGGTGTGTGCCCAAGTGTGCACCTGGTGTGCACCCATCGAGTTGGTCCCGGGCGGAAGAATTGACCTATTTGTGCCCTCGGGCAGAGTCGAACTGCCGACCTGCGGTTTAGGAAACCGTCGCTCTATCCATACTGAGCTACGAGGGCGTGAGCAAATGTACGAAACGAAAGGGTCGGATTCAAATAATTCCGAGGATTCCCGTCCCGTCCGCGCGGGAGCCAAAACGCCAAGCGCCCGGATCACACGACGCGGGCGCTCTGCTCTCCTCTCACACTGAGACGGGGTCCCCGGGGGATCACTTCGTCATGAGGATCTGCCTGGTCAGCACCGCACCACCACCGAAGAGGCGTACGATATACACACCACTCGCGAGATGGGACGCACGGAAAGGAACGGCATGCTCGCCAGCGCCGGCTGCCCCACGGTACAATTCACCAACCGAGCGCCCCAGCAGATCGACCACATCCAACCTCACTTCCGCCGACCCTCCCGGAGCCCGGAAACGGATCATCGTTTCGCCGTTGAAAGGATTCGGATAGTTCCCCAACAGGGCAAATGCCTCCGGAGCCCCCGCCTCACCGGTCACCGCCGTCGGCCCATCGGGGAATACCTTCGTCATGATCACGCCGCGCTCCCCCACCGCAACGGCTTTGTTCCATCCCGCGTTCGTGACCTCATTTAGATCCAGACTGGTAGGGGTGGTATCACGTTGCCAATTCACGCCCCCATCAAACGTCGTGATCACCTGTCCACGACCGCCCACAGCGATCGCGCACCGCGTGCTTCGCGCGCATACCGAGAGCAACGTATCAATGACCAATGAGGCCTGCGACACCCACGACGCGCCTCCGTCGGAGGTCGCCCGTATCGTGCCGAACTCGCCAACGGCGTATCCATGCAGACTGTCCGCAAATGTGACGCCGAAGAGCGACAGCCCCCCCGTTCCCCCATCCTGAGCCACCCAGCTGTCCCCGCGGTTGCTCGTATGATAGATCTCACCGCTCCGGCCGACGATCGTGCCGCTGGTGAGCGTCGCAAAGGACACGTCGTACAGGATGTTCGTGCTTCCCGTCTTGAGGGACTCCCACGTGACGCCGGCATCCGTCGTGCGCACGGCATCGCCCTGGTTCCCGGTAATGATCCCCGTTCGTTCATCAATGAACGCAGAGCCCCACAGGGTGAAGCGGAACGCATTCGTGACGGGCACCCAGGTGAGGCCGCGGTCCCCGGAACGCAAGACAACGCCGCTATCGCCGTCCGCGTACACAATCTCCGGTGTCGCGAACGCAACACCATGGAGGTGATGATCCGTCCCACTCGTCACCTGCGACCAGGTCACGCCACCATCCGTGGTACGAACGATCGCGCCCCCCGTGCCGACCGCCACGCCGGTCAACGAGTCGCCGAAATTCACTTCCATCAGATCGGCGGTGACGCCGCTCGATCGCAGAACCCATTGCTGTCCCCTCGCGGGGCAGAGTCCCGCGAGGAGAAGCACGACCAACCACAGACGTACGTTGCTCTTCATGTGCACCATTGGTTCCCCTTGCCGTCCTGTGCATGCCCGATGATCCATGAGCAAGGTACACAGCAAACCACTGAAGCGCAAACCGGAGGCATGCGCCGATCTCCATACTATTTCAGAAGCGTCATCACCCGTGCTGCGGTATAGGCTCCGGCGGTGATGCGGTACACATACATCCCGCTCGAGGCGGTCGGCGCATGGAAGGAGACCGCATGCCCACCGGCTTCCATCGTTTCATTGACCAGCTCTGCGACTTCCCTGCCCAGCATGTCGAACACGGATATGCGTACATGTCCGGCGGCAGGCAGCTGGAATCTGATCGTGGTCGACGGATTGAACGGGTTCGGGTAGTTCTGGTCGAGTCCGAATGCGAGCGGGGTCACGCCATTGTCGACGCCGGTCGCATTTTCCAGGGTCTTCGTCAACACGATCCCACCTTCGCCAACGGCGACGATCCGGTTTGCTGCAGAGTAGAACACTTCGTTCAGCGTCCTGGTAGTGCCACTGCTCTGCGTTTCCCACGTGGCACCACCATCCGTCGTGGCAATGATGGTCCCGTTCACGCCCACTGCCGTGCCCCGCAGCTCATCATAGAAGTGGACCGCGAGCAACGTGTTGTTCGTCAGACTCGCCTGGCTGGTCCAGGTGGCCCCACCGTCACTCGTGACGCGGATCAGACCCAGTTCTCCGACGGCGATCCCCTTTGTGGCGTTCAGAAAGAACACCGCATGGAAATCCAGCTCCGGCTCACCGGTCGCCTGAACGACCCAATGCGCCCCACCGTCCACCGTGCGCAGGATCGTTCCATCCTGTCCCACCACGGTCCCCGTGAGTGCATCGACGAACTCCACCTCAAAAAGCGTCACGTTCGTCGGACAATTCTGAGGATTCCACGTCAGGCCGCCATCATTGGTGCGCAGGATCGTTCCAGCCTGTCCCACGACCGTGCCATTCTTATCGTCGGTGAAACATGCACCCCAGAGGATGGCATTCGATCCGCTGGACACGGTGTTCCATGTTTGTCCGCCGTCGGTGGTCCTCACGATGGTCCCATCCGCACCATCCGCGATCCCGACCGTCGTCGTCGCCATTTCCACGGCGTTCAGCATGGCTGTCACGCCGCTCGGGACGAGGTCCCACGTCGCGCCGCCATCGGTGCTGCGCAGAATAGCCCCGCCTTCACCGACAGCAAGCCCTGCAGTGGCATCGATGAAATGAACTTCCATCAAATTGTGGACCGAACCACTGGCCTGGAGCACCCAGCCGGGGTCCGCCATGAGATCAGCCCTGAAGCAGACCAGAGCCGCCAGGACCGAAGCAATTGTAACAATGCGCGTCTTCATGATGCGCCTCGCTTGTTTGTGATGAGAATTCTCAGAGAGAAGTGTTAGTTCGTAAACCGATGTTTGGTGATGGTAATCTAATACAGGAGGGAAGGTGATGCTGTGCGCGGGCGCACGAAGAGAGATGGTTCAAGCCCATCGCGGTCCGGCACGAAAAAAAGTGATGTGCGATGAACTATTTGCAGGGTTGGGGTGTTAAGAGGGTACCATGACAAAGAAGACGTCATATACGATCTGCAGGCAATGCGGCAGGGATTTCCCCGGAAACCCGAGTATGCGCCGGTGTCCTTCATGCAGGAAGAAAGAGGCTCAATATCGGGCCCAGCGGGAGAAGATGAAGCGAAACCTCCCGTACTACCTCAAAACGGACATTTGACCGCTGTTCAGGGGTTCGCGTTCTTTTCCTGAATGTGGCAGGGGGTTGGTTTCCAACCATCGACGGGGGTCTACGGACTCTCGTCGATGGCTATTATTAGCCACCGCAAGCCGGCTTTGGTATGCGGACGCGCACCGCCGTCCCCTCCCCCTTCAGTATCTCGATCTTCCCATGTAGCCCGTCGACGAGTTCCTGAACGAACCTCACTGAGGGGTTCTTCGGTTTCTTCGCATCCAGTTCCTTTCCCCCGGCAGGATTCTCATCGTCAACGCCGATCACGATCGCGCCGTTGGCCTCGGTCCTCACGGACACGTCGACCGTCCCTTTCCTCCCCGAACCAGCCCCGCCGTGCAATGAATGCACCACAAGCCCGTTCACGATGAGCAAAAGGTCGACAAGTGTGTCCTGCCCCGCATCGATGCTGCCCGCTTCAACGGTATACGTCATCCGTCCGGCACCCGCCCTGCGAAAGGCATCAGCGACCACGTTCTTCACGTTCTTCCCGAAGGAAGCCGCCGGCCCGCGGCCGGATGCATACACCACCGACTGGATGTGGATGAGCTGCCGTACATGATCGGCCAACTCCGCGGCCTCATCGTCCTTTGGTCCCGGCGCGGACATGCCACACTCGAGCAAGAGGAGCACGCGCCTGCCGGCACTCAGTACATGACCGCCGATCGCGCTGTCCCGATCGCCCCGGAGCTTCACGCCCTCTTGTGCAAGATCCTCCGCGGTCTTTCTCTGCGTGATATCCTGCACCGACCCCGTCACCCGCAGCGGCTCCCCCTGCTTCCGCGGTACAGGGTGCGCATGATCCCGGACCCATTGATAGCTCCCGTCACGCAGCCGGATCCGGTATTCCTGAACCGTGCCCTCCCCGGCAAGAAGCTTCTTCATCCGCTGGGCCGGCCGGTCGGCATCCTCGGGGTGAACATAGTCGTGGTGCTGAATGATCGCGCTGGCCGAAAGACCCGTCAACCGTTCGAACGCCTCCGTGACCCATTCAACATGAGTGGTGCCGTCCGGTGCGATCGCAAGGCTGTAGGCGAACGACCCCGTCAGCTCGGACAACATGCGATACCGCTGCTCGCTTTCGCGAAGCTGCCGGTCCAGACCATGGCGGTACAAAGCCATTTCGATCGTGGTGCGGAGTTCCTTCTCTTCGAAAGGCTTGAGGACATACCCGAATGGGTTCGTCGCCCGCGCCCGCCCGAGCGTCCCGTCGTCGGAATATGCGGTCACGTACACGACCGGGATGTCCATCAATTCCCGGATCTTCTGCGCGGTCTGGATCCCGTCCATGCCGCCCTTCAGACTCACATCCATGAGCACAAGATCGGGCCGGACATGTGTGACCATCCGTATCGCTTCCTCGCCCGACTGCGCGAGTCCGGCGACACCATACCCCATCGTATGGAGACGCCGTTCGATATCCCGGGCCATGATCAACCCATCTTCGACGACGAGGATCCGCTTGCCATTGCTTTCGTGAGACGACCGCACCATAGGGCTCTGCCTGGACTATTCCGTCCGTTTCGTGATGTCGATGATCGTGACTCTGTGCTCCCCCAGTTGTGAGAAATAGATCAATACCGTCGCTTCGAACTGCTGCCTCGTTTCCGGGTCCTCGATCTTCATGTGCGGATAGTGCCACCGACCCTTCGCATCGATCGTGTAGAGCCCCCGCGGCTCGCCCAGGAGATCCCGTACCTCATCGCGCGTGCGCCCCCTCAGTCCATTGAGTTCGGCCTCGGTATACACTTTATCGCTTGCCGGGCGCCACGTCTTTTCCGTGCATCCCGCGGATACCATGGCCAACGCGACCAGGAGGCACCACATCCACGTCGCGTGTCGCACGCACGCCCCTGCACTCAGCATCCACTCTCCTGCCTGCTTCACCGGTACAATCCCTGTTCGTGGATGTATGCTTCCACCTGTGGGGGCACGAGATACCGTATGCTCCTGCCTCCCGCCACACGATCACGGATCTCGCGCGCTGCGATCCCGATGTGTGGCACCTCACACAGCGTCATCTGTGGAAGGAAAACAGCGCCTGCGCCCGTCGCCACATAGCCCGGACGCGTCATCACCGCAACGCGCGCAAGGGCCAGAATGCCGGCGGGATCACGCCACGTGCCGAAGTCCACAAGGTTATCCATGCCGATAAGCACCGTGAGCGCGGTCCGGGGAGCCTCCGCGAGCACCGTCCGCACGGTGTCAATGGTGTACGACACTCCACCACGACGCACTTCCATATCCGAGACGGTGAACCGGTCATCACCCGCGATGGCGCGTTCCACCATCGCAAGCCGCACCGCACCGGGCGAGACGACCCGGTCCTGTTTGTGAGGCGGCGTCATGGCGGGCATGAACAGTATGCGGTCGAGCCCGAGTTCCTCGCAGACATGGGCAGCGACGATCAGGTGCCCCATATGCGGCGGGTCGAAGGTCCCTCCGAACAGCCCGAGACGTTCAGGGTGCATACTCTGGCTCACCATAACACGCCGATGGTTCGGTAGCGAACGCAGCCACGAAGCAGCGCGGCAAGATAGACGAAGGGGACGGCAGTGAACGCGATCGTTCTTCCCGCTTCCCGCAGGGAAAATGCGCGTGTGCCATGATACTTGTACCGGAACAGGATGCCGCTGAGCAGGACCGCCGCAATTCCCCCGGCCACCAGCCAGGGAGCACCCACGAAGAGGCCGAGCGCACCTGCGACCGATCCACACCCACCCACGAGGGCAACGTAATGCTGCGGCCGGTGCACCGTGACGCCCGCGATCCGCTTCACCTCGATGGATTGGCGATAGCGGCGAGGATGCCGTTTGAAGAGGAGCGGATCGAACTGATAGCGCCGGGCATGCCGCAACGCCGCGCGCAGTGTGCTGAATTGCTGTGGATGCGTGACCCGGACTTCAGAAGCAATATACATGGAAAAACCCATATCCAACAGCCTGAATCCAAGATCCGCATCCTCTCGGAAATACAGCCCGGCCTCGCGGTCGAAGAACGCCCCCTCATACCCCCCCGACGCGAGGAAGCAACTTCTCCGGATGAACAGGTTACAGGGGATGAATGACGCGATCCCCGGAGGCTCGAAGCGTCTGACGCTGCCACCAGTTCCCTGATATTCGGTCCGGCCCTCGAGAATATCGACATTCTGCTTCATCAACACTTCATAAGCCTTTGCCAACCAATCGGATGCAGGCAACACATCATCCTCGGTCAGGGCCACATATGCACCCTCCGCGATCCCCCCACCCGCATTCCGTGCCTTGCTCGCCCCTCCATTGTCCCGCTCAATGTGCCTGAGGCGATACGGGACATGAAGCGCACGGGCCATCTCGGCCGTTCCATCCGTCGATCCGTCTATCACCACGATCACTTCGAATCCCCCGGGGACCTCCTCCTGCTCCGCCAATGCCAGGAGAAGCCCCCGGAGCGAATCTCTCCGATTGAACGTCGGAATGATCACGGAAAAGAACGGAGCGCTCATCCACGCCTCCAGAACCCACAGGACAGGCCAATGACCCTCACATACCCGATCACCGCCGATCCGGCTGATCGCCGGAGTGCGGGGCGTGCGAGCCAGACAGCTCCCCACACACAGAGCCGGATCACGGAGCGTCCCACGATGAGCCCGCGGACGATGACCCGTTCGGGCCGATGATGATGCTTTCTGAAATACCGGAAGAGACTCTCATGATAGAAGACCAATCGCCGCTCATCATAGTGCCCCACCGTCCCGCCGCCGAAATGCGTGACGCACGCCGTTGGGACAAGGAAGATACGCCCTCCGCGCCCGGCACACCGCTTGCACCAATCCGTCTCCTCGAAGTACATGAAGAACTCCTCGTCGAGCCCGCCGACCGATCTCACCGCCGATCCGCGGATCATCAGGCACGATCCCTGGACGAAGTCGACCTCGCGCGGTCCCGTTCCCTGCGCATACAACTGCCGGTGTGCTCCAAAAATGAGCGACCGCGGGAAGAGTCGATCCAGGAACAGTGCCTCGACGAACAGGTTCCACAGTGACGGAAAACGCACTCCCGTTCTCTGTGGCGTGCCATCGCCGTTCGCCAGCCCGGGACCGCACGCCCAGGTCTCATCGCCCTTCGCATCCATCCACGTGATGAGAGTGTCCAGCGCCCCCGCATGCACCACCGTATCGGGATTCAGAAGGCAGACGTAGCGTCCGGTCGCGATCCGGAACCCCTGATTGTTCGCCCGGGCAAAGCCGGCGTTCTCCGTATTCGCGATCACCTTCACGTCAGGAAGGACCTGCCGGGCGTACGACACGCTGTCGTCGCGCGAGGCATTATCGATCAGGATGACCTCACAGGAGTGCGTCACGCATCCGCTCCGGATCGACGGCAGACAGAGTTCCAGGTCGCGGCGCGAATTCCACGTGACGATGATGATGGAGAGATCACTCATGGCATCGGATCCCGAGTCCCCGGAGATACAGCCCCACGCACGCATTCACAAGCCGCGCGACCCCTCCGTCGCCATCCAGCAACCGTCCACTCATCCACCGGAGGATCGCACGGTCCGGCACGACACGCGCAGCCTGCAACTCCCGGCGTCTCGCCAGGATCCACCCGGCATGAGTCACGATCCATCCGTAGCCCCGGATGATCCCGCGTGGCGACTTCCTTCCTGAGAGCACAGACGCGGTGAACTTCGCGATCCCCTCGAGCGCCAGCAACGGGGCAAGCCGGAAAATGGTCCAACCGCTGAAGAGCAGCAGGATATTCAGCAGCTTGTTCCGTTCCTGATAGAAGGTCACGAACGCATTCGCCTGGGTCTTTGTCGTGGCGCTCCCCCGGTGGTGGACCAGTGATCGTTGGGCCATGCGCACATCACGACCCTCCAGGCGCATGCGCCATGAAAGATACACGTCTTCGTGGTAGAGGAAATACTCCGGCAGGAACGGGCGCGGGATCTCGTTTCTCCGGAACATCACGGACGCTCCGCCTGCGAAGAATATCCGGCTCAGGTCCGTGAACACGCGCATGATATTGTAGCCAAGAGGGTTCAGGGATCCGTTCATGGCATAGAAACGGTCCGGCACGCCATCGGTCACCACCCGGGAGGTCACCAGTGCGACCCCCGGGTCGGCCATGACATCGAGCAACCCCGGGAGCCACTCGGCGGTCACTTCGGTATCATTGTTCAGCAGCACGACATACTCGCCCGTCGCTGCCGATACTCCGCGGTTATTCCCCTCGGCAAAACCAAGGTTTGTGCCCTGAGCGAGGATGCGCACCTCCGGATACCGTTGCGCCACCATGGCAAGACTGTCGTCCGATGATCCGTTGTCCACGAGGATCACCTCCAGAGGCCTGTACGGCTGCGCGTACACGCTTGAAAGACACGCATCCAGAAGTGCCGTGCCGTTGAAATGGACGATCACAATGCTGATCGGCGGTGGTCCGGAGGCCATCACGCAGTTCTCCTGCGGAGCACAACGATCACCTCACCGTCGGTAAGAAGAAAGCTCTCGAAGTCGACCGAAAGTCCGACCTCGTCCCGTGCGCGGAGCAGCATCGCAACGAGGGTTTCGAATGTCCATACATGATAGTGAATGCTGTACCCTTCGGCCAGGAGCTGGTCCACGCGCCGTTCCTGCACGATCGGATCGTCGACATGTTCCACATGCTTCACCCAGTCCAGGACGTGCTCCCTCCGGGACCAGAGCGGGCCCTCCCGGTGATCCCGGAGGATGTGGTCATAGCTCGTGAGCCCACGCTCCTGATCGAACGTGAAGCGCTTGTCCGGGACGCAGAGGAACATGATCCCGCCGGGCCGGACCACCCGTTGATGGGCCAGCAATGCACCGAGCGGGTCTTCGCAATGTTCCAGGAAATGGTTCGCGATGATGAAGTCCTCGGACCCATCCCGCAATGTCGCGAGCGTTTCGCCGTCGTCGACGATATCCACGGAGGTGAGCGCCTTCGCCGCGAGTTCCGGATACTGCACCCGGAGGTCGTCCACGGACATACGGTCCACGTAGCGCACCGTCACGCCCTTCGGCACACGGAGAGGGTTGTGCAACCCCCCGATCTCGATCCCCCGTCCGGCGATCACATGGGCTGCGATCGCCTCGCGGTCCAGCGACCGGAACATCCGTAGCATTTTCCGGGAATCCACGGTCATCGATTTCAGCACGCGGCGGATATCCATGGTCACACCTCCTCGATCTTCGCTGGCCGCCAGAACGCCAGACCGAACAGCAATGATTTCACCGCGAATGTCCGCATGTGCCGGTTCGTGTCGGTGGGACGCAGCGCGGCGCGCACGGTCCATGCCACGGAGCGCACGGCGAACCCCCCGGCCAGGAGCAGGCGGTACACGACGATCGCACCCCGGCCGTAGTGCTTCTGGTAGAAGAACATCACGTTGTTGTACAGCATCGTAAAGAGCGTGAACCGTTTATTCACCGCTCCGACCGTTTGTCCGAGATGGTGCTCCACGACGGCATCCGGGACATACCAGATCTTCCACCCGGCATGGACCATGCGGTAACACCAATCCATGTCATTATAATAGATGGCGAAGCGTTCGTCCAACGGCCCAACCGCCTCATAGGCCTCTCTGCGCACGAGAAAGGCGGCTGCCATCAAGTGGTCTGCCGTCCCCGGATGTTCATAATCGAAACTCCGGAGTTCACCGCTCCCGAAGAGGGCTGATCCAGGAAAAAGGCGGTCAAGCCCCGTCATGTCGCAAAAATGAGTCCAGAGCGTCGGGAACCCCTTGGCGGAGTACTGCAGCCGGCCGTCCGGATAGATGAGCCGGGGCCCACACGCACCCGCATCCGGATGCGCATCGAGGAAGTCGGCAAGGATGCGGAATGCACCCGGCCGGACCACCGTGTCAGAGTTGAGGAGGAGAAGGTGCTTTCCCCGGGCACGCCGGAGGCCTTCGTTGTTCGGACGGGCGAACCCCTGATTCCGGGAATTCTTCACAAGAATGGTCGCCGGATACTTCGCCTCGACCATGCCCACGCTGCCATCGGATGATCCATTGTCGATCACGATCGTCTCGATCGAGATCGTGGATCGCTCCCCTTCCACGGACGCAAGGCAGGCATCGAGCAATGCGCGCGTGTTCAGATTCACGATGATGACCGAGATGCACGGTGGCATCAGATCCCTCAGTCCCCCCGCAGGTTCCTGGAGGCCTTCGTTCACGTTGCTCACGGTCGCTCTCCCGGATCACCGCGGAAGACGCTGTCCGGATGAACCGACACCGCGGTCAGAAGACGGTACCCCGGGAATGCAAATCCGGGCGTATCGGTGAAGAGTCCACGGGCAAGCAACCCCTCCGCGCTGACCTCATGCTTCCAGAGCGGGTCGTGAACCAGAATATAGTCCGGCGTGTAATACTGCAACCATGCATCAAACTTGCGCTGACCGATCAGGGCGGCGTTCGGCGGACTCACGAGACCAAGGATATCGATGATATACCGGTCCGAGAACCAACCGACATGCCCGATCTCCGCCGTTGCGATCTTCGCGTCCGGTGGTGTGTGGTGCTTGATCCAGAGAGCGATCTCTGTATACGATCCATACCCTCCTGCGTGAGGCAGTTCGCGGACGGAGAAAGCTGTCTGCCAGATGAGAAGACCCGCACAGAGCAGCGTCATGAGTACGCCGGCCACGCGATCCCCCGGGCCTGCCGGCAACCGCTCTCGCCGGAAGAAGCATGCATCGATGCATCCTCCGGCGAGGACGAACATGAAGAAGTAGTACGAAGCGTAGTACCAGTGATAGTTCGGGATACTGAGTGCCACATAGAACGCCGTGTAGAGCAACAGGAAGACAACGATCACCTGGGTCAGGATCTCCCGCCGGCCGGCAATGATCCCTCCCAGAGCAAGAAGGACGGGCGCGGCCAGGAGTATCACGCTACCCGCGAAGTACCGCTCGAAGTGATAGCCCACGCTCAGGAAGATCAGATGCTTTCCCCAGCGCCCCGTCTCCCAGAGGCCGGATTCCCCCTGCTGGATCTTGGCCAGAAGTGTTGCGGGGAACGGGGACCCGAAATAGCCGACGTTGAATGTGTAGTGTCCTGCGAGAATCGCCACGGGGATGATCCAGAGTCTCCATCCCGGGAATGGCCGGTGCAGACGAACATGAGCGGCGACGAGCGCGAGCACCAGGAACAAGGATTCTCCCCGTGTGAGGAGCAGGAGCGCTGCAGCGATCATCCAGGAGGCGGTCCGACCTCGAAGGAACAGAGCGAGCGCCAGGGCGAGCAGGAACATCAAGAGCGGGGTCTCGAGCCCGACCACGGAGTAAAAGTACCGCATGCTCACGATCCCGAGCGCCGCAAAGACCGGTCCCGGGGTTAACGGCCCGCGTCCCGGCCGGAGGAACAGCACGGTCACTGCAGATCCCGAGAGCAGCAACCACGCCAGGACCATCTGTGACAACGCCACATCGCGAACCACGAAGGCGAAGGCAAGCGAGAGATACGTGTAGAGGGGAGACGTGAGGCCGTTGACATACTCCCCCCAGTTGTAGACCAGGCCGTGCCCGGAGATGGCGTTCTGAACATACCGGTAGTAGATGAGCGCATCGTCGAGCGTATACTGCCTGTTCAGTACGTTCAGGGCCGTACTCACGATGAGCACCAGTCCGACAGCGGCTGCGCGCGGCACGATTCCGCGGGACCCGGGCTGTCCGCCCGCGTCCGATCCACTGTGCAGCTCGGGATGGATCGCTTCGGTCATCGTCGTGGCCCGCGCCGGGCGCACGCCGGGTCGCATGGAGTGGAGGAGATCATCGCCTGATCACTTCCCTGCTTTCCGGCGCAACGCGCTATACCTCCGGTAGACATCCCGGAGGAACTTGATCGCACGACGGTTGTACACCGTCCGGTAGTGCTCCATCGAATCCAGTCCATAGAAGTATGCATCAGCATTGCGCCTCAAGAGCGTCCGGAAGTCCTCGGTGTCGTACAAGGACGAAGCCCCGAACTCGATCACGAACACCGCGGAGGGCAGGACGTAGGCAGAGAACCTGGTCTTCTCCGCTTCGAGTTCCCTGACGATCTGCTGCAACGTCTGGTAGATGATGTTCGCATCATGGAAGACGATCACGCCATTGTCGGCCACCAGCGGCCGGCAGAACGCGTAGTCCGATCGTGCGGCCTGATCGGTATGTTCCCCGTCGATGAAGCAAATATCCGGCCGGGGTTCGATCACGGACGATGGCACCTGACGCGCATCAGTGTCGAACACGGTGATCCGGTCGAGACGGTCCGCCTGCACCCCGCGGAGAAGGTCCAGCATGTGCGCCGAGGAATTCTTCGGGTACAGGATCGTCTCTCCCCGATCGTCGGCCACCGTTTCGGGGCGCGGATCGATCGAGTAGATCCGGCCGCAGCGCGGATCACGCAGATGCGGTTGGATGCTGCCCCCGAGATGGGACCCGATCTCCAGGTACGTATAGGACGTGGAACGTGAGCGGACCCCCTTCTGAACGGCAAGGAGTGAACGTTTGTCCGCGTCGCTCAGCTGGGACGGGATCGCCTGGAAGAGGCCCAGGTCCAGAGTGTGGAGTGATGCATCAAATGTACCGTTCATACGCATTCTGAGTTGGTGGACATATCCGGCGCATTCCGTCCGGCTGATCACGCCCGACGGGCGAGGAGTGCAGCGACACGTGCGGGCAGGACGCCTTTCAGGAATCCTGCATCATCCGCATTCACTGTGCGGGACCAGAGCAGGAGTCCCGCATACACGACGAGGAACATCGCGCCACTGGCAGCAAGCGCGACCGCAAGAGCACCACGTCCTGCCGGTCCGATCAGGGCAGAGACTCCTGCGAACGCGATCCAGCCAACGGCACCCGACGCGACGGCACAGGCAACGGGGCGTGCAAGTATTCCCGCAAGCACCCGCAGAGGACGGTCCAGGACCTTCCGGCCGTACATCCAGAAGAAGAGCAGCGCCCCGAAGAGCGTCGCCGTTGCTGTCCCCGTGACGGCGCCATAGAATCCGAAGAGCAGGACGAGGGTCGTGGACAATGCGATATTGACAACGGTTTGCGCCAGCATCGCGCGCATCTGGAACTGTGGCTCTCCCCGTCCGATCGAGATCATCGAGAGTGCGCTGACCACTGCACTCACGAAGAAGGCCGCGCAGAGAATGCGCAACGCCATCGCCGCCATGGTCTGTCCCGGTCCGAGCCACACCTCCACGAGTGGTTCCGCGAAGATGATGCAGAAACCGAACAGCGGGGCTGAGACGATCGCCAGGTATCGCGTGGAGCGGATGAGTGCGGCGCGGATCCGGTCCTCATTCGCCTCGGCATCCAATGCGGAGACGGCCGCCACGAGTGATGTGATCGCGGTCGCGGGGAGTTGACGCAATCGCCCCGCGGGTTTCGAGCCAAAATCATACGTCGCCACGACGGACAGGCCGGACAACCGGGCGAGGAGGAGCTTATCGAAATTCGCCAGCACCATATCCGAGAGCCGGCTGACCTGCATCTGGGCACCGAACCGTACGAGTGAGCGCATCAGCGCACCGTCATACCCCTGCCAGCGGAACGAGAGATACGGCATGTGCCGGCGTGTCAGCCCGACCACCACGGGGACGGTGAGCGCCGTCACCGCAAGGTCCGCGCCCAGGAGTCCTCGCAACCCCCACCCTGCCTCCAGCGCGGCGATGATCGCGCCGAATTTCACGGCAAGCGCGATCGATGCGACACCGTTCACCACGTCCATTCGCTGGACGGCTGCCAGCGCATTTGTCAGCACACTGCCCGTGGAGGTCAGTGCGAACGTGAGCAGGATGAGGCCGAGGGCATCGCGTGCAACCAGCGCCTGCTCAGCGGGGATGCGCAGCACCGAGAAGCCGAGCGGAAACAGCGCGAGCGTGCCGGCGATGAGCACGAGACTCACGGCAGCATAGAACAGCAGTCCGAAGTGCACCACGCGCGATGCCTGGTCGTACTGCCCGGTGGTCACGAACCGCGCGATGTACGTCACGAACGAAGTGCTCATGCCGAAATCCGCGAGCCCGATGTATGCGGTCACCGCCGCAATGGTCGTCCAGAGTCCGTACTGCTCCTGACCGAGGTAGCTCACCGCCACCGGCACGATGAGGAACATGTACGCAGCGGACGCGAAGAATCCGAACAGGTTGTACACGCCGCTACGGACCACCGCCCGTGACGAGGAGAGGTTGCCGGCAGGCGCGCCCATTACACGTGTGCCACGGCATAGAGCCGGAAGTGGAACGCCGGCGGGATCAGGTGCAGCCGGGCAGCGACCTTGCCCGCGAACCGGATGGGTGCGAAAGGGAACACTCCCAGGGGGTTGATCCCGTTCCCTTTCCGGACGGTGACGTCCGTGAACACGGAGCTCAGCAGGGTCTCCAGCGATCCCTGCGTGAAGAAATTCCTGTGGTCCATATCCGCGAAGTGCTCGAACAGCAGACCCTGTTCCCGCAGGGCATCGATGCCGCCGCTGTTCGGGGTGGTCAGGAGCACGGTACCGCGGCACAACCGCCGCGCCTCCGTGAGCACGGCCACCGGATCCGGCAGATGCTCCAGGACCTCGAACAGCAGAACGGTGTCGAACGACCGGTCCGGCAGCGGCACGCGGGCGTCGATCAGGTATGCTTCGACGCCCCTGCTCTTCGCGATCCGGACGTATTCCGGCTGCACGTCCGCTCCCGCGATATCATACCCGAGCCCCTTGAGGTGCAGGCAATAGTTCCCTGTGGCACAGCCCAGGTCCAGGATGCGGCCGGACGCATGTTTCCGCACGAACCTGATCAGGGGCGGTGCAACGATGTGCTGGGGATAGTCAAGATACAGTTTCGTCGTGTCCCGGAAGACACTCGCCCGGATCTCTTCGCCGATCATGGCCGGTTCGCTTCCTCTCGTGGGACTGTCAGCAAGGAGAATGCCCGCACCGAGCGGGTCACGATGAACAGCCGGACGCTGAGCACGGGGGCAAGGACCCAGTGTGCGACCGGGCCCCGGTTGCGGCGGAAGTACAGGAGGATATTGCGATACATCTCCATCCGGACGCCTGCCGGGGCAGATCGAGTCGTCACGCTCCCGTAGTGGAGGACTTCGGTATCGCCCGTGAAGAAGATCCTCCCCCCCGTGTCGCGGAGCCGTTTGCACAGATCGACATCATTGTACAATATCCTGTAGGAAGCATCGAATCCCCGCAAGGCGGTCAGGACCTCCCTGCGGACCATCAGACATGTCGCCGCGGGCTGATCCACTTCCTGCGTCGCGAAGAAGTCGAATCCATGCATCGTATAGCGTCGCGCCAGGATGTGCAGCGAGAGATACGTCGCGACGGCATCTCTCAAACGCGGGAAGCGGCGGCAGGACATTTGCGGTGAGCCGTCCGGGTTCACCAGTCGGCACGCGACCGCCGCCGCGTCAGGGTGTGTCTCAAGGAACCCGGCCATGATCTGCAGCGTCGCCGGGCGCACCTCCGTATCGCTCCCGAGGAGCAGGACAAAACGTCCCCGCGCCGCGGCGATGCCCTGATTGTTCGCATGGGCGTAACCGGTATTCGCGGCATTCCGGATGAGCACCGTGCCGGGGAAACGCTCCCTGATGGCATCCGTCGTGCCATCGTGCGATCCGTTGTCGATCACGATCACTTCGATGGAGCCGGAGAACACGGAGTGCGCAAGCGCATCGAGTGCCCCGCACACGAGATCGCGCGTGTTCCACGTCGCGATCACCACGGACACCACGGGCTGCGATGCTGCCGTCGGAGGAACGGTCATGTCGGACCGGAGATCTTCACGGTGACCATACGGATCCTGCGCTGGCTCTTCCGCACGATGGTGAAGACCATGTGTTTGTAGGGGATCACTTCCTGGACGTCAGGGATGCGGCCGGCGAGTTTAAGAAGGAACCCGCCGATGGTCTCGAACCCGGCATCCTCGGGGATCTCCGCCGCGAACCGTTTGTTGAACTCGAAGATCGACAGTCGGCCGTTCAGCAGGAATGTTCCTTCCGCCGTCTGTTCCACGTCCTTCAGCTCTTCGTCATACTCATCGTGGATCTCCCCGACGATCTCCTCGATGATGTCCTCCATCGTGATGATCCCCTCGGTCCCGCCGAATTCGTCCTTCACGACCGCCATGTGGAGCTTGCGGCGCTGCAGCTCCTGCATGAGCTGGGAGATCTTCATGCCTTCGGGGACGAAGAAGGGCGGACGGAGGATATCCTGGAGGATGATCACGTTGCGGTACTCCAGGAGGCCGAGGAGATCCTTGGTGTAGACGATCCCCTTGATCTGGTCAATGCTGTCCTTGTAGACCGGGAGCCGTGAATACCCCTCCTCCAGCACGATGCGCACGAGTTCTTCCCGGGGTGTCGTGATGTTCACGGCGACCACATCCGGGCGCGGCACCATCACCTCGCGCACGGTGGTCTCGGTGAACTCGAAGATGCTCGTGATCAGGCGGTGCTCGGTCTTGTCGATCACCCCCGATTTGGTCCCCTCTTCAAGCATCAGCTTGAATTCCTCTTCGGACATGCGGGACTCGGTGAACGTGGTCGTGTCCTTGAACGGACGCAGCACGATATTACTGGCGAAGGTCATGGTCCGGGCGGGGATGCGGAACACGGACGCAAAGAAACGGATGGATCCGGCAAGGGCGAGGGCCACTGGTTCTGCGGAGCGCAATGCCAGGGATTTCGGGACGAGCTCGCCGAAGATCACCACCAGGGATCCCACGCTGACCACGATCGCGACCAGTGCGATCCAATTGCTCATCTCCACGACCCACGGGCTGGAGCTGGTCTCCAGGGCGGGGACAATGACCTGAAACCCGATCACGCCGCCGAGGACGGAGGCAAGGATCATCGCAAAGATGTTGCCGACGTGAACCGTCGCGAGGAAATGTTCGGGGTTGGTCTGGAAGCCGAGGATGATCGCCGCTGCGGCGTTCCCCTCATCGGCCAGTTCCTGCATCCGGCTTTTGCGCGTGGCAAGGACCGACACTTCCGCTGCCGAAAAGAAGGCAACAAGAAGGACGAGCAGGATGACGCCAATGAACTCGATCCAGAAGGTTTCCATGGGACGTTCTGTCCGGGTGCCCGCCTACCGCGCCTGACGCAGGAACTCGAGACGCGTCTTCAGTCTGTCGGTCGACATCAGCAGCCGGTCCTTCCCGAAGATCGCATCCTCCGTTTTCAGGAAGGCCAGTTCGTATTCATCGCTCATCACGATCGCCTCTTCCGGACACGCCTCTTCGCAGAAGCCACAGAAGATGCAGCGGAGCATGTTGATCTCGAAGCGGACCGGATACCGTTCCTTCGGCAACTCGGTCTCCGAAGCCTGCACCTCGATCGCGAGGGCCGGACAGACACGTGCGCACAGGCCGCACGCAACGCACCGCTCCACGCCCGCCTCTTCCACCAGCACCGGACGCCCCCGGAACGACGACGGCGGGTTCCAGCGTTCCTCGGGATACTGGCGCGTGAACTTCGGACGGAACATGTGCTTCAGCGTGAGTACCATCCCCTTCACGATCTCCGGGATGTACGTCTTCTGGAACAAGGTCAGGTCCTTGCTGCGGACCTGCGGTGCTGCCTGTGTCTGCGACTCGTGCATTGCCGGTTGTTCTCCTGTTACTCCGACGGGCTCAGTGCCCGAACCACCACAACCATGCGCCGGTGATCACCACATTGAGCAGCGCCAGCGGCAGCATCACTTTCCATCCCAGGTTCATGAGCTGATCATACCGGAACCGCGGGATCGTCCAGCGGATCCACATGTAGAACACGAGCATGGCTCCCACCTTCACAACGAACGCCAGCACCTGCAGGATGCTCAGCCAGAAGGCGGGCAGTCCCCACGTCTCGGCGTACGGGATCTGCCACCCGCCGAGGAACAGGGTGACGATCACCGCGCTCGACGTGATCATGTTGGCATATTCGGCCATGAAGAACGACCCGAATTTCATGCCGCTGTATTCCGTGTGGTAGCCGCCGACCAGCTCCGGCTCGGCCTCGGGAAGATCGAAGGGCAGGCGGTTCGTCTCCGCGAACGAAGCGACCACGAACGTGATGAAGCCGATCGGCGTCAGCAGCGCGTTCCAGGCGAACCCGGACTGCAGTTCGACGATCCGGTCGAGCTCCAGCGTCCCGGCGATCATGATCACGCCGACCACCGAGAGCCCCATGGAGAGCTCATAGCTGATCATCTGTGCCGACGACCGGAGACCACCCAGAAGCGAATACTTGTTATTCGATGCCCATCCGCTCAGCGTCAGACCGTAGACACCGACCGATGTCATTGCCAGGACATACAGGATGCCGATGTTGACATCCGCGATGATCAACCGGATCTCCTGACCGAACACCGTGATCGTGTTCCCGAACGGGACCACGGCGAAGGTGCTCAGCGCGACGGTGATCGAGATGACCGGGGCGAGCGTGTGCACGAATTTGTTCGCCTGGGCCGGCACGATGTCTTCTTTGATGAACAATTTCAGGACGTCCGCCGGGGCCTGCAGCAATCCCCACGGACCAACGCGGTTCGGTCCGATGCGGTCCTGGATGAACGCGCTGATGCGGCGTTCCATGTACACCAGGTTCGCGACGGTCGTGAGGATGACCAGCAGCACGATGACGATCTTCACGAGAGCGATGATGACGAATTCCATGACCGGGGACCTTCTTTCCTATGCCGTGTTCAGGAGCGGACCGTCTGTTCCCGTGCCGCCGCGAGCATCTGCCCGCGGCTGCCCACCGAACGATAGGTCATGCCTTTGAATGCCTCCACCACCGTTGCCAGCTCTGCGAACACATCCTCTGCCTGGAGGTACTTGTACTTCATGCCCATGACGGACGCGATCCCTGCGATCACCTTCCACCCCGGCCGGGCATCACGCCTGGCACCACGGCCCCAGCGATCGAACGCCGTCCCGAGTCTGTCCCACCGGCTCATCGCCAGCCCATCGGACGCCCGGTCCTGGTCCAGCGTGGTCACCGAGGGTCGGATCCGCTGCACGACCCCCTGGAAGTTCGTGTACGTGCCGTTTCGTTCCGCGAACGTGGCCGCCGGGAAGACCACATCGGCCAACCGGGTGGTTTCCGATTCGTTCGAAGCGTGCACTGCAAGGAAATCCAGCTTCGGCAGAGCCGCTGCGACCGCCGGATCGGCGGCGATATCGTCTTCCATCACGAACGCAGCCCGGATCTCCCCCGCCTCGATGCGCCGGAGCACATCGGCCAGAGCCGTCGGCGCCGCCGCGCCGATCGCAGCCACCCCGCGGGCGTTGGGGGTCTTGTCTGCACGGAGCAGTACGGCGTCCTCCGCATCCGGCACAATATGGGGCAACACGATCACCTGCCTGGTTCCCAGGACTTCGCGCGCGAATTTCTGGAGGAGGAAATGGTCCTCATTCGTTGCGCGGGCAGAGCCGAACACGGCGACCTCCGATTTCCGGTAGACCCTGAATTCGGACGCGGTGCGCGCGATCGCCTCGTCCCACCCGACCTCGACGCACTCCGATTCCTTCCTGATGAGCGGTGCCTTGATCCGGTCGTCGGCGTTCACATGCCGGAACGTCTCGAGACGCCCCTGATCGCACATCCAGTGGTCGTTCACGGTCGGATTGTAGCGCGGGGTCTGACGCAGGATCTCGTTGTTCCGCACCCACGTATACATCGAGCAGCCACGGGCACACCCGGGGCAGACGGTCTCCGTCGATGACATCTCCCAGACCCGTGCCTTGAAACGGAAATCGCGGTTCGTGAGCGCGCCCACGGGACAGATGTCGATCGTGTTCATCGCGTACGGGTTGTCCAGCTGCTCACCCGGAAATGTCGTCAGCTCCACACGGTCGCCACGCTGCGAGAATGTCAGCTGCGGCTTCCCGGCGATCTCCGCGCAGAACCGGACGCACCGCGAACACATGATGCAGCGTTCCGTGTCCAGCATGACCCGCGGACCGAGTTCAACACGCTTCGGTTTGTGGACCTTGTCTTCCGTGAAGCGGCTCGCGCCCGTGCTGTGCGCATACGCATAGTCCTGCAGTTTGCACTCACCCGCTTCGTCGCAGATCGGACAGTCCAGCGGGTGGTTGATGAGCAGGAATTCCATCACGGCCTCGCGCGCCTTCACCACGCGGGGGTTCGTCGTGTGCACCACCATCCCATCCACGACGCGCGTGGCACAGGCGATGACAAGCTTGGGAAGTTTCTCTACCTCGACAAGACACATCCGGCAGTTGCCGGACACGGACAGCTTCGGGTGCCAGCAGAAATGCGGGATCTCGATGCCGTTCTCCCGGGCCGCCTCAATGATCGTGCGTCCGTCCTCAACATCGAAGTGCTTCCCATCTACAGTGATCTTCGCCATAGTCACGCTTCTTCCAGAACGTGGACATACTTCTCATGAAACGTCTTCAGCCGTTCGACAAGACGCTCGATCTCATCCTGCGGCGGCAGGAACGTCGTGCGGAAATGAAAAGTCCCGGCTTTCTGTCCGAACCCGGACCCCGGCACCACACAGATCCCTGTTTCCTCCAGGAGCGACAGGCAATATGCCGAATCGCGCCGGGCGTCGTGCAGTTCCCGCTCTTCCGCCGACAGCCGGGAGACATCCACCGTGCGGTCGGGTGGAAGCTCGAAGCGGACGAAGGCATACATCGAACCCTGCGGGATATCCACGGTCATCCCCGCGATGCGGTTGATCCCCTCGCCGAGGATCTCCGCCTTTCGTTTCAGCGCTGCCAGAATGGCATCCCGTTCACGGATGTAGGTGGAGAAACTTGCTTCTCCCTCCTGCGGGGGGGCCACCATGAAGTAGGTGGCAAACTGGCCGCTCACATTCGCGCACAAGCTGATCGATTGCAGTTTGATGAACTGCGCAAGCACATCCTCAGGGATGTTCCGCAATTCCAGGTACCCGCCACGGTGCCCGCATTCCCCCAGAAAGCCCTTGGAGACGGAATGCAGCGTGAAGAGCGTTATGTCCGACACCCCCATCTCCCCCATCACCCGGGTGAAGGACTGGAACCGGAGTCCTTTCGCGTACACGTTCTCCTGGTACACTTCATCGGCAATGATCGTGAGGGCATGCGTACGCGCGAAGCGCACGATCATCTCCATGTTCTCGCGCGAGAGCACGGCACCGGTGGGGTTCCCCGGGTTGATCACGACGATCGCCACCGGATGCGTCCCTGCTGCCTTTGCCTTCACGATGCTCGCTTCGAGGATCTCCTGGTTCAACTGCCAGCGGTTGTCCTCGTCCAGGTAATAGCCGATCTGCCGGCCACCGTAGAGCGCGAGACTCGCACTGTACAGGGGATATTGCGGGATCGGCACCATCACACCGTCCTGGGGGGTCTTCAGCAGCGCCGTCAACACGGCCTGCACACCCTTGCTCGCCCCGTCCGTCAGGATGATGTGCTCCTTGTCCGCCTTGACACCATCGCGCTTCTGGATGAAGTCGGCAACGGCCTGCCGCACGAACGGGATCCCCGGGCTCTGCGTGTAGGCGCCGGTGCCGAACGGATGCTTCTGCAACAGCATCCGGACCCGCGCGACGATGTCGGGCGGATACTCCGCCACCACCGCAGCGTTCTCCAGCAACGCAGGGTTCTCCAGCAGACTCAGCGCCTGGCGCAGGTACGTCAGGGGTTGCTGTTTCAGGGCCTGGGGGTTGCCAATATTGCAGTAGATGATCTTGTGACCCTGCGCCTCCATCTCCTGGGCGCGCTGCACGATCGGCCCACGCACGGCATACTGCGCGTGGAGCAACCGGGGGTTGAGGTCATTCACAGTTATCATGGTTCAGTATCAGGCAGGTCGTATGATCACGGATGAAAAACGCTTTTCGTCAAACACGTCATTCGCAACACGCAGGATGTCCTCCGGTGTCACGGCATCAACCCACGAGAGGATCGTGTCGAGGGACACGTACCGCTCGACGTACAGCTCGGCACTGCCCAGCCGGATCATTCGCCCCGACATGTTTTCGAGTCCGAGCATCAGGGTGCCTTTGATCTGCGACTTGGTGCGGTTCAATTCCGCCAGCGGCACCGGCCGGCGCTTCAGGCGGTCGAGCTCCTTGTACACGAGGCCGATCGCATTCTGAATGTTCTTCCTGTCCGTGCCCAGATACGCGCCGAACACGCCCGTGTCGCTCAGGAGATTCACGAACGAGTAGACGGTATACGCCATGCCGTGCTTCTCGCGGATCGTCTGATACAGCCGGGAACTCATCCCCTCGCCCAACAGGGCATTCGTCAACATCAACGTGTAGCGGTCGGGGTGCCCGATACTATACGCGAGGGTCCCGAGGCAGATGTGGGCCTGATTGATCGGGCGCCGGTATTCCACGGTATCGCCCTTCCCGGACCGTACCGGTCCCGCGATACGGAGATGGTCCCCCGAGCTCTTCCGCACGCGGTGGAAGTATTTGCGGGTGAGACGGACAAGAGAGTCGTGATCGACGTTGCCAGCGGCGGAGACCACGATACGGTCGGACTGATAGTGCCGCGCGATATGTGAGCGGAGGTCATCCTGCCGGAATCGGCGCACATTCTCTTCCGTCCCGATGATCGGGTACCCCAGCGAGTGGTCCGGAAAGATGGACCGCTCGAAATAGTCATGGATGATGTCTTCGGGATCGTCCTCGGCGTTCTTCAACTCTTCGATGACGACCTGCTTTTCGCGTTCCATTTCCTTCTTGTCGAAGGTCGCGTGCAGGACGATATCGGTGAGGACATCCATTGCTTCGCCGATGTTCGTGTCGAGCACACGGGCGTAGAAGCAGGTCTGTTCTTTGGTCGTGAACGCGTTGAGATAGCCGCCGAGGGATTCGAGGCTCTGCGCGATCTCCCGGACATTCCGGTTCTTCGTCCCCTTGAACACCATGTGTTCGAGGAAGTGGCTGATGCCGTTCTGGGTGGGGCCCTCATCCCGCGATCCGACATTCGCCCAGATCCCAATGGAGACCGAGCGTACGTGCGGGATCGACTCGCTCACAACCCGGACACCGTTCTCCAGGGTTGTCTTGCGATACTGAGAGTTTTCGACCTGCCGGTGAGTCTTGACGGAAGTGCGCGTGGCGTATGACATGTGAAAATATATCCATTTTGGCCACTATAGTCAAGGTAAGCGATTTCGGGCCGATTCGGGCATTTCGACTTCTTCCGCCCGGCCGAGGCGCAGCAGTTACGGAAGGATCGTATCCCGCTGGTACTCTCCGTCATTCCGTCCGCGGTAGTCCGTGGTCACATGCAACCCACGGCTCTCTTTCCGGAGCATGGCACACCGGATCACCAGGGTGGCGCACTGTGCAAGGTTGCGCAGTTCGATCAGCCCCTCCGTGACGCGCGTCCGCTTATAGAAATCCTCCACCTCTTCACGGATCAGCTCCATGCGGCGCAGGGCCCGCTCCAGGCGCAGGTTGGACCGGACGATCCCGACGTAGTCCCACATGATCTGCTGGATCTCGCGCCGGTTATGGGCGATGAGGATCCACTCCTCGCTGTTGAGCGTGCCACTGTCGTCCCACGGACCGACATCCGGGAGCGGGTCCCCCTTCTCCTGCAGGAGCCCGGCCGTCACGCGGCATGCACGGTCGGAGAACACGAGTGCTTCGAGCAGTGAATTGCTCGCCAGCCGGTTCGCGCCATGAACGCCGGTCATGCTCACTTCGCCTGCCGCAAAGAGTCCACCGATGCTCGTCCGTCCGTCGATGTCCGTCACCACCCCACCACACGAATAGTGCGCTGCGGGAACGACCGGAACGGGCTCGCGGGTGATGTCCAGCTTGTACTTCTCGAGGCAGGTGTTGTAGATGTGCGGGAACTTCTCGCGGACCTGGTCCGCGGGAAGGTGCCGGAGATCCAGGAGCACGTGATCATCGCCCCGTTTCTTGAGTTCCGTATCGATCGCGTACGCCACGATATCGCGCGGTGCCAGTTCCTTCCGGGGATCGTACTGATGCATGAATTCCTCCCCATTCGCCGCGCGCAGCACGGCACCGAACCCGCGGACGGCTTCGGAGATGAGGAACGACGGTGACCCGGAGTTGAACAGCGTGGTCGGATGGAACTGGATGAACTCCATGTTCCCGATCGTGGCGCCAGCGCGGCACGCCATGGCCACCCCATCGCCGGTCGCGATCGGGGGATTCGTGGTGTGCAGATAGACCTGGCCGAGGCCACCGGTGGCAAGCATCACCACGCGGGCCAGGAACGTATCGACCCGGCGCTCCTCGGTGTTGAGTACGTAGGCACCCCAGCAGTGGATCGGACCGTCGGGGCGCTTGCCATGGACGTGGTGTTCGGTGATCAGCTCCAGTCCGACATGATTCTCGAAGATGGTGATGCGCGGGTTCGTGGTCACCGCATGGAGGAGGGCACGCTCGATCTCGCGACCGGTGAAGTCATGCGCATGGACGATCCTGTTCGTCGAGTGTCCCCCTTCCCTCCCGAGATCGAGCTGTGACCCGGCGTACGTGAACTGCGCGCCAATGGCGATCAGGTCCCGCAACCGGTCGGGTCCTTCCCGGACCATGGTCTCGACGGCATCGCGGTGTGAGAGACCGACGCCGGTGGCCAGGGTGTCTTCCACGTGCATCGAGAAGGAATCGAGCTGCGACATCACGGCGGCGACGCCGCCCTGCGCGTAGTTCGTATTCGACTCTGCTTGTTCCTTCTTGGTGACGATGGCGACGGAGCCGAACCGGGCAGCGTGCACAGCATAGGAGAGGCCGGCGATGCCGGTGCCGATGACGAGGACATCACAGCGGTGTGTCATGCTACCCCGGGGAGATGAATACACGCGGGGGCGTCCCGTCTCCGGAACGCCCCCCGTCAAACCGCCCGCAGGCGGATCAGAAGTAAACGGCGAGGGTCAATGCACCGGCATTGGCGGAGCCCAGGCCCAGTGAGGTCTGGCTGGGAGCGTCGGCGCTCGTCGAGGTCGTGGCCGTCTTGGATTCGGCCTTGCCGCTCGTCGTGCTGAACCCGAAGCGGTATTCGCCTGCGAGACTGATGTTGTCCCATGCGAACCATTCCACACCCACGAACGCGGCGACGCCGAACGTGGTGTTGGATTCGTTGTAGCTGTGGTCCTTGGTGAAGCCGGTACCGAAGCTGTTCGCATTGCCTTTGCGTTCCTGGCTGCCGGTCGTGAATGCAACCTGTGCGCCCACGTACCCGATCACGGCATTGCTGGTGGCCACGTTGTACTGAATGCCCGGAGCGACCGTGAAGCTGGTGCTGGTGTATTTGCTCTCATCCAGCTGGTTTGCCGGGGTGGGTGTCACCGGGTTCTTCGTCGTGGTGCTGGACGAATTGAAGCCGAGGCCCAGACGTGCCGAGAAACCATTGGCGATGTAATACTTCACGCCGAGACCGCCCTGGAAGTTACCAGCACCGAGATTCGCGAGCCCGCTGAGGTCGAACAGAAGTGCCGTGCTGCCTGCCTTCTGGATCGGTTTGGCATTGTCGCCAGCCTGTGCAAGGCCGAATGCGAACGCGAGAACGAGAACGAGAGCGAGTGTTTTCTTCATGGATCCCTCTACAAAAAGTGAATGGAATGGTACCGCTGCAATGCACTCTACCGTACATCTGACGCTAACGTAATAAATTTCTCCGGGAGAATCAACCGGCCATCGCCGTGAACAGCGCATCGAAGAACGCAACACGGTCCGCGATGGATGCCAGCGGACCGTCATTCAGCATCACGAAGTCAGCGTTTGCACGCTTCTCGTCTGCCGGCATCTGGGCTTCCATGCGGCTCACCACCTCATCGCGCGTCATGCCCCCACGCGCGAGCACGCGATCGATCCGCACCGTGTCGCTCGCATGGACCACGAGGACCGCATCCAGATCCTTCTCCATGCCGCTTTCATATAACAACGCCGCTTCGATGATCACGTACGGACGGCGACGGTCATCGGCGAGCGCAGCGATCTCCTTCGTGATCCGCCGGAGCACGGCAGGATGGACAACCGCGTCCAGGCGCGTCCGCTTCTTTTCATCACCGAAGATCTCCCGTGCGACATGCGGAACGTTCACTGTCCCATCGGGGTGATACGCACCGGACCCGCAAATGGCGGCGACACGCTTTCTGACCGACGGATCGTTCTCCATCAGGAGCCGGGCGATCGCATCCGCCGCGAGGACCACCCGCCCCTTGCGGGCGAATGCCGCGCACACTTCGCTCTTCCCCGCCCCGATACCACCGGTCACCCCGATGCGGAGGAAGTCGCGCTTACTTGGCATACGCGACCGAACGGTACTCGCGGATCACCGTCACCTTGATCTGCCCGGGGTACTCCATCTCTTCCTGGATCTTTCTGCTGATATCGTGCGCGAGCTGATCGGCGTGCACGTCGTCCACCCTGTCCTGTTCGACGACCACGCGGACCTCACGTCCGGCCTGGATCGCATAGGTCTTGGACACGCCGCGGAACGACTGCGCCAGCTCTTCCAGCTTCTCGAGGCGTTTCACGTAGCCTTCCACGGATTCACGCCGGGCACCCGGACGGGCGCCGCTGATCGCATCCGCGGCCTGCACAAGTGCCGCGATCGGCGATTCCATCGGGATGTCCTCGTGGTGCGACCCGATCGCATTGGCAACCACCGGATGCTCGCCATATTTCTTCGCGATCTCGTACCCGAGCAGGGCATGCGGGCCTTCGATGCTCTTGTCCACGCACTTGCCGACATCGTGGAGCAGCCCCGCCCGCTTGGCCATGACGGCGTCCAGCCGCAGTTCTGCCGCCAGGGCGCCGGTCAGGAACGCCACCTCGATGCTGTGCTGGAGCATGTTCTGCCCGTAGCTCGAACGGTACTTCATCTTGCCCACGAGGCGGAGGATCTCCTTGTGCGCGCCATGCAGCCCCACTTCCAGCATCGTGTTCTCGCCGACCTTCAGCACCTCTTCGTCCAGTTCGGCGCGGACCTTCTCCACAACCTCTTCGATCCGGGCGGGATGGATGCGTCCGTCCGCGATCAGCCGCTCGAGGGCAACGCGCGCCACTTCGCGGCGGAAGGGATCGAACGCGGAGAGGATCACCGCTTCCGGCGTATCGTCCACGATCACATCGACGCCGGTGGCGGCTTCGAAGGCGCGGATGTTGCGGCCTTCGCGGCCGATGATCCGCCCCTTCATTTCATCGCTCTGGATGTTGAGCACGCTGACCGTGGTCTCCACGGAGTGGTCGGCGGCAGTACGCTGGATGGCCTGGACGATGAGCTTCTGCGCTTCGCGCTTGGCCTCATCGCGGGCGGTGTCGCGGATCTCTTTCAACTGCAGCGCGGCTTCGGAGCGCGCCTCGTTCGTCAGGTTCTCGATCAGCTGGCGTTTGGCCTCATCGCGGCTGAGACCCGAGAGCCGCTCCAGGCGGTCGTTCTCCTCCCGGATGAGCCGGTCCAGGTCGGTCTGCCGCGTTTCGAGCGCCTTCATGCCTTCATCGATCGACCGTTTGAGGTGGACCTGTTCGCGTTCTTTCTTGCCGAGCAGTTCCACCTTTCTGTCGATATTCTCCTCGCGGACCTCGAGGGCCTTCTCCTGCGCCTGGAGCTTGTTCTTCTTGCTCTGGACGTCGTTGTCGAAGTCCTTCTTCTTCTGATACCACTCGTCCTTCACTTCCAGAAGCTTCTCCCGTTTCAGGGTGTCGGCTTCCTTCTCTGCGTCCGCGATGATACGCGCCGATTGTTCCTTCGCCGCCAGTACCTTCACTTTGGTCGCACGAGCCATCACGAACCATCCCGCAGCAAGGCCGGCGAGGCCGGATGCCACGAGGAGCAGCGGGACGGTGAGACTGAGTTCCATACATCCTCCAGCGCCAATGGTCAGTGTGCATTCCGGGATGAGGCGCAGGAGCGGAACGGACATAAAAAATCCGCAGCCGGCAACCGTCCAGGGAAGGCACGAATAGAAGAACCCTTCCGACACAGTGGGTGCTCGCCCGGTCGTCTTTTACTTCCACGCACTCGCTCTCTCCGCCGGAGCGGAGGTCATCGCAAGAATCCCGCCGGAGCGGGATGAGGCATGTAATCGACGCCCGTGAGTCGGGCTCCCAAGACTACAAGTGTTGGTTCTTTATTAGTGTAGTGAAACGGTTGACGCTGCGGATATCGTTCCGTGCGTCGTACACATACAACGGGAACATTCCAAAGAACAGTCAGGGCTCGCGGAGGATCGCGTCCAGATGGTTCGACATAAGATCGATCTCATGTTCGACCGACGTCGTCAGCGATCGTGCGCGGTCCCGTTCCTTGAAGAGATCTTCGGTGATATTCAGTGCCGACAGGACCGCGACCGTCAGTGTAGGTTGCTCCGGGATCTTCCCATGGATCGTATTGATCATCTCATCCACGTAGACCGCCACCCGCCGCGTAAACTCTTCACTTTCGCCGCGGAGAGGATACTCGGAGCCGAAGATCCGTACTTTTATGCTCTTCTTATCCGTTGTCATGTGTGCCCACCGTTCACCACGTCACAGATATGCGTCGAGTTTTTGCAGCAGCTCCTTCACCTTGCGCGCCATCAATTCCCGGTCCCCGTTCGACAGGGACACGGATTCGGCGGCAGCGGCCGGAACGGCCCGCTCGCTCTGGGCCTTCCGGAGCATCTGGTCCTTGCGGGCCAGGTCCTCCTGGAGATTCTGCACGTCACCACGCAACTGCTCGACCTGCGACAACAATGCCCGGCGCTCTTCCCGCAACTGCTGGATGATGTCGCCTGCCCGCCGGACACGCTCCCACAATCCCTTGAGGGCGTGTTCCACGGCCCGCACATCGGCGGTTTGCGGCGATGGAGTTGAGACCGGTGCGTTGTCCACGCTGGTGCCGTTGTCGTTGTCGATTCTGTGTTACCCCTTCACACCCCGCAACGTGGCGCCGCACACTTCCTGCACACGGCCGATCACACGTTGCATCACAGCTTCGATCTCCGCTTCGGTCAACGTGTGTTCACGCGACAGAAGCTCGAGGCTGAAGGCGAGACTCTTCATCCCTGCAGCGAGATGCGCACCCTGGTATACATCAAACACGTCGACGGACTTCAAAAGTTCACCGGCTGATTCCCGGATGACCGCGGCGACATCCCCCGCGGGCAGGTCCTGACGCAGTTCGAAGGCAACATCCCGGCGCACTTTCGGAAACCGCGGCAACGGCTGATACTTCTGTTCCCGCCTCTGCCCGAATGACGCAAGCACGATCTCCGCTACAGCGACGTCCTGCTCAATACCAAAGAACTTCAGCACATCACTTCGCACAGTTCCAAGGAAACCGGCATAACTCCCATGAATTTCAATGCCTAGGGTGTCGCCGGTTAAACCATTTGCGGTAGAATAAGAAATAAAGCGCCATTTGTCAAGTGCAAAGGCCTGCACGAGAGCGGCCGCCTCCCCCTTGATGTCGAACAGATCGACCGGCCGCGGGGCAGCCGACCAATGCCGGCCCGAGGCCAGGCCTGTCAGAACGACAGCGATGCGCTCCTCCTCATGATACCCCGGTACAAGCTCCTGCACGCCATCCTCCGCCGCGGCGAACACATGCCCGATCTCGAACACACGAAGGTCCGGCTCGCCATTCCTGATGTTCCGCGCGACGACGTCCAGCATCCCGGGGAGCAGGCTCCCCCGGAGCATCAGCATGTCCTGGTTCTGCGGATTCAAAATGCGGACCGGCCGGGTGCCGCCCATGCCGGCGCGCTGCTCATCCTGCATCGAATTCGTGATCACTTCCTTCAATCCCGCCGCCACCGCACGCTCACGCACACGGTCCGCGGGCGTGGCCTTCGGCAGATCCTGCACGAACTCGACGCTGCTGCGCGTCTTGTCCTCAATATTGTTGTATCCGTGCACGCGCGCGATCTCCTCGATCAGATCGATCTCGCGGTCGAGGTCCACGCGGAACGTCGGCACGGAGAAGGTCATCCGCCGGGCGCTCTTCTTCACGAGCCGCAGACCGAGTGCACGCAGGTACTTCACCATCGCCGCCGGCGCGATGTCCGTCCCGAGGACGCCATTGACGCGCGTCGGGCGCAGATCCACCGTGTGCGGACGGATCGATTTTGGATAGATGTCGATGGCGCCCTTGAGCAACACTCCGCCCGCCAGTTCCAGGACGAGGGCAGCCGCACGGTCCAGCGCATACCCGACGGCATTCGGATCCGCACCCCTCTCGAACCGCTGCGAGGCATCGGTGCTCATGCCCAGCGACTTCGCGGTCTTGCGGATGCTCGACGGATTCCAGTACGCCGCCTCCAGCACCACATCCACCGTCTCCGGCCGGATCTCTGAATTGGCCCCGCCCATGACGCCGGCTACCGATACCGGCTTTACGGCATCGCAGACCATCACCGAGGACGCCGGGATCTCATGCTCCCTGCCGTCGAGCGTCGTGAACTTCTGTCCGGGGCCTGCCTGGCGGACCACGATCGCGCCGCCATCGAGCAGGGCGTGGTCGAACGCATGCATCGGGTGGCCGCACTCGTACATCACGAAGTTCGTGATGTCCACGACATTGTTGATCGGACGTAGTCCGGCCAGCGTCAGCCACTGCTGCAGCCACACGGGCGACGGCCCGATCGTCACGCCGCGGATCATGCGCGCGGCGAAGCGCGGACAGTTCACGCGGTCCTGCACCGTCACCGACAGGTGCTTCCGGATCGACACCGGTCCTTCCTTCAAGCGCACCGCCGGCACCTTCACGGGCTTTCCCGTGAGCACCGCCAGTTCGCGCGCGAACCCGAGATGGCTCAGCCAGTCGGGGCGGTTCGGCGTGATCTCGATGTCATACACCACATCATTCATGCCGAGGTGGTCCGCCAGTGCACGGCCGACCTTTGCCTTCGGGTCCAGGACCATGATCCCATCGGCATCCTTGCCGAGGTCGAGTTCCGCGGCCGAGCAGATCATGCCGGAGGACTCCACGCCGCGGAGCGTCACGCGGGACAGCACGAACGGAGCCCCCGACGGGTCGTGCTGGTTCTTCGGGACCGTGGCCCCGATGAGCCCCACCGGCACCTTCTGTCCGGCGGCGACGTTGGGTGCGCCGCATACGATCTGCAGCACTTCCTTCCCGACGTTCACGCGGCACACCGTCAGGCGGTCCGCCTTCGGGTGCTTCTGCGTCTCGAGCACTTCCCCGACGACGAAGCCGTCGTATCGCGAGCCGGGCTTCTCGACGGATTCGAATTCGAGACCGGTCATGGTGAGGCGCTCGGCGATCTCTTCCGGCGACCAGCGGACGTCGGTGTACTGCTTCAGCCAACTTTGGACGATATGCATAGGTCAGAACTGGTTGAGGAAACGGACATCGTTCTCATAGAACAGCCGGATGTCGTCGATGCCCAGCCGCAGCATCGCGATGCGTTCGATGCCCATGCCGAACGCATAGCCGGTGTACTTCTCGGGGTCGTACCCGACGGACGCGAACACGTTCGGGTCCACCATGCCGCACCCGAGGATCTCGAGCCATCCCGCCTGCTTGCACAGGCGGCACCCTTTACCGCCGCACACGAAGCACGAGATATAGATATCGGCACTCGGTTCCGTGAACGGGAAGAACGTCGGCCGGAACCGGTACTTCGTGTTCGGGCCGTAGAACTGCCTGATGAAGGAGATCAGCGTCCCCTTCAGGTCGCTGAACGTCACGCCTTCATCCACGTGCAGCCCTTCGAGCTGATGGAACAGGCAATAGCTCCGCGCACTGATGGCTTCATTGCGGTAGACCTTGCCGGGCATGATGGCGCGCACGGGGGGTTTCCGGTCCTTCATCACGCGTATCTGCACCGGCGATGTATGGGTCCGGAGCAGGGCGTTCCTGCTGAGGAAGAACGTGTCCTGCATATCGCGCGCCGGATGGTCCGGCGGGAAATTCAGCGCTTCAAAATTGTGATAGTCGTCCTCCACCTCCGGCCCATCGGCGATCCCGAACCCCATCGAGACGAAGATGGATTTCATCTCATCGAGCACCTGTGTGAGCGGATGGCGCGAACCGGCATGGACACTGCGGCCCGGGAGCGAGAGGTCGATCTTCGAAGCACGCGGACGGTCCTGCGCTCCACCGGCGACCTTGAGATCGAAGGCCTGCTGGACGGTGGTGCGGAGTGCATTCAGGTGCTTGCCGAGGACCGGACGCTGGTCGGGCGGCGCGTTGCGGAGGGCATCAAAGAGTTCTGCGATCTTTCCCTTGCGGGCGAGGTAGACAACGCGGAAGGATTCGAGGGCGGCCGCATCGCTGGCGGCGGCCAGGTCCTGTTCCGCCTGCTGGCGCAGGGTTTCGATCTGTTCAAGCATGGGGGGCGGACTCCGGGAAAAGCGCAACATCCCACACGCGGGCGTTCCGGCCCGGCGTGTGGGAAGCTGCATGAGAGATCAGGCGAGGGCGAACTTCACCACTTCGGCGAATGCCGCGGGATTGTTCGCCGCGAGATCGGCAAGGATCTTGCGGTTGATGTCGATCTCTTTCTTGTTCATCGCAGCGATGAGCCGCGAATACGTGGTCCCGTGCAGGCGGGCCCCCGCATTGATGCGGGCGATCCACAGCTGACGGAAGGTCCGTTTCTTCGCCTTGCGATCACGATAGGCGTACTGCATGCCCTTATCGATGTGATGCTTGGCAACGGTCAGGACCTTGCTTCTCGCTCCCCAGTAGCCTTTCGCTTGCGCGAGAATGCGCTTGCGGCGGCGATGGGAGGCAACTTTATTCTGCGAGCGTGGCATAAGTTGCTCTTCGTCCTTGTGTTGTGTGAGTGAATGAACGGCGGTTGCCCGCCGTGGGCACGCGGCCCGTTAAATATTCAACATGCCGCGCACGGACTTCTCGTCCGGCGTCGCCACGTAGTGTGTCCCGCGCAGCTTGCGCTTGCGCTTCGTGGACTTCGACGTGAGGATGTGGCTGCGGTACGCGGTGGCACGCTTCACTTTGCCACTCGCGGTCACGCTGAACCGCTTCTTCGCGCCGCTGCGCGTCTTCATCTTGGGCATCGTACTTCCCTTTCGCGAATGGATCTCGTTCCGCCGCCGGCTCAGCCGGCAACAGGCTTAACTTCCACTTTCGGTTTCGGTGCGGCCTTCGCCTCTTCCGCCGCCTTCGCGTCGGCCTCCGCTTTGGCTTCCGCCTTCTTCTTGCTCCGGTCGGGCACGAGGATGATGATCATGCTCCGCCCTTCCATGTGCGCCGGCTGGTCGACCTTCGAGATGTCCGTCAGCTGCTCGACCAGGCGGGCCAGGAGCACCTCGCCTTTTTCCTTGTACGTGATCTCACGGCCCTTGAATACCACGGTCGCCTTGACCTTGTGCCCTTCGCCGAGGAAGTTCTTCGCGTGACGGACCTTGAAATCGAAATCGTGCACATCGGTATTCGGATGGAACCGCAGCTCCTTCAGGAGAGAGACATGCTGATGCTTCTTCTGCAGCTTGTCTTTCTTCGCCAGCTCGTACTTGAACTTCCCGAAATTGATGATCTTGCAGACCGGCGGTACCGCGTTCGGCACGATCTCCACGAGATCGGCCTCACGCTCACGGGCCATACCAATGGCCTGCGCCGGTGTCATGACGCCCAACTGGCCGCCGTGCTGATCGATGACCCGGACCTCAGGGACCCGGATCTCTTCGTTGATGCGAGCGCGCTTCTCCTTGCTAATGGATCGCCCTCCTACGGTGTGAGTGCTTTTGCATCGACGTTCTCCCGGAGCATCCGGACGACGTCGGCTGTTGACTGTGACCCCTGATCGCCTGCCTTGTGGCGGCGGACCGCTACCGTACCTCCCTGCCGTTCCTTCTCCCCCACCACCAGCATGTACGGGACCTTCTTTGTTTCCCACTCGCGGATCTTGTACCCGATCTTCTCGTTGCGTTCATCGATCTCGGCACGCAGGCCGGCATCGGTCAGCGCACGCACGACCTCCCGCGCATACGCGTGCTGCGCATCCGTGATCGGCAGCACGACGGCATGCACCGGCGCCAGCCACAGCGGGAACTCCGCCGCATAGTGCTCGATGAGAATGCCGATGAAACGTTCGAGCGACCCGAACGGCGCACGGTGAATGATCACCGGACGGTGCTTCTGGCCATCGGCGCCCGTGTATTCGAGATCGAACCGCTCCGGCATCACGTAGTCCACCTGCACCGTGCCGAGCTGCCATGTCCGGCCGAGAGCATCCTGGACCATGAAGTCGATCTTCGGGCCGTAAAACGCGGCCTCGCCGATCCCGATGAAGTAACTCAGCTTCATCGCATCGGCCGCTTCCTTGATGTCCTTCTCCGCCTGCACCCACTGCTCATCGGCACCGCCGTACTTCGCCGTGTTCCCCGGATCGCGGAACGACAGGCGTGTCTTGAAATCCTTGAACCCGAGCGTGCTGAACACCAGCTGGATCAGCTCGATCACATTGCACAACTCATCCTTGAGCTGGTCCTGCCGGGCATAGATATGCGAATCGTCCTGCGTGAACGAACGCACCCGCGTCAGGCCGTTCAGTTCGCCCGACTGCTCGTAGCGGTAGACCGTGCCGAACTCCGCCAACCGTACCGGCAGATCGCGATAACTCCGCGGCTTTGCCAGGTACACCTGATGGTGGTGCGGACAGTTCATCGGCTTGAGCATGAACTCCTCGTCCTCCACCTTCATCGGCGCGAACTGGCTGTCCTTGTAGTACGGATAGTGTCCGCTCTTCCTGTACAGCTTCAGGTTCGCGATGTGCGGCGTCACCACGGGCAGATAGCCCCTCTTGCGCTGCTCCGTGCGGAGGAAGGCCTCGAGCGACTCCCGGATGATCGTGCCCTTCGGCAACCAGATCGGCAGCCCCCCGCCCACTTCGGGCGTGAGGAGGAACAGCTCCAGCTCCGCACCGAGCTTCCGGTGATCGCGGCGCTTCGCCTCCTCGAGCCGGTGCAGGTACTCATCGAGTTCCTTCTGGTTCGGGAAGGTGACGCCGTAGATGCGCTGGAGCATCTTATTCTTTTCATTGCCGCGCCAGTACGCACCGGCAACGCTCAGCAGCTTGATCGCCTTGATGCGTCCGGTCCCCGGGATGTGCGGCCCTGCACAGAGGTCCGTGAACTCGCCGGAGTGATAGAACGTGATCGTCTGGCCCTTCAACCCCTCCAGGAGGTCCAGTTTGTACTGATCGCCCTTGGTGGTGAAGTACGCGACCGCGTCGTCCCACCCGCGCTCTTCGCGCGTGTACGGGACGTCGCGCTTCGAAAGCTCGAGCATACGGGCTTCGATGCGTCCGAGGTCTTCCTGCGTGAGCGAGTGCTCGCCGAGGTCCAGGTCGTAGTAAAACCCGATGTCGATCGCGGGGCCGATGCCGAACTTCGCGCCCGGGAACAGCGATTCGATGGCCTCGGCCATGAGATGGGCGGAGCTGTGCCAGTAGGCGCGGCGGCCCTCATCATCCTTCCACGTCAGGATGCGGATCGAGGCACGGTCAGGCAACGGACGTGCGAGGTCCCAGGTATCACCGTTCACCGCGACAGCGAGCGCCTCGCGGGCGAGGCCCTTGCTGATGCTCTCGGCAACCTGCAGGCCGGTGGCGCCACGGTCGTATGACCGCTGCGAACCGTCCGGAAGCAATATGGTGATCTGGTCCATGCGACTATGAAAACGAGTGATAAAAAAAATGTCCCTGACGTCGGGGACGCGCGGGACATTGGATGAAACGCGCTGTGGGCGATACAGGAGTCGAACCTGTGACCTCTACCATGTCAAGGTAGCGCTCTAACCAACTGAGCTAACCGCCCGGCATCCACACGTAACGACTTCATGTTGCTGCTCGTACCGAGGGCCGGACTTGAACCGGCACGGGCCTTGCAGCCCAATGGATTTTAAGTCCACTGCGTCTACCAATTCCGCCACCCCGGCCCGTGTACCAGTGCTGCACTCTGCTGCCGCCCGGGCGGTTCGGGATGTCGGTGCCCGTTGTTCGCGATCGAAGCAACCTCCCGCGGTACAAGGCATTGTCGCAATAATGTAAAGTATTCGTCGTGAAAAAGCAAGTCAAATACACCGCTGAAAACGCACAACGGCCCGTTTCTGGCGGACCGTTGCAGGGCACACTGTCTGAGGCGACGATCGGATTCGAACCGATGCATAGAGGTTTTGCAGACCTCCCCCTTAACCACTTGGGTACGTCGCCGCGACCTCTCCCCCTATAAAAAAAAACCCCGCCACCTGGTGGGATGGGGGCGGCGGGGTTGTCATACTATGAGGAAGAGTACAACGGTGGCCCGGCGCGATTGCCAGACCGCCTGTCCCGTTGACGCGGGACAGAGCGGGAAACGGGATTCGAACCCGCGACATCAACCTTGGCAAGGTTGCGCTCTACCAACTGAGCTAGTCCCGCAATACCTGTGTCAATATACCCATTCAGCGAATGTCATGCAAGCGATTTCTGAACC
>JAUQWO010000057.1 GCA_030835135.1 Bacteroidota bacterium
GGCGAGATACGGAGGTGTAGGGGCGGTGCATGCACCGCCCGCAACGGCATGTCCGGATGAAACCAGAACAATTGGATCGGACATATTCGGCGAGATACGGAGGTGTAGGGGCGGTGCATGCACCGCCCGCAACGGCATGTCCGGATGGAACCAGAACAATTGGATCGGATATATTCGGCGAGATACGGAGGTGTAGGGGCGGTGCATGCACCGCCCCTGCGGTCAGATGCAGGAGATCTACAACGCGAACCCGATCATGGTACGGATGAGGAAGCCATTCTCCGCGGCCGCCGGCAACTCCCGGAATGCGCTGCTCAACCGGTTGCTCGTGGTCGCGCGGATGATCGCACCTCCACCGAGCGTGACGTGCCATGGTGTGCCTTCGATCGCAAGACTTGCTGTGGGTCCGACGAAGAGCCGCGCCCCGCCCTCTGCCTCTTCATCATCCCAGAACCCCTCGAGATCCTGCCCGACCGCCTCGAGGCCGATGCGCAGCGACCGCGAGATGTCATATGATGCACCCAGCGTGAACATGATGTCCACGGCATCCCTGTCCGAGGAGAGCGGCTTCTCCAGCAACACATTGCCGTATGCCATGATCGAGCTGAACCGTCTGCCGATCGATGCGCGTCCGAGCAGGATATTCGTGCCGCTGTATTCATGCCGTACGCCTGCCCCCGCCCGCAGATCCACAACATGGTCCCGCGCATTCAGGACCCGTGTCAGAAGTTCGAGGTGCTGCGAAGATCTGCTGGTTCCGTCGTGCAATGCCAGACCCAGATGGCCGAGCACGGTCCAGTCGGCACCGAGGTTCGCCTGAAGCCCAATGCTCTGCTCAACCGCATCACCACCCAGCGGCTCGAACGTTTGCTTCCCATACGCCGCTGCGTACTGCAGGAAGACACCGGGCTGCTCCGCCGAAGCAGGGGTGAAGGTGAAGAGGAACGGACGGTCCTGGGCGTGAACCCGACCAGTGACCAGGACGAACACCAATGCCAGAGCGAGACGGTAGTTGCGATTCATGCGATACTCCGTGAAGGTGACAAGATGAACGGTAGGAGGACCCCGGGGTGGATCCGATCCACACTGTAAGATACAACGAACGCATCAAAGAAAAATAGGCACCGTATTATCTTGGTATCAAGAATTTCTTCATTCGTTGCGATGGCGCCGCGGGGAGTGGCCTGGCGGGAAGAAACTTGCGGGAAGGACCTGGCGGAAAGGACCTGAGGTACCGGCACGGAAACGGGAACCGGCCGCACGAGCCAGCCCCAAAGCGGTCAATACGCCCACCGGACCCGAGCCACCACCGCCCTCCCGCCGCCGCCATACTCGGTGCCCGGATCTCCGGAGAACAGAAGGGCGAACGTGGAAAGATCGAGGTCCGTGATCACCGACCATGTGAGCGAGGGAAATATCACGAACGAATGATCGGTCGGATTGTAGATCGCGAAGACGCCACCGCGCACAAGCGGCGAGATGTCGTAACTGAACTCCTGAAACACCGACCACCGGGCCGGCGAGAGCAGCCCGAGGTGCGACGCGTGGACGGCATTGCGTTGCGTCAGATCCGTCACCCCTTCGCTATTATAGAGCAGCTCCGTGTGGATGTAGAACGAGTTCGGGAACGTGTAGTCGCCCGAGAGCGCTGCGGCGACCATCGTACCGGCCCCGGCATGGGGATGCAACGTGGCAGCACCGTACAACCCAACCTCGTCATGCATGCTGTAGTTGTCGTCATAGTCAGCTACCAGGAGTTCGCCACGGAACCCACCCCCCGCAATGTCGCCGGCCCAGGCAAGTCCGCCGTACGCACCATGGTTACGGATCCCCGCCAGCAGATGAATGTCGTACCCCCGTGTGTTGAACGTCCATTGCGCCCCGATCGTCGGATCGCGCCGCGCGCCAGGCGTGAATGCAAACTCGATCTTCGACAGCTCGCCGGTGTAGTACTGCACGCGAACCCCGTCCACCGGCGGCTTCTCTTCATAGTCGAAATCCAGCACCGACTGCGGATTGAACAGGTCCACGGTGTTCCACACCAGGTTCGTCCCCCATGCGATCCGCTGCCGCCCCACGGTGAACTGCCATGCTCCCGTGGTGGCGTTCAGATACAAGCGGTCCATCTGCGCATACCCGGCGGTCGAGGAGCCCTCCCACAACGCCACCCCCATCGTGCCGAACCCGCCGTCCTGCTCAAGTGTTCGGATGAAGTGCGGCGTGGAACGCACGCTCCCTCCGGAGAACGCCCGTGCCCGCACTTCTGCCACCGCACTGATCTCCGCGGTGGGAAACCAGCGGGCATTCAGGCGCCCGTGCAGCAGATGATCGTACCGCGCGTCGCCCGACGGCGGCGTGCTGCCGCTGAAGAGATACTTCACGTACCCGCCGATCTCATAGCTCTCCTGTTGCGCGCGGACGGCTGGCGTGAGCGCGATCAGGACAAGAAGGGTTCCGGCCACATGTCTCATGGGCGAACCCCTGCGGCTGGTATGACCACGGTCAGCACAGGAAGGCCTTCGGACTCGTGTCTCATGCGTGCGCTCCCGCACCGGGCACATCGGATGCAATGCGTCCGTCCTCGAGCGTGATCACCCGGTGCGCGCGCTGGATGACGCGCGGGTCGTGGGTGGAGAAGATGAACGTCATGCCGTGCTCCTCATTGAGACGCTCCATGAGCTCGAGCAACGCCACCGCCGACTTCCCATCGAGGTTCGCCGTGGGTTCGTCCGCAAGAACGAACGATGGGTGCGACGCCAGGGCGCGCGCCACGGCAACGCGCTGCTGCTGTCCGCCGGAGAGTTCCGACGGACGGGCATCAGCGCGGTCCGCCAGCCCCACCGATGCGAGGAGCTCCATCGTCCGCACACCGCGCTCGGACTTCGGCACGCCCTGAAGGAGCATGATGAACTCCACATTCTCGGCGGCCGTCAGCACCGGTATCAGATTGTATGCCTGAAACACGAACCCGATATGGCGCAGACGGAAATCGATCAGCGCGTCGGTCCCCATGCCGGTGATGTTCACCCCGTCGATGGTGACCTGCCCTTCGGTCGGATGGTCCAGCCCGCCGATCATGTTCAGCAGCGTGGTCTTGCCCGAGCCCGACGGACCGACGATGGCTGTGAACTCGCCGCGCTCCACGCCGAAGCTGACGCCGTCCAGCGCCCGCACCGGTACCGCGCCGTGGTCATAGATCCTGATGATAGTGTCGACCGTAAGAAGTGCCATGGAGATCATCCGAACGTTGAAAGGGCGGCCGACGGCACGAGCCGCACGGCCTTGATCGCGGGGTAGAGTGCCGCAAGGAACGATGCCGCCATGACCATCGCGCCGAGCGTCGGGTAGAGCACCGCGTGCACCGCCGGGTAGAGCATCGCACTCATCCCATACATCGTCAGCCCCTCCGAGAACCAGGCAAGATCGATCCCGGCTGTCCCTGCCCATGCCAGCGTGAGGGCACCGAGCAGCGTCCCGGCAATGCTTCCTGTCAGCGACAGAAGGAACGTTTCGAGCATGATCATGCTGAAGAGCCGCCGACGTTTCATCCCCACGGCCATCAGCATCCCGAACTCGCGGACGCGGTCCAGCACCGACATGAGCATCGTGTTCGTCACGCCGAAGAGCAACGCGAGCAGGATGATGCCGAGGAAGACCGCTGCCGTGACGTCCGCGCTCTCGGCCGAAAGCTTCAACTCGGGGGCAAGGTCTTTCCAGCTCTCCACGCGCACCCCGGGCCAGGCTGCCGCGAGCTTCCGTTGCACGGAGCCGAGACTGTCGTTCGTGGCAAGGCGGATCGCGATCTCGTGCACCGGATGTGCACCGAGCAGCTCCGCGAGATCGCTGCTGCGCACCATCACCGTGGAGCCGTCGAATGGGGTCGATTCCGTGTTGAAGATGCCGGCGACACGGAAGGCGCTGTACATGATGGTGCCGTCAGGACGCTGGAAGCTCAGGACCAGCTTGCCCTTCAGGCGCAGGCCGAGCTTCTCTTTCAGTTTCTTGCCGACCAACACGGGCAGGCGCCCGGATCCCTCGAAGAACGACCCTTCCGTGATCCGGTGCGCGATGGCGGTCGCGGCGCGTTCCTTCGCCGGTTCCAGTCCGACGATGCGGACCCCCGTGGCCGTGACGGCGGACGACGCCATGCCGTCCACGAGCGTGCGCGGTGACACCCCCGTCACCCCCGCGACCGCACGGGCCGACTGTTCAATGCTGTCCGGGCCGGACAGGGCCATCGATAACAGCCGTTCTTCCGTGAAACCGGGTGCATGGATCTGCATGTGCGCGAGGTCGCGGTCAATGGACGTGCTGACGATGGAATCGTACATGCCCGTGAAGATGCCTGCAGCGAAGAGACCGCCCCACAGACCCGAAGCGATGGCAGCGATCATGATGGCGCTGCGGCGCTTCGAACGCCAGATGTTTTTCCAGGCAAGAGCGATCAGCATGAGAGACCGTTGTTCGTCAAGAAATGAAGATAGCTGATTTCTGAAAGCTGATATCTGAACCGAATCCTGATCATCTACTTCGTACCGGTGTTCATCCGCAGCACGACGATGACCGGGTACACGGCGCTGAGAATGCCCAGGGTCCCCACGATGAGCGCCTGAGACCAGAACACCAACGGATCCGCGCTGAACGGCAGGATCGGTTCCATGCCGTACGCGAGCATCACCTTCTCATATTCTCCGCCGAGCACGATGGGATGCGCATGGAGCCAGAGCACAATGGGGATGGCGCCGATGATGCCCGCTGCCGCCCCGGTGAGCGCGATCAGCACGGCCTCGATCACCGTGACCATCGCCAGCCGTCCGCGGCGCATCCCCAGCGCGACGACCATCCGGAATTCCTTCCGCCGTTCCGTGGTCATCATCACCACCGTGCTGAAGATCCCGAACCCGATCACGATGTACAGGATCAGGAGCATGATCACGGTGCCGCCGTTGTTCGCGTCCACGGCCTGCACGAGCTCGGGCAACAGCTCACGCCACGTCATCACTTCACGCCCACTCCCCACGGACGCATGGATGCCCGCGGCGGCGGCATCGCTCTTCTCCTGGTCGGCCAACATTACGGCAACGGATGTCACCCGCCCGTCGGCGGCGAACGTCCGCTGCGCTTCCGTCAGTGTGAGGAAGAACGCATTATTGTTCATATCAGGAATGGGATATGCCAGGATGCCGGCGATGCGGATGAGACCCGCCGCGGTCACCCCCTGGTATCCCTGTCCGTACAGTACCAGCGTATCGCCGACGTCCGCTCCCAGCATGCGTGCCAGCCCGGCACCCACGAGCGCACCGTCGGTCCATGCCGCCAGCGCCGTCCCCCGTATCAGCCGCTTACCGAATCCCGTCATGCCGTCTTCGCGCAGAGGGTCGACGCCGAAAACCGGCACCACCTTGGTGACGGTGCCGTGCGCGATGAGTGCAACGGTCTCGAGGCGCGGAACGACATGATCGACGCCCGGAATGGCCGCGGTGGCAGCGAGCAGTGTGCTGTCCACCGGCATGCTCTCGTCCAGCGACCGTTTCTCCCAGTACCCCGTGCCGTGCACCTGTACGTGACCGGTGGAGAACCCTACCATGGTCTCGATGAGCAGCTGATTCTGCCCGACCTGCGTGGAGGAGATGAGCACGGAGAGGAACACCGCGAAGAAGATCGATGCGCAGGCGATGAGCGTGCGCCGCGGATTGCGCCAGAGGTTGCGCCATGCGAGTCGGAACAGGAGTCCGCGCGTGGCAGCCGCTGTGACGGCCGGGGCCATGGTCAGCGTACCCGCTTCATGTTCTGTTCGGAGAAGAACGACGGATCGTAGTTCTTGTCGAACCGGAGTTCGTGGTAGTGGAGCACGGTCTTCTTCCCGGGCTCATGGACCGGCACCATCTCGAAGTGTGCAGGCAGGGTGCGGTCGCCGAACTTCCGGATCATGCTGCCGGTGAAGGTGCGCACCTGCTGGCCGTCCTCGTCGTAGAAGTCGGTCCGCAGTTGCAGGTACCCCTCCTTCGAGATCCACATGATCACCTTCCCCCATACCACGCCGGCTTCGGGGCGCGGGACCAGCGATACTTTCCAGCACGCGCGTCCTTCGATGCTCTCTTCGCCGAGAAGCGTATGGGTGTAGTCGTCGATGATCGAGGACTGGCGGACGAGATCGTCGTTGGTGAAGTCGGACCCCATCCACGACTGCAGCATCATGGACGGCGGGAGCTTGATCACGCGCTGCACGGACGGCAGCCAGTTCCACACTTCGTTCTTCCGCTTGAGGGTGACCGACCCCTTGTCGCGCGCCGGGGCGGTCACGTATACCATCGCATAGTCCGGTTCCATCGACCAGATCTTCATGGCCACCGTGCGCGACCACTCCGGCTTCACGATGGTCATCGTCACTTCGGCATACGAGCTCGTCCCCCGCATCAGGTCGTTGGAACGGGCGACGATCTCCTTCGCCGTCTGCGCGTGGACTGCGGGTGCGGTGGCGACGGACACAATAAGGAGCATGATCGAAAGGACGGGCATCCTGCCGCGACCCGAGGAGCGGCACGGCCGGTCCATGTGCCCCGGGATCGCCCACGTCTCTGCGGTTTCGTGGCTCCGGCGGAGATCGGAGATGCGCAGCGGTGATTGCATTCTTTTCATCCCGGCTACACCTCTGTGATCGTACGGTCCGTGCATGTGGTTCATGATCCGAGTCCGCTATAATACTGAACGAGGAGTTTTTCGATCCGGTCCAGAGGCACTGCGTCGGGCATGGCGTGGAAGTTCAATCCGATCCCGTCCATCAGCGAGCCGAGCAGGAACATCTCCGCCTCCGGGTCGGCGGAGCCAAGGTCACGGAAGAGCATCGCAAAGGTGGCAAGGTACTGCTCGAGCATCGCCGCCTGTTTCCGGCGCGCGATACGGACCATCGACGGGTCGTTGTGGAACTGGATGCCAAGCTTCACCAGTGCGGGATTCGTGCGGATGCCCTGAAACCAGGAATGAATGAAGCGGACCAGTGCCGCGCGGCGCTCGTCAATGGGTCCGGAACGCAGCGCGGGGATGTCGGCCGTCTGCTCCATGATGTGATCCAGGAGCGCCTCGAGAACCGCTTCCTTGCTTCTGAAGTGATGATAGATCAGCCCCTTGGAGATCCCTGCTCTGGCCGCGATCTCTTCCGTGGTGGTGGCATCGTACCCCTTGCGTGCGAAGAGGTCGGTTGCGGCGGCAAGGATAGCGGTTCGGCTTCGCTCACGGAGCTCGGCTGATCTTTCAGGGTTTCTGGGGGACATGGCTTTCTTTGTATTGACTGAACGGTCAGTCAATATACTATACGCCCGAACTCATGTCAAGTTTCATCAAGCCGCGCATTGCATAGCCCCGAACAAATGTGAACGAGCCAGTTTTCATAGAGGCGGTGCATGGACCGCCCTGTGCAAAAAAAGAATCCGCCCCTCCCCTTGACTTTCAATGTGTTCTATAGTATACTATGTTCACTAACTAAACATCGTTCAGGGTATGGGCATCACACAACGGCGCGACAGAGACAGACAGGAGATGCGAAAGCTGATCGTCGACACAGCCACGCAGATCCTCGTCGAAGAAGGGATCGACCAGGTCTCCATTCGCCGCATCGCGGACCGGATCGAGTACAGCCCCGGCACGATCTATCTGTACTTCGAGGACAAGGACGATATCCTGTACGAGGCACACCTCGAGGCGTTCAGCGCCTTCCTTGACGCCGAGATGACCGTCGCCGCCATCCCCGATCCCCTCGAGCGCTTGCAGGCGCTCGGACGGGTGTACGTCAACTTTGCCCTGTCGAACCAGCGCATGTACGACCTGATGTTCCTCATCCCCGTCCCACGCATCCAGAATAAGGAGAAGTACGACTGGAGCGTGAGCATCAGAACCTACCAGGTCCTCCGGACGATTGTCGAGGAATGCATCGCACAAGGAAGGATCAAGCCCAACCATCCGGACGTTGTTTCGATGCAGGTCTGGGCCACGGTCCATGGACTCGCGTCGCTCATCATCCGTCAGCGTATACCCATGGTTGACAAGGAGCTCGTGTCGCGCATGGTGGACCCGGTCCTCAACTACGCATTCGACGCCCTGAAAGCATGACCACGATTTTTTTTGCCTGTTCACTGAACACTGTTCATCAAATCTGTAGCGTTCATCACAACGATCGGGTGAAACCATGACTAACCTCCTCCGTGCTTTCCTCGTGGCGGCAACCATCGCTGCTCTCTTCCCGCTCCCGGCCTCCTTCGGCAAGGAGCCCGACCGGAGCGGGCGGCTCACCGGTTCCGTCATCGCCTCCGCCACACGCCAGCCGGTCCCCGGCGCTGTCGTCACGCTCCCCGGCACGAAGCTCGGTGCGAGCACGGACACCGCCGGACATTTCACGATCGACGGGATCCCCGTGGGTACGTACACCGCGCGCGTCTCCTGCGTCGGCTTCCGTGCGGCAACAGCCACCGACCTCGTCATCAGCACCGGCCACCCGGTACAACTGTCCGTCGAGCTGGAGGAAGAGCCGATCGAACTCGCGGACGACGTCACCGTGACGGGCTCCCTCTTCACCCGTCCGCGCGAGATCGTGGTGAACCGCTACGCGATGTCGTACGAAGAGATCCGCCGCGCCCCGGGCGCCATCGGCGACATCAGCCGCGTGATGTCGGGCATGCCCGGCATCGTCCCCACCAGCGATCAGCGCAACGACCTCGTGGTGCGCGGCGGCAGTCCGGCGGAGAACCTCACGATCGTGGACAACGTCGAGATCCCCAACCTCAGCCACTTCGGCGCGCAGGGTGCCACGGGCGGACCGATCAGCATGCTGAACACGGAGTTCGTGCGCGAGGCATCGTTCATCGCCGGCGGATTCCCGGCGATGTACAGCAACCGTCTCTCGTCCGTCCTCAACGTCGGGCTCCGCGAAGGGAACCGCGGGAGCCTCAGCGGTATGTTCGACCTCGGCTTCTCCGGCGCGGGACTCATCATGGAGGGCGGCATCGGCGCGCGCGGGTCGTGGATGATCGCCGCGCGGAGAAGTTATCTCGACCTTCTCGCCGGGAACTACGGACTCACCGCGATCCCGAAGTACAGCAACTATCAGGCGAAGGCTACCTACGACATCGCGGACGCGCACAAGCTGTGGTTCATCAGTCTCGGCGGCATCGATCAGATCGACTTCAGGTACGATCCGGCGGAAACGAAAGAGCCATCATCGCTCGCGGTGAACAGCGGCGGATGGCGCTCGATCTCCGGCATCAACTGGCAGTGGCTCTGGGGCAGCGCGGGGTACGGCACGCTGGGCATCGCGGACGCGCTCGAAGGGTACGATCAGGACGCACGCGATCACGACATGAACATGGCAGAGGTGTTCGCGAACCGTTCACGCGACCGCCAGACGACGGTGAAGTATGATGCCGTGTTGAATACGGGATCGTTCGGACAGCTCACGGCGGGTATCGCAGCGCGGTTCGTGGAGAGCAGGCTGTACGTCAGCCAGCCCTTCGGTATGCCGAACGTGTGGGACCCGGCCGACAAGCGGATCGACACGCTGCGCATCGACGACACGCATCGCCTCACCCAGCCTTCGGCCTATCTGCAATGGACCGTCACGCCGGTCGAGGCCCTCGCCATCACCGCCGGTATGCGCTACGACGACTTCGGGACGCAAGGCAACGCGCAGCGGTGGTCGCCGCGTCTCGGACTCAAATACAACGTCTCCTCCACGGTGGAACTGCACGCAGCCGCGGGGATATACTATCAGAACGCACCCCTCGTCTTCGTCCTCTCCATCCCGTCCAACCGGTCGCTCGCACCCATCCGCGCGGACCACTACATGGCGGGTGTTGCCTTCTATCCTGCCGATGACCTGAAGTTCTCGGTCGAAGCGTACATCAAGAAGTACACGGACTATCCGGTAAGCACCGAACATCCGGCCATCACGCTCGCGAACGCGGGTGACCAGTACACCATCGCGGGCTTCCTCTTCCCGCTTGCGAGCATGGGCACCGGCGAAACGCGCGGCATCGAGCTCTATCTGCAGAAGAAACTCACCGAACAGCTCTACGGACAGATCAGCTACTCGTACTCGCAGGCAAAGTACACCGCGCTGGACGGCGTCAGCCGCGCGGGCTGTTTCGACGTGCCGCACCTCGTCTCCATCACCGGAGGCTACCGGTTGAACAGCTCCTGGGAGTTCTCCGCCCGCTTCACCTATGCCACCGGCCGCCCGTACACGCCCCTCAATGAGGCGGTATCGAAACGGTTCAACCGCACGGTCTACGACTTCACGCGCGCCAACGGCGTTCGCCGGCCCGACTACCACCGCCTGGACATCCGCATGGACTACCGCGCACACTTCGAAGGGTGGAACCTGGTGACGTACTTCGAAGTGCAGAACGTGTACGCGCGGGAGAACCTCTTCATGACCGTCTGGAACGAGAAGACCCACGAGCTGATGAACGTGAATCAGATCGGGTTCTTCCCGGTGGGCGGAGTAAAGATAGAGTTCTGAACAAGAGAAGGACGAAGTTAAGCACCGGGAAATGCGGTGCCGGCGGAGCTGCAGGCACAAGTGCAGTTGCAGGGCAATTGTGCACTCGCAGGGTCAGAGGTGATTCGCGGCGGCAGGGCACAAGTGCAGTTGCAGGGCAACTGTGCACTGGCAGGGCCAGAGGTGATTTCCAGGTCGCAGGGCACGAGTGCTGTCGCGGGGCAACTGTGCACTGCCGGGGCCGAGGCGATTTCAGGACAACGGGCGCGCAACAGTATTCACGATCGACAGTCCGCTCCGGGAACCCTGTCAGGCCATTGACCCGGAGCTCCCGTGATCACTTCAGGGAAAGCTTCAGCGCCACGAGCGCCAGTCCGGCCCTGACATCCGCCTTCTTCGTGAACGGCACGGATACGCCGATGAGCTTCCCATACCGTTTGCCGTGCGCAAACTGTTCCTTGCAATCGGCGGAGAGATCGCTCGATTCCACCGCGGAACGAGCCTTCTCCGTCAGGTACGCAGTGATGCGGAAGTATCGTGCATGTACACTCACCCAGACGACCGTTTGTTTCTTGTGCTGGATCTTCATCAGCCACGCTTTGCCATCGTTGTAGTACCGCCATTCGGTGGCAAGGCCGGGATGATCCGTTGCCAGTTGGGCAAACAATTGCTGCCACAACGGATACGTTCTCCCCAAGGTCTGCGCGATCACTGTGTCCGTGGGCGTGATCTTCGGGTCGGTCAGCGCAAGTTCATCCATTGCGATCGCTTCCTCTATCGTATACACCAGAGTCCGGGCCAGGCGTCCGCGAGCGGCGTGGCCGGTTGTCCCGCCAGCCACACCGGCGTCATGCTGTTCCCCGGATGCAGATATTCGTCCCGGAAGCGCATGCGGAGATGCACCTCTCCGAAGAGCGTACGGAGTCCGTCTTCACGCGCGCCCACCACGACAAGCCGTTCGCCCGTGAATCCCCCCGGCCCTCGGAACCAGTATTGCCTATCGCCTGAGACCGCCGGTGGCAGCGCGAAATCCTTCCCGTAGAAGTCCAGTGACGCCGCCTGTTCAGCATTCTCGCAGAAGATCCCGTATCGTATCCGCTCATCCAGAGGCATCGTGGAAAAGACGGCGTTGAGCACGCCGGCAAGTTCCTTCCGCCCGAACATCGTGCCGTAGTATCCCGGCAAACGGTCGGTGTATGCCGTGTCCCCCATCGTCATACGGAACCCGATGATCTTTTCATACTCGATGAACATGCGCGGGGCGAGGACCGGCACACCCATGGGAAGAGTCGCTGCACCCGCCAGCACGAGCATGGAGACCGTCGTCACACGCATCCACGTCTTCGCGATCACCTTCTCAACGATCGCACCGCCGGCAGCGAAGAGTCCGACCACGGCCGGCACGAGGTAGTGGGGTTCCATGCCGGTGACGATCATGAGAGAGGCGGTGACGACGTACATCCACGCAAGAGCTTTCCATGGCCGGAACCGGGCTGCGAACGCGAGTGCGCCGAGTGCCGGCAGCCAGATCACAATGCTCACCGGATGCAGAAGCCGCACCTGTTCGATCAGGAAGTTCGTGACGTTCATGCCTGATGCCCGGCGGCTAAACATGACCTGGAACCACTCCACCGTCGGCCACCCATGCGCCGATTGCCAGACGGCCCACGGGATCATCACGACGAGTGCGGTGACCATCCCGACCCACGGCCAGACCGTCATGACCTGCTTGCGCAGCGGCGTTGCGAGGACAGCGATGACCGCGGCGGCAATGAAGAAGGCCATGCTGAAGCTGGACAGGAATCCCAACCCGCTGACGAGTCCGAGCAGGACCCACCAGAGTGGCCTCCCCTCCTGGAGCAGGCGGATCACGACGTACGTACCGACGGTCCATCCCAGGATGGCGAACCCGAACGGCGTGGCAACGTGTCCGGCCATGAGAAGCGCCGGGGCAATGAGCGCACAGCAGGCGGCAACGAGTTGCCCGAAGGCACCCGCCCCCATGCGGTGCGCGATGAGTCCGGTGCAGTACACGGTGACGGCGGTGATCACGGCGGATATGAAGCGCAGGGCAAGCATCGCATCGCCACCGATCATCCGTTGAAGGGCAAGGAGGAGGACCGGCACCGGCCCGAGATCCACATACCCCGCAGCCGGGGTGGTGCTGCAGGCGATCGCGTAGAGCTCGTCGCCGCCCAGTCCGTAGCCCGTGGCATACGCGAGATGGAGGACGAGTTGAACGGCGGCCGGGAGAAGAAGTGCCAGCGTCGCACGGGATATCTGCGGTGAATGCATGCCACTCATCGCCATCGATCCTTTCCCTGCGCCGGGTGACCGCGGTGTGGACGGTGAAGAACACGATCGACGCCTGACGCCATACCGGTGCCGGTGACATTCGCTGGCGGACCGGGAGGATCGTGCATGATCATGATGGCACCGATCCCACCGGTAGGGGCGAAGAGTGCCATGGTACCGAAGGCAGGGAGCCGGGCGGGAGGGCTAGACACCGGGGTTCATATCCCGGATGGCACGTGCGACGTCATCCGGACGTTCTTCGGTGACGAAGTGGCCGGTGTCCTCGAGTCGCATCACGGTTGCGCGGGGGAATGCTTCGAGCCAGCGCTTGAGTTCCCGTTCGCGGAAGGCGACATCTTTCATGCCCCAGGCGAGGGTCACCCGCGCGTGCTGCAGCATGCCCATACGGTTCCAGAGCGTCGCCAGCCAGTCCGAGGAACCGATGATCTCTTTCGGGAATGTCCAGCACCCAATGCGGTCTTCCGGGACCGCGAGCGGTTGGAGATAGTGCTCATGGATCTCCCGAGTGAGACGCGACCTCTCGCCGAACGCTGCCTTCACGATGTCGCGCGCGAAGAAGTTCCGTTTGCGGATGAGTGCGCGACCGATGGGGCCGCCGGTGAACTTGCTGAAGCCCTGGTAGTACCAGTCGTTCTTCACCGACCATGCCCAGGTATTGGTGATCACGAGGGCGTTGATGCGGTCGGGATGACGCAGCGCGAACGACAGCCCGATCGGTCCGCCCCAATCGCCCACCACAAGCGTGATATTGGTCAGGTCGAGGCCGAGGAGGAGGTCTTCGAGATTCTTCGCGTGGTCTGCGGGGAGATACGACCACGACCGCGGCTTGTCCGAGAGTCCGAACCCGAGGTGGTCCGGTGCGATGCAGCGGAAGATGCCGGAAATCGGGGTGATCACGCGCCGGTAGAGAAAGGACCATGCGGGGTTGCCGTGCACGAACACCACGGGGCGCCCTTTCCCTTCATCCACGTAGTGGATGCGTCCCGCCGCGGTCTGGAACCAGTGTGGGGCGAAGGGGTACATGGTTCGATCGAGCCAGGCAGGAGCCGGGGTCTCAGGCATCGGGAATTCTCCTCGGGATCGGGAACGGTCACCTGCTCAGTATAGAGAGAAGGCCGTCCGGAGTCAAGGACGGCCTTCAGTGGGTCACGCCTTTTTCTTGTTCTCCAGTGCGCGGAGGAGGGGAAATGATATGCCGAAGATGATCGCAAACCGGATCGCCGAACCCCACTCCACGGAACCGGTGCCGTGCACCATCATATCATAGAGCCAGGTGACGCCAAGGCTCACCAACAGAACGATCAAGCCTGTGATGAAAAAGCCGGTCGCGAACTCTTTGATCTGCATCGATGTGAACTCCCGAACGTGAGTTGCCTGAGCATTTTCGCCATCTCAACCCATCCGCGCGGATATGAATACGCGAAGGGGTGGGGAATGTTGCCCCGAAATCGAGGAGAAATCGCCATTCAGAAGCGGTGAAAAGGAACCGTCGCGACTGAAGGAATGCCGCATGATCTCGACATTCACCGGACCGCCCGTTCGCTTCCGAGAACCCCGGAGAGCATCGCCACCCTTTGCTCTGCAAATGCGTATGGCATCGCTCTTCGAAGTCGCCCGTGACGTGAGATCACGGTCCGTGATCTCACGTCATAGCCCCCTGACGGGAGATGAGTATCCCGCTGCTCACCTTTCCCCCGAATCGACGTATCCCGTCTCCAGCGCCGCGGCCCACTCCGGCCGGCCGTTCTTGCGGGCCTGCCTTGCCGCCGCGTGGTGATCATACGGCAGCGCAACATGGTCGACGGAACACGCATCGCCATCGATCGTGACGATCGCATACCGCGCATGCGGAGAACCGCACTCCACGACATGCGGATGACTGCCATCGTCTCTGTACGCCTGCAGACCGACGCTGCCGGGATTGACGATGACCATGCCGTTCGCGGCATGCACCACACGTGGCGTGTGCGAGTGTCCGCACAGGATCACCCTTGCCTCCATGTCATGCACGCGTGCTGTCAGCTCTCCGGGTGTTGCGCGTCGGAGCCGGCCGTGCTCGACCGTATCGGCAAGATACGCCATGTCGTCCGATGGGGTGCCATGACACAGCAGGATGCCATGCGACCACGCCATTGCCGGCGACAATCCCTTCAGCCACTGAAGATGACGTGGTTCGAGAAGCTTGTGCGCATAGGCATCGGAGGGACCCATGGATCCCGGATCGTCGTGTGTAAGCGAACGGTCGTGGTTGCCTCCGATGTGTACCCACGACAACGTCATGAGCAGGTCCACGGTCTCGCGCGGCCAGAGCGGCCCCGACGCATGATCGCCGAGGTTCACAATGCTCGTGATCCCGCGGCGCGCGATGTCCGCGGTCACCTGCTCGAGCGCATGGATGTTCCCGTGGATGTCCGAAACAACTGCGAACCTGATCATGATGTCACTCCCTTGATCGCGACGGGATCACTTCGTTCGCCCGTTCACCGGCGGGCACACATAGAAGTACGGCGCCTTCATCGTTGCCATCCCCACCTGCGATCTCCCTCCCTGCAGGTAGCTGCCATACGGCACGGTCCGCGACGTGCCACCGCCGTACCCTTCGTACCACATGTAGTAAACGCCGTTCATCTTCTCGACCGTCGTGAACCAGATCGCGCCTTCATCCCATGTACCTTCCTCGCCCCTGCCGAACACCGGGTTGCCCGGGTACTTGGTCCAGTGCACCAGGTCGGTGGATGTGGCAAGGCCGGCATGATACGGATAGTCTTTGTTCCGGTCGGAACCGCAGTACATCATATAATAGAGCGGGCCTTCCTTGAAGATACGCGGGGTCTCCACCGTGAACGAGTCCCACATGCCCTCGCGTCCCACCGGCACCACCGGCTCCGCCTGCGGTTCGCCAAAGTGGTACCCATCGCGCGATATCGCATAGTGAAGCTGGAACCCCTGCTTGCCCGGAACGGCCTTCCAGAAATACAGATAGAAGATGTCGTCCTTCACCACCACCTCCGGTGCCCCGCCCATCACCACCGGGTTGCCTTCGTACTTTGTGAAATGCCTCCCATCGGTGGAGATCGCCAGACAGACGCTCCGGTCCGCTCGCGGACTGGATGCTGTATAATAGAGATAGACCGTCCCGTTGTGAAGAACGGTTGCGGGATCGAGTGCGTGGTTCTCATCCCACGACCCCGGACCCCCGACGTCGATGATGGGTGTCGGATGGATGTCCCAGGTATGGCCGTCGAACCTGGTGAGCGGGATGGTGGCAAACCCGATGCGATCGTGCCCACCCTGCTGTCCGCGGAAATACATGAAGCAGGTATCGCCCCGCACCAGCAGATCGGGGTTGGCACATTGCACATCGCGCCAGGTCCCCGGCGTGGCCGCGAAGACCGGATTGCCTGGATGGCGCACCCAGGTGAACGCAGCGCTGTCACGAGGAGCTGCAGTTGCCGCCGATGACGCGAGGAGCGCCATCATCAGGAAAAGGGACCTTGGAATGACATGCATGGCAGTGCTCGGATGGATACTGGGACACTACAAACATAGAGAGATGGGAGGCCGTTGTCAAGGATGTCCGGCACGTCGCGGATCACATTCGCAACAACGCGCACACGCGGCCGTAGCAGAAAGAAGAAGGACTGCTCATTGACGAAGGCCCGAGGCATCTGCATCCCCGGGCCTTCGTGTGCTTGAAACCATCACTCACACTACCATCGTGCCGCCATGCCACAACGAATGACACCGGAACAGTCCCGGGCCCGGAAGGGGCTGGCGATATTCCTCGCCCTTGTCACCATCGGCACCACGCCGATCCTCGTCCATGTCATCCGGAGTGGTCATCGGGTCGAAGACCCCGCCGTGCTGCCATTCATGATCGCACTCATGTGGGTGCCGGCGCTCGCATCCGTGATCACCCGGTTGGTGCTGCGCGAAGGGTTCGCGGATATCTCCCTGCGGGTGGGTGGACGATCGGGATGGCGTGCGATCATTCTCGCACTGATCTTCCCCGCGGTAGCCGGGACGATCGCCTACGGCACCGCGTGGCTCACGGGTCTCGCACAGTTCGTCTCACCTGCAGGAGGATGGTACGCGGGCATGGAACCCGGCATTCTCCGGTTCGCTCTCGCCGTTGCGACCGCAACGGTCGTCGGGGGAGTTGTCGGGATCATCACTGCTGCCGGAGAAGAGATCGGCTGGCGTGGCTACCTTCTCCCACGGCTCGTGCAGGCCGGCGTCCCTTGCCCCCTGATAGTGAGCGGTCTCATCTGGGGACTGTGGCACGTGCCGGCGATCATCACCGGTCAGTACGGAGCCGGCCGACAGCCCCTCCTCGCAGCAGCACTCTTCCTGCTCTTCGCAGTCGGGATGTCTGTCTTCTGGGGAACGCTCCGGCTGCGTACCGGCAGCGTGTGGAGCGCGGTGATCGGGCATGCCGCGTGGAATGCAGTGATCGAAGGCCCGTTCACCGGCTACACGGCCGGTGCCATGAGAACGCTGTGGCTGGGAGAGTCAGGCATTCTCGTCGCCGGCGTTGTCGGAGTGATCGCATACGTCACATGGAAACGGTCTGGCGCTGATGGACGTGCGATCTCTCGCACAGATCCTTGAGCGCCTTCAATGCGCGGGGCCACATGTCGTTGAACATGACAACATATTCCTCATCGATCTGCGCATCGACCACGACCTCGGTGGCTCCGCCCTTCTCGATGAACGTGTAGTTCTCGTACGACGGAGCCCACTTCTTCACTTCATCGCTGGTGGTATCCACTTCACCGTTCACGATCAATCCGATATGCTCGATCGAAATGAATTCGTGGGGGATGTTCTCCTTGATGCGGCTGATCATCCCGGCTTCACCGCCGTCGTCGGTGGGTGCGAGGAACCTGATCTCGCTCCCCTTCTTCCAGCTCCCTTCATAATAGGAACCGTCGCGGAACGGGCGCGTCCAGGCACGGTAGGTCTGGTCTTCCAGCATGGTGGTCCAGACGGTGGTGCGTCCGGCATTGATCAGGATCGAGTAATTCAGCGTCGTCATGCCTGCCTCCTGCAGAAATGGTGTGCGTTGGGAGCTATGGACCGCGCCGGGGAAAGGGGGATGTAGTACGGAACGCGGGACCCCGGGAGGAGGTTCCCGGTGAGGAACAGGATACGTTGTTCTTCTGTTATACTGATACCATCTGAATCTGCGACATCCCGTCCGTCGTCCTCCCCCTCCCGTCGCGGAAGGTCCGATCGCAAGATCGCGACCATGGAAGTCCGCACCTCAACCATCATGAGGAGGCCCCATGGCTCCGGAACGCGCCACGTACGAGCGCTTCAACACCGTCGTGATCGGCGGAGGCCAGGCTGGCCTGTCCGTCGGCTACCACCTGCGGAAACGCAGGATCCCGTTCGTCATTCTTGAATCGCATCTGCGCATCGGCGACTCCTGGCGCCACCGCTGGAGATCGCTGCGCCTGTTCACGCCGGCCCGTTTCAATGGGCTCGATGGGATGCCCTTTCCCGGGGCGCCGAATTATTTCCCGACCAAGGACGAGATGGGAGAGTACCTGGAATCGTACGCCCGGCGGTTCAGCCTGCCTGTCCGCACGGGCGTCACGGTGGAACGGCTCAGCCGAGCCGGAACGGGATTCCTGATCACCACATCGGCTGGCATCATCGAAGCAACTCATGTGGTGGTTGCGATGGCGACCTATCAGAAGGCCCGGGTGCCGGCGTTCGCGGCCGAACTTGATCCCGGCATCGTGCAGATGCATTCGTCAGAGTACCAGGACCCGTCGGGGTTGCGCCCCGGCAGCGTCCTGCTCGTCGGTGCCGGCAACTCGGGCGCGGAGATCGCCATGGAAGTTGCACGGACACACCGCACCTGGATGGCTGGCAGGGATGTCGGGCATGTGCCCTTCGACATCGGCGGACTGCTTGCACGGCTCTTCCTCGCACGCTTCGTCCTGCGTTTCGTCTTCCACCGTGTGCTCACTACCAGCACGCCTGTCGGACGCATGGCGCGCCCGCGGGTGTTGATCGACGGTGGACCACTCATCCGTCAGCGCCCCCGCGATCTTGCCAGCGCCGGCGTGATGCGTGCGCCCCGCGTTGTCGGTGTGCGCGGTGGCCGGCCCTTGCTCGCCGATCATCAGGTGATGGACGTGGCGAACGTCATCTGGTGCACCGGCTACGAGCCCGGATTCTCCTGGATCGACATCCCGGTGCACGGGCTGCATGAGCCGCTGCACGAACGGGGGATCGTGAAGAGTGTGCCCGGATTGTATTTCGTCGGGCTGCATTTCCTGCATGCGTTCTCGTCGACGATGATCCACGGCGTCGGACGGGATGCCGCGTTCATTGCCAGAGACATAGCCGCGCGGCAGCTGGCAGTGGACACGGCACGCGCCGTGGTCCAGGCCGCGGGCGTCGATTCAGGATCCGGCCTGCCATGAGGGGACGCCCTTCTGAGCAGTCCGCACACCCGCATGGTCGTTCACGGAGAACGAACACGGCCCCGGGGTTGCCGGGGCCGTTGTTCTCATCGACGCACGCATCGTGATGAAGAAGCGGGCGATCACCTTCTCCGGTGCGCCAGGTGGACCGGGTGTCTGATCCGCACCGCTTCCTTCACCCACCGTTCGCCGTTCCAGTAGCGGAGACCATCCTTCAGCGCGGCAAGATAGTCGTGATCGATCCTGCCTGACACGAGACCATCGCGCAGTTTCTGCTGATACAGAAGCTCAGTGCCAGTCGTGGATTTGACCTCCCGCAGCGCCATATCAGGCCCGAAGATGAACTCATAGCTTTCCAGTTCATCGGCGGGGCGCAAGATGCCGTTCTGCACCCACACCGCCAGGGTACCGTTCCTGTTCTTCCGGACACCGCCGGCCTCGGCATTCTGAGACATCGCCTTCGTCAATGGCGGGACAGGGAACCGGATGTAATAGATCTCGGCATCCGATGTTGCCATCGGGAACACACCCGACGCACAGCTCCGCCCGGAGCCAGTGATCTTCCCCGGATCCAGGACGGCAATGAAGGGGTACGAGAACCCGAGTGAATCCTCCGCATCATCGATGCCCGAAAGCACCAGTTCCTCACCGCCATTGCCATCGACATCGAGGAAATACATCCCATATACCACCCCGAAATGCCAGTACCGGCCCAGTTCGTCGCCGTTGTAATGGTACCGCGCAACGATCTCCGGTGACCGCCCCGCGTTCCATGCGATGAAGATGTCCTTCTCTTTCAGGGACGGGTCCGATGATACGGCACAAGATGCGGCACCCCAATCTTCGCCATAGTTGCCACTGACGATCGGCATCGTTGCATCACAATTCTTTCTGAACCGCAGCGTGCCATCATGCTCGTACACTTTGAAGTATGCGCCGCTCCCCATCGGTGTGTCGCCCGGACTCCAGAGGGCGGTCACGACCTCACTGCGACCGTCCCCATTCAGATCCCGCACGACCGTGCGTGTGATCCCGAGGCCTTCAAGCGGCAGATCAGCCGGGCTAAAGAAGGTCGGGATCGGCCACAGCACCTTGTCGTCGCGGTCAAGGATCTCCACGGTCTGGCCCTGCACATTGTACCGCACGGACGCAGGTCGCATCTCCCGGAACGACGACGGCCGCAGGACGGCGAATGCCAGCAGCGCCAGAGCCCCCAGCAACATGAACGAACCCGCACCCGTTGCCACCGGATGCCGCCGCATGAAGTACTGCGCGCGTTCCATGCGGCCGGGAGGACGCAGGGGTGCACCCACTCCCCGTCGTGACGCTCCCGTGACCAGCGTGCGGGAAGTGGCCACAGGGAGATGCCCGCCCGGCGCAGCGGGAGCCGGGTCCAGTTCGCGCATCAGCTCCGCGGTCCGGTCATATGCCACCCCCATCCGGGCGACAAGATCCCGGCATCCCGCGCAGACGGCAAGATGGGCCTCGATCTCCGCCCGGCTCTCCGCCACGGCCTGCGCCTTCAGCGCATACAATTCAAGCGTATGTTGGTCGAAATGCTGCATCCTACCCTGTATTGACTCACATCTGGACCGCTCCGCCGAAAAGCCGTCTGCGCAGGAGTGCTTCTACGTGCGACCCGCCGTATCTCTCCCGGGGTTCCGGCGCTCCTGCCGGACCGTGGCCCCGGCCGCCCGATCGCTCCCCCCGCGCAGGACATGCGCCAGGCGTTGCGCAGCAAGCGACCCCAGATACTCGATCCGGGAGCGGTGCATTTTCTTATACTCTTCGTGCGTGAGACCGGGCATCTTCGCCTGCAGCAGGGCCAGATACGATACCCCATCGTCCCCCTGCATCTTCGCGAACAGACTCTCCTCGATCACCTCGAAGTAGTCACCGTACATCGCTTCCGACGTCTTCCCCTTCCCCACATACCGGGGATGGAGTTCATGCCGCACCGCGGCACAGGTCTGACTGATCACATCGTTGAGATCATCCCCCACCAACGGATCCTCCGACGATGCCGGCGGCAACAGCGGTTCGTTCCTCCGCGCATACACCGCACGCAGCACCATCGCCAGCCCGATCAGCGGAACCATGCGGGCATGCCCGCTCTGCTGCCTGAGCACGAGCGCCAGCTTGCCCATCATGCGTGGGATGTTCTCGTCCCCGAATGCCACCGTCAGCAACTCGTTCTCGAGTTCATCCATGGTGTACGGGGGCAGATGCTCGAGCGTCTCGCACATCACCGGCACGATGTACGTTTCACCGAACCGCTCTATCTCGCGAAAGTGCTGCATCCGCTCCACGGCGAGCTTCACGTTCCGCAGGATCTTGAACAGCACGGGATCCACGTCACGGTACATCCGGAATAGTGCATGGTTGGTGCGCGAGTACACCAGGCGCCGGAGCGCGATCAGAAACTCTTCATCACCGGTGGAGGCAGGAGGGAAGGATTCACAATAGGCGTCGAGCTGCACGAAGTGCCCGGTCTCATCGCGCTGGAACAGTTCGCCGACGGCATCGAAGGCGAGGTCCTTCGTTGTCAGCCCCTGCTGTGTGCAGAGGAACTTTCCCCCGGATTTGCGCGACAACAATTCCATGGACAGGGCGACACAGAGATGGACAACCGCGGTGAGCTGTCCCGGCTGGTGGGTCCCCCTGAGCAGCGCGTGCACATTATCCCGGAGAGAAACCGTGAGAGTGGGATCTGCAGGCATACGTCTGAAGTGAAGATACGGGAAATTCCGTGAGATATTCAACCATCGACGAACACACGGGGCCACTGCGCGTGCATATCAATGTTTTGTGGGGGGCGGGGTCACTGCGTGGGCATATCAATATTGTGGGGGGGCGGGTTACTGCGTGGGCATATCAATATTGTGGGGGGGCGGGTTACTGCGTGGGCATATCAACATTGTGGGGGCCGGGTTACTGCATGTGCATATCAACATTTTTGCGGGGGCCGCCACTGCGTATGCATATCAATATTGCGGGGACCGTCCCGCGTGCGCATATAATCATTCTTGTGTAGGGGCCGGCCCGCGTGTGCATATAATCATTCTTGTGTAGGGGCCGAGCATGCTCGGCCCCTACAAGGCCCCTACAAGGCCCCTACAAGACCCCTACAAGGCCCCTACAAAGGCCCATACAATGGCCCCCACGGGATGACAAATGTCCCTATTTCACCAGCATCAACCGCACAGTACTCACGAACGACCCGGTGGTCATCCGTGCAAAGTACGCGCCACTCGGCATGTCCGCGGCATTGAACGACACCGTGTGATACCCGGCCTCCTGCCTCCCATTCACCAGCACGCCTACCTCGCGCCCGAGCATGTCATACATCACGATGCGCACCTGCCCGGCTTCGGGCAATGCGTACGGGATCACCGTTGCCGGGTTGAACGGATTCGGATAATTCTGTCCCAGTGCGATGGCCGTGGGAAGACCCTCCACGCCATCCACCCCCGTGGCGATGTTCTCGACGATCACGGGCTCGGACACCGACTCGGTGCCGTCCAGGTCCATCTGCCGGAGCCGGTATACCCATGTCCCCGACGTGGCAAGCGGATCGACGTATGTATATGTGTGCGAGGCCAGCGTCGTCCCGTTTCCTTCGATGAAGCTTCCGGGGATCGTGGTGAACACATGCACGTCCCGCATCGTGTCCTTCTGCACTTCGAACCCGTAATTATTCACCTCCGACACGGTCGTCCACTCAAGTCGTACACCATTCCCCTCAGGCGCAGCACGGAACGAGGACAGCTGCACGGGGAGCGGCGTGGCTCTGAAGATCGCCCTGGCGGCGACATCGTAGGATCCGAGCACACTGAACGTTGCCCCGTTCGTCGAATAGTAGGAATTACCTGTGACCGGCCCGGTGATATCGATGGGCACCACGTACCCGCCCGATGAACGCTGGAAGTAGATGCGCACATACACCGGCACCCCTTCGCTCACATTGACCGCCGGCGAGAAGTCCAGTTTGACGAAATCCGTGACGGCATCGGACGTGACCGTGACCGCATTCCCCAGCGGGTTCGACAACACGCCGCCCGAGAACGTCTGATAACACTGCGCGGTGATGTTGGTGTACCGGTTGGCATAGCTGAACACGCGGATGCCCGTGATCTGGCCGGTCAACGGCGGCACACACGCGATCATGCCGTATCCCGTCGTGCCGGCCTGACTCCCATAGCCGTAGCCCTCGTACCAGCGATAGAATTGCAGGGCGGTGCCAAGATATGAGGGCACCGTCACGTTCGCCGACATCACCGCCGACGGGGCCGAGATGCCCGTGATCGACAGCCCGCTGGCACCGCCTGTCCAGAGTTGCGTGTTCGGCGTCGAACTGCCATCCAGCACCGTGTTGCCCGATGACCCGGGGTACGGATCGCCGGCATCACCACGGTTGTTGGCGGTCGCAAGGTCTTCCATCCCGTCCGCTTCATACAACTTCACGCCGGGATGAGTGTTCATGACATTGATCGCATTCGAACCAGGCCAGATCTCCGCGAGGTTCTTGTCCACATGGTACATGAGGAGACCGCCGGATGGCAGATTCAGATCGAACCCGGTCTTCTGCCGGTTCTCGATCAGCACATACTCATCGCCCTGACATTCGTCGAGCCATACCGCGTACGCCTGGGGATTCGTCTCTGCCTGGGCGATGTTGATCGCGCCGCTCGACGGAAGGATCGTTGGCGTGACGAAACCCAGCATGGACTTGCAGTAGGCCGACATATGCGCCGGACGTTCCGGACTGTTGCCATCGGCGCCCCAGCTTCCCGAGGCCATGAGGCACCAGTTGCCGAGCCCTTCCCCGTCACCATTCGTCGCGCCGTTCGTGTCGTACAGGTCCGGCAACCCGAGCGCGTGCCCGTATTCATGACAGAACACGCCGATCTCCACATGCTGCGAGCCATAGAGTTCCGGCATGATGATGTACGGATCGATCGCAACGCCGTCATAGCTGCGTGCGTACGTGGTGCCGAGCGAACTGGAATGCGACCAGATGTATTGTGTCTGTCCGCCTTCCTCCGCACCCTTGCCGGCATGCACGATGAAGAGTCCGTCCACCGTGCCGTCACCATCATTGTCGTACTTCGAGAAGTCCACGCCGTTCGCCTCAGCGGCATCAACGGCCGCGCCGATCATGTCGTGCACGTGCGCGTAGAAGTTCACGTTGCTATATGCATAGTACGACGACGGCTGCGCTGCGGTCACCCAATCCTGGTAGTCGGCCGCGACCGACACGGCGCCGTACGACACTTCCTTGTAGTATGCGCTCATGCCGCCGATCCCGCCGTTCCAGGAATCGTCGTTGACCATATCCTGAAAACTCACGGCGGTTTGCGTGGCAGCAAGGTTCGAGAACTCGATGCACAGGATCAGAACGTTGAGCGTCGTTGCCTGACCGCGCGCCGCGGCACGCTGCGCCTGCTGGAGGACCGCGCGGTCAGAAATGGTCTTCTCGATCGCGTTCACCTGCACGCGCGCTGCGATCGCCGCCGGGGATTCCCGCAGATGCTTCGTGAGGGTGGTGAGCGCCGCGCTCCGCTGGGCGGCAGTGCCGCTGCTCACGCGGTGCGGCCCGGGCGTGAACCTCCCCACCGCATCCAGCGTTGCATAATAATAGAAGTGGTCCTGTCCCTGTACGACAACGTAGCCATCCGTTGTTTCGGTGAAGTTGTACCGCTCATCACCGAACCCGATCACCGTGACGGTGGTGCCATCCGGCTGCGGAACGATCGTGGGTGTGCGTTTTGCCGTGACCGCGAAGGCGGTCGCACTGCACAGGAGAAGCAGAACCAAGTTCTTCATGGCATGGATCCCGGTTTGGACCGAACGATGGCAGCACGCGATGTGTGGACAACGGGCCACCGGTGCAACGTGAGCGGCGGAGGTTATTCCCCGCCGTTGTGCCTCAATTGATCGAAGAGTCGGAGCGCTCGTAGGATGGCTGCAGACCCGTGCGGGCCGGCGTTACACTTCTTGATATTCGCACTTTAAAAGACCAAATTCCACTACAGCACCAAGCGCTCCTCCAACGTATCAAAGCACGATGACAAGTCATATGCGCCCCGTCACACGCCCGGAAACGGCCCTTGCGGCCTTCAAAAGGTTCGCAGAAGTATGGGAATTCGACGATTTCTGGAAGCGCGGCAATACGTTCGATGCCTGCCTGGTCTTCGCCGCCGCCGTGCAGACCCGGTGGCCCGACGATCCTGAGGTCCGGCGGATGCAGGGCGCCGTGACCGGCATGCTGGAGAAGAACCTGGCGTTCTTCGCACGGTTCGATCCGGGCGGACTCTGGGCCGATGATTTCGGGTGGTGGGGACTGCTGTCGCTCAATGCGCGGAAGCATTTGCTGAGGGAACGCGAGACGGCATTGGCCGACCGTTACCTTGCGCTCGGCACGGAGCTCTGCTGGGAGTACAAGCGGAAGACGGCCTACGACCATTCGCCCGATGCGCGACCCGTCCCCCATGGATGCCGCAACGGCGATGCCAACGGCCAGAGCCGGGGTGTGAAGAACACCGTCACGAACGTCCTGCTCTTCCTGCTCTCATCGCGCATCTGCCGCGCCGCCCGCACCGCGGGTTCTCCCCCCGATCGGAGACATCGTGAGCTCGCGTGGGCACAGTGGCAGTGGTTCTCACGGTGGTTCGCGCTGGAAGAGTATCAGTATCTGAAGAAGCTCTCCCCTGCCGCCGCGCTGGTGCAGGAGCGGCCGATGGCGCGGTTCGAAGGGTCTGACTATCAGGAGGTCGTTCATCCGCCATGGGCGGAGGGGTGGGTGTGGACGGGCGATCAGGGAATGCTCCTTGCGGCACTCACGGACATGCTTGCGTTGACCGATGATCTCACGGAGTGGATCACCGCCGCGGGCATGACCCCGGCATCATTCAGATCGGCACTCCGTCGCACGATCACGCTGCTGGGCAACGGCATTGCGCAGGGACTCATCGGACCGGAGGACGGCATCATCCGCGAAGCGCCGTGCCGCTCGAGCTTCGGCCCCGCACACGGCAACGACTACCTCGCCGGCCGCGGCATCCTGATGCGCTATCTCGGCGAGCCGGCGGTCGCCGCAGCAGCGGGCTTCGATGTCGCATCGGCGGTGAGCGCGACGGCGAATGCGATCTGGGCCGCACGTGATACCGCGACGGACCAGTTCACGCCGGAGTTCACGACGCCGGAGAACGACCGGAAGTACATCGCACACTTCCGCTCTCTCTGGGGACTCGCGGACGATGTGCTGACGTGGGACCTGCAGGCGATGGACGAACAGCAGAAGCACGGCGTGTGTCAGTCGATCGGTCTGGATGCGCTCGGGGCGGCGATGAGGCTGCGACCGTGAGCGCGCGAAGACCGGCCCCCGCGGGTGAACGCCACAGCACGATCCTCGACCTGGCACGCGCGTCGTTCCCGCGGCTCGATGCGCACTGGCCACGCTATGCACGCTTCACCTCGACCGTGACCCTCCCACCCCGGACAGTGATCCTGAAGCAAGGGGAGATCCCCAGGAAGATCTTCTTCGTGGAAAAGGGGTGCCTGCGGGCTTCGATGGCGGCCCACGGCAAGGATGTCACCTTTCAGTTCTTCTTCGAAGGCGATGCCGTTGCGTCGATCGACGGGTTCCGGACATCGCAGCCGAGCCCCATCAGCATCACCACGGTCGAACGCTGCGAACTCATCGCGATGAAGAAGGAGGGGTTCGATGCGATCCTGCGGGACCATCCGGAAATGAAGGACCTCCTGCTGGAGTTGGCATTCCGCAGGTTCAGCGATTATTCCCGCCTCTTCCTTTCGTATCTCCGCGACAGTCCGCGGCAGCGCTACATGGCGCTGATGCGGGATGATCCGCGGATCATTGCGCGCGTGCCGCAACGCTATGTCGCTTCCTACCTGGGCATCACCCCCGTGTCCCTGAGCCGGATCCGTCACCGGCTCTGACCGCATTCCTTATCTTTTGTTAACAACCTGCGGCATGCTGACGTCGTCTCTATGGAAGAAGAGTCACATACCATAGGAGACACCGCCATGCAGATCCCCTTCGTGCATCACCGTACAACCTCCACGCGATTCGTCACCCTGGACACATCCCGTTGCGCTGCATGCCGGGCGTGCGTCGAGGCATGCCCGCAGCACGCCATCGGGCTGGTCGATCTCCCCTTCCACCGTCATGCGGTGATCACGGATGCTGCGGCATGCACGGGGTGCTTCACATGCGTACGGACATGCGCACACGGTGCGTTCACGCGGATCGCGGAGCAAGGGATGGGGGCACGCGGAGACGTGCGATCGGCCCGGAAGGCATTCAACATGAGAGGGTTCGTTGCCGTGGTGCTGCTCATCGCGGGTGCGATGCTTCCGGTCTCGGGGATCATGAATCACCAGCTCCAGATGGAACCGATGACCACGGCGCGCCACTTCTGGATGGCGGTGCACAACATGGCGGCCACGCTGTTCACGCTGGCCTCCCTGGCTCACATCAGTCTCAATTGGAGACCCCTGGTCCGGCATTCCCGTGCGGCGGCCCGGGTCATGCTCTCGAAGGAAGCCGGGTTCGCGGTGCTCGTGGTCCTCGGCGTGGTCGGACTCTTCGCAGGGCACGCATTGCACGTACGGTAGCGGGGCGTGGCCGGATCGACGCTCCCCGGTGCGAAGGGCAGAACCCTCACCGTGCGACGTTGCTGAACCACTGGAACAGAACGACGTGCATCAGGTCGGCGCACGGGATGCACATCGCGGTCCACTTCCTGACATTGCCGCAACGCACCCCCTACGGCAGATCGCTCGTCCCCATCAGATGCGCATCGATGGCCCTCGCCGCCTTGCGCCCTTCGGCGATCGCCCAGACCACCAGCGACTGCCCGCGACGCATGTCGCCCGCCGAGAACACGCCGGGTACCGACGTCATGTACTGCCCATCGGTCTTCACGTTCCCGCGTCCATCGAGCTCAACGTTCAACTGCTCCAGCAGGCCCTTCTGTTTCGGACCCGTGAACCCCATGGCGATGAGCACGAGATCCGCATCGATGCTGAACTCCGTTCCTGCCACGGGCGCAAAGGACGGCGGCGGGCCCACCTGCATGAGATGCAGCCGCTTCACATTCCCGTCCGCATCGCCCTCGAACTTCGTCGTCGCCACTCCCCACTGACGTTCGCCACCTTCCTCATGCGACGTCTCGGTGCGCAGCTGCATCGGCCAGAGCGGCCACGGCGTGCTCGCCGCGCGCTCCAGCGGCGGTTTGGGCATGATCTCCAGCTGACGGATCGCCTTGGCACCCTGGCGGATCGACGTGCCCAGACAGTCGGCACCGGTGTCGCCGCCGCCGATGATGACCACGTTCTTGCCTGTCGCCAGGATCTCGCGCGTCGGATCGATCTTGTCGCCCGCCACACGGTGATTCTGCTGCGGGAGGAACTCCATCGCAAAATGGATCCCCTTCAGATCGCGGCCGGGCACGGGCAGGTCGCGCGGGGCTTCCGCGCCACCGCACAGCACCACCGCATCATAGTTCCTGCGCAATTCCTCGGCGGCGATGTTGCCGCCCACGTTCGCGCGCGTGGTGAACACGACGCCCTCCGACTGCATCTGCTCGATACGCCGGTCGATGAGTTCCTTCTCGAGTTTGAAATCCGGGATGCCGTAGCGGAGCAATCCGCCCGGACGGTCGTTCTTCTCGTACACCGTCACGTGATGCCCGGCGCGGTTCAATTGCTGTGCGGCAGCGAGCCCCGAGGGGCCGGACCCGATGACGGCGATCCGTTTGCCGGAACGGCGCAATGGACGCTCGGCCCTGATCCATCCCTTCTGGAACGCATGGTCCACGATCGACCGCTCGATCGCCTTGATCGAAACCGGTGGGTCGGTGATGCCCAGGACGCACGCCGCTTCGCACGGCGCCGGACAGATGCGGCCGGTGAACTCCGGGAAGTTGTTGGTGGAGTGCATGATCGTGATCGCTTCCTTCCACCGCCCCTTGTACACCAGGTCGTTCCAGTGGGGGATCACGTTGTTCACCGGGCAGCCGTTATGGCAGAACGGAAGGCCGCAATCCATGCACCGTGCCGCCTGCGTCTGCACCTTCTGCGCGGAGAAGTTCAGGTAGATCTCGTTGTAGTCCTTCGTCCGCTCTTCCACCTCCCGCCGCTGCGGGGTTTCGCGCTGGAATTCCAGGAACCCTGTCGGCTTACCCATGGACCGCCTCCTTCTCCGCCTGCTGCACGGATGTTGCCTTCTGTTGCCGGGCGGCGAGCACCCGCTTGTAGTCCTGCGGGAACACCTTCACGAATTTCGGGCCGAGGGTGCCCCAGTTGTCGAGGATGAACGCCCCGCGCTTGCTCTCCGTCGCATCCACATGCCTGCGGATCAGGGCCTGCACTGTTTCTTCGTCCTCCGCCGACAGCGGATCGAGGTCTACGATCGTGCGGTTGCACTTCGTCGCCGCGAAGTCGCCTGTCTCGTCCAGCACGTACGCGATGCCGCCCGACATGCCCGCCGCGAAGTTCTTCCCGGTCTTCCCCAGCACCACCACGGTACCGTTGGTCATGTATTCGCAGCCATGCGACCCGACAGCTTCCACCACCGCCACGGCACCCGAGTTGCGCACCGCGAAGCGTTCGCCCGCCTTCCCGTTGAAGAACGCCTCGCCGCCCGTGGCGCCGTACAGCACCACGTTGCCCACGATCATGTTCTCGTCCGCCGCGTAGTTCGCGTTCTTCGGATGGTACACGATCACCTTCCCGCCGGACAGCCCTTTGCCCACGTAGTCGTTCGCATCGCCCTCGAGCCGGAGCGTCACGCCCCTTGCCAGGAACGCGCCGAAACTCTGTCCGGCCGAGCCGGTGAAGTTGATCGTGATCGTATCCTCCGGCAGTCCGGCGGACCCATGACGCTGTGCGATCTCGCCGCTGAGCATCGCACCAACCGTGCGGTGAACGTTCTTGATCGGCATGGTCAGCGACAGCGGAGTGCGGTCGTCGATCGCCTTCTTCGCCTTATCGATGAGCTGGAAGTCGATCGCTTCGTTCAGTCCGTGGTCCTGACTGATCACGCAGCGGCGTGCCACACGCAGAGGGATCGTGGGCTGATGGAGGATCGCCGAGAGGTCGATGCCCTTTGCCTTCCAGTGCTCGATCGCCGGACGCGACGCGACCATGTCCACGCGGCCGACCATCTCGTCCATGGTGCGGAAGCCGAGGCGCGCCATGTACCCGCGCACTTCCTCGGCCACATAAAAGAAGAAATTGATGACATGTTCCGGCGTGCCCTGGAAATTCTTCGTGAGCACCGGGTCCTGTGTGGCGATACCCACCGGACAGGTATTCAGGTGGCACTTGCGCATCATGATGCAGCCCATCGCGATGAGCGGCGTGGTGGCGAACCCGAACTCCTCGGCGCCCAGCAGCGCGGCGATCACGACATCGCGCCCGTTCTGCAGCTTTCCGTCCGTCTGGATGCGCACGCGGCTGCGGAGGTCGTTCAGGAGGAGCACCTGCTGCGTCTCCGCGAGTCCGAGCTCCCACGGCGTGCCCGCATGCCTGATGGAGGTAAGGGGCGACGCGCCCGTGCCGCCGCTATCGCCGCTGATAAGAATGAGGTCCGCATGGGCCTTTGCCACGCCCGCGGCCACGGTGCCGACGCCCACTTCGGACACCAGCTTCACCGAGATGGTCGCGCGCGGATTCACGTTCTTCAGGTCGAAGATCAGCTGCGCCAGGTCCTCGATCGAATAGATGTCGTGGTGCGGCGGCGGCGAGATGAGTCCCACGCCGGGGATCGAGTGGCGCGTCTTCGCGATGATCGCATCCACCTTGTGTCCGGGGAGCTGTCCCCCCTCGCCGGGCTTCGCGCCCTGGGCGATCTTGATCTGGATCTCGTCAGCGTTGATCAGGTAGTTCGCCGTCACGCCGAACCGTGCCGACGCCACCTGCTTGATCGCGCTGCGGCGGAGGTCGCCGTTGGCATCGCGCTGGAAGCGCTCTTCCTCTTCGCCACCCTCGCCGGTATTGGAGCGTCCGCCGATGCGGTTCATCGCGATCGCGAGCGTTTCATGGGCCTGTTTGCTGATGGACCCGAACGACATGGCGCCGGTGCAGAAGCGCTTCACGATCTCCTTTGCCGGCTCCACCTCTTCGATGGGCACCGGCGTCGCGGCATCCTTCAGCTCCATCAGGCCGCGCAGCGTGTAGAGTTGCCTGTTCTGCTCGTCCACGATCGCGGAGTACTCGCGGTAGCTGGCATGGTCGTTCTTCCGCACGGCGTGCTGCAGCGTCATCACGGTGCCCGGATTGATCGCATGCTTCTCGCCGTTGATGCGGAATGCGTAGTTGCCGCCCAGGTCCAGCTCCGGCTCGGCATCGGTCACCTCGCGCATAGCGAAGCGGTGCTTCAATTGTGCCTCGCGCACCAGTACATCCAGACCCACGCCTTCGATGCGTGAGACGGTGCCGGTAAAGTACTTGTCCACGATCGTCCGGTTCAGTCCGATCGCCTCGAAGATCTGCGCGCCGCGGTAGCTTTGCAGGGTCGAGATGCCCATCTTCGAGAACACTTTCAGCAGGCCCTTCCCCACGGCTTTCTTGTAGTTCTTCAGGGCGTATTCGAACGACAGCCCCTGCGGGAGGATCCCCTTGTTCGCGAGGTCTTCGAGCGTCTCGATGGCGAGGTACGGGTTCACCGCGCTGGCGCCGTAGCCGATGAGGAGGCAGAAGTGCATCGTCTCGCGCGGCTCGGCCGATTCCACCACGAGCGCCACCTGCGTGCGGGTCTTCTCGCGGACGAGGTAGTTGTGCACCGCGGTGAGGGCGAGCAGGCTCGGCATGGGTGCATATTCTTCATCGATGCCGCGGTCGGAGAGGATGATGATGCTGTAGCCCGATTTGATCGCCAGCGATGCGCGGCGGCAGAGGCCGGTGAGCGCGCGCTCGAGTTCCTCTTCCCCGCCATCGGCCCGGAAGAGCATCGGCAGGGTGGTCGCGAGGAAATCGCCCTGCGACACGCGGCGGAGCTTCTCCAGGTCGCGGTTCGTGAGGAGCGGATCGAGCAGCTTGAGCGTATGGCAATTCTGCGGCGTCTCTTCGAGGATGTTGCGCTCGGTACCGATGTAGCTCGTCAGCGACATCACCATCTCTTCGCGGATGGGGTCGATGGGCGGGTTGGTCACCTGCGCGAAGAGCTGCCGGAAATAATTGAACAGCGTTTGCGGCTTGTCGGACAGCGAGGCCAGCGGCGTATCGGCGCCCATGGACCCGATCGGCTCCTGGCCATCGGACGCCATCGGCACGAGGATCATCCGGATGTCCTCTTCGGTGTACCCCACGGCGCGCTGGCGCTGGAGGATGTCCGTCGGGCTGAACGCATGTTCGCGCGGCGGATCGGGGAGCGTCTCGAGATGGATCTGGTTCTCCTTCAGCCACTGCGCGTACGGCTGGCGCGCGCTGAGGGTGCGCTTGATCTCTTCGTCGGGGATCAGGCGTTGTTCCTGCAGGTCGATGAGCAGCATCTGCCCCGGGGCGAGGGAACCCTTGAAGCGGACGCGCTCGTTCTCGATCGGGAGGACGCCGGTCTCGGACGCCATGATCACCAGGTCGTCGTCGGTGACGATGTAGCGCGCGGGACGGAGGCCGTTGCGGTCCAGCGTGGCGCCCACCATGCGGCCGTCCGTGAACGCCACCGCGGCGGGGCCGTCCCATGGTTCCATCAGGGATGCATGGTATTCGTAGAACGCCTTCTTCCCCTCATCCATCGTCGCGTCCTTGTCCCATGCTTCCGGGATCAGCATCGCGAGCGCGTGCGGGAGACTGCGGCCTGCCTGCACGAGGAGTTCCACGGCATTATCGAGCGACGAAGAATCGGAGCCGTGGGGTTGGATGATCGGGTTGACCTTCTTGATGTCCTCGCCGAACAGGTCCGACGCGATCACGGACTGCCGGGCGTGCATCCAGTTCACGTTGCCGCGGAGCGTATTGATCTCGCCGTTATGACAAACGTAACGGAACGGGTGGGCGAGTTGCCAGTTCGGGAGCGTGTTCGTGGAGAAGCGCTGGTGCACGAGGCAGAGCGCGCTCTTCGTATCCGGGTCCGAGAGTTCGCCGTAGAACTGTTCGATCTGCGGAGCGAGGAGCAGGCCTTTGTACACGATCGTGCGGCACGACAGCGACGGGATATAGAAGAATGACCGGTCCTTGATGTCGGATGCCGCGATCTCCGCCTCGATGCGTTTGCGGGCGATGAAGAGTTTGCGTTCGAAGTGGTCTTCGGACATCCCTGCCGCGCGGCGGACGAAGATCTGTTCGATGTAGGGTTGGGATGCGCGGGCGATGCGGCCGATCGCATCGGAGTCCACGGGCGTATCGCGCCAGCCGATCACGGTGAGGCCTTCGGCCTGGATGATGCGGTCGATGATGCCTTCGCACTGGAGGCGGCCCTGGGGTTCCACGGGGAGGAAGATCATGCCCACGCCGTACTCGCCCGGCGCGGGGAGGGTCATGCCGCTCTTCTTCAGCTCTTTGAAGAAGAACTCATGGGGGATCTGGATCGTGAGTCCGGCCCCGTCGCCGGTCTCCGGGTCGCAGCCGCATGCGCCGCGGTGCGTCAGGTTGATGAGGATGCTGATCCCCTGCGAGATGATATCGTGGGACCGCACCCCTTTGGTATTGACGACAAAGCCGATGCCGCAGGCGTCGTGCTCATGGGAGGGGTCGTAGAGCGGAAAATTTTCCTGATATGCAGAGCTCATAGTGGACTGCCCGGAGATGATGAACACGCGCGTGCGTAAGAACGAGACCTCATACGGAGCAGGGGAAACACAATAGAAGGTATCTTCGCCGAAAGGCCTCTTTCGGTGAGACGGAGGGACCCGAACGCCGTATATATTAATGTAGAAGAATCCCGGAGATTGTCAAAATGTAAGTTGGGGCCGGCACCCGTGCCCGTCGGCGCAGGGGTCTCGTCCCCCATAGCCCGGGGTGAACATCCGGACACTCCTCAAATCGGCCCATTTCGGGCGATCTTGCCGATCACATCCGAAGGGTGCCGCACCGTCCGGGTGCTCACGGCAGAGCGAGACCCATGGTCAATTGCCGCAGGAGCAGCAGGACCTCTTCCAATCTCGCATCATCCCTCAGTGTCGTCCGGGTCATATCCGAGAGGAGGCGGAATTGGGAGTCATCCGCGGTTTCTGAGGTGAGGATCGCGAGAAGTTTCTCCCGCGTCTCCGCGTGCACCATCCGGCGGATGTCGCGGCCCAGGAGCCGGGGGCCCGCCACGTCGAGGGAGAATGCGGCCGCCGCAAGGATGTCCGGCGCGGTGTCATACAGCCGCTCCTGATTGCCGGCGTGAATGTACTCCTTCATCAGGAACAGGAGATCCTGTGCATCCTTTGTGCGGGCCGGATAGTTGTCATGCCAGGCGATGAGTTTCATTGCGGCGAGTGCCGCGGGCGTGCAGACCCTCACCGTGCGTTCGGGGTCTTCCGCAACGATCACCTCGATCGAGCTCGCCAGTGCTTCTTCAAATCCCGATGTACTCATGACGACGTCATTGCCGGGTGGCCATGCGATCACACCCGTGGGTGCCTCGAGCGGCCCGAACGGGACCAGATCGAGGGCGGCGCCGTTGTCGTGATGCAGCCGCTGTTGATGGTGGCGGTCCTCTGTGTACCGTTGCGTGTGCAGCAGAGCCGTGCGGAGCGAGGCATACTGCTTCCAGTCTGCGACCCGCAGAGCGAGATCGATGTCGAACGTTGTCCGTGAGGGGGGGATATCATAGAGCGCACCGAATATCATGTCGCGTGCGGTGGCACCGACCACAAAGAACGGAACGTCCAGGTGGATCGCCAGCAGCGCCACATCACAGAGGACCTCCACGCTTTCCGGCGGGAGCTTATGTGAGATGTTTCTTGAGGAACCGGTCATAGACCTCCTGTGCGGCCTCGATATTCCTTGCATCGGCGGTGGCGAGCAGGTCAGCGTAGACGAGTAACGGCGGAACGGCATCGGCCACGGGGTCGGTCATCTTGAATCGCCAGAACCGTTCGCGGAGTTCGATCGGTCCTTTGTCGTCCTTGCGCAGGCGGAGGTCAACAGCGAGGGCATCGACCGGTGTGTGGGCGTAGAGCGTTGTGATCGCCGGTTTGAGGTGATGCAGGAGCTTGTTGACTGCAACCTCGCCGCCCCAGAGCGCACCGCGTCCGCCGAGCTGCAGATCCTTCCAGAGATCGGCCCGGTCCGCCGCGAAGCGTCCGATGAGCTGCTGCCTTCGGAAGCGGGTCGCATAGGCGCGCGTCCAGTGATCCACGAGATCCTGCTTGCGCACGAGTCTCTTCGTGCCGATGTCGAGCAGATAGCCATCCGCGGCCAGCGCCTTCATCACGCCGGCCACGGTGCCGAGTGCCGTGCCAGCCGCAGCGCCGAGTTCGCGGTAGGTGGCGTTGAGCAGCCGCGGTTCACAGAGGAGCGCGAATATGATCCGGATCGCCCCGGCATTGAAGGCAACCTCTTCGCCCTTTTCACGGATGGGTTCTTTGGCGCGGTTCCCATGCAGGAAGATCAGGAGAGGCGCATCATGGATGTACGCGTTACCTGCGGCGTCCATGAACTGCAGTCCAAGGTCTCTCATTTTTTTCGCGATATGGGCCGGAACGTAGGGTGCGATCACGATCCACTTGCCTGGGTTTGCGGTGAACTTCTGCTTGAGCTGGCCGAGCATCGGCTCCGTCACGGTTCTCCGGATTTCGGCGAGGTATCCCACGGGCCCCGTGGGCTCGTCGATATGCACCAGGGCGTCAACCGGTTGCTTTCCTGCCAGGAATTCGGCCCGGCGTCTTTCCACCTGGAGCCCGGTTTCCCGATGGAACGCGGTGAGTGCATCATCGAGGATATGCAGATCGGCAGTCTTTTTTTGTACTCGCAGACGAGCCATGTTCATTCATTCTATTTGTTCACATATGTTGAACATACACAATTTATGAACAACAGTCAATACAACATACAATTGCAAATATGGTTCATTTCATTGCGTTGTTCACGATAAATGAACAGACACACAATATGAACAGTCTCGCCACATAAGACTCGCCGAAAGGCCGGTTTTCCACCTCGAAAATCGCTTGCGGAGGGATCCTTGAAGAGGAGAACACGCATTCCACCGATCAGGAAGGAAGACACTGCTCCTACTTAGGAGCCTGCACCCAGCCCTTGCCCTTCCACACCGCCCAGATGGCCATGGAATGGCCTTGGCCGAGTTCGTACTCCTTCTTGAGCCAGGCAACCAGCTCGGTGGCCTTCATGCCCGGATCATAGACGCCGGCCTTCACGGCGGCGGCCTTCAACTGCTCCGGGGTTTTCCCGGTCTTGGCTTTGATGTTGTCGATGTACGCCTGGAATGACACTGTGGCCCTCCAATGATCAGGTTGTCGCATCCACCCAGTTCTTCACCAGTGCCGCGATCGCACGCCGGTGTTTCTTCAGGTCGGCGGGTGTCGGGATCTCCAGCACCGCGCGTTCTGCCCCCTTCCAGGCGAGAAGCCCCGCTGCATCGGCGATAGGCCTCATCTTCACGTTACCGGGTCTGACGCCATGATGAAAGATGATCTGAATATGCTTGATCGGCTGGATGCGGAGCGTGATGCGGTCATCAGCACCGACGGCAAAATTCGGCGAGTTCCATTTCACGTTCTCGCCAAGGCCCCTGTGCGCCGACAGGATCAGCGTGCGCAGCGCGGTGATCTCCTTTGCCATGGGGTGCTTCAGGGCATCAACCAGGGCTGTCACGTCAGCGTTCAGTGACATCGTCTTCCCCCTCACATGCCTTTTTCAGCCCTTCGGCTTCCCACCCCACATACTTTTCCGTGATCGCCCCCATGAGTTTCACGGCAAGGCCGGCGAGCGCGCCTTCATAGAGCACCGAGAGCGTCACCGTGCAGCCGGCCGCCGCTTGTTCGATGCGGTGCACGGCGGTGACAGTAAGACCGGGGTTCGACGACACCCACGTGAAGTGGTGGTCCGGCGCGAACTCCGATACTTTCCAGACCGCCGGTGGAAGTTTGGGCTGGAAGACCATCACCCGCACGCCGACACCGAAGGGCCTGCTGCCCAGTCGCTTCACGCGGCGGATGGAAGGGGTCCAGGTGTGCCACTGCTCCACGCCGGCCATGATGGGCCAGATGCGGGAGGCAGGGGCTTTGATCGCGATGGTTCTGCTGATGAATTGTCGGCTGGTCATGAACATACGCTTGAACGTTTTCGGTGGCTCCCCACTCTCTATAACGGAAACGGCGGCCGGGATGTTCCGGGGGACCGCCTTTTCCCGGGTCCCGGGTTGCCTTCTTGCAGAAAGTTACTATACTGGTACCATACGGAGAATGAAGTTCCGACCACAACGGGAGGACCGGCATGAACGTGACCGAGCTGGATCGCGATGACGGCATCAGGATCCTGAAGCTTGAGGGGCGGATGGATCTCGACGGGGCGGATGTGATCCGCAAGCAGTTGAGTGCCGCAACCACGGGCCACGGCCTTCGCGTGATCCTGGACCTTGCCGAGGTGAACTTCATGTCGTCGATCGGGATCGGCATGATCGTGCGACTTGCCCAGTCCGTGCAGAAGCGGAACGGCAACCTGGTCCTGCTGGATCCGCAGTCGGTCGTCTGGATGGTGCTCGAGCGGACGCACATCCCCGAGATCATCAGCGTGCACCTGAAGCTCGAGGATGCGCTGGTCGCTGTGCGTGGGGAGCCGTTGAAACCTGCCGGCGGGACCGCGTGAACACCCGCTTCGAGCGGCGGCCGGATCACCGCACCATCCTCACGACGGGCTCCGCAGCGACACCTTCTCCCCTCTGATCCCGTATACAGGTCACCGGCGCGTCTGCATCACGCGAGCCATCGCGGACGAACCGTCTCTGTCGGAACCTTCACGCAACGATCCTCTCACCGGAGCGATCATCATGACACATCCCGTACGCGCCGCCTCTCTGACCTTCCTTCTCCTGGCCGCCATGTGCACCACCCGCGCCCAGGACTCCACCATCATCGTCATCGACCATGCCGCGGGGGCGTTCGTTGAGGCTTACCGCATGCACGACGGCGCACGCGTTCCTGTCACCGCGAGGGACTTCAGCGGCATCGGCTCCCCGGCCGTCACCATCCGCACCGCGGACCCGGTGAAGGTGGTGCTGCGCAACTACCTTACCGCACTCTGGGATGCGCGCGTGGCCACCAAAGAGATCGAATCCGCGGAGTACGAACTGTACCGTGGACTCCTCGATGCCGTGAAGCCCTATGCGGCCGAGCTGCCTCTTCTGCTCGGCGTCACCGCAACGGAGCGCGAGGTGCCCGAGCCGGCCACACTGAAGGTGACCGCATACCGCGACTCCATCGCCTCGCTCCGTGCCACGACGATGTGGAAGGTCCGACAACTCTCGGTGGCGGAGTCGCTCACACCGGAAGAGATCTCCGCCACACGGCAGTTCGCCGCACAGTATCTCGGCGGCACGAGTGCACGCCCGCGTCTCCGGTTCCTCGACTCTCTCGCCGTGTGGTACGAGGCGCTGGCACAGGCGAGGGTCACGAAGGAGGTGTCCGAACTCCGCGAACAGAGCAAGGCGCTCCTGACGAAGGCGACGCAACTCGAACGCGCGCTCATCCGTCTCAGCACCATCGACAACACCGCCGCACTGCATCTGTATGCGCGGAGCACGTGGAAGGCGGGCGTCGGTGCCACCGTCACCATCGCATCCTCGGAGGCCATGGCATTCGCCGGACTCGATACCACGCTGTCGCGATACAGCATCACCGTCCTGCCCGATCCCATCGCCCGTCCGATGTCCGCGCTTGCGGTCATCTATTGGGCCGGCGACGAGTTCCGGTCGTATTCCACTGAACGCGTCACGGGCGGCTACGCCATCCGGGCGTCGAAGGATGATATCTCCCACTGGTCGCAGGGCATCTCGTTCGGCGTGGCCTGGCGCTTTCTGGACTTCCGCGATGTGAAGGATAAGGGGCTGGCGATCAGCGTGCCGGAGCTCATCGTCAATCCGTTCGAGTCGTTCCGCGCCATCGGCGTGGGGGTTGGCGCATCCTATGCGTTCGCGAAGCTGAGCGTGGGGGCGCTGTGGATCAGGAACTCTGCGCTGGATGGGTTTAGCGCGGGCGACATCCTGGCCGACCCGACGCTCCTGCGGACAAAGCACGTATACACGCCGCGGTTCTTCGTGTCGTTGGGAGTCTATAGCCTGTCGTTCTGACGCGCTGTGATCGTGTGCCCACGGTGGGGGAATACGGGATTGATGAAGGGATCGTTGATGGGACGTACATCTTACTCCAGCCTGCGGGATTTTCTCAACCCGGATGACAGTATCCCGGACCACGCCCGGCCGGCGATGCAGGCGTTCATGCACCTGGCATCTATCGTGGCCTGGGTAACGCGGGACATGTATCCGGGTGTGATGCGAACGAATGTCTTCTGCAGGAGGTCGCACCGGGGTGTGCGATGTACGGGGGTGATCACGGCAGTCTATGAGACTGCACAGGCCCGCATCTTCTGGCAGTGTCCAGTGTGCGGTGAGCAGGGATATATCGATAATTGGGAACACACTCCCTGGGACAGACGGGATGGTGCCCATGCCGGACCTACGATGAACTGAGGCCCCATACTCCCCCTCCACTGGGAGATACCGCCGGCGGTCGTCGGGGTTCCCTCCGGCCTGTCATGAGCTGACCGCTGCTGACCATGAGAATGCCCGGCACGTGGCTCAATCGCCGTCGTAACGGAACGGCGGCTCGTTCCGGAGCATTTCGAATTCCTCCCAGAATGCCGTCTTGTCGCCGTGTCTCTCCACCAGATCGCGGCAGTACACCTCATGCGGAACGAGCGGATCCCAGGTGTCCACGTCGCGTGCCATGAACGCAAGGTCACGCAGATATGATGCAGCAATTCGAAAGCCATGAGCGGGCGTTCCTTCGAGGACGCGATCGAGCAACCGCCGGAGCAGCAGACTTGCAGCAACAAACCGTCCCGCGATGCGCATCGCATAGGCAGTTCGCTCGAGCGGTGGCACCATGTCACCTGTGATGAACTCTGCGTGCTTGAAGATATAGACCTCGGCGGCGTCGAGGAGACCACAGTCGACCAGAAAGTCCATGGAACGATACGCAAACGGTTCACCCAGGATGATCATCGTTTCTTTGTTGAGGAACCGGTCGCGATCCTCGTGACCGATCACCTCGAGCAACGAGGCCAGTGTGGAAAGAGCCCGGTACTCCCGGAATATGCGCCAGGACAGCCGCTCTACCTCCTGGTGGTGGCCGAGGACATGCTGGATATCGCGCAAGAGCTCCAAGCCGTCCACCGCGGCGAGCGCATCCTCGGAAGCGATCCGCCCGAGCCACGTCTGCGCCGCCGGAATATTGCCTGCTTCGTAGCACGCCCTTGCGAACGACACACAACGATCATCACTGATCACGCCGTCCGGACTCTCGCATTCCGTCATGACCTCGATCGCGCGGGACAGCAGCTCCCCGTCAGGGATCGACTGGGCGAGAATGAGTACCGCCCGGGTCAGACGGAGTTTGTGCGGGGTGTCAGCGGATGCGACGGCGATCGTATGCAAACATTCGGCCAGTTGTCGGGCGTCACGGGGGGACAGGAACTTCGGCGTCTGTGCGAGCAGTGACAGAGTCAGGCCCGGTCTATCATTCAACACGAGAGTATACAGGCGGAGGCGGATCCAGGGGGCGTCATCGGATCGCAACGCATACCAGACGAACAGCTCGCGCACACTTCTTGCTACGAAATAGCGCACCTCGTACTCCGTGCCATCGCACCGCGTCAGGATGCTCCCCGCCACCTCGAACATCGTGCACAGGTGATGCAGCCCATCGCGTGGATTCAATGCGGCATTAAACAGATGACGCAGCACCTCATGCAGGTACTGGACGAACGCGTCTACGTTCTTGCGATCAATGGCGTGGTCCGCTCGCCTGATCTCGTCCAATGCAGTGGTATATTGCCGTAACGCCCTCGGATCGGCCGACGGGCGCGCGTAGTCCCATTCCCCGGACATGTTCCCCCCAAATGCGGTATGCTGAACTGCGGGTGATTGCATGCAAGATAGCGGAGCCCGGAATCGAAATCAAGCGTCCGGCTTCGCGGAGGCATGTGTGCGCAACCTCAGCACCTGCGCAGCAGGGTCGACCGGGGATTTGTCTCATGCGATGATCCTTCCCCATCGGAATTCCCCCGTATCTTGTGGTATTCAATCTAACGGAGGAATTCCCCATGTTCCCGCAATTCTGCGAAACCACCCGGGACCTTGCCCCTGAGATCTATTTCGGTGGGACGGAGGTCCCACCGTACTGTCATCTCCGCGTGTCCACGGATGTGCCGCTGGCGGAGCTCGTGACGGCCATCCGTACCGTTGGTGTTGCATCGAGCAGCTCGGGGTACATCGACGGCGAAGGGGTACACTTCCACCTCTCCGAGGACGACAACATCCGGGTCGACCTCTCCCGCGAGTTCGTGTTCGTGTCGCAACCCGGCGATACCGAAGGGGCGATGCCCTCCGCATGGCAGGTGCTGTTCTTTCTGATGGAGCCCGTGCGGAAGGTACTGTTCGTCGGCCATCATGACGCGCTGCTCCTGGAGAAGTCGCAGGCAACGTTGCGTCTGTGCCTCGCGCTGGACCAGTTGTGGGTGCAGGATGTGTTCCTGAAAATGAACCAGGCGATGGTGGAGTCCGACGAGGCGCGGGAGAAGGGTCTTGCGCAGCTCATGAAGATGCATGAAGAAGAGACCGGCGGGACGTCGTCCGAGATGTGGGAGTTCTGGGAGGTGTTCAGCGTACTGTTGATGGAGCAGCGGCTCGGGCTGAGGGTGGAGGCGCTTGCGATACCGCCAACGGTGTAGTCGAACGACCGGAGCGCACCAAAGGGGAAGCGGGACCACGGCGGTCCGGTTCCCCCGGGTGCATTTCACACATTCACCAGAGCTGGCCGGGAATGCTCCCTGTCGTGCAGGCGGTGGCGTCCGACGGGTGCCGCACCCCGGTACGAGGGGGCGGTCCCCCGTGAACCTCAGATCGTGAACGGCTTCTGCGCGTAGAATGCCGTATCGACCGCGCCGGTCTTGTAAAGGTTCGGCGATTGATCCGGCGGCATGCGCCGCACGATGTCGCGGTGGAACCGTGTGTAGTCACCTCTGAACCGGCCGTTGTTCCAGACCTTCAGCAGATTGCCGGTGAACAGGCCGTTGTACGTGCCGTCCGCGGAGGTCTGATTGTCCTGGCAGCCCGAGAAGAGCAACACCGATGCCTTCGGGTGCGGCGGCGCTTTCTTGTCCGCGAACGGACGAGCGATCTGCGTATAGAACTTCTTGTTCTCCCGGTACGTGCGCAGCGCCACCTCGGGCGGCATGAACCGGTACTTCATCGGCGCACCGGTGGCGTCGCGCGGGTATTCGAACGGCGTGCCGCGCAGGAACGCTTCACGCGTCACCGTACCGCTGTGACAGCTGTCCGAGAACACCAGGATGCGCACCCCCGCCGCAAACTTCGCAAAGAGCGCGTCGAGCTCATCGTCGATCATCTCGCCATCGAAGAGGCACCAGGTCTCGTCCTGCGCATCCGACTCGTCGCCGTTCGTGTCGGGCACCTGTCCGCCGTGACCCGAATACGTGAGCAGAAAGATGTCCCCTTTCTTCAGCTTCGTGGCAGCGGAAGTGATACCCGCGATCACGCTCTTCCGCGTGGCCGCCTTCGTGAGAAGCATCGTGCCCTTGAAGCCCTGGCTGTCGGCGATCGCCATCATGTCGCGGGCGTCCGCTTCGCAGGCATTCAGCACGCCCGACCAGCCGGCGTAGTGTCCGGGGTCCACCGCATTGAGACCGATCGACAGCGCATATCCGCTCGCCATGATGTTCCCTCCCTTGAGTGATCGACGCATCTGCTGACTTCGTAATGTGTAGTGGCGGGGTGGCCCTTCTTCCTCTGCGAATGTTCCTGAGTGGCGTTCGAGAGGCGGGCTTCTCGCATTGTACTCAATGCATTGAGTAAAATTACTCAAGACGTTGAGCAAAGCCGTACTCCCGGAAGTGTATGAACCCTCACATGCGCATCTTACCGCAAACGCCCGGTATGTCCGGTCAGGCCGTCGACCCACCATCCGGAATGATGATGCCCACCGCGAACGTGAACAACGGGAGCAGCACCGCGCCGTAGACCGCCTGGTACCAGGGCAGGAACGCGAACGGTCCGCCGAGAGCGAAGACCCACACCGCAAAGGCGATCGTGGCAATGGCAAGCTGCAGGGCCTTCGTCACGTGCGTGATGCGCCAGAGATAGACCGGCGTGAGCGCCAGGAGGATGCCGAAGGCGATCCAGAGGATCGTGGCATTGGGGCCGGCGGGATCGGCCGCAGTGATGACGCCCTGCACGGCGATATAGACCGTGACGACCTCAGCGGGGATGTATTTCAGGATGCGGGAGCCGTAGCCATCAGGAGAAGGGGCGGCTGTAGATCCGCGTGCACCGGCGCGTGCATCGATGTCGCGTTGCGTGAGGATGGTTCGTGGCATGCTGAACTCCGATTCATGTGAGATCAGTACACATCTTCAACCGCAGTTGCATCAGGTGCTCCCATACTCGGTGAGGCCGATGGGGCCGGATGCGATCCACGGGGGACCGTCGAGTTGCTACTGATACGTCGATGGGCCGGTCCCTGTTGCGGTGGGGTGGGGCTCCGGCGGTTCGGTGCCGGAGATCGGCAGGCCGCGCTCAACCCCGGATGCACTCCCTTGATGCATGGTACGAATTTCCGGGATTAACATGCGTACATTGTTGTTTCACTCGCCGTCTTCGGGAAGAATGGACATTTTGCTCAAACAGTCCACCGTCTCGACATCATCTGAGAACGATCATCTTCATCGTCTGATCGAACTTTCCGCCACGATCCGACTGCGCGACAGTACATCTATAGAAGTACACGCCGCTCGCAACACTGCCGCCCGCGTCGGTGTCCGCATGCCACAACACAGCGTGCGATCCGGCGGGCTGCACCCCGCGCACCAGATGCCGCACCGCACGTCCGAGCACATCATACACCGTGATCGTCACTTCGCTCTGCGCCGGAAGCTCATACCGTATCGTCGTCACAGGATTGAACGGGTTCGGATAGTTCTGCAGCAACGCAAACCGCGAAGGTTTTTCCGCCTGCTGCACACCCACCACGACCGACGGATTGAACACCCAGGCGTCCTCTGACGATGGGAAATGATGCGCGATGATCATGAACTGGTCCGTCCCCGGCCACACATCCCCTGCACTGCGGGCACAGGTCATCACCCACATGAGTGGCGTGGTGGCATTGTTGGACAAGTTCACGGCGAGCGCGGGATCCGGCGTGTCCGTGTACGGCGACCTGAAGATGAACGCCAGTTCACGCGCGCCACTATTGTCCGTTGTGGGAGGACCGGGCCAGTACCGACCGTCGAGACGCCCGATGTTCAGATTGTTCTCCAGGTGCCCGACGGCAAGCCGCGTCGGGGGATCCGTCTCCATGTCCCATGCCGAGAACGGAACGCTGAAATTGTAGTCCTGATACGGATAGCCGCTTGCCCAGTTGATGATCCACGGCGCGAATTCCGGCTTCGCGGGGGAGCTCGTTGGGCTAACGTCGCGCAGAAAGCGGTAGCCGCGCGACATGTTCGTGTCTGCAGGAACGGCCCGGGGATCCCACAAAGCATTGTTGTCCACCGCGGCGAGTTTGAGCAGCACGGTGTGGCAGTCCGCCACCGTGAGCATCGTCCCGATCCCCCCGAGGGTGACGTGCATCGCAGCTCCGATCGTGCCACGCTGCGGATCATGGGCATCAGGGAACAGAGCATTGCTGAATCCCTCCAACCCGATCCCCCGGAACCCGCCTACGGGCGAGAACCTGAGCGTCCCCTGCGGCACCGCCCACGATCTCATGCCGGGGCTCGTATCGATCGTTCCCCGGAGCACCTTGAAGCCATCCACCACCGGACTCTCATGCCCGAGCGCGTCAGGCGGAGCATGGGCATCAACGAGCACCACTCCGGTCGTTGAGTCCTTCAGCGAGTAACTGCCGATCACATCGGCGCTGTCAACGGCACGGAGCACATACAGATGATCCTTCACGAGCGACGGGTCGGCGATCCGGATGACGAACGATCCTGATGCCTTCCCGCTGATCTGCCGGAGCGGTGAGGTGGACACCGGACCCGGCAACGGCCGCACGGGAAAGACGAGCGTATCCCGCCAGACGTTCGCACTGTCGTCCGTTACCACCACCGCCATGCGCATCGTCGAATCCTGATAACCGCTGGGTACATCGAACACGAAGTAGCTTCCCGGAACAGTGGCGTCGTACTGCGGCTCGAATCGTCCATGAGCGGGAAGCGCCGGAATGGTGTACTTCCCGCTCCCCGTGAACGGAGCCGATGTGGCAACCAGGTTCGGCATTGCCAGCGGTGCCTCGTTCCTCAGCGAAAAGATGTAGCGCACGTTCTCGCCGGGGTTCGCGATGCCGTCGCTGTTGATATTATCGGAGGCGACGCCGAACGAAAGGACCGAGATCGGCACGGTGGTGATATGGTCGAGGACGTTGCCCAGGGCGATGGCCTCACCACCGGGATACGTGAGCAGCGCCCCGGCCTTCATGCCTGTGTGCTGAACGGGCACCTGCGCCATCCCCGCCCAGATGCCATCACCCGCGGTGCCGTCATCGTGCAACCCATCATCCGCGAGGGCGACCGTAGCAACAGTCCAACCCGCAGCGGTCGTGAGTTCGATGGCTGCGGCAACGAGAGGCCCCTGGCGCGCATCGCAGTGGAATGTGACCGCTGCCTGTGCGGTATCGCGCGCCACGGTACCGGTCACCGCCGGCATGCGGCGCCCGAAGGAGAGGTTCCTGTGGAAGCTCTGCACCGTGCGGACATCAGACCGCAATGCCGTGATGCTCGCGAGGCGATCGGTCCCCTGCGACGCGAGGCAGGCAACGACCACCTGTTGCGTGTCGCCGTTGGCGAACGTGAACGGGCCGGTGCTCATGCACATGCGGCGGTCGCTCGGGACAAAAGGAGCCTGCCCGTCCACCCACCCCGCGCCACCCGTGGTCGACCTCACGGGGTCGCCGCTGAAGCAGAACCTCGTGGTGTCCGAGGTGTTGATATCGAGGAACTGGCGTCCGGCGTGCACATCGGTGCCCTGCATCAGTCGATACCACTGGAGATCCCCTTTCGTCCCCCGCGCCGGGTCGTTGAACTGGTGGTAGCCGTCCACGAATACCACGAAGGAGCTCATCCGGAGGTTCCTGAAACCCGGACGCCTGGAGGAGAGGAATAGCGCGGTGTCCGTGGGAGCCCCAGGTGTCATCGGCCCCTGGATGAATGCAAATCCGGCCGCGGGCACAGCGACGCCGTAGGTCTCATCGGGTGCGCTGCCATTGTACACATAGCCAAGATCGAGGGTCGTATCGCACCCCACGTGGTCGTCCCCCGCATACCCGAGGTCAGGGTCGGACCATTGCGTGATGTACATGCTATCCACCGGCGCGCCGCTTTTGTTGATGAGCACTGTGCTGATGAAGATCGTATTCCCGAGCGCGCCGTTGCGGCGGTAGCCCCAGATCGTGCGTTGCACTTCGAGGCCGATGGGCGGACAGCCGGCGAGGCGCTGGGTGAGACTGTCGTTCATATCATTCGCACCGTACCAGAGCGTCTGGTCCGCACCGGGTTGGCCGGGGATGTCCAGCGCAGGGTCGTACATGCCGTTCTTATCCACATCCGTGAACGGGGCGCCTTCTGCTGCAGGCCAGGCGTTCCAATCCGCGATGTAGCGGTCGTAGATGCCGCGTGCGGAGAGCGGTTCGTAGCGGCTGATGTATGGGACCTCCTCGGCGTTGAGCATCACCTCGACTGCCGGAAACGGGGTGTCCGGACCGATATCCGGGCGGACGCTGTAGATGTGGTATTGTGGATCGGAGGGGTCTGCGGCAACCGGGCCCGTGGTCGGGGTTCCGTTCGTCAGCAGCGGCCCGGGTTGAAGGGCATGCCAGTAGACGGACCCGCCCACCTTTGCTGTGTCACGACCTTTATGGAAGCCGCCCCAGAGAAGGCCATCCTCGAAGATGATATGTTTGTCGGAGCCTTTGGGGAATTCGAACCCCTCGTTGCTCAGCGAGAACTTGTTGTACGACCCGTCGCCATTGTTGCCGTAGTAGTTGAAGACATTGTTGATGAAGAACGGGCGGTACGAATCGTTGGTCAGCGAAGTGCGGGAAAGCCCTGCGTTTGGTTTGTCCGAGGAGAGGGCCGCTTCGTGGGGAGCGGAGAGCGTTACGAGCACGAGGATCGTGCGTACCGACAGACGGCGTATCGAGGTTCTCATCAACGGAGGCCCCCCTCAACAACAAGCCCACAGCGTCCGGCGCGGATGGCCGGGAGAGAACACTGCGCGCAAGGTCAGAGCACATCAGAAGCACACCGGCGGCGCATCTCCGGTGTGGCACCCATAAGATACTCAACGTATTGTTGCGGGTCAACCACGCCGGCGGGTGCACCCCTTCATGATTTCGGTGCGACCACGAATGGTGCAACTCACCTCCGGGAAGCGTACATTCAGTTTCACACGCCCACAGCCATCGGAACCTTCACCCATGTCATCGGACCGCATCCTGAGATCCCCACGGACCGCAGCGATACTCTGCCTCCTGTTGTTCCTGCCGGGCGGCTTCGCCATCGGGCGGGACACCACCGCCATCGTCGTGCATGCGGACCGCGTGCGCACACCCGTCACCTACGGCATCGGGGCATCGTGGCACGCCGCCAGTGAAGACTCCATCGACATGGACACATCGTACACGTGGGCCCTCCGCACCATCAATGCACGCGGAAGCGCCTGGGGCGGCAACCCACCGCTTGCCGACACCGCGGCATGGCGCCAGATCGTGTGGCATGCGCGTTGGCTGGGGTTCACCTTCCTGCGGGTGGAGATGGAAGCGCGGATGTACGAACCCGCGCGGAACGTCTTCGACTGGAACAACGAGGAGATGAGGGCGTTGTACCGGATCCTCGACCATGCCGAAGCCAGCGGGGTGAACGTCTTCCTGCAGCAGATGTGGAGCAACGTCGGGTGGAACGCCTATCCCGGCGTGCAGCCGTTGCTGAGCGCGCCGCGGAACGTGGATGATTTCGCGGAGGGGCTTGCCGCGCTCATGGAGCATCTCACGCGCGTGAAGGGGTACACCTGCATCCGGTGGTTGTGCATTACCAACGAGCCGCCGGGAGGGAGCTGGGGGTCGTGGTGGATGACCGGCGACAGTGCTGCGCCATACACGCCTGCGTTGCGGGCCGTGCGACGCGCACTCGATGCACGTGAGATCAGCGTGGCGCTCTCCGGTCCCGACTGGACCGACCTTCCCTTGTTCGACAGCACAAAGATCGACTTCGATCCCTACATCAGCGCGTACGACATTCATTCGTATCAGGGGATCGACAGTGCGAAGCAGCAGCGGCTCGGGGCGTGGGTACGCTGGGCCTCGGCGCACGGAAAGCCGATGATCCTGTCGGAGATCGGCGACATGTCGCTCGGCTGGCGCGACACCAATGCCGGTCCGAAGACCTTTGCGGCGGCGCTCTCCAATGCCGAATCCATCCTGCGCGGGCTGGATGCAGGGGTAAGCGCATTCAACCGGTGGAGCTTCACCAACCGGGGCGATCTGGACGGGCAATGGCAGCTCGTTCGCACGTGGGACATCCAGCAGAAGCGGTATCTGGACAACGTCGCCATCGAGCCGGCGGCGTACTACGGGTACGGCATCATCACGCGGTTCTGGATCCCGGGGGCATCCGTGCTCGTCACCGATGCGGTGGCGGACACGCTCATCCTTGCGCAGGCGTTGCTGGGCGCGGAGGGTGAGGTCACCATCTACATCGCGAACAAGGGGCGATCAGCCAGCGCAGTGAATGTGATGGTAAGCGGCGGCAGCAGTGACAGGACGCTGTATCGGTATGTGGCTGCGGAAGAGACCGTCGATCGGCCGGACTATCGCATGGACCCTTCTCTGGTGATACAGAAGAGGGGTGAGCCGATCCGGGTGGTGCTGCCGGCGCGGAGCATCACCACCTTATCATCATTGAAGACGCCGCATGAAGCGCCGGCGCGGCGGTGAGGCCTCACCAGCACGGATCAAATCGTCCACAATCTTAGTGCGAGGCCAGCAATTCTTCGACCTGCACGTCCAGTGCGCGTGCGAAGTTCTGAAGAAGGGCGACCTTTGGCAGATAGTCCCCTTTTTCGATCCGCAGGATGGACCACCGGGAGGATCCAACTTTCGCCGCCAGGGCCTCCTGGGTGATGCCGTGATGTTCTCGTGTGGCTCTGAGTTTCGCCCCGAATGACCTGGCGGTCAGCTTCCGTTCCCGAAGGGACGCAGCTTTGCGTTCCGGTGCTTTGCACACGGCAAATTCTCGCAGGACATCATGAGGGACAGGGATCTCCGCACCTCCACCGGCCGTGAGCGTGATGAATGTCCGCTCGCCGACGATCCGCAATGAGTCCCAATGGATGTCGTCTGCCTCGGCGATACGGCGCAGCGACCTGAATGGTACCACGGCACGGACGTTGTCGCCGAAGCGCACATGAAGCCCGTCGTCCGAGAACCGTGCGTTCACAATGATCTCTCCCGGCTTCCTCTCCGCCGTCCCGACGAGAAAGCGCAGCAGCCGGTCATGACCATTCCTCCCCTCAAAGACCCTCGCGCCGGAGAGGTCAAGCCATTCCCGGAGGAGGGCCTGCGACGTGGACCGTTGATCCATCCCTTCGGAGAGCAGGAAGATAGGGGCAGAATGCCTCGTGTGGTGAAGGAATCCCCGTAACCGCTCGGTCCGGGGTGCTCGTACCTGGTCGATCTTCACGATCCAGAGAGTGTTCGCGGCCTCGCGCAACAGCACGGGCAGCTGCTCCATCGCGGACCAGTCATGTGATCCTGTCCGGCGAAACACCGATCGGATGCTCTCCTTCAGCTCGGGCTCGAACCCTACGATCCTGACTCCGAACTCCTTGTAATCTCGCTTCTTCATTTACGATCGCTTTGTTCGTTCACTTCAGCCCAGACGGCAAGAGCATGGACACGGTGCCTGGATACCACACGCTCCAGCATCCGGGATTCCCGTTGCGAGACGGCATCCATGACCCGAAGATCGAACAGTGACACCCGCGAGACTTTGCCGTCATAGTACACATGAACATGCGGTGGCGGATGTTCACCCCGCACATGCACGTAGATCACATACTTGCCATCCGTCGCAATACGGGGCATGACGCGGACTCTCCCAATGTAGCATAACTGCTACACACTGTCAAACGATGCCATACTGGAAGTACACACATCACGCCCGTATTACGAAGGGTCTGTGGAAATACATGCGGAAAGCGGACTAGGCACCGGCACGATGTATTCCCGACTGCCTCAGCTCGTTCAGTACCTCCTCCAGACATTCCTTCGGTCCGTCGGATTGGTTCGAACCGCACTTCTTCCCATCCTTTGTTGCTGACCAATCCCATCCGTGCCGCATCGAGCATAGTACGGTGAGTTGGTCCCCCTGGCCGGACAGTCGGCCATCCAACCCCTCACGGGTGATCTCGCTCGCGAGCCGGAAACACTCGTTGAGGTAGTCCGTGGTCTCGGGTTCGGGCATATAGGCGCCGCCGTAGGGAAGTTGCACGAGCAGGCGGAGCGGGCCTTTCACCACATAGTAGTGCATCATATACGAGTTCATGCCGTAGCCATCGTGCGCAAGGATCGCGTAGTCCTGCAGCGCAGGATCTTCGAGCTCACCAGCGTGCGCATCGAAGGCGAACGGGGCCAGTTCATCCATGCGGGTCGTGAAGCCCCAGTCGCGCTGCTCCACGAGGCGGGCAGCGAGATCCTCCGGGATCTCGGGGAAGAAGATCCCCGATTCCTCGATGAGCGCGCGGGCCCTGGCGGCGATGCTCGTGTCCCCTTCCGCGGGCGAGGGTGCAGCATTGACTATTTCCGGCGCAGACCGCCGATGTGTCGATGTGTTCAGCACATCAAGCGGAGAAACGTATCGTGTCCCCATACTCTCCTGTTCTCCCTGTTGATGAAACCACGTGTTCCATGAAGCGTTGCCCGCGCGATGCCGTCCTCGAAGAACGTGAGGGCGTCGTACATCGGCGGGATGATGAGTTCGAGTTCACCTATTCTGCCAGGAACGATGCTGAATTCGTCTCTTCCCTAAGATACGCCGGGCGCTCGAGGCGACAGGATCAGAATCTGATACAAATGAAGAGCTGCCGGGGAGAAGTGAAGGAATCGGGGATTGATGGTGGCATGTGCGGGGAACAAACAGTTTGACGAGGGAGGGCGCAGCGGGGCGGTCTGACTCACCGGCCGCGGACAGGATCGATCGCCGGTCCCCGCTGCAAATCTAGTGCCGTGGCGTCTCTCCGATGGGAGATCCCTTGCCATCAGTAAGCGTATTGCCACCCGCCAGCACATCGTGGGCGATGATGGTTCTCATTCTCTCCGGCTCCTCGAACATGGGGCTGTGTGCCGAATGTTCGAAGGTGTAGAACCCCTTCACCGGAGCGGTGAGCCTATCGAAGTACGACCGTGCGAGAGGATAGGAACAGGTATAGTCGTGGACCCCATGGAAGAAATACACCGGGATGCTGAGTGCGGTCACCTCGCGCGCCAGATCGGTCCGCACCATGGAATCCCACAGAATGCTGATGCCCGACCTGGATTTTCCGCTCCACATGCGCACCTTCTCTGTGAAGGTGTATTCCGGAAAGAGCAGCGATGGCCAGAAGAGGCCGGACACCACCGATGTCATGTCGTGCATAGTGCCGATACCCAGGGTGTGCATGGCCTCGTCGCGCAGGGCGCTGTACCCTGGCGGCACATCGCTGGCAAGGGTGACGGGCGCCTTCTCAAGCCGACGGACCATGCTGCTGTCGACGAGTTCCCGGAACCGCTGGAGCATGAACTCGTACGCCAGTTTCTCCGAAGCGAGCTGATACGACATCTGCGCGACACCGATGTACGCATGGTAGAACTCCGGCATCCGGGCAGCCGCCTGGATCCCGAAGAACGTCCCACCTGAGTGAGCCATCAGGTAGATCTTATCCTTCCCGAAGCGCATCCGCAGATAGTCCGTCAGTACCCTGGTGTCGGAGATCAACTGCTCCACGGTCATGGTCTCCCGCGGGATATCGGGGTGAGAGGAGATCCCCGCGCCGCGTTGCTCCCACCAGACAACCGTGAAATGGTCTTCGAGCCCCGTAGGATAGCGCTCCGTAAGAAAGTAGTCGGGCATCCCGCCATGAAGGTAGAGCAGAACAGGGTTGAGCGTGTCCGCGCCTTTGATGAACATCCCCTGCTCGACGCCATTGATCTTCAGGAAGAGCTTTTCCGCGATGCTTCGTGGGAGGGGTTTGCCATCGGCGGAGAGAACCGGTGCGGGGGTACCGGTACTGTGGAGCCACATCCAGCCCGCGAGGAGTAGGACGCATGCCAAGATGGCTGCACACACAATGATCACCACACGCAGTCCCTTTCGTAAGAGGGATATTGAGGAGTTGGCGGATCGTTGCTTCATCGTCGCTATCGCCTTCTCATTTCAGGGGTGGCCGGATCCAGACGATTTTCCTTGAACCTCGAACGCACCTTGGGTATCATTCATGATGATGCAGCCTCCCATCGGCGCCACGAACTACGGAACGCACAGGTCAATGATCTCACGCAAGATCTTCCTCAGCGCGCTTTCTCCGGACGAGCGCAGGCTCGTCCGTTCGCTCTCATCACCGGTCAAGATCCAGCATTTCCTCGATACCCTTGCGTACAGCACGGAGTCGTCATACCGCGCGCCGCTCACGGTCCTGAGGGAACGTTTCGCCCATTGCTACGATGGCGCTGTCTTCGCCGCGGCTGCTCTCGCCTGGAACGACGATCCGCCGTTGATCGTCAATTTCTTTCCGAACTCACGCGACGACGAGCACCTCGTTGCCCTTTTCCGTCGCAACGGCTGTTGGGGCGCGGTCGGGCAATCCAATTTCGTCGGGTTGCGTTATCGGGAGCCCATCCACCGGACCTTGCGGGAGCTCATGATCAGTTATTTCGAGCAGTACTACAACGTCGCTGGAGAAAAGACCCTTCGCAGCTATACGAAACCGTTGAACCTCAACAGATTCGATCGGGCGCGCTGGATGACGGAGGCAAAGGGAATGGACCTCATTGCAGACCATCTGGAGTCCATGCCTCAGGTTCGTCTGCTGACGCCGGCGATGGCCCGAACTCTCGCGAAGGTGGACCCGCTCTCATACTCGGCCGGGCTGCAGGGTTCGGTCGCAGACGGCCTCTTCAAAGTCGAGGACAAGAAGAAGTAGCCGGGCGTCACGCGAAAGACAGAAGACCCGCATCCCACTTCATCGATGGTGATCACCCCTTGAGCAGAAAGCGAGCCGTTGAGAGGGTCTTTTCCGTCATAGAGATCGACGCGGCACGTGTTGCCGGGAGAGAGGTATGACAGGAACCCCATCTCTGCGATGCAGGCAGGTCTACCGCCTCCTCATCTCCGGGGTCGCCGGATCGAGATACGAATAGTTGAGCCGCACATCCACATAGAAGCGGTCTTTCTCGATTTCGAAGTCTTCCGGCGCGAGGTCGCCCAGGTTCATCGTTTGCCATTCCATAGTGGGGGTGATCCATCCCCATTGTCCCTTCCCTGTCGATACGCGGATAGGCATTTTGAACTCTTTCACATCCGCCCTCCAACGATAGCGAGCACCGGATTCATTCCCCTTTTTCCAGGACGACACCTCCAGCACCGGGATCTTCGGGAAGCGCAGGTATTGGTCGAAGAAGTAGCCGAGGTCCGTGCCGGCGCGCAGGGTGATATAGCCCGTGATATCCTCCCCCGTCACCGTCTGCATCGAGAACCGTGTCATGAGTCCGCGCAGCACATCGAACCAGAGCGTGTCGTTGCTGATCACGCTGCGCAGCGTATTCAGCACCAGCTGTCCCTTGTCGTACATATCCCCCGATCCCTCGCGGGCCACGTTGAAGGTGGCGATGATCGGTGACCGGTTCCCCACGTTGGATCTCTTGCCGTTGATATACTTCAGTGCCTCAGCGTAGCCGTACTGGCATTCCACGAACAGGGCCTCGGCATAGGCGCCGAAGCTCTCGTGGATCCACATATCCGCCACATCCTTCGCTGTGATCGCGTTCCCCCACCATTCGTGGGCGCTTTCGTGGATGATGATGAAATCGAACTTCAGTCCCGCCTCGGACGGTGCGCGACCCCGGTAGCCGCCGATATACCAGTTGCCGTAGGCCACCGCGGACTGATGCTCCATGCCGGTGTGCGAGCACTCCACGAGCTTATAGCCGTCACGTGGGAAGGGATAGGGACCGAAGAAGCGTTCGAAGCAGGTCATCATCGGCTTCACCTGGTCGAAGTGTGTTTTCGCCTTCTCCAGGTTCTCCGGCAGCACGTAGTAATCCAGCGTGAGCGGCGTGTTTCCCTGATACGTATCCGAGAAGTGGACATAGTTGCCGATGTTCACTGTCACGTTGTAGGTGTTGATCGGATAGCTCACGAACCAGTTGTACCGCTTCCAGCCATTGGCGAGGTTCTCCGTGGAGCGCAGCCGCCCGTTGGAGACATCTTCCAGTCCGGGCGGTACTGCGATGCTGATCATCATGCTGTCCGGCTCATCGTCCTGATGGTCCTTGGTCGGCCACCAGAGACTGGCGCCGGTGCCCTGGCAGGTGACCATCACCCATGGGCGGCCGGACCTGTCCTTGTCCCAGATGAAGCCGCCGTCCCACGGTGGGCGTTTGGCGGCGATCGGTTTGCCGCTGTAGGCAATGCGGAGAGTCTGGTGGGATCCTGCGGGGAGTTCCTTGGGGAAGTCCACGAACACCGCATCCGCCTCGCGTGTGAAACTCGGCTTTGTAGGAGAGCCTTGAAGCGTGATGCCGTCGATCTTCATATTCGCGAAGAGATCCACCTGCATGCGTGTGAACGGCCGGACCACATCAAAGGTGATCTCGTTGGAACCGCGCAGCGAGCTGTCCGCAGGATCGATGCGGATATCGAGATGATAGAATCTCACGTCGTAGCAGGTCCGTTCGGGAGAGAGCATGCCCCGGAGGGAATCAGCATGGGTCAAGGCAGGATCACGTTCCTGCCCAAGGATCGTAGCACTCAGCAAGATCGTGCAGAGTGCGAGTGGGATTGTCTTCATCAACTTCTCTGATCAGTGAATGGAAGCGAAGATCGTTGGGCTCTCATGATGGATTACAAAAGTATAGCGAAGGATGTCTGGGAAGTCAAGGCTATCCCGCCTCAGGGTACATCCAGATAGGAGGATTCGCACTACAGGGAGCGCGCCGAAGCGACGATCCGGACAAGCCGTGTGATCCCAGTGTGTGTGCCCGACATTTCGCCGGTCTGAGATCCATCAGTTCCAGTGGCATATCATCACCGATCGCCCGGTCTGCCCCGATGATAGGAGGGGGCTTTGACAGTTTCATGACACTTCCGTACTCTTGAAGGCCTACCTTTGCGCAGTCACGCCGCGGTACTGATCTGGTCTTCCCCTGTTATAAAGGACACGAAGTTAAGCTCCAGGGTGTTACATAAACACAGGAGGATATACCCATGGAGCAGTCCCAGACAAAAAAAAGCTCGGCGTCGTTTTGACCAGCAATTCAAGGTCGACGCAGTTCGGTTGTCGGAAGAAGCCGGCAAGACGGTGGCAGAATTGGCCCGGAATTTGGGTATAACCCGCAGCCAGTTGGATCGGTGGCGCAGGGATTTCCGGACATCGTCGTCAGTACAAGCGGCCTTTCCGGGCAACGGCAACCTCGGTGCGGACGAGAAGGAAGTCGAGGAACTGCGCCGTGAGCTCGCTCGGGTCAAGGAAGAACGAGAAATTCTAAAAAGAGCTATGGCCGTGTTCTCACGACGGCCGTAATGAAGTATGCGTTCATCAGCGAGTTTGCACATGAGCATTCTGTGGCGCTCATGTGCAAGCTCCTGGGCGCATCCAGAAGTGGCTACTACCGGTTCAGACTCCATATCGTCAGTGCCCGGGCAACAGCCAACGTGAGACTTCTGGAGGAGATCAAAATCGTTCACCAGGCGAGCCGTGGCATCTACGGCAGCCCGCGGATACATTTCGAGCTCAACAAGAAGGGAAAGCCCTGTGGACGTCATCGTGTGGCCCGTCTGATGGCCAAAGATGGCATCGCCGCGAAAAGTCATCGTCGTTTCCGTGTGACGACACGCCAACGAGAGGGAGCCATCGCTTCCCCCGATCTCCTGGGGCGTGAGTTTGTTACCGAGTGTGCTCATCAAGTGTGGGTGTCGGATATAACATACATCTGGACCACCGAAGGGTGGCTGTATCTGGCCGTGATACTGGACCTCTTTTCGCGGACTGTCGTTGGTTGGGCGACCAGCGCCCGGATCGATGCTGAACTGGTCTGTACCGCATTCCAGCGAGCGACAGAGCGATACCCACTGCGATTTCCGTTGATCATGCACAGCGATCGTGGCAGCCAATACACGAGTGCCATGTTCCGGGCGCTCTTGAGCTGCCAATCGGTCCTCGTATTCCAAAGCAACGGGAAAAGCTGCTACGACAATGCCATTGCTGAATCGTTCTTTCACACTATCAAGACCGAAGGGGTGAACCATGAGCAGTTCGCCAGACGTGACGAATGCCATGGATTCCTCTTCGACTACATCGAGGTCTTCTACAACCAGCAACGCCTGCATTCATCTCTCGGGTACAACACCCCGATGCAGATGCTGCAGGAAATAATCAACACCCAAGCGGCTTAACTATCTGTCTACAGAAGCAGGGGGAGCTTCACTTCTCGTCTTGAGGAACTGGTTTTGTTTTTCGTTCAACTCCAGCAGCATCGCCTGCTTGCCGACTTTCTTCTCCAGAGCGGCCACGCGCACATCGTCCAGCGTTTTGCCCTTCAAGCCGGCAATGCCTCCGCTGATGACATCCTCCCGCCAGCGGGAGAGCGCCTCCACCGTCACCATGCACTCACGGCTGACGGCATCCAATGATTCACCCCGGAGAAGGCGTATTACAACTTCGCCCTTCTTCTGGGAACTCCAGCCTCCTTGTTTCTCTTCCACCAGAGCATCCAGTCTTGTGAGAACTACCGTATGAAATTGAGACGGAAAACTGCTCACTTGAAACTGGGGCCAACATACCCCTCGCAGAGAATGCAAACCGACAAGGTACTTCTATGTGCGTCGATCCCCACATCGATCCTCTTGCCTTTTGCCCAGCCATCTCGCATGTTGGCCATGGAAACCTCCTTGATCGCGCTCGCTGCATTCGTGCAGCACGGGCTTTCGCCCATCACGGTATGGACTACTGCGTAGTCCTAATATACCCTGCGACGAGGAGGTTTGGTAACGTCCGTATCTTTGTGTAAAAAGTAGAAGGTGCCGCTCCGGTTGATTAGATTGTAGTTGCGAACCATCAATCAATCAACTGAGGAGACAGCACCCATGAAGAAAGTACGTGCATCGGAGCAGAAACGCAACCAGATCGAAGCGATTCTTAAGAGCGGTTCTCGGGAAGCCATTGAGGACCTTCATCGACTGGGACAAGAGAAATTCTGGCAAGAGCTGTTGGAAGGCGAACTTGATGAGCATCTTGGCCGGGAGTGGTACAAGCGGTCCGAGGCCTCCCGGCAAGGGTACCGCAATGGCTACTACCCCCGGAAGATGATCGTTCCCGGCGGGATGCTGAACATCGCGGTTCCCCGGCTTCGCAACGTCAAGGAGAAGTTCACAAGTCGATTGCTGAAGAATGTCGCCGACATAGCCGAACGCGTCCGCAGCGTGGCGCTCGAAGCCTACGTCCGGGGGCTGTCCGTCCGCGACATCGAACAGACGTTCGTGACCGAAGACGGATCTCCGATGCTCAGTCGGAGTGTCATGAGCCGTGTGGCGACACGTTTGCACGATGAGTATCTCGCCTTTAGCCAACGCGACCTCTCGGAACTGGACGTGGTGTATCTCTTCCTCGACGGCGTCTATGAATCGGTACGCCGATACACCAATGGTCAGGCGCTGCTCTGCGCATGGGCGATTTGCGCCAATGGAACCAAGGCTATGGTGCACATTGCGGCGGTGCAGTCCGAAAGCGAAGACGCCTGGGTATCGTTTTGCGAGGACCTCTTGCGGCGCGGTCTGCGCCAGCCGCTCCTGGTCATCAGTGATGGAGGTCCCGCAGTGATCAAAGGCATCACGCGATCCTTCCCCAAGGCGGACCGGCAGCGGTGCATCGCACACAAGCTGCGCAACATCGCAGCCAAATTACCACGCGACGTGGCCAAGGCCATCATCGAGGAATTCAAGGGCGTTTACTATGCCGCTGATCGGGCAACGGCCCTTGTACTGGCTGAGCAGGTGACAAGCAAATATGCATCGCAGTATCCATCGGCCGTGCAGTGCTTCAATGATGATTGAGGTGTACCCCATTGGCTGGACAGTTTTCAGCCATTCTTTAGGTGGATTATTTGTGGGTGTTGCTTTGGCTTCTACTGCTGTTCATTGACAATCGGTTCCGCACCAAGTGTGCGTCCCGGTGAATTCATGCGGCATTGATCCCGTGATGGTAGACCTCTGTCGGCTTCCGGTTCCCCAGTGATTCATGGAAGCGTCGGTTGTTGTAAAACGCGAAGTAGGTGCCGAGCCCAGCGAGAAGCGTTACAGCCGTCTCGTAATTGTGAAGATACACGTCTTCGTACTTCACGCTTTTCCACAGCCGTTCGATGAACACATTGTCCAGCGCTCTTCCTCGCCCGTCCATGCTGATCGCGATCTTGGCATCGAGCAGTGGCTGGAGAAACGTCTCGCTCGTGAACTGTGCGCCCTGGTCCATGTTGAAGATCCTCGGCGTGCCTCGGCGCAGAGCCTTCTTGAGAACGCGTACACAGAAATCCGCGTCCTGGGTATTGGAGATCCCCCAGGCAAGGACGTAGCGGCTGAATCAATCGATGACCGCAACCAGGTACATGAAGCCGCTTGCCATGGGGATGTACGTCAGATCGGTGCTCCACACGTGGTTTGGTTCGTTGATTCTCACCCCCCTGAGTAGATAGGGGTAGATCTTGTGATTCTGTGCTGGTTTGCTCGTTTTTGGCCCTGGATATACCGCCTGAATACCCATGAGCTGCATAAGCCGGGCTATTCTCTTGTGATTCACCCGGAAGGTGCGTTCGTTCATCGCGGCGGTCAATTTCCGGATTCCATAGAACGGATGTGCCGTGTATTCCCGGTCGATAGCCGCCATCAACGCGAGCGTCCCCGGGTCAACGGGCACCGGCACATAGTACAAACTTGAACGTGCCAGTCCAAGAAGCTCGCATTGATGGCTGATGCTCAGCTGGTCGTCCAGCGGATCGATCCCCGAACGGCGAGCATCAAGGGACAGCGTCAGACTCTTTTTTTTAGGAAGTCGAGGTCGACCTTCAGTCGGCCGATCTCCTCGTACAGGCGCGCAATGATGGCTTCGTTCTCATCATGGCCGAAGTCCCGCGCGAAAAGATCAGGCAGGTGATCCTGGAGATGCTTCTTCCACTTCGTGATCTGATTGGGATGGACCTTGTACTCCGAGGCCAGCTCGGCAATCGTGCGGTCCTCTCTCAACGATTCAAACGCGACTTTGCTTTTGAAGGCAGCGCTGTGTGTGCGGCGAATCCGTTTCATCTCTGGACCTCCTATGTGGAAAGTAACCATTTTTTCCACCTAAGCAAGCTGTCCAGTTTTTGGGGTACGGCTCAGATCTCGATGCCTGCTTAACGCATCTCAAGTACCCCGTGGGCCATCGGCGCTATATCCGCACGACGAACATGCTCGAAAGAACATTCGAAGAAGAAAAGCGGCGGACGAAGGTGATGCCGCAACATCAGAACGAACGGTCAGCGGTTGGTTTGGTCTTCGCTGTGCTGCACCGGGTCTCCAAGCGCTGGTTCAAAGTCTCGATGACACCACTGGAACTCACGCAGCTGAGAGAATTGCGTCACCTGGTATGTCCGTCACATATCGATCCACACTACATCTCGTACCGGATCGCGGCATGACCTTCGACCTTTTTACACACAAGAAAAGACTTGACCAGGAGGTTTTCCTGTTTTCCACTTTCAATATAGGTTCTACGTGGCCCTCGAAAGGGATGGGTGACCTAGATGTTGAGACTTCTTTTGACTGGGCCTACAACTTATTTCGGTGCGATTGGTCTTTGAAATGTGAATCTATCAACAGCCCCCTAGTCTGGAACTTCGTTGAATGGTCGCGAAGTGGCGGTACGAATCTCGCAAGAAGAAAGCGAGGTTGCGTCAAGGGATTCGTCATCCGAACCTTAGGTAATCTTGATCACTGGGAACTGCTCGGCAGAGCCACTAACATGATATGTGATAGATACTTGCATTGGTGCCGACTGCAAATATTCCGTAAGTATCTTGATTGTCTCATCAAGTTGATGTAGAAGGGGTTCAATATGAACGGCATGTGAAAGTGGAACACCTCGATATGGATAGCACTTCACATGAGCCTCGAGTTGGTCTCCCATAAACTCCAGTTTCTCCAAATCGATAAGACGATATCCGCTTGTCGAGGGGGTTGCGTCAGGCCTCTCACGATTCCACACTTGAAATTCATCGCATATCATGAGCAAGAACCCAAGGGGATCGTTCTTTAAGCGAATGCCCTTCTTTTGGGTCGCTCCTGGGCGTTTTAGAGAGTGAAATGCCATCGAAGTGGCTGACCACTTCAAGAATTCTAAGAGATATGGATCACTCTTCAGGATTGTAAGCTCAGCATGTACTTTCTCAAGAAACATGATGCCACTCAAGACGCCATGGTTGATGCGGTCTTGTCCAGCAGAGTTCTGAAAAACATAGTTGTCCAATGGCCAAGTTCCTACGAACACACCATCATGAAGTTTGCCAATGGTGGTTGAGAACGCGTTTCGAACGAATTCCTGAACGGGGGTTGCAGCCGTACCAGACCACTCTCTCTTCAAAGGCTTCCAACTTGAGGCCTCAGGCGATGGGTATGTTAGAACCGCGCTGTTGACGAGTTTTGCGATCCTGGCGCCAATATCCGGCATGATTTCATAAGCATATCCGGCATCATGTAGTGTTGCACTTGTGAGCCAAGCTACTTGGAACAATCCCCACAGATCATCAGGATTTGCTCCCGCGAATTTCTTCCCAAGGAGGTTTTGACAAGCATCCAAAACCAAAGACTTGAAAGATGGCACTCGATGTGATATTACATACCCGGTAAAGTACACTTGGAGGACATGCTCAAGATGGCCACGCATCAGTGGAATCGTACCCAAGGTGATGAGGTCAAAGTCCTTGAATGAATTTGCCATGCTGATCACGGGCGCGAGAAGTTTGTTCACAGCAACTTTGCTCCTGAAAACATCCCAAAAGGCATCCCACTTTGCTCGAGCACTCTCTTCTTTCCACACCGCCGAAGCGGCCTCATTGATGAGTTCCGCCTCCCAAGCTCCGGTATTTCTCAGTTCCCGAAGATGCTTATACAATGCTTGCCCAACTTGTGTCTCATTCGATGTCCTCCAGACGCGATCAATTTCAACTACCCATGCGTTCATTGGTGCATCCTTGCTCAAAAAACCATTGATCTCAAGCTTCAGCAGCTCGTGGAAATCATCTACTGTCACCCTTTGAGAAAAGATTACAATTGGCATCTCGGGATACGCATTGCGGATGAGTTTGGCGATGTCAACACCAATTCGTTCCTCTCGTGACTGGCCAGGAGTGTCCTCAATCAACCAAACAATATCTAGCATTATCAGGTCGTAGGCAGCAATCTCGTCCAATCGAAGTTCACTGTCTTTCGCGTCCGATTCAACGATTCTCGTGACCACCTTCACATTGGTGTGTTGGTCCGTGTGGTCGAACCACTCCTTTTCGAGGAGTTCACCATATATCTTCGAATATCCATAGTCATCATCACAAATCAATATCCTCGGCGGCTTCATGATGTGCTCCTATTTTGGCAGAGAAAAGACTCGTAATCTCAGAGTTGTGTGAGTTTCTCCGTTAACCACTGATTGTTCAAGATTTCCGCCCCATCTCTTCCAGGTCTTTCGTTGAATAGCGAGAGCATTATTCTTCTGAGAGATAGACTCGACGTCTTCAATGCTCAGCCCGTAGTCATCTACAACTGTTATCTCGATGTGTGATTGAGACGGATCAAAGTCGGCCGATATGGATAAGGACAGCTCAGCTTTCTTCGGTCGTACCTGAAATGCTTCTATTGGATTCATCAAGAGATTTTCTATTGAATCGTCCAGATATTCCTTTGTCCCAAACACTTCACAATCTGGGATTGTGCCGACAGGCCTTACCGTGATCTGCGCGTCGTTCAGAACGATGCCTTTGGCTCTTTCTATAGCTCCGATAACAGCTCTGTCGAATCGTGGAGTAATCTCTTTCAACATTTCGATCAAACTCCCAGTCTTCCTGCTTGGCACATTCTCGAAATTCATCTTTATCCAATTCAGAAACTCAGACGGATTTTGACCAGACAGCCATTCTCGATAATATCCGCGCCCATCTTCGAGGACCGAATCGGGAATCATATGTCTGAGCCCAAATGCGGACGCCAAGTGTCGGAATTGGTCAAGGAGCGAGTTGAACACTGAGGGAGATATCACCCCAGGGGCTTTCTTGTGTTCGTTCGCGTGCACCAATTTCTCCAACAATTTCAGTTGTGACTTCATTGATGTCCGATGATTGCTGTAGTTGTCAAGGAAATTCATGGCTAAGTACCAGGCCATTTCGATAGGTTTCATCTCACCCTCGGAAAGAGCTTCTTGCATTCCAAATCGAAACTCACTACAGGAGTGTGATTTTGATGGGGCGGCCGGATCAATACCCCACCAACCCTCCATTATTGACTTCCGCAGTCCCTCCCGCAAATCCCTTTCCTTGCTTTCTATTAGTGCAATTGAGGCGATTGTAGTGCAGGCGTACTCTAGAATATGATCTTGAAAATATAGATCGATCTTCTGAGTGTATCCTGGCATTCGGTTTCTAATTGCAGCGATCGCTTCAGGTAGAAGAAGCGTCAGGAATTCCCCAGCAAGTTCACGATCTTCCCAATGAATTGAGAACAGTATGAAGAGGCTCCTTGCTTCTTCATACTGTATTTGCTCGTGTTCGCTATAGCATCTTGGCAACGTCTGGGTTATTAGTTCCTTTATCGCTTTTCGATCAACGAATTGCCTATTCAATTTTGGATCACAAAGGATGCGTGATATCAAGAGAAGTACGACCCGGGGCGACTTGTCCTTTGCGGTGATGCTATCTTTAAGGTTTTTCGCGCTGGGTACACCTGATAGGACTGAATCGTAGAAACGAACAACCTGATCGATTTCGGCTGGAAGCAGGATAGTATGAAGATCTCTCGTTCGTGCACTCAAGTAGTGAGGGCTTAGTAGATCCTGAACTTCTTTAATTGCGTATTGCAGGATTTCTGATCTTCCCGAATAGTTCTTCACTTTGGTCAGCAATGAGCACACCGGGCACGAATCCTTGCCATGGACTTCAAGATTAACCGAGACGAATGATCTGAACTCAAAGCTGATGTCTTTGTTTCGACTACTACGGTACCTGTCTATGTGAGTAAGATGCTTTCGAGATTGGACCCCACTCCTGTCAAATAGAATCAGAGTTAGAATGCTTCGAATACCTGTATCAATAAGGCGTTCTACTATTGAAGAGAATGTATTGCCTGTCGCAATCCCATCATCGAGAAACAGGACATCCTCATCAGCGGTCAAGGTAAAAGGACTGTAGACTATTCGGTTGCCGGGCCACTGTTGAGGCTTCGCGACAAGATATCGAACTCTATCATTGCTCGCCAGTAGATTGCGGAGATATTGAACCAGAAGGTATATGGGAGAATAGTATGGATATACGATTACCACCCTTCGGGTTTTGGTTTCCTTCAATCGTGCCTTCAAATGGGATTGCACCCAATCGAGGAGAACATGTCTTGCCTCAGGATCAAACATCGCTGATGCCAGGCTGAAGTAGATATCAAAGTGATGAAGTTCTTGGGCAAAGTGGCCGAATGTAAGAATGCGCCTGTCTGCTAACCATTTCACCGTGCGGTAGGCTTCTTTTCTCTCATCCTGGTGATTTGTAAAAACCCTTTGGTAAGCGTTCGCGGGAATTGGCTCAAGCGTATGTGGATCGATTTCATAGTATCGATCGGTCTTGATCGCTGTGTCGATTTCTATCTCTGTGGGCATACCCAAAGACACCTGCCATACGCCCACTAGAGTAGGGCTAGCTTCAGGTTCGTAGACTTGATCTTGATTTTGAAGAAAGGCTGCAATTGCGATGCAGTTACCCCTTGACATCTGGACGCGATGTACTAATTTGAGATATGATGTCCGGGTGTCAACAACGTCGCAAACAACGATCACATTCTTCCCCTGCAAATCCGGCAACCAATCAGTGTTGTCAATTTCGTAGATGCTAGGAGCCTCCCAGCCTTCGATCACTAGGTAATCTGATAGCCAACGCGTGAGCAGACCAGCCGAAGGGGTCACGCTAACAAGTACGTGGGTATCAAGGAGCTTCTCGCCGACCACACTATAGAGATGCCAAAGCAAAAGGCGTCCACATACCTGCTGAGACAGATGATCTTCAAGTACGTCCCACATCTGGTAGAAGGTCTTCCGAAATCTCTTGTCGGTTGTGTGCCAGCCCAGCTCATAGATGTAGTCGCCTTCGCCTCGACCTTTCTTATGGACCATTCTTGGCAGCAGATCTTCCTGAAACTTGGACTGAAGTGACCCATATGAGGCGAAAAATATGTTGGCAGAAGTTACTGTCAATCTACAGTCATCACTCGTCGTAGCAAAGAGATTGGGATTGCATCTGCAAACTAGTCGAAAAGCTGGAATTATTGCCGCTTCTATCTCTTCGGACATGGATATTGAGTCTAGGCAGAGACCCATCAACTCGGTCCATGGGACAGCTCGATCCTCCTGGAAGAGTATTTCAATCAGGCCTGCAATTGGAGCACGTAATTCATCCTTGATTCCAGAGAGCCCCACCCAGTAGAGCTTCATCTTCTGTTTCAATACATCTATGGATGTAAACGGTATTAGCAGAGGCATCCCCTTCCCGTAATCACCCCTGCTCATTATTGTCGACACCTCATCCTCCAACTCGCCGAGAGCCTCCGACTGCTTCGATATTCCTGGGCTTGATTCAAGACGTTCCAGTGAGTGAACTATTGAGACCAATTCAGGTGAAGCATTGATAACAACAATACCCGCGAGAGGGCGATACTTGCGGATGACCCGGAGCAGATAGCTGACAAACTGGCGATTGTTGGGCAATGCGATAAAGTCAATGTATATGATCTGGTCAGGAATGAGAGCAAGTGTCTTGAGGATTGTGTCGAGAAAGTCCGGCCATTTTGAGACAAGAGTGATTGATTCGGGGCCTGTGTTGCGTAGTTCATCCGCTATAACTATTCTATTTGCGACTCGGGGTTGCTTTGTCTCATTGCGAAGAGGGAACGGTCTTGTATCAAATTCAATTCTTACCTCACGTGATATCCCAGTAGATACCGGCAACAAAGCTTGAACTATTGTGCCTTCGAGTCTTGAGGCGTTTCCTCTCTTGCCGTGAGCCCATTTCGATCCACCAGCATATTCAACAATTGAATCCCCGGCTTGAACACAAAGGTATCCACCAAAATCCCTTACCAGCCTTATGATCTGAGTCAGCCCATGTACATCAAAAGTCGACGGATTCTTAGTCAAAGCGACAATGTCTTTGCTAAATGCCTTCTGAATACACCATCGATCCGACTCCGATTCGCCGATCTCCTTGTGTCGGAGAGAATCAGGAATCCCAATGCCGTTATCAGCACAACCAACCATCAGAAAGGACTGGTTCTGATTCTCAGTCAACCATCGCTTACGGCCGGGCAATATCGAATTCTCAACTTCTCGAGAATGCTGCTTCGCGAACCGGTCTAGCCGTATGTGATCGAACATTCTCATGTTTTCTGAGTCATTTTCCAGTGCCTGTTCAGGCAGAAATGTATCGATGTCAGAACGCGAGAGGAATATTTGACCCGAAAGTGAGGCAATACTACCTTTGGAATGATGTAGTGCATTAAGCAACAATTCCCAGATCAGCAAGTACAGATATTCCTTGGATTGAAAAATCTCTTTGGTTTTCACAACCTGAAACGCTTTTAGTCCAGAGAGTTCACGATCCCAGTCCTGAATAGCGTCGTTGACTGACACGATGCCAGTAGATATCCGCTGTGAAATTAGAGTGCAGAAATTCGACCGAGACTCATCAAGCAATGGAATGTACTCGCCCTCAAGGACTATTCCCTTCGTATAGTCCCAAGGATCTGGTTCAGCAACAATTTTGCTGCCCCTGTAATTCACCCGTACAAGTTGCCAGAAACCCACTTCCCACAGGAATTTCATTCTCGACGGTTGTGAAACCATTCTACTGGTATCTATTCCGATTTCATCGCATACATCTTGTGCATTCAGAATTATCTGACCCAATCGTGACATCAACGCTAGATCGAACCATTCGATTTCAAGATCAATGGTGATTCGTCCAACTTGCCTCTTAGCGGCACGGAGACTAGATACAAATCGCACAAATCTCTCGAGCTCGCTTAGATCTGCTCCGAACGCAAGTACACTGGTGAACTTGAACGCGTTATTGGCACTAGCCATGGAAACCATCCCGATATATAATTGACCGTGTCAAGATGTTTGCCAAATTGCGACAATTGGTGTGTTGAATCGCGAACGAAGGAGCGTGATTGTGAGCTCCTAGAGTTTTCTGATTGAAGTCGGTTAGGTAAATCATACCCATTGGTTGGCGGTACAATCCACCGCCTTCTTGGATTCTGGACTACGATGGACTTTGAAGAAGGTCCTGGCTGGAGGTCTTTCAGTGTGAATCCGGAAATCACTAGGCGGATACACACCCGCCTACCTTGGGGGACCAAGGTGTCAGGTTCCATTCAAGAGCAGCGCATTGTTATGCGAAAAGAGGTTTCCCCGTCCTTCCGGACTCAGGAGTCATCAGCACTTCCCCATAGCACGCTCCCCTGGCTGCACAGATGCATGAAACTACGCCTGCATGGTCACTTTGTCAAGGACAATTTTCACTGCATTCAGGAGTTTCGACATCCCTCGTTTGCATCTTCAAGTTCATCTGACGGAGCCAAGGAGATGTACGAAGTTGGTTTCAGAGCCCTTAGATGCCTGGGTCGTGAGGACGTGCTCAATCACCCATCCGCCGACTAGTGAAGGGATAATCAGCCAGTGCGGCTTTGCTGCCAAACGGCTGATTTCTGGCCATACTGGCGCAGGGAATAGTAGCATGAAATCAAAGTGCAGCTTCTATTCCTGCCGTGATACGATTCCTGCCGCACTAGGACGCGTTTTCATCAATCGCCGAATGTTGCAGGCGCATTCAAGGACAAACTATCGAAGCTTGTAGGGGTCACACAAATCCCGGGACCAGACCTGGGGTTGGCCCCACGCCCGTTCCGAAAGGAATCACCCTGAACCAAGACCGCCAACGCCCTCCGCGTTGGGATAATTGATTTTGAAGGCAACGGTGATGACACAGGAAGACAGCACTGGCTGTAGCAAGGACGAGCTCGTGGCAGAAGTGCGGTCGCTCCGAAAGCGAAAGAAGCATGGGCTGGTCTGGGAAACCAAACCGAAGACGTGGTAGTACGCTGCAAACACGAGTTGCCAGCGCTCCCCTCCTTCAAGAGGGGAATTGCCCCTATTCCCGGTCCAAAACCTGTGTTAGTTTTGGGGTGTGTTCAACGTCAACTATATTTGCCGGTCAACGACAAATATTTTTACCGATCGGTTGCCCCTCTGACATGAGGGCTCAGTTGTGTTTTGATGATTTCTGGGTTCTTTCGGCATCAGGTGCGACAGCCGCCGATTGTTTGAGCGGCTTCCTGGATGCTTCCAGCCGGTAGCTTTCAAGGTTGAGTTCGATGATCACGCTGTCATGCACGAGCCGGTCGACGGCCGCAGCGGTGGTGGTCGGATCCTTGAGGATCTGATCCCACTTGGAGAAGGGCAGATTGCTTGTGAGCATGACGCTGCCGCGCTCGTAGCGGTCAGCCAGGAGCGTGAAGAGGACCTCCATCTTATCACGGTTCTGCTGGATGTATCCCACTTCATCGATCACAAGGCCGTCATAGCGGCTCATGCGCTTGAGGTAGCGAGAGAGCTTGAGGTCTCGCTTGGCCACGCGCAGTTCCTGAACGAGGAGGCTGCAGGTCGTGAAGCGGATGCGCTTTTCATGAGTGTGGATCAGTTCGTGGGCGATGGCCGAGACCAGATGTGTCTTACCGCTGCCGGAACGGCCAAAGACAAGTACGTTCTCCGTCCGGGTGAGGAACGAGCCGGCGAGGAGACTGGTGACCTGCGCATTCTGAGAGAGTGGCAAACGATCGCGGTCGATCGCTGCAAAGGTCTTTTCCAGTGAGAGTCCGGAGTCCCTCAGGAGCCGTGCGATGCGGTTGGTGCGGCGAACGTCGCACTCGCGTTCGAGCACATGGACGAGATACTGCTCAAAGCTCAGGTGTTCACGCTCGGCCATTCGGGCGGCCTCGTCATAAACTTCCCGTACGGTCGGCAGGTGTAGTTCTTTGAGATAGTGCCGGAGTTGGCTCGTGATGGGGTTCTCCGCTGGAAGAGCAGCGGCAAGCTGAGCGCTCGTCATACGCTGGCCACCTCCTCTCCAGCCGACACGGTGAGCAGCCGGTCATAGACGGAGAGATCAACAGGGATGATGACCGCATCACGGCGCATAGTATGGTGATCGGCATCTTCGCTTGCGATCTCCTCGCTCACGGTCTCCACGCTCACCGCTCGTGCGTGTGCCAGGAGACGCTCCAGGGCTCTGTCCACAGCTCCTTCGCTCGTGTGTGCTGCGAGCTGGAGAATCGCCAGGTAGGACTTCGCAGCCGAGCGTTCCGTGGCACCATGTTCCTTCATGTGATCATAGGCCATGCGGAAGCGGTGCGTGGGGAAGAGAGCATCGCGGTAGCGGTAGTTCTCGAAGGCGCAAGGTTTCTTGACAAGCCAATCGATGATATGCCGGTACTGGATCAGGTGACCGTTCTCCCCACGCAGACGCGGCTTAGTCTCCACGTTCTGGCCGCCGTAGCAGACGTCCAGATGTTCGCTGTGGAGGTGGATCTCGACGTGTTCACCGATCAAGCGGCTGTTGACGGAGTAGGTGTTGTGGTTCACGCGGATCGTACTGGCAACAGAGACTCGTGCCCGTTCGCGTTTCATCGCCTCAAGACGCCGCGCTGGCAGGCTTCTGAGCACGGCCAGTTCTTCGGCCAGGCGCCCGGCCCGGCCTGCGTTCAGACGACGGAACAAGTGCCGGAGGAACTCGGCGTACGTCTGGCGGCTCTCGAAGTCTCGGCTTCCACGCAGCATGAGTTCCTGATCGAGAGCCCTCTTGAAGCGGAAGTGTCTTTGCTTTATGTCACCGTTCTCGTGCGGGCTCTCAGCGTTGGTCTTTTTGCCCACGACCCTGTAGTGGCCGAGCAAGGCGCTGTAGTGGGGAGTGAACTCCACCAGAGAGTGGATCTTGTGCACCGCTGCGCTGAGCCGGTCGGTGCAGTGTTCGGCCGGTACGCCGCCGAGTTCCCAGAGCGCATTCTGAAGACCCTCCGAGAGACTGTCGAAGGACTCGCTGAAACATATCGTGCCCGTTTCCCAGTTGGAGTACGCCAGAACAAAGTGATACAGCAGATGATCAAAACGGCATCCGGCAATGGTCACTCCAAGGGACTCCATGTGCGTGAAGTCCGACTCCGACAGTTCTCCCGGCCGGTAGAGCTGTGGGAAGAATATCTCTTGATCCCGGGCCCTCCAAACCCCGCCACTTTTTCACATGGCGTTGCAGGGTTCGGAGCTGGCTGTCGGCAAAGACGCCCGGCCTTTCACGTTGCAGATACTCAAACACGGTCTTTGCCTCCAGTCCTGGGTTCACTTCGAACATGGGCCGGACCCGGTCCCAGACCTCCCCGAAGGGGTCCGTGCGGATCCGCCAGGTATGAGGGGTCTTGGCCTCACACGGAAGATTCCCGAGACGGACCCATTTGCGGGCAGTTCTTTCACTCATGCCGGCTTTGGCTGCAGCCACACCTATGGTAGGTTCCGTTTGCATCAACTCGATGACCTTCCTGACTTGCCGGTCACTGACTATCCTTCCCTCCGTCGGTAAGAACTACAAGGATGACAGTGTACGACAAATCCTAATCAGGAATCGGCAATTCTAAGTGTCGTCAGTCGGCAAGAATAAATGTCGCTAAACAAATCCTCCAGGTCGTTGTAAGGATCATTGGAACGCCCATCAATACGCCCGATCACAAGGAGGCTCGTCGATTGACGCAGATCTCCCTTCATTCTAGTGTCCGGTTGATTGATTTCCGAGGCGCCTTTTTCTAAATTGGGGGTGCTTAGGGAAAGTCCTTACGATGGGCGATCATCCAGAGAGGTAACAGAAGATGAAGAGAAGATACAATAGGCCCCTACGGGCAGTTTCTTTGTTTTCGGGGGGCGGGGGCATGGACCTAGGGATGTCCGCAGTCGGTATTAAGATTGCCATTGCTACCGATTCTGACGAACATTCCTGTAAAACTCTAAGGACAAATTCCGGAAAGCGTCGATTCTACACAGAACACCCTGTTCTCTGCGCGGACATTCGGGAACTGACGGGTGAGTCCCTCCTCAAGGAGGCGAAATTGGGGAGAGGGGATATCGACCTAGTTGTGGGAGGACCACCCTGTCAAGCCTTTTCCGTTTTTGGTAAGAGGGGAGGACTCAGTGATCCAAGGGGGAACTTGGTGTGGGAGTTTTTGAGAATCGTTAAAGAGATACAACCACCCGCCTTTGTTTTTGAAAATGTGGAGGGGCTTCGGACCATACATGATGGAAAGTTATACTCGGAGTTGTACAAATTACTTTCGTGCGGGGGGAAATACGCCGTTTCAGATCATGTGTACGAAATGGCAAGTCATGGAATTCCACAGCATCGACGAAGGGTCATCTTTGTTGGGTCGCGGGTTAGTAAGAGCATCCCGCCGATGGAGGCAACGCACGGCCCAGACGAGGGCCTTTTTGGACACCTCCGGATGAACACTGTGAAGCAAGCGTTGTCAAACATGCCCGGTCCTGGAATTGACTCAAGTTTGCCCAACCACATCGGACGAGATCATAGTGACAGAATAGTCAAACGTTATCAAGAATTGACTTGGGGCGAGCGCGATCCACGAACAAGAATCAACAAACTTCATCCGGGGAGGCCTAGCTTCACTATTATCGTTGGATCCGATGCGGGAGGTGGAAAAGGCCATGTTCACCCCAACGAGCCTAGGGAGGTTACCCCTAGAGAGTCCGCAAGGATACAGACATTTCCGGATTGGTGGGAATTTTCGGGCACGGGCCGCCATGTGATCCGTCAAGTGGGAAATGCTGTTCCACCCCTTTTTGCTGCACTGCTGGGTGAGCATATCAAGCGACATATCTTCGGGATTGGGAAACGTCGCTCGTTCGAGCACCTTTTGGAAACAATCGAGCTGCCATTTCTATTGAGTCCCGAATGATCACCGATCTCTTCAGCCACAAAATCCACTCGAGTGGAGATGAATGGCCGGACAAACTTGTTGAGATTGCTTTCCTCTTCTCCGAATTTGATGGTGCAGTCTACGACCGAAGGGGAATAGAAGACCGCTTGTCGAGAATTAGCCCCAGATCAGCCTTCGTTGCGAGAGACCGGTCAAAATTCAGAGATGAAATAAGCGCATACCCTGCATACCTCGGGCTATTCTTCCTCACGCCTTCATCCTCTGGGTGGGTCCTTCAGCTAAGTCACACGGCACGACGTCTTCTGGTTCGCGAGGAACCAGATGTCGATAGTTTCATGCGCCTTCAGCTGACACTTTTTCAATATCCGAATGGAATGGGAGTGGCGTACAAGTCTGGGACAAACGAAATCCGTATTCAGTCAAATTCTCGCGACCGCACCATAGAAATGATACGCAGTGGAATCCACCTGAGTCCTATGCGGCTGATCGTCAAGGCACTTGTTGCGGATAGCGGGCTGAGGGGGGTAGAATTGGCGCAGAGCTTTGTTACCTATAGGGAGGTCTTTGCTCTAGCAAATACCAGATCCATAAACAGTCAGGCGTGCCCATCAAGTTCTGCGACAATTCAGGCTTTGGAACAAATTCGCCTCGGTGCAATCTCTGCACCTAATCATTTCGAGAGCCGATTTCACATTCTTCGTCATACTGGGCTGTTCACCTTGGAGAACGGTGGAATCAGGCCCAGGGCTACTGCGAACGAACAAGACAAAGTCTTATTGTTGTCTCAACTCAAGGCCATAGAACTCACGACTGAGCAGTTCAATGGTTTTGACCAGACAGTTGACGAGGCCGGGCTTCGTGAAGTAGTCGCACAGGCAGGGTGGGGTAGATATTTTGATGCCGTGACAACTCTATCTCCAGAGAAGGTGGCGCTTCTTTCAACTGATCTTCTCAATGAACAAGGAAGTCTAGGTCCGACTCCGCCGACAAGTCTTCGTTCATCAAATCAAAACCAATATACATCTCCTAGTCCCTCAGTTTTTCCGCTTGAGGAGCGAGGGGACAACTTGCCAACTCCAACATCGCCCCATCGCGTGTCGGAATTTGCCGATCCAGAGGTTACCCGTATCCGTCGCCAAAGACGGAATCTTGAACACAAACGCCTCATTGACCTAATGTATGAGCGACTTCGCTGGCTTGGAGCGGTACCCCTTGACAATCCTCATATTGATCTATACGCAAATATCCCCGGAGATGGAGCCTACCTATTTGAGATGAAAAGCGAAGGGGTTGATATTCTATCGCAGATTCGGAAGGGTATCAGCCAATTGTACGAATATCGATACCGTTACAAGGATGTGGTAAACCCCAATGTGGTGCTCTGCATCGTTCTTCCGCGTTTCCCTAGTGAAGAACCATGGCTTGAGAAGTACCTTGTGGAGGATCGCAATATCACCTTTTGTTGGTTTGATGATCGTGGCACATTTCATGTTCCCTCATCATGTCAAGACAAGTTGAATGAGCTGATCTCGACTGATGGATCTAACTAGGAATCAAATATCTGCAGTCTGTCAGAAGCTGCACAATAGTTATCCATACTCCAGACTACACAACAAACGGAACCCGCTTTCTGAGGCAGTGTTCATAATCCTCTCTTGTCAAACAAACGAATCCAACTATTTGGCCACATGGCACAAATTCCGTGCAAGGTTCCCAACGATGAGCAGCGCTGAGCAAGCCCCGGTCCGACACATTTCACATACAATAGCATCCGGGGGGCTTGGTTATGTAAAAGCAACCCAAATCAAAGCGCTGCTGAAAGCAATCAGAACTAGGTATGGGAGGCTTTCACTTCAATCATTGCGAAAACTAGACGACTTGCAACTAGAACGTGAACTATGCGCCCTGCCGGGCATGGGAGTAAAGAGTGCGCGATGCGTAATGATGTATTCGTTTAACCGAGACGTCCTGCCAATCGATACACATACATTTCGAGTTCTGAAGAGGCTTGGGCTTCCAATCCCCGTTCATCCGGTTCGGAGTAAACGTTTTGCGGATGATGTCCAGAAGCAGATCCCCGCTGGGCAACGCGCTAGATTGCATATCAATCTCGTACAGCATGGGCGTAGCATATGCAAGGCCAGAAACCCATTGTGCGGAAAATGCACCATCTCTCAATATTGCCGATTCCAGAGGGTGATCTCAAGAGTTGCTCCCTGGAGGCCCATCCTACTGTGAGAGTAGAATCCATCGGTCGAGAGCCAGTCCACAAAGAGTATCTCTGCAGAGCTCGCTGGATGTCTGCAAAAGCTGGTGTCGTTTCTCTCAATCGAATACCGCGTTAGTTCGTACCAGGTTGAGTAATCTTCCGAAATTGAACCCCTAAGTGTCTCGTATCAGGCAGGTACTCAACGATCATTACCAAAAACGCCTCACCGTACTCAAATCCATCTATCAACTCGTCCATGGGTAATGGGGAAACCCCGCCTTTTATAAGAAATTCTCTTGCCTCGTCCAGAAGCCAGTACTCGTACTTCAGATCCTCCAAGCCTATGGCATTGACATAACCATCAGGAAGGAAGACTAACAAACCGAGGTTTTCGATGCTGTCGTTTCTGTCTTCCCATTCCTGTCGGAAGTGTGAGAATCGATCATAGATAAATTTGGGTAGTGCTTGCTGCTCCACGTTTCTGCAACCCTCCGCATAATCAGATCATCGCAGTTCAACAATACAGTCGATCGGCTGATTTGAATTGCGTTGTGCATTTCGGACGTGGGGGTTTGGGTCTCATTGGAATATGAGCCATCGTCCTGCTCCCCAACTCACTCGAAAGAGTAGGATTTGAGAGTGGCCATGGTTTGACCTGCAACGCTGGGTGGGTGTCATCGATGCCAAGAAAAAAGGGAGCAAGTATCGCTACAAATATGATGGGCTTCACGGCGCCTCCATTTGAGATAGTAGATTGCACAACGGTTGGTATTCAATTGAATATGAATTATGCGAAACATCCGTTGATTCTAGACCAGAATACCCGCCCCCTCAATCATCCAACAGCTACCCTTCGTTTGCCACCTCAACGCACTAACCCTTACTTCCCTTCAGTTCTTAAACCCGATTCAAGGGTCTTTGCGATCGTCTCAAGCAATGAGCCTTGGACGACATCCCCCGTCAACTCCCAAAACATGATCCCCCTCAATCCTTTCTCCAGGGCATACTTCGTCTTGAGCCCAACCGACCGCTTGTCATCATACGTCGCATAGTACCCGTTCTTCGCATCGTACGCATACGGCGCACACGCGGTGCTGTCCCAGTACTGCACGAACTCATGCCCTTTCCACAGACGTTCCTCGAATCCGCGGTACCCCGCATAGGTCTTGAACTTCCCTGACCGATACAACCCGTGGTTCACAGTGTCCACGTTCTCCCATACGCGTGCATAGAACGCCGCCCCGATCACAACCTTGTTCCGAGGCACACCGAGCGAGTCCAGCGTCCGGATCGCGCTCGCAACGCTGGCGTCCTGCTGCGGGGTGCTGTACAGCGCCGTGTGGTGCCCGGTCACGGTACTGTTTCCGTTCACCAGGTCGTAACTCATGATGTTCACGTAATCCACCACGGGCATCACCTTGTCCCACTCCACGCTCTTATAAAAGTACGGACCGAACCCGCCGGCGGCAAACGTGATCTCGTATTTCTCGCCGAACTCCCTCCGCATCTCCTGCACAAGCAACGTGAAGTTCCCCCGGTCTTCATCCCGGTAGGTATGCCCGGGATACCCCTCGATGGCCGGATACTCCCAGTCCAGATCGATGCCGTCCGCTCCGAACCGCACGAGCAACTCTTTACAACTCACGGCAAATTCCCGCCGCCCTTCAGCGGTCATGAAGACGTCAGAGGCCGTGGGACTCCCACCCCATCCGCCAAAGCTCAGCAAGACCTTGAGTCCGGGATGCTTTGCCTTCAACGCCACGAGCCGCGTGATCCCGATGGAGTCCCGCTCCCCACCCAACTCCAGCCTGTTCCCGTGCAGCCGCAGAAAACAGTAGTTCATGTGCGTGAGGTATTGCAACGGATACTGCTCGAGGTCCTGCGCGCCCCCATGCACGTAGGCGATGACCAGGAACTTGTCTTTCCGCTCTCCCGCCGGGTCTTGCGCCAGGAGGATGCCGGTGAATACCACACACAACGCCACTACGGACACCGGCCGCAGCCGGCGCAACAAAGACGATGCTGCCATGGATCTGTTCCGTTTCATTGAATGTCGATCGGTCTTCCCCTGTTCTATACGCAAGGTACTCGCAAACGCGGAATATTGCAACCCATCGCACCATACCGTTACCCGAACCCTCCGTACTCGCCCCTGCAGGATTTGCCGTTCAAATCTCCCGCACGATCCGTATCTTGTCCCACCAGACCATCCCGGAGCCCCCTATGCCCGTCGTCCTGCGCTCGGCCTTGCTCATCCCTCTCGTGTCGCTGCACATTGCCCTGTGCTCTCCGCCATCGGTTACGGTCCCGTTCACGCTCGATCACAACAGGATGCTGATCCAGGCAGAATTCCTCACCCCCTCCGGCTCCTGGCTCCCCGTACGCCTCTGGGTGGATTCCGGCAATCCGGAACTGCTTCTTGCCTCCCGATGCGCAGCCGACATCGGCACCCCGATCCCGGCCGATTCCAACAGCTTCCCCGTTTCCACACCTGCCGGACTCCGTATCGGCGGCATGACGCTGGACCTCTCCGGTGTGTCCGCCCGTGCGATGAACGAGCCCCGCTGGCTCTTCTCGACGATGCACATCGATGCGAACCTCCCTTCCACCGTGCTGGCCCGCTACGACGTGGTCTTCGACTACCCGGCCCGCACCCTCACGATCGCCGAACCCGGAAGCCTCCCCCTGCGCGGCACACCTCTCCCCATCGCAGTGCACCCGCGGACCGGCATCGCGCAGGTGGACGTGCGGATCGGACCGGACTCGCTGAGCTTCGCGCTGGATAACGGCGCCTCGTACAGCTTCACGTCGGTCGGCGTACTCACACGGCTGATGAAGAACGCTCCCGGCATCCCGCAGATGACGGGCGCATATGGCTGTGCGAATATCTGGGGATGGTGGCCCGACGAAGCTTCATGGAAGGTGATACGCATCCCCCACGTCAGGTGTTCCATAGCGCCGGCCGACGCGGCATCCATCGGCATCGGCACCGGCACAGAGATGGAGTTCACGGAGATCGGCATGGTGGGCGTCCCCGACTTCTATGCCGGCGGCGTGTCACTCGGAACTCGATACTCGCGCAAGACCGCCCGCCCGGTCGTCGGCTTCCTCGGCCCGAACGCCTTCCGCAACTATCGCGTGCACATCGCCTTCAGCCGCGGACTGGTAGCCTTCGAACGGGGTGCAACCACGTCTCTGCCCGACATGGATATCGCCGGACTCACGCTCCAGCTGTCGCCCGACGGCGGATGGAACATCCTCGGCGTGGCACAACATAACGGTACTTCGATCGCCGATGGCATTCAGGCGGGCGACAGGCTGGTGGAGATCGATGGCTACGCGGTGACGGGCGCCACGATGGGCACGGTGACGGATAAACTGCGCGGAACGCCTGGCGATCATCGCACGCTCATGATCGAGCGGAACGGCGTTCGGTCGACGGTGGTGGCTACGGTACAACGGTTGATGTAACGATCCCAGACACGATGAACAACGATGCCCGGAGCACGGCCGGCATGGCCGCACTCCGGGCTTTCTTGCTACCTGCTTCGTACTTCCTTCACGCCTGCACGCCAATGACCCCGAACTGCTGCAAGTGATGATGACAATGCTTGAAGTTCGCCCTCTCCCACTCCTCCGCGTTCAGCAGCCCGAAGATGGGGTGCGGCCGCACGGCTCCGGGCTCGCTCTCCGCAAGCTCCAGGAACCGCTCTGCCTCCGCCCGCAAAGCGGCAACGGCCGCCGCGAGGTCCGGATACTCGAGCGGCGGCAACCCATCCACAAGCAACGGGTTCATGAAATCGTGCGGGGTCTGGCGGTCATGGTACAGGAACCGCTTCGCCCTCTCGAGCAGGTGCCCGGGCGTGACTACGGTGAACACAAACGATCCGGTGGACCCGCGCACGGACCACAACAGATGCTCCACCATCTGCTGCGCATTCATCCGCCCCCACGCGGGCTGCGCGTCGGCCGCGAGCTCCGCCAGGGCCTGATGCATCGTGGTGCTCAGGAACGTCTTCCTCAACACGGCATCATCAACTCTGAACGGCACGACGATCATGCACTCTTCCCTTTCTCCGTTCCGGTCCCTCTCCCCGCGGGCCAGAGGGCCCGCATCGCCAGCACCACCAGCATTGCCGCCACACCGGTGCGCCACAACGTGTCGCCGACCCACCCGCCCATGAAGACCGCCGAGAGCAGGAATCCGATACTTCCGAGTACGAAGATGCCGATCTGCAGATTGCGCATGGCTCCTTCCTTCCGGTCTGTGTTCACGCGTGTTCCGGTTCAAACACAATGCTCCACCGCGTCCCATCTCCATTGCTGTCCACCGTGAGCCCGGCCCCGAGCTGCGCGCATAACATCTGCACGAGCGTGAGCCCGAACCCCTTCGGCGCATCGATCGAGAACCCCTCGGGCAGCCCCTTGCCGTTATCCGCCAGCACGAGCCGCACCACGGCCCCGTTCCGCTCCGCATCGATCCGCACGGTGCCGCATGCCCTCCCGGCAAAGGCGTGCTTGATCATGTTGGTGACGATCTCATTCACAATGAGCCCGAGCGGGAAGAGCTCCCGCGAACCGAGTACGATCTTCCCGATGTTCTTCTGCACCTCCACGCGCACCTCTCCGGCAAGCAGCGACACGACGGAGTCCACCAGCCCCCCGAGATACGCATCCAGATCGGCCTCACGGTACTGGTCGGCCATCAGCATCCGGTCGTACAAGACCCGCATCCCCGATACCCGCGCGGCGGCATCCTGCAGGATCCTCAGCGCTTCCGGATTGGTGACGGCCCGCGCCTGCAGGGCAAGCAGACTCTGAATGGAGGCGATGTTGTTCTTGATGCGGTGATGGGTCTCGCGCAACAAGAGATCCTTCTCCCGCAACTGGAGCTGCACGGCCTCCAGCGCGGCCTCCCGCTCCGCCTCCGCCCGCTTCCGGTCGGTGATGTCCGTGATGATGGAGTGGATCACGCTCCGCTCACCCGTGCGGATCAGGCTGGCATACGCCATCACATCCCGGATGCTGCCGTCCGCGAGCCGGTGGCGGAATTCAAATGCATGGCGCCGGGAAGCGATCGCCTCCGCAAGCTTTGCCTTCACTTCGTCCGGCGGCAGCGTGTTGATCTCGTGGACGTACATCGCGAGAAGCTGCTCTTTGGTCCAGCCATAGTACGTAACAGCCGCCTCATTGGCGTCGAGGATCTTCCCGTTCGACGGTTCGATGAGGATCTTGACGGCCGCATGATGCTCGAAGACGTTGTGGAACAGATCCTCGCTCTTGCGCAGCGCGACAGTGGCATGCTCCAACTTCGCGTGCGCTTCCCACATCGCGGTGATGTCCGTGTGCGATACCAGCACGCTGCCGGGCCGCCCCTTGAGCGGCATCACACGCATGACGTACCACCGCTTCGCCCCCGGCGGATGACACGGATACTCCATGGTGAAGAACGGCAGCTCGCCGCTCTGCACGCGCCGGAGTCCCTGGAATGCCTCCTCCGCGAGCGGGGCATCCTCCGCATCAGGCCGGCACGTGCGGAAGTAGCTCGCCCCCTTCCCCCACAAAACCTCCTCGCCGGCACCGTTCTCCACCGCGAACCGCCGCCAGGCATCGTTGACCTCGCTGATGGTGCCGTCGGGCCCCACCACGGCCATCCGCGCATCGATGGAGTTGAAGACCCGCTCCCGGAAGTCGGATTGCCGCACGAGCATCTCCTCCGCCCGCCGGCGCTCGGCGATGCTTTCCTTCAGCTCCCGGTTGATCTCCTCGATCTCCTTCTGCCGCGCCTGCACCCGCGACTTCTCCGCATGCAGCTTGAACGCCATCTTGATGGAGGCCACCAGGACCACGTCCGAGCTGTCCTTCGCCACATACCCGTACGAGGTGATGCGTTCGGTGCGCTCGATGATCTCTTTTTCGGTGTGCGAGGAGAGAAAGACCACGGGGATGTCGCGCTTCCGGATGATCCGCTCCGCGGCTTCCGTGCCGTCCATGCCATTCCCCAGGTCCACATCCATGAGGATGAGATCGATGGCCGCTCCGGATTCCACGAGTTCCACCGCCCGCTTCCCACCGTGGGCGGTGACGATAGCATATCCTGCCCTCGTGAGAGCTTGTTTCTCCGTCAACGCAAGTTCCGCGTTATCCTCCACGAGGAGGATCGTCGCACCTTCGTTTCCGGCCATGGCCGTCTGCCCCTATCGATCCCCCCGTGCGTTACGCCCCGGTACGACCTTCGCGCGGTGTACTCCTCATGCCTTCCGTGCGGCGTGCTCTCACGCTCTTCGCGCAGTACTCTTCTTCTCGCTCTTCCCGCTGCTGTTCCTGGCAGCCCGGGGTGCACGTGCCGTCGCGCGCTTCCCCTTGCTCATCGTGGCGCTCGTGCCCGCGCACTTCTGCGTCACCCGGTACTTTACGATCCGCGTCACCAGCCCGTACGGGATCGGCCTGTCCAGCGGGAACTGGATGGATCCCTTTGCATGCACATATGTCGTGAGATCGGCGGCGAATTCCTCGATCGCCTGCACGCCGGGATACAGCCCGATGTGCTTCTCCCACGCGGCGAAGTACACGAGCACCCCCTTCATGAAGTACGCCGGCATCTGATAGCTGATCCGCTCTTCCGCATCCGGCGCGGACCTGAGGACGGTGGCGCGCAGCTTCTTCAGGATCGCCTGCGTCTTCCTGTCCTGCCGCGCGATGTATTTCTGCACGGTGGCGGGCGGTTTCTGCTTGTTGATCATGATCCTCCCTTCGATTCAACTCAATTATCGATCATCCATGGATCATGGATAATTTATCTGTCGCCGGGCAACCAGCGGTTGAGCAACAAGACAACGATCGCCGCAATGGCCACGGCCGGCTGCAACCACGATGTATACCCGATGATCCTCACCTGCACCGCAAGCCAGACGAATACGATGCCCATGGAGATCGCCACGGCCCACTGGGCATGACGCCACCGCCGGAAGACGAGCACGGAAGCGGCAAGCATGGATCCGCCGACCACCACGACCAGCACGATGGACGGGATCAGATACGATGCGAACGGACTCCCGCGGAGGAGCTCCGTGGGCACTCCCTCCGCACCGAGCATGCCATAGATCCCGCCACCGAAGGCGTTCAACGCCAGGAACGCCAGCAGTGTTCCCAGTACGATCCGGATCCATTTCATGCCGACCTCCGTGTGTTGTGCTCCACGCCCGGGCACTTGGCCGGTGCGGATCATTGCCTTTCGCCAGAACTCTGCGCCACGATGGGGAGAGTGATGGAGGCCCTGTCCCCGCACCTAATGGGTATAACTGTCCCGCTGATCCCGGCCCCTGCGCCTCAGGGGGCAGAGCTTTCTATCGAGAATCCCTCCATCAGTCCGTACGCGAGTACCGCATACGTCGATCCCGGCGCCGGCTTCGAATCGCCGCTGCGCTGGAATGACCCCGGCCACGCCATCCCGAGCGGCGGATCGCCATGGTGCGGCCCGAGGGTGTTCTTGAGCGAACCGTACACGGTGACGCTCACCGCGTTCTTCCCGGGCTTCATCCACTTCGTCACGTCCAATGCATGCGGTGCGAATGCGATGATCCCCGCATCCTTGCCGTTCACCGTGACGCTGGCCACAACCCCGCTCCACTTCCCGAGCTGGACGCAGTACTTCGCGGCGGCGTTCTTCCCTTTCTTCGCATCCACGTTCACCACCTGACTGTACTTCATGCCGGCGGCATAGAACGGCATCCCCTGTTCGTGCCACGGACCCACCCGCGCGGGCGTGGCAGGCACCATGGTGAATGCGCGCTGCGCGTTCTCCAGCGCGAAGTTCCCGAGCACATACACGGGCTCGAGCTCGGTGTGGATGGTGAAGGGCTGCGCGATGACGGTGACGATGTTGTCGCCGGACCTCACAAGCGCCCCGATCTCATACACCCCGAATGCTTGGTCCAGCCACCACTCTCCCTTGAGCGGCTGCACGGGCGTGCCGTTCACCGCCACGCGGAACACACCCGGACGCTCCACGGCCACGCGCATGCCGCGCGTATCGACGCCCTTCTCCATGACGAAATGAAAGTCGGCGGTGAAGCCGCTGCCCACCGCGAATGTGTCGCGGTCCAGAATGCTGGTCCGGTACTGCACGGCATTGTCCCACGGATCGGCCCCGAACCCGTGCGCCTGCCACGTACGCTTCTGCGCTTCATAGAAGTACAGGTCCTTTGTGGTCACGCCGCCGATGGTGAGGTCGCAATGATCGAGCGTGAGCACGTTGGGGGCGATCCGTTCCACGCTCATCGGGCCTGCCGGACGGACAACGGTGCGCTTCGCATCCTTCGCCGCAGGTACCGCTGCCGTCTTTGTCTGCACTTCCTGGCCGAACCTCAGCATGAGGCTCCCGCCCGCCGGAATGGTATACGCGACCACGATGTGATCGCTCTCGGGTTTCACGGGATACGGCGTGACCGCACCGGTGAAGAGGTCCCACTGCTCCGCACTCCGCGCCGGCACAACGATCTCGCCGCTGACCTCCGTCAACCGCGTGTTGGCAAGGAACACGAGCTGACCGTCGGCCAGGACCCGGCGGTGATGGAAGAACTGCGTGATGGATGCCGGCGTCCCATCAGCGTTCCGGAACCCGATGGCGGGAGGCGCAAGCAATCGGATGGCGCCGATGGCCTGCGCGGGCTGCGCCAGGGTGACGCTGCCGGGGTGCATGGCGAGGAAGTTCCGGAAGTGCACCTCGGGCCGCGCATCCACGAACCCCGGCACGTCGCCGATGCACAAGAGCAGTCCGCCCTGTTCCACATACTTGCGCAACAATGCGAGCGTGGACCCTTCGATGCTCTCCATGCCGGCAGGCAGGACGACGAGCGCGTAGCTGCGCTTGCCGACGGTGAGTTTCTGCCCTTCCACCTTCCCGTGATCGCGCAGGATGTTCTCGCTGCCGAGATCGTATTCCACCTGCGCAGCTTCGAGTTCATGGACGAAGTTCTGGAACTGCGTACCGATGGAGTCCATGACGGGGTTGGGTTCGCCCACGGCGGCATGCATCCAGCCTGTGGTAGTTGGTTCGAGCACGAGGATGTCGTTCCGCTGCTCGCCGCTGGTGAGCGCAGTGCTGAGCCGCCCGTAGTAATCGCCGAGCGCCCGGTAGGTATCCCACCACGGTTCGTGATACGAGAACGAGAGCGGGTGGTCGCGCTTGCGTGCGCCGGCGACCGTGGTGTACGTGAGGTGCTGGTTCATGAGGTTCACGCCGAGCGCGTACTCCCAATCGGCGATCCGCTTCTGGTCCGCGAACGTCATCTCCCACCCGCCCGCACCGAAGGTCTCGGAGAGCGTGCGCTCCTGCCCGAGCTGGTTGGCGGCGCTCCGGATCTCCTTCACCGCACGCGCGTTGCCGAACTGCGCGTGCATGTCCGTGCGCCACTCGTTCATGAGGATGTCCACCCCGGGCACGCCGGCATAGGCACAGAACGCCATGTTGTCCGGGTTCATCACCGGGCGCGGCCATTCATGCTCCCAGTAATGGCCGGTGAGGAGGAGGCCGTTCTTCCCGCAATACTCGTAGTACGGCTTCGCCCACCCGTCGATGAACAGCTCGAGGATGAGGCCGTAGAAGTCGTGCCGCACCTTCCGCCACTCGCCGGTGGTCTCGTACAGACACACGAGGTGCGGGCGGAGGTCGTAACCGTACTTCTGTCGGAACCGGTCGAAGAGCGCGGGCGTGTACTGCACCACGCGGTTGGTGTCGATGTTCGCGGGGCGCACCTCGGCCTCGTCCTGGAACACGCCGGGCACGATCTTCCCGAATTCCTCCCCGATCACCTTCTCATATGCGCCCATCGTGACGCGGATGAATTCCTTCGTGACGTCAGGGCGCATGACGTCCACATACGTGAACCCGCCGTGCCAGGGCTGGGGGGTTTCGTGCACGACGTCGAAGACGCTGTAGTTGCCCGGACCGGGCTGCTTCGTCCCGATCTGCGCGGTGATGTCCGTGTACCCCGCGCCGTCTTTGCGAAGCACGATAAGCGGGTTTTCGTTGGCGGGAATGCTCGTCATCCGCCGCATGCGCAGTCCGGCGCGTTTCGCATCGGGCATGTTCGCGGGTACGATGCCGCCGGCGAAGCCGGACGGGTACGAGTTCTCGTCGTAGATCCAGATCTTCATCCCGAGCTTCTTGCCGGTCTGCACCGCGTGGCGCACGAGGGAGAGCCATTCCTCCGACAGGTACGGCGTGATGAGTCCGGGGCGCGGATGGATGAACGCGCCGCCGATCCCCTTCGCCTTCATGTCCATGAGGTCGCGGTCGATGAGCGCGGGGGTCATGCGGTCGTTCCACACCCAGAGCGGCGCGCTGCGGTATGCGGAAGGGGGGTCTTTGAACGCCGCAAGCGCCGCCGCGGTGGTGGTACGGGCGGAGTTGCCGCCGGCGATCACCAGAGGTGCGGCGCAGGCGATGAGCAGAACGATGAACACGGCGAAGGTGAACGGGAGGGACGGCGTCGGGAACGGCATGGATTGCTCCTGGAATACCGGTGTAGGGTATGAACGAACTGCGGGCCGGTGCGGGACGGCCCGCAGGTTTCAGACGGTCAGTGCCTGGAGATACGCGAAACTCTTCCGGATGCTTGCCTCGGGATCGGCCGGACTGTCGTGCTCGACGACGTAGTGAACGGTGCCGTGTTTCTTCGCCGCGCCGAGGACCTTCTTCCAACCGATGCTCCCGCTTCCGACGTCCTCGAGGATCTCATCGCCCGCAGGTGGTGCGGACTTCCCCTTCGCCCCCTTGTCCTTGCCCCTCTTCGCTTCCTTCTTCTTCAGGTCCTTCACATGGAGCAGCGGGAACCTGCCCGGATGCGCCGTGAAGTACTTCACCGGATCGGCGCCGGCGGCGACGGCCCAGGCAACGTCCATCTCGAACTTCACCAGCTCCGGATCGCACTCTTTGAGCAGGATGTCGTACGGCAGCTGCCCGGCCACCTTCTCGAATTCGAACCCATGGTTATGGTACGCAAACTGGACGCCGGCCACCTTGCACGTTTCACCGGCGCTGTTGAACCGGAGGGCGAGGCGTTTCCAATCGTCGGGCGTGGCGTATTTGGCCTTGTCGACCCACGCCACGATCACGAACTGGTGGCCGATGAACGCGCTGCGCTCGACGATCCCATCCCATTTGCCGGGCTGCTCTTCGAGTCCGACGTGGGTGGAAGGCGCCGTGAGGCCAGTGCGCGCAAGCATGGCCCTGATCTGGTGTGCCGTGTGGTCGAAGTATCCGGCGAACTCCACTTCTCTGTAGCCGATGCCGGCGACGGTGGAGAGTACGCTCTCCATGCCTTTCGGCATGAGCGAGCGGACGGTATAGAGCTGCACTCCGATGTGGTCCAGATGCTCTCCTTCGGCGGCGGCGGCAAGATGCCGGGCGATGACGGGGGTGGAAGCAAGGGCTGCGATGAAGCTGCGGCGGTCCATGGTGGCTCCGTACGGCTGGTACTGGTTCGGGGCACAGGCGCGGTGCGGGGCGCCGATCTGTGTAATGAACGGAGGGAATCCCGAAAAATCAATCACTATCCGGTCGGCGAAATCGGAGGGGCGCCCGTGCGTTGAAACGGCGTCGGAGGGGCGCCCGTGTAGGGGCGGTCCCGCACGCGGGACCGCCCCCGCGTCGAAACGGCATCGGAGGGACGCCCGTGTAGGGGCGGTGCATGCACCGCCCCTACATGGGGATCCATCACATATCACGATACATCACGAACGGGCGATCGCCTCGATATCCAGACACTCCACAACCTTGCGCTCGTAGCCCTTCGCCGAAACGAGGATCATCGCCCGCCCGAGGTCCTGCATGGTGCACACCCACTTCGGCACGAGGGCGTGGAGCAACGGATAGAGCGGTGCGATGATCTTCGCTGCCAGGAATGCCCGCTTCTGTCCGGGCGACGGCTTGATGAACCCAGGCCGGAATGCATAGGCGTCCTTGAAGCCGAGTCGCATGATGTCGTTCTCGGTCTTCCCCTTTACCCGCGCCCACATCACCTTCCCCTTCTCCGTGCTGTCCGTACCCATGCCGGAGATATAGCAGAACACCATCCCCGGACACTGCTTCTCCATCGCACATGCGGCCGCCATGGTGAGGTCGTACGTCAGCCGGCGGTAGTCTTCTTCGTTCTTCCCCAGTGAGGTGACGCCGAGACAGAACAGACACGCATCGTGCCCGCGGAGCCGCTCCTCGATCGACATATAATTGTAGAAGTCACGGTGGATGATCTCTGTGAGCTTGGGATGACCGATCCCGCACGGCCGGCGGCCAATGACCAGTACAGCCTCCACGCTTGCATCGCGCAACGCCTCGAGCAGCACGCCTTCACCCACCATGCCGGTGGCGCCAAAGAGGATGATCTTCATGTCGGGACCGATCGATGATGGGAACGGGGTGAACCTGCACGGGGGATACCGGATAATGAACGGAGAGGCGGCCGCAAAGTCAATTACGGGATGATGAAGGAAGGTTCACTGCACTTCTGCACCGTTCTCGATGGCCTGGTACTCCAGCCACCACAGGTACTGCACGGTCATCTCTCCCACATACCGCGGGGCGCGGGCGTTGGGGTCCTGCTCAAAGACCAGATGTGGATTCTGCCGCAGCATCCAGATCCTGCCGAAGGCATCGACCTGATTGGCCATGCGCATGGCGGGCTTCTTCTGCTTGGCCAGGGTCGGGTAATTCGGCGGGTCGGCGGCGGGGTCATATGTGAGGTCGTAGTGCGCAAGGAACAGCTCGATGGAATCCTTCCGCTGTTCCGTCAGCGACCGCGTCCCGCCCTTCACCACGGTGCCGTAATAGATCGCGAACAACCGGTCGATCGAATCGATGCCCGGGTCGCCAACCCGCAACCGCTGGATCCCCCACCCGTCCAGGTCACCCAGCAGGTCATGCTCCGATGCGCGCGTCGTGAAGTAGTACTGGAGCTTCTCGTTCCCGGTTGCCGTGGGGTTCCATCGCTCCCATGTGGTGCTGTCGCGCGCGAGCGTGGCCTCCGCCGCACACGAACCGACATCGCCGGCCCATGTGGTGGCGGACCAGTTGGTGCCGATGGGGTTGCCGAGCCAATCCGCCGACCGCTCCCGCCGCGACAACACATCCATCCCCACGAGAAGATGGTGCAGATCGACCGTGCGTCCGTCCGGAGCGATGAATGCCTGATAGTCGCGCCCGAGCTGCCACTTCGTGGCATCGAACGGGGTCTGGTCCAGATACAGCTTGCCCTTCTTCGTCCCGATGATCGCATCGAACGGCAGTTTGGATCCGTGCGTGCTCTGCCGGAGTGCGGTGATCCGGTCGCCCAGCGACATGGCCGCGTTGTCGGTATCATACGCGGCAAGATCGTGACGCAGGAGCGCCCAGCTCGCGGCGAGCGAATTCAGTCCGCGGGCCACCATCCACCCTCTGGTACCTGCGGGGAGAAACGTCGCACCGGAAATGGGATCCCCGACCTTCTTCACGACACGCACCGGGTCCACGAGTTCGATGTTGTACCAGAGTTCGTTGTCCGCCTCTTTCTTGTCCGTTACCTTCACGCGCCCCGCGGTTCCGGCGAGCACGCCCAGACTGGCGGCCGTGATCGTTGCATCTTTGCGGATGTGCACCTCGGCATTCGACTTCAGCACGCCGTCCAGCGGCGACATCGCCGACGGCGGCGGAGGCGCGGGCGGCGCGAACTTGTCCTTCGCAAACACATGCCCCTGCACCGACGGGGGGAGACAGACATAGCACACCAGCACGTACCGGTACGGGTCGTCCTTCGACCGGATCACTACCTGCGGCTTCCGGTACAACTCGCCGATGTCCACGTCCATCGCTGTCTGGATGGTCAGAGGGTCGTTGCCGGGTGCCGAGACGAAGAGGACCATCCAGCACATGGACGCCAGTTGCTGTTTCTGCCGGAGGACCAGGTACCCCTGGATCGACTCCCGGATCTCATCCGGCGTCATCGTGAGCCGCTGGTTCTGGAACAGCTCGAACGTGACCAGGTAGTCCGGTTGGATGTCGACGAGCTTCGCATCCATCCTGTCCGGCCACGCGTCACCACTGTCCCGTACCATGTCGAGGAAGAATTCGATCCGGTCCGCGGGAACCATGATCTTCCCGCGCGAAAGGATCGCGAGCTTCAGGTTGGGCGGAATGATCCGGTTCGCCGGGTCCCTCCGCCCCTTCCACACGATGATACCCTTCAGTTGTTGCACCTGCGCCTCTGCCGTGAGTGACGAAACGGACGGATCACGCCTCCACCCATTCACCGCTCGCGTTCTGCTGCCACACCGGCAGCTTGTCATCCGGACGCAAATGGATGAGCGTCGTCGGGATGCGCACAAGCCACGGGTCTCCCTCCGGCACTTCGGTGCCCGGACGGTCGAGGCGTTCGGCGATCTCATCCGCGATGGGCAGATAGAGCGGGTTGGAGATCGCGGGGAGCGGTCCGCCGTTCCATATCTCGCCGTAGGTCATGAAGTGATCGATAGCGCCTTCGAACCCCGGCCGGACCGGCACGACGACACGGCAATACCCGGCCTTGAGGAACTGGTTGAACACCGGGTCCACATCCTCGTACGCGATCCTCTCGCCCCACTCGCTCTTCCGCCCCCAGAAGTACGGATACGTGAGCCACGTCATCTGTTCCCACTCGAATGCCTGTTCGAAGAAGCGCGCGTACGGGCCTTCCGCGGCGTTTTCAAACAGATCGATCTGTGGAACGTTGTACGCGCCGTTGCTGATGGCATCGAAGAGATCGAAGTGCTGTTCGGTGAGGATGGTGATGCAGTGCTTCTTCAGCTCATCGTTCATCAGTTCGGTATTCAGCGCGGGGTTCTTCCCCTTGATGGCCACCCCGGCCTGCATCTCCAGCTGCGCGAGCTTTTCTTCATACTCCGCCAGACGCGTCTTGTACGCCGTGGTGATCTTTGCATGCGTCTCGAGCCGCCACTTCATCATCGCGCGGTCCGTGCGCTGGGTCTTGACCTCCACCGTCACCGCCACCTGCGACACATGGAACGTGTCGGCGAAGAACGGGATAGAATCCCGCTCCTGATCGAGCGCGGTGGTCCACACCCAGCCAGTGCTGTTGTTGAAGCGGTGTACGCGCGACCCCAGACCGACATCGACGCTGTAGGAATTGTCCCAGATGTTGCAGCCCCGGGCGACGCACCCCCAGACGGCCTTGTAACCTTCGTCGATGGTGATCTGTCCCGAATGGTTGTAGTCCGTCTTGGAGTCGCCGCCCCCCGCTTTGAAGTCCAGCGATTTCGTCCGGTAAACCTCCGGCGGCGCGGCGACATCCGTGGCACCGTATTGCTTCACCCAGCTGTGATAGTTCCATTCGTCGATCTGGTCCGGCCGCAGGGGGAACGGGATGGGCTTCTCGAGCTCCATTGCATGGGCGTGGGCGTTCTGCAGTGCGGTGATGAGGAACGCGGCGGGTTCCGGCACCATGAAGTCGTACATCATGCGCATGCCATAGTTGTAGATCTGCGCCTGATAGACCTTGTTCACCCACTGATACACGCCGGAGATATGTCCGGTGCCGGTGGTGTTGTTCAGGGCATGCGTGTTCTTGTCGATCACTTCGTTCGTGACGGTGAGCTGCGAGCGCTGCAGCACACGCTCGGTCACCTTGTGTGCGCTCCGCTCGGTGACATCCTGCGAGAACTTGGCGGCCGATTTGGTGGACTCTTCCTTGCTCCGCGAAATGGAACCCTCGGCGCTGGCGGCAAACTCCACGACCGGGCCGTACTTGCCGGACACGGTGAGCCCGGCCTTGAGCGATGCATCCTCCTTGATGGTCTCACTGGTCTCGCGGCTGAGCTCGAAGCGGTTGGTGGATTCCAGCTCGCGCTCGTCGGTGGTGGTCGTCTCTGTCTCGCGGAACGTGATCTCCTCAGTCTCCACCCTGCGCGTGTGTTCGCGCTGCTTCGATTCTCCTTTGAGCACGTTCTCGATATGCGCGACATCCGCCCGTTCGTACCGGACCAGCTGCTGTTTCACGACAAGCAGGTCCGCAACGCCGGCCGGCGCAATGCTGCCGTGCGATGTTGGAACGCGCGTGTCGGGCAGGACGAGGTCCAGGGGCATCGCATAGTTCCCGCCCACCACCATGCTGTTCCAGACCGTGGGGAGAGGCGTGGTGATCATGACCACGGCATTGCCCATGCGCTTGATGCTCTTCTGCACCGGACGGCCCAGCAGCCCATCCAGTTCCTTGCTGAGCGCGAGCATCTCATTCCGCAGCACTTCGACGATGCGGTCCAGCGGCATCTCCTGCAGACTCAGCCGCCGTTCCTTGAGCACCGTGCGCGTGGCGTCGGTGAGCAGGGCGTCGGCGGTGGAACGCAACCGGAAGGTCCCCTCGCCCGCAAGGAGCGGTGTGAACGCGGGACTGCCGGTGGGCTCGCGCAGTGTCAGCGGCGTTCCGGGTGTGACGGTGGTACCCGTGGTGCCACCGGCTCCGGCGATCGCCCTCTCCAACAGTTCCCCCTTGCCCGCCGCGAGCTGCGTACGGAGCACGTTGAGCTGGGAGATCTGCTGGAGATGGGTCATCTCCTGGATGTAGACCTGGACCGGCTGCACGGCCACAGGGACGAGGAAGCCTCCATCGCCCGTCTGCGGCGTGCTCACGATGTGCTCCGTGCCAAGTCCGGTGAGTTCGTCCACCGCTCCCTTGAGCCGCGTATACGTGGCGAGCTTCTTCTCTGCTTCCGCGCGCTTCTGTTCTTCCGCTTCGCGGCGCTGGCGCTCGATCTCCTTCTGCCGTTCCGCCGTCGACAGGCTCGACCGGAGGTCCGCCTCCGTGGGAAGCTTGACCGAGCGCCGTCTGTAGCGCCGGAGTTCGGCGCCGGTGGCGGGGAATTCTTTCACGGCAACCACGCGTGCGATCACCTCGAAGTCGCGCAGGATGCCGGTGATCGCCTCGATCGGTCGGCGGTGCTCCTCCGGCAGGAGTTTGATGGCAATGATGCTGTCCTTCAGCGACTCGGTCGACGCATCGAGGATCTTGTCCTTGATGATGTCCGCCGGTTTCTTTTCGAACGCGGTCTCGATGGCCTTCGCGGTTTCGGCGTTTGTCAGGACCTCTTTTTCTTCGAGCACATCGAATGCTGCAGCGAGGGCCTTCGCCTTGGGCCAGAGGGACATGGCCGCGGGGCTGCCGGTGAAGCCAGCACCGGTGATGTACGCACGCGCGACAGCCTTCATCGCACTTCGCTTGTTCTCCTGTTGTTGTGCCAGCCCGAGCGATGCCTGGAACGGGGTATTCTGTGACAGGGGGATGCTTGGCGTGGCTTCGCTCTGCTCGATCGCCGGGCGGGTGAGGACGAGCCGGAAGAGGTTCTCCATGGCGGACTCCTTTGTGAGTGAAAGACGAACGTTGCCGTTCGGAAAGGTAGGCCGTCGGAGGAGGGAGTATGGCCCGCCGTTGTCCGCGCATGACAGAACATGCTACGCGAAACGGGATGCGGGACTGTTCAGGTGCGATGCGAAGGCATACGAAGGGAGGGGGCGACCGTGGCGGTCACCCTGGAGACGGGGAAAAGGAGATGGAGTCGAAGAACAGTTGCACTGCCAGGTCCGGTGCGGAACAACGCCTCATCACCCGCTCCCCGCATACCCACCGCATACGACCCAAACATGCTTGGCGCCAAGATAGAATATTTGTGACTCTTCGTCAAGTCCTGCGAAAAGTATTTCCCGGGGAACTACCGGGTATCGTTCTGGAGGATCACCACTTCCTCGGGAATGACGAGGAGCACGGTGCATCCGGTGCGCGAAAAGACGGAATGTGTTGCCCCGGGCGGCGTGTACAGGTAGTCTCCTGCGTTCAGCTGCGTCGGTCCGAACCGCACTTCGCCTTCCAGGATGTACGCCTCTTCCCCCGCGGGGTGGGTGTGATTCGGGTACGATGCTCCGGGCTCGAAGCGCAGCAGGATCGTGGGTGCCCGGCCGGTCGCGGGATCGCGGCGCAGCGGTTTTACATGCACGCCGTCGGTCTTCACGCCCGGCTCCACCAGCGGTTGCCATCCGCCTTCGTTCCTGGTCACGGTAATGTCTTTCGCCATAGGTCGCCGGGTTCCTTCAGATGATCATGATGTGGTGCACGAACGAACGGTCAGTGGTGGCCGTGCGCACCGGTGAACAGCCGGGCGAAGCCGGGGTATGCCGCGAGCGGGATGACATCGAACCGTATGAGCCCTGCGCGGACGAGTGGCAGGGTGCCGAGAACGCTGTGGGCCGCGTCCGCGTCCTCACACTCCAGCACCAGCACCGCCGCCTGCCGGTCGGCACGGAAATGGAGTTCGCGGATCACGCCGGACTGGTGCAGCTCCCAGGCGCGTGCGGCTTCCTCCCTGAGGAGTTCTTCTGTGAAGCGGTCGTCCGGGATGCCGGGGATGTCACATTCCAGTGCAAGGATCTTCATCTGCTGCTACTTGATCGTTGTCTTCCATGTGTTCATGGCCATCACGAGTTTGCCGGAGATCCGGGCATAGTCGCCGCCGGGCTCGAGGGCCTTCTGCGCTTCTGCCTTCCTCCCGCTCACGGCCATATTCAGGATCTTCCCTGCGGTCGTGTGAAATTCCGCGTGGAAGACCTTGACCTTCGCATAGTGCGCGGTCTTCGTGTCCTCGCCGGCAAGGGTGTACAGCCACCGCCCGAAGTCGCACGCATCGTCCTTGGCCACCACGGCCGGAATGAAGTCCGACTTACCCGTGGCAATGGCGCTCTCCAGACGGGCTCGCCACTTTGCGTGGATACCCAGTGCCCCGTCGATCGCATCCCGTGTGACCATGGTCGTTCCTTGTGTGTGTGAGGGAGCCCCCTGAACTTTTCAGCGTGCAAGCCGCAGCATGCGCCACGACCCTTCAAAGACCAGGGCAAAGACGATCGCGCCCACGATGAGGTCCGGATATCCGGACCCGGTGACAAGGACCAGCACGCCTGCCACGATGACGCCGGCGTTGGCGATGACGTCGTTCGATGTGCAGATGAGACTCGCGCGGATGTGCGCGTCGTTGCTTTTCCATCGCTGCAGGATCACGAGCGACGCCGCGTTCCCGATGAGCGCGAGGGCGGAGATGATGACCATCACCTGGAACAGGGGCATCTCTCCGGTGCCGGTGAAGCGACGCACGACCTCAATGAACCCCAGGATGGCAAGTGCCATCTGGAAGTAGCCACTCGTGCGGGCGATGTTCTTCTTCAGTGCCACCGTGCCGCCCACGGCGAAGAGGGCGAGGCCGTAGACGATGCCGTCCGCCATCATGTCCAGACTGTCGGCCACGAGTCCCATGGAATGCGCAAAGAATCCGGTGAGCAATTCTAGACCGAAGAAGAACATATTGATCGCAAAGACCATCCACAATACACGTCGTTCGCGCGCATGGTCGTCGGCCGGACCCGTTTCGTCCACCGCCATCGTTCCAACGAACGCACTCTCAAGTCCCAACGTGTCGAGCCGGTCGAGAATGCCGTCGTGGCTCTCGCTGTGCCACACCTCCACCGTCCGCTCGGGGATATTGCAGCGGAGCGAGCGCACGGCGGGCATATCGCCCAGCGCCATCCGGATCATCTGCTCCTCAGAGGGGCAGTCCATCCGCTTCACGCTGAACGTGGTCCTGTGTGTCACCCTTCAACCTCGTTCTGAAGTATGAACTAAGAATCCTTAGTTCTTCATTCTTAACGGAGGTCCCTTGCCGTCCGTTCCCCCTAAGGTACGCTTTTCCGGCCCTATTTCCCGCATGGAAATCGGAGAGTTCGCCGGACTGTGAAATTGACTTTCCCCCGCATCCCGCCTACATTGAGCGGAACTGCATCCCGCGCCATCACCACGACCAAGGGACCTCCCGTGCGACCGACCCTCTCTATAATAGTACTTGTCGCGGTCATCTCTTTCATTTCCAACGCAGCGCCCCGCGTGCGCCACGATCCGGGCGCAAAGTCCATCACCCTCGCAACGGCAACCGGCCTCGCAGTGAGGATAACCTATGCTGCAGGGTGCGCGCTGGACCAGGTCGCGATCCGCGGGACGAACGTGCTCGGAGCCTCTGGTCGTGTGACAACAGCCATGGACATGCAGGGGGCGGCACCGGATCGACCCCTCGCTTCGACGCCCGCCGGGGCCCCGCCGACGGCAGTACGCTGCACCGACAGTTCTGCCACCCTGACCGGCATCAGTCGCGGCAACGGCGCCAGTGAACGGTGGTATTTCACCGTCCGCTACAACACGATCGTGTGGCGGATCGAACAGAATCATGCCTCTCCGTTGACCGCCGCGTGGAACGCCCTCCCCTCATGGGAGTTTTCCTCCCCCGACACCTGGAAGGCCGCCTTCCTCGGCACGGGCGGCGTGGCATGGTTCCAACTCATCGACTCCGCCAACGGTACCCTCGCAGCACACACGGGCAAGGCAACGTTCTGGAACGAGGCAACGAAGACCGCGTTGCGCATCGATGCCCGCGGACTCCACGACACACACATCGGATCTTCCTTCACCCGCTTGCCGGAAGGCGGGATCCGCTTCCGCATATCCGCCGCCGACCGCCCGCTCACGCTCCGGTACGACGAGGGGATGCACAGGCGCCGGTATCTCACCTCGCGCGACGATGTGTGGCAGGATGTTCAGTCCGGCCCGCGCGGACTCGCCGTGGAGCTCACGATCTCCGCTCCCGACCCGGCGGAGATGTTCCCCGCGGAGTCCATGCCGCCGTTCGATGCCGCATCGGTCCGATCGCTCGGTCGCACGGTCGCACGCCTCGGCGTGATCGATGCGAAGACCTTCGGCAGCAACAGCTGGCGCACGCCCTACGGCCCCGTGTGCCTGCACGAAGGACACATCGCACAGATGGCATCCCTGATCCAGGATGAGGACTATGTGAACGGCTACAAGGCAACGCTGGACCACTACCGCGACCGCGCCGTGCGCCCCGACGGGCGCGTGGTCTCGCGCTGGGCGTACACCTGCGAGGACGCGATGCCGGGCACCTGCGACTCGCTCGGCTTCTATGAGGCGCAGTGGGGGCACCTCATGGATTCCAACCCGGACCTGGTGACGAATGTGGCGGAGCTCTTCGACCTCTGCGCGGACAGCTCGTGGCTCGCCGGACAGAAGTCCGTGTGCGAACGCGCGCTCGAGTTCATGCTCGCACGCGACAGCGATGCGGATGGACTGGTGGAGATGATGACCGATGACCACACGGCCGGGCGCGGGAGCGACTGGATCGACATCATCTGGGCCTCATACGAGAATGCCTTCGTGAACGCCAAGATGTACTATGCGCTCACGCTGTGGGCCGGGTGCGAGGAGTATCTCGGCGACCACGCACTGGCCGTACGCTACCGCGCCGCAGCGGCAAAGCTCAAGGCCAGATTTAACACAGCCACTATCGATGGCGGGTTCTGGGACGACGGCAACCGCTGGTACGTGCACTGGCGCGACCGCGACGGCTCGGTACACGGAAACAACCTCGTGACGTACATCAACTTCATGGCGATCGCCTACGGCATCTGCGACGATCCGGTGCGTACGCGCGCGGTCCTCAGCCGGATCGAAATGGAAATGGTTCGCGAGGGGCTCTTCTTCTGGCCCATCTGCATGTTCTCGTATGCGGAAGGTGAAGGGCTGCACTGGCAGTTCCCGTTCCCGGTGTACGAGAACGGCGACATCTTCCTCACGCTCGGCGAAGTGGGTGTGCGTGCATACGCCGGCATCGACCCGACGATCCCGTTGAAGTACATCGGCAACCTGCTGGAGCGCTACCGCAGGGACGGGCTCGCATTCCAGCGCTATCTCCGGAAGGACCAGAAGGGGGCGGGGGACGATATCCTCGCCGGCAATGCGATGGCGGTGGTGGGACTGTACCGGAACATCTACGGACTCCAACCGAAGCACGACCGCCTTATCATCGCCCCCGTTGCAGCGAAGGAGATCCGCGGCACGCGCATCGCCTATGAACTGCGGGGGGATACCTACCGCGTGGCCATCGACAGCGGAAGGACCCGTGTGAGCGTGGGGAATGTCTCGCTGTCAGCGCCGCATGCGTTCGCGGTGCAGCCCGTCCACGGCGGCATGGCCTGGTTCAGTTCCCCATCAGGACCAGAAGCGCTCGTCATGACCAAAGAGGGGTTCGCGGGAGCACGTGCGCTGGACGTCAGCATAGAACGCTGGGATGACCATGCAGGCGGGGTCAAGCGGTGGCGACAGAGAGGCGGGCACGCGATCCGCTACAAGGTCGGGTCGTTGACGCCGGGCATGGCCTATGCAGTGATGGTGAACAACAAGCGGCACCGGTCACTCACGGCAGATCTCACCGGAAGGATCTCCTTCGCCGTTCCGGGGAGCAGCTCGATGCGCACGCAGGTCGTCGTCCGCCCCGCAAGGAAATAGTGCCGACGATACGTCATGATCGGGAAACCTCAAGATCCACAGCCCCTACAGATGTCACAACCGGGCCGTACACCGCTCGTCGGTGTCACACGCCTTCGTAGGGGGGCGCATGGCGGGACCGCCCCTAGTCAAACCGTTCCGCGCCCTTCTGATAACTCCTGTACCACAGGATCATCGCCGGGGTGTACAGGATGTAGGTTACACCGCCGCCGATCGACGCCCACACGGCCGATCCCGGCTGGAGCGCGAGGGTCACGACGATCGACACGAGCGGCACGCCGAACATGATCACAAGCCGCGACCGCTGCCGGACCGTGTAGAACACCTCGAACGGCGACAGGCCGATCCGTCTGCGTTGCATGCGCACAGCGCGCCCTCTGCCACCATCACAGGCGTGCCTCCACGCCTATGAGTACCGTGAGACTCCTCGTCAGGCCATCCACATTGATATCTCTGCTGCGCAATGGGACCGCGGCTGCAACGCGGAGCGTGAAGGCACCCGTAACGGGGATGCCCGCTGACGGGACCACGTTCACCTGGAACTGGTCGCTGCCCGGAACGTCCACAAAGGTCCCCGCAACAGCACCGGCAACACTCGAGAGATGCAGGCGCTTGATGGCGAGCAGGTCCACCCCTGCCTGCACCCCGCTGAGATCGGTGGCGTAGCCCACACGCATCATGAGATCGTCACCGCGGCGCAGGCGGGTGATGGCATTGGCGCTTCTCCCCCGGGACACCTGGTAGCCGGCGGCCGCATGCCAGGAACCGGCGGTGTAGGTGAGACCGAAAAGGATGTCGTTCGTCCCGAGCCCCGGCTGGTACGCCTGAGAAAGTCCTGCGCCGTCGCTCTCCCCGGTGGCGAGCCGGGCACCGGCCTGAAGACTCAACGCGCCGGACCCGATCTCCGTCAATGGCTGATGCCAGAGAACCGTCAGGTCGCCCGCGCCGCCGAGGTCCCCCGCCGGGCCGGAGCTGCGGGACCACGGCATGGAGATTATTAACCGGGATGTACGGAACAACGCAACGTCGGCCTCGACCTCGACCGTGTGGAACGTGAGCCCATCGGCCTTGCCGCTCTTGCCGAAGGCATACCGAACGCCGATCCGATGGCCCGGTCCCACTTCGATCGCCCCGATCGAGCACGCCCCTGCATCGGAGCATTGCGCCGACAGGCCTGACGTGAAGCAGGTGAGCAGCACTGCGAGTACGATGGTCCTGGTCATGCCCTTGATCCCCGGGTTCGTGTGGTGTGCAACGCCTTTGAAGAAAGGTGGTCTTTGGTAATCAAGGAACAGCACTGTGCGCGCAGGCGTTCCCCGTCCGATCCCCCGTGCACCGTTCACCCAGGCAGGGAGCAGAATTCAGCCCCCGTACAATAGCTGATGGGGGATCCCCCCAGAGGAAATGAACCACCGGAGCCTGCGGCTTTCAGGGGACGGGACTGACGCCGATGCCGTACGGAGGAGTCTTTGTAGGGGCGGTGTATGTGCTGTCCTTAGGTCACGTTGATCTTTGCGTGAGGGCAGCGGGCGGAGAGTTCGTTGATGAATTCCTGCCGGAGGCGCGGGGAGATGAGCACCTCTTCACCGAACCGGCCATGGATGATGCTGATGCGGTCCAATGACAGCGCCGCGCCGGACATGATGCTCCGCGATGCTTCCACCTTCGTGATCGAGGTGAGAGGGATGGACTGGCGGAACGGCCCACACCGGGTCTCCAGTGTCGAGTCGGTGATCATGTAATACGTGCCGAACCAGATCCACGCCACGAACCCGATCGTCGGGATCAGCACGAACAGGATCCCATGCGCATGCGGAAATATGACCACCAGCGGGAGCAGGACGGGTACCCACACGAACACCGCGAGGACCACGCTGTACTTCGACCGATACCGTATGCTCACCGTGCCGCTCCTCCGTCCATCGTGTTGTAGTTCATCTTCTCGTATTCCTGCCGCACGGCATCTTCGCCATAGATGCGTTCCAGCCGGCGCACGGTGAAGTGTCCATGAGCCATGCTCTGAAAATGATCCATGAACACGTAGTTGATGAGTGCCCCACCGGCCGCACCGATCACCGGCACGGCCTGGGTGGCAAGCTTCTCTGATACCTGGATGCCGAAGCGCTCCGCCACATACATGATCAGCCGCACCACCGGCGGCGCACCTTCCTTCGCAAGTCCGCGCTGTCCGATGTACCGCGCCGCATCCACCATCACCTTCCCGAACGCCGAGCGGACGGCATAGTATCCGGCCTCCGAGGCATCGTTCCGTCCGGGACGTCCGCCGAGGGCGAATACTTCAAGGCAGGCCAGCCGTGCGCTGATGTCGGCGAGGTCCTCCCCCTGGCTGCGCGCGATCGCGGCGATGGAGCGGAGCATGATCGTGGTGGACACCGGCAGCTCCACGGCCAGCGCAGGGAGTCCGAACGCACCACCACCCGCGCCGGTGGCGACCACGAGTGCCTTGTGCAGACGGTTGCCCGCACGGCCACCGAGCGTGTTCTTCAGCGATCCGGCGGCAACATGCAGCGCCGTGGCGATGGCGCTATGCGCGGCACGCGTGACAGGCACGGACCAGGTATCGGGCAGCATCCCGAGGGCCCGTTCCACGGGCACGCCGAGGGCGTTGGTGATCTTTGCCGCCAGCCCGGGATTCTCCAATGCACGCTTCGCATCCCGGAGCGCATCCAGGTCCGTCGCCGTCATCGTCATCTGCCGCATCGTTGCCACCCCACTGTCCGATCCTCACGTCGCAGACGTGACACTGTCCGGTCGGAGATCCGCCCGGCATTGCTTCGCATCAATAGAGACGTTTCCCCCTGTCACTTTCGGCAATGAGCTTCTCCAGCCGCGTCCGTTGCGTCTCCTCCTTTTTCGCACTGATCACCCAGTGTGCCGCGGCGCGCTGATACGACGGAGCCTGCGACGAAAAGAACGCCCAGGCCTTTGCATTCCGCCGGAAGACCTTCGCATGTTTCTCCGGCAGTTTCTTCGGACGGTTCTCGTACCCATAGATGCGTGACTTCTCTTCCTTCCGCTTCGCAAAGGCGGCGTTGCCGGCCGGCGCCATCAATCCCTGCTTCGTCAGCTCCGCGATCTTCCTGATGTTGACCGCACTCCAGTTGCTTGTCGGTCTGCGCGGGGTGAACCTGATCATGTACGCCTCATCGCCCAGCGATCGCCCCACGCCGTCGATCCAGCCGAAACACAGCGCCTGATCCACGGACTCGGACCACGTCATGCTCGGCTTTCCGCTGTCCACCTTGTAGTATCCGACAAGCAGTTCCGACTTTTTCTCGTGGTGCTTCTCCAGCCACGCGCGGAACGCATACTGATCCCTGAAGAACTTCGGCCGTACAGCCATGAGTGCTCCCTTTGTTTCACGATATCAGACGATCGCGGCGGCATTGACCGGTGCTCAGAGTGCCGGCGGCCAGGGTCTGCGGAACGGAACGAGCATCGGCACGTGCCGTTGATATTCCGTGTACCGTTCGCCGAACTCGCGCACCAGATCGCGTTCCTCCAGGAACGTCGCCCCGATCACCCACGCGGACCAGAGCACGTTGAAGAGGAGCCGGTCGGCGGTCAGCACCGGGTTCGCCCAGAGCACGAGAATGACGCCCGTATACAGTGGATGGCGCACCCACCGGTACGGGCCGCGCACTTCGAATGGTCCGTGCTCGAATTGCCTGCCGAGCAGCCGTGCACGGAGCGGCGCAATGCCCAGGATGTCGAACGACTGGATCGACAGCGCGCTCCAGACGAACAGCGCAAGGGCAAGCAGTGTGCATCCGAGCAGCGCCGCGCGCACGATGCCTTCCGCGGCCCACAGCATGATGCCGGACCGCTGCCAGAGCACGACCACCAGCGTCAGCGTGATGCCCGAGACGATCGAGTAAAGCGCACCATGGTAGTCGTGGTTGATGGAGCGGGCGAGCCACGCGCGGAATGGCTTGCGCACCATCCCGCTGTGCTGAACGAAGAAGAGACATGAGAGGACTGCATCCCAGAGGAGCAGGTCCCGTTCGGACCAGCCGAAAGCCGTGAACGCCCGGGAGCCGCCGGCGGCCAGCAGCAGCACGGAACCGCCGCCGAGCAGCAGGGCGAGTACGATGAGGATGCGGTCGCGCATCGTTACACCGTCTCCGGGGTCTCAGCGGCTTCCCGGATGCGCTTCGGTTCCCGCACCACGGTGACCTCCGCGATGCGGTGGGTCGTGAAGACGTTGTCGGTGGATGGTTGCCTCGCAGTCACGCGTGGTGCTCCTCTCGTAGAAAATGGTGTGACGATGCTCGCCTGTGCCGCCGGCCGCATCGCCCGGAGAGCGACGCATGAAACAGCGCCCTGCCTACCCCATCCAGAACCCTTTACGATGGGAGATACCGAGGACCTTCCTGCACGACGGACAGAAGTAGATATACCGCTTTCCGAAGAGACTTTCCACCTCCCGGAACCATACGTTGTGGATCTCCTGTCCGCAGTGCGGACAAAGAGGTGTCACATCTTCCTTCTCGTGGGACGGGATCATGGGCGGCACTCCTTTCTGAGAGATGCCCTTCGGGGCATCCTGGAGCATATGCCCCCGCACGGGCGGCCGGATCTACTTCATGAGCAGCAGCGTCTTCGTGGCGTGATGGCCGCCAGACTGGAGCCGGTAATAGTACACCCCTGCGGCAAGTCCGTCACCCTCGAAGAGTACGTCATGAACACCGGCATCCTTGTGCGTGTTCACGAGAGTCCGCACGGCCCGTCCGAGCCCATCGTACACGGTGAGGGTGGCGTGCCCGGCCGCAGGCAACCGGTAGCTGATCACGGTGTGGGGGTTGAAGGGATTGGGGTAGTTCTGGAGGAGCGCGAAATCCTTCGGAACCCCGTCCGGTTCCACGGGAATGGTCGTGATCACCTCCCCGACGAGAGAGTTCAGGTAGGTCTCGAGCTGCGTGTAGCCACCCGGACCTGCTGCGTTGCGGTCAGAGGCATTCGCTGGAGCGAGGCCGTGAGTGTTTTCCCAGTCATCGGGCATGCCATCGTGGTCTCCGTCGACCGGGGCCGGCAGCGACGCGAGCGACGGCCAGGCGCCCTCGGGCTGATGCACGGTGGAGTCGATGGAGTGGCCCGTCTTGTCGATCACATCCCGGACGATGCGACGGTCGATGGTGTCGCGCCTGGGGATATATGCACCCGCGCGCGCGAGGACATCGGTGTACGCCTGTTCCGGCGTCGTCGTGATGACCGGCGGCATGGCAATGGGAGCTGAGCGTGCCTTGTATGCCGCGATGTGCGAGCCGTTCAGGGTTGCCCGGAACGTCACGGTGCTCCAGGGATCGGCGGGAACGACACCGTTGACCGCGTTGTCCGCGAAGTATCCGTTGCAGACCCGGCATCCTTCCCGGAACACGAAGAACCCCGAAGACTCGGTGCCGGTGATGTACGCATTGCCGACGATGTTGTAGCTGGTCAGCATCGTGGAGTCGTCGTTGTACCCCGCGTACGTGCCGGCCCAGTTGTACACCACGTTGTTGCGGAAGTCGACGAAGTTCCCGACGGAGTCGGTCCCGATCACGGTGTAGTTGCCCGGACGCGGGTTGCGTGCATTGTTATGCGCGTACAGGTTGTGGTGATACGTCCGCTTGTCGCCGTGGTCGCCGCGGATGAGCGAGCCGTAGCTGTGCGCTTCGAACGTGAGCGCCTCGCTGATGATGCACCATTGGACGGTCACGTTGGCGGGCACCTCGGTGCAGGAGATCCCCTCGTCGCGCGAGTACGAGGCCGACACGTGGTCCACGATGATGTCCGACCCTCCGGAGATGTCCACCGCATCGCCCGAAGAGTTCGCGCCGCCGGCATCCACGCGCACGCGGATGTGACGGACGATCACATTGGATGCACTGATCTGGAGGCGGCCTTTGATGCAGATGCCGTCGCCGGGTGCGGTCTGTCCGGCGATCGTCGTATTGGCTTTCGGTTTCAGGATCGTGGAGCCGAGGGCGATGGTGCCGGAAACGCGGAAGACGATCGTGCGGTTGCCGGCGCTCACGGCATCCACGATGGAGCCGGTGCCGCTGGCATTGAGGTTGGTCACCTCATACACATCGCCGCCGCGGCCGCCCGTGGCGAAACGTCCGCTCCCTTCCGCGGTGGGGAAGGCGAGTTGTTGTGCCCCGGCATGAACGGCCAGAAGAGATCCGGCACAGAGGATGAGGACACGCGTCGCTGCACGAAGATCGGTCATAGGGGCCAGGGTGTGGAATGGTACGGAGTGACGTGGAACAGCGAGAGAGAGACCCGCCGCTTCAGTGTTGTGTATGCAATATCATGCGGACGGGTGAGAATGTCAACGGATGGAAATATTGAAGAGGTGGGTGTAAAGTTACAGTGCGTGGATTCACACGGTGTGATGTGCGGGCGCAGCATGCTGCGCCCCAACAACGAACCCGTGCATATGGTCAACATCCATGCACAACGGGCGCAGCATGCTGCGCCCCTGCACCGCGGCCCCGTCTACCGCACAAAAACGAACGCGTGGTTCTCGAACGCCGGCAGATCGGAAAAGCGGCCGTAGTTCCTGGAGAAGACCTCGCGGAACCCGAGGCCCTTCATATGCGCCCGCAGATCGGCATCCGTGATCCCCCACTGGAACACGTTGTGGATGTCACGCCACGGCTTGCCGTACTCCGGATGGATCTCGTCGGCATGCGCGTACACATGACGGTACACCTCATCGCGTCCCTTCGGCGCCACGGCGATATACTCTTCCAGCGGTAAGGAGGTGAGGCGGACCGTTGCCGGTCCCTTCACCCACTGCTGGTTGTAGATGGTGATGCAGGAGGAGTTCTGCGCATACCGCGCAAGGACGTCGGTCCAGGAGGGATTCGCCTGATGCAGCAGAACGTCGAAGAAGAAGATCACGTCCACCGGCCCAACCTGCGCGGCCACATCCTCCTTCGTGAAGTCGCCCGTGATCAACCGGAGCTGCCGCCCGGCCTCCAGCTCCGCCCGGACGGCCGGCGGGAAGTCCGTATCCACGAGCGTGCCGAGCCGGATGTTCTTCTGCTTCGCGGCATACCGTGCATACCCCCCGTTCACCTTCCACACACCGCCCAGATCGGCGAATGTGGACGCCTCCGGACGGATGTGGCGGAACACATGATCGATGAGACGGAGTTTGTCGGTGTCGACGTAGATGTTATAGCCCATGAGAACGCTGGGCAGGTTGCGGACAACTTTCCGCAGGCGGTGCATGTTCAGTTGCATGGAACAACCCTGAGGTGATCTTCGCTGGCGTGGGTCACGACGCATCCCGCATCAATGGCCATGATGACCAATATACTCCATTGCATATGAGAAATGCCACCGGGGGCCCGTGCCGGATCACCCCACACGACGGACGATCATGCCCCATCGCTTTCGCCATCCTCCCGGTTCTTCCAGTCGGTGGCTTTCTGCACGGCGATCAGCGCGGCGCCGATGATCGCACAGATGCTCCCTGCAAGGATCGATCCGCGCGTCATCTCCGCCGTGATCACCGGATCGACGCCCTTCATCTGTGCGGCGAACTGCGGCGCAGCCATCATCTGCTGAATCACGACGCCGAGCATGAGAAGCTGTCCACCCACAACCGCCATGAGGACGCCGAGCACGATCGCCGAGCGGCTCCAACCCCAGAAATACAATGCAGGCACGACGAACAACGCCGAGATGAACATCATGATGCCCGTCAGCACGAATGCCCCGGCGCCGAGATCGGGGAGAGCCCCGAGAATGAGGAAGCCCGTCGTGAGGATCATCGCCGCGGGGACCATGAGGGCGATACTCGCGATCCTCCGGCCCACGTTCACCGGCGCCCCCGCAGGGGACCCGGATGCCGCAGGGGCGGGCAGGAACGCGGGGTCATTCGCAAAGTACGCGACAACATCCCGGCGCATCAGGAGCGCGACGATGCCGGCGTAGAAGACCAGCCCCAGGGCGATGATCCCGCCCATCGTGAAGCCGTACAACGCATAGGCCGCGAGCGACTGCAACGGAGAGGCCACGATATAGAGCCATCGGCCCCACCCCCGCCGTGCCAGCATTGCTCCGCCGGCGATGCCCTGGATCACCGCGCTGATGACGCTGAAGGCGATCATGCCCCAGGGGGGAATGACCGCCGAAGCAAGCATCTGACTGCTGAGCGGGTTGCTCAGCGCCGCAGGCGCCATCGCGATGTTGAGCATCGCCGAGATGACAAGGAACCAGCAAAGAATGGTGAGGATCAGAGGACGGGGAACGGCGTTCATCGCGACAGGGTCTCCAGCATGGTCGTGCGCGCCGCGCGGTAGACGGCGACGTCGGTGGTGTACTCGGTATAACTCCGGAACACGCTCCCGATCACGCGCGCCGCGGCCGCGCCGTCGCGCTGCTTCAGCGCTGCACGCAGAGTGACTCCGGGACGACACATCACAAGCGGAACGAAGGGGCGGGTCACACCCATGCTGTTCCTCGGATCGTGGTGTCGGGCCAACGGTGTGGCGGAGTGGTCATTTCATACTGGCTGCGCAAGCAGGTCTTCCACGATCTGTGCGGCATCGCGTACACAGGGTGTGCAGATCGTCTCGCGCAATTTGTGCTGTGCATGCGCGGCTCGCCCCTCCTCGGTATTGAGGTCCACCTTCAAGAGTGAGCGGCACGTGGTCTCCCCGTGCAGACCGACGAAGCGTTTCTGGAATTCCCGGAACGCCGCCGTTGTGGCGTCCTTCGCCTTCGTGGCATCGGGCTCGCGGGCGCCGATGGTGATGCCGAGTGCCATACATGCGCCGGTGATGGCACCGCAGGTGCCCTGAAGCCGCGCCATACCGCCACCGAAACCGGCGGCGATGTCGGATGCCGTTGTGGAGCTTACGCCATGGTCTGCCGCAAACGGGATGAGCACGGCCTGCGCGCAATTGGCATGGTCGCGGAACAATTGTTCTGCTGAGGCTGCTTTGGACATGAAACCCCCCACACAGTCTGAATGGATGGAAACGCTGTTACAACATGCAGGAAATTGTGCCGAAAATCAACGGGCGGACCCGCGCCTGTCAGGAGAACGATCCTGCATCCCGGATGGTTGTGCGGGCGGTGCATGCACCGCCCCTACAAAG
>JAUQWO010000058.1 GCA_030835135.1 Bacteroidota bacterium
AAGGGGCAATATGCGGGTGGAATGGGGCATCGTGTCCGGATCGGCAACAGTGTACAATATAACAATAATAGAGGGAAAGGGTTCCGGACAACTACGAGGCATGGGTGCCCCGCCGGCAACGCGCGATCCGCGGGATTGTAGGGGCCGAGCATGCTCGGCCCGTACGGAAATGGGGGAACAATTCCTGGGGAGCGAAGTGTTCCTGGTTATGGAGAGGTATATGGCCTCTCTACGATCATGATGTGCCGCAGCGTCTACCCCGGCGGCGGGAAACGACCTGGGTGCATCTCACCGTCCCTTCTCATACCCGGAGGACTCATGAAACGAGTACTTGGTACAGTTCTGGTCGTACTCATCGTCATCGCGTATCACGGTTCTGTGCGCGCACAGATACCGAATCCGGGGTTCGAGACCTGGGCTGGTCTGGGAGCCAGCGAATCGCCGACCGGCTGGGTGACCAGCAACATTCCCGGCTTTGTTGTACCGATCACCAAGACCGCAACAGCACATTCAGGCTCCTTCGCCTTGAAGGGAGACGTCACCCCCGTCGTCGAATTCGGCCTCTACCCACCGTATCTCTGGTCGCACTTTCCCTATACCCAGCGCCCGGGCGCACTGACAGGATACTACAAGTTCACCTCGGTCGCGAAGGACTCACTCACCATTTACACGCTGCTCTATAAGCAGGCGCTCTCGGTGATCGTTGCATCCGGCGAGTTCGGTACCACGGCGAACCTCACAGCTTTCACGAAGTTCAGCATCCCGCTGGAGTACGTCAGTGCAGAGAACCCGGACACCGCATGGATCGAGATCACCATCCAGAACGGACTGAACGACTCATTGCATCTCGGCACGGGGTACGTGTTCGACGACCTGGCCTTCGAAGGATCGGCGACCGGGGTGGCCACAACTCTGGAGAAGCCGTCCAGCTTCGCGCTCGAACAGAACTATCCGAATCCGTTCAATCCCGAAACGGCGATACGGTATGATCTGCCCGAGGCCTCGCATGTGCGGCTGTCGGTGTTCAATCCGCTCGGGCAGGCAGTAGCGATGCTCGTGAACGAGCAGGAGCCGGCAGGATCGTATCAGGTGAAGTTCAATGCGGGCACGGTGCCGTCCGGTGTGTACTTCTACCGGCTGGAGGCCTCGACGTCATCGGGACAGAGTTTCGTGCAGACCAGGAGGTTGGTGATCCTCAAATAGGGACCCATCGTCCGTAGGGGCGGTCCCGTCCCCCAAGGCGGGAGGACCGCCCCTACACCCAACGCCTCTGTGCCGATGATCGCGGCATGGCTGCCCCCGGAACATGCGTTGTCCGGCGATCTTGTGAGGGCGGTGCATGGCCACCCCTACGAACGCGGCCGCGCTACCACTCCCAACACCACCGGGCGCCGAGCACCGGTCACGCGCGGCAGATTCGCCGCGTTGCCATGCACCGCCTCGTTCGCCAGAATGGCGAAGCAGATCGCCTCCTTCGCATCACCACTCATCCCCGCCTCGTCCGCCGTACTCACCCACGCATCGCTGAAGAGACCGTTCAATGCATCCATGAAGAACGCATTCTTCGCGCCACCGCCACTCACGATGAGCTCATCCACCGTCATCGCCTTCTGCACGAACCGCCGGTACGCATCATGGATGGCAAGCGGCGTGAACAACGCGGCAGTGTGGACGATGTCCGCGTGCGCTGCACCTTTCGTACACCGTAGCAGGTCGTGCATGAACCTCTCATCATACACTTCCCTGCCGGTCGACTTGGGGGGACGGACCCGGAGATACGGATGCGCCAGCAGCCACTGCAGCAGTCCGGGCACCGGCCTGCCCGATGCTGCGATCTTCCCGCCGCGGTCATAGCGGCGACCGTACAGCCGCTTCATCAGTCCATCCACGATCATGTTCCCCGGACCGGTATCGAAGGCACTCACATCGGACGCCGTACATCCCGCGGGCAGCACGGTGATGTTGGCGATACCCCCGATGTTCAGCAGGATGCGTGAGCTGTCTGCGGAACGGAACATGAGCCAGTCGAAGTACGGCACCAGCGGCGCCCCCTGCCCCCCGACAGCCATGTCCGCCGTCCGGAAATTCCCGACGGTCGTGACGCCCGTGAGCGTCGCGAGCGCGGACACATCTCCCAGCTGCAGGGTGGCACGGACAGTCTTCCCCGCGATGCGATGCCGACCGGGGAGATGATGCACGGTCTGCCCGTGGCACCCGATCAGATCGATCCGGTCCATGCCCACCCGGGCCCTGCGCGCGACCGCCTTCACGGCATCGGCATAGAGATGCGCCAGGAGCATATTCAGCCGCGTCAGCTCGTCGATCCGGGCCGTAGCCGGGAGGCTGTTCCGCAGGATCATTGACCGTACCGGCGCGGGGAACGGGCGTTCCACGTAAGCCACCTCCTCAAAGCGGGTTGCCGGCCCGGCTCCCCGCACGCGCAGCAGCACCGCATCGATCCCATCCACCGATGTCCCGGACATCAGCCCCACCACCATCCTTGTTTTCTTCTCAGTCATTGGCAATCCTCACCAGGCAGCTCACGATCGTCAAGTGCTTTTGCCTTCATTCTTAATCGCATCCTTTGTATCTTGCCTCTATGCAAAGACAACCCCTTCTCGGCACCCACGTCTCCGTCGCCGGCGGCCTCCATACCGCCTTCGAACGGGCCACGCGCGTTGGCTGCGCGACGATGCAGATCTTCGTCAAGAATGCCAATACCTGGAACCAGCGTTCGCTCACCGACGCGGACATCGCAAGCTACAAAACCGCCGCCGCAGGCGCAAACGTCTCGCCGGTCATTGCCCACGCGGCCTATCTCATCAACCTCTGCGCCATCGCACCCGAGACCCTGAAGAAGTCCATCGCGGGGTACGAGGATGAACTCCGCCGCTGCGAGGCCATCGGGGTCATGGGACTCGTCGTGCACCCCGGCGCCCATATGGGCAAGGGCGAGGAAGCGGGGATCACGGCGATCGCGGAGTCGCTGAACATCATCCACGCCCGCACCCCGGGATTTTCGACGCTCTCGCTGCTGGAGGTGACGGCCGGACAGGGGACGACGATCGGTTACAGGCTGGAACACCTCCGCGACATCATCGCACAGCTGGATGAACCGCAGCGCGCCGGCATCTGTCTCGATACCTGCCATGCCTTCGCCGCGGGGTACGACCTCCGGAACGACGGCGGATGGCACTCGCTGATGAACGACATCGCATCCACCGTCGGACTCGACAAGCTCAGGGCGATCCATGTCAATGATTCCGAGAAGGGGCTGGGGTCGCGACGCGACCGCCACGAGCATATCGGCAAGGGCGAGATCGGACTGGAGGGGTTCCGGTTCCTGATGAACGACCCGCGCCTCGCCGCGGTCCCGAAGATCCTCGAGACCGAGAAGAGCGAGGACATGCACGAAGACATCGAGAACATGGAAGCTTTACGTTCACTCCAACGGAGCACCACCGCATGAGACGCCCGGTTCCCACCCTTCTGCTCGTACTGTGCGTCGCCACACCGCTCGTCGCCCAGGAACTCTTTCCGGTGCGCGATGGCGGTGAAGCGGCCGACCGGCACTACGACGTGCTCCACTACCGCATCGCCGTGACGATCGATGAGCCGGCGCGGGCGGTGCACGGGACGGTGACCACCACGCTCATTCCGTTCCCGCCGGACCTCCGTACGCTCACCTTCGATGCCGAGGAGATGACGGTCCGCAAGGCAACGCTCGGAAAGAACACCCCGCTGACATTCACGCAGCAGGAGAAGACCGTCACATTGGACCTCGACCGCGCCTACGGCCACCGGGACACGCTCCGGGTATCGATCGAGTATTCCTGCACGCCACGCAAGGGACTGTACTTCATCCAGCCCGATTCCGCGTATCCGAAACGGCCGCGGCAGATCTGGTCGCAGGGCGAGGACATGGACAACCACTTCTGGTTCCCGTGTCACGACTTCCCCGACGACCGCGCGACATCCGAGATGATCGTCACCGTCCCGCGTGAACTCACCGTGGTCTCCAACGGCGCGCTGGTGGACGTGAAAGAGAATGCCCGGGAGAAGACGAAGACCTTCCACTGGAAGGAATCCGTCCCCTGCGTTTCCTACCTGATCATGCTCGCCGCCGGCGAGTACTCCGTCATCAAGGACAAGGCGGGGTCCGTCCCCCTGCTCTACTATGTCTATCCCGGACAGGAAGCCGATGCAAGGGTCTGCTTCCGCGAGACACCGGCGATCCTGAAGTTCTTTGCCGACAAGATCGGCTTCCCCTACGTCTGGGAGAAGTATGCCCAGGTCCTCATCCATGAGTTCATCGTGGGCGGGATGGAGAATGCCAGCGCCACCAGTCTCGCCGATGATGCCACCGTGTTCGATGCCCGCGCCCGGATCGACGAGAACCCGAGCAGCCTGATCGCCCACGAGTTCTCGCACCAGTGGTGGGGCGATGTGGTCACGTGCAAGGACTGGCGCCACCTCTGGCTGAACGAGAGCTTCGCGAGCTACTTCGACCTCCTCTACCATGAGGCGACGCGCGGACAGGACCACTTTGCCATGGGCGTGTTCGATGCGCAACGTGCGGGGATCAACACGGACAAGACCATGGGCCGCAAACCCATCGTCAGCATCGGATCGTATGCCGCCAACCTCTACCCCCGCGGTGCCTCGGTGCTGCATATGCTCCGGTTCCTCCTCGGCGACGAGATGTTCTGGCGCTCGATGAACCACTACATCACGAAGCACAAGCTCGGCGTGGTGGAGACGAACGACCTCAAGGTCGCAATCCAGGAGGCGACCGGACAGAACCTGTACTGGTTCTTCGACCAGTGGGTGTACAAGGCCGGCTATCCGGTGTACAAGACATCGCAGGAGTGGGATGCCGACACCGGCACGCTCCGGCTGTCGGTGACGCAGGAACAGAAGCAGGATTCCCTCACCGGCGTGTTCCGGATGCCGGTGGAGATCGCCATCACCACTGCCACGGGCACGACGACGCATCGTGTGTGGAACCGGAGCGTGGACACGGTGTACACATTCACGCTTTCCTCCGAACCCACCCTCGTGGTCTTCGACAAGGGGAACTGGATCCTCAAGGAGATGAACGTCGACCAGCCATTCGACGCATGGGTGTTGCAGGCGGAGACTGCAGAGAGTCCCGCTGTCCGGTACCGCGCGCTGGAGCACCTGGGCACCGTGGATGATTCGGCCAGGGTCATCCCGGTGGTCCTCGGGAGGGCCCGGCACGATGCGTCACCCGGCGTACGCCGCGAAGCGATCCAGATGCTGGGCATGATGAGCGGAGGGGCGAACCCCACCCGCGACGATGTCCGACGCGCACTGCTGGGTGCCGTGCAGGACCCGGTGGCATCGGTGCGCACGTCGGCCGTTCCGTTCCTCACCGACTCCGGCGACGCGGAGACCATCGCGGCGCTCCACCGCATTCTCAAGGACTCGTCCTATATCATGGTCGCCCGTGCCCTCCGTGCGCTCTCGAAGGCCGACCCCGCCCACGCCGAAACGTTGCTGGTGCAGCACCTCGGCGTCCCGTCGCACCGTGACGTGATCGCATCCACCGCCCTCTCGGCCCTGGCGGATGTCGCACCGGCACGCGCACGCGATGAAGCGATGCGACGGGTAGCGTACGGCTATCCGCAACCCACACGCACCACCGCCATCACGCTCCTCCGGCGCCAGGCAGCGCGCGGGAAGGGATCCGCGTCCACGTTCATCCCGCTGCTCACCGACAGGAACATCTGGCTGCGCACCAGCGCGGTGAATGCCCTGGGCGACTGCATCACGGAAGAGGATCTGCCTCTGCTGGACGGCATCGCCGCCGATACCAGGAACCCCGTTGCGAAGGCCGCGGCAAAAGCCGCGCACAAGGCGCGGGCACGGTTCAAGAACAAGGACTGACACATGCGCTCCCGACTCCTCATGGTCTCCGGTTCCCTGCTCCTTGCTACCGTCATCCTCGCCGGGTGCGGCGGGAAGAACGAAGGGCACGCGCGGAAGCGCATCGCGGGCATCGTCTTCCAGGAAGACCAGTTCTTCCGGCTCGTGGTGTTCGGCATGCGTGATGCGGCAACGAAGGCGGACGTGGAGCTCCTCGAGGCGAACAGCGCAGGGCGCCCCGACAAGGAGATCCAGCTCGTGAACACGTACATCGCGCAGGGCGTGGATGCGATCGTGATCTCGCCACTGAGTGCGCGCGCATCGATGAGCGCACTCCAGCGTGCGAAGGACAAAGGCATCACCGTCATCACGTACAACACCACCGTCGAGAGCGCGATCCCCGCCTCGTTCATCGAGAGCGATCAGGTGGAGCTGGGTGCGTCCACCGGACGGGCCGCGCGCGTATATATAGATTCCGTGCTCGGCGGCAAAGCCACCGTCGCACTGCTCGGGTTCCAGTCGCAGGCCCCGGAGATCTACAGACAGCGGCGCGATGGGTTCGTGAACGAGATCACGAAGCTGTCCGGGGTGACGGTCGCTGCCGAGCAGGATGCCTGGCTTGCGGAGCAGGCCGTGAAGAAGGCCGGCGATATCCTCACGGCCCACCCCGGCGTGAACCTGATCTGGTCCGCGAACGAAGGCGGCACGGTGGGCGCGGTGATGGCGGTGAAGAACTCCGGCCGCACCGGCCGCGTTGCCGTGTTCGGCACGGATGCGAGCGATCAGCTTGCGGACTTCCTGCTCGCTGAGGAGCCGGTGCTCCAGGCCGTGACCGGTCAGCAGCCGTACCTGATCGGGACGAGCGCGGTGGACGCGGCCCTCGGCGTGCTCGCAAAGCAGGAGGTCAGTCCGAAGGTCGCCCTCCCCGGCCGCCTTCTGACGCGCACCCGACCCGACGACGTACGTACATTCAAGAGCGAATTGCAGTCGATGCTCTCCCATGACAACCCTTGAACTCCGGCAGGTCGCCAGGACCTACCCCGGCACCGTTGCGCTGAAGGACTTCTCCGTCTCCTGGACGGGCGGGAACATCCATGCCCTGATCGGACGGAACGGCGCAGGGAAGAGCACGCTTGTCAGGATCCTCACGGGAGCCATCCCCCCCACATCCGGTACGGTACTCCTGAACGGTACGGAGATCCGCTTCCGTTCCCCCGCCGATGCCGGCCGCGCCGGCATCGCAGCCGTGTACCAGGAGCTCAGCCTCCTCCCGGACCTCAGCATCGCGGAGAACATCCACCTTGGACGGTTGCCGCGCCGGCAGGGTGCCCTCTCACACTTCGTGGATTGGAACGAAGCCTCCCGGCGCACGGAAGAGCTGTTCGCACGGCTCCATCTCTCCCTCAACCCATCCACGAAGGTCGGCACCCTCCCGGTTGCGCAGCAGCAGCTCGTTGAGATCGCCAAGGCGATGAGCGCCGAACCAGATATCCTGCTCCTCGACGAGCCGACCTCCGCACTCTCGTTCGCGGAAGCGGAGGCGGTGTTCGCCCTGCTCCGGACCCTCGCTGCGCGCGGCGTGCTGATCCTGTATATCACGCACCGGCTGGGTGAACTCCGGCAGCTTGCGGGTACGATCACCGCGCTGCGCGATGGGGTGTGCGGCGGCTCATTCCCCGCCGCGGACGTGACGCCCGCGCAGATGGTGAGCATGATGTTCGGCGAGGATGTGAAGCTCACGCGGATGCTCGGCCACGAACCGGGAACGAGAACGGTCCTGCAGGTGCGCGGACTCTCCCGGCCGCCGGCATTCGAAAACGTGAGCTTCGAGGTGCACGAGGGTGAGGTGCTCGGTATCGCCGGACTGCTGGGATCGGGCCGCACGGAGCTCCTCCGCGCCATCGCGGGCGCGGATGTGCCGCAGCGCGGCGACGTGACGGTGAACGGCGCGGTGTGCCACCCGGCCGACCCCAGCGTCATGAAGCGCGCAGGCGTCGCCATGGCACCGGAAAGCCGGAAGGAACATGGGCTCGTCACCGGACTCAGCGTGCGCGCCAATCTCTGTCTCGCCGATCTCGCACGCCTCACCGAGCGCGGGTTGGTCTCCCCGGGGCGCGAAGATGCCATGGTCGCCACCGCGATCCGTGAATGTGGCATCGGCGTGCCGGACCAGCACATGCCCGTGAGCGCGCTGAGCGGCGGGAACCAGCAGAAGGTCGTGCTGGGCAAGTGGCTCGCCACCGGTCCGCACGTGCTGCTGCTGGATGAACCGACACGCGGCATCGATCTTGCGGCGCGGGCGCAGATCGCGCAGACGATCGGCACCCTCAGCGCACGCGGACTCGCCACGGTGGTGGTCTCCAGTGAACTGGAGGAACTCCTCCTGCTCTGCCACCGCATCCTCGTGATGCGACGCGGACGGATCGTCGGCGCACTCGACGGCGCCACGACGACCCTCGAAGAACTGCTCGCACAGTGCATGGAACCCACATGAAGCTTTCGTCCCATACGATCGTCCTGGAAGCCGTCCTTGCCGTGCTGTGCGTGATCCTTGCCCTCGCCGCCCCCGGCTTCTTCACCGCGGAGAATCTGTTGAACGTGCTGCGGAACATCTCGATGCAGGGGATCATCGCGCTCGGGATGACCATGGTGATCATCGCCGGCGAGATCGACCTGAGCGTCGGGTCCGCCGTGGCGTTCGCCGGCTGCTGGATGGCATGGCTGACCGGTCACCTGGACGCGGTTCTCTCCCCCGTGCCCGCCGTGCTCCTCGCCATGATCGTCACGATCGGCACCGGGTTCGTGCCGGGCTGGATCACCGGCATTCTGCGCACGCGCTACGGCGTGCCGTCGTTCATCACCACGCTTGCATTGCTCACCGGACTTGCCGGCATCGCCGAACTGCTGACAGACGGGTTCCCGCTCACGCCCTTCCCGGAGTGGTATGGATCGCTGGGCGGGGGGTACCTGGCCGGTATCCCCGTGCCCGCGATCATGTTTGTCGCCACCTTTGCCGTGATCCTGGTGCTGATGGACCACACGGTCTTTGGCCGTTCGGTGTATGCCGTGGGTGGTAACGCCGAAGCGGCCCGGCTGAGCGGCATCCCGGTGGCGCGCATCAAGACCGCGGTGCTCGCTCTCACTTCGGCACTCGCTGCCGTGGCTGGCATCCTGCAGTCCTCGGAGATCATGTCCGGCACTGCGACCACTGCGAAAGGATGGGAACTCGACATCATCGCGGCGGTGATCATCGGTGGCACGAGTCTGACCGGCGGCGCGGGCACGGTGCGCGGGACGATGGTCGGGATCGTGTTCCTCGGCGTCATCATCAACGGCATGACGCTGCTGAACGTGAACGAATACTGGCAGCATGTGGTGCGGGGCGGACTGATCCTCACGGCGGTCCTCCTGAACAGGATGCAGAAACATGCACACGCGAACGGAGCAACGGCATGAACGGCACAGAACGGTGTCTGGCCGCCCTGCGCGGCGAATGGCCCGACCGGGTCCCGGTGATCCTTCACAATTTCCAGATGGCGGCACGGGAGGACGGCATCACGATGGGACAATTCCGGCGTGACCCACGGGCGCTGGCCGATGCGTTCATCCATGCCGTGGAGCGGTATAACTACGACGGCATCATCGTGGACGTGGATACCGTGACGCTGGCAGAAGCTGCCGGGGTTCCGGTGGATCTCCCCGAGGATGCGCCGGCGCGTGCGCATCGAGGCCGACTCAGCGAACTCCGCGAGGTGCGCGATCTCGCCCCGGTCGACCTCCGGCAGTCCGAACGTGTCGGCGTCTGGCTGGAAGCATGCCGGCTGCTCGTGCAACATTTCGCGGGCGAGGTCGCGATCCGTGGCAACTGCGACCAGTGTCCGTTCACCCTCGCCGCGCTCATGCGGGGGATGGATGCATGGATGTCGGAGCTTCTCGACCCCGACTGCGAAGAGGATGTGCACGCACTCCTCGAATACTGCGCCGCCATCACCTCGCAGTTCCTGGTGCTGATGGCCGACACCGGCGTCGCGATGCTGTCCAATGGTGACAGCACCGCCGGCACGGACCTCATCTCGCCGCGGCTGTACCGTCGCTTCGCACTGCCATACGAACAACGGATCGTCGCCACGTCGCACAGTCTGAAGAAGCCGTACATCCTTCATATCTGCGGTGACACCGGCCCGATCGTGGAGGACATGATGGCCACCGGCGCGGACGGACTCGAGATCGATTACAAGACGGACATGGTGCTCGCCCACCGGTCGATGGCCACGCGCACCGCGTTCGTCGGGAACATCGATCCGAGCAGCGTCCTCGCCCTCGGCACCCCGGCAGAGGTCGCGGCGAAGACCCGCGCGCTGCTGGAACTGTTCGCGGATACCCCGCGTTTTATCCTGAACGCCGGCTGTGCCATTCCACCCGACACGCCGCCGGAGAACCTCCGTACCATGATCGCAACAGCAAGAGAATTCCGTTGACCGCATCAGCAGAGACCGCACTGCGTGCCTTCGGCTGGCACGCTTCGTTCGCAGCCCACCTGGCCGCACTTGCGGATCCATCGCTCGAGCCGGCACGCGTGATCATACGCCAGAAGAACAGGTACACGCTTACCGACGGCGAGCGTGAGTGGGATGCGGAGATCTCCGGACGCATCCACTACGCCGCGCGGACGGCGGGCGACTATCCCGCGGTGGGCGACTGGGTCGCGATCCGGAAACGTCCCGCCGAAGGCACCGCGACGATCCACACGATCCTCACCCGCCGCTCCTGCTTCACCCGCAGGAACCCCGGCGAACGCGAGGAGGAACAGATCGTCGCCGCCAACATCGATGTCGTGTTCCTCGTGGATGCATTCGATGCAGGCGTGAACGTCCGCCGGCTGGAACGGTATCTCGTACTCGCCTCCCAGGGCGGGGCACGGCCGGTGATCGTCTTGAACAAGGCCGACCTGGACCCCGATGCGGATGAGGTGGTGGATGAAGTGCGTGTGACGATCCCGGGGATCCCGGTGGTCGTCACGAGTGCGAAGAAGAGATCGGGACTTGCCGCGATCCTGGAGCACCTGCCTGCGGGAGAGACCGCGGCACTGCTCGGCCCCTCGGGAGCGGGTAAATCCACCATCGCCAATGCCCTGCTGGGAGAAGAGCGCTTCGTCACGGGCGATGTGCGTGAAGGCGATCGGAGGGGGCGTCACACGACGAGTCACCGGGAGCTGGTGCAGCTTCCGTCAGGCGGACTCCTCATCGATACGCCCGGCATGCGCGAGATCCAGCTCTGGGATGCGGACGAAGGGGTGGAAGAGACATTCGAGGACATCGAGGAGCTGGCGCTGCAATGCCGCTTCACGGACTGCAGGCACGCCGGAGAGCCGGGATGCGCGATCGCTGCGGCCATCGAACGCGGCGAACTGGACCCCGGGCGCCTCGCGAACTTCGAGAAGATGCTACGGGAACGGGCGTATCAGGAGCGGAGAACGGATAAGGCTGCGCAGCTCAGGGAGAAGGAGCGGTGGAAGAAGATCATGAAGGATTTCAAGAAGGGGAAAGGGCAGAGCGACAAATACAAATGAGCAATGGGGAATGGATCGCGGGGAATGGATCGCGGGGAATGGATGACGCAACGATGAACCCCCGGTGCGGAAGTGACGTTCCATTCCACCACCCGCTTCCATCGCTTCAGGCCTTTCCGCCCAGCACGCGGGACGGTAACATCAGCAGCGCTTTGAGAAACGAGAAGACAGCGTCCACCGTGATGCCGATGAGCCGGAACGGCAGCGTAAGCAGCCAGACGATCGGATACAGAATGAGGGCCAGCAGCGCCAACGGCCAGCAGACGATGAATAACAAGATCCAGAGAAGAAATTTCACCATGGGTCACCTCCTCCAGAGTATACGGATGCCAGCGCGTACGGTTGCACCATGCCGATGAACCAACGCCAGCTCCGGAAGACCATCGCCAGCTTCTCCGCACGGAAGTTCGATTCGACAACAGAACTCCTGCGCCATGTGATCACCCAGATCGTCGAACATGCGGGTATCGACATCACCGGCGGCCGCGCCTGGCGCCTGAGTGCCTCCGACTTCTCGTACGAGCTCATCGCCCAGGTCGGATCGGTACAGCAGATCAAGGACCACTACAAGCTGCGGGCGGACAAATACGCCCTCTTCACCCTCCTTCCGCGGCAGCGCACGGTCGTGTTGAAGGAAACCGATTCCTATCTCCGCAAGCAGGGCATCCTGAAGTACTCCGCCACGGGCGTGGGCGACATTGTCCGGGTGGACGGCACGCCACTCTACCAGTACGTCCTCTCGTTCAACACGAACCTCAACAAGGATGAGATCGCGCCGACGCTCGACATCATCGGGATGACCGTCTCGTCCATGGTCAGCAGTCAGCACAACGAGCGGCGGAGTTCGGCATACAGGAAGGACCTGGACAAAGCACGGGAGATCCAGCAGAGCATTCTCCCCAACCGCAGCCGGCGCTTCGCCGGGTATGAGATCCATGGCATCTCCCTCGCCGAGAAGATCGTCGGGGGCGACTTTTTCGACTACATCGAGAACGAGGAAGGCGACCGTCTCGCCGTGGCCGTTGGCGACGCCGCGAGCAAAGGGATGGTCGCCGCCGTGCAGGCGTTGTATGTGTCCGGTGCACTCCGCATGGGCATCGGGTTCCAGACCAAGCTCACGTCGCTCATCCAGCGCGTCAACCAGCTCGTCCACCGGATGTTCCCCGCCGAGCGGTTCCTGTCGTTGTTCGTGGCCGAACTCACGGACGATACCAAGGGGATCTGTCTCTACATCAATTGCGGACATCCGCGCCCGATCCTCTATCATGAGTCGACGCATACGGTGGAGATGCTGGACACGACAGGCACGATCATCGGGCCGTTCCCGGACCAGAAGTTCCGGCGCGAGAGCGCGGTGCTGGGACCGGGGGATGTGATGGTGCTCTATACCGACGGGCTGATCGAGGCGATGGATGCGCGGGAGAACCAGTATACCGAGAAGCGGTTGTCGCAGGACGTTGCGGCGCTGCATATGCGCCCGGCGCAGGAGATCGCGCACATGATCATGGACCGCGTGCAGAAGTACGGGGCGCGGGGGAAGAACCAGGACGATAAGACGCTCGTGGTGATCAAGCGGCTGTGACCGGCCCACCGAAAGCGTCGCATATCCCGCAGGGCCGCCAGATGGGCCGCCCCGAAGGGAAAGGGTATCTCCGTGTGGGTTACGCGACGGGGTGGCCAGACTGGGGCGAGAGACAGCAACGCCGCAGGGGTTCCGCAACAACGCGATAGACCCTTCGCCCGATACACCGCATGAGTGCCGGTGTTCCGCAACAGGGCGGGTAGTCTGGTCAGCGTATGGAGTATTACAGATAGTAGAGGTACTTGATCTTCGCCACCCCCGCCCTGCCGGCCACTTCCATACGCCGGCCTTTCGCCTGGCCAAAACTGTCCATCACATCCTGCCGTTCCTGGATCTCGTTGAGTGCGAGATAGATCCAGCTCTTCGGCAGGAAGTTGTACGAGAACAGGAACCCCACGATCACACGCTCATTCTGATCGGAGGAACGGAGGAAGACGTCGTCCGCATAGATGCGGAGATTCAGATTGACGATGGGCGTCAGCGAGATGAATGGCCGGGCATTGTACGTGATGTCCTCGATCGCACCGCCTGGCATCTTCTCGACGTACATATTGAACGAGGTGCCGAGTTCCAGCGTGGAGAGGGGCTTCCACTCGACATAACTCCCGAACCAGAAATACGAACCCACGTACTCGCGGGAGAAGTTGTATCCGTACGAGTACCCGCCCCAGATGTTCGCATTCCAGCGGGGAGAGATGTTGAACCACATGCTGTGATCCGCTTCCCATGATGTGTAGCGGATGCCCTCGTCTTTGCTGCGTCCGCCGATGAACGACGTCTCGAATCCCCAGTTGTCCCGGAACTGCATGTTGATGCCGACAGCACCCACCCAGTCCGTCGCGAGATCGACATCTTCATAGGTCACCGAGAAACCACTGTACTGGAAGATGGATGTGACCGGCCCCTGGTCAAAGTAGTACATCGGTCCGGTGATGAGGGTGAAGTTGGCGGTCCCGGTCCAGGGCACGTACCCCACCGCATCCACATCGAACTCCTTCCCTATCGCCCGGGTCCGGATCAGCACCCCCCACTCCTTGGTGAAGGAGCGGAGTCCGGCGGAGGCGGCGTAATCGCCTTCCCCGTTGTCGATCGACCGCGCTAACTGATACGCCAGTTGATACGTCGGCGAGCGGAACGCCCCGTCCACATCGATCACACCTTCCAGCCTGCCCGGTGTCTGTTTGCCCACGAAGAGCACCCCGATGCTGGAGTTGTCGAAGATCTGTTTCTTCACCCGCGCCGAAGCGAACGTGGCCGTGGGTTCGTTGGTCAACGTACCGTCGTCATCATAGTCCACGCTCCCCGTCCGCGCAAGAAATGCTCCGTACTCCCATGCCCCGAGGCGCCCGAAGGTCTTCGCCCCGACGTTCAGCGGCACGAGCGAGCCGTCGCTCAGCGACTGTCCGATCCGGCGGGAATAGAACAACTCGAGCGGCCGGTAGAATCCGGAGTTCTGCTCACGTCCCGAAGCCATGAACACTTCACTCCCCGCGGTGAAGAACGGCCGCCGCTCGGAATAGTACGTCTCGTACCGGGAGATATTGAACTCGAACGGGTCGGCTTCGATCTGCGCGAAGTCAGGATTGCCTGTCAGCTGAAACGTGAGCTTCTCGGAGGGATTGTAGAAGATGTCGATGCCCGCATCCGGTTCCACCTTGTATTTCTTCGTGGAGGGGTCGTACTCCGAGCGGGCCACAGCCACCGGATAGATCTCCAGGTTCAGTCCGCTGGCGGTGGGCCTGGCACCATTCAGCACGAGGCGTCCGAATTTGGAGATGCGCTGGCCTTCGGCTTGTTCATACCTGACCCAGGAGATGTCCTCCCTGGTGTCGGGGATCCATCGGTCCATGTCCAGTCCCCACTCCGGGATCTCGCCGTCGTACCGGATCGACTTGAACGGGATCTCGATCTCCACAACATATCCCCACGGGTGGACAGCGGTGCGGGTGAACCAGACGCCATCCCAACTCACATCACGGTTGCGGCCATCATCGATCAGGCGCCCATCGAACTGGGTCCCGGAGGCGGTCACCCCGAACTTGTACGCCGAGGTCCGGTCGTTGAACGTATCCAGCATGATCGACACCGCATCGCCGCTCGTCTGGTCGTGGATGCCGGCATTGTTCTGGATCACCGCATGCGTGCTGTAACAGATGAAGAGTGCGTACAGGGCTTCGTCGGAGGCGAGCACCTTGGCCACGGTCCGTTCGGCAGGCGGCTTGCCATAGTACGGGCCCATCTGCTCGAAGTCGGCGACTGAATCCGCGATGGCCCATACCGGATCGATCTCACCATCGACGCGGGGAACCGCGGTGGCGGCATGAAGGGTCAGTGTCTTTGATTGCTGGGCTTCACCGGAGGCAAGAGCGGCGCAGAGCAGAACGGCACAGGCAGCAGAATGAAGGACACGTGGTCGACGAACGAGCATACACTTTCCGTATCTGGTTCACCCCCTGTCACTTAGACGATTGCCGGTGGAGAAAGGTTGCGGTACGGGTCACCTCCGGCTCCGTTGCACATGGGTCCGAATCTGTCTACATTCTACCGATACTCTTCCATCCCCCACGGACACATGGATCCTGCATGTTGGCATTCGAACAGTTCCTGCAATCGGTCAGCGACATCGTCTGGGGCTATCCCCTGCTCATCCTGCTCTTTGGCACCCATGTGTATCTCACATTCCGTCTCCGGTTCATCCAACGGTTCATCGGCAAGGCGATCCGGATCTCCCTCCAGCGTTCTTCCGAGGGCGAAGGGGACGTCAGCCAGTTCGGCGCGCTCACTACGGCGCTGGCGGCGACGATCGGCACGGGGAACATCGTCGGTGTTGCAACGGCCGTCGCGGCCGGCGGACCGGGTGCAGTACTCTGGATGTGGCTCACCGGCGTCTTCGGGATCGCGACCAAGTACAGCGAGGCGCTGCTTGCGGTGAAGTACCGCATCACCGCCGCCAACGGGACCATGGCCGGTGGACCGATGTACGTGCTGGAGCGGTGCATGAAGATGAAGTGGCTCGGGGTGGTTTTTGCCGCTCTCACCGCCGTGGCGGCGTTCGGCATCGGCAACATGGTGCAGGCCAACTCGATCTCCACGATGGTCGAGCATACATTCGGCGTCTCCCCGTGGATCACCGGCATCGCAATGACGGTCCTGACCGCGATCGTGATCATCGGCGGCATCAAATCCATCGCCCGCGTGTGCGAGGCACTTGTCCCATTCATGGCCATCTTCTATGTGCTCGGGTGTCTCATACTCCTGGGCATGCACTACGAGACCCTCCCGGCGACACTGAGCCTCATCTTCAACTCCGCGTTCAGCGGACAGGCGGCGATCGGCGGCTTCATGGGGGCCGGCATGAAGGAGGCCATCCGCTACGGAATCGCGCGCGGACTCTTTTCCAACGAATCCGGCCTCGGCAGTGCACCCATCGTCGCCGCCGCGGCACAGACGAAGAACCCCGTCCGCCAGGCGCTCGTCTCCTCCACCGGCACGTTCTGGGATACGGTCGTGGTCTGCGCCATGACGGGACTGGTCGTGGTCAACTCCGGCGAATGGATGAACGGGTTGCGCGGTGCCGAACTGACGAATAAGGCATTCACGGACATTCCTCTCGTCGGACCGATCGTGCTCACCATAGGACTGCTGACATTCGTGTTTTCCACCATCCTCGGATGGTCGTACTACGGCGAGAAGGCGGCGGAGTACCTCTGGGGCCCCCGCGTGGTCGCACCGTACCGCTGGCTGTGGGTTGCGGCGGTCATGCTCGGCTCCATCCTCTCGCTCCCGATCGTGTGGACCTTCGCGGATATCGCGAACGGACTCATGGCGATCCCGAACCTCATCACGCTGCTCGTGCTGACCGGCGTGCTGATCGCGGAGACGCGGACGTATCTCTGGAATGGCACCATCGACGCAGACATCAAGACCACGGACACCAATCACTGAGGAAGGTTCTCATGAAGGACAGAGTCGTACTCGTCACAGGCGCATCACGCGGCATCGGCCGGTGCGCGGCACAGATGTTCGCTGCTGACGGGGCCCGGGTAGCGGTCCATTATAATGCGAACAGGAAAAGCGCTGAAGAGACGCTGGCATCACTTGCCGGCACGGGGCACCAGCTGTTCCAGGCGGACCTCGGCGTGCCGGCCGAAGCCAAACGCCTCACGGATGCGGTCGTGGCAAAGATGCAGCGCATCGATGTGCTCGTGAACAACGCGGGACTCTGGGTGGACCATCATCCGGCGAAGACCTCGTTCGAAGAATGGGCCGCGGCTTGGCAGACGACGATCGGAACGAACCTTCTGGGTGCCGCGAACGTGGCTCATGGCGCGGCGCAGGCGATGATACGCCAGGGCGGCGGACGCATCATCAACATCACCTCGCGCGGCGCCTTCCGCGGCGAACCGGATGGCCCCGCGTACGGCGCGAGCAAGGCCGGCATGAATGCCATGAGCCAGTCGCTGGCGAAGGCGCTCGCACCGCACAAGATCTATGTGTTCGCGATCGCGCCGGGCTGGGTGGACACGGACATGGCACGGCCGCTGCTCGAAGGGCCCGGACGCGAGGAGATCTTCGGTCAGAGCCCCATGCACCGCGTGGCCACACCCGAAGAGATCGGCCGTACGATCATGTTCCTGGCATCGGATGGTACGGATGCATTGACGGGGTGCATCATCGATGCGAACTGTGCGTCGTATCTGCGGACGTAGCGCGTTGCCGTGGTGGCGGTCTGCCACCGGGATCGACGGCACATTCCTTTGTAGGGGCGGTGCATGCACCGCCCCACCACGATCCGGAGAGTCGATATCTTCGGACATCGCATAGGGGCCGGGTTCCCCACGATTCGATATCGTATACCCATGCACGGAGGGCATACCACCACGATTTGTTATCGTATGCCCCTGGGGGACGATGTGTACCCATGTAGGGGCGGTGCATGCAC
>JAUQWO010000059.1 GCA_030835135.1 Bacteroidota bacterium
CTTCGCCATGCCGGGTCGTTTCGGTAATCCCCCGCGAAGTCGAACACTTCCCCGGGTGAGCGCATGATGTCTTCGGAGACTATCACGGTGAACATGGCCCCTCCTTGCCGCCTAACGGATCGCGGCTCACCTGCGCCGCGACACGACTGCTGATTTTGAAAACCTCAACCAACACTATAAATGACGAAGGTCGATACCCCGGGCCCGTGGCGCGGCGTCAGGTGCAGCCGCTGGTTAGGGCGCAAACTCCTTAGTGTCGCACCGCAACCTTGCACTCATTCCGCCATGCCCACGTATCAATGATCTCTGGGGCGCCACCAACGTTGGCCGCGTAATACCCATCAAGCTTGCACTCAACAAGAACACTGTCCTGCTGAGCCAGTCGCGTCGATGTCCAGTAGTTCGGCGTGTAACTCCGCATCACACCTGCTGAATCTGGCCAACCGTCTATCGAGAGTGTTACACCGAGTTGCTTATCGAAGATGAAGCTGATTGTGCTTACTGCCCCAGGGCTGCCTTCGAAATGATAGCGCAGCTTCACGGGGAACCACGCCTGAACGCTATCATTGCGTGGATTCACTTTCGCCTGGCAATCTACGGTATACTCGTCTACGACGAACTTCCCCGACACCTGAGCTGGAGGAGAACCATCCTCAGGAGGTGCAGTCGTGCCGAGGTCTCTGCATCCATACAATGCGACACTTAGCAGAACAAAGAGCACTCCGATCTGTCTCATGGGACTTCGCCCCTTTCTCGGGTTTGCGCCCTAACGGATCGCGGCTCACCTGCGCCGCGCAACGACTGCTGATTGTGAAAACCTCAACCAATACTATAAATGACTAAGGTCGATACCCCGGGCCCGTGGCGCGGCGTCAGGTGCAGCCGCTGGTTAGGGGGCGGCACCATAGTCAGAACGGCCAAATTCTCCCTCCGTTACTGTTTCTTCACAAGGAGATGGGCCAGAGTCGAGTCAAGTTCGCTTCCATACAATAGGCTGTCGATCATGAGAACGTCGCCTTTAGGATCGACGAGGATATGCTTAGGGGTTACGGCAGCGAACCGTATAGCAACCGATGATACGTTTGCTTCCGGTACGAAGGCAACTGACCATGGCATGGGCCACCGCATTTGCCGAAAGCGATTGAGTTGATACGGCTCATTGCGAAGTGCTACACTCAGGATCTTCAATCCAACCTGGGCATATTTGTCATGCATACGATGTAGACTTGGCATCTCACCGACACAAGGTGAACACCAGGTATTCCAGAAGATGATCAAGAGATAATGTCCCCTGAAGGCTGCATTCGTGAAAACCTTGATTGGGTCATCCGCTGAGGCAAATGCAAACTCAGGAAGGGGAGCACCAATCTGGATCACCGCACGTGGAGCATAGAATTCCTGAGCCTTGTGCGCAATATCGGTATTGCCAAACTCATTTGTGAGCCGGGCGATGGTATTCTTGATCGTGCGATCGTCACGAACTTGCTTGGCACCAGCACATTGATAGAAGAGTAACCAGGCGGCAAAGGGTCGCCATGGATGACGTTCAACAATCGATTCGAAGTATGCAGCTCCCCCTCCAGGAAGTTTTTGAGTCGCAAGAGCCAAGGTGCCATGGTAGACCCAGGCGAGTGACGTATTGGGAATACTAAAGACCAACGCACGCAAGCGGTTGTCACCGATCGGAATATGTGCGCGGAGATAGCATTGGAGGGCCTCCAATCTCAGTTCGTCTTTGATCAGTCCCTCAGGGTTCAGTGCCGCAGTACGCATAAGAGAATCAGCTTTCTCAAGCCATGGATACGCAAAGGAGTCGAAGGATTTCCCCGTGCGCAAGTGCCTCATCAGGGACGAATCCGAGAAAGCCAGGAATTGTGCATGACTATTTCGGATCTGAGCGAATAGGGCCGGCGTGGAATGAGCATCCTCGAACCGACAAGTCGCATCGCTAAGCACAGGTTGCGATGGTATGCGGTACTCAATTGTGGCGTGTCCATTCTCTACAGGCAATATTCCAGAGTACTCAGCTTGAGATGTCAATTCGTACCGGCTCGCTGTGGCTCCCAGCAAAGTCGTTGATCTTGAGTCCGGTTCACCCAAGGGAATTGTATACATAACGCTGTCTCCCGTCGAAGGAAGGTCAGCTCGAAAAGTGCCATTCATTTGTTTGACAAGGTAGGCTCGCTGGATAGTGGCCCCTCTGTCGCTCGTTGTAAGGACGAGCATCTCTGATTGGATTGACTCCGGAACGGCTATCGCCAATTGGGCATCAAGGGACAAGTTCATGTGCGTTTCAATCGCCAGGGGAACGCACAGTGTTCTGTGACCCACTGCAGTGAATCGGAGGACAAACGGACCAGTCTCGTTGGTTGAGATTCTGAACGTCCCATCTCGTTGAATCCGTTCGGCTACCAGCACCTGTTCAAACGAACCAGGGATTGGGCGCATAGCATCGATCAAGTGAACGTGCGCGAGCGCAAGCGGCCGCCCATCGGCTCCGACCAACCGCCCCGTTATCGTGGACGTATCCCGATAACAGGAACCCAGGATGACACCGAGAACCGAAAGCATGCAAAGGATTCTCACAAGTCCTCCACTTAGGGTCTGAGCTTAAGAGCATCGGCCAACATTGGCAATATCTCACGCCATTGCCGTTTTGGCCTCACGAGGTGCCGCCCCCTAACGGCTCGCGGCTCACCTGCGCCGCGAAACGACTGCTGATTTTGAAAACCTCAACCAACACTATAAATGACTAAGGCAAATACCCCGGTACCCGTGGCGCGGCGTCAGGTGCAGCCGCTGGTTAGGCACCACTACCCGACACGCGATGTTCTATGCTCCTGATGTCAGATTCTCAAGAAATGGCATCCAACTCCCCGATGTCACAAGAAGCCACTACCCAAGCCGTGGCGCTACCCATGCCCAAACAAATGCGGCAACCACGACAATTGCAGCTAGTACGTATCCCCGTATCATCCAGCGTCGGCCCTCCTGGTACAGCAATAACTCCTGCTGATCTCTAGGATTTCCTATTCGGAGATCCTTGACCCATTGCGCAAACCCCCGTTGAGGAGTCCGCAGCCTATACAAAGTCAGTTGCATTCTCCTCGATTGCGCATACACCAGCATGGCAATACTTGCAAACAGAAGCACTCCGAGAATTGCGTCAATTATCATATGTACTCTCTCGGCAATCTTCGGGTTGATCGCCACAACGTTGGGGTACGTAGCCGTGATGACACACCGCTCGGTTC
>JAUQWO010000060.1 GCA_030835135.1 Bacteroidota bacterium
ACCCTTCATGCGTGGATCGAACGTGTTGGGGCCGAGCATGCTCGGCCCCTACAAGGCCCCTACAATGCCCCTACAAAGGCCCCTACGGGATGACAAATGTTCTTATTTCAACAACATCAGCTTGCGGGTCTCGATGAATCGTGCACCGTTCGATCCCGTGGCGTCCAGACGATAGAAGTAGACGCCGCTTGCGATTTGGCTGCGCGACCCGGTGAGTGCGTTCCACTGCACCTCATGCTGCCCGGCTGCCATGACACCATCGATCAGCTGTGCGACCTGCTGTCCAAGCACGTTGTACACCACCAACTTTACCGTGGCAGTGGACGGCAACGCGAAGCGGATCGTGGTGCTCGGGTTGAACGGGTTCGGATAGGCGTTCTCGAGCGCAAACGACGACGGCAGCACACGCTCCACCGGCGGGGCATCCGTCAAGGCGAACGACGTACGGAATGCAACGCCATTCAGCAGCGCCACGGGGTGGTTGTGCCCCGAGAGGTCCGCCACGGTCGTCCCCTTCCCCTCCTCGAACTGCCAGTAGCCAACGAGTCCGGCGTAGTTCGGGTGCGACGGGGTCACGGTCTTGTTCTTCCACGCACGGATCGTGAGCGAATCCAGGACCACATCGCGCCAGATGCGGACCTCATCCACATACCCGCCATACGCGCTGGCATCCGGATAATTCTGCGTGCCATCCTGCAGGAAGCAAATGGGGTAGAACTCCGACATGGCGTTCGGATTCCGGCCGCGGACCGAACCAGTGAGTGCGGTCATCGGTGTCGCCCGGATGAACGTGCCATCGGTGTATGCCATCGCAAGGTCGTTCACCTGGTCGACGGTCACGGCAAGATGATGCCACTTGCCGTCGTTCAGGTTCGACAGGCTGTCGTTGTTCATGTTGATGTCGATGCGGTTCCGGTACTCATCCGCCAGATTGAACTTCCAGGTACGGTTGCGACCGGCGTCCGCTGAAATGACCCACCCCGGATTGCCACCCGAGGTCCACGCCTTGTCGCTCAGGATCGACGGGTCCGAATCCCAGTTCGCGAGCGCTTTCGTCCACACTTCGATGGAGAACGACTTCGTGGAGTCGAAGTCGAAATCGGCATGCGGTTCAACGCGGCCGTACTGGTTCTTCAGGGAACCGTCACCGAAAATGGAGAACCCGCCCGGACCTGACGCCGTGTCGGTGGCCGGCACGGGCACTTCGCCCAGGTTGAAGATCTCGATCGAATCCAGGGCCCGGTTCCACAGCGCCATGCCGGCGACATCGATCGATGCGCCCGCATACGTCGCGCTGTCCGCACAGAAGAGGAACGACTTCAGGGATCCTTTGGGGGCGAGCGAGTAGCGGCCGTTCAACGTCTGCGGGCCGCTCCGGTACATCGGGAACCCATCAAGCCACACGTCAAAGAACTTGCTGAGGTCGGCGTTGATCACCAACCGATGCCATTTGCCCGCCTTGATGGACGTTGGGGAGTACCCCAGCGCCGGATTGCCGATCTCGCCGTCAACGGAGACATACGCTTCGGCGCCGCTGGCGTTCGTGCTGTCGGTCTGGAGAAGCGGGTGGGGCTGCACGAAGGAATTCACGCGGAAGTCGATCTTGATCGCGTAGAGGTTCGACCGTGTCGCGGCGGCATCACCGTTGGGAAGGATGCCGGATGTGACGGCATAGGAGTTGCCTGAGGCGATCGTACGCGCCTTGTTGTCCGATGATGGGCCATCCAGCGCAGCATCTGTTCCGTTCAGCGTCAGGTCCTTCCCCGTGGTTGCCATCAACGGCGTGGCAACGGATTCGAAGTCCCACTGGGCCACCGGTGCCTGGTTCCGTACGACCTGACCATACCCGCCCCATGCCGCGACCTCATCGGCGGTCAACGGACGATCATACAGAGCGATGAACGCGACATCGATATCGCCATCCTCACCATCATCATCGGCGATGAGCGCGAGCTTGTTCAACCCGTCGATCGACGGGATCGAGAAGCGGTTATCGAGGTTCATGTTGCCCGCGTTGCCGGTATGCAGGAGCTGCCCATCACGGTAGATGAAGTACTGATGGGCGGCAAGGTCTGCCGTGATGACCACACGGTACCACTGATTCACCGTGGCGGTGTCATAGGAATACCCGGATGAGCCGACTCCGATCTTTCCCTCCGGACGGATGAAGATGTCCGCGTCGTCGGTGAACCGGGGTCCAACGCGCAGCGGATTGCCGAGAGCATCCTTCAGCGTGTCGCTGAATGTCGTCGGGTCCATCTGCGCGAGCGCATGCCATTCCTTCACGGCATATCGCACGTCCATCGCCAGCGTCCAACGATTGACGTTGTCCGCCGTATCGGCACCGTTCGCGGGAAGGTCCGGCGTGCACTCGAAATAGCTGCCCAGCCCGACGGTCACGGCACCGTTGCCGCCGGTCGGACCGGTAACGGCGACGAACTTGTTCACATCGCCCGCAGCCGTGATCAGGTGCTTCATCACGAGCGGATTGCCGACCTCGGCCTTGCCAAGATTGGCAGCTTCATCGAACTTCCAGTATCCCTTGAGGCCGGAGGAGGGCATGGTCTGACCGATGGCCAGACTTCCGCCAAGCGCCAGCGCGAGAAGAGAGTGGAACAGTGGTTTCATGGTGTGTGCTCCAGCTGATGAGAGTGAGTGACCTGTTACATTGACGTTGCACGTATACCCCAGATGCCATCGGTCACGGGGAATGCCGGCCGTTTGGACCCGAGCTTGAAGACCTGCATGCCGACCATGCGTGAGGATGGTGTCTCGTGAACCCTCAGCGTATCGAGCATGGCGGTATTGATCGTGACCGGTACCAGAGCCCTCAGCGAATCGGCTGCGCGGGTGAGCATCGCGTGGGCCGTCAGCACGCCGTCCCGGCCGGGCGCCGGCGAAACGAATCGCATCCGGGCCTCATCGTATACGGCCTTGCGCATCCAGAGCTCCCTCTCATGCATGAACGCCGGGCTCGCATCCAACTGCCGCCGACGGGCCTCGGCCGCCAGCAATTGGTCACGCACGCACAGCGCTACCTGCTCGCTCAGGAGGTGGCGCACCTGCGGCATGTCCGCCGGATCGATGTCGCGCACGGAAGGGAGAAAGACATCAAGAAACCCCGCGACCGTGAACCATCCATCAACGTACGTGACGATCGGTTGCCCGGCGCGCGCCGCCAGGGCGGCATACGAAGGGCGGCCGTGCGCGGAGGAGAACACCGCGTCGCGGAGCATCATCACCTTGTGATCGCCGGTCACCTTCCATTCCACGACCGCATTGCAGAGCGCTTCGAATGTCCCGGCCTTCGTGACCACGTGCCGGGGCGTCATGAAGCCGCCGACAAACGCTCCGATCCGCTCATCGTACTTCGCGTTCAGGAGGACCTTCTTCATGGTCTCAAAACGCGTCGTATACTCATGCTCCAGGATCGCGCTGCGACGGATTGCGGTGACCTGAAAGACGTAATACCCTCCGTTGACCGCCACCGGCGCGGAGATCCCACCAACCTCGAGGTCCCTGATGGCGGCAAGTACCGGAGGGTCGATCTCGAATGCATTCATGTCGCCCGACTCCAGCATCGCGGGGTCGAGGCGGGTATCGGGATGCGCGCGGCGCAGACTATCCACCACGGACGCATATCCCGCTCTCACCATCTGCTGCCGGACCGCCTCGGCTTGCGCGAGCGACGGTTCCCCCCAGTACCGGAACCTGAAATGGACATGCGATGCGGTGATCGCATTGCGGACTTCTGCATCCGACACATGTGTCTTTTCGACGACCTCCGCGCGGATCAGGGCCTCCGTAAGGAGGTCCGTCGTGATCCAGGTATCCTGGTCCACCACCCTCTGACTCCGGTCCAATCCGAGACGGAATCCCTCGTGCGTGATCAGCAGTTCATTCACCATGGCATGAAGGCAGGTGCGCTTGCGCGACACCGGATCCACACCCTGTTTCAGATGAGGGAAACCGAATTCGTACTCCCGCAGGAAGTCGCTGACGGTGATCGCCCTATCGCCCACGCGCGCGAGGACCGCCTCCTCACCGGTTCCCGGCTTCGGCCATGGCGCGGAAAAGTATGCCCCCGCTCCCGCGCTCAGGACCGCAAGGATGATCGTCAGGGACACCTTCACGGAACGTGGAAGGCGTGGCAGCATGCCGTCCTCCGTCATAGCACGACTCCGATCGTGATCCGCTGCGCGTCCTTGAGGATCCCCCAGTCCGCCCACGCATAGTCCACACGGATGCCGAATCCCTGCGCTTCATCGCGCCAATCGATGCCAGCGCCCAGTGTGAGTCCGGACACACGGTCGCGTTCGAACAGCCCCATGTACCCGCCCCGGAGGAAGAAGAAGTTCTTGAAGCCGAGTTCGATGCCTGTGTTGATGCTCTCCGTGGCGTTGCTCGGGTGGTTGACATCCGCCGTCACCAGGGCACTCCCCAGCTCACCGATCGGAAGCTCATAGGCAAGCCCCCCACGGAACAGCACCGGCAGGGAACCCGCGCTCGTTGCATACCGCACAGGTGCGCGGTCGAAGGTCTGCACGGTCTTGTCCGGCGAAGTCGTCGATGCCAGGTTGTTCCCGTCCAGGGTCAGCGCAGTGCCGAAGTTGCTCATGCTGATGCCGAGGCGGAGGCCTTCCACCGGCGTCGCATAAAAGATGCCGAGGTCCACGCCGAATGCACTCCCCGATTCGAACCAGATCCGCTGCGTGACGAATTTCGCCGTCACCCCGAACGCGAACCTGTCGGTGAGCGCAAAGGCATAGGAAAGGCCGATGGCCATGTCGCGCGCATCATACGTCTCTCCCGTCCCTTCGGGCCTGTCCACGGTCCGCACCGCCTGATCACCGAATCCCAGCGTGACAAAGCTGATGCCGATCGCGGAACGGATCGAAGCCACCGGGACTACCACGCCCACGAAATCATGGTTGGAGCCCAGGAGCCATGCATTGTGTGTCGCTTCGACCTCCACACCGGGGATCCAGGCGAGACCCGCGGGGTTCCAGTACAACGCACTTGCATCGTTGGACACAGCGGCGTACGCGCCCCCCATGCCCATCGCACGGGCACCGACCCCGATCTCGAGGAACGCGGCCGCGCTGGTCCCTACGGCCGAGACGTTCGTCTGAAACGGAACACTGTTCGTCTGGCCCGGCGTACAGGGGGCGAGTGTCAGGATCAGTACGGCAAGAACAACGGTAGAACGGAGCTTCATGGTCCTGCACCCTTACTTGATGATCGCCAGCCGGCCACGGAACGTGCCAGCACCTTCGGACTCGACAACATAGAGATAGACGCCGCTGGCCACCTCAAGACCGTCCTTGGTCCTCAGGTCCCAGGCCTCGCGCGCATTGTCGAGCGCCGCTTCATGCCGTAGCACACGCACCAGTCGTCCCGCGGTCGTGAAGATGCTGATCGTGCAGCGCGACGGCAGGTTCACGAAATCGATCCTCCTGTCCCCGCGTCCTTCGGACTCGTTGATGATCTTGCGCTCCAGGCTGCTGACCGTGAGATAGGGATCGGGCACGGTGTAGATGTTCCCCATCGCCGCGGCTGCCTGCACGCCGCTGACACTGTTCCCCTGCAGCGTGAACTGATAGCGATCGAGCCGGTCCCAGTTCTTCGTCGTGGCGATGTGCAGCACATCTCCCTTGACGGGTCGTTGCTCCGGACCGGCGGAGAGCACATCGAACGCCCAGGAGCGCGAAACCGAGTCCGACGACGCGACGATGACCCTGTCACCTGCGCCGAGACGACCCTTGCCGGACTTGGCCGATTGTTCGATGTAGCGGTAGGGCACGCGGACGCGGTGGGCCGGATCCGTGACATCCCACAGCTCCACATTGCTGCGCCGCGCATTCAGGGTCGTGATGCTGCTGTCGTCCACGATCACGAACTCATAGTCACGCGGGATCGCGAATTGACCCTCCGGGGGCGCGGAGAGCCGCAGCGAGGACGCGCCGGTGGTCCATCGTGTCCGCGTCGTGTCGAGGATGACCGCATCGTTCTTCAGTGTGATCTTGAACCCTTCCGCCAGGATCTCATTGCTCTTCGCACTTGTATCGGGACCCTGAATGTACACGAGGACCCCGCCCGTTGTCGTGTTCGTCAGCGTGAAGGAACGGGTCCGGCCATTGGCATAGTACCGGGTGTACGCGCTGTCGTCCCCGAACGTGATCTCGTACCGGTGCCCGGTCTGGACCCGCGTGCGGTTGTAGATGTCCACCGTGATCGATCCCGTGCCGTAGCCGGCCAGATGTTCCACACCACCACCCTGCAGGGACGGCGCGACCCACCCCGCACTCCGCTCCACCGGTGTGACGATCACGGTATTCTTATCCGTCGCGATCGCCCTTCCAAGGAGATCCACCTGGATATCGGCCGAACAAGGCGTGGGCGGGATCTCGATCAGCCCCTGACGGTCGGACAATGCGGGGTAGAACGACGGCTGGTAGCCCTTGTCGATCGACACGACGGCGTAGTAATAGGTCCGGCCGTTCGTGACATCCGTGTCAATGAACCGGTGCTGCAACCCGCTGTCGGTGCCCATGTTGTACGACACGCCGAGATCACTTTCTGGACCCAGGTTGCTGCCGAGACGGACGGGGTGGATACCCTTCAGGCCGTCCTTGAGGTCGTAGATCGCGACCGGTCTGAACAGCAACGGATTGCCATAGGCATCACTGACCGTCCGGATCTCATCAAAGGTGGGATCGGTCGCCTTGTAGACATAGTATGCTTCGAAGTCCGCTCCGTACACCGGATCCTTGGACCGTTCCGCCGCATCATCCCAGTCCAGCACCACGCGACGGTCATCCGCGGTGAAGGTCACGTTCGGTTTACGCGGCGGCTTCGCGAAATTGTAGTTCGCATCGTAGATCACCTGGATGGTGCGCTTGTTCCGGATGATGCCGTCCTGATCGTTGGCGAACACGCACGAGATCGCATAACGCTGCGACCCGCCCGGCCCGCTCCTGATCGGCACATACCCGCACCCGTAGCTGAATGAGATATCGCGCTGGAACCCCGGGCGGACGGTGAATTGCCCGGGAAGGATCTCCGTGTTCCAGTAATACTTCTCCAGCGACATGTTGTCGTTCACATCACGGAGATAGAAGGACGTCAGGCCGACCTGGTCGATCTCCAGATTGTCCGTGAAGTCGAAGTTCGGCTCCCCCCAGTCCGGCTGCGCGTTTGCCTCGGACCCATCCCGGTCCGGACCCGTGTAGTCCTCGTCCTCCGGCCCGACACCGTCCGACCCGACGTCATCGTTGATCGGCTCACGGTCAATGGCGCCATTGCCATTGACATCTTCGCCCGGGTCCAGGACACCGTTGAAGTTCCTGTCTTCGGTATCCCACGCGGCGTTGTTGTTCAGGTCCGTGTACCGGCGCCAGTTGTTGTTCTCATCGGCATGGTTGTATTGCGATTCATCCACCATCCCGTCGTCGTCGTTATCGATGCCATCAGTGTCGATACCGGGACTTTCCAGAAAGGCAAAACCGAAGTAGCCGACCTTCAGTCCATTCCGCGCCAGGCCTCCGGTCCAGGTGTACGTGATGTCCAGGAGCTTGTCGAAGGACGCATCATCCCCCTCGAGGCTTCCTCCCATGTCCGGATCCACATACATCCCCACGACACATTTCGGCAGGTCCTTGCCACTGTTGGTGATGTCGTACGTGGTGATGAGGATGTCCTCGGCCAGCGGTGACGACCACTGATAACTGCGGGTGGTCACGGTGAGACCGAGTCCGCGGCGTCCGTTCGGGAACGGCCGGCGGGAGAGCGAATCGGCGAAGGGATAGTACGGATACTCGTCGTTCTCGCGGTCATCCATCACCGTATACGATTCCTGATCAGCACGGACATACGCGCCGTATTTTCCGTTCCACCGTCCCGAACGCACGTCGGGATCTTCCTGACCCGGCGACCGGAGATCGCCCGGATAGGACCCCTCGGGCCAGACCCGTGGCCACGTTTCGCGTTTGTGGCTGAACGCGAACCACCCCGGGGTGTTCACCATGTTCAGGTCCAGCTTTCCGTTCCGGTTGAAATCTTCTTCGGGCTGCAGCTTGCCGTCGCTCTCACCCTGATCCGACGTACCCGGCAATCCGTCGATCCCGACATCCTCGGAGATCCCATCCATGTCCCACGTCACGGACCCGGTCTGATGGTTGTTGAAATACTTCGGCAACGGCATGAAGGAGTACCAGTGCGATCCATCGATCGACTGCTGGACCCCGCTGCGGCGGTAGTTGTTCGAATTGACGTACAGCGTATCCCCCGCATCGCCGACCACCTGGCCCGCCACGTAGAACACGGCGCCATGCAGATACTCAACGTTCTTCGGCCCCTTGGGCCAGGAAAGGAACGGGGTGCCGCTGACATAGTGGTACCCGAGCAGGCCCGAATTGGTGAGCCCGCCGTTCACCAGATTGCCGTCCACGATGCCGAACCGGAACCACTTGGCGTTCCCCACCGCCGCCGTGGCGGCAATGGATCCGGCCTTCCCTCTCGTGCCGGCCTGAATCACATCACGCTCGCCGCCGTTCAATGCCGCGGGACCGGCGGCAAGCACCAGGGCGGCGGCGAATGCAAGTTTCCCCGCCGATCGGCGGAACACGGTCAACCTCATCAGAACCTCCATTCGAAGCCGAGCGTGATCTTCCGCGGGAGCGAATAGTACTCGGGGTGGTTATCGATCTCGCTGAGCGTGAACAGGCCCTCCTGCGCAAGCGCGTTCAGCAGCAGTTCTTTCTGGTCCGGCAAGCGCGCAGGGTTCGTCGCGCGCCCCGTGCTTGCATACACGGTCTCCTCGTTCAGATTGTCGAAGACATTATCGACCTTCAGGAAGAAACCAAGACGCTGACCGAAGAAGTCCAGATACTTCATCGCCTTGAGGTCCACACTCCACCGGGCCGGCTTCTCTCCCGACTGCCTGTATTCCTGTGTCAGGATGTCGAAGCGCTCGATGAACGTCGGGCTGTAGGGCAGTCCGGAACTGATGGCACCATACACCCCGATGCTCCAGTCGTTCTCCTGCGCGATGTTCACGAACGCATTGAGCGTGTGCCGTTGATCCCAGTCAAGGGGCAGCACCTGGCGGTCGACGAACTGTACGGGTTGCCCGCCATACTGGGTCGCCGCGTTGATCAACTGGATGGCCGTCGGATCGGAGGAACTGCCGTTCGCATACGAGAGGGTGTAGTTCAGCGCGCCGGTGATGGTGCCCATCGACTTCCGGATGCTGACCGTGATGCCCTTCGCATATCCGTAGTCCCTGTTGATGAAGCGCTGGTATCCCACCGCATCGATCGTCGTGATCCGCTCCACCCCGAGGAGGTTCCGGAAGTCCTTGTAGTATGCCGTCACATCCACGCCGAGACCCGGGATGATCTCCTGCTGGAGGCCGATCTCGTAGCTGATGGTGCGCTCCGGTTCGAGATCGGCGTTGCCGAGCGTCACCCCCTCGAGCTGCAATGCGGTCAGGACCTGGATAGGCGTGTTGTACATGTACTGAAAGCTGGGCATCTGGAAGAAGTGGCCATAGGCGGCATGGAACGCACCGGCCTCGGAGATCGGGAAGGAGAGTCCGAAGCGCGGACTGACCTGCACTTTGACCGACGCACGGCGCGTATTGGACGGATGACCGATGTTGAAGGACTCGGTGTTCCAAACTATGGGTACGTTCTCATGCGGATCGAACGCATCCAGACGTAGACCGCCGTTCACGATGATCTCGCCCAGCTCGAGCTTGTCCTGCATGTATACCGACCACTGCCGCGGGTCGATACTGTAATCCCGCCACAGGTTGACCTCCGATGCGAGCGCCTGCCGGTACTGCGTCGTGCCGAAGGTGGCCTGCCATTGCCGCCAGTAGGAGGTCAGGCCGGTCCAGTACTGCTCGTAGTCGAGGCTCGCAGCATCCAGGAGCTCGGCTGTCGGCCATTTGTAATTCTGCCACTCGGGTGTACTGACATACCCCCAGGAATAGGTGTTGATCCGATGCTGTTTGTACTCGAAGCCGACCTTCAGAAGGTTGAATCGGTCCACCTGCCAGTTCATGTCGCCATTCACCAACAGCAGGTCACGGAAATTCTTCCCCGTGGCGCCGGTGTAGAATCCCCCCGTGCTCCCCAGCGAGAATCCATTCGACGAAGACGTGATCGGTTGGATGCCGGCATCGCCCGGGAACTGCGCCACCAGGTTATCCTTCCGGTAGTAGGAGTCAGCGTTGGTATGTTGGTAATAGAACCCGAGGTTGTAGAAGAACCCTTCGGATGGGAAGTGCTTGATCGTCACGATATGGTTGAGCGCGCGGGACCGTGATTGCCCCTGTTCATCAGGCTGGTAACGCCGCGACAGGCTGCCACCGTGCGACTCATCGAAGGACCCGAAGATCTGGTAGCCGATCTTCAGACTGGGAACGGGCGCGTACTCGATCTTCCCGGTGAAGGTGGCGGATTCCGAGACGCCGAGCGGTCCCGATGAGCCATCACCCGTGCTCAACGAGTCGGGGATGGTGATGGCCTGCGATTGTCCGATGAGGGACGGGTTGTGCTCCCGGAACCAGTGGTCGTATGCCGCGATCCGCCAGCCGTCGAGCGCCGTGAAACGCCGTTCGTACCAGTGGGGCGATTCACTCCGGTTGTGCCGGAACGAGAGAAAGAACCCGAGATCGCTGAGGAGAAGCGGGCCACTCAGCGAGAACTGCACATCGCGTTCGCTGACCGGATCGACGCGCCCGATCCCCAGGAACACATCCTGCCTGTTGCTCACCCAGTCTCCGGCATACGCCGACGCAGAGCCACTCAACGTCCGTGATGGTGGCCGCGTGACGATGCTCACGACGCCGGACTGCGCCGAGCCATACTCGGCATTGAACGTGCCGCTCAGGACCGCGATCTCCTGGACCATGTTGTTCTCGACGGCGACCTCCGCCCCGCCGCTCTGGCTGAATGCGTTCGAGATCGGGATACCATCGATCATGTACGCCACCTCCCGGCCACGGCCGCCGCGGAAATGCAGTTCACCGCCACTCGCCACGACGCCCGCCTGCTGGCTCACGACCTCGGCCACCGAGGTCACCGGCATCGCTTCAATGGCCGCAGCCCCCACGATCGCACCGCTGTATGTTTTGTCGCGCTGGATCGGCGGACGCTCGGCCTGCACGACCACTTCGCGCATCGACACCTCTTCGGACGTTGCGGCGATGTCGACGCGGGTCGTCCTGTCGGCGCTGACCTCGACACCGCGAACGAGCGTGCGCGCATAGCCCACGAGGCGCAGCGACAGCGTGTACGTCCCCGGGGGGACATTGATGATGGTGAAATAGCCATGCGGATCGGCCCCGGCACCCAGGCTTGCGCCTTCGACAACGACAGCAGCTCCCGGAAGACCTTCTTGTGTCGCAGCATCGACCACCCTGCCGGCGATCTTACCGGTGGTGCCGGCAGCGGCACATTGCACCGCGAGAATGATCACGGCAAGACAACTGAAGAAACGAACAATCATTCCACTGCTCCGTTCGTTGATCGGTACGGGCCATCGCAGCACAACGCTTCGCACAATGCGTGGGGATGCTGAGGGCAACAAGGGACCGGCGTTCCACAGGCTTCACTGATCATGTCGCGGAAAAGCATGATATCCCCCTCGACAGGCGGAGATCAGATCGGCTGCGGATCGATGGTGACGGGCGGGAATCGCCCGCGGGAACAACATACACATCCAGTGTTACGCCAACATGTCGGGAACATTATGCAATCGTTACGGGAACCTTCGCGAAAGGCGAGATACGGAGGTGTAGGGGCGGTGCATGCACCGCCCGCAACGGCATGTCCGGATGAAACCAGAACA
>JAUQWO010000061.1 GCA_030835135.1 Bacteroidota bacterium
TGGGCTCTCCCAGGGGTCGGTCAATTGTATCCTGCAGGACAGCAAGGGGTTCGTGTGGATCGGGACACAGGATGGGCTCAACAGGTTCGATGGCTACACATGCAAGATCTACAAGCACGACCCAGCCGACCCCCGGACGATCAACGACAATTGGGTGTTGACGATCGCGGAGGATTCTGCCGGCATACTCTGGATCCGCACCATGAACGGTGCGATGTTGAACAGGTTCGATCGTGTGTCCGAGACGTTCACGCCGGTCCCGCGCGATAGTGTCCGTCTGCGCATGGTGCACAGCAACAGCGTCAAGGCCGAGTACGATGATCCCGATGGGACGCGGTGGCGGGGGACGCTCGGTGGAGGGCTGACACGGACGGATGCCCGCACCGGGGCGACGACGACGTTCAAGCATGATCCCCGTGATCCGGGAGGCCTGATCGATGACCGGGTCTACTCGATCCATCGGGACCGCAGCGGTGTGCTGTGGGTCGGGACCCGGGAGGGGTTGGAGGAATTCCAGCCTGCAACGGGCACGTTCATCCATCACCGGCATGTGGAAGGTGACCCGGCGAGCCTGAGCGACAATTGGGTGTGGCCGATCATGGAGGACCGCGCCGGCGATCTGTGGGTCGGTACGTTCCGGGGTGGCTTGAACAGGTTCGACCGTTCGACGCGAACCTTCACCCACTTCCGTCATGAAGAGAACGATCCACGGAGCCTTGCGGGGGACCAGATCTATGCCTTGTTTCAGGACCGTGCAGGGGTGATCTGGGTCGGGATGAATGATCACGGTGTGGACCGGTTCCATCCGGACTTCGGGGCGTTCCGCCATCTTGCGCATGACCCGGCGAACCCGAAGAGTCTGCAGGACAACAATATCCTGTCGATCACCGTCGGCAGATCAGGGATCCCATGGATCGGGACGCGTGGTGGTCTGGAGCGGCTGGACCGGAGTACGCGGTCCTTCACCCACTTCAGGAATGTGCCCGGCGACCCCCGGAGTATCGGCGATAACCAGGCACAGGTCCTGATGGAGGATGCGAAAGGGAACCTGTGGATCGGCATGGTAAGCAGCGGTCTCGATCGCTACGATCCGAAGACGCGGGTCTTCACCCATTACCGTCATGACCCATCGAATCCCGGAAGCCTCAGTGACAATCGGGTGTATGCACTCTGCGAAGACCGCGATGGTAAGATCTGGGTCGGCACCTACGGAGGCGGGTTGAACCTTCTTGACCCCGACAAGGGGTCGTTCGTGCGCTTCATGCACGCCGACTCTCTTCCCGGGAGTCTGGGTGCGCCGGGTGTGTTCGCACTCGAGATCGACAGAGAGGGGACAGTGTGGGTGGGAACCTTTGGGGGAGGGTTGGACCGGTTCGACCGCGCCACCGGGACGTTTGAACACTTCAAGCATGATCCGGGGGATCCCGCCAGTCTGAGTGATGATCTCGTCGCATGTCTTCGCGAGGACAGTCGTGGCGTCCTCTGGGTGGGGACGGCCGGGGGATTGAACCGGCTCGACCGGTCAGCGGGGAAGTTCACCGTATACAGGCAGAAGCAGGGGTTACCCAATGATGTGGTGTTTGGCATCCTGGAGGACAGAAGCGGGCATCTGTGGCTCAGCACCAACAAAGGCATCGCACGGTTTGACCCATCAACGGAGTCATTCCGGAAGTACGACTACAACGATGGACTGCAGGGCGATGAGTTCAATCAGAACGCCTATGCACGCGACCCGCTGTCCGGCGAGATGTTCTTCGGCGGTGGGAATGGCGTGACGGTCTTCCATCCCGACAGTGTCCGACAGAACCAGTTCATTCCGCCGGTCGCGTTCAGTGCGTTCACCCGCTACAACACGGACGATGAAGAGGGGATGCCCATCGATGAGACGGGCATTGATGCCAAGGATGCCGTGACGCTGTCGTACAAGGACAATGTTGCGCAGTTCACTTTTGCGGCGCTCAGCTACTACAACAGCACGAAGAACGCCTATGCGTACCGTCTGGAAGGGTACAGTGACAACTGGATCCAGCTCGGGACGGAGCGCAGGGCGACCTTCACGAATCTCGACGGTGGTGAGTACGTGCTGCGGGTCCGGGCATCGAACAGCGATGGGGTCTGGAATGATGAAGGGGCGGCGTTGCGCGTGACCGTCAGGCCCCCCTGGTGGAAGACCACGTGGGCCTATGTCCTGTACGGTCTTGCGTTCCTGTCGGCACTCTACGGTCTGCGCAGCTTCGAATTGAACCGCCGCGAGCAGAAGGCCCTCGTCCGTGAATCGGAACTGCGTGCGAAAGCGGCCGAGGCCGAGAAGCGTGCGCTCGCTGCGGAGAACGAGCGGAAGACGCGGGAGCTCGAAGATGCGCGGCGACTGCAATTGTCCATGCTGCCACAGGATGTGCCACAGGTGCCCGGCTACGAGATCGCGGTCTTCATGCGCACGGCCACGGAGGTGGGTGGTGACTACTATGATTTCGTTCCGGGGGAGGGAGGTGTGCTCAATGTTGGATTCGGTGATGCGACGGGCCACGGGATGCAGGCGGGAACGATCGTGACCCTGATGAAGGGGCTCTTCCTGTCCGAGGCGGCGCGTGCCGGCATCCAGGCATTCTTCCATCACTGCAGTGCAACGATCAAGGGGATCCGCCTGGGAAGGCTGTTCATGGCGTTCAGTCTGGTGCGCATCAATGGATCGAGCATCGCATTTTCCAGCGCGGGGATGCCGCCGGTCTTTCTGTACCGGCGGTCGACCGGGGCGATCGAAGAGATGCAGTTGCGGGGGATGCCGCTCGGGGCCATGAAGAACGCACCGTACGGACTGCAGGAGATCACGATGGAGAGCGGGGACACGTTGCTGCTGCTCACGGACGGGTTGCCGGAGCAGAAGAACGCCGCGGGAGATATGTTCGAGTATGCCAGGGTGCAGCAGATGCTCGCGCTGGCATGTCCAGGTGAGCCCCGCGCCATCATCGACCAGCTGGTGCGCGCGGGAGAGTCGTGGATGGATGGGGTGCAACTCGACGATGATATCACGCTTCTGGTGATCCAGAAGAAGGAGGCATGATGCGACCACCTGCACCCAAAGCGAATGTCATGGGGCGCGCAGTGGATGTTCCCGTGACCCTGAAGATCGCGCTGCCCCGGGTTCCCGGGATCGAGCTTGTGGCATTGCAGGGGCTTGAGCATCTCGCCCGTCATCTGGGCATTGCCGCGGACAAAGTGGGTGAGGCAAGGATCATTGTCACCGAGGCGATCATCAATGCCTTCGAGCACAGCGGACCGGACACGACGGAAGTGCGGGTCGAGTTCACCATGACCGCGGATGAATTGACCATTTTTGTCCGCGACTCCGGACGGGGCTTCGATCCGAAGACGATGGTCGAACGGCCTTCTGTGACGTCCCGTGGCATGCCGTCGCGGCGAGGGTGGGGGATGAAACTCATGCGTTCGCTTTCGGACGGGTTCGAGATCAGTTCGGGCAAAAGGGGGACCACCATTACGATCACAAAACGGCTCAGTTGACCCATGGAGCAACCATTCAGTCTGACCTCAGAGGTCAGGGAGAACCGGCTCATCATCACCACGAACGGATACGTCAACAACGTCGGCGGCGCAGCCATCGCGGAAGAGTTCCAACGGCATTTCACGGAGGGGGTGCGCCACGTGATCATCGATCTGGCCCTCTCCCGCGTGGTGAATTCGGTGGGCATGTCCTTCCTGATCGAGATCATCGAGAAACTCACCGATGCCGGCGGACGCCTGGTCTTCACGAATCTGGACCCTTCCGTGGACAAGATGCTCGGGATCATGGGGCTCTACGATTTCGCCGGACGGGAGGCGACCACCGAGGACGCGCTCCGCGCCCTGGCCATCCGGTCCTGATGCCGGAGAAGGATTGAACCATGCAGGATTCTGTCATCGTTCACCATGTGACGTTCACGGGTATCGAGGATCCGGTGGATCTGCGTGCGCTCGGACAGGCGACGGGTCTTGCGGATATTGCCATCCGGGTACGTACCGCCCTCGCACAACATTTCCGGATCACCGCCGTCGACGTTCATGTGCGCGGCGCTGACGGCGCATGGGAGCTGCTGGCAGGGTCTGCTCCCGTGGACCCGGCATCGGTCCCTCCTGTCGGTCCGGACAGTTCCGGGACCGTGCGGTTCTGGGCCGAGGGGATGCAGGCCATCGCGGTCCAGTGCCTGCACGACGGCCGCATACTTGCGATCCGGGTGGATGGCCAGAGCGAGAGCCGGCGGTTCGACGCACAGGATCTTCTGACGGTGCGCATGGCGCTCATGTCGGCCGACGCCGCATGGGCCGCGCTTCAGCACCGGAGGCACGAAAAGGAGCTGGTGTTCGAGCTGAACCGGCGTCTCCTGCAACTCAACAGTCTCATCGATACCGGCATCGAAGTCGCGACACTCGACCAGGCGGTGTCGCCGTGTCACCTCGCCCTCGAGCGGGCCGTGGCATTGACGAACGCATCGCGCGGGACCGTGATCGTGCGGCGCGACGGAGGGGAGATCTCGCGGGACGCATTCCCCCCCGACGGGGACGCCACATCCGCCGGAGGCACGTACCGGTTGCACTCGGAGTTCGTGTTTCAGGGTGAGACGTACACGTTCGAGATCGTCGACAAGGAAACGCGGACGGGCGTTCAGGCATTCGATGGGACGGACCGTCTGTTGCTCGACGCGCTTTCCCGGCAGGTGGAGGCATCGCTGGAGAACCGCTTCCTCCTGAAGCAGTCGCTCGAGAAGCAACGGATGGAGCAGGACATCGCCGTTGCCGCGTCGATCCAGCAGCGCATCCTTCCCTCGACCCTGCCGGAGATCGCCGGGTACTCGCTCGCAGGGATCAATATTCCATCGAAGTCCGTTGGTGGTGACTATTACGACTGCATTCCGTTACGGGATGGCAGGTATCTGCTCGTCATCGCAGACGTGTCGGGGAAGGGTATCCCCGCGGCATTGCTGGTCAGCAGTCTGCACGCGTACCTCTCCGCCTATCTTGAGAGCGCCTTCTCACTTGTTGATATCGCGGTGCGGTTGAATACTGCCATCCATCGTGCATCGACGGACGACAAGTTCATCACGGCGTTCTTCGGCCTTCTGGATCCTGCGTCGGGATCCGTGGAGTGCGTGAATGCAGGGCACAATACCATCTATTGCCGCCGGGCGGATGGTGAGGTCGTGGATCTCTGCAAGGGGGGCATACCTCTGGGGATGCTCGACCTTGGCCTGCCGTACGAGTCGGAGCAGATCACGCTTGTCCCCGGGGACCGCTTGCTACTGTATACCGATGGGATCCCTGAAGCGCAGAACGGCGTACAGGAACTGTACGATACCCATCATCCACTCCGTGACTATTTTGCGTCACACATTCCGGCCACCGCAGGGCCCTTCATCGATGCGTTGATGGAGCATGTGCGGAGTTTTGTCGGCGATGCGCCGCAGGCCGACGACATCACCGCGCTCTACCTGATGCGCAGAGCATAACACCACCCACACTTCTTCCAGCAAGGGGAACAGCGAACATCCATGGTCAGTCTCCTCGAAGTACTCCCGGAATATGTCCTCCATTGGCTTGTGCAGAATGGTACCGAACGGCGTGTGCAGGAGGGAGAGATCCTGCTCGCCGCCGGGGCAGCGAACTCCTCCCTCTTCATCGTCCTGGACGGCCTGTTCGTGGCCCGGCTCCATGACCACGCCGAGTCGGAAACGGACCATGCTGGCGCAGGGAGTCTGCTGGGAGAGTCGTCGTATTTCGGCGAGGGCACGGAACCGGTGACGTATGCAGCCGTCGAGCCCTCGCTGGTGCTGGAGATCACCCGGGCGCGTTTCGAGGATAAACTGGCGTTCGATCACGGGTATGCCGCCGATCTCTTCCGGGCGTTGCTCCGCACGATGTCCAGGAAACTGCACCATGCGACCGTCAAGCGTGTGTCTGCATTGCGGGACCATCATGACGGACTGCCGGTGGCGCACGAAGTGCGTCGCACATCGGAGGCCATCGACCGGTTCAAGCGATCCATTGTTGCGCTGGACAAGGAGGCGATGAAGGCCGGGGCTGTGGAAGAGGATAAGTACCAGCACTTCTTCGGGGGCGCGACGGAGATGATGTACCTGTGTCACGGCATCCTGGGGGAGGGCTCACCCCTGCCGGAGGCGACGCGTCTGCAGCTCGGTGCGCGGCTGCAGGCGGAGATGCTCCCGTACATCCTCACGACGGAGACCGCCGACCGGTTCTATTCCAAGCCGCGCGGGTATGCGGGAGATTACGTCGCGATCCACCGTATCTACCAGAATCAACCCGGTGGATCGAGCCGGCTCGGGCCCGTGATGGACCGGATGTTCCTTGAGATGCCGCCGTCGCTGGCCGTACGGAACAGGCGGAAACTCATTGCGGACGAGATCGTTGCGGCGGTGAAGGAACGCGGAGGCAAACCTGTGCGGGTGCTCTGTCTTGCATCGGGTCCGGCGACCGAAGTGTTCGATGCGTTTGCGGCCCTCGAGGACCGCACGTTGCTGAAGGCGACACTGATGGACATCGACCTCCAGGCGCTGGCGTTCGTGGATGATCTGCGGACGCGTCACAGACTCACCGCGCAGATCACCCTTGTGAACGAGAACCTCATCGCGCTTTTCCTGGGACGGTCGTCGCTGCGCCTGGAGCCGCAGGATCTCATCTATAGTATCGGGTTGATCGATTATCTGAACGACAAGCTGGTCGGGAAGCTTCTCCAGTTCGCGTATCAGAATCTCGCCCCGGGTGGGAAGGTCCTGCTCGGGAATTTTCATCCGAAGAATCCGGCGAAGGAGTTCATGGATTTCGTGCTGGAGTGGAATCTCATTCACCGGACCGAGGACGACATGCACAGGCTCTTCCGCGAGTCGCCTTTCGCGAAGGACTGCTCACGGATCCAGTTCGAAGCGGAGGGTGTCAATCTCTTTGCTGAGTGCCTGAAGGAACAGGCGGCAGGGCCGGTGCAGGCCTGAAGGTAGGGGCGCGCCATGCCGCCCGGGATCCCCGCCCGGAACGCAAAAGGCCCCGCGCGATGCGGGGCCTGATTTTCGTGTAGCCTTAACGGGAATCGAACCCGTATTTCGGCCTTGAGAGGGCCGCGTCCTAAACCGTTAGACGATAAGGCCATATGAACGACAAATTCAGATATCGGATATCTGAATTCTGAATTGGCCGCGCCACCGGCGCGGCCTGCTGCCCCGCAAGGATTCGAACCTCGATAAGCAGATCCAGAGTCTGCTGTCTTGCCATTAGACGACGGGGCAAAGTTACCTATCGGCACAAATGTACGAAACTCCTCGGAAAGTGTCAACGGTTCCCTACCGTTTTCGACCCCCTTTTCATCAATGTTTGTCCGCAATTCTGTATGCAATTGATTCCCTCTTTCTGTCACCCTCAACCTAACGGGAAACCCGATTCGGGTCAAGTCGATTCGGTAGGGATGGTTCGGGAGGTGAGGTGGGATTCCTTCGTCGTCATGGAGGAAAATATCAATGAATATCCCTCGGGAAGTGAAGCAATTGACTGTTCGAGGATGTGTATGCATCTTGTGTCAGAGAGGCAACTGTTCTATTCCCTACCAAGACCTCGTTCAGCGATGGATATTCGTTCCCTCTATACAGACTAGAAAGACTACTTGAGATGAATGCGCAGAGAATCAAGACAATCCTAATCGCCGTATTGGGCGAGAAGGTCACGGCGCTCGTCCAAGGTTTTCGATTCGCGTACATCAATAGTAGGACTCCACTTCCAGACCCCGAGGTCGGATTGATTCCGCGATTCGTCACGAGGGGCGGTGTTGCGGTAGATGTTGGGGCGAATGGTGCGAATTGGACAGATGCACTCCACCGAGTTGTCGGAGATTCTGGTTGTGTCCTTGCATTCGAAGCAGACCCCTATTATGCTTTGGCGACTGGGCATACAATCCGAATCTTGAGAATGAAGGGAGTCCGTCTCTTTCCATTCGGGCTCTCGGACAAGAATGAAGAGATTCCTCTGCGGATAATGGATGCATCAAATCAAAGGGTCTCGGGTCTCGGTTTCATTGATAGGAAGGCGAGTAGGGAAGACAGAAACGTGACGATGGTACGACTCAAGACCCTCGATTCTTTGATACCAGAACATCCAGAACTCTTACGTACTTCTGTGTTGAAATGTGACGTTGAAGGGTACGAACTGTTTGTCTTCAGAGGAGCGCATCAGGTACTCACGAAGGCGAGACCAGTTGTCATCCTTGAAGTCGGCCATTTCGAACAACAAGGCTATTCAGCGCAAGAGATACACTCCTTTTTCAAGGAGATGAACTACGAATCGTTCGCAATGACGGGGGGGGGATTGATGGTCACCGACTCGCAGCTTAATCACGACATGGCTACGAGCGTTAATCGTGTCCTCATCCCGCTCGAAAACCTCTCGACAGTCCATGACATTCTCCGACCCGATTCGGTGGACATCAAATGAAGACGTAAGGTCAGTTTCAAGACTCGTAGTTCCTCTTGAACACGTTAACTTCATTCCTCACGACTCGGAACATGTTGGACTCTCTGTCGTCATCCTCTCTGTCCAAATGCATCTATGACCATCTCTTCCCCAAGTTGGTCGCGGAGTTTGTGCAGCGAAATGAAGTCATATAGGTAATTCTCGAATAATCCAAGGATGTCGACTTTCTGACCCTCGATGCGTTCTTCAATCCGGAGAATCTTGTCGAGCGTGGAGGGTTCATCCTGTGTCGGCTTCTTGTCGGTCAAGTTTTGTCCTCCTTTGTGCGTGGTCTCTGAAATGGATATTACTCATGAACAGAACTCGCGTCGGGTGGGTTCGTATCAGTTAACTCCTTCACTCGTTCATGGTCTTCCATCATCTTTCGCAGTCGCGGGGTAAGCGCGAGTTCCAACACTTCTCGTGCGTTGTCCATACCCAACTCCCTCAACAAAATCATGTTGTGGCATTTCTTCTGTTCGAGTTCCAACATCTGTGAGTGTACGTCCGCGAGTCGCGACCGTACAAACATCATCTTCTGAATGGTGGATTGCGGTTTCTTCGTTCTTTGTTTTCCCATCGTCGTTCTTCCATGTTGTGCATACCAATGAATGCTCACGGCGGTAAATAGCAGTCCTCGATAGGATAGCGACCCCCACAAGGTTCGGGTTGCAAAAGGGTTCTATCATTCACGAGAATCATCAGTGGTGGGGGTATGAGCACACGACTTTTGGTGGGGCTGCAAGCATGACCACATTGATAAGAGGGTCAGTATTCTGTCAACGCACTCGGTAACCGTTCGAGACGGTACAGAGAGTGGGTCGGGTTCGAACGGGGATGCGTTGGGCGCGTCGAAGTCGGTGGGAAGCAGAAGATTCAAAGACTCTGACTCGAACGACTTGAGGAATACGAGTGTGGCTGATTTGGTGGTGCATTTGGTGGATTTCCATCTGCGACGGTTCCCCTCGTACCAACCGATGTAATAGAAACCGTTGGAACGTTTGCAGAGATAGAACCTGGTTGACATGATTATGCCCCCTTTCGGCATACAATCGCGTCAACAGAGGGAAGAATAGGAGGAGGGAATCGCGGTAATCGAGACTCCGATAAACATCCAGAGTCTACTGTCTTGCCATTAGACGACGGGGCAATGGCGAAAAGTGTATCTAATGTACGAAACTCCCCCCGCATTGTCAATATTCTTCCCCCCGAGTCCTGCGCTCCCTTCAGCTCTGTCTCTGTTTCCATCAACCTTCTCTGCTCCTGTCTCTTCGGTGTTCTCTCCCCCGTGGTTTCTTGACTTTCCTCCGCAAATGACCTAAGTTGATGCGTCTACTTTTTGCGATTCACCATGAGGAGGCAAGACGATGTCCAGGAAATTCACATGCATACTCGCTTTTGCCCTCTCCTCCGTTGTTCTTCTGCAGGGGGCGAGTGCTCAAACCACGCAAGGCCGGTGGTCCTTCGGACTCTCCGGCGGGGGCAACCTCTGGGTCAACGATCTGAATGAGCAGAAGATCGGTCCCGGCGGGACGTTGTTCTTCCGGTATGGCATGGCTCCGGCTTTTTCCATCGGCCTTTCCGTTGGCATGGAAGGTCTGAAGGCCGGCCAGAATCCGGGTCTGGCAGATATGCCGTATTCCTATCTCAAGCTCGATGCGTATCCTCTCGCCCTGACCGGTTGGTTCCACCTCTCTCCCGGTTCTTCCTTTGCCCCGTATCTCCGCATCGGGGGCGGCGCGATGGCCTATCACCGCAAGACCGTTGCCAATGCTCCTGCTCCGGATGACAAGATGCGGGCATCGCTGATCATTCCGGTCGGCCTCGGGTTCGAGGCGTTCGCCTCACGAAACCTGTCCTTCATGATCGATGCCGGCGTCACGTCGGTGGCCAACACACTCGACCTGCGCGACAACAGCTCACCGGATGGTTTCGTCTCGGCACGCGCTGGCATCGTGTGGTATCCCGGTTCCGGCGATGGCGACGATGCTGACGGCGACGGCCTGACCAACGGGCAGGAACGCCGGCTCGGCACCTATCCGGAAAATCCTGATAGCGACGCTGACGGCATGCCGGACGGCGAAGAAGTGAAACGGTACCGCACCAATCCGCTCAGGACCGACAGCGACAGCGATGGGCTGTCGGATGCCGATGAGGTCATGAAATACAAGACGGACCCCATTCGCTTTGATTCGGATGGCGATGGCCTCTCGGACGGCGATGAGATCCTGAAGTACTCGTCGGACCCCACCCGGGTGGATACGGATGGTGACGGACTGACGGACGGCGACGAGATCCTCAAGCTGAAGACCGATCTGCTGAAGGTCGACAGTGACAGCGATGGATTGTCGGATTGGGATGAAGTGAAGTCCTATCGCACCGATCCGGCGAATCCGGATACCGACGGTGACGGCATCATCGACGGTGAAGAAGTGACGAAGTACAAGACGAGTCCGCTCAAGGTCGATACCGACCTCGGCGGGATGATCGATGGGGCAGAGATCATCCGCGGCACCGATCCCCTGAACCCCAAGGATGATGTGGTGAAGGAAACCATCATTCTCGAGCGCGGCAAGTCCGTGGTCATGGATGGCATCAACTTCACGACCGGAAGCGCGACCCTGACACGGGAGTCCGAAGAGATCCTCGAACGGGCCTTCACCGCTCTGGTTGCCAATCCCGAGATCAAATTGGAGATCGCCGGCTATACGGACAATGTCGGGAGCAAGACCGCGAACGAGAGACTCTCCCAGCGCCGCGCGGATGCGGTGCGGGCATGGTTCATCGCCAAGGGTATCGCGGCCGGACGTCTGACTGCCCGCGGTTTCGGTATGCGTGATCCGATCGATACGAATGCCACGCCGGACGGGCGTGCGAAGAACCGGCGTATCGAGTTCCACGTCAGGTAGGGAGGACGGGCAGGGGAAGCGGGCACAACGCCCTGACGATCCGAAAGCGGAGGGATGGCCGGAAAGGCGGTCCCTCCGCTTATCTTTTGGCATGGGAGGTCCGGGGGGGTGTTGGCTGCTTTTTTGACTTTCTCTCAGCGTTTTGGTACCTTTATCTGATGAAACCCGTTCTCTTCACCGTCACTGAAGAAGGAATTCCCGCTTGATCACCCGCTACGGGTACGATGTGGTCGGGGTGGTCGTCACTCTGTGCCTGATCGGGATCGCCGCCGCCTGGTTCTTTGTGGACGGCAAGGTCCTGAAGAGCGTGCTCATCATCATTGCCCTTGCATTTCTGACATTCACCCTGTATTTCTTCCGCGATCCGGAACGGCAGTCACCGTCCGGTGACGGCATTGTGCTTTCGCCTGCCGATGGTACGGTGGTCCTGATCCAGCCCGTTCGGGAAGAAGAATTCATCGGTGGCGAAGCCGTCCAGGTGAGTATCTTCATGTCCCCCCTGAATGTGCATGTGAACCGGTGGCCGGTGAACGGCACGGTGCGGTTCTTCCGGCACATCCCCGGAGAGTATATCGTAGCCATGGATGAAAAATCGTCGACCAGGAACGAGCGGACCCTGATCGGCGTGGAGCATGCCGGAGGCAAGCTCCTGTTCAAACAGATCGCCGGATTCATAGCGCGCCGGATCGTCGCCCCCGTGCAGATCGGGGACAGCGCCGTCGCCGGACAGCGATTCGGCATGATCAAATTCGGGTCCCGCGTGGATGTCCTGTTGCAGCCGGGTGCCGCCATCGATGTGAAGATCGGCGACAAGACCGTGGCAGGCGAGACCGTGCTGGCCCGACTGACACCGAACGGATGAGAGAATGAAGATCACTCGCGCAGTCGTCCCCAGTCTGTTCACCGTCCTGAACATGTTCTGCGGGTATATGTCCATCATCCATGCCAGCCGGGGTGAATTCGTCCCGGCTTCATGGTTCATCGTCCTTGCGGCGGGCTTCGATGCCCTGGACGGCATCATGGCGCGTATCACCAAGAGTTCCTCGCAGTTCGGCGTCGAGATCGACTCGCTCTCCGATGTCGTCTCGTTCGGCGCTGCACCGGCCTTCCTTGCCTACCAGTTCGCCCTGGTGCAACTCGGCAATGTCGGCATCTTCCTCAGCTCGTTGCTCATGATCTTCGCGGGCCTGCGGCTCGCCCGCTTCAACGTCCAGCTCGTCGGGTTCGACAAGGACCATTTCGTCGGTCTGCCGGTGCCGGCCAGCGGTATCACCGTGGCCTCGTTCGTCCTGAATGTGCAGAATGGCGTCGTGGGTTTTTCCGACACCGCACTCGCCGTGCTCCCCTGGCTCTCGGTCGTGCTCGCTCTGCTGATGGTGAGCAAGGTGCGCTACGATACGCTGCCGAAGATCTCCGGGAAGGCCATCAGGAAGGAACCGTGGAAGTTCATCTTCGGCGCACTGGCGGTGATCGTGGTCGTCGTCACCAGCGGCCATGCCATCTTCCCGCTGCTGATCGCCTTCATTGCCCTCGGCATGGTCCGGTGGGTGGTGACGTTCATCCGTCGCATCGCGAGCGGACGGCCGCAGTTCGAAGAAGAGGAACAGATGAGCCATTCACGGATCGAATCCTGACGGGAGGATGCCCCAGTGTTTCGTGCGGTCATACAGATAACCCTCCGCCCCTCGATCCTGGACCCCCAGGGGAAAGCGGTGGCACACGCAGTCGGTACCCTCGGGGTCAACGGCGTCCGGTCGGTCCGCATGGGCAAGCACGTGGAGGTCACGTTCGACGGCGTGTCGGAAGATGAGGCACGGCGTGCAACCGACGAGATGTGCAAGAAACTGCTTGCGAACCCGGTGATGGAAGACTACCGGTTCACGCTCGAGAAGGTGCAGTGATGCAGTCCCCGGTCCGGTTCGGCATCGTTGTCTTCCCCGGTTCCAATTGCGACCACGACGCCTATCACGTGTGCCGAAAGGTCTTGGGACAGGATGCCGTGTTCCTGTGGCACAAGGACCCCGACCTGAAGGATGTGGATGTCGTGATCCTGCCGGGTGGATTCTCGTACGGCGACTATCTGCGCTGCGGAGCGATCGCGCGGTTCTCGCCGGTGATGCGCGAGGTCACCCGGTTCGCCGAGAGCGGCGGGCCGGTGCTCGGGATCTGCAATGGATTCCAGATCCTCGTGGAGGCAGGATTGCTGCCGGGCGTGTTGCTGCGCAATGCATCGCTGCGGTTCGCCTGCAAGAACGTCCATATCCGGGTGGAGAATCCGTTCACGCCCTTCACCACGGCATGTGCGGCCGGCGAGGTGCTCACCATCCCCATCGCCCATGGCGAGGGGAATTACTTTGCGGACGAGGAGACCATCCACCGCATCGAGGAGAACGGCCAGGTGGCGTTCCGGTACTGTGCGCCGGGAGGGGAGATCACGGCGGACAGCAATCCGAATGGATCACTGGGGAACATCGCCGGGATCATCAACGAACGGGGGAATGTGCTCGGGATGATGCCGCACCCCGAGCGGGCGGCAGACCCGCTGCTCGGGTTCACGGACGGTCAGAAGGTGTTCGCATCGATCATTGAACATGTCCTTTCACGCGTCACCCCGGGTGCCGTGGAGGAAGTGGCAGCTGTCACTGGAGAGAAAGGCAGGAGGTAATACTATGGGCAATCTGGGCACAACCGAGATCATTCTTATCGCGCTCGTGTTCGTCATCTTCTTCGGCGCAAAGAAGATCCCCGAGCTCGCACAGGGCCTGGGCAAAGGTATCCGCGAGTTCCGCAAGGCCGCACGTGAAGTGCAGGACGATGTCGATACCGATGCGAAGAAGATCGAGAACCGGTCTTCGGAATCCAAAGGATAAGCCACCGTGCTGTTCGACAACATCGGCGGTTCCGAACTCCTCGTCATCGTGCTGGTGATGTTCCTGTTCTTCGGCCCCAAGAAATTGCCGGAGGCCGGCAAGAACATCGGCAAGGCGGTGCGCGAGTTCAAGAATGCCATGCGCGGCCTCAAGGACGATCTGGACAAATCGACCAGGATCGACTGATTCCCTGGTCCCATCCCGTGCCTGCTGCAGGCGCTCCCATTTCCATCCCGGACGTTTCCACCACGTGCATCCCTGGGTAACATACGACAGCACCCTCCGCGCGCTCGAGCGTGGCGAGACGACCTGTGAGCAGGTGACCGAGGGGTTCCTTCGCACCATCGCGGACGGGACGCGCCTCAATGCCTTCCTCAGCGTCTTCAACGAGAAGGCCCTCGACCGTGCGCGCGCGATCGACCGCAAACGCGCGGACGGACGCGCCGGGCGTCTTGCCGGCATGGTGATCGCCGTCAAGGACGTCCTCAGCATGCGGAACGAGAAGGTCACCTGCGCATCCCGCATCCTGGAGGAGTACGTTGCACCGTACGATGCCACCGTGATCGAGCGTCTGCTCGCGGAGGATGCGATCCTGATCGGCAAGACGAACCTGGATGAATTCGCGATGGGATCATCGACGGAGAACTCCGCGTTCGGACCGGTGCTCAACCCGGTGGATGAATCGCGTGTCCCCGGTGGCTCCAGCGGCGGGTCCTGCGTTGCCGTTGCCGCGGGCATGGCCCACACCGCCCTCGGCACTGACACCGGTGGATCGATCCGACAGCCGGCTTCGTTCTGCGGGATCGTCGGACTGAAACCCACCTACGGCCGGGTGTCGCGCTATGGCCTCGTGGCGCTCTCCTCGTCATTCGATCAGATCGGACCCTTCGCCGCGAATGTGACGGATGCCGCGCGCGTGCTCCAGGTGATCGCCGGACATGACGAACGCGACTCCACCTCTGCCGCGGTCGCGGTGCCGGATTACTCGGCCGCCCTCACGGGGTCCTGCACAGGACTGAAGATCGGCCTGCCCAACGAGGCCTTCGGCGAGGGATTGGATGCGGGCGTCCGCGCAGCCGTCGAGGCCGCCATCGGCCGCCTGCGCGACCGCGGTGCCGTGATCATGCCGGTCTCGCTCCCGCACGTGCCCTATCATATCTCGACGTACTACATCCTGATGACGGCGGAGGCCTCCTCGAACCTCGCACGGTATGATGGTATCCGGTTCGGACATCGCAGCGCGGAGGCGCGCGATCTGCACGACGTCTATACCGCCTCGCGGAGCGAGGGCTTCGGGGCGGAAGTGAAGCGGCGCATCATGCTTGGCACCTATGTGCTCTCCGCGGGTTATTACGACGCCTACTACCGCAAGGCACAGAAGGTCCGCCGCCTTATTCAAAAGGATTTCTTCGACGCGTTCGCCTCCGTGGACCTCATCGTGATGCCCACGGCGCCGACGACGGCGTTCAAGATCGGCGAGAAGGCGGCCGATCCACTCACCATGTATCTGTCGGACATCTATACCGTATCGGCGAATCTGGCAGGCGTTCCCGCGATCAGCGTCCCCTGCGGTACCGCGGACGGGATGCCGGTCGGGGTGCAATTCATCGGTAAACAGTTCGATGAAGCAACCGTGCTGAGCGCCGCGTTCGCGCTGGAGCATGGTGCTTCGTAGTACAATAGTCATCCCGTTCCATCCACATCTTCAGACCCAACACCCATGAGCATTCTGGTCAACAAGTCGACGCGTCTGCTGGTGCAGGGCATCACCGGCGGTGAGGGGACCTTCCATACGAAGCAGATGCTGGAGTATGGCACGAACGTCGTTGCGGGGGTGACCCCCGGCAAGGGCGGGTTGTCCTATAAGGGGACGGACAAGGATCCCTTCGCCCGTGAGGTCCCGGTGTTCAACACCGTCGCCGCGGCCGTGGCGGCAACGAAAGCCAATACGTCGGTGATCTTCGTTCCGGCGGCGTTTGCCGCGGATGCGATCATTGAAGCGGCCGATGCAGGCATCGCCGTGATCGTCTGCATCACGGAAGGCGTGCCGACGAAGGATATGCTGACCGCGTACGACCACGTGACGCGGACCGGTGCACGGTTGATCGGTCCCAACTGCCCGGGCATTATCTCCCCCGGCCAGTGCAAGGTGGGGATCATGCCCGGCTTCATCCACAAAAAGGGCAATGTGGGTGTGATCTCCCGCAGCGGAACGCTGACCTACGAAGCGGTCGGACAGCTCACCGAACGGGGAATCGGCCAGTCGACGTGTATCGGGATCGGTGGCGACCCGGTGATCGGCACCCGGTTCATCGACGCGCTCCAGCTCTTCAACGACGATCCGGATACGATCGGCGTGATCATGATCGGCGAGATCGGTGGGTCCGCGGAAGAAGAAGCCGCGGCCTACGTGAAGAAACACATGAAGAAACCCGTGGTGGGATTCATTGCGGGCCGGACCGCGCCTCCCGGGCGCCGTATGGGCCATGCCGGCGCGATCATTTCCGGCGGCAAGGGGACGGCGCAGGAAAAGATGGATGCCATGCGGAAAGCAGGGATCACGGTGGTCGAGAGTCCGGCCCTGCTGGGCGAGACCATGGCGAAAGCATTAGGAAAGAGGTCACGGACGAGCACCGGCAAGGGCGCACCGAAGACCACGAAGCGGACAGCGAAGAAGTCCGCGACAAAGGCCATCCCGAAGAAGTCCGCACGGAAGCCCGCACGGAAGAAGAAGTAGTCCACACACTCACACTCATCAGCAGAAGACGCTATGGCAATCGAACGTACACTCGCGATCCTCAAACCCGACTGCGTGCGGAAGAATCTCCAGGGTGAGGTCATCGCCCGCATCCAGAAGGCCGGCTTCACGGTCCTCGGCATGAAGATGGTCCGGCTCAGCCCCACCGCAGCAGGAGCTTTCTATGCCGTCCATAAAGGCCGGCCGTTCTACGACAGCCTTGTGGAATTCATGTGCAGCGGTCCGGTCGTTCCGATCGCACTCGAGAAAGAGAATGCGGTGGCCGACTATCGCACCTTGATCGGGTCGACGGACCCGAAGGATGCTGCGCCCGGAACGATCCGGAAGGACTTCGCCGACAACAAGGGCGAGAACTGCGTGCACGGGTCCGACTCCGCGGAGAACGGGAAGATCGAGGTCGCGTTCTTCTTCTCCGAAAAGGAGATCGCAGAGAACCGTCGCGGCTGATCCCACTCCGCATGTCCCTCAAGCCCTGGAAGACGCTGTCGCGCACGGTCCGCTTCACGAACCCGTGGTGGTCGTATGGCTACGATGACGTGGAGGTGCCGAACGGCGCGAAAGGCGAGTACCACTATGTGCACTCGCTCGGCTCCGCCTGCATCGTGCCGGTGATGGCGGATGGGTCGATCCTGCTGGTGAAGCAGTTCCGCTATCTGGGCATGAAGGAAAGCCTGGAATTCCCATGCGGTGCTGTGAAAGCAGGGGCGACACACGACAGTACGGCGTGGCATGAACTGGCGGAGGAGACAGGCTACTCCGCCATCACGCTCCTCGAGGTTGGCAGTTTCAATCCGTACAACGGCGTGACCGATGAGATCTGCAAGGTCTATCTGGCCCGGGATCTCCGCCATGTGGGCGCCACGCCCGATGACACCGAAGAATTCGAACTGCACCAGCTCCCTGGGGCCGAGGTCGACCGTCAGATCCGGGATGGGGAGATCTGGGATGGCATGAGCATCGCCGCCTGGCACCTCGTACGGTCCAAAGGACTCATAGCACCATGAACCGCTCTGTCCTCCACGTCACCGCTCTACTCCTCCTGACCGCCCTGGCGGTTCCTGCCTGTCGTGCGCAGGGCGTGATGATGACGGGTGCTGATCGTGCGGTCGCCGATCACGGACGGCTCTTTGCGGGGAAGCGTGTGGGGCTGGTGACGAATCAGACCGGACGGCTTGCCGACGGCCGATTCCTGGTCGATGCGCTCCTGGACGGTGGTACGAGGGTGACGGCGTTGTTCGGACCCGAGCATGGGATCCGCGGTGACGCCGCGGCCGGCGAAAAGGTCCGGGATTCGGTGGATGCACAGACCGGTCTGCCCGTGTACTCGCTGTATGGAAAGACCTCAAAGCCAACACCCGCGATGCTCGAAAATGTTGATGTTCTGGTGTACGATATCCAGGATGTCGGTGCACGCTTCTACACCTATATCAGCACGATGATGCTCTGCATGGAAGCGGCCGCGGAGCAGGAGATCCCCTTCGTCGTGCTCGACCGGCCGAACCCGCTGGGTGAACTCATCGATGGTCCGGTGATCGAGGATTCGTTACGGTCGTTCGTCGGGATCGTCAGGATCCCGGTCGTCTACGGATTGACGATCGGTGAACTGGCGACCATGATCAATGAATCGGGGTGGCTTGCAGAAGGTCGGAAAGCCCGGTTGAATGTTGTCTGGATGGACGGTTGGACCAGGAGTATGCGTCTGACCACCCCGTGGATAGCGCCTTCGCCGAATATCCGCCGTCCGGAAACCATCGATCTCTATCCCGGGCTCTGTCTCATCGAGGCAACGAACCTTTCTGAAGGCCGGGGCACCGACCGGCCATTCCATCAGATCGGTGCGCCCTGGGTGAATGCAAAACGTCTTTCCGAGCGATTGAATGCTTCGGGCCTTCAGGGTATCCGTTTCGAACCTGTCAGGTTCACGCCCACCTCCTCCAAGAATGCCGGGGTGCTCTGCCAGGGTGTTGCCGCAACGGTCACGGATCCCGCCACTTTCAAACCGACGCTCGCGGGGGTGACCATTCTGTCGGTCCTGCGGGCGCTCTACCCGGATAGCCTGGTGATACGGCGGGGGTCGTTGAACAGACTCCTGGGGGTCTCGGCGGCATATGCATCAATTCTGAAAGGTGTATCCCCCGGCCAGATCGAACAGGACTGGCAACCGGGTTTGAAGGAGTATGTGGAACTGGCTGTCCACTTCCGGCGTTATCCCCAGCAATAGCTAACTCCGCGATATGATGCGATTTCTGCCCTTTCCCTCTCGCTTTCCTTGACTTTTGGGGCAATTTTCTTTAACTTTTTACGATATTGTGTCTTCTACCCCAACTAGCAGGTCGATAATGGCGGAAGATGCGGCCACCGCTACACATGATGTGCGCGTGTGGGTGGGGACTGGAGTCCTGGCGGTCAGCATCGCCGTGCTATGCACTATCGCGAACGGAAACCTGTTCCCGTATGGCAGTCTGGCGGGAGCGGGTTTTTTTGGCTTTGCACGCAGGCGAAAGGCCTCGCAGGAATCAACAGATGTCGCACCGGGAGGTGAACAACACGTGAGTGACCAGGACCGGGTGTCGCATCAGCCAAGTCTGTTCTTCGACGACTTCCAGCAATCGGGCGACGGCCAGCAGGTGAAGCCGACGTCAGAAGAACACCACGTTGTCCCGTCCACAAAGTCCGGCAAACCGGTGAGCGTTGAACCGGAACGGCTTGCGCTGGACGAGGCGGAGGTCCTGGATTTCTTTGACATCGATACCGAGGTGCATGCCCGGGAAACGGAGCCACGCAGCGAATTCCATACGCTGATCGACCGCGTCCTGCTCGTGCTCAAGAGCGTGCTCTTCTGCAACACCGCGGCGTATTTCTGGCTGAACCGCGAACGCCAGCAACTCGTGCTCGAAGGCGTGGCCACGGACAGTGCCGCGTTCATGACGCAGCGGCGGCTTCCGGTGGGTGACGATGTCCTGAGCCAGGTGGCGACACTCGGGAAACCGCGGATCCTGACGTCCGTGAACCCGCAGAGTGAGACCGATGCCTTACGGTACTATGAGTCCGCTGCCGGCGTCCGCTCCGCGATCGCCGTGCCGGTGTTCTACCGGAACGAGTCGCACGAAGTGGAACCGGTGGGCGTCCTTGTGGCCGACAGTGCAGCCGAAGACGCTTTTGGCCAGGAGACGATCGAGATCCTTGGCAAGTTCACGAAGCTCACATCCGCGCTGATCAAGAGCTACACGGACAAATATGAACTGCTGTCGGATGCCGAATTGCTCTCCTCGATCCGCCGGCTGCAGGATGCAGTGAAGTCGGATCCTGGCGAGCAACGCATCCTGACCGCTCTGGTGGACGAGGTCGGGCGGCTGGCCACGTGGGATTTTTTGACGATCACGATGTACGCCGAAGATGCACACAACTGGGTGGTGCAGCGCGTGGTCAACCACTCCGGCGACGGGTATGTGCTGCCGTCGCAGGCCGTGGAAGCGGCTGGCTCGATCATCGGTGAGGCCATCACGAGCAATCGTGTGGAGGTGGTCCCCGATCTGACGAGTGACGACCGGCCGCGCTTCCATGCGGGAGAGGCCATGCCGCGGGAAGGAACGTTCGTTGCGATCCCGATCAGTTCGTACCACAGGTGCTATGGTGCTCTGGCGCTAGAGGTGCGGAGCAACAAAGGGCTGACGGGGGCGGAGATCGAGGTGCTGTACCGGCTCGTCGAGAACGCAGGTGCTGCGCTCGAGGTCGGGTACATGAACGATCTCGTCAAGGAGTTCGCGTCGGTGGAGCACTTGACCGGCCTGACAACCAGAAAGTTCTTCATGCGCCGGGTCGAAGAAGAGGTGCTCCGCTCGGATGATAACGGCGGCGAACTGGCCTATGCCGCATTCGGTGTTGACGGGATGGAAGAACAGGTCCGCCGCCATGGCCGCGAGATCCATGATGTGATCCTGCGCGAGCTGAACACCCTGATGCGGAAGAGTCTGCGGGCCTACGACGTGCTTGGCCGGCAGGATACGCACACGCTGGGGGTGGTGCTCTCGAACATGACCGCGAGCGACGCCTATCTCTGGGCTGAGAAGATGCGCAAGGCGATCGCGGGACACGTGATCGTGTTCGGACAGCGCTCATTCTCGGTGACCGTCAGTTTCGGGATCTGCGGTCTCTCGGAACGGATGACGGCGCGTGAGCTTGTGAACGGTGCCTTGCAGGTGTACGGCAAGGCGCTGGAAAGTGGTGGGAATGCGGTCCGCGTGTTCTGATGCGCGGATAGCTCCTGCAGAGGTGTGAAGACGGAAACGTTGACACGAACGAAACATCATTATTCATAGGTACAGAAGGAAGCGGTTCTCATGGCAAAACAACAGACATTTGCTGATAAAGCAGCCAAAGCTGCGTTGATGAAGGGGTCGAAGTGCCCCACCTGCGGCGAGATCTATCAGCCCATCCTGATGGTCTCCTCGGAACAGAACAAGACCAAGGCAACGTGGAAGTTTCAGGAACGCCGCGTGCAGGTCTGCAAGTGCAATGAAAAGCAGGTGTACGCCTGATCCAGCGTAAGGCCATTCTGCTTGTCCTGGATGGTGTTGGCATAGGTGCTTCTCCGGATGCTCCGGCGTATGGTGACGAAGGCAGCAACACGCTTGCCAATACCGCCGCTGCGGTGGGCGGGCTCCGTTTGCCGCACCTCACTGCCTGGGGTCTGGGGAATATCGCACCGATCCCCGGCGTCAATCCCGCCGACGCGCCGCGTGCGCACTACGGGATGATGGCGGAGAAATCGGGCGGGAAGGACAGCACCACCGGACACTGGGAGTTGACCGGTGTCGTGGTGCAGACGCCGTTCCCGACGTATCCGAAGGGGTTTCCGGAGGACCTCATGCGTGCATTCATGCGTGAGACCGGATGCAGCGGGTACCTCGGGAACACGACAGCGTCCGGGACGGTGATCATCCAGGAACTGGGTGCAGAGCATGTCCAGACCGGTCACCCGATCGTGTACACCTCGGCGGATTCTGTCTTCCAGATCGCGGCACACGAAGAGGTGATCCCTTTGCCCCGGTTGTACGATATCTGCGAGATCACCCGTACGAAGGTGTGTATCGGCCGGCATGAGGTCGGACGGGTCATCGCGCGACCGTTCACCGGGAAGGCGGGGGCATTCACCCGGACCACGAACCGGAAGGATTTTTCGCTCGTGCCGCCCGAACCGACGCTCCTCGACCTGTTGCACGGGGCGGGGATACCGACGGTTGGCATCGGCAAGATCGATGACCTGTTCGCGATGCGTGGCCTGTCGTCGTCGAACCATACCAGAACGAACGCCGCGGGTGTCGAGGAGCTGCTCCGCGTGTCAGGGTCCATGGACACGGGATTGATCTTCGTGAACCTGGGTGACTTCGATACGTTGTATGGACACCGGAACGATCCGGCAGGACTCGCGGCGGCACTGGAGGCATTCGATGCCTCGCTGCCCGCGCTTGCCGAAACGCTCCGCCCCGGAGACCTGCTCATTATTACCGCGGATCATGGCAATGATCCGGTGATGCCGAGTACGGACCATTCCCGGGAGTATGTCCCCCTGCTGTGCTATACGCCGGGAGGGCGGCCGGGGGCGGCGCTGGGGACGCGGGCAAGTTTTGCGGACGTTGCGAAGACACTCGGTCAGTATTTCGGCATCAGCAACTCGTTCCCCGGGACGAGCTTCCTGTCGCATATCGTGTAGCGGAGGTGCAACGGCGGGCGTGATCCCCCGTAGCATCTTCTGGAACCAATTAGAGGATACTCCATGGTCAAGATTACCAAGCAGTATACGAATCGGGAGAGTCAGTCTCTCGACAAGTATCTGCAGGAGATCGGCAAGGTTGAGCTGCTGAAGTCGGAAGAGGAGATCGACCTTGCCCGGCGCATCAAAAAAGGCGATCAGACCGCACTTGAGAAGCTGACCAAGGCGAACCTCCGGTTCGTTGTGAGTGTCGCCAAGCAGTATCAGAACCAGGGATTGTCCCTCGGGGACCTGATCAACGAAGGGAATCTGGGTCTGATCAAGGCCGCGAAACGCTTCGACGAGACCCGTGGATTCAAATTCATCTCGTACGCGGTGTGGTGGATCCGGCAGTCGATCCTGCAGGCGCTTGCGGAGCAGTCGCGCATCGTCCGCCTCCCGCTCAACAGGGTCGGCGCTCTCAATAAGATCGGTAAGGCCTTCAGCTCTCTCGAGCAGGAATTCGAGCGTGAGCCGAGCGCCAGCGAGCTCGCGGAAGAGCTCGACATGTCGTTGTTTGAGGTGTCCGATACCCTGAAGATCTCCGGACGGCATCTGTCGATGGATGCGCCGTTCGCGCAGGGCGAGGACAACCGTCTGCTCGATGTCATCCAGGACGAGCGTCAGCCGGCACCGGACAGCGAGTTGATGAAGGAGTCGCTCAGCAGGGAAGTGGAGCGTGCGCTTTCGACCCTGAGCGATCGCGAAGCGGAAGTGATCCGGCTGTACTTCGGGTTGGGGCGTGAGCACTCCCTGACGCTCGAAGAGATCGGCGAGAAATTCAAGCTGACCCGCGAGCGCGTGCGCCAGATCAAAGAGAAGGCGATCCGCCGTCTCCGGCACGCGTCGCGCAGCAAACAATTGCGCGCATATCTGGGGTGAGCATGGCGTCCGGCATGGCCGGCCATCGTTCCGCAGGGTGCCGGCCGGCACCGGTCATGATCCTCGGCCTGCTCCTGACGGCCCTGGTGCTGGCGGGTTGTTCGGCCTCGTCGCCGCGCTTCCGGGGCACGGGTGGGACGACGAACGACGAGGAGAATGAACTCCGGTTCGCCTCCCGCATCCGGGAAGAGGAGCGGCGGGAGGATGACCGCACCGTGAGCGTCGAGGAGACCTCGCGCCGTTTGTCCGGCCGCAGCACGCCCGCCGGAGCATACTCCAATCACACGCCCGCCGGATTGAACCGCGACAGATTCCTGCTTGATGTGATCGGGTACCTCGGCGTGCCCTATGTCTACGGTGGCAATGACCGGGGCGGCATCGATTGCTCCGGATTCACGGCGCAGGTGTACAAGACCGCGACGAAAAAGCTCCTGCCGCGTTCGGCGAGGGAACAGTATGGTGCCGGGGCGCCGGTGAGCGCCTCGGAACTGCAGTTCGGGGATCTGGTGTTCTTTAATACGACGGGCAGGGTCCCGTCCCATGTCGGGATCTATATCGAGGACGATCTGTTCGCGCATGCCAGCGTGACGCGCGGGGTGACGTTCTCATCGCTCGAAAGCACATACTACAAGAAACGGTACGTCGGGGCCCGCCGTATCGTCCGTGATACCGCAGATCAGTGAGGAGGGTGTGTGGCCATTCTGCCCATCTATACGTATGCTCATGGCGTGCTCCGGAAGAAGGCGCGCCCGTTCAAAGGCGTGAACGATGCCGTCGCCCGCCTCGGGCACGACATGATGGAGACCATGCACCGGGCGAACGGGATCGGTCTTGCCGCCAACCAGGTCGGGGTCACGAAACGGATCATCACCGTCGATCTCACGGGCTCCGAGGGGTTCGACGACTTCTCCCCGCTCATCATGCTGAACCCCGAGGTCACCGATGAAGAAGGGTCCTGGGCCATCGAAGAAGGGTGCCTCAGTCTTCCGGAACTCCGCGATGAAGTGGAACGTCCGGAGCGGCTGCGTGTGACCTACCGCGACCTGAACTTCGACCCGAAGGTGATGGAGGTTGAGGGTATGCTGGGACGCGTGATCCTGCACGAGATCGATCATCTCAACGGTGTGCTGTTCATCGATCACCTGAACCTGATCAAGCGCCGCCTGCTGCGCGGTCGCCTGAACAAGATCAAGAGTGGGGACGTGCCGGTCGAGTATGAGATCGCGCCGGTCCCTGCGTCCTCCGTCACGACCGCCTAGGCGCAGGACCATGCCGGCCGCGCGCATCGTCTTCATGGGGACACCGGAGTTCGCGGTCCCCAGTCTGGCCCGTCTCATCGACGCCGGACACGAGATCGTGACCGTGGTGACCGGCCCCGACAAACCCCGTGGCCGCGGGCAGAAACTCACCCCCACGCCGGTCAAAGAACTCGCCATCGCGCACCATCTCCCGTTGCTGCAACCGGAGTCCGTGAAGGACCCTGCGTTCGCCGATGCGGTGCGGGCCACCGCACCCGATATCGCCGTCGTCGTTGCATTCCGTATTCTTCCCCGCGCGGTCTTCTCCGTACCGGCACTCGGCACGTTCAATCTGCACTCATCGCTGCTCCCGCGGTACCGCGGGGCGGCCCCGATCAACTGGGCAGTGATCAATGGCGAGACCGAAACGGGTGTCACCACGTTCTTCCTGGACGACCGTGTCGATACCGGTGCGATGCTGCTGCAGGAACGGATCCCGATCGGGCCGGAAGAGGATGCAGGAAGCGTGCATGATCGTCTCGCCGTCCTCGGTGCCGACGTGGTGGCACGCACGGTGGAGCACATCCTGGCGGGCGATCTGGTGCCGCGGCACCAGGACCCCGGTGCCGCCACGCCTGCGCCGAAGATCTTCAAGGAACACTGTCATATCGACTGGACGCGACCGGCATGCGTCGTCCACGACCTCATCCGGGGCATGTCACCGCATCCCGGTGCTTTCGCGTTCCACGACGGCCATGTGCTCAAGATCTACCGGAGCACCGTCGGGCAGGGAAGGGTACGGGGTGTTCCGGGGACGGTGCTCGTCGAGGATGGACGGCTGTTCGTGATGGCCGCCGATCACCCGCTGGAGGTCATCGATCTGCAGCAGGAAGGCCGCCGGCGCATGACCACGGCCGAGTTCCTCCGCGGCTACACCTTTCCGCCCGCCGCGCTCCTGGCGTGAACCGCGCGCTCCCGGTGCAATGGCACGTGCGCCGTGAGCGACCTTCTTTGCATTGGTGATGGAAAAGCCGTATCTTTCCATACTCTCATAGTCTCACCTGTTTGGAACCCGTGGGCAAGATCATAACGATAACGAACCAGAAGGGGGGCGTGGGCAAGACCACGACGGCGGTGAACCTTGCCGCGTGTCTGGCCGCCGCGGAGCGTCCGACCCTCCTGGTCGATGCAGACCCTCAGGCCAATGCCACCAGCGGCATCGGCATCCATTCGGCGGCCGACGGTTGCAGCACGTACGAGATGCTCGTGGGTGTGCGTCAGGCCGCGGACATCATCCAGCAGAGCCAGATGCCGTATCTCTCCGTCCTCCCCTCGCACATCAACCTCGTGGGAGCGGAGGTCGAACTTGTCGATATGGAGGAACGCGAACGGCGCCTCACGATCGGTCTGGAGGCGGTACGCGACCGTTATGAGTACATCCTCATCGATTGCCCGCCGTCGCTCGGGTTGCTCACGCTCAACGCGCTGACCGCCGCCGACTCCGTGCTCATCCCCGTGCAGTGCGAGTACTTCGCCCTCGAAGGGCTGGGGCAGTTGCTGAACACCATCAACATGGTGAAGAAGCAGATGAACGAGAAGCTGGACATCGAGGGGGTGCTGATGACGATGTTCGATGCACGTCTCCGGCTCTCCAATCAGATCGTCGAGGAGGTGCGGAAGTATTTCGGCGAGAAAGTGTTCACGACCGTCGTCGCCCGGAATGTCCGCCTCAGCGAAGCGCCCAGCTTCGGAAAACCCATCATCCTCTATGATGCCGTCTCACCGGGCGCGCGGCACTATATGGATCTGGCCGCGGAGGTCCTGGCCAGGAACAATCACACCGGTGCCGGTGTCCCGGACACCAGAGTGTAAGGATGTCTTCGATGTCGAAGAATAAACTTGCCCTGGGCAGGGGCCTTGCATCGCTGATCCCCTCGTCCGGCACCACACCCGCTCCCGCCGCAACGGCTTCCGTTGCGGGGTCCGCGCCCGATCAGGACTTCGTCCGTGTCCAGCTCGCGCTTGTCCAGCGCAACCCGTTCCAGCCCCGCGCCGATTTTTCGCCGGCCGCGCTCGATGAACTCCGCGCCTCGATCAAAGAGAAGGGGGTCATCCAACCCATCACGGTCCGCCGCGTGGACGGCGGCTACCAGCTCATCTCCGGCGAGCGCCGCGTGCGTGCGGCCCGTGAGGCCGGGCTGCGTACCATTCCCGCGTACATCCTCGATGTGCGCACGGATGAGGAGATGCTGGAACTGGCCCTCATCGAGAACCTCCAGCGCGAGCAACTCAACCCGATCGAAGTGGCCATCTCATACCGGCGCCTCATGGAAGAATGCGGCCTGACGCAGGAGGATGTCGCCCAGCGGATCGGGAAGGAACGCTCGACCGTCACGAATGTCCTGCGGTTGCTGAAACTGCCGGAAGAGATCCAGACGGCGGTCCGCAAAGGGGATATCTCCGGCGGCCATGCACGGGCCCTCCTCGCCTTCGAGGAGAAGCCCCGGCAGTTGAGTGCCTTCCGGAAGATCGTTGCGCGGGGACTGTCGGTGCGCGAGGTGGAAGCGATGGTCCGGCAACAATCCGGGGGGGCGCGCACCAAAGGCGGGACGGTCCGCGGCAGCAGCTCGTCTGCGCTCAGTTCCGTGGAAGACCGGTTGCGCCGGCTTCTCGGGACAAAAGTCCAGATCCGCCACGGACAGGGAGGGAAGGGGGAGATCGTGATCGAATACTATTCGGCCGACGACCTCGATCGGTTGATCGAGGTGTTCGAGTCCATCAACGAACGGTAGGAGCAACAGATCCACCATGGAAAAGAAGGTCGTCAGTACCACAGCGGCTCCCGGAGCCATCGGTCCGTACAGTCAGGGTATCGTTGCCAGCGGAACGCTGGTCTTCACGGCCGGACAGATCCCACTCGTGCCCGCGACCGGCGAGCTGCTTGCCGGTGACGTCGGTCAGCAAACCCGGCAGGTCCTGGAGAACCTCAAGGCGATCCTCGAGGCGGCGGGTGCTTCGCTCGGGACGGTCATCAAGACGACCGTCTTCATGAAGGACATGAATGAGTTCGCTGCCATGAACGCTGTCTATGGCACGTACTTCCGCGATGCGCCACCGGCCCGTTCCACGATCGAGGTGGCACGGCTCCCGAAGGATGCACGGGTCGAGATCGAAGCGGTTGCGATCGTTACGAAGGCCTGAGCGTGCTTCCGTACCGGGCGGTCCTCTGGTTCACGCTGATCCTGGTGATGCTCCCGCCCCAGGCCGGCTTCGCCCGCCCGGTGAGCGCCGACAGCACCCGGCCCCCCGCCCGGTCCGGTGATCCGTCCGTGGTCCGGGTCGAGGGCGACACACTCGGTGCACCGGTGCGCAGCAAATCTCCCACCACGGCCATGATCCTCTCCGGTGTCCTCCCGGGCGCCGGACAGGTCTACAATGCGTCGTACTGGAAAGCGCCGATCATCCTCGGCCTCGGTGTGTACTTCATCTCGGAATGGCTGGACAACAACCGTCGGGCCGATGACTACCGGCAGAAGTACGACCTTTCGCTGCACACGCTGCCCCCCTACGGGAACACGCGCCTGCGTGATCTCCGTGAGTTCTACAAGGACCAGCGCGATTCCTTTACCTGGTACTTCTTCATCCTCTATGTGCTGAACATCGTCGATGCCTACGTCGACGCGAGTCTGTCCGGGTTCGATGTGAGCCCGGCGCTGACCATGCGGGGGCTTCCCACGCACGGGCTCACGGTCCGCTTCACCTGGTAGCTGCGCCTCAGCACCTGTTCGTTCCATCACTCGGGAGTCATCATGCTGAACTATATCTGGATCGGCCTGATCGTCGTCGGAATCTTCGTGGCCGTCGGGAATGACATCAATGACGAAGTGCGTGCCACGTACCGCAACGGGTCGGTGCTCGAAGGAACGGTGGAGATCACACGGCGGCCGACCGCCCTCCGCGAAACATGGGAAGGTGAGTTGTTCATCCCTGCCTCCTCGTTCAACGCGTTCTATGGGAGCCAGCGGACCGCCGGGGATGTCCGTCAACGGATCACGGTGAATACGGGTGCCGACGGGCTGCGTTCTGTCCTGATGCCGGTCGGCGACAGCACGCCCGCATGGTGGCGCGCCATGGCGAAGGCCTCGGCGTCCCGGGAGCATCTCACCGGCACGGTCGTTGCGTTCCAGCCCGTCGAGGGGTCGGGGAGCGCGGCCATCCGCTTCGTGTTGGAGCCGGTCCGGTTCGTGAAGACCAGGGCGGTGACGCAGGCCGCGCTCGACTATGCAGGGATCGCGGTCACCATCGCCCTCGGCCTCATCGGGATCATGGCACTCTGGCTGGGTGTGATGAAGGTGGCGGACGAGGCCGGTCTGCTGCATGTGCTGACCCGGGCGCTGGCGCCGGTCACGCGCAGGATCTTTCCGGATGTGCCGCCCGACCACCCCGCGGTGGGCGCGATGATCATGAATATCGCCGCGAACATGCTCGGCCTCAGCAATGCCGCCACGCCCATGGGGCTCAAGGCGATGGAGGAACTGAACAAGCTCAACCCGAAGGTCGGTACCGCAACGAACGCGATGGTCACGTTCCTCGCGATTAACACCGGCGGGTTGATCCTGATCCCGGCGACCGCCATCGCGGTCCGCGCTGCTGCCGGCTCCGCGAATCCGGGGATCATCATCGGCACCTCCATCGTCGGCGCAGGGGCAGCGACCATCGCCGGCGTTCTTGCTTCGAAACTCCTGCAACGCCTGCCACGGTACAAGAAGGCGATGGAGGTGAGCCATGAGTGACTTCTTCCGTGCCGCCATCTCGGTGATCTCGCTGGTCGCCATCCCCCTCGTCCTGCTGGTGTTCCTGGGCTGGGGTCTCTTCAAGAAGGTGAAAGTGTACGAAGTGTTCGTGGAAGGCGCCAAGGATGGTTTCAATGTGGCGATCCGGATCATCCCGTACCTGGTCGCGATGCTTGCGGCCATCGGGATCTTCCGTGCCAGTGGGGCGCTCGAACTGCTGATCTCGCTCCTGACGCCGATCACCAGTCTGATCGGGATGCCACCGGAGACCCTGCCCATGGCCCTGATGCGCCCGCTGTCGGGGAGTGGTTCCCTGGGCATCATGACAGAACTCATGAATGTGCATGGGCCGGATTCGCTGATCGGGATCATGGCGTCAACGATGTACGGATCATCCGAAACCACATTCTATGTGCTTGCCGTGTATTTTGGGGCGGTGGGCGTCAAGAACACGCGGCATGCCGTTCCTACCGGGCTGATCGCGGATCTTGCGGGAATGCTGGCCGCGGTGTGGATCGTGAATCTGCTGTTCTGAGATCCCTGGCCGTTGCTGAATATTGCACTTGCAGCTCAATTTGGCTATATTTTGGGCACTGAATGCTGTACACCCTGCACAGGCTCGCCCGTACATCCACGCCCGACCTGATGACATTCGTGTCCCAATCACGATCCGAGTATCCCTTATGCGCCTGTTGAACAAACTCGTCGTCGCATCGGTACCGATGGTGCCGCGGCGGGTCATCCGGTACTTCGCCGGACGCTATATCGCGGGGGAGACCCTCCCCATGGCGGTCACGTGCGTCCGGCAACTCAATGCAGAAAACGTATGTGCCACCATGGACGTCCTCGGGGAGGACATCTCAACCCGTGCCGAGGCCATCGCGTCCCGCGACAGTTCCATCCAGGTTCTGCACACCATCGCCCGCGAACACCTCGACTCCAATCTCTCCATCAAGCTCACGTCGCTCGGCCTGAAGATCGACAAGGCCTTCTGCCTCGAGAATGTCCGCGAGATCCTCCGCGTTGCTGCCAGCCACAACAACTTCGTCCGTGTCGACATGGAGGATTCCACCTGCACGTCGGATACCATCGAGGTGTTTCTTGCCGCGCACCGCGAGTTCCCCAACACCGGGCTCGTCGTGCAGGCGTACCTCTTCCGGACGGAAGCGGACGTGCGTGCGCTGGCGGCGGAGAAGGTGAACTTCCGCCTCTGCAAGGGCATCTATAAAGAAGCCCCCGCGATCGCATTCCAGACGCGGGAAGAGGTGCAGCAGAACTACAGCAAGCTTCTGGACATCATGTTTGATGCCGGGTGCTATGTGGGCATCGCGACGCATGACACGGTGCTCGTGGATGCAGCGTACGCAACGATCGCGAAGCGCGGTCTCCGCAAGGACCAGTACGAATTCCAGATGCTGCTCGGCGTGCGCCCGGAACTGCGGAAACGGCTGGTGCGCGATGGCCAGAAGGTCCGGTTGTACGTGCCCTTCGGCGAACACTGGTACGGCTACTCCACCCGCAGGTTCAAGGAGAATCCGGAGATCGCCGGCTACGTGTTCAAAGCACTCTTCACCCGGAACACCTGATCGCGTTTCATTGTCCGGGACCACAGCGGTCCCCGTTGTCTGTGTCCTCTTCAACCAACAAGGAGCAATTCATGGCGGAAACCAACTTCAAACCCTACGTGCCGCCGACCACGGACATGAAGGAGTTCACCGTTCGCGCGTTGCTGATCGGCCTCGTCATGTGCGTTGTGCTCGGTGCCGCAAACGCGTATCTGGGCTTGAAAGCAGGCATGACGATCGCGGCCACCTATCCCGCCGCCGTGATCGGCATGGCGTTGCTGCGCCTGGGCAAGGGGTCGATCCTGGAAGAGAACTTCGCCCGTACCGTCGGATCCATCGGCGAGTCCGTCGCTGCCGGCGCGGTCTTCACGATCCCCGCCTTCGTTGTGCTGGGCCTCTGGAAATTCGACACCGGGTCCATGTGGACCGAATACCTCACCTCCGCAGCGCTGATGATCCTCGGCGGCTTGCTGGGCATCATGTTTGTCACCGTGCTGCGCCGCGTGATGGTCGAGGATTCCTCCCTGCCGTTCCCGGAATCGGTCGCAGCAGGCGAGATCCACAAGGCGGGACAGCGTGGTGCCGATGCTGCCCTCCAGCTCTTCCGGGCCATGGGCGTCGGCGCACTCATCAAGCTGCTCGATGGCTTCGGCGTGTTCCGCGCGTCGAATGATTTCCACGTGATGATCGGGAAGGTGAAGGAAGGGTTCGTGCGCCTGGGCCTGACGGACAATGCCGAGAAGGTCGCGGGCGGCGGCATGACCACGATCTCCGCGCCCGCCGCCACGCCTGCCTATATCGGCGTCGGCTATATCATCGGGCCGGAACTCGGTGCGCTCAACTTCGCCGGCGGTCTGCTTGCCTGGGGACTCTTCGTGCCTCTCCTCGTGTACTTCCTCGGACCGGTGAAGATCGATCAATATCTCGTGCTGAACAACGGGGACGAGACCGCCGCCTGGGTTGCCCTCACCGGCCACCTCTACCGGTTCATCGTACGCCCGATCGCCGTCGGCGGCATGCTCGTCGGCGCGACGTACACGCTGTGGCGGATGCGCAAGAACCTCATCCTCGGCATCAAGCGCGGCATCGCCGACGTGAAGAAATCCGCATCGACGGGTGCGGTAACGAACCGGACGGAGCAGGACCTGCCCTTCAAGCTCGTCATCATGGGCGTGTTCATCATCTTCGCGCTCATGATCGCATTGTACTTCTACTTCACCGGCATGGTCGTGGGCGCCATTCTCGCCGCGGTGGTGATGCTCATCGCGGGCTTCTTCTTCGCGGCCGTCTCCGGCAATCTCGTCGGGATGATCGGCTCTTCCAATAACCCGATCTCGGGCCTGACCCTCGCCACCACGGTCGTGGCCGCACTCACGATGGTGATCGTCGGCGTCACCGGTCCGCAGGGTGTTGCAGCCGTGCTGGGTGTTGCGGCGGTCGTCTGCGTCTCGTCCGCGGTCGCGGGCGAGATGCTCCAGGACCTGAAGGTCGGTCATATCCTCGGCGGTACGCCGCGGAAGATGCAGGTCGGCGATATCATTGGCGTCATCCTCGCCGGGCTTGTGATGTTCTTCCCTCTGTACATCCTGCATAACTCCGACCTCGCCGGTAATCCGGCGGGCGGGTTCGGCGGCAAGACCCTCTCGGCACCGCAGGCCGGTCTCATGGCCGCTCTCTCGCAGGGGATCGTGGGCGGCGAGATGGCGTGGCCGCTGGTGATCGTCGGCATCGCCATGGGCATATCGCTCATCCTGATCAAGGTCCGCAGCCCCATGCTGTTCTCGGTGGGAATGTACCTGCCGCTGGAAACGACGTTCGCCATCTTCATCGGCGGCATCATCCGCGGGCTCGTGGACAAGATGGTGACCAAGCGCGGCTTCAATGACGCGCAGAAGGCACGCGTGGAGAATGCCGGCGTCCTGTCCGCCTCCGGCCTCATCGCCGGCGAGGCACTGATCGGACTCTTCATCGCCGCGGTGGTGTTCGCACGCGATCAGATGGGTGAGAAGGCCGAATTCTGGAGCGTTTCAGGCATGGGAGCGATCGCTCCATGGCTTGCGATACCGGTCTTCGCGATCCTTGCCTGGTACCTCATCTATGTTCCGCTGTCCAAGGCCGGCCGGCCCGATGAACCGGCACCGCCGACCGCCATGATGTAGATCCGGGGAGTTACCCATCGGCCCCGCTCCCGCTTCCGGCGCGAGCGGGGCCGATGGGTCTTGATCCTGTGCCCGGCACACCCGGGCCTATCCGCCCGCAAGGGCAACGTTGAACGAGAGGAGAGCCTCATGTCTGCAGCCATTGAAGGTCTGAAACCCGAGCTGGTGTGGAAGTACTTCGCCGAGATCGCGAAGATCCCCCGTTGCTCGAAGCATGAAGAAGCGATCATCACGTATGTGCTCACCACGGCGAAGAAGCTGGGCCTCCAGGCCCGGGCCGACAAGTTCGGCAACGTGCTCGTTGCCAAACCGGCGTCCGCCGGCCGCGAACGGGTGGGGACCGTGGTCCTCCAGGGTCATCTGGACATGGTCTGTGAGAAGAACAAGGACACCGTGCATGACTTCGCCAAAGACCCGATCCAGCTCGTCCGGAAAGGGAACATGATGATGGCCAACGGTACCACGCTCGGCGCCGACAACGGCATCGCGGTGGCAACGAGTCTCGCGATCATGGAAGACCGGTCGCTGGAGCACGGGCCGCTCGAGTTCCTCTTCACGGTGGATGAAGAGACCGGTCTCACGGGTGCGAGCAACCTCGGGTCCGATTTCCTGACCGCCAAGACCCTGCTCAATCTGGACTCGGAGGAGGAAGGCGCAGTATACGTGGGGTGCTCCGGCGGGAAGAATACCCTTGCTTCGTGGAAGCTCGCACTCGACCCGGCACCGGCAGGGAGCATCCTCGCCGAACTGAAGGTGGCCGGTCTCAAGGGTGGTCACTCGGGACTCGAGATCGACAAGAACCGCGGCAACTCGATCAAGATCATTGCGCGGGTCGTGACGGCCCTCGCGACGATGGGCGCGCGCCTGTCGACCATCGAAGGCGGCAACAAGCACAATGCGATCCCGCGCGAAGCGGAGGCGATCGTGTGCATCCCGAAGAAGAAGCGGGACGATGCCGCGAAGCTGGTGGCCGTGTGTCAGGATGTGGTCCGCGCAGAACTCGGATCGGTCGATCCGGACCTCGCGATCACCCTGACGGCACTGAAGAGCAGGAAAGTGAAGGTCGTGAAGAAGGCACTGCAGGGGAAGGTGCTGCAGACCCTTGCGGCGCTGCCGCATGGCGTGATCAAAATGAGTTCCGACATCCCGGGGCTCGTCGAGACCTCGACGAACGTTGCCACGATCAAGACGACGAAGAAGGCGATCGAGATGGCAACAAGCCAGCGGAGTTCAGTGGCATCGGAGATCATGGACATCTGCCATACCGTCCATGCGATCTTCGCCCTGGGCGGTGCGGAAGCAAGCCATACCGACGGCTATCCGGGCTGGAAGCCGGACCTGAATTCGCCGGTCCTGAAGGTCGCGCAGCAAACGTACAAGAACCTGTATGGGAAGGAACCGGAGGTCAAGGCGATCCACGCGGGCCTCGAATGCGGGATCATCGGGGAACGGTATCCGGGGATGGATATGCTCAGTTTCGGGCCGACGCTCGAGATGGTGCATTCACCGGAAGAACGCATCCACATCGATACGGTGGAGAAGTACTGGAACTTCCTGCTGGGTATCCTGAAGAACATGAAGTGATGTGACCGCCGGACGTGTGGGGGGCGGACCCGTGTACGGGACCGCCCCTACGTCACGATCGTATGGCCCTGGTGCCCCTGTGTTCTCGATCCCGGTTGCTACCGGACCAGCAGGAGTTCCCGGTTGGCCGTGAATGCTCCCGCGATCATCCGGCAGTAGTACACCCCCGAGGGAAGTCCCGCCGCATCGAAGGTGACCTCGTGCAGCCCTTCCCCCCGTTCTCCTTCCACAAGCGTCGCAACCTCCGACCCAAGCGTGTTGTAGATCCGTATCTGCACCTGTGATGCGGCCGGCAGGGCATACCGGATCGTCGTCGACGGGTTGAACGGATTGGGATAGTTCTGCATCAGTCCATAGGCGTCCGGCGTGCCCGTACCGGCTGCCTGTAGAATGCCGGTGACATCCCCGATCTTCGGCGTCAACGGCGCAGCCGTGGTGAAGAAGTAATCGATCAGCGCATTGAAAGCCGGCGGATTCGATCCGGCGTTCCCCGCGAACGGTCCGATGGCTGTAAGCGTGAGCGCGGATGCGAATGTGACCGCGCTCCGCCATGTCGTCCCGTTGGTCGAGAAGGACCCGGTCCATGTGTTGCCCGTGCGCTGGACGCGCAGGTACAATGGCGTGCCACCGGCGATCACCGTATCCTTCCTGACCGTTGGCGTCCCGCCGCTGAAGCTCGCCGCGAAGAACCTCGTGTTGACGGCGTCACGTACGAAATCACATCGGACGAACGTGTTGGCATCCTGCACCGCAATGATGCCGGCGGTCTGGTATTCCGCACTCATGGCGGCATCGAACTTCGCCTCGACCGACAGGTCCGCGTTCGGGACGGTCTGGAGGAGACGCGGTGCGTTCATGGAGCCCGTCCAGAGATCATGCTGGGTCCCTGCCGGGATGGCGATGCGCACCGCCGAGCCGGTCATTGAAACGGACGCATCCCCGAGAGGGTTGACGAAGCTCCAGAGCGAACCGTTCAGCGACGGCGCATTGAAATTGTCCGATGTTACGCCCGCTGGGGGGGTCGTTACCCGGAGCAGGGCACCCGCGCTGGTATCGGCACCCACTCCGTTGGTCACGACGCAGCGGAAGGTTGCACCGCTGTCCGCGGCCGTGGTCGCGGTGATAGTGTACGACGCCTGGGTGGCCGTGGGCACCGGTGACCCGTTCTTCTGCCATTGATAGGTCAGCGGGGCCGTGCCCGACGCGGTGATCGTGAATGTGGCCGGCTGGCCGGCGGTGACCGTCACTGCCTGGGGTTCCGCAAGCACCGTCGGTGCCACCGGTGCCGACGGGCCGTCCTCGGGTGCGATCGGTGATGACGTGTTGAAGACATAGTCGATCAGCGCTGTGAACGCGGGTGTCGCCGGGATCGGAATGCCATGATTGCCGGCGAAGGGACCGGCCGCTGTCACTGTCAGCGCATGCGTGAAGACAGCTGCGGTGATCCAGGTCGTGCCGTTCGATGAATAGGAACCGGTCCATACGGAACCCTGGCGCCGCACGCGAAGGTAGATGGCTCCGGTTGCCGCGATAGCAGTGTCCTTGCGGACTGTTGCCGATCCGCCGGAGAACGTGGCGGAGAAGAATCGGGTTGACGATCCGTCCTTGACGATGTCGAACCGGATCAGGTTCGATGCGTCCTGCTGCACGATGATGCCCTGCATCTGGTACTGGGATGCGAGCGCGGATTCAAAACGGACGTCCATGGAAAAGTCTGTGTTCGAGATGGACTGCAGGACCCGGGGTGCGTTGAACCCGCCGACCCAGAGGTCGTGTGACACGCCCGCCGGGACAGCGATCGCCAGACGTGCATCCTGCGTTCCGGTGCCGGTGAGGGTGAACGATGCGTCGCCAAGCGGGTTGACCATGGTCCAGAGCGATGTGTTCAGCGATGCGCCGCTGAAATCATCCGATGTCACGGCCTGGGAGACCTGGACCGGCATCACCGTCAGGATGGCCGTCGCGCTCACTGCGCTGCTCACCCCGTTCGTCACCACGCAGCGGAAGCTCACGCCGCTGTCAGCGCTGCTCGTGGCCGGGATCGTGTACGAGGACGTTGTGGCGCCATCGATCGGGACGGTGTCCCGCTGCCACTGATAGAAAAGTGGTTCCGCGCCGCTCGCGGCAACCGTGAAGGTCACCGATTGGCCCGCAACGACCGTCTGTGATTGGGGTTGCGTGGTGATCGTGGGTCCCTGCGGGGCAACTGAACCATCCTCCGGGTCGAGGGGCGAAGCCGTGTCGAAGACATAATCCACCAGTGCCGTGAATGCCGGTGGTGCGGCGCCGGCGTTGCCCGCGAACGGGCCAACACCTGTCAGGGTGATCGCCGCCGTGAAGCTCACGGCATTCCTCCACGTGATCCCGTCGTACGAGAACCAACCCGTCCACGTGTTGCCTGTGCGGCTCACGCGCAGGTAGAGCGGTGACCCGTTGGTGATCGCGGTATCCTTCCGCACCGTGGGCGTGCCGCCGCTGAACGACGCGGCAAAGAACCGCGTCCTGGTGGCATCGCGCACGAAGTCGAAGCGGACGAAGGTCGAGGCGTCCTGCACAGCGATGAGTCCCTGGGTCTGATACTCCGCATTCATGGTGCCATCGAACTTGGCGTCGACGGAGAAGTCGGTGTTCGACACGGTCTGAAGGATGCGCGGTGCATCCATGGAGCCCGTCCAGAGATCATGCGTCGTCCCGGCAGGTATGCTGATCGCCAGCCCCGCATTCTGTGTTCCCGTCCCGGTGAGCGAGAATGTGGCATCGTTCAACGGGTTGACGATGGTCCACCGCGCGTTGTTGATGAATGCTCCGCTGAAGTCATCAGAGACCACCCCGCCGCCGCTGACGGACAGGGTCCGGACGGCCAGGAGTGCGGCGTGCGATGTATCGTGCTCTGCCCCGTTGCTCACGATACACCGGTACAGGGCACCACTGTCGGCGACAGCCGCCTGCGCGATCGCGTACCGTGCCGACGTTGCGCCGTCGATGTCGACCCCATTGCGCTGCCATTGATACGCGAGACCCGCGCCACCGATCGCGATGACCAGGAACGACGTCGAATCGTTCTCCGTGACTGACCGGGCACGGGGGTGCATGGTGACGGACGGCAGGGCCGGAGGTGCTGTCGTGACGGTCGCGATGACGCGATCGTAGAGCACGGCGTGCCCGGCGTTGTTCATGTGTGCTCCGTCAGATGCATAGGCGGGGAGAATGGCTCCCTGCGTGTCGCCGAGTCCTGTGAAGAAATCGATCGTCCGTTCGGCGAATGCTTCCCGGGTAGCGGTGATCATCGCGAACTGCAGCTGGTGTCCGGGGGCATCCAGCGTCGTGCGTGGCTGCGGTGTCGCTACCCAGACCGGGACTCCCTGTGCTGCCGCGGTCGTCACGACCACCGCGTAGTTGTGCATCTGCATATCCACCGGCACGTGATCGTCGGCGTCGTTGGTCGGGAGGTTGATGATGATGAGATCAGGATCGAGAGCCAGAGCAGCGGTGATGTTGTTGCCCGTTGCCGGGAGATACGAGGGCGTGTTCCAGGGGGCCGGCGGGACGTTGCCTGTTGGCATGATACTGAATGTCGTGAACCCACCGATGCCCAGATTGACGACATCAGAACCGGGGACTGCATTCGCAAGCCACGCGGTGTACTGGTTCACCCAGGAGAGGGAGATGGGGGAAGCATTGGCGCCCTCTGCCGTCGAGGAACCGAGAACGACGACGCGCAGCGTTGGACTCTGGGAGACCGCCTCGACCGGGCGGAGGACGGTGAGCAGTGCAAGGATGAGAAGACCCGCGCGAGCAAGCGCTCTGCCAGCTGGGAGATCAAAAGCCATCGAAGCCCCGGAATGTTGTGTGGAATGGATACGGGTCCGGCCTTCGGATGGAATCCAGGAATGGCGTGCAGGTGGATCGATGTCAAAGGACCGGTGTACTCTACTACATACGTGTCAACGCAGAGAGATCCGCGATTGTTCCCGACCGCCGGGGCGTTCAACGTCCGGTCTCACGGCCCTGCGCGCCATGGCGCCCTATTTTACGAGCATCAGACGCCGGGTCGCTGTGAACGGGCCGGAGACCATCCGGCAGAGGTACATGCCGCTGGGGAGACCGGTGGCGTCCCATGACAGGGTATAGGTGCCCGGATCCTTGACTTCGTGCACGAGCGTGGCAACGCTCCTCCCCAGCACATCAAAGACCTGGAGCGATGTCAGTTGTCTGTCCGGGACCGAGAACCGGATACTTGTCGCGGGATTGAATGGGTTCGGATAGTTCTGTTCCAGCGCATGGCGCACCGGAGCCGCGCCTTGACCACCATTCTGTGACGTCGTGAGAAGCGACTGATTCTGTCCATCCCGGGCATCAATGAGGGAGGCCGTGACGGAACCACCGGAACGGGATCGGACCGTCACCAATTCGCCACCGGGCATGATCGAACGGCTATCCCCTCCGATGGTGGCAATGTTGATCTCCGCGTCGTCACCGAGTGTCCGGACAAAGACCAGCGGGGCCGGAGAAATGGCAGCGAGCAGAGGACCCGGGGTGACGCGGACCGGGCCCTGGCCGATCCCGGTGATGCGGAGCGCCAGGCCATGGACGTCGGGTGCGTTCCCTGTCAGAAGGACGGGTGTGACCGTTGTCTCACCCTCCTGGATCCCCGTGCCGATCCGTACTCCGATGACCGCTTCGGAGCGATGACCGGTCTTCGGCACAACGGTCGAGCCCGTCGTTCCGTACATCGAAGCCATGATCATCAGGTCTTCGAAATTGATGCGTCCGTCGGGCACGGGAAGGGAATACGGAGTTCCATCGACGGTCGGCCCGAAATCGAATTTCCGGCGGTAGTATCCGGCCGTGCTACCGGTATCCGCGCTCGTTGACCAGTACCCCAGCGACCATGCGATCAGATCATCGAAATCCACCTGACCATCGGCCCGGACTGTCACGCCTCCGGCAGATGCAACATCCCCAAGGAGCACAGATGTCGTGAGCGTTTCTGCGATCGCCACGGCTTGAAAGGTCGCAGAGCCGAACATTGCGGAGAACCGGATCTGGTCCACCGTGACAAATGATCGTCCCGGCCTTTGTATCCCGAAAAGGACGCCGAGGAGGCTCTCTCCGGGTGCGGGGCGCACGGTATCCGGGAACGCGATGGACAACGCCGCGGTGCCTGCGTTGGAGTCTACGATCGCCGTTGTCGACGTCGCCCCTGCGCTCAGAGAGCCTGTCGCCCCGATGCCCTTCCAGAAGAGCTCTGCGGGATCCCAGTGGATGGTCAGCGTGTATGATGAGAAAGCGAATGTGTCGTCCATCCGCATCGACACAGGGATCGGCTGATCGGGCCCGTACTCCCAATCGCCGGGATGCAGTGCAACGGTGCCGGCCCACGTGGTATCCGGGGTGAAGTGCGCCATCGAATCGGTCAGTGTGCTACGCAAGACCATCGCAGAGGGCGCCGTGGTGAATTCCGCCACGGCGGACCACGGACTCCAGACGTCATCGCGGGAGCTGCGGATCCTCCAGAAGTAGGTGGTGCCCGGAAGAAGTCCTGAAAGATCAAGTGATGGGGTGGCGGACGCGACCGTCACGGCGACCGCCGCCGGCTCCGACATCAGGGAGTCGGCGGTGATGATTATGGAGTCCTGCGCGTTCCCTGTCGAATTCCAGTGGAGGGTGACGTCACCACCGAGACCGACCGCGCCGGGGGCAGGGGCGAGGATCGCCGGGGATCGGGGACCATCTTCGGGGTCGATCGGTACGACCGTATTGAAGAAGTAGTCGACCTGCGCGGTGAACGGCGGTGTGGCCTCAGGGGTGTCTCCGGCATTGCCGGCAAAGACACCGCCTGCGGTCGTCACTGTGGAGTACGAAAATGTCGTGGCGACCTTCCAGATCTGTCCATCATAGGAGAACGATCCCGTCCAGAGGTCCCCGGAACGCTGAAGCCGGAGGTACTGCGGAGGCGTACCGCCCAGCGCGGAATCCTGTCGGATCGTTGGTACGCCTTGCGTGAACGTAGCGGCAAACAGATGCACCCTCGTGCCCTGCCGGACCACGTCGAAACGAACGAGATTCGCGCTGTCCTTCTGGACAACAAGACCCTGCATCTGATACTTCTGTGCTGGTATCGAGGCGAACTTGACCTCAACCGCAAAACTCTGATTGGGGAACGGCTGGAGTATCTGTGGTGCGTCGTTTGCGTACATCCACAGGTCATGGGTTGTTCCTCCCGGGAGCTCGATCGTGAGCCACGCATCGGTCGACCCCGTGCCGGTGAAGCTCAGTGTGGCATCCTGCTTGGGATCACGGAAGGTCCACACGCCGGTATCGAGTATTCCGGTCGAAAAGTCGTCTGAGACGATGAACGATGACGGTGAACCCGGGAGAGCATGCACCGTCAATGGGGCTTCGTTCGAGATGGTCTGTTCGGTCCCCCGGGTGATGACACAGCGGAACATCGCCCCGCTGTCGGCCTGCGAGGTCTCTGTCATGAACAGGTGCGCCGCGGTCTCACCGGGAATATCCACACCATTGCGTTGCCATTGAAACGTCACCGTCTCGCCTCCATAACTGATCACGTCGAAGGATACGGTATCGCCCTCGGTCACCGTTCGTGCGCGTGGATGCATCGCCACGAACGGACCGGTCGGACGATCGTACGTCACCGTGCCCATGACCCGGTTGAAGAGGAGAAGGTGTCCTGCGTTGTTCAGGTGTGTCCCATCAGCATTGTACTCAGGGAGGATGTTGCCGGAGGCATCGCCCAGACCCGACCAGAAATCTATGCACCTCCCGGCGAAGGCTTCATTCGTCGCGTCGACCATTGTGCGGATCAGTGATTGGGCGGCAGCGATGGTACTCCGTGGTTGCGACGTGGTGATCCATACCGGCACATCATGACCGGCAGCCAGAGCCACGATCGTAGCGTAGTTCGCTATCTGCATGTCGACCGGGATCAGGACATCGGAATCATTGGTCGGCAGATTCACGAGGATCAGGTCCGGATCCAGGGCGAGAGCGGCGGTGATATTGTGGCCCGGCGATGGGAGAAAGGCCGGATGATTCCAGACGCCGAACGGGACTGTGCCCGTTGGCATCACATTGCACGTGGTGAATCCGCCCACCGCGAGATTGGTCACCTGTGAACCAGGGTTGGAGACGCCCAATGCGGTGGCGAACATGTTCGCCCAGGACTCTGACAGGGGATCAGCGTTCGCCCCTGCTGCGGTCGATGACCCCAGAATGACCACCTTGATCGGGCCTTCCATGGCATGGAGCGGTGCCTGACCGGCGACGATCGCCAGGCACAGCAAGGCCAGAGAAATGATCTTCCCCCGATGCAATGTGATTCGCAGGTGCATGATGTTTCCCGGGTGAGAGGCTACTGCCTGGTGAACAGGATCAATATCGCTCTCTGGAGGATCCCGGACTGTGATGGAAATCACCGGGGAGGCTCAGGAACAGGGATCCGAGCCCGGGTACGGCAGGGGCGTGTGATGGACTGCCGGGATCAGGGCCGGGCAAAAACGTAGAATTTGGCATCAGAATCCGATACCAGATACATCCGATCGCCGATGAACGCGATCCCCTCTCCCTGCTCCAGGGGCGAGGCCCAGACACCCAGTAGTTGGCCCGAGCGCGCATATTTAAGAACCTTGCCTGACTCGTCGCTGATCACCCACCAGGCATCGGTGGCCGCGTCGTAGCAGATGTCGGAGATATCCGAGGTCTCGGAAAGGGTGAGGCGGCGTACTTCCGTTGGACCGGAGAATTCTGCCAGCGCGGTCGGTGCCTTCTCGTTCAGCACAACAATGTGGCCGTCCGGGTTGACGGTGATCCCTTCAAGCGCGTGTTTAGGATCGGTCCTGACAAGGACGGGTTGCGACGAGACCTTTGTTCCGTTGGGGAGGAACCGGGTGATCTGTGACGCGGTCTCTTCCACCACATAGATGGTATCGGCGTTGGCGGAAAGGGCGATGCCTTCCATGTCCGTGGCAGCCACGGGAATGGAAGAAAGCACTTTGCCGGTCGTATCGATGATGAAGATCTCCTGGCGTGAGTCGGAGACCACATACAGCGTTCCTGTTCTCGGTGCGTAGGCGAGGCCGGAGGGCTCCCCGATGCTCATGGTGCCGACGCTGATCAGGGTGAGGTCCTTCACCGGCAACGTGGACTCCGCCGGAGTGACGGGTGGTTCGTTTCGCGCACAGCTCAGAATGCCCAGAAGTATGGTGGTGGCGAGGAAGGTCATCGGCTGCCGCATGGAAACGCCCCTGGAGGAGGTGAAGAAACCCGCGGGCCGGAGCCGGGAGTGTGCACGCCGGCCCGTCGGGAGAGACTGAGAGTTACTTCATCAGCAGCAGGCGTGTGGTCGCGGCGAAATTCGCCGACGAGAGCCTGCACAGGTACACACCGGACGCAAGGCCACGGGCGTCGAACGTCACGGCGTGACGTCCGGCCGATTGCTGGCCGTCGACCAGCGTTGCCACTTCGCGCCCGAGCATGTCGTACACCTTCACGCTGACTTCGGATGCCGTCAGCATGTCATAGCTGATGGTCGTGGTCGGGTTGAAGGGATTCGGATAGTTCTGATGGAGGGCGTAACGGCTCACGATCGCTTCCTGTTCTTCGACCGCCGTGCTCCCACCGTTCGTCACGCCGCGGGTCAGGGGGCTGAGCTTCACGAAGGTCACGGTGCCGTCCGGTTGGCGTGCCCAGCTCGTATCGACGCCCAGGGCCGGGATCACGACGCTGTCGATGATGAAACCGCCGGCATTCTCGAGCCACACGGTCTCACCACCGCTCGAGAGGCCGAAGCCATCCAGGATGGAGGCGCTGGTGTTCGTATCGGTGATGACGACATAGTATCCCTTGGAGGGAATGAGTGTCCCGGCGGGAAGGGCCTTCTTGGGCTTGGTGCCGCCCTGACCGCCCGCGTCATAGATCTTGTAGCCACCGACGTCGATCTGGACCGCTGCGCCATTGTAGATCTCGATCCAATCGAGGTTGCCGGCCGCGCCGCGCGAGTAGACCTCGTTCATGACGATGAGGGGTTCGTTGTTGGTGCCGCGCGTCATCGGCGACAGCTTCACAAAATTCGTTGAGCCGTCCGGCTTGCGTGCCCAGCTGGTATCGAGCCCGAGCGCGGGGATCACGACGCTGTCGATGACCGTGCCGCTGGCATTCTCGAGCCACACGGTCTCGCCGCCACTCGAGAGGCCGAAGCCATCGACGATGGAAGCGCTGGTGTTCGTATCGGTGATCACGACGTAAAATCCTTTGGGCGGAACGATCGTTCCCGCCGGCAGCGCCTTTTTGGTCTTGGTGCCGCCCTGGCCGCCGGTGTCATAGATCTTATAGCCACTGACATCGAGCTGGGTTGCTGCGCCGTTGTAGATCTCGATCCAATCGAGGTTGCCCGCCGTGCCCCGCGTGAAGACCTCATTCATCTTCACGGAGGACTGGCCATAGCTGATCAGGGTGGTCGCACACAGCAGCACCAGGATCGCCAGGAACAGTATGCTTCGTTTCATGGTCTCTCCAGAAATGTGAGTGTCACGACAGCCTGGCCGACGTGACGGTTGGTTCAGAGGAACCGTGGGGCGGTGTGGCCAGCCAACGGCCGCACCGTCCCACGGGGTATCGCTACTGCCTGTTCGCTGCGCCGCGGGTGAACTGCGACAACACCGCCCAGATGGTTCCCCCGTCAGGATAGCGGCCGTAGGATTGCGCCGTGTCCATCGCGAGGAATGTGATGGTATCGATCAGCGTGCCGCTCGCATTCTCGAGCCAGACCTGTTCGCCAGCACTGGAAAGCCCGAAGCCATCGGACACTGCCGCGCTGGAGTTCGTGTCCGTGACCACCACGTAGAATCCCATCGCCGGGACGATCGCGCCGGCGGGGATCGTTTTCTTTTCCTTGACACCCGTCTGCCCGCCTGCATCATAGATCTTGTATCCGCCGATATTGATGGGGAGGGAGGAGGGATTGTAGATCTCCACCCAGTCCAGGTTGCCGGGTGTGCCGCGGGAATAGACCTCGTTCAAAATGACCTCGCCGGGGACCACCGGGGGCGGTTCCACGAGAGCGGGCTCCTGACGTGAACAGGAACTCACGACGATGAGTCCGATGCCCAGGAGCACGCTCCGACCGAGTGCCGTTGCTGTACGCATGATGTCGTCCTTACATGAAGTTACGCAAATGAATTCAGAAAATCCCGGGATCAGAGCGATGCCTGGAACCGCATCTGGAGGAACGAGAACGTGTCGCCGCCCACCATGCGTCCCTTGCTCGTGGCATACTCATCCAGCTTCACGGATGACCAGTTGAGCTGGATCTTGAAGTTCGTGTTCGGGTAGTAATTGAGCCCGAGCATGAGCTGGTTGCATTTGCCGCCATTGATGCCCGCATCGGCGTCGTTGAGGCTGAGCACGCTGTACCGGGCCGCCAGCTCCACGGCGCCCCATGCCGAGCATGGTTCGTCGATCGGGCCGAACTCGCCCTCGTCCACATAGTACACGCGCGATTCGCCGGTGAGCATCCAGCTCACGGTACCGTAGCCGCCCATGAACGTTGCGGTCGGCTTTCCGTACCAGCGCTTCACGGACGTGGCCTGGACTTCGCCCTGGAGGTAGAGCGGGCCGTACACGCCGGCAAGTTCGCCACCGAAACGATCATAGTGATTCACGCCGGTGATGTCGCCGGTATGTAGCGGCTTCGGGTCGAACACATAGGTCTCTGTCCGCGCCTTCAGCTCGATCGTGTTGGGAGCCAGGTCCGGGGTCACGTCAGGCGTCTTGTACGATGCAGCGGCACCGATGTGCAGGGTCCGTCCTTTGGTATTGATCGGGGCGCAGGTGACGCGCACGTTGGTCGAGACCCCTTCGTCCAGAGTCCCTTTGTCCACTCTCGTGCCGAGTTCATGGCCAAATACACCGACGGTCACCTGGCCGAGATCGCCCCAGTACCTGCCGGCAAGGCCCATACGGCGGCCCAGCGGGAAGGCATTGGACATCGTGGAGCGCTCGAGGAAGGTGAGGAGGCGCGAGCTGTTCAGGCGTTCGAGGCCGAAGGGCTCCTTGAAGTTACCGACCTGCAGGGCCGCATTCATCTTCGGAAAGTTGTACCGGATCCAGATGTCGCGGGCATCCAGCACGGCGTCCCCGAAGTCCATATCCAATTCCGCCTGCCAGTCCTTCCAGAGAACGCTCTTCAGGGCCAGGGTGGCGCGGCGCATGATCGTGCCGTTGCTGAGGGGGTTCTTGTTCTCGAAGAACATGGCGGCATCGATCTGGATGCGGGAATCGATCCACCACTTGAAATCGCCGTCCTTCGATTCGAAGACAAGCTTGCCGGACCGCGCCTCGACCCCGAGGGGAACCCTGGTGCCGGTTTGGGTATCGCCCTCGCCCTGGGCATATGCGGTGCCTGCCCACGACATCAGCATGATACTCAGGAGCACGTAACAGACGGTCTTCATGATGCTGTTCCTTTACAGTATGGTGAGAGGTATGACAGTGTTCGGGTGATCGGGAGACTCAATGCTTTCTGAACAGATCGTACAGGACGGCCTTCTGCTCTCTGCGGTGCTGCGCAGCGGGTTCGCTGCCCGGCAGCGGCGTCCACTCCGGGGAGGCCTGCGCCAGTGCCTGTTCGAATTGCCACCGGTGGGGGAAGATGCTTCCCTGGTACTTCACCAGTGCGCTGCGCTGCGACGGCGACAGGAAGTCCTCCGCCAGCCGGCTATCCACCCGGAGCGTGTCCACGACGATCGAATCGAGCCGCGCGCAGGCGAACAGGACGACGAGTTCCTGCTCGGTCCACGTCCGCCTGCTCTCCAGGGTCTTCCGGAACGCGGATGACCCGGCGTACTGTGTGCCGGCAAGGTCCGAGAGGGCAGTGGTATCGATGCCGTCGCGACCGGCCTGCTGGAGCACGTCGGCGGTGACCGCATACGGGGTCAGCCGCACGACATTCTGTTCGAAGACGTTCTGGACGAAGAACAGGAGGATGAACGCGATGATGCAGGCGACCACCGGCGCGATGACCCACCCCGCCCCGATCTTGAGGAGGACCGAGTAGTTGATCCCGCGCCCGCCCTTCGCCAGCCCGACGCCGATGACCGCACCGATCACCACCTGGGTGCTGGACAGAGGAACGAGGGGGAAACTCGGGAGTCCGGCGTTGACCAGGACGCGTTCGAGTGACTGCGAGGTGAAGAGGAACAGGACGACCGATTCCACGGCAACGACCACCAGGCCGGAGAGCGGCGTGATCTTGTACAGGTCCTTGCCCACGGTGGCCATGACGCGTTCACCGTAGGTGTAGGCGCCCACCGCGATGGCAGCGCCGCCGATGAAGAAGAGCTGTTCGGTGCCGGAGATGCGCACCATCCGCAACAGGGTGAGGTCGGCGAAGGGGGATGCCGGGACGAACATCCCCATGACGTTTGCGATATTGTTGGCGCCCAGCATGTAGGCTGCAGTCGCCGCACCGATCATCAGGCCGGTGCGCGTCCATGCATCGATGTGCAGCATGTGGAAGCGCGTGTTCCGGAGGACCATCGCGACGAGTGTGTGCAGGACGAATGCGAATCCCGCCGCGAGGATCGGGCCGATCAGCCACGTCGAGACGATCCTGGAAAGCGATGCGGGATCGGTGGGTGAACCCGTGAACATGTTCCAGCCGATGATCCCGCCCACGACCGCCTGGGACGTGGACACCGGGAGTTTGAGCGTGGTCATCCAGGCGACGGTCAGGCCAACGGCAAGGGCGACGGTGAAGCAGCCGGCAATGGCGTTGACCGCACCGAGCGTGTTGAGTGTTTGCGTCGTGCCCGCCCCGCTGAAGACCGCTCCCAGGAGGACGAAAATGCCAGCCACTACCGCGGCGGTACGGAACCGGACCATGCGGGAGGCCACCGCCGTGCCAAAGACGTTCACGGCATGGTTGGCGCCGAGCGACCACCCGAGGAAGATCCCTGTGCTGATGAAAAGCCAGTTGATCATGGCCGGCTCAGATGCTCCGCTTGATGGTGGCGATGGCCAGACGGTCGCAGACATCCTCGGCCTCGTCCGCGATCGCTTCGATGTGATAGGTGAAATACCGCATGTGGATCTTGCGGCTCAACTGGATGTCCATGCGGAAGATGTTCCTCTTGATGCGGTCGCTCACCATGTCCGATTGCTTCTCGTAGAACATGGCCTTGTTGATATAGTCCCGCACCTGGTCGGGTTCCCGGAAATACGCCCGGATGGCGCTGACCATGTGCTCGACCGTTGCCATGGCGGCATCGGTCAGGTCGAGATAGAGCGGTTTGAATTCCTCGAGGACCTCCGGCACTTCCACGTCGAACTGTGCCAGGGTCTCCGTGATCCTGTTGAGCACCCGGTCGCTGCTCTCGAGCAGGCCCAGCACGTCGCCACGCGATTCGGGGATGAGGGTCTCCATATAGAGCTTCGTCTCGATGGACCTCCGGAGCGAATCGCCGGTGCTCTCGATGTTCTCGAGGTCCTGCATGTGCACCGCGAACTGGTCCATCTGTCCGCGCAGATAGCACTTCATCCCTTCTTTGAACACGAGGGCGCCCCGGATGACGAGGTCGAGGTATTCGTCGATCTGCCCCTCGAGTTTTCTGGTCTTACGCAGCAGAAGATCCATTGCCATTATCCTTCAACACGTTGCGGAAAAAGATCAGATAGAGGACCCCGATGACAGAGCAGCAGATCAGGAGCACCGGCGAGTGGTGCGCCGGCTTGATCCGGAACGTCACCTGCGCGACGTCGCTGAGTCCGAGGTCCGCCCTATGAATGCTGATGCCTGTGCGGCCTGCGGCGTCGAAGATCGTGAACGGCGCCGCCGGTTCCTTTTCGGTCTGGGCAGGCTCCGAGGAGACAACCGATGTGACCGTGAACCCCTCCGGGAGGATGAGTGCCCCGGTGTACCGGGAGATCCGGCGGGGCGTCGTGGAGCGGAAACTGAGGACGACGGTGCGATTCCCGAACGCGCCGGCCTTCGATCCCCATCCATGAAGGGAGTCGACCCGCAGTCCGATCATCAGTGGTTCCGCTGAGGAACGGCTGCCCGTGAGGTGCAGCATCGGGATGCCGTCGCGGACGCGATAGACGGCGGACACGCTGCTGTCGGATGTGCAGATCTCCCCGCCGGGGATGCCCCGGTCGAACGGGATGTCCAACGGCAGCAGCAGGGGAGCCGCATCGGGCGTGATCGTGCAGGTGATCTCTCCGCCGCCGGTGCCGGCGATGGCGATCCGTTCCTCCAGCCGGAACGATCCGACTTCTGCGCCCCGGAGGAGAGGAGCAGGAGTGAGGAGAAGCACTATGATGATACGCATCCGCATGGGCGGTGTTCCTTGCTGCCTAGAGTCCCGGCGTGAGTCCCAGGACGTGGAACCAGGTGAACCCTGCGATCGTCAGGAGCAGGATCCCGATGGTTGCGATCACGAATCCGATCTTGAGATTGTCCAGCACCGAATACTGTCCGGTGGTGAAAAGGATGACATTGGGTTTGGCGCTGATCGGCAGACCGATCACCCAATCGATCGTGAACGCCGCCGGCAGCGCCAGAGCGATCGGGTTGAACCCGAGCTCCTGCGCCAGCGCGATGATGAACGGGATCAGGATGATCGTCCGCATGGTCTTGCTGGTGAAGACCAGGTGCGAGTACATCATCAGCGAGATCACGATGATGTAGACCGTCCAGAAATTCACATGGGTCCCGAAATTGAGAGCCCGGAAGATGTTCTGGACGACCCATGTTGCGGCGCCCGTGTCGTTCAGGGCCAGGCCGCCCGCATACGCCCCCGCACTGAAGATCATCAGATGCCAGGGGATGTCCGCTTCATTCCACTGCAGGATCCCGATGCGGGGCGTGAGGGTGATGATGGCGCCCACCAGGGCGGCCATGACCGCGTCGATCTCGAAGCCGAACCACTGCATGTGGAAACGGTCGGTGACCCACAGGAAGACGACGATCCCGAAGATCAGGGCGCCCTTTTTCTCGCGCAGCGAGACCGGCCCCATTGCGTGTAGCTGCCCGGTGAGTGCGTCCATGCCGCCCGTGATCTGCGGCCGCATCTCCTCCGGCTTGAGCCGGAAGAGCAGGCGCGGTCCGATGAGCCAGGCGATGGCCATGGCGGTGAGGGCGATCGGCAGGCTGGCGAACATCCAGTCCGTGTAGTACACCTTGGAGCCGGTCATGTTCGCGATGAATGCGATCGCGATGAGGTTAGCGGTGCTCCCCGTCATGAATGCCGATGAGAAGATGTTGATCCCGAGAAGGTTCTGCAGGAACAGGTTCCGGCCGAAATTGTTCGGCGTGTCCGCCGTTGCGCCATAGATCGCCCCGACCACCATCATGATCGGAAGTGTCATCACGGTCCGCGCCGCCGTCGCGGGGATGAGCGGTGCGAGGCACAGTTGCAGCAGGAGGAAGGCGAGAAGCATGGGGCGTGCGCTCGATCCGAAACGGACCACCAGCGTCAGGGCCGCGCGCTTCGCGAGGTTCGTCTTGATCAGCACCGAACTCAGGATGAACGCGAGGACGTTCAGCCAGATCACATCGAAGCCGAGGACACCCAGCACGCTCTTGCTGTCCCAACCATCCAGAAAGACAAGCAACGCCATCAGGATCAAGGACGTGACGTAGGTCGGCACCGGTTCCGCGATCCACCAGATCAGGGCAAGCGAAAAACTG